>CAWCBJ010000014.1:0-172596 GCA_963793685.1 uncultured Gammaproteobacteria bacterium | reverse complement strand
TCGACCGGGGCGATCACCCAGACCGGCGTGATCACCCAGGCCGCGGGCGCGGGAACGGCGACCTTCAGCGCCGGCGCCAACGCCATCACCCTGACCCAGGCCAACAGTCTCACCGGCGGCGTGGTCGCTGAACAACAGCGGGGCGAACACCGTTGCGCTGACCAACGCGGCGCCGACGGTGCTCGCGACCTCGACTGTGGGCAGCGGGACGCTGACCGTCAACTCGACCGGGGCGATCACCGAGACCGGGGTGATCACCCAGGCGGCCGGCGCGGGCGTCGCGACCTTCAATGCCGGAGCCAACGCGATCGCGCTCACCCAGGCCAACGACTTCACGGGCGCGGTGTCGCTGAACAACAGCGGGGCGAACGACGTGGCGCTCACCAACGCAGTGGCGACGCGCTCGGGGCCTCGAGCGTGGGCACGGGCACCTGACGGTGACCTCGACCGGGGCGATCACCCAGACCGGGGTCATCACCCAGGCGGCCGGGGCCGGCGCCGCCGCCTTCAGCGCCGGGGCGAGCGCCATCACGCTGACGCAGGCCAATCATTTGACCGGCGCGGTGGCGCTCACCAACAGCGGGGCGAACGATGTCTCGCTGACCAACGCGGCGGCGACGGTGCTCGGCGCCTCGAGCGTGGGCACGGGCACCCTGACCGTCACCTCCACGCGGGGCGATCACCGAGACCGGGGCGATCACCCAGGCGGCGGGCGGCCGGCACCGCCACCTTCAACGCCGGGGCGAACGCGATCACGCTGACCCAGACCAACGAGCTGCACCGGCGCGGTGGCGCTGGACAACAGCGGGGCGAACAATGTCGCGCTGACCAATGCGGCGGCGACGAAGCTCGGGGCGTCGAGCGTCGGCAGCGGGACGCTGACGATCACCTCGACCGGGCCGATCACCCAGACCGGGGCCATCTACCCAGGCGGCGGGGGCCGGCGCGGCGACCTTCAGCGCCGGGCCCAACGCGATCACTTTAACTCAGAACAACGACTTCACCGGCGCGGTGTCGCTCACCAACAGCGGGGCGAACAATGTCTCGCTGACCAACGCGGCGGCGACGGCGCTCGGCACCTCGAGCGTGGGCAGCGGCACGTTGACCATCAACTCGACCGGGGCGATCACCCAGACCGGGGTGATCACCCAGGCGGCCGGCTGCGGGCGCCGCCACCTTCAACGCCGGGGCCAATGCGATCACCCTGACTCAGAACAACGATCTCACGGGGGCGGTGGTCGCTGAACAACAGCGGGGCGAACAACGTCGCACTCACCAACGCAGTGGCGACGAAGCTCGGGGCCTCGGGCGTGGGCAGCAGCACGCTGAGCATCAACTCGACCGGGCCGATCACCCAGACCGGGGCGATCACCCAGGCAGCCGGTGCCGGAGCCGCGTCCTTCACCGCCGGGGCGAATGCAATCACGCTGACCCAGGCTAACCACTTCACGGGCGCGGTGTCGCTCGCCAACAGCGGCGCGAACAACGTCGCGCTCACCAACGCAGTGGCGACCGCGCTGGGAACCTCGAGCGTCGGCAGCGGCACGCTCACCGTCACCTCGACCGGGGCGATCACCCAGACCGGGGTCATCACCCAGGCGGCCGGTGCGGGCATCCGCCACCTTCAGCGCCGGCGCCAACGCCATCACCTTGACTCAGAACAATGATCTGACCGGGACGGTGGTGCTCACCAACAGCGGCGCGAACAACGTCGCGCTCACCAACGCGGCGCCGACGGTGCTCGGGACCTCGACTGTGGGCAGCGGCACGCTGACCGTCAACTCGAGCGGGCCGATCACCGAGACCGGGGTCATCACCCAGGCGGCCGCTGCGGGCATTGCGACGTTCAATGCCGGAGCCAATGCGATCACACTCACCCAGGCCAACCACTTCACGGGTGCGGTGTCGCTGAATAACAGCGGGGCGAACAACGTTGCGCTCACCAACGCAGTGGCGACGAAGCTCGGGACCTCGAGTGTGGGCACGGGCACGCTGACGGTGACATCGACCGGGGCGATCACCCAGACCGGGGTCATCACCCAGGCGGCCGGTGCCGGAGCCGCCTCCTTCAGCGCCGGGGCGAGTGCCATCACCTTGACTCAGAACAATGATTTCACCGGCGCGGTGTCGCTCGCCAACAGCGGCGCGAACAATGTCTCGCTCACCAATGCGGCGGCGACGGCGCTCGGAACCTCGGGCGTGGGCACGGGCACCTTCACGGTGACCTCGAGCGGGCCGATCACCCAGACCGGCACGATCACCCAGGCCGCGGCTGCCGGCATTGCAACCTTCAATGCCGGTGCGAATGCGATCACCTTGACTCAGAACAATGATCTCACCGGCGCGGTGGTGCTGGACAACAGCGGGGCGAACAACGTCGCGCTCACCAATGCGGCGGCGACGAAGCTCGGGGCCTCGGGCGTGGGCAGCGGCACGCTGACGGTGACCTCCACCGGGCCGATCACCCAGACCGGGGTATTTACTCAGGCGGCGCGCTGCGGGCATGCGTCGTTCAGCGCCGGTGCCAATGCGATCACACTCACCCAGGCCAACCACTTCACCGGCGCGGTGTCGCTCGCCAACAGCGGCGCGAACAATGTCTCGCTGACCAACGCGGCGGCGACGGCGCTCGGCACCTTGGGCGTGGGCAGCGGCACGCTGACCATCAACTCGACCGGGGCGATCACCGAGACCGGCGTGATCACCCAGGCGGCCGCTGCGGGCGTTGCGACGTTCAATGCCGGAGCCAATGCGATCACCTTGACTCAGAACAATGATCTGACCGGGGCGGTGGTGCTGAACAACAGCGGCGCGAACAACGTCGCACTCACCAACGCAGTGGCGACGAAGCTCGGGGCCTCGGGCGTGGGCAGCAGCACGCTGAGCATCAACTCGACCGGGCCGATCACCCAGACCGGGGCGATCACCCAGGCAGCCGGTGCCGGAGCCGCGTCCTTCACCGCCGGGGCGAATGCGATCACGCTGACCCAGGCTAACCACTTCACGGGCGCGGTGTCGCTCGCCAACAGCGGCGCGAACAACGTCGCGCTCACCAACGCAGTGGCAACCGCGCTGGGAACCTCGAGCGTCGGCAGCGGCACGCTCACCGTCACCTCGACCGGGGCGATCACCCAGACCGGGGTCATCACCCAGGCGGCCGGTGCCGGGCCGCCTCCTTCAGCGCCGGCGCCAACGCCATCACCTTGACTCAGAACAATGATCTGACCGGGACGGTGGTGCTCACCAACAGCGGCGCGAACAACGTCGCGCTCACCAACGCGGCGCCGACGGTGCTCGGGACCTCGACTGTGGGCAGCGGCACGCTGACCGTCAACTCGAGCGGGCCGATCACCGAGACCGGGGTCATCACCCAGGCGGCCGCTGCGGGCATTGCGACGTTCAATGCCGGAGCCAATGCGATCACACTCACCCAGGCCAACCACTTCACGGGTGCGGTGTCGCTGAATAACAGCGGGGCGAACAACGTTGCGCTCACCAACGCAGTGGCGACGAAGCTCGGGACCTCGAGTGTGGGCACGGGCACGCTGACGGTGACATCGACCGGGGCGATCACCCAGACCGGGGTCATCACCCAGGCGGCCGGTGCCGGAGCCGCCTCCTTCAGCGCCGGGGCGAATGCGATCACCTTGACTCAGAACAATGATTTCACCGGCGCGGTGTCGCTCGCCAACAGCGGCGCGAACAATGTCTCGCTCACCAATGCGGCGGCGACGGTGCTCGGAACCTCGGGCGTGGGCACGGGCACCTTCACGGTGACCTCGAGCGGGCCGATCACCGAGACCGGCACGATCACCCAGGCCGCGGCTGCCGGCATTGCAACCTTCAATGCCGGTGCGAATGCGATCACCTTGACTCAGAACAATGATCTCACCGGCGCGGTGGTGCTGGACAATAGCGGGGCGAACAACGTCGCGCTCACCAACGCGGCGGCGACGAAGCTCGGGGCCTCGGGCGTGGGCAGCGGCACGCTGACGGTGACCTCCACCGGGCCGATCACCCAGACCGGGGTATTTACCCAGGCGGCGGGCTGCCGGGCCGCCTCCTTCAGCGCCGGGGCCAATGCGATCACGCTCACCCAGGCCAACCACTTCACGGGCGCGGTGTCGCTCACCAACAGCGGCGCGAACAATGTCTCGCTGACCAACGCGGTGGCGACGGCGCTGGGCGCCTCGAGCGTGGGCAGCGGCACGCTGACCGTCAACTCGACCGGGGCGATCACCCAGACCGGGGCGATCACCCAGGCGGCCGGTGCCGGCAGTCGCGTCCTTCAGCGCCGGGGCGAATGCGATCACCCTGACTCAGAACAATGATTTCACGGGTGCGGTGTCGCTCGCCAACAGCGGTGCGAACAACGTCGCGCTCACCAACGGTGCTGCATTAACGCTTGGCACTGCAACCGTCGGCCAGAACCTGTTCGTCATCGCGGCCGGCAATCTGAACGTAGGCGCAATCACCGCCACCGGTGTCAACCTGACAACCACTGGCGTGGGAAACGGCATCACATTTGCCGGGGCGGTCACCGCAACCAATACGATTACCGCCAATGCTGCTGCAGGTAACATCACTCTGAATCCCGGAGCCCAGCTGACCGCGAACGGCACCGGCACCGCTCTGACTCTAATGGCCGGCTCATCGAGCGCGGCCGGGACGGTCACGGGTGGGGATTTCGTCAATAACGTGGGTGCGAGCGTGCTTTCGACCCCCACGCCTGGTGCCAATTGGCTGATCTATACCGGTGATCTATCGGGCAGCGGAACGGTTCTCGGTGGTCTGGCCGTCCCTGCGTGGCGCTACGACAGCGCCATCTCCTTTGTGCCGGGAGCAGGGACGGACGAGGCTCTGTACCGCGCTGCGCCGACGCTGACCATTACTGCGACACCCCAGAGCAGCACCTATGGGTCAACCCCGTCGCTGGCAGCTTCCGGGTACACAGTCGCCGGATTAGTGAGCGGCAATGGAATGACCGTGGATACCCAGAACTCGGCGTTGAACGGTATGCCGGCGCTTGCCACCACGGCAACGTCGAGCAGTTCGGTGGCGGGCAGCCCGTATCGCAATTACCGTTTCCGCGGGCACGATCACGAATCCATTCAATTATCAGCTTTCATTCGTCAGTGGTGCGCTCACCGTGAGCCCCGCGGCGCTGGCGATCACGGCGGATAACGCGAGCAAGACCTACGGGCAGACGCTGACCTTTGCCGGTAGCGAATTTACCAGCGTCGGGCTGCAGAACGGGGAGACGATCGGCTCGGTCACCCTCACCAGCCCCGGTGCGGCGAGCACCGCCAATGTCGCCGGCTCGCCCTACCTGATCACGCCGAGCAATGCGGTCGGCGGCACCTTCAACGCCGGCAACTACTCGATCAGCTACGTCAATGGGGCGCTCACCGTGAACCCCGCGGCGCTGGCGATCACGGCGGATAACGCGAGCAAGACCTACGGGCAGACGCTGACCTTTGCCGGTAGCGAATTTACCAGCGTCGGGCTGCAGAACGGGGAGACGATCGGCTCGGTCACCCTCACCAGCCCCGGTGCGGCGAGCACCGCCAATGTCGCCGGCTCGCCCTACCTGATCACGCCGAGCAATGCGGTCGGCGGCACCTTCAACGCCGGCAACTACTCGATCAGCTACGTCAATGGGGCGCTCACCATCAATCCTGAGATTCTCACCGCCGGCCTGACCGGGACGGCGACCAAGACTTACGATGGCACAACAGCGGCAACGCTGTCGGCAGGCAATTACACTTTGACCGGAATCGTCAACGGCGACGCGGTTTCGCTGAACGATCCGGCAAATGGGACGTATGGGACAAAGGATGTCGGTACAGGAATCAATGTCTCTGTAGCCGGCCTGCAGTTAAGCGGGCCCCAGGCCGGAAACTATGACTTGGAATCAACTGCGATCAACGGAAAGATAGGCATCATTACACCGGCCACGCTAACCTACGTCGCCAATCCGATAATTGACTTGCTCGGCACGTCATTCCCGATATTTACCGGAACGGTCTCCGGATTTGTCGGCGCCGATACATTAGATAGTTCGACCACCGGCACACTGACATTCTCAACCACGGCAACCCACGCCAGCCCGCCTGGCGCCTACGCGATCAACGGCTCTGGACTTGCCGCGTCAGACTATATCTTTGTGCAGGCGCCAACCAACGCCACCGCCCTGGCTTTGGCGAATCCAACCAACATTGGCACGCAACCGGTTCCCGTGGGGGCCACCCCATTGCCGATAGCCACTCAGGAGGCTCGCAACCCCTTGGATCCGAACGGGGTCACGCAGACGACCTTTGCAAGCAGCTGTCCGATCCCGAGTAACTTCAACATCAACGCGACGCTGCCAGCCGCTGCCGAGCGGATTGAGTCATCCGCCGGTATGGGCGACTTTACGATCGTCTATCAAAGCGACTTCGGTACCGGACAAGAAGCGGGTGATAAGTTCGCAGGCAGCCTCAGCCACGCCTCGAGCTTCACAGCCTTTGATTCCCATGAGCGCCCCGCCTGGTGCGTGCGGCGTTGGTCACGAATTTGAATGCCGGTGGCCCGCCAGTGACCCGGCGCAATGTCTGGGTTGTTGCCTGTTGCTGCGTCCTCTGGGTCGGCGCACCGCTGCACGCACAAACCTATGAGCAAGTGGCGCCGAAGCCGGTCGGCGAGGCTCCTGCGCCGCCCCTCCCCGCCCCGCTTCCCTTGGCACCGGTCAACGATGACTCGTCGATCTTGATTCCCAAGCTGACAGGTCTGCGGCTGATACCGTCGGTTGATCGGCTGAGCAGTGAGGCGCTGCCCGTTGGCCGAACGGTGGTTGTCGAGGGACTCCCTTGGCTTGCCCCGGCGAAGGTGAAGGCCATGTCAGCCGGCTTTTTGTCCCGTCCTCTGACCCGGGGAGATCTTTCCCGTCTCACGCGTTTGCTCGTGATCTTGTGCCGCAATTCGGACCATCCCGTCGTTGACGTCTATGTGCCGCCTCAGGACGTGTCGAGTGGGGTCGTACAAGTGGTCGTGTTGGTCGCAAAACTGGGCGAGGTGCGTGTCCAGGGCAACCGGTGGTTTTCAGATAATCTCTTGACCAGACAGGTGCGAATCAAGCCTGGCCAAGAAATTACCGGGGACACGCTTTTGGGGGACGTGGCCTGGCTGGATCAAAACCCCTTCCGCCATGTGGACCTTGTTTATGCGAAGGGCCAGCAGCCTGGCGAAACCGATGCGATTTTGCGCGTGACAGATACCAGGCCGGTGCGTGTTTACGCAGGCTACGACGACACAGGCAACCAGGAAACCGGGCTTGGGCGGGCCTTTGCCGGTTTTAACCTCGGTAATCTTTGGGGTGCAGACAACGAGTTCAACTATCAATACACGCGCAGCACGGAATCCGGTCTGCTTGAGGCGGACAGTGCCAGCTACATACTGCCGCTGCCCTGGCGCAACACGGTCTCGGTCTTTGGCTCCTGGGCTCGGGCGGAGTCGACGACCGGCAGCCTGTTCGGCCAGACCGGCATCACGTGGCAGGTGGGATTGCGGTACTCGGTCCCTTTGCCGGTATTGCCGGGCTACACCCAATCGCTGGAATTCGGCACCGATTACAAGTGGATCAACAACAACCTGGCTTTTGGCGGGACGCAGGTGTTCAGCTCGCCAGCCAACATCGCTCAGGGCCTGGTCACCTATAGCGGGGTCAAGAGCGATGCGCAGGGCTCGACCCGGGGTTCAGTATCGGCGTATTACAGCCCCGGAGGCATTGGCGGCTCGAACAACGATGAGGACTTCATGGTGCAGCGCGCGGGAGCCACGGCCAACTATGCCTACCTACGAGCCAGTTTTTCGCGTCTGCAACGGGCGTTCGGAGATTTTACCGTGGCGTTCAGCGCACTGGGCCAATGGTCGTCTGCCCGTCTGCTTCCCATCGAGCAATTCGGTTTGGGGGGAGAGGACTCAGTCCGAGGGTACGATGATCGCGTTGTGAATGGCGACGACGGGATATCGGCGCAATTGGAGCTTCGGACTCCGAGTCGTCATTTTTTGGACGGCATCCCTGATCAAACCCAGGCTCTGATCTTCATCGATGCCGGCAGGGATTGGCAGCACGACCTTCAGTTGGGTGGTACGGAAAACACCCTCGTGTCGGCCGGTCCTGGCTTGCGTGTTCAGATGGGTTCGCATGGCACGATCAAGGCCGATTATGGCTGGCAATTGGCACGCCTCGCAGGAACCAGTAGCGGACGCATCCAGCTGTCCGCGGTTTTGAGCTTCTGAGAGCACGTCTGGCTTAATGCGGAGCTCGGCGCGTCGATTCCGATCTACGAAGGCGGAGCGCTGCGGGGCGCTGAAGTGAGGATTGCCATCGGGCAGCGCCACCGATTTGCATATCTAATGCGTCCACCGGCGGCCCCTCACCGACTCCATTACGGCGACCGCCACGTTTCAGTGGTTGACTTGACACTCGGACGGCCGGTTCCTACAATCGCCGGCCTTTGTCGCCGGGCGGGCGCGCGGCTTACTTTACGGTTTTAGCGTCAATCGGGCCGGCTTTTCGCTGCGGCTCTCAAAAGGTATTTATGGCGACGACGACCCAGCTGATTCGTACCGGCCGCAATGAGCCTGCCTGGAAGTCCAAGGTTCCGGCATTGGCCGCATCACCGCAGAAGCGCGGTGTGTGCACGCGCGTCTACACCACGACGCCCAAGAAGCCGAATTCCGCGCTGCGCAAGGTGTGCCGCGTGCGCCTGACCAATGGCTACGAAGTATCGAGCTACATCGGCGGCGAAGGCCACAATTTGCAAGAGCACTCGGTGGTGTTGATCCGCGGGGGCCGCGTCAAGGACCTGCCGGGTGTGCGCTATCACACGATTCGCGGCGCTCTCGATTGCGCCGGCGTCGGCGATCGGCGGCAGGGGCGCTCCAAGTACGGCGCCAAACGTCCCAAGAAATGAGCCACAAAGCAATAAGCCAAGGTTAAGGCAAGAAGGTTTTCCATGTCCCGCAGAGCAGCAGCACCCCATCGCACCATCCTTCCGGACCCGAAGTTCGGCAACGACATGTTGGCTAAATTCATCAATATGGTGATGGAGCGCGGCAAGAAGTCGGTCGCCGAAAAGATCGTTTACGGCGCCATTGACCGCATCGGCGACAAGACCGGCCGCGGCGGCGGCGATGCGATCGCCTTGCTGCAGCAGGCGCTCGACAACGTGAAGCCGGTGGTCGAGGTCAAGTCGCGCCGCGTCGGCGGCGCCACCTATCAAGTGCCCGTCGAAGTGCGCGCCAATCGCCGGCAGACCCTCGCCATGCGCTGGGTCATCGAAGCGGCAACGGACCGCAGCGAGAAATCGATGGCGCATCGCCTTGCCGCGGAACTGATGGAAGCCGCCGAGAATCGCGGCGCGGCCGTGCGCAAGCGTGAAGATACCCACCGCATGGCCGAGGCCAACAAGGCGTTCGCGCACTACCGCTGGTAGCGCCGGCTGGATTTGCGCCGGTTCGGCCTTATATAAGGTTTAGTGAACGGGGTCGCTGCGACCCCGTTGAAAGTTGCGCGAAGCGCATGGTAATTCAGGGTGGCTTCGACCCCGTGGAATTCGGCGCAAAGCGCCTGGAAATTCTGGAACATATGGCACGTACGACACCCATCGAGCGATACCGCAACATCGGTATCTCTGCGCACATCGACGCGGGGAAGACCACCGCGACCGAGCGCATCCTGTTCTATACGGGCGTGTCGCACAAGATCGGCGAAGTGCATGACGGCGCGGCGGTCATGGATTACATGGAACAGGAGCAGGAACGCGGCATCACCATCACCGCCGCGGCCACCACCTGTTTCTGGAAGGGAATGGACAAAAGCTTTCCCGAACACCGCATCAACATCATCGATACGCCCGGACACGTCGATTTCACCATCGAAGTGGAGCGCAGCCTGCGGGTGTTGGACTCGGCGGTAGCCGTGTACTGCGCCGTGTCGGGCGTGCAGCCGCAATCCGAAACGGTGTGGCGGCAAATGAACAAGTACGGTGTGCCGCGGGTCGCGTTCGTCAACAAGATGGACCGCGCCGGAGCGAATTTCCTGCGCTGCGTCGAGCAAATCAAGACGCGTCTGCGCGGCAATCCGGTACCCATTCAATTGCCGATCGGCGCCGAGGACGGCTTCGTCGGCGTGGTCGATCTCGTCAAGATGAAGTCCATCTGGTGGGACGAAGAGACCCAGGGCATGAAATTCGAATATCGCGACATCCCCGCCGCCATGCGCGCGGAATGCGAAGAATGGCGCGCCAAGATGATCGAGGCGGCCGCCGAAGGCAACGAGGAACTGCTCAACGAGTATCTGGAGAACGGCACTCTGAGCGATGCGCAGATCAAGCAGGGTCTGCGCGCCCGCGCGCTGAAGAATGAGATATGCCTCGTGACCTGCGGTTCCGCGTTCAAGAACAAGGGCGTGCAGGCGGTGCTCGATGCCGTGGTCGAGTACATGCCGTCGCCGGCCGACGTCGCAGCGGTCAAGGGCCAGAGCGACCGCGGCGAACCCCTGACCCGCAAGGCCGACGATGCGCAGCCGTTTTCCGCCCTGGCGTTCAAAATATTGAATGACCCGTTCGTCGGCAACCTGACGTTTTTCCGCGTGTATTCCGGTACGCTCAATTCGGGCGATCAAGTGTTCGTGCCGAACAAGAATCGCAACGAGCGCATCGGGCGGCTGCTGCAGATGCACGCGAGCGACCGCTCGGAGATCAAGGAAGTGCACGCGGGCGACATTGCCGCGGCCGTGGGCCTGAAGGATGTGACCACCGGCGATACCCTGTCGGATCCGGCGAAAGTCATCATCCTGGAAAAAATGGAGTTTCCGGAGCCGGTGATCTCGGTCGCCGTGGAACCGAAAACCAAGGTCGATCAGGAGAAGATGGGCCTCGCCTTGCAGCGTCTGGCCAAGGAAGATCCGTCGTTTCGCGTGCATACGGACCAGGAGTCCGGGCAGACCATCATCTCCGGCATGGGCGAGCTGCACCTGGAAATCATCGTCGACCGCATGAAGCGGGAATTCAAGGTCGAGGCCAATGTCGGCAAGCCGCAGGTCGCCTACCGCGAGACCATTCGCGGCAGCGTGGAGTCGGAAGGCAAGTTCGTGCGCCAATCCGGCGGCCGCGGCCAATATGGCCATGTGTGGCTGAAACTCGAGCCGCAGCCGGCCGGCAAAGGCTATGAATTCGTGAATGGCATCGTCGGCGGGGCCGTGCCCCGAGAGTTCATTCCGGCGGTGGACAAGGGCATTCAAGAAGCCGTTCAAACCGGGGTCATCGCCGGCTATCCGATCGTCGACGTCAAGGTGACGATTTTCGACGGCTCTTATCACGATGTCGATTCGAACGAAATGGCGTTCAAGATCGCGGGCTCGATGGGCTTCAAGGAAGGCTTTCGCAAGGCCAAACCGGTACTGCTCGAGCCCATCATGAAGGTCGAAGTGGTGACGCCGGAGGATTATTACGGCGACATCGTCGGCGACTTAAATCGCCGACGCGGCCAGATCATCGGTATGGAGGATTCTCCTTCCGGCAAGGTGGTCACCGCGGAAGTGCCGCTGGCCGAGATGTTTCAGTATTCGACCGCGATGCGCTCCATGAGTCAGGGCCGCGCGAATTACACGATGGAGTTCGCGAAGTACCTGGAAGTGCCCACCAATGTCGCCGATGCGGTCATGAAGAAAGCTTCTTAAGGTTAGCGTAACTCCAACCGTTTTCATTTATTGGGGGAGAAAAGCCGTGTCGAAGGGGAAGTTTGAGCGAACGAAGCCGCACGTGAACGTGGGGACGATAGGACACGTGGACCATGGGAAGACGACTTTGACGGCGGCTTTAACGAAGGTGATGGCGGAGAAGTTTGGCGGGGAGTTCAAGGCCTACGACCAGATTGACAAGGCCCCGGAGGAGCGTGCGCGCGGGATCACGATTGCCACTGCGCACGTGGAGTATCAGAGTGCGGCGCGCCACTACGCGCACGTGGACTGTCCGGGGCACGCCGACTACGTGAAGAACATGATCACGGGGGCGGCGCAGATGGACGGGGCGATTTTGGTCGTCTCGGCGGCGGACGGGCCGATGCCGCAGACGCGGGAGCACATTTTGCTGGCCCGGCAGGTCGGGGTGCCCTACATCGTGGTGTATTTGAACAAAGCGGACATGGTGGATGATGCGGAGTTATTGGAGCTGGTGGAGCTTGAGGTGCGGGATTTGCTGACGCTTTACAAGTTTCCCGGGGACAAGACTCCGATCATCACGGGCTCGGCCTTGAAGGCTTTGGAGGGGGAGGGGAGCGAGATTGGGGTGCCCTCGGTGTTGAGGCTGGTGCAGGCGCTCGATGAGTACATACCGGTGCCGAAGAGGGCGGTGGAGGGGGCGTTTTTGATGCCGGTGGAGGATGTATTCTCGATTGCGGGGCGCGGCACGGTGGTGACGGGTCGGATCGAGCGCGGGGTGGTGAAGGTGAACGATGAGGTGGAGATAGTGGGGATCCGTGCGACGCAGAAGACGACCTGCACGGGGGTGGAGATGTTTCGCAAGCTCCTGGATGAGGGGCAGGCGGGGGACAACGTGGGGGTGCTATTGAGGGGCACGAAGCGCGAGGAAGTGGAGCGCGGGCAGGTGTTGTGCAAGCCCGGGAGCATCAATCCGCACACCAAGTTTGAGGCCGAGGTGTACGTGCTGACCAAGGAGGAAGGGGGTCGGCACACGCCGTTTTTCAAAGGTTACCGGCCGCAGTTTTACTTTCGCACGACCGATGTGACGGGGGCGGTGGAGTTGCCGGAGGGCACCGAGATGGTGATGCCTGGGGACAACATCAAGATTGTGGTGGAGCTGATCGCGCCGATTGCGATGGAGCAGGGCTTGCGATTTGCGATCCGCGAGGGCGGCAAGACGGTGGGCGCCGGCGTCGTCGCCAAAGTCATTGCGTGAAGGTTTTCATTATTCATGCTCGCGCAGCGAGCCTAAGGAACGGGACCGCTTCGGTCCCGTAGATTCTGCGCGAAGCGCATAGGAAGTTAAATAAAATGGCTAATCAGAACATCAGAATCCGATTGAAGGCGTTCGATCACCGGCTGATCGACAAATCGGCTCGCGAAATCGTCGATACGGCGAAGCGCACGGGGGCTACCGTCAAGGGCCCGGTGCCGCTGCCCATCAAAATGGAGCGCTTTACGGTGCTGGTTGCACCGCATGGCGACAAAGACGCGCGGGATCAGTTCGAAATTCGAACCCACAAGCGTCTGATGGACATCCTGAATCCGACCGACAAGACCGTCGATGCGCTCATGAAGCTCGAATTGCCCGCGGGCGTGGACGTCCAAATCAAGCTGAACTGAAGCCTTATGGGACGGGGCCGCATCGGCCCCGTTGAACCCGGCGCGCGAGCGCCTGGGAAGCAAAACTTGAACCCAGGGCGGCTTCAGGTATACTCCGCCGTCCATTTTAGAGGTCGGAGCGCGTGGGTGCCGACGCCAACCATCCAAGGGTTACCCCGTGAGGGGAGACCTAAGGGTGCTGGGGTCCCGCATACCCAAACCGCCGGCTGATTGCAACGAACCGCGGGAGCCAATCGTAGCTCTCGCGCTGTGAGGATTGACAATGACCATTGGTCTGGTTGGCCGCAAGTGCGGCATGACCCGAGTATTCACCGATGCCGGTGTGACCGTGCCCGTGACGGTCGTCGAGGCGTTGCCGAATCGCATTTCACAAGTCAAGACCGATAAAACCGACGGCTATCGCGCCGTGCAGGTCACGATCGGCAGCCGCCGGCCATCGCGCGTGTCGAAGGCACTCGCCGGGCACTTCGCCAAGGCGAATGTCGCCGCCGGCCATACCTCGCGGGAATTCCGCTTGAACAAGGGCGAGGGCGATGCGCTCGCGACGGGCGGCGAGCTGAAGGTCGACATGTTCGCGGTCGGACAGATCGTCCAAGTGACCGGCACCACCTTGGGCAAGGGTTTCGCCGGCACCATGAAGCGGCACAATTTTGCGGGCGGCATGAAGAGTCACGGTAACTCGCTATCGCATCGGGCCCCGGGCTCCATCGGACAGCGGCAGACGCCGGGCCGCGTATTCAAGGGCAAGCGGATGTCGGGCCACATGGGCGTGCGCAACCGCACCATCGAAAACCTGCGCATCGTGGAAGTCGACGTGCCCCGCAGCCTTTTGCTGATCAGCGGTGCGGTGCCGGGCTCCGAAGGCGGCCGCGTGATCGTGCGACCGTCCCTCAAGGCGGCTTCTCAGATCCGCCGCAAGCGCCTCATGCCGAACAAGGCCCCGGTCGCCGCGAAGGGCGCCCCAGCCGCAAAGAGCGCCCCAGCCGCAAAGAGCGCCCCGGCCGCGAAGGGCGCCGCCAAAGCCGACGCCAAAGCCGAAAAGAAATAGCTGACAAGAAGTAACCGCCATGAAGCTCCAGTTAATGAATGCAGCCGCCTCGAGCGAAATCCAATTGTCGGATGCCGCCTTCGGCCGCGCGTACAACGAGGCGCTCGTGCATCAAGTCGTTACCGCCTACATGGCCGGGGGGCGCGCCGGTACCAAGGCGCAGAAATCCCGGGCCGAAGTGCGCGGCGGCGGCAAGAAGCCCTGGAGTCAAAAGGGCACGGGTCAAGCGCGCGTCGGCTCGATACGCAGCCCCATTTGGGTGGGCGGCGGCCGGGCGTTTGCGGCGCGCCCGCGCGATTTCTCGCAAAAGGTCAATCGCAAGATGTATCGCGCCGCGATGCAATCGATCGTCTCCGAGTTGGTTCGCCAAGGCCGTCTGGTGGCCGTCGAGTCGCTCGAACTCGATGCGCCGAAGACCAAATTGTTGATCGGCAAGCTCGCCCAACTCGGTCTGAGCCGCGCGCTGATCCTGGTCGAAGCCTACGAAGAGAAGTTGTTCCTGGCGGCGCGCAATGTTCCCCACGTCGAGGTGATTCCGGTTGCCTCGCTCGACCCCTTGAGCCTGATCAAGCACGACAAAGTGCTCGCCACGGTCGGCGCCTTGAAGTTGCTCGAACAGCGTCTCGGAGGCGCGAATGAATAAGGAACGATTGATGACCGTGCTGATTCAGCCGCACGTTTCGGAAAAGGCGGCGAACGTCACCGAGAAGGGAAATCAATACGTGTTTCGGGTGCGGGACGATGCGTCCAAGTCCGAAGTCAAGCAGGCGGTCGAATTGATGTTCGAGGTCAAGGTCGAAGGCATCAATTTGCTGAACAAGCCGGGCAAGACCCGTCGCTTCAAGAATGTGGCCGGAAAGCGCAGCGGTTACAAGAAAGCTTACGTACGTTTGCAAACCGGTCAGTCGATCGACTTCACCGGTTCGCCTCGTTGAGGATTTAGGGCCATGGCACTCATTAAAATGAAGCCGACTTCCCCGGGCACGCGCTTCGTGGTGAAAGTCGACCGCTCGCACCTGCACAAGGGCGGGCCGCTCGAGTCGTTGACGGCCAAGAAAAATCGCACCGGTGCGCGCAATCACTCCGGGCGTCAAACCACGCGCCATATCGGCGGCGGCCACAAGCAGCGGTACCGTCTCGTCGATTTCAAGCGCGATAAGGACGGCATTCCGGGCGTGGTCGAGCGCCTGGAGTACGATCCGAACCGCACCTCGCATCTCGCCTTGGTGCTCTATAAGGACGGCGAACGCCGCTACATCCTCGCGCCGAAGGGCGTCAAGGCCGGCGATGAGATCCGCTCGGGCGCCGATGCGCCGATCAAGGCCGGCAATGCGCTGCCGCTGCGGCACATCCCGGTGGGCAGCACCGTGCACAACATCGAGCTCAAGGCCGGCAAGGGCGGCCAATTGGCTCGCAGCGCCGGCGGCTCGGCCCAATTTGCGGCGCGCGAGGGCCTGTACGCCAGCGTGCGACTGAAGTCGGGCGAAATGCGCAAGATCCACGTCGATTGCCGCGCCACCATCGGCGAGGTGGGCAACGATGAGCACAACCTGCGCGTGTACGGCAAAGCCGGCGCGGTGCGCTGGCTCGGCGTGCGCCCCACCGTGCGCGGCGTGGTGATGAACCCGGTCGATCACCCGCACGGCGGCGGCGAAGGCAAGTCCGGACAGGGCAACCCGCATCCGGTGAGCCCGTGGGGCCTGCAGACCAAGGGCAAGAAGACGCGTCACAACAAGCGCACGGACGGCATGATCGTCCAGCGGCGCAAGAACAAACGACTCTAGATGGAGATACCTAAGTGCCTCGTTCGCTCAAGAAAGGTCCGTTCGTCGATTTGCATCTGGCCAAGAAGGTGCAGACGGCGAGTCAGAAGAATGATCGCCGGCCGATCAAGACCTGGTCGCGTCGTTCGATGGTCATCCCCGACATGGTCGGCTTGACCATCGCCGTGCACAACGGCCGTTTGCACGTGCCGGTGCTGGTGTCGGAGAACATGGTCGGCCACAAGCTCGGCGAATTCGCCCCGACGCGCACCTTCAAGGCGCATTCGGGCGACAAAAAAGTGTCGGCGGCGGAGTAATTCATGCAGACCAAAGCTGTATTGAGGTACGCACGCATCTCGCCGCAGAAATGCCGGCTGGTGGTCGACACGATTCGCGGCAAGTCCGCGACGCTCGCGGTGAACACCCTGAAGTTCATGCCGAAGAAGGGCGCCAAGATCGTGCTCAAGGTGCTCGATTCGGCGATTGCGAATGCCTACAACAATTTCAACGCCGACGTCGACGATCTGAAGGTGACGCGAGTCGAAGTCGATCCGGCGCCGATGCTCAAGCGCTTTCACGCGCGCGCCAAGGGGCGCGGCGTGCGCATCGCCAAGCGCAACAGTCATATCCTGGTTCAAGTGTCCGACGGCAAGCGAGAGCCCTGAAGGTAAAGCAAGTATGGGTCAGAAAGTTAATCCGATTGGCATTCGTCTCGGCATCACGCGCGACTGGACGTCGAAATGGTATGCCGGTACCAAGTCGTTTGCCTCGAACATCCACACCGATCACCTGGTGCGGCAGTATTTGAGCAAGAAGCTCGCCGATGCGTCGGTCAGCCGCATTCACATCGAGCGCGCCGCGCGCCGCGCCAACATCACGATTCACACGGCGCGGCCGGGAATCGTGATCGGCAAGAAGGGCGAGGACATCGAGAAGCTGCGCACCGCGGTCGCAAAGATCCTGGGCATGACCATGCAGGACGTGCGGCTCAACATCGCCGAGATCCGCAAGCCCGAGCTCGACGCTAAGTTGGTCGCCGAGGGCATATCGCAGCAGCTCGAGAAGCGCGTGATGTTCCGCCGCGCCATGAAGCGCGCGGTGACCAACACCATGCGCTCCGGCGCGCTGGGCATCAAAGTGCGCATCTCGGGCCGCTTGAACGGCTCGGAAATCGCCCGCACCGAAAGCAATCGCGAGGGACGCGTGCCGCTGCACACCTTCCGCGCCGACATCGATTACGGGCTCGCGGAAGCGCAGACCACGTACGGCGTGATCGGCATCAAGGTTTGGATATTCAAGGGCGAAGTGTTCGATAAGCCGGAAGGCGAGGCATTGGAGGCCGAAGCCGAGGCGGCGGCGGCAGCGGCGCCGGGCGCCAAGGCCGCCGAGACCGCGGCGCCCGCGCAAAGTTGAATTCAGGTAATTACACATGATGCAGCCGAAGCGGACCAAATTCCGCAAACAATTCAAGGGTAGGATCGCGGGCAGCGCGCAGCGCGGCAATTTTGTCGCGTTTGGCGAATATGGCCTCAAGGCGACCGACCGCTGCCGCATGACCGCCCGCGAGATCGAGGCGGCGCGGCGCGCCATTTCGCGCTACGTGAAGCGCGGCGGCCGTATTTGGATCCGAGTGTTCCCGGACGTCCCGATCACGCAGAAGCCGCTCGAAGTACGCATGGGCAGCGGCAAGGGCAATGTCGAGTACTGGGTCGCCAGGGTGCTGCCCGGCAAGGTGCTGTTCGAGATCGAGGGCATGAGCGAGGAAATCGCGCGTGAGGCGTTCCGGCTCGCCTCCGCCAAGCTTTCGGTTTCAACGGCGTTCGTCAAACGCCAGATTCGAACTTAAGGGTGCGCACATGAAGGCGAAAGATTTGCGCGAGCGAGCGCCCAAGGTCCTCGGCGAGGATCTGCTCAAGCTGCGCCGCGAACAGTTCAATTTGCGCATGGCGCGAGCCACCGGTCAGGCGGCCAAGCCCGATCAATTCGCGAAGGTGCGCAAGAACATTGCGCGGGTGAAGACGGTGCTTGCGCAGATCAGCGCACGCGGAGGTAAGGTTTGATGTCGACCACACCAGAAGCCGCTGTGCAGGAGCCCGGCGCGGCTCCCTCAGAAGCGCGAACTACCGGCCAGCGATTGCTCACCGGCAAGGTGGTCAGCAACAAAATGGACAAGACCATCGCCGTGTCCGTCGAGCGTCTGGTCAAGCACCCGACCTACGGCAAGTACATTCGCCGCACCACCAAGCTCCTAGCGCATGACGCGAACAACGAGTGCCAGGAGGGCGACATGGTGACGATCAAGCCGTGCCGGCCGATGTCGCGCCGCAAGTCGTGGATGCTGGTGCGCGTCGTCGAACGGGCGCGGCCAGAGTAAAGAGATAAACCAATGATCCAGCTTCGAACCATGCTCAATGTGGCCGACAACAGCGGTGCCAAGCGATTGATGTGCATCAAGGTGCTCGGCGGCTCGAAGCGCCGCTATGCCGCCGTCGGCGATGTCATCAAGGTGAGCGTCAAGGACGCGATTCCACGCGGCAAGGTCAAGAAGGGCGAGGTGTACGACGCGGTGGTCGTGCGCACGCGCAGCGGCGTGCGTCGCTCGGACGGATCGTTGATTCGCTTCGACACCAACGCGGCGGTGCTGCTCACCAATAAGCTCGAGCCGATCGGCACGCGCATTTTCGGACCTGTAACGCGCGAGCTTCGCAACGTGCAGTTCATGAAAATTATTTCGCTCGCGCCCGAAGTGCTTTGATTCGAGTAGGAACGGCAGATGAAAAAGATACGCAAAGGCGACACGGTGATTCTGATCGCCGGTCGAGACAAGGGACGACGCGGCGCCGTCATCGAGGTGATGGCCGACGATCGCGTGCGCGTCGAGGGACTCAACATGTCCAAGAAGCACCAGCGGCCGAATCCGCAAATGGGCGTTCAGGGCGGCATCATCGAGCGCGAAGCGCCGCTGCACGTCTCGAATGTGCTGATCGTGAATCCGGCTACGCAAAAAGGCGACCGGGTGGGTTTCAAGTCGCTCGAGGACGGGCGCAAGGTGCGCGTGTTCAAGTCGAACAAAGAAATGGTCGACTCCAGATAAGCGAGTGAAACGAGATGACCAGACTGCAAAAAATTTATCGCGAGAAAATCGTGCCGGAGCTCAAGCAGAGCTTGGGGCTAAAGAACACGATGCAGGTTCCGCGCATCGTCAAGATCACGGTCAACATGGGCGTGGGCGAGGCCGTGGCGGACAAGAAAGTCATGGACGCCGCCACCGCCGACATGGCCAAGATCACCGGTCAGAAGCCGGCCGTGACCAAGGCGAAAAAGTCGGTGGCCACTTTCAAGGTGCGCGACGGGCAGGCGATCGGCTGCAAAGTGACCTTGCGCGGCGCGCGCATGTACGAATTCCTCGATCGGCTGGTCAACATCGCGATTCCGCGAATTCGCGATTTTCGCGGCATCAGCACCCGATCCTTCGACGGCCGCGGCAATTACAGCCTGGGCGTCAAGGAACAAATCATTTTTCCGGAAATTCAATACGACCAGATCGATCAAATTCGTGGGATGGACATCACCATCTCCACGTCGGCCGCGGACGACAAGCATGGACGCGCGCTGCTAGAAGCCTTCAACTTTCCGTTTCGCAAGTAGGGTAATAGCCGATGGCCAAGACGAACATGCTCATGCGCGAGAAGCGCCGCCTCAAGGTAGCCAAGAAATACGCTGCCCGACGCGCCGAGCTCAAAGAGCTGATCCGCGACCCGAAGACCGGGCCGGAAGAGCGTGCCGCCGCGCAGGTCGAGCTGCAGCAGCAGCCGCGCGATGCGGCCGCGACGCGCCAGCGCAATCGTTGCGCCATCACCGGCCGGCCACGCGGTGTTTACCGCAAGTTCGGCCTGGCGCGCACCAAGTTGCGCGAGGCCGCCAACCGAGGCGAGATTCCGGGTCTATCGAAGGCCAGCTGGTGAGGCGCGTACAATGAGCATGACTGATCCAATCGCCGATCTTCTGACCCGTATCCGCAACGCGCAGTCCGCGGGCAAACCCACGGTGGGAGTGAGTGCCTCCAAGCTGAAACTCGCCATCCTCAAGGTATTGAAGGACGAGGGGTATATCGGCGCCTATGGCGTCGATATCAGCGGGGCGAAGAACACCGTGTCCATCGAATTGAAATATCACGACGGCCGGCCGGTCATCGACCGCATCGAGCGCATCAGCCGTCCGGGGCTGCGCATTTATCGCGGCAAGGATGAATTGCCCAAGGTGCTCGGTGGTTTGGGCGTCGCGGTGGTCTCCACGCCGAAGGGCATCATGTCCGACGCCCAGGCGCGCGCCGCGGGCACGGGCGGCGAAGTGCTGTTCGTGGTCCAGTAGTGTCGTTCCATAGAGCCGCGTAGGCATTTATTTAGGATTTCGCTATGTCTCGAGTCGCAAAAAAGCCGGTAGATCTGCCGCAGGGTGTGAGCGCCACGGTCGGTGCGGACGCCGTCACGGTGAAGGGTTCGAAGGGTTCGCTCACCCTCGCGCTCAAGAGCGGCATCAAGGTCGAGCTCAAGGACAAGCATTTGGCCGTCGAGGCCGATTCGTCCGCGGAAGGGTTGAACGCCATCGCCGGCGCCACTCGAGCGCACCTCGCGAACATGGTCACGGGCGTGACCAAGGGCTACGAGAAAAAGCTCGAGCTCGTCGGCGTCGGTTATCGCGCCGCGGTACAGGCCAAGAGTCTGACGTTGACGCTGGGTTTTTCGCATCTGATCAATTACGCGATCCCGGATGGCGTGACCATCGAAACGCCGAGCCAAACGGAAATCATCGTCAAGGGCATCGATCGGCAGCGCGTCGGTCAGACGGCGGCCGAAATCCGCGGCTTCCGGCCGCCGGAGCCGTACAAGGGCAAGGGCGTGAAGTATTCGGACGAGAAGATTTCGCTGAAAGAAGCGAAGAAGAAGTAAGGACATGAAGCTAGACAAACGAGACACCCGCCTGCGCCGCGCACTGCGGGGCCGCGTGAAGATCAAGGAGCTCGCGGCCATGCGCCTCTCGGTGCATCGCACGCCTCAGCACATTTATGCGCAGATCTTCGCGCCCGAGGGCGACAAGGTTCTGGTCGCCGCCTCGACCTTACAAAAGGACGTGCGCGGCGCATTGAAAACGACCGGCAACATCGAGGCCGCCAAGGCCGTCGGCCGCGCCATCGCGGAGCGCGCCAAGGCCTTAGGTATTGCCAAGGTCGCGTTCGATCGTTCCGGTTTCATGTATCACGGGCGCGTCAAAGCGCTGGCCGAGGCTGCGCGCGAAGCGGGACTCGAGTTCTAACCGGAGGGCTTAAGGGCAATGGCGAGAGTAGAAAAACCGATGTCCGGCGACGACCTGCTAGAGAAGCTGGTTGCGGTCAACCGTGTTGCAAAGGTGGTCAAGGGCGGCAAACAGTTCGGGTTCACCGCGCTCACGGTGGTGGGCGACGGCGCCGGGCGCGTCGGCTTCGGCTACGGCAAGGCCCGTGAAGTGCCGGTGGCGATTTCCAAGGCGATGATGCAGGCGCGCAAGAGCCTGGTCACTGTTTCCTTGAAGAACGATACCTTGTTCTACGCGGTCAAAGGACGGCATGGGACCACTCGCGTCTATATGCAGCCGGCGGCGGACGGCACCGGCGTGATCGCAGGCGGCGGCATGCGCGCGGTGTTCGAATGCGCCGGGGTGCGCAACGTGCTCGCCAAGAGCTACGGCTCGCGAAACCCCATCAACGTGGTGCGCGCCACCATGGACGCTTTGGCCAAGCTGCGCACCCCGGATGACATTGCGGCCAAGCGCGGCAAGAGCGTCGCGGAAATTCTGGGCTAAGGTCATGAGCGGCAAATCAATCAAGGTGACATTGATCAAGAGCATGGCGGGCCAGCTGGCCGCCATCCGCAACTCCGCCCGCGGCCTAGGCTTGCGCCGGATCGGGCACAGCGTCGTGGTCGCGGATACGCCGTCGAATCGCGGCATGGTGAACGCGGCGAGCCACATGCTCAAGGTCGAGGCCGCGGATTCGGGATCGGAGAAGAGAGTCTAATATGCGCTTAAATACCATCAAGCCCGGTGCCGGCTCCAAGCGGGAGCATCTGCGCGTGGGGCGGGGCGCCTCCGCGGGCCAAGGCAAAACCTGTGGCCGCGGAGTCAAGGGACAGCGCGCGCGCAAGGGCGGCTATCACAAGGTCGGATTCGAAGGCGGCCAGATGCCCCTGCAAAGGCGTTTGCCGAAGACGGGCTTTCGTTCGGCCATGAAGGACTCGCGTGCGGAACTCACG
Organism: uncultured Gammaproteobacteria bacterium; assembly: GCA_963793685.1. Lineage (GTDB taxonomy): Bacteria > Pseudomonadota > Gammaproteobacteria > Steroidobacterales > Steroidobacteraceae > Bog-1198. The sequence continues at coordinate 150,129 of CAWCBJ010000014.1, read as the reverse complement.
CTCGACGATTTGATGCGCGTCACCGGGGGCGAAGTCACCCTCGAGGGATTGATCGCGGCGAACCTGGTGCCGGAACAGACCAAGCTCGTGAAGATCATTCTATCGGGCGCCGTCACCAAGCCCTATGTCATCAAGGGCGCGGCTGTCACGGCAACCAAGGGCGCCAAGGCTGCGGTAGAATCCGCCGGCGGCCGCTTCGAGAATTAATTAGAGACCTTTGAAATTGGTTACTTCCAGCACCAATGCCGCCGCGGCACTAGGAGACATGACCCGCTTCGCCGAAATGCGCAAGCGGCTGTGGTTTCTATTGGGTGCGCTGGTCGTTTACCGCGTGGGCACGTTCATTCCGGTGCCGGGTATCGATGCCGCGCGCTTTGCGGCGTTTTTCTCGACGCAACAAGGCACGTTGCTCGGCATATTCAACATGTTCTCGGGCGGTGCGCTGCAGCGATTCAGCATTTTCGCCCTCAACGTGATGCCCTACATCACCGCCTCGATCATCGTGCAAATGGCCTCGATGGTGTATCCGCCTTGGGCGCAAATCCGCAAGGATGGCGAGTCCGGGCGGCGCAAGCTGATGCAGTACACGCGCTACGGAACGGTGTTTCTCGCGGGTTTCCAGGGATTCGGCGCGGCCCTGGCGATTCAGAACTCCGGCGGCCACCTCGTCGCCAATCCCGGTCCGCAGTTTCTGTTCATCGCGACGCTCTCGATCACCACCGGCACCATATTCGTCATGTGGTTGGGTGAGCAAATCACCGAGCGCGGCATCGGCAACGGCATCACCATGATCATCGTGGCGGGCATCGTCGCAGGCCTCCCGCGCGCCATAGGCAATACGCTTGAAATGGTGCGATCCGGCGAGATGAATCCACTGATCGTGCTGTTGATCCTCGTGGTGGTCGTGCTGGTCACGCTGTTCTGTGTTTTCGTCGAGCGCGCACAGCGCAAGATTCAGGTGAATTACGCCAAGCGCCAGATGGGGCGGCGAATGATGCAGGGTCAAAGTACGCACCTGCCGTTCAAGTTGAACATGTCGGGCGTGATCCCGCCGATCTTCGCGTCCAGCTTGCTGGTATTCCCGGCGACCATCGCGCAGTTCTTCGGCAACAGCCCGAATCCCAATCCGATCCAGCGCGCCCTGCAAAAGATCGCGGCCATCTTAGGTTACGGTCAGCCGCTGCATGTGTTGCTGTTCGCGGTCCTGATCATTGGCTTTGCATTCTTCTATGTGGCGTTGGTGTACGACGCGCGTGACACGGCGGAGAACTTGAAGAAAGCCGGCGCGTTCATTCCGGGCATCCGGCCCGGCCAGCAAACCGGGGAGTACCTGGACAAGGTGCTGACCCGACTGACTCTCTGGGGCGGCCTTTACATCATGGCGGTGTGCTTGCTGCCGGAAATCATTCGCATGGTGAACCCGAGCATTCCGTTCCAGTTCGGTGGCACCTCTTTGTTGATCATCGTGGTCGGTGTCATGGATTTCGTGGCCCAGACGCAGTCGCATTTGATGTCGCACCAATACGAGGGCCTGATGAAAAAGGCCAGCCTGCGGGGCATCGGGAGTAAGAAATGAAAGTTCGTCCATCGGTTAAGAAAATCTGCAAAAACTGCAAAGTCGTGCGGCGTCGCGGCATTGTTTACATCATTTGTTCGTCGGATCCCCGGCACAAGCAGCGCCAGGGATAAGGGCGCTAACGGCCTTAAGACGAATGGCTAGTAAATTGATCTTTAGAGATTTTTTGTATATACTTGCGCGCTTTTTCGCGTGCGCTATTGTTGTCCGCATAGGGGAGAAATAGATGGCGCGTATCGCCGGCATCAACATACCGATGAACAAGCACGTCGTCATCGGTTTGACCCACATTTTTGGCATCGGCAACAGCCGTGCAGCGCGCATATGCGATGCAGCAGGGGTGAAGTACAGCGTCAAAGTAAAGGACTTGACGGACGCCGAAGTGGCTTCGTTGCGCTCACAAGTCGCGAAGTTCGCGGTGGAAGGCGACCTGCGCCGCGAAGTGTCGATGAACATCAAGCGTCTAATGGATTTGGGCTGCTATCGCGGCATCCGTCATCGCAAGGGCTTGCCGATGCGCGGTCAGCGCACCCGCACCAATGCTCGAACCCGCAAGGGTCCGCGCAAGCAGGCCGTGAAAATGAACGCGCCTCCTGGCAAAGTCTAGGTCATCGCTCGAGTCTTGAATTTAACGGACGGGACCGCATCGGCCCCGTTGAAATCGGCGCGTAAGCGCCAAGGAAGGCGCCTCGACGCCGTCGGAAGTTAATTAAATATGGCTGAACAGAAGCAAAATGCCGGGCAGAGCGGCGCGCAGGCCAACAAGCCGGCGCGCAAGAAGGTACGCAAGAACGTACTCGATGCGATCGCGCACGTGCATGCGTCCTTCAACAACACCATCATCACGATTACCGACCGCCAGGGCAATACGCTGTCCTGGGCGACTTCGGGCGGCTGCGGCTTTCGCGGTTCGCGCAAATCGACCCCGTTCGCGGCTCAAGTGGCCGCCGAGCGGGCGGGCACCGCGGCTCAGGAGCATGGCGTGAAGAACGTCGAAGTGCGCGTCATGGGCCCGGGACCGGGCCGTGAATCCGCGGTGCGTGCCTTGAATGGCTGCGGTCTGAAGATAACGAACATTGAAGATGTGACGCCGATTCCCCATAACGGTTGCCGCCCGCCGAAGAAGCGTCGCGTCTAGTTTGGCGAACCGCGTCTCTGGTCCGGAAGGTTAGATCAAGGGTTCCTAATGGCAAAGTATACTGGTCCGAAGTGCAAGCTCTCTCGCCGCGAGGGAACCGATTTGTTCCTGAAAAGCGGTGTGAAGCCGCTCGAATCGAAGTGCAAGCTCGAAGTGCCGCCCGGCGGCGTGAAAAGCGAACGCAAGCAGCGTCTGTCGGAGTATGGCCTGCAACTGCGCGAGAAGCAGAAGCTGCGTCGTATGTACGGCGTGTTGGAGCGGCAATTCCGCAACTATTATCAAAAGGCCGCGGGTCGGCCCGGTGCGACCGGCGAAACGTTGCTGCAATTTTTGGAATGCCGCCTCGACAATGTGGTCTACCGGATGGGCTTCGCCGCGACTCGGGCCGAAGCACGCCAGTTGGTGAGCCACAAGGGCGTATCGGTGAACGACAAGCTGGTCAATATCGCCTCTTATCAATGCAAGGCGGGCGATGTGATCAACTTGCGCGAGAAGGCCAAGAAGCAAACGCGCGTGCAGGCCGCTCTGACGATTGCGACCCAGGTGGGCCTTCCGGATTGGGTCGAAGTGGACGACAAGAAATTTTCGGGTGTTCTGAAATCGGTTCCCGATCGGCAGGAAATACTGCCCGACATCAACGAAAGTCTGGTCGTCGAGTTGTATTCCAAATAGGAATTGGCAAATAAGGATTGGCAAATCACGCGTCGCAGCCGGTGCTGCGTCGTCCGCGGTCAGTTAACGAGGGTGTATCCATGCAGGGTTCGATTAGCGAATTTTTGAAACCCCGGGTCGTCAAGGTCCAACCGGTGTCGCTGCGCCATGCGCGTATCGTGATCGAGCCGTTCGAACGAGGGTTCGGCCACACGCTGGGCAACGCCCTGCGCCGGGTGCTGCTGTCATCGTTGCCGGGTGCGGCGATAACCGAGATCGAGATCGAAGGCGTGCTTCACGAGTACACGGCCATCGAGGGCGTGCAAGAGGACGTGGTCGATATTCTGCTCAATCTCAAGGCGGTGGCGATTCGCATGCACACCCGCGATGTCGCGGAAGTTCGCCTGCACAAAAAGGGTCCGGGGCCGGTTCTGGCCGGCGACATCGCCGGCGATCATGATCTGGAGATCTTGAATCCCGAGTTGGTGATCGCCAATTTGACCAAGGCCGGCGAGCTGTCGATGTCGTTGAAGGTGGAGCGCGGGCGCGGCTACCGACCGGCTGCGCAGCGCATGGCATTCGAGGAACAAACGCGGGCGATCGGCCGGCTGCAGCTCGATGCCTCGTTCAGCCCCGTTCACAAGGTGACCTACAACGTGGAGAGCGCGCGCGTCGAACAGCGCACCGACCTCGATAAGCTGATTCTGGACATCGAAACCAACGGCACCATCGACCCGGAAGAGGCGATTAGGCGCGCCGGCGGGATCCTCAAGGATCAGTTGTCGGTATTCGTGGATCTGCAGGGCCAGGACGAGTCGACCACCAAGGCGACCGAGACTCAGTTCGATCCGATATTGCTTCGGCCGGTCGACGAACTGGAACTCACGGTTCGCAGCGCGAATTGTTTGAAAGCCGAGAACATTCACTATATCGGCGATTTGGTGCAGCGGACGGAAGTGGAGCTGCTGCGCACGCCGAATCTCGGCAAGAAATCGCTGACGGAAATCAAGGAAGTGCTGGAGAGCCACGGGTTGACCCTCGGCATGCGAATCGACAACTGGCCGCCGCCGGGATTGAAGCGCGACGAAGAGCGCGACAGCATTTAATCGGGTTCCGGGCACTTAAAGCGGATCATTGACACAGCAAGGCTTTAGAAAATGCGTCACAGACACAGCGGGCGTCAGCTATCGCGTAATTCTTCCCACCGCCACGCGCTGTTGCGCAACATGGCGACCTCGCTGCTGCGTCATGAGACCATCCGCACCACCGTACCGAAGGCCAAGGAATTGCGCCGCGTGGTCGAGCCGTTGATCACGCTCGCCAAGATCGATTCGGCGTCCAAGCGGCGACTGGCTTATTCGCGCTTGCGCGACGTCACCGTCGTTGAAAAATTGTTCATCGATCTGGGGCCGCGCTTCAAGGCGCGCGCCGGCGGCTATACGCGGATTCTCAAGATGGAACCGCGACCGGGCGACTCGGCCGATATGGCTCTGATGCAGTTGGTCGAAGCGAGCCGCGTGACGGCACAGGCCGGGGACGACGCCGAAAAGGGCGACGGAGCCAAGGGCGGCAAGGCCCGCAAGGGCGGCAAGGCTCCGGGCAAATCGACGAGCAAATCGAAGAAGGCCGCGGCCCCGGACGAGAAGCAAGAAAAGGCGGCGCCGAAGCGCCGCAAAGCCAAAGCCGCCTAAGTCGCCGCGAAGACCGCTAAGTTACGCGGCGAGTTTGGCGAACGCGTCGCGGGTCATATTCTCGGGCGCCGCGGCCGTGGTGGCCACATTGTCTTCGATACGGATGCCGCCGTACGGGCGCAGGGCGTCCACCACCGACCAGTCGATATGCCCGCGCCGCTTGTCCGCGTGCGCGGCGGCAAGCAGCGAATCGATGAAGTAGATACCGGGCTCGATGGTCACCACGACGCCGGGTTCGAGCATGCGCGTGAGGCGCAAGTACGGGTGGCCTTCGGGCCGTTTTCGCTCACCGCCCTCATGGTCGCCCATGATCCCGCCGACATCGTGCACCTGCAGTCCGAGCAGATGACCGATACCGTGGGGGAAGAACACACTGGTGACTCCGAGCTCCAGCGCAGACTGCCCCGGTAGCTTGGTCAATCCGATCTGCTGCAGTTCATCGCCCAAGATGCGGTGTGCGGTCAAATGAATCTCTCGAAAATCCCGTCCCGCGACCACGTCCTGGCACAGTCGCTGCTGGGCGCCATGGAGTCTTGCGAGAAGGTCCGCAAACAACCCGGGCGCCGCCGCGTAGGTGCGCGTGATGTCCGATGCATAGCCGCGAAACTGAGCGCCGGCGTCAATCAAAAAAGAGCGCAAGCGTGCGGGCGGGCGCCGATCGAGATGCTGATAATGCAGCACCGCCGCGTGTTCATTGTAGGCCACGATGTTGTTGTAGGGCGTCTCCTCCTCGCGCTGCGCGCAGGCTGCCAAATACTGCATGTGAGCCTCGTATTCGGAAGCTCCGCGACGAAATGCCGCCAGCGCGGCAGCATGGCCATGGACACCGAGCGCGCTCGCCCGGCGCATACACTCGAGTTCATAGGCGGTTTTTACGGCCCGATCGTAGTGCAGGCGTGCAAGCAACTCGGGGGGATTCAGCGTTTGCTGCTCGGCGGCAGGGAAGCACTCGCCGGGGCCGATGAGGGCCACCCGCCCGAGCTTGGCCCAGTGCGCGGCAGCATTGGACGGGTCCGGCATTGCGGTAAGGTCCATGGCCGCTGCCCAGGGCGCCTCGGGTAGGCTCGCGGGCTTGTGCCAAAAATCGTTGGGTTGATGAAACAACACCCGAAGCCGCGACCCCGGGGTGTACACGGCGAAGCATTGCGGATTGTCCACAATCGGTACCCAGGCCTTGAAATGCGGGTTCACCTTGTACGGATAGTCCTGATCGTCCAGGAACTGGGTGGGAGGCCGTCCGGAGTAAATGACCAAGGCATCGAACTCGGCCGCCTCGAGCGCTCTGTCCGTCCGGCTCATTAAAGTCCGCAAATGTTGCACATAGAGCTGATCCAGACTGGCCTCGCTCACTTCGACTCCTTATATGCCGTAGGACGGCCTAAAGTACGCGCCGGCCGGTACGATCGCTAGGGGGTAGCCGCGCCACGAGCGCAATTAATGTGGCCGAATTAATGTGGCCAAGGGCGTTTCGCCAACTCGAAGGCGTTGCGTCGACGCGAAAGTGATATGAAATTGTGCGGAAACACTCTAAAATCAGCCGGCAGAGTTGGGTGGAAGCCCAAAACAACATGCTCAGCTTTTAACTTTTTTCATTAAATTTCTGGGGTATCGATAGATGAAGACCAAACTTGCTTTAAGCGCTCTTGTCGCTGCGTTTGTGCTGAGTGCCTGCGGCAGCAAGACCGAGGCTCCCGCGCCAACGACCGACACCACTCCTGCGCCTGCCGCTGCACCCGCTGCCGATTCGTCGGCCGCTCCTGCTGCTATGCCCGCTGCTCCCGCCGCTGATAATGCGGCTGCCGCTGCTGGCTCTGCCGCTGGTGCTGCGTCTTCAGCAGAACCCGCAGCGCCTGCTGCACCGGCTTCGAAGCCGTAATCGATTCGCGCAGATCACATGCCCGGGCGGGTGGCCAATTGCCCTCGTCCGGGCGATGTGTTTTGTGGCATTGGGGACACAGCGTAGTTGCTCGTCAGCATTCGCGACTGTAGACATTCGAAGAAGGATCGCCAATGGATCCAGAGCATCTACGCTGAGTACATCGATGCCTTGGCCGATCTGAACACCGGTCTTTTCCCGGTCATTGGCGCGGGTAATCCGCGCGAAGACGAGATTTTCGCGAACTGGTTCGCAAACGACCATTCACACCCTCTGGTGATACTCAAGGGACCCGAGCCTGTGGGCTTCGCCCTGGTCACGCGTCCGCGTATCGCGGCCGCCGGCGAAGGTGCCGTGAATTACCACATGTCCGAGTTCTTTGTGCGCAAGCAATACCGCCGGCTCGGCATCGGCCGCGATGCCGCGACGCTGATCTTCGACCGCTTCGCCGGCGACTGGGACATCGTGGAATATCAGCGAAATTCGGGCGCCGTGGCGTTCTGGCGGCGGGTGGTTTCGGCTTATTGCGGCGGCCGATATACCGAACGCGCGCACGATGGCGAAGTGCGGCACCGCTTCACCAGCAGGCCTTCGCCCAGGCGTTGACCGGCATGTAAGGCCGGCGGCTAGCGCACCGCCGCGATCGACTCGGCCACGTAGCGCACGTTGTGCGGCATGAGCCCGGCAAGATTCATGCGGCTGTCGGCGGTCATATAGATGTGGTGCTTGTCGCGCAGCGTCTCGACCGCCTCGCCGGACACGCCGAGCAGCGAGAACATGCCGTGCTGGGCCTCGATGAAATCGAAGGAGTCATCGTGGGTGACCGCCCGTAGGTGGGTTGCCAATAACTTGCGCATATCCCGGATCCGGTCGCGCATGCTCGCCAATTCGGCCACCCAGGACTGGCGCAGGTGCGGATCGGCGAAGATGCATGCGGCGATCGCCGCGCCATGGTCGGGCGGCATCGAATATATGCCGCGCGCGATCTGCAGCATATGGCTCAAAATGGCGTCCGCCCGGGACTCATTCTCGCCAATCACGATCAGCGCGCCGACGCGTTCGCGGTACAGGCCCAAATTTTTGGAGTGCGATACCGCGATGAGCGCCTCGGGCAGCATGTCCGCGAGAAGACGAACCCCGGCGACATCGGCATCGAGGTCCACCCCGAAACCCTGATAGGCCAGATCGAGGAACGGGGTGAGCCGCCGCCGCTCAAGCAACTCCCCCAGGACCCGCCATTGGCTTGTGGCAAGATCGGCACCGGAAGGGTTGTGACAGCAGGCGTGCAGCAGGATCACATCGCCCTCGCGCGCTAGTTCCAGGCGTTCCAACATCGCATCGAACCGCAGTTCATGAGTCTTTGCATCATAATAGGGATAGCGCACGAGCTTGAGTCCGGAGCTGCCGAGCAGGGGGGTGTGATTGCCCCAGGTCGGATCGCTGACATGTACCGTCGCCGTCGGCGAGGCCGCGCGGATGAGCTCGGCGCCGACGCGCAAGGCCCCGCACCCGCCGGGTGCCTGGACGGTGCGCGCGCGCCGCCCGCGACGCGCGGCATGCGTGGCACCGAGAACCATCTCTTCGACGGCGCCGTTGAATTCCTCTCGGCCGGCGGCGGCCACGTAGGATTTCGTAGACTGGGACGCGAGGACGATCTGCTCGGCGCGGCGCACGCACTCGAGTATGGGGGTGTTGCCGCTGAGGTCGCGATAGACCCCGACACCGAGATCGACTTTTTGAGAGAATGTATCGGCCCGAAATTTTGCCATCAGGCCGAGGATGGCATCGGGGTTCAGGCGGTCGAGATGTTGAAACAAGTGTTTATGCCCCAATTTTTTGCAGACCTCATTATAGGCCATGCCATCGCGGACATCGGCCGCGATGGCATCGTGCCGTCGCGCTTGGATCCCGCGGGAACGAGTTAGCCGGTGCGGGTCAGATCGTTGAGTCCGATCCCGCTGTATGCCGGTGCGGTGCTCTTATTGGCGCTCGCGGCCGCGGGCGGCGGCCTTGCGCGAGCCGACGAGGGGGCGCCCTCGAAAGGGATCGCGAGCTGGTTCAATCCGACCAGCGCACCGTTCATTCCCGTGCCCGAGATCGACCACGATCCGAATAGCGGCCTCACCCTGGGATTGATCCCGACATGGCTGGTGACGGACGATAAAAAGCAGATCACCGAGATCATCGCGCCCGATGTGCTCTATAACCCGTATTTTGGCTACGGCATCCGCGGCCGGATCTATGCCTTTCCTTCGGATGACTCGCAATGGTCCACCGTGGCCGGAGCGAAGGAGCGAGTGGAGAGCGAATTCGACTCCGAATATCAAACGGGGCGTTCGCGCAACAGCGCGCTATCGTTCAATATCAGTATGGTGTATGACCGCAGCGGCACCCCGCGATTTTACGGCATCGGCAACAGCACACCGGAGAGCGATCAGACCAATTACACACTGCAGCAGATGTACGCGCAGGTCAGGGTCGGCTGGAATTTGAGCCATCGTTGGCAGATCGCGTATACGATGCGCGTGCGCGAGGTCAAGATTCAGGAAGGGACGCTCGACGGCATCCCGTCGCTCGATGATTTTTTCGGACCGATTCCGGGCGTCGGCACCACCCACGAAACGCTGAGCCGGGTCGAGATCGTCTACGACACGCGCGACGACACCACGGTGCCGACGCGCGGCGGCGCCTACGTGCTGTATGGCGGCGTCGCGGCGCGCGACGGAGTGTTCGACACGTCGCTGTACAGCGAGAGCGGATTGGACGCGCGGCAGCTGTGGTCGCTCGCCTCCGGAAATACCATCGTCGCGCACGTGGCATTGCGCTACATGCCGGGCGCCACCAATGTGCCGTTCTGGAGCCAGTCCAATATCGGCGGCGATCAGAGCACCCTGGACGGCAGCCAGCCGTTGCGCGGCTATGGCGAGGGGCGCTTTTACGACCGCAATTCATTTTCCACGAGCATCGAGTACCGTAAAAGAGTGTTCAGCGTGGATGCGATGTCCACTCGTATCGACATCGAATTGACGCCTTTCGCGGATTTCGGCGAGGTCTTTGCGCATTCCAGGGATTCGCCGGTCGCGCACCTGCACCATGTCGGCGGGCTCGGCTTTCGTGGGATTGCAAGCCCCTTCGTCGTCGGCTACGTGGACGTGGGGTACGGCTCTGAGGGGGGCGCTGTATTCACCGGAATCAACTACCCTTTCTGAAGCCCGACCCGCAACCGATGAGCCAAGTTTTCCACCGATTCGGCGCTTGCGTCGGCAGGCACCCGCGAGGCGTGCTTGCCGCCTGGGCCATCGCCATTGCGCTCGGCCACTGGGGAGCCGGCGAATTTGATCTCGCGGCGCAAAACGGCACGTCGGGCCTGTACGGCAGCCCCTCGAATGAGGTCGCCGAGACATTGCGCTCCGATTTCAGCGTTCCGTTCCTCGAGCCGCTCATTGTCGCTTTCTCGAGTCCCATGTTTGCGATCGATGACCCCGCGCTATTGGCTTGGGCCCGCGATGCGGCGCGAGCGCTGCGCGAGCTGCCGTCCGTCAAGCGCGTTGCCGCCTACTCGGATTCCGGCGATCCGCATTGGCGCGCGCCGGCCGGTCATCAGGGGCTGTTGCTGGTCGAGCTCGCCGCCACCGACGTGCCGGGGCAGCAGCGCGCCGTCCCCCTCGTGCGCGCGGCGCTTGCGCCGCTGCGCGCGCAATTGACCGCGCTCGACCCCAAGGCACGGGTCGCGGTGACCGGAGGGCCGGCAGCCGACTACGACATCAATACCTCGAGTGCGCAAGGCGGCGATCGCGCGGAGAAGCGGGCCTTGCCGCTCACGCTCGCCATCCTGATCCTCGCCTTCGGCACCCTGATCGCCGCGGCCTTACCGTTTCTGATGGGGATTGCCACGACGATGGTGTCGTTGGGGCTCGCGTTCGTGCTGGCACGTTTGATGCCGGTATCGAATCTACTGGGCAATGTGGTCACCATGATCGGGCTCGCGATCGGCATCGACTACTCGCTGCTGATGGTCAAGGATTATCGCGAGAGATTGCGGCATTCACCGGTCCTCGAGGCGGTTGCGCAGACGGTGGCGGAGGCAGGAACCACCATCCTGTGGTCGGGTTCGACCGTGGCCATCGGGCTGCTGGGGCTGCTTTTCAGCCCTATCTTGGAGACCCGCAGTGTGGGCATCGGCGGGGCCTTGGTGGTGCTCGTATCCGTGCTCGCCGCCGTGACCTTGTTGCCCGCCTGCCTCGCCCTGCTCGGCAATCGGATCGAACGTTGGCCTTTGCGAAAACGTACCGCGGCGGCGCCGCGCGGCAAGAACGGATGGGCCCGGCTCGCCGAGTGGATCGTGCGGCGCCCGCTGCGCACGCTGGCGGCCTCGGCCGGGGCGGTGGTGCTGCTCGCGCTGCCCGTATCCGGTGCGCACAGCGGATTCAGCAATGAACCGTGGTTCATGCCGCGGGACTTGGAATCGCGCATCGGCGCCGATTTATTGTCCCACCAGGGCGCGGGCGATGCGGCATTGACGGTGCGCGCCTTGCTGCGCGCGACCGACGGGCAGCCGGTGCTCGCCGCCGGTCACGCCGCCGCTCTCGAGGACTATCTCGCGCGGCTCGAGCGCGATCCGCGCGTGGCGGAGGTCTCATCGCCGCTCGCCGCGCGCGGCGATACGACGCATCTTTACTCGAGCCGCGACGGGCAAGCCGCATTGTTCGAGATTACCCCGGCGAACGCACTGTCGATGCGGCAGGTTCAACAGCTGGCGAGAGACCTGAAGCACGTGGTGCCGAACGGGGCCTTTGCGGTGACGATCGGGGGTACTCCGGCCTACTACAATGATTTCAGCGACTACATGTGGAAAAGTTTCCCCAAGGTGTTTGGCTTCGTCATCGTTACGACGCTCCTGCTGCTCTACGCCGCCTTCCGTTCATACCTTCTGCCGCTCAAGGCGGTAATGGCGAATCTGCTCGCCGTTGCCGCCGGCTACGGCGCCGTCGTCGCCATATTCCAATTCGGCTGGCTGCACGGGCTGGTCGGCCTGGAACGGCCGTTCTCCTCGATACCGCTCGAAGTGCCGTTGATGATATTTTGTTTGAGCTTCGGGCTGTCCATGGACTATGAGCTGTTCCTGCTGTTCCACATTCAGCGCCAGTTCGCGTTGCATGGCGATAACGATCGTGCGACGGCCGAAGGCTTGGCGGCGGTCGGTCCGGTCATTACGGGCGCCGGCTTGATCATGACCGTGGTATTCGGCGCTTTTGTCAGCGCCGACCTGCCGGCCTTGAAAATGATCGGAGTCGGCTTGTGCGTTGCGGTCCTGGTCGATGCCAGCGTGATCCGGGCATTTGTCGTCCCGGCGTTCATGAGCATTGCCGGCCGCTGGAATTGGTATCCGGGAGACTCGCAGGGGCCCCATACGGGGCGCCCGTGAGGGCATTTGACCTGGGACCGTCTCCAATCAAAGACATTAGCCTGATGCCATTTTGCGGCATTAGCGTGTACGCTTTACGGACCTCACACGCAGGAGATAACCAGCTATGGCACTTTGGAATGAGAAACCCACGCCTGCGTCAGCGGGTCGCAAGGAACCAATGACACCCACGCCGGGGGGCGGCTCCGGCCAGCCGTCGGTAACTCCGGCGGCGGAGCGCATTGCGCACGAAGCGATGGCGGGCGGCGCTTCGCACCGGCCCGTCCCCCGGGAACGCGGCGAGGTCGGCGAATCGGTGATTGCCGCCAACCTGACGATCGAGGGCAAGATCGAGGGATCCGGCAACGTGCGCATGGCCGGCCGCTTCAAGGGCGATGTGCGTATCGACGGCAATTTCACCATTGATACCGGCGCCCATTTGACGGGCCAGGTATTGGCGAGCATCGTCGTGGTCGGCGGCGAGCTGCAGGGCAACATAGAGGCCGCGAAGCGCGTGGACGTGCTCGAGGGCGGGGTCATCGTCGGCGACGTCAAGGCCGGATCGATCACGGTGGCGGCCGGCTCGCGCATGCGCGGCCACGTCGAATTCGGTTGGGGAGACGAGAAAACGATGAAGCTCGCGGGTACGGCGACCGGGGGCAGCTAGGAGCCTCGTGATGAGCGTCGTCCGTCAGGGCACTCTTGGCGCAACACGAACCTGTCCGCACTGCAAGGCGACGGTTCTGCAGAGCGCCAATATTTGCCCCGGCTGCCAGCATCACCTGCGGTTCAGCGCCGCGAACTCCGAGCCCCAGTCCGAAGGGGTGCCGGCGATGCGCGTCGAAGGCTCGATTCATCACCCGGGCCGCGGCGAGGCCTGTGAATATTGTGTCGTGGTGTCGATCACCAATGAACAGGGCGAAAAGATTGCCCGGCAGGTGGTCGGCGTAGGGGCGCTGCAGCCCGGCGAACGCCACAAATACAGTTTTTCAGTGGATCTGATTCCGGCACGCACCGCCGCACCGGTGCGCACCGGCGCCCAAGGGACCACGGCCGAGCGCAAACGCAACTGATCCTCCGCACGGCCGCGGCCGCTCAGCGCAGCCCGCTACCCTCGATGTCGATGAAGCGCAGAAATTCCGCGCGGGTGCTGGCATTCGCGCGAAACGTGCCGACCATTTTGCTGGTGATCATCGACACACCGCGCTTGTGCACCCCGCGTGTGGTCATGCATTGATGCACGGCGTCGATGACGACGCCGACGCCGCGCGGCTTGAGCACCTCGTCGATGCATCCGGCAATTTGCGCCGTGAGCTTTTCCTGCACTTGAAAGCGGCGCGAGAAGCCGTCGACGACTCGAGCGAGCTTGCTGATGCCGACGACTCGGTCGGTGGGCAGGTAGCCGACGTGCGCGCGGCCGATGATGGGCGCCATGTGATGCTCGCAAAACGATTCGAACGCGATATCGCGCAACACCACCATCTCGTCGTAGCCCTCGACTTCCTCAAACGTCCGCCGCAGATATTCGCTCGGATCGCTGGCGTAGCCGGAGAACCAGTCGCGATAGGCATCGACCACGCGCTTCGGCGTGTCGCGCAGTCCTTCCCGAAGGGGATCCTCGCCCGCCCAGCGCAGCAGGGTTTGTACGGCGGCTTCCGCCGCGCCGCGGGTCACCGCCCGGTCGCTTTTTTTCGTCATTTCTTCCCCGCTACGCTGTGGAACCATTTTCAAAAAGGGCCGCATTCCGCCACGGCAAAGAATAGCATCAGCAATGAGCGCGCATTGATGCGCGCGAACGGCCGCGCAGCGCGCCTCTCAGGAGCGCTTTACGGCTCGTGATAGTACATTTGCACCGGTTCGTCGGCCGTGCCCACGAGATCGGGGGCACTCATGCCCATCCGGGCGTCGACCCGGCGGTATTTTCCCCTGAAGAAGAGCAGCGGCCGCAGCGGCTCGACGCCCCGGTGCAGCTGTCGCACCTCGAGCGTGACAAGCCAGTGATCGCCGGCTTCGTAGACATCGCGCTTGGTGCAGATGAGCGAGGCGAGGCTGCCTTCAAGGCGCGGCAGTTCGTCGGTCTCGACGAAGCGGTATTTGGGAGGCGCGGTCTCGGTCCAACTCCCGGCGAAGTAGGTCGATAGCGCTTCCTGCTCGTCGCGCAGAAAGTTGATCGAAAATCCCGCCGCGCGGGGCAAGAGCTGCGAGAAGCGCGCGCGCTTTGCCGGGCAAAACAGCACCAGCAGCGGATCGAGCGAGAGCGACGATACCGCGTTCGCCGTCATGGCGTGAACCTGGTCATCGACCTCGGTGGCGACGACGGCAACGCCGGTGGCGAACAGCCCGAGGACTTCGCGAAACGCCTTCGGATTGGGCGTGGGCGGGCTCATCGGCTCGCCGCCGCAAAGGCCTCGGCGCGTGCCTCGCGGACGAAGGCGCGCACCTGTTCGCCGGCGTACCAGATGTTGGGAGGATTCTCGCGCAGGCGCTTGAGCACCTGCTCGCCGCGCCTGGCGCCGGCGTGAGTTTTGGAGTCCGTCGATTGGCGAGTCTGGCTCATGGATATCCTAAGGAGCGAAGTTTACTGGATCCGACCGCCGGGCGGTCACGCCGCCCGCCACAGCTCCGGGAATAGCGGATGATTCATGGGCGCCCCTGCCGGCAGCTCGTACTCCAATCCGGGAAAATCCGGGGACGTCCTCCAGCGCCGCGGCGCATGAATGATGTCGTCGCCGAGGAATCGCACGGAAAACACGCGCCGGCGTCTATCCCGCTCGATGCCGCGGGCGGCATGCAGGGTGAGCATGTGAAAGCACACGGCATCGCCCGGATCGAGCGCCCAACCGAGTATGGGGAAATCGCTACGCCGCGCCTCGATATCCGGCAGATCGGCCAGAGTCCCTTCGGGAAACCACTTCGCCTCTGAGTCCATGAACGAGCGCGGCATCAACCAGGGTCCGCGGTGCGAGCCGGCCACGAATTCCAGCGTGGATGCGCGGCTCACTGGATCGACGGGGATCCAGAAGCTCACATTCTGCATCCCATCGATGTTGTAGTAAGGCTGGTCCTGGTGCCACGGTGTCGGCTGGCGCGTGCCGGGCTCCTTGGTCAGCATGTGATCGTGGAATAGGCGAGCGGCTTTGCTCCGCATCAGGCGGCCGGCCGTCTCGGCCAAGACGGACTCGAAAATGAAGCGCCGGTAGTGGGGATTCTCCTGCCAATTGCAGAAATCCTCGACAAAGCGGCCGGGGTCCGTGGGGCTGCTGGCGACCTTGGCGCGGGGACTCAAGTGCGAAAGATTCAGGTCGATACCAGCGCGCAGGTCCGCGAGTTCACGCGCCGTGAACAGCTGCGGTATGTGCACGGCGCCGTCGCGCTGAAACCGCTCGACGAGATCCGCATCGATCATGCGGCGGCGCTCGCGGCCGCAACCGCGTCCGGTCGATTGCGCTTAAGAGCATCCGAAATCTCTTCGAGGAGCCGGTGTCCGCGATAGGCGAATCCGGTGTAGACCTGAATGAGATCGGCGCCCGCACGCAGTGTGGCCAATGCATCGTCGGCGCTCACGATGCCGCCTACGCCGACAATGGGAAAGCTTTGGCCGAGTTCCGCGCGCAATTGAGCGATCACGGCGAGCGCGCGGGAATGCAGCGGCGCTCCGCTTAAGCCCCCGCGTTGCCCGGCAGGCCAGTCGGCGCCCAGAGACGCAAGATTGGTCGAGGTATTCGTAGCGATGACTCCATCGACGCCGAGCGTGCGCAAGTTCGCGGCCAGCGATGAAACCTGACCGGGGTCGAGGTCCGGCGACACCTTGACCAGCAGCGGAACGAATTTGCCGTGGCGCACCTTGAGTTCAGCGCGTGCCCGAAGCAGCGATCCCAAAATTCTCTCCAAGCCATCGCGATCTTGCAACTCACGGAGGCGCGCCGTGTTCGGAGAGGACACGTTCACGGCGACGTAATCGGCGTGCGGGTACACTTTGCGCAAGCACATCATGTAGTCATCTTCGGCATTCTCGATCGGCGTGGCGGCATTCTTACCGATGCTGACGCCGCGGATACCGAGGTAGTCGCTGCGCTCCAGGCGTGACACGAGGTGATCCACGCCTTTATTGTTAAATCCCATATGGTTCACCAGCGCCGCCGCTCCCGGGACGCGAAACATGCGCGGTCGCGGATTGCCCGGCTGCGGCCGCGGGGTCACGGTGCCCAATTCGATGTGGCTGAATCCCAGCGCGCCGAGCGCATCCAGATAGTCGCCGTTCTTGTCGAAACCGGCCGCCAGCCCGAGCGGATGCGCGAAGTTGAGCCCGAGACACGATCGCGACAAACCGGCCGGCGGTACGGCGGCGGGCCACAAGGGCCGCAGCAATTTCAGGCCCGCAAGGCCGAGATCATGGGCAAGTTCGGGATTCAGGCGCGAGAGTAGCGGCAACGAGCCGCGAGCGATGAGCGGAATCAGCCCGCTCACCGCCGCACCGATGCAAACCGGCGTCGGGCGCTCATGGTGCCGATTCAGGATCGAGCAACGGCAGCGCCGCCACGTGGGCGGCTAATGCCTTTCCGAGCAGCAGATGTTGGTCCGCATCGAGATGAATGCCGTCGACCCTGCTCGCGCTGGTGATGCCGCCAGCATCCAAGAAATGACAGCCGAGATCCGCGCTGGTCTCTCGAAGGGCGGCGGCAAGCCCCGCCGATTTGACGGCCGCATCCGTGAATTTGCGCGCCAGCGGGCCGCGCGGCGTTTCTATGGGCGGCGGGGCAATCACCAATACCGGAGGAATCGGCATGCCGGGTTCGATCGGCGCTTGACGAATCGCGTTGACCAGCGTGGCGATGCCTTGGGCTGCATGCCAGGCGGTAAGCGGATGCATGGATTGAAAATCGTTGTTGCCGAGCATCAACATGACGAGCGCCAGCGGCGAATGAATTTCGATGCGCTGCGCGAGCCCGACCAGCCCGTTGCGTCCGGGTTTGAACGGATCGTCCCATACCGTGCGGCGCCCGTTCAGGCAATCTTCGACGACTCGTACCTGCCTCCCCGATTTCAGGAGAGCAAGTTCCATGACTCCGGGCCACCGCGCATCGAATCGCAGACGGCGCCGCGTCGGGGGGATGATGCCCCATGAGGCCGAATCCGAATAAACCAGTATGTGCTGCATATTATCGCCCCAGGCAATGCCGTCCGGTCATGTTGCCATCTCGACCGAGGCTCGGGCAAATACACTCCGCGATAGGCGTCGCATCAGGCCGCGGAAGCGCGCTTGCGCTGCGCGCAGGGGATGGCGGACTCGCGCTCTGTGCGTCGCAAGGCGGCATGCAGGTAACGCCCGGTGTGCGAGGAGTCGTGCAGGGCGACCTGTTCCGGTGTGCCGGCCACCACGATGCGGCCTCCGCCGTCTCCGCCGTCGGGCCCCAAATCCACGATCCAATCCGCGGTCTTGATCACATCGAGATTGTGTTCGATCACGATCACCGTATTGCCCTCATCGCGCAGCCGGTGCAATACCACGAGCAATTGCGCGATATCGGCGAAGTGCAAACCGGTGGTCGGTTCATCGAGGATATAAAGGGTGCGTCCGGTCGCGCGCTTGGCGAGCTCCTTGGCCAGTTTGACCCGCTGCGCTTCTCCACCCGACAGAGTGGTCGCGCTCTGCCCCAACCGGACATATGAGAGCCCCACGTCGAGTAGAGTCTGCAGCTTCGGCTGTACGGTCGGCACCGAAGAGAAGAACGGCAGCGCATCTTCGACCGTCATATCGAGGATTTCCTCGATGTTCTTCCCCTTGAAGCGAATCTCCAAGGTTTCGCGGTTATAGCGCTTGCCTCGGCAGACATCGCAGGGCACGTACACATCCGCCAGAAAGTGCATCTCCACCTTGATGACCCCATCGCCCTGGCAGGCCTCGCAACGGCCGCCCTTGACGTTGAAGCTGAAGCGTCCGGCCTCGTAGCCGCGAGCGCGCGACTCCGGCACTTCGGCGAAGATCTCGCGAATCGGTGCGAAGAGGCCGGTATAGGTGGCCGGATTGGAGCGGGGCGTGCGGCCGATCGGGTTCTGATCGATCTCGATCACTCGATCGACGTACTCCAGGCCTTCGATGCGTTCGAAATGCGCGGAGCCCGGCGAGGCGCGGTTCAATTGCGTCGCCACCGCGCGAAACAGCGTGTCGTTGATCAGGGTCGACTTGCCGGATCCCGACACGCCGGTGACGCAGGTCAACAGGCCTAGCGGGAATTCCGCCGTGACATTCTTCAAGTTGTTGGCCGTGGCGCCGGTGACGCGCAACAAGCGCTTCGGGTCGGGCGCATGCCGCGTCCGCGGCACCTCGATGCGTCGGCGGCGGCTCAAGAATTGTCCGGTGATCGATTCGGGATGGGCGGCGACCTCGGCGGCGGTGCCCTGCGCTACGATCGCGCCGCCGTGCACGCCCGCGCCGGGGCCCAAATCAACGACATGGTCGGCCTGCCGGATCGCCTCTTCGTCATGTTCCACGACGATCACCGTGTTGCCGAGATCGCGCAGATTGGCCAAAGTGTCGAGTAGTCGCTGATTGTCGCGTTGATGCAGACCGATGGAGGGCTCATCGAGGATGTACATCACACCGACCAGACCCGAGCCGATCTGGCTCGCGAGGCGGATGCGTTGCGCCTCGCCCCCCGATAACGTGTCGGCGCTGCGGTCGAGGGTCAGGTACCCCAGGCCGACATTGGCGAGAAATCCGAGGCGGTTGCCGATTTCCTTGACGATCCTCGCGGCTATCTCGCCGCGCCAACCCGGCAGCTTCAACTGCGAGAAGAATTCGATGGCGCGGGTCACGGATAACGACGAGACCTCGGGTGCATTGCGTCCGCCGATGAACACGTTTCTGGCGGACCGGTTGAGCCTCGTGCCATGGCATTCGGGGCAGGGGCGCGAGGAGCGGTACTTCGCCAGCTCGTCGCGCACCGTGGCCGATTCGGTCTCCTTGTAGCGGCGCTCGAGGTTTCTGACGATGCCTTCGAAAGAATGTCTGCGCTTGACCGTGCCGCCTTTGCCGTCGAGATATTTGAACTCTATTTGTTCATTCTCGCTGCCGAACAGCACTAAATGCCTGATCTTTTGCGGCAGGGTCTCGAACGGCGCCTCGATGTCGAATTGGGTGTGCCGCGCCAAGGACTGGATCAGCTGAAAATAGTAGGCATTGCGCCGATCCCAGCCGCGCACCGCACCGCCGGCGAGCGACAGATGCGGATTGGCGACGATTTTCTCGGGGTCGAAGAATTCCTGGGTGCCGAGCCCGTCGCAGCTCGGACAGGCGCCGATCGGGCTGTTGAACGAAAACAGGCGCGGCTCGAGCTCGCTCAGCGAATAATTGCAGATGGGGCAGGCGAACTTGTTGGAGAATACGAGTTCCGCCCGACTCGGGTCGTCCATAAAGGCGACCCGCGCCACTCCCGACCCGAGCCGTAAGGCGGTTTCGAAGGATTCGGCCAGGCGCTGGCCGAGATCGGGACGTACCTTGAACCGATCGATGATCGCCTCGACGGTGTGTTTGCGCCGCACATCGAGCGCCGGCGCTTGGTCCAGCTCCACCACCACGCCGTCAATACGCGCCCGCACCAAGCCGCCCGCCTGCAACTCCTCGATAAGCTCGGTGTGCTCACCCTTGCGCTCCGATATGGCGGGCGCAAGCAACATCATGGCAGTCCCCTCCGCATGCTGAAGCACGGCATCGACCATCTGGCTCACCGTCTGCGCGGCAAGGTCGATGCCATGATCGGGGCAGCGGGGCGTGCCGGCGCGCGCATACAGGAGCCGCAGGTAGTCATACACCTCGGTTACCGTGCCCACCGTGGAGCGGGGATTGTGCGAGGCGGACTTTTGCTCGATGGATATGGCCGGAGACAGGCCCTCGATGGTGTCGAGGTCCGGCTTCTCCATCATGGAGAGGAATTGGCGCGCGTAGGTCGACAGCGATTCCACGTAGCGCCGTTGCCCTTCCGCGTAAATGGTGTCGAACGCCAGCGAAGACTTGCCGGACCCGGATAGGCCGGTCAAGACGATAAGCCGATCGCGCGGCAGGTCGAGATCGATATTTTTTAGATTGTGGGTCCGGGCACCCCGGATGCGGATATATTGCATGTAACCAATTACTATACGCCCGGCCACTAGGCGGGGTACACGGGCCCCTGCGGGGCGGCGGGGCGGCCGAGTTTCTACATGAGCCCGACATTATTGCGGCCTCTGGGCGCTTGCCTGCGCGTGTACAATATGTGAGATCCATCATCTTCAGGGGCATGTCATGGCGCGCGGAGTCAATAAAGTCATTCTGGTCGGTAATTTGGGCGCCGACCCTGAAACCCGCTCCATGCCGAGCGGGATGACCGTCACCAACATCCGCATCGCCACCAGCGAATCCTGGAAGGACAAGGCCTCGGGCGCTCAGCAGGAGCGGACCGAATGGCACCACATCGCACTATTCGGCCGTTTGGGCGAGATCGCCGCCGAATACCTGCGCAAGGGCTCGCAGGTGTTCATCGAGGGTAAACTGCGCACCCGCAAGTGGCAGGATAAGCAAGGGAATGACCGGTTCACCACCGAAATCATCGCCGATAACATGCAAATGCTGGGCGCGCGCGCGGGCGGCGGAACGGGTGCAGGCGCGGATCGCGGCACAGGCGCCAGCGCATCGCCGCGAGAGGATTACGACCAGACGCCGGCACCGGCGGGCGGAAAGGAAGATTTCGACGACGACATTCCCTTCTGAGCTCTGCCGTGCCGATCGCCGCAAGGCGTCAGTCGTCCGCGATCGCCTGCCCCGGGAATAGCGCGTCGGTGAAGCCGAACTGGGTCAAATCCCGGATACGCCGCGGGTACAAAATACCGTCAAGGTGGTCCACCTCGTGCTGCACCACGCGGGCGTGAAAATCGCTCACGGTGCGATCGATGGAGTGGCCGGCGGCATCGACGCCGATGTAGCGCAAATGCCGATACCGGGGCACGAGCCCGCGCATGCCCGGTACCGAGAGACAGCCCTCCCAGCCTTCCTCCATGTCCTCGCCGAGGGGCGTAAGTTCCGGGTTGATGAGCACGGTAAGGGGCAGGGGAGGCGCCTCGGGATAGCGTGCGTTGTCCTCGAACCCGAATATCACCAGCCGCAGTCCCACCCCGATTTGCGGCGCCGCAAGACCGACGCCATCGAGATCGCGCATGGTGTCCCGCATGTCCTCAATCAGTGCGTTCAGTTCAGGCGTACCGAACTCGCGTACCGGCAGGGCGACCGCGAGCAGGTGCGGATCGCCCATCTTGAGTACTTCGCGTATTGCCATGGTTCCTAGTATCTTAGCGGCCTTTTCCATCTGAGCCCACGGCGAGACCATGTCCGGCCTGGTTTACATAAAGACTTTCGGCTGCCAAATGAACGAATACGATTCCAGCAAGATGCAGGACGTGCTCGAGGCCGCCAAGGGAATGACCCGCACCGAAGACCCGGCGCAGGCCGACCTGCTGCTGGTCAATACTTGCTCGGTGCGGGAAAAGGCCCAGGACAAGGTGTTTTCCCTGCTGGGAGAATGGCGGCTCCACAAGCAACAGCGGCCGCACGTGGTGATCGGCGTCGGCGGCTGCGTCGCCAGTCAGGAGGGTGAGGGCATCACGGCGCGCGCGCCGTTCGTCGACTTGGTATTCGGCCCGCAGACTTTGCACCGCCTGCCCGAGATGCTCGAGGATCTGAAGCAATCGGGACGCGCGCAAATCGACGTCAGCTTCCCGGAGATCGAGAAATTCGATCGTCTCCCGGAGCCCCGTGCGGCCGGCGCCACGGCATTCGTGTCCATCATGGAAGGCTGCAGCAAGTACTGCACCTTCTGTGTTGTGCCGTACACGCGGGGCGAGGAAATCAGCCGTCCGTTCGCGCAGGTGCTGCGCGAGGTGCAGACGCTCTCGAGACAGGGGGTGCGCGAAGTGACTCTCCTTGGGCAAAACGTCAACGCCTACGCCGGTCCCATGGAGGACGGTACGCTCGCGGATCTGGCCACGCTGATTCACTTCATTGCGGCCGTGCCGGGTGTGGAGCGCATCCGCTTCACCACATCGCACCCGCTTGACTTCAACGACAGCCTCATCGAGGCGTACGCGAACGTGCCGAAGCTGAATAACTTCCTTCACTTGCCGGTGCAGAGCGGGTCGGACCGGATCCTGGCGGCGATGAAACGCGGCCACACGGTCCTCGAGTACAAGCAGAAACTGCGCAAGCTGCGCACGGTGCGCCCCGATATTTGCATTTCCACCGACATCATCGTCGGCTTTCCCGGCGAGAGCGATCAGGATTTCGCCGCCACGATGAACCTGGTCGAAGAAGTGGGATTCGATCAGTCCTACAGCTTTATTTATAGCCGCCGGCCCGGCACGCCGGCGGCCGCACTGCCCGACGAGGTACCGCACGAGGTCAAGCAGCGGCGGCTCGAGATGCTGCAGCAGCGCCTCAACGCTCAAGCTCGGGCCATCTCCGAGCGCATGGTCGGAACTCGGCAGCGCGTGCTCATCGAGCGTCCGGCCAAGCGAAATCCGCGGCAACTCGCGGGCCGCACCGACAATAATCGCTGGGTCAATTTCGACGGCCCGGCTCGCGACCCGATGAGGCTCATCAATCTTTTCGCGGCTGTCATCATCACCGAAGCCATGCCCAATTCGCTGCGCGGACATCTTGTGACAGAAGACGCGCCGTGAGTTCGGTTCCGATCTCGAGGGATCTCGTGCTCGCGCCGGCCGACAATGGGCGGTTGTCCGAGCTTTGCGGTCCGCTCGATGAGCATCTGCATCAAATAGAGGCGCGGCTCGGCGTCGAAGTGAGGCGGCGCGGCAATCGATTTCAAATCATCGGACCGCCCGCCGCGGCCCTGCGCGCGGAGGGAGTCTTGCAGGACCTGTATGCACGGGCACAGCGCGAACCCGTGGATTCCGAACGCGTGCACATCGCGTTGCAGGAATTGGACATGGACGCGAGCGACGCGGAGGCCGATGGGAGCGGACCGCCCGGGGAACTCCAGGTGCGCACCTCGCGAGGCGCGGTGCGCGCCCGCGGGGCGAATCAGACCGAGTACTTGAACAATATACGAGCACACGATCTTACGTTCGGAATTGGCCCGGCGGGCACGGGCAAGACCTATTTGGCGGTGGCGTGCGCGGTCGAGGCGCTGCAATCGGAAAGGGTGCGGCGGATCGTGCTGGTGCGCCCGGCGGTCGAGGCCGGCGAAAGGCTGGGATTCCTGCCGGGCGATTTGTCGCAAAAGGTCGACCCGTATCTTCGGCCCATGTACGACGCGCTGTACGAAATGCTGGGTTTCGAACGGGTCGCAAAATCGATCGAGCGCAACGTGATAGAGGTGGCGCCGCTCGCGTTCATGCGCGGCCGCTCACTCAATGATTCGTTCGTCATCCTCGACGAGGCGCAAAACACCACCAATGAACAGATGAAGATGTTCCTCACGCGCATCGGCTTTGGGTCCAAGGCGGTGGTCACCGGCGACATTACGCAAGTGGATTTGCCGAATTCCAAACAATCCGGCCTGCGCACGGTCATCGACATTTTGCGCGGTGTACGCGGCATCGCATTCACGATGTTCAGCTCGCGGGATGTCGTTCGCCATCCGCTGGTGCAGAGAATCGTTCAGGCCTACGAAGCAAAGACGCCGGACGACGGCTCCTGACCTTGCCACGACGGCTCGAACTCGATGTGATCTACGCCGCGCGGCGGCCGTGGGTACCGCGGCGCGCGCAATTTGCGGCCTGGGCGGGTGCGGCGCTGTCGCGCGCCGCACCGCGCCGAGCGGCGCACGCCGCCGCGCGCACCTCCCTGTCCATCCTGGTGGTCGGCGCGGCGCGCAGCCGCAGGCTGAATCTCCGCTACCGGGACCGGGACCGGCCGACCAATGTGCTCTCGTTCAACGGTGCCGGGATGAGTCCGGACGGCAGGAATTTTTTGGGCGAGCTGGTGATTTGCGCTCCGGTGGTGGCGCATGAAGCCAAAACGCAAGGCAAAGCGGCCGCGGCGCATTGGGCGCACATGACGGTCCATGGGGTCTTGCATCTCTTGGGCTTCGACCATGAACGGCGCGCCGGGGCCAAGAAGATGGCGGCAAAGGAGATTCAAATCCTTGATCGGCTTGGGTTTTCGGATCCTTACGCCTGATCGGGTATCCTGACCGCCCATGTCCGAACCGCCCCATGGCAACACCGGCCGCTGGTTAAAGCGACTTACGCAGTCGATGTCGGGCGAGCCGCGCGATCTCGCCGAACTCATCGAGGATCTTCGCGAGGCGAGTGAACGTGGCCTGTTCAATGCCGACGCGCTCGTCATGATCGAAGGTGTGTTGGCGGTCGCGGACATGCAGGTCCGCGACATCATGGTGCCGCGCTCGCAAATGGTGTTCGTCGAGCGCGACGAGTCTCCGGACAAACTGGTCGAATTGGCGGTGGAGTCGGGGCATTCGCGCTTCCCGGTCATCGGCGAAGACCGCGATCAGATCCTCGGAATATTGCTGGCGAAGGATTTGCTGCGATTGCAGACCGCGGGCGAAGAGCCGTTCGAGATCCGCGAGTATATGCGCCCGGTGGTGTTCGTGCCCGAAAGCAAGCGCCTCAATGTGCTTCTCAAGGAGTTTCGCCTGAGCCACAACCACATCGCGATGGTGGTTGATGAGTACGGCGGCGTTTGCGGTTTGGTGACGATCGAGGATGTGATAGAGCAGATCGTCGGGGAGATCGACGATGAGCATGACGTCGAGGACGATCAGGCGATTCGGCGCGAGGGCGAACGCGAATTCAACGTGCGCGCGCTCACATCGATCGGCGATTTCAACGACTATTTCAGCACGGCATTTTCCGACGAGGAATACGCCACCATCGGCGGCTTGTTGATGCAAGAGTTCGGGCGCCTGCCGCGCCGCGGCGAGACCATACAAATCGGCAAATTGGAATTCCGGAT
Organism: uncultured Gammaproteobacteria bacterium; assembly: GCA_963793685.1. Taxonomy (GTDB): domain Bacteria; phylum Pseudomonadota; class Gammaproteobacteria; order Steroidobacterales; family Steroidobacteraceae; genus Bog-1198. The sequence continues at coordinate 124,829 of CAWCBJ010000014.1, read as the reverse complement.
CCTGCGCGCCGATCGGCGCCGCATCGATCTGGTGCGCGTGATCACGCCCCTCGCCGCCCCGCCGCCGGGCGCCGGCAAGGCGAGCCATCCGTGAGAGGTGGCCGGGCCGCGATCCTATTTTTGGATCGACGCAGCGCTTGATTCCCGGAATGTTCCGCGACAACGAAGGCTGGGACAGGCGGCAGGCTTGCGCCGCCCGCACGAAGTTATCTCGACGCGCGGCAGGCCTAAGCGAACGGCAAGCCTTGGTCAGCGCCGCGCCACGATCGCCTGCCAATTCAAGATCGCGTTCCACAAGAGCCTCTGATCGCCGCGGTTCATATCGCGGTGCAGGGGATTGAAGTTGAATGCGACCACACGGCCTTTGCCGACCGGCATGTCGAGGATGGCGGGGCGCCCGATTAAATTCTCCTCGCCCCATGCCTGGCCGCTGATGACGAGGGGGGCCCCGTCCCGGTCGCCCCATTCCATGACCACCCCGCTCGCGTCGAAGGGGCCGTCGAGGCAGGTGGTGCAATAGGCCATTCTGAGCCAACGGCGGGGAAGCGCGTACAGCGCGTAATTCTGGCGGAACACGTAGGTTTGCGCCGGATACCCGTACCCGATTGGATGCTCCGGTTGCGCGAAGGAGACTCGAAGATGCGAGCCCGGGGTGCGCGTCTCGGTGAACTGAGACGCCGCCGCGGCTGCCGCTCCGCCTCCCGCAGAACTGCGGGGGACGCCGCCCGACTCGCGCCGCACGCCGCGCACGATCCCGCCCTCGAGCGGCAACATGGTGCCATTGCCGAGCGTGATGAAAAGGCCGCCGCCTTCGACGAAACGCTGCAGTTCCGCGAGTCCGTTCCAGCCGATGCCTCCGGTGATGTCGTCCGATTCGGCCGGGGTCCCGTGGCTCGGGGTCGCCGGCGTCTTCTTGTAGGGCATCGGCCCCCAGGCTTTCGGCAGGCCTTGTAATTGCTCGGCCAACTCGAGATCGACGTTTCCATACACCAGCACGTCGTACTTGCCGCGCAGATTGCCGTTGCGGATGTCCTCGTCGCGCACATAGACATAAGGAATGTGCCGTTGGTCCAGGGAATAGCGCTCCCAGCCGATGGTGTCGGTATCCGCCCAGGGTACCCAGATGCCGAGCCGGGGCACCGGCGCCGCATGGCTCGCCACTGACGGAATTGAATCTGCGCTCGCAAAGCGCAGCCCGAGACGCGCCGCAATGTCTTGAAGCGCCGACGCAAGGCCCGGCTGCGCCGAAAGAATCCACGAGCCGCGTGGATAGTCGGTGCCGCTCAGTGTGAACGGCCGCTCGGCAATCAGGAGTTTGAATCCCGACAAGCGAAATCTGGCTTCGAGCAAGCCCTCCTGTCCGGTGTCCTTGAGGAGATAAACCGGCCCGCTGCCGGCCACTTGGCCCTTCGGCTGCGGCGGTTCGGTGAGCGGCGCGAGCTGCGCCTCGCGCACCGCGGGGTCCGCGGTTTCCACCGCGGTCAGATGGTAGTTGGCGGGCAATTCCCAAGAAATATCGTCGTACGGCTCGCCGGCGTCCTTGGGATAGAATTTGGCGCGGCAGTAGATCCACCGCATAGTTTCGATACGGCTGGTCGAGCCGGACCACGTAGGTGCCGGCGGGAAAGTCTCCTTCCCGCACCTTGAGCTCCGCCGTGGCGCGATGCACCTCGATGCCCTGCGCGAGCAGGCGCGACACGAGCTGCGCGACGCGCGTAGGATCGCCCTGATCGCTCGGGATCAAGAACGCGAACGGCGCTTCCTCGAGGCCCCTGCGCCAGGAATGCAATCCCTGTTGATAGAAATGGCTCAACAGGGTCTTCGATTGCTGCGCGGCGAGGTCGAGCGCGGCGAGCGCCGCCGTCTCGGTGTAATTCAAATTGTCCCGAGCCGACCAGCGGAAGGGTGTGCTCGGCGGCGGCGATGGCCGGTACCATTCGCGGCTGATCTCGTCCGGGTAGGAGTTTTGCACCAGGGTCTCGGCGGTGCCGTTGCCGAAGGTCTCGTAGCCGCGGCCCATGGCGTTGTGATTGAGCGCCAGGGAGTCGAGATACACATGCGCAAAATCGTCGCCAAAATTCCAAGTCCATACGCCCGGCATGCCGAAGCCGGTCAATGTCGTAACCTCGTGGAAGCTCATTTCCAGGCGCTCGTCGTAGGCGAGCGGGTCGACGTTTTCGTTGGTAGGTCCCGTGCCGTTCCAAGTGATCAGCAGCGAGACGCTTTCGTGCAGATCGTGCACGATGGTCGGATGCCAGTCGAAGAACATGCGCTGGACCGCCTTGGTCGTCTCATGGGTCAATTGAGTGGCATCTCGATTGATGTCGACGAATGTGTACTTGGACCAGTAGGGCGGCGCCTGCCGCGGCAGCGTCGCACGATCGGTTTTCCCTTTCAGGAACCGGTAGAACCATTCGACTTGCTTGTCGCGGCCGTCCGGATTCGACACCGGATTGATGAGCACGACCAGGTTCTCGCGGATCCGCCGGATCATCGGTTGCTCGGAAACAGCCAGGCGATAGGCGAGCTCCAGCATTGCCTCGGTGGAGCCCGTCTCGTCGGAGTGCAAACCGGCATTGAAATAGTAAATCGGCCGAGCTTCCTCGATGAGCCGTTGCGCCGCCGGCAAATCCGTCTTGCGGGGATCGGCGAGTGCCGCGGTAGCCGCCTTCAAGCGTTGCAAATCCGAAATTCCCTTCTCATCGGCGATGGCGAGCAGCACGATGTCGCGGCCCTCCTCGGAGCGCCCGATGGTGAACACCCGGACGCGCGGCGATGCCGCGGCGAGCGCGCGGCTGTAGGCGTAGGCGGTGGCGGTGTTGACCAATTCGCCCGGTGCCCCAGGGATTCGATGCAAAAACGTGCGCGGCGATGGAACGGTCGCGGAGGCCGGCAGGTACGAAACCCACGGCGAGAGGAATCGCGGTTCGGTGGTGGCCGCGGCGATTTCGGCGCCGGCGGCGGCATCGGGGGTGTCCGGCGCCGCCGATTGAGCCTTGAGAGCGCCCGGCAGCGCCAGCAACACCACCAACGCGCAGTTGAATTTCCAGAGCATGTGCGATTCCTCGGACGATATTCCTGGCTCGAATGGGACGTGCGCTCGAGCGCCTTCAGAAGTTAGGGTTCGCCAAGCGATCGATCATCGCGCGGTAATGCTCGAGCTCCGGGGTCGAAAGTCCCGCGACCTTGCCTTGGTCGTCCCAGCGGCGCAATCGCACCGCCTCCTGGTGAAAGCGCTCGCCCTCGAAGCGCGTTGCCTCAACCGAGGTCATCGGACCGCCCTGCAATTTCAGGGTCGCCACGGAAGCCTCGCTCAGCTTGGCGACATACCGTCGGTCCGTCGCGCACAGATAGCGCTTGGCGGGCACGTGCAGGCGAACCGGCTCGGACACTTCCGGCGCAAAGCGCCGCGCGAGCCAACGGCCGCCGAGGCGTTCGTGGCCTGCGTCCGTGGTCCAGTCGGCGATGTCCTCGGGGACATCGTCGATGAGATGTCCAATGTCGTGCAACAGCGCGGCGACGATCAGCGCCGGCGACGCAGCGTCGGTTTGGGCGAAGCAGGCGGCCTGCAGGGCATGTTCGATCATGGATACGCGCTCGCCGAAATAGGCTCCGCAGCCGCGGGCGCGGAAAATGGCGAATATTTCCTCTGCAGCCGTCATCGTTGCTCCCCGAGGGTTCGGCGCAGAACCGCCGCCGCGCTATGGACGCTGTCGCGCGTGAGGTAGCAGCCACGCAGGTGGCGGGCGTGCTTCGCCGAGCGGTATGCGGTGCGGCCATGCAGGATCCGCTGATTATCGAATACGACGAGATCGCCGTCGGCGAGCTTGAATTTGAGCTGATAGGGCGGATCGCGCAGCAGCAGGGCGAAGCGCCGGTAGGCCGCGTAGAACGCCGCGCAATCGCGCGCGGGCAGATACAGCGGTGCGATCGAGCGGTTGTTGTAGTGCACGGCGCACACCTCGCCGCGGCACGACAGCTGAATCAAAGGCCGCTCGGCGTAGAGTTCGGCATCCTTCGATCGGTATTGAAACGGGACCGGAGTTCGGGTCAAAAGCGCGAATGCCTCCGGATCGGCGGCGCGCAGATGCTCGGCCAGCGCAAAGCCGTCGGCGAACAGGCTGTCGCCGCCGTCGGGGGAGCAGTGAAGCGCATGCAGCGCCTGAAATCCCGGCACCGGATCGCGATAGGGGTTGTCGGTGTGCAGACCGAGACCCAAATCGGAATAGGCAAGATTCTCGGGCCGCGGCACGCAACGAACGTCGAACACCAGCCCGTAGTTGGTCTCCAACACGCGCCCCATCGGCTGCACGGCCTCGAGAATGGCCGCTTCGTTCGAGGGAAGCGCACCGAGGAACGCGACTCCCTCTTGCAGCAGCCGCGTGAGCCAGTCCAAGCGCAGCCGCCGGTCGCTGCGAAATTCGGCGAGCGAGGCGCGCGCAAAATCGCGCGATGCATCGAGTGCCGCGCCCAGCAGCCATCGCCGTGCGATAGTTTCGGGATGCTGGTCGCCGGCGCCGCATGCCCGCGCAGCCAACCAGTCGAGGTCGAACGAGGCCGTTCGCGGCTCACTTTGCCATTCGATGCACACCGAGTCGCCGTGCAACGCCGCCGCTCGAATCTGCGGCTGTTCAGGCAGATCCGCTACATCGATGAGCCGCTGGCCGCTGTGCGGGTCGCGATCTTCGGGCGCATTGTCGCGCAACCACAGGCTCGCGAATTCGCTCACCGCGCCGTTGGCCCACTCGACCGTGAGCGCTTCCGGCTTGGCACTGATCCGGCTGATCGCGCCGCGCCCGCTCAACCGGGACTTCCCTTCGGCGCGGGCAACCTTGCGCTTGCGGTTGCGCCAAGGAAAAACAGCCATGCGGCGCCGAGCGCCGCCAATCCGCTCACCGCCGCCAGCGCGATGAACACCCCGTGCCAGCCGAAGGCCACGGAGACCCTGGCGACGCTGTCGCCCGCGACCACGGCGCCCAAATAGCCGATCCCATCGATGATTCCCGATGACATGGCGGAGGCTTGCTTGCCGCCGAAGTCCAGGGCGAATGCGCCGCCAAGATACGAATAAGGACCGAGCAGGCAGAAGGCGATGATGCCGATCATCAATAGGGGAAGCGGCGCAGCCGAGGTGCTGGGTCGCAGGGACATCAGCAACAGGAGCGCCGCCGCCGTGGCGGCAAGGCCTAAGCACAGCAGCAGGGACCGTCCGTTGACGCCGAGCCGATCGCTCAGCCAGCCGGTGACCACCACGGATACGGCGCCGACCCCGGGAAAGACCGCACTCATGCCCGCCGCATTGCCCATGGTGTAACCCAAGTAGTCTCGCAGATAGACCGGAGTCCAGATGTTGAAGGTCTCGCGGATTATGGTGCAACCGAGCGACAGCAGGCAAACGAGGAGAAACCCCTTACTGCGCAGCAGCGGCAGCAGCAGAGCGCCGATGCCTGGCGGGCGCGACTCGGATGCGGCAAACAGATTGAGCGGATTCGGCTTTGCTTCCTCGTGCCCGGTCTCGACGCGTGATTCGCGCAGAAAGAACAGATTGGCGATGAACAATATGCCCGCCACCGCGGCTGCGAAGTCAAACAGCGCCCGCCATGTAAAGCCATGTTCGATGAGCACCCCCATGCACTGCCGCGCAACGGCATCGCCGATGAGATAGCTGATGCTCAAGATGCCCATGATCGTGCCGTAAGAGGAATAATCGAACCACTTCGAGGAGACTTTGACCAAGCCGGCCCATGCGATCGATTGGGTCAGACGATTGCCGAGCCACGCGATCGTGAATACCGGAATGCTTCCCCCGGTCGCGAACAGCAGCGTAAAGACGGTTGCACCGCCCAACCCGATCAGAAAGCTGGTGCGGCCGCCCCAATAATCGCCGAGGCCTCCGAGGAACATCTTGCCGAGGGCGTAGGTCAGCACGCCGAGCGAGGTCATCGTGCCCATGCGCACGATGGCCTCCCCGTGGCTCACGCCGTGCGTGCCCAATTGCTCGATGATGAGCGGAGTGCCGACGGACAGGTCGGCCCGGCAGAAATACAACGCGGCATAGCCGCCAAACAGCAGCGTGCTGATCCCGACCTGACCGGCGCGCAACGAGCGCATGCGCAATCCTCGAAACGAAGCGGTTGCACGCCTCCAAAGCCATCATGCCACGAACGCGACCCGCTTCGCCGCGGCGCGCTGGCGGCCCCCGTTCATTTGACGCGCAATACCAGCGCGGCCAGGCTGAAACGGCGATAAGATTACAACTGTGAAAGCCATTAAAAGACTGCCGACGTTGTTCATTCCGCATGGCGGCGGCCCGTGCTTCTTTATGGACCCGCCGGCGGAAAATCCGCACATGTGGGATGGATTGGCGGCGTACCTGCGGGGGATCGAGGGCTCCTTGAGCATCCGGCCCAAGGCGGTTCTGGTCATTTCCGGACATTGGGAGATGCCGCAGCCGACGGTCAATATCGCGGAGAGACCCAAGCTCTTGTTTGATTATTACGGATTTCCCGAGCATACCTATCGCTTGAAATACCCGGTGGCCGGCGCTCCGGACTTGGAGCCGCGCGTGCGCTCCTTGCTGTCGGATGCCGGATTCCAGCTGGGGGTGGAGTCGAAGCGCGGCTTGGATCACGGGGTCTTCGTACCGTTTATGTTGATTTTCCCGCGCGCCGATGTGCCGATCATGCAGCTGTCGCTGCTGCACAGTCTCGACCCGGCGGCGCATCTTGCGATGGGGCGGGCGCTTGCGCCGCTTCGTGAGCGCGGCATACTCATCGTCGGCAGCGGTATGAGCTACCACAATTTGGCCGCGATGTTTTCCGGTCGCGGCGCCGAGGTGGCCGCCTCGTTCGATGCGTGGCTTCAGGAGGCGGTTAAGGACCCTAAGACCCGTGATGCAAAGTTGACTGCCTGGCGCAGCGCACCCGGCGGGCGGGAATCGCACCCGCGAGAGGAACATCTGATTCCGCTGATGGTTGCCGCGGGCGCCGCCGACGGCGATCCGGGGGTGCATAGCTTCGGCGAGTCGATCGCCGGAAAGGCCATTTCGGGTTTTCAATTTGGCTAGCCGCGATTGGCGCAAGGTACGGCAATGAACCGATTCGCTTTGGCCGGCGCGGTGTTGCTGTTGGCGCCGTGGGCTGTGGCCGAGCAGGCGGGCAGCCGGGCGTCTTGGGCGTCGTCGCGCCCGGGGCCTTTGCCGATCTGGTTGCGGTTGCGGGCAATCCGCTTGCCGACGTGAATGTGCTCAATAGCGTGCAATTCGTCATGAAGGACGGAGCCATATTCAAGTCACCGCCGAACGCAGCGCCTGCCCCCTAAGCGCTGCGGTTGCCGGTTCCTTCATGCGCTCAAGACTGAGTCCCAATTCCAAATCCGACGCCTCGACGGTCGCCGCCGACGCGGTGGCACCCGACATGCGCACCGAGCGGCTGAATACCAAGGCAGCGGCGATCATCGGCCTGGCGGTGATGTGCAGCCGGTTGCTCGGCCTCGCCCGCGAGCAAATTTGTGCGGCATTGTTCGGCGGCGGCGGCATGATGGACGCTTTCACCGCGGCGTTTCGCATTCCGAATCTGCTGCGCGACCTGTTCGCGGAGGGTGCGCTGTCGACGGCCTTCGTCACCACCTTCAGCAAGACCATCGCGCGCGAGGGCGATGGCGCGGCCTGGCGGCTGGCGAACAAGGTGGGCACGCTGACGGTGCTGGCGTTGGGCGCCCTGTGCCTCGCCGGCATGGTGTTCTCGAGCCAGCTGGTGAGCGCCCTGGCTCCGGGCTTCAACCCGCACAAGGCGGCCTTGACCGCCGAACTCACGCGCATCATGTTCCCGTTCATCCTGCTGGTCTCGCTGGCCGCCTTGGTGATGGGGATGCTCAATGCGAAGAGCGTGTTCGGCAGACCGGCCATGGCTTCGAGTTTTTTCAATCTGGGATCGATCATCGGCGGCGTGGCTCTGGGGGCGTGGATCGATCCTTCGTTCGGGCCGCGCGCCCTGATCGGCCTGTCCATAGGAACCCTGTTCGGCGGCGCGCTGCAACTTGCGGTGCAGCTGCCGCCGCTGGCGCATCTCGGCTATCGCTACCGGCCCGATTTTCACTGGCGCGACCCGGGCGTCGCCGCCATTTTGGGCCTCATGGGGCCGTCGGTCATCGCCGCGAGTACCACGCAGTTCAACGTGCTGGTGAACTCGATGTTCGCCTCGACTTTGGGCGATGGCGCGATATTCTGGCTGGCCATCGCCTTCAGATTGATGCAGCTGCCGCTGGGGCTCTTTGGGGTGGCGCTCGGCACCGTCACGCTGCCGCTGCTGTCGCGATTGGTGGTGGGGGGGCACATGGACGCCTTTCGCGCAGAGCTTTCGCGCGCCATGCGCCTCATGTTCCTGTTGACCGTCCCCTCCACCGTCGGTCTCATGATGCTGGCCGAGCCCATCATCTCGGTGTTATACCAACACGGAAGATTCGATGCCTATGAGGCGGCTCAAGCGGCCGGCGCACTGCGCTTCTATGCCATTGGCCTCGCCGGATACGCCGCCCTCAAGGTGCTGGTGAACGCGTTTTACGCGCTCGATCGGCGCAAGACCCCCATGCTCGTGAGCTTCCTCGCAGTGGGGCTCAACCTCTTGTTCAATTGGGTATTCACCTTCCGCCTGGGCTGGGGTCATCGCGGACTCGCGTTCTCTACCGGCTGCGTGGCGACTTGCAATTTTTTGCTGCTGTACGCATTGATGCGCAGGCGCCTCGGCGGGCTCGAGTCGCGGCGCATGCTCACCAGTCTCGGTAAGATCGGCGTGGCCGGCGCGGCGCTGTGCGCGGTGTGCGCGGCCTCGTCCCACTGGCTATTGGCCGATTGGGCCACGCAGGCCTTTTGGAGCAAAGCGGCCGCCCTGTTCGGCACCGTGATCGTCGGTGTGCTGGTCTTTGCCGGATGCGGAGCCCTGCTTAGGATCGAGGAACTCACGGAGGTGGCGGCGGGGATCAGGAGGCGGCTCGCGCGCGCGCGTTAACGCAGTGGAGGCAAGCATGCGGATCATGGAGGGTGGCTGCCTGTGCGGGGCCATTCGTTATCGAATCACCGGCACACCGCGCTCTTCGGTCATCTGCCACTGCGCGAGCTGCCGCCGCGCGAGCGGCGCGCCCACGGTGGCGTGGCTGACCGTCGATCGTGACCGATTCGAAGTGCTGCGCGGCGCCACGCGCGCCTTTGACTCCTCGCCCGGAGTCATTCGCCGGTTTTGCGCCGACTGCGGAAGCGCACTCACGTACGAAAATTCGAAGAGCCCGGCCACCATCGACATCACCACCGCATCGCTCGACGATCCCGGCGCCTTTCCGCCGACCGCGGAGGTGTGGCTGGACCACAAGATATTCTGGCAGCCCGCCCGTGCAGACTTGACCCAGCATCGAGAAGGGTCTTAGGCGGCGGCGCGGCGCTGCCTGATCGCGCTCAAGGCCGTGAAGAGCGTGGCCGCGATGCACAGATAGGCGAACCAGTTGCCGTACTTCACGTACACCGTATGGCCACCCGACATTCGCGGCGCGCTGACCACGATGCCGTCCGCCGGACGCGGCTCGCGGTACGGATCGTTCGCGTAGGTTTTTTGCAGCAAGCGGCCGTTGGGATCGATGAGCGCGGAAACCCCGGAATTCACCGAGCGAACCATGGCGGCGCGCAGCTCGACGGTGGCGAACACCGCCAAGGCCAGATGTTCCCACGGCTCGGTTTGCGCGCCGTACCATGAATCGACGGTCATGTTCACGATCAGATTGGGATGCAGTTCGCCCACCTGGCGCAGGTATCCCGCCAAGATATCCTCATAGCAAATCACCGGTCCGAAGGTCCACACTCGTCCCTGCGCATCGCGCAACGCCAGAAGGGCAGGAGCTGCGCCCGCGGTGAAGCGTCCGGCGGCCGCCGGCATCAAATTTTTCAACCACGGGAAGTACTCGATCCCGGGCATGTATTCGCCGAACGCCAGCAGCCGCACTTTGTCGTAACGGCCCGCGACCAGCCCCTTGCTATCGAGCAGGAGCGCCGAGTTGTAGGCAGCATCGTGCACCGAGTCATAGGTATCGGCACCGATGATGAGGGGCCCCTCGATGCCGCGTCGAATCATGGCCATCGAATCGGATGGGTAGTCGGCATTGAAATCGCGCGGCAGGGCCGCCGGGTAGGTTCCCTCGCTCCACACCACCACCTGCGATCCTTCGCGCTCCAGCCGCCGGGTTTGCTCCTGCAGGGCGGTCAATTGTCTGAACGCCTCGTCGCGGGAAAATTCCCCATTCATCGTATAGGGGAAATTCGGCTGTACCAGTCCGATCTTGAGCTGCGGCGCATGGGCGACGAGCTCATCGATTTGGCGCATGCGCACTGCTCCGAAAATCAAAGCAGCCGCAAGCACCGCCGCCGCCGACATGAGCGGCAGGCGCGCGCGGCGCGGGCTTTCCCACGCATCGTAAAGCGCACCATTGACCGTCATCAGCAGCGCAGTGACCCCCAGGGGCCCGGTGAGTTCGCTGATCTGGATGACGAGCGGATGCCAGGCCTGGGTGATCCACTGGCCGCAGGGAAACAACTGCGGGATCAGGAACTCGCACCCGGTCATGGCGATCGGTGCGAGCAGGGCCATCGGTAACCGCCGCTGGCGGCGAATGCCGCAGACTATGCCGGTAAAGAGCAGGAAGATCAGCGCGCGCGCGGCGCAGAACAACAGCAACACAAGCACCGCCGCGAACCACGGGAAATCGGCGAAACGCTGCATGACTTCGATCAGCCAATAAAAGCCGCCCGCGGTCTCGACGACGCCGGCCCACCAGCCGAGAAAAAGCGCCCGCCGCAGCGTCGGCGTGCGATCGATTGCGAGCAGCATGGGGACCGCGGCGATCCACGCCAAAGCGGAAAGATCGAACGGTGTGCAGGCGAGGAACCACAGGCAGCCGCTCACCGTGACCAGCCCGAAGCCCGCGTAAAAATTGGATGCTCGCATGATGGGCCGCAAGCTTACCGGCAAATCAACGACAGTTCGCGGCTACTCTGCATCTTAAGGTATTCTGGCGCAGAACCATGCAAGAAAGATACGACCCCGCCGCCGTCGAGGCGCAGGCACAACACTATTGGGACGAGCATCGCTGCTTCGAGGTCAAGGAAGACCCGACCCGCGAGAAATATTATTGCCTGTCCATGTTTCCCTATCCGAGCGGCCGGCTGCACATGGGGCATGTGCGCAACTACACCATCGGCGACGTGTTAACGCGCTTCATGCGCATGAACGGCAGGAATGTTCTGCAGCCCATGGGGTGGGACGCCTTCGGTTTGCCGGCCGAGAACGCCGCCATGGCCAACGGCGTGCCGCCGGCGAAATGGACCTTCGACAACATCGTCTACATGAAAAGGCAGCTCAAGTCCCTGGGGTTCGCACTGGATTGGAGCCGTGAATTGACCACCTGCCGCCCGGAGTACTACCGCTGGAATCAGTGGCTGTTCCTGCGCATGTTGGAAAGGGGCATCGCGTATCAAAAAACCGGTGTGGTGAATTGGGATCCGGTCGATAAAACCGTGCTGGCGAACGAGCAGGTGATCGACGGCCGCGGCTGGCGCACCGGCGCGCCGGTCGAAAGGCGCGAAATCCCGATGTACTACCTCAAGATCACGGACTACGCCGAGGATCTGCTCGATGCGCTCGCCCGTATGCAGGGCTGGCCGGAACGCGTGCGCGCCATGCAGGCCAACTGGATCGGCAAGAGCGAAGGCGTGCGCATCGGATTTCCCTTTGAAATCGACGGCGCGCGGGGCGTGCTGTACGCGTTTACGACTCGAGCGGACACCGTCATGGGCGTGACCTTTTGCGCCGTGGCCGCCGAACATCCCTTGGCCGCGCATGCGGCGAAGGGAAACTCGCGGCTCGCCGCGTTCATCGAGGAATGCAAGCGGGGTCCGGCGATCGAAGCGCAGCTCGCCACGCAGGAGAAGAAGGGCATGGCAACCGGTCTTACCGTGCGTCACCCGCTCACCGGCGAGGCCGTGCCGGTGTGGGTGGGAAACTACGTGCTCATGAGCTATGGCGAGGGCGCCGTCATGGGAGTGCCCGCGCACGATGAACGTGACTTCGAATTCGCGAAGAAGTATCGCCTGCCGATAAAACCCGTCATCGATGTTGGGGGGCGAACCTATTCACACGATGCCTGGGCTTCGTGGTACAGCGAGCACGGCCGCTGCGTGAATTCGGGTGAATACGACGGATTGGATTTTCGCGCAGCCACCGACGCGGTGGCGGCCGACCTCGATCGCCTGGGTCTGGGCGGAAAGCAAACTACCTGGCGGATTCGCGATTGGGGGATCTCGCGGCAGCGCTATTGGGGCTGTCCCATCCCGGTGATTCACTGCGCGCACTGCGGCACAGTGCCGGTGCCGGATGATCAATTACCGGTGTTGCTGCCGGAGAATCTCGTGCCTGACGGCAGCGGCAATCCGCTGGCAAAGGATGCCGCATTTCTCGCCTGCACCTGCCCCCGCTGCGGGCGAACGGCGCGCCGCGAGACCGACACCATGGACACTTTCGTGGACTCGTCTTGGTACTTCCTGCGCTATGCGTGCAGCGACAACGGCCGGGCGATGCTCGATGCGCGGGTGGACTATTGGCTGCCCGTCGATCAGTACATCGGCGGCATCGAACACGCGATCCTGCATTTGCTGTACGCGCGCTTTTGGACGCGCGTGCTCCATGAACTCGGGGCGGTGGCATTCAAAGAACCCTTCGCCCACCTGTTCACACAGGGCATGGTCTTGAACGAGGTGTACTTCCGCAAATCCGAGTCCGGCCGCATCGAGTACTTCAATCCCGCCGAGATTGAGATCAAGACCGACCCACACGATCAACGCTGCACGGCGGTGCTGCGCGCGGACGGACGCGAGGTCGAATCGGGCGGCGTGGTCACCATGTCGAAATCGAAGAATAACGGGGTGGATCCGCAGGCCCTGGTGGATGAGTTTGGCGCCGACACCGCGCGATTATTCACGATGTTCGCGGCGCCGCCGGAGCAAACGCTGGAATGGTCGGACGAGGGCGTGCAGGGCGCTTACCGATTCATCAAGCGCCTGTGGAGGGCCGTTCACGAGCATGTCGCGGCGGGCGCGTCCGCGCCGTTCGATAAGGGGGCATTGAACGAGGGGCAGCGCGCCATCAGGCGCCAGGCGTACCGGACTCTCGCCAAGGTCACCGACGACATCGGCCGCCGCCGGACATTCAACACCGCCATCGCAGCGGTGATGGAGCTGCTGAATGGCTTGGCCAAATTTCCGCAGGAGGCGCCTTTGGACCGCAGCGTGATGCACGAGGCATTGGAGATCGCCGTGCTCATGCTCTCACCCATCATCCCGCACGTCACCCATGCGATGTGGAGCGCGTTGGGTCACCGCCGGGCATTGATCGATGAGCCGTGGCCGGTGGTCGACGCCGATGCGCTGGAACAAGCGACGGCCGAAATAGTCGTGCAAGTGAACGGTAAGCTGCGCGCCCGGATCACGGTGCCGGTGGAGGCCGGCGAGGAGGCATTGCGCGCGGCCGCGTTAGCCGACGCCCATGTGCGCAAGTTCGTCGGCACCGCCGCGATCCGCAAAGTGATCGTGGTGCGCGGCAAGCTCGTCAATGTGGTTGTGTAGGAGGGTGCGATGATGCCTCTTCGAATGTGCCGTGGTGCGGCGTTCGCGGCGACCGCGATGTTCGGACTTTGCGCCTGCGGGTTTCGCCTCGCGGGCAGCGAACCGCTGCCTTCGATATTGGCCCGACCATATTTGTCCGTCAGGGATCCTTACACCGAATTCGCGCGAGAGTTCGAGCATCAGTTGAAAACCTCCGGAGCGCTGGTTCAAAGCGTTCGTCAGGATTCCACCGCAACCATCGATGTGACCAAGGATTTGGTCGAACAGCGAACTTTGGCGGTGTCGACGCGCAACATTCCCACCGATTATGAACTCATTTATACGGTGACCTTCTCGGTACACGCCGCGAACAAGGAGTTGCTGACGCCTCAGACCATAAGCGTGTCGAAGGATTACAGCTTTCAAGAAAATGAGCTGCTCGCCACGCAGCACGAGGCGGACATATTGCGCGCGCAAATGGCGCGCGACCTGGTGTCGATCGCGATGCGCAGGCTGGCGCGTTTGAAATAGCGCCGGTGCTGCGCAACACCCGGGCAGGCTCCTAGCGTGCTATTGGTCAACTCCGTCGATCGCCTCGCGCTCGGGGTGCTTTTGGATCGCTACGGATTGCAATTGATCCTGGTGGTGCCCGAGCAGGTCATTCCGGGCTCGTATTGGGGAGCGCGCGAGGCCGGCTTGATTGGGGCAAAGATCTACGCTCGGCTCGACACGCCGCTGCATTCGGTGTTGCACGAGAGCGCACATTTCATCTGCATGACCCCCGAGCGGCGCACCGGGCTCGATACCGATGCGGGCGGCGACGATGCGGAGGAGTGCGCCGTGTGCTACCTGCAGATACTGCTCGCCGGATTGCTGGCGAATGTCGGCGAGGAGCGGATGTGCCGGGATATGGATGACTGGGGCTACAGCTTTCGCTTGGGAAGCGCGGCGACATGGTTTGCGCAGGACGCCGAGGATGCGCAGCTTTGGCTCATCCGACACGGCTTGATCGATCAGGACAATCGAGTCACCTTTGCCTGCAGACCGTAGGAATTCCATGTCGCGGCGTGCGGCGCTCGCGACACTGGGCGCGCTCATGGGGGCCGCCTGTACCCAGGTCGAGTTCCTCGCCGCCAATGTGCCGGCCGCGTTCGGCTCCTATAAGCGCAAAGCGAACATCGCCTACGGCAATGATCCGCAGCATCGTCTGGACGCGTACGTCCCCGACGACCAGCCTGGCGCTGCGCCGCCGCTGGTGGTGTTCTGGCACGGTGGGCGCTGGAGTTCCGGCGACAAAGCCGATTACCGATTCGTCGGAGCGGCCTTGGCGCAGTTGGGTTACGTGGCGGTGCTGCCGAATTATCGGCACTATCCGCAGGTCAAGATGGCGGGATTTATGGACGATGCAGCGCAGGCCGTCCTTTGGGCGGGGGCTCATGCCGATTGCTACGGCGCCGATCCGAACCGCCTGTTTCTCACGGGGCACTCGGCGGGCGCGCATATGGCCGCGTTGTTGACGCTCGATGAGCGGTATTTCGCGGTGGCGGGCCGCTCTGCCCCGCGCATCGCCGGAGTCGTGGGCTTATCCGGACCGTATGATTTCCTGCCGCTGCGCGAGCCGGATGTGCAAGACATGTTTGGCCCGCCCGCGCTTTACCCCGACTCGCAGCCCATCAATTTCGTGCGGGCCGACGCGCCGCCCATGCTGCTGGTGCACGGCTTGCGGGACGATACGGTGGCACCAAAGAACTCGCGCAATCTCGCGACCGCCTTGAGCGCGCGCGGTGTGCCGGTGACCCTCAAGCTCTATCATGGGGTGATGCACGCCGATACGGTGGCGGCACTCAGCAAGCCGGCGCGCGGTCGGGCCCCCACGCTCGCCGACATTGCGGCCTTCATCGGCCCGCCGACCAATCAGGCGGCGTTGGAGACCGCGATGGCGGACATCGCGTAGCAGCGGCCAAAGCGATTGGCGAGAAACGGCGCGAGAGCGATCTCTTCCTGCCTGATGAGTCCGGACTGGGGCAAATGCCCGGCACTCAGCATGTCGAGCACGGCGCAGATGCCGCCCGCGGTCGTGATTTGAATCGCGCTGCGCACTCGGCCGCCTACGGGCGCGGCATAGATCTTGTGCGCGTAGGTCTCCTGAACCAGCTGGCCGGCGCGCATGCCGCTCACCGTGACGAAAACGATGACGACGTCTTGCAGCGTGACCGGCACGGCGTTTTCGAGGATGTCCTTCAGCAGTTCGCGGCGATCGCGCAATCGCAGGTCATTCAACAGCGCCTTCATGATGGCCGCATGGCCCGGATATCGAATGGTGCGGTAGTTGAGATTGCGCACCTTGCCCGCCAAGGTTTCGCACAACGTGCCGAGGCCGCCCGAGGTATTGAATGCCTCGTAAAGAACGCCGTCGAGCGAAAATTCCTCGAGCTCCTCGAGCGGCTGCGTCTCGCGCAGCTGTCCGTTGACGATGGCCTCGCAGGGCTCGCAATACTCATTGATGACGCCGTCGGTGCTCCAGGTCAGGTTGTAGTTGAGCGCATTGGAAGGAAACTTCGGCAAGGCGCCGACGCGCATGCGCACCTCCTGCAATGAGTCGAAACGCGAAATGAGATCGCTGGCCACGATCGTGATGAATCCGGGGGCGAGCCCGCATTGCGGGATGAAGGCGGTGCGCGCTCCGGCGGCAAGTTGCTTGACGGTGCGGGTGCTGGCGACGTCCTCCGTCAAATCGAGGTAATGGGCACCCGCGGCTTTCGCCGCTTCGGCAATCAGGCGCGTGGCGTGGTAGGGGGCGGCGCTCAAGACCGCGAATTGACCCTTGAGTAGGCTCTGCAGGCTGCCCTGGGTGATATCGGCTGCGATCTTCGCGACCGCGACCTTGGTCTCGAGGCGATCCAGCTGCTGCTGCGAGCGGTCGACGACCGTCACCGCGTAATCCCCGCTACCGCCGAGGAGTTCCGCAATCATGGAACCGATTTTGCCTGCGCCGACGATGACGATGCTTTTCATGAAAATCTCCGCTGATGGGAGGCATTCTTGTCCACAGACCCTGCGAATGGTAGGGCGATTTCAGACATTTTAAAGGTATAATGCCGGCATTACGAAGGGTTAAATCGGCAGAATGCCATGGATGTCATCGATCAGAAGCTGATACTCGCCTTGCAGGAAAACGGCCGCGCACCGACGGCCCAACTGGCGCGGCTGGTGGGTCGCTCCCGCACCAGCGTGCAGAGCCGGATCGAACGGCTGGAAAAGCAGGGGGTCATCGTCGGCTACTCGGTGCGCCTCGCGCCCGAACATGGCTTGGGCGCGGTACGCGCTCACGTGATGATCAAAGTGGGCGCCAAGGAGACCCGGGCGGTGGCCGCGGCACTGCGCACCATCGACCAAGTCCGCGTGGTGCACTCGGTGAGCGGTGAGGTGGATTTGATCGCGGTCGCGGCAACCGCCTCGGTCGCCGAGATGGATCAGGTCATCGATCGAATCGGCGCCTTGGACGGAGTCGAGCGCACCACCTCGTCGATCATTCTCTCGACCAAGTTCGAGCGTTAGCGGCATCTCGGCCGCGCGCTTAAATTGGAAATTTGAGCTTGCGCTCGATTTGCTGAAAGCGCGGTTCCTTGCGCAAGGGATCAATCAAGCTGTCCACTCTCAATGTGCCGATACCCGGATCCGGCAGCCGATAGGCCGTGTCGAGCCAATCGAGGGCTTTCGGTATGTTGCCCCACTGGGCATAGATCTCCGCATACTGATACGAGGCGCTGTCTCCCAATTCGGCCTGCATGGCGGCGAGCTCGGCCTCGGCGTCGGAACGGCGGTGCAGCTTGTCGTATAAAATGCTCATGCAGAGCCTCCCTTGCCAGCTGCGCTTCGGCGTATCGCAGGATTCGCGGGCGGCATCGAGTTCGCCGAGCAAGAGGTGGTTCATGCCGCGAGAATTCTTGATGGCGAAATCGCTGGGGTTGAATTGAAGGGTGCGCTCGTCGGCCTCGATGGCCTCGCGATATTGGTGGGCATAGGTCAGGCCGATGCTCAACCGCGCATAGCCCTCGGGGTTCAGCTGGTCGAGCGCAATCGCCCTGCGAATGTTGGAGAGGCCGGCCTCACCGCGCCCCTGCGTCACGAAGAAGGTGCCGGAGCGCAACAGCACTTCGGTGTCGTTGGGTGAGAGCGTCAATGCGCGATCGTATTCGGCCTGGGCCCGCGCGAAGTCCAAGTATCCCCGCTCCCATATCCCCGCCATTGCGGCATGCGCCTCCCCGAGCTCGGGAGCCAGGGCGATCGCCTTCTCCGAATTCTCGCGCGCCTGCTTGAACCAGGAGCGGACCTCGGGCCCGGGCGCGAAATTGTTGGCGTACGTGTTTTGCGCGTTTGCCGCGCCCACGTAGGCCTTGGCGAACTTCGGGTCCAGGCGCGCGGCTTCAGAAAAGGCGGCGATCCGCGCCAGGGTGTTTTCCTTGTCGAAGTTTCCGCGCTCCAGATGCTTGCCGCGCAAGTAGGCGTCAAAGGCGGCTGGATTTTGCGTGCCGCCGATTTCGATGCTCGTGGCGGCATCGGTCAGCAGCGTCGCCTTGAGCGCCTTGGTGACCGCGGTCGCGATTTCCCACTGCAATGCGAGCACGTTCTTCAAGTCCCGATCGTAGGTCTGGGACCAGAGGTGAAACCCCGTCGTGGCATTGATGAGCTGGGCGGTGATGCGCACTTGGTTGCCGTCCTTGCGCACGCTGCCCTCGAGCACCGCGCCGACGTTGAGTTTGCGGGCGATGTCGGCCACGTCGTCATTCTTTCCCTTGAAGGTGAACGAGGAGGTGCGCGCGGCTACTCGCAGGTCGGGGATGGCTGCGAGCGAATTGAGCAGTTCCTCGGAGAGCCCATCGGAGAAATAGTCCTGCTTCGGATCGCCGCTCATGTTGACGAACGGCAGCACGGCAATCGAGTGCGGCGGTGGGGCGAATGCCGATGGGGCACTGCCCGGGACAGACGGGACAGCGCCGGGAGGGTTTTGGCTTGCGGGTGTGGATTCGGCGGGCGTTGCCGCGGCGTGCTTCGACAGCCAGACTTTGTCGGCAATGAAATAGGCGAGGGCGGCGGCTCCGAGCACGATCAATGCGGCCATCGGGAGACTGCTTCGCCGATTCGCCGGTGCGTCGAGGGCAGCGGCGGCGGTAATTTTGGCGGAGTCCGCCCCCTGCTCCGGGTGATGGCTCGGCTGGGTAATGAGCCGCTGCACGGCCTCGACCAGCTTGGCGTATCCGGCGTCGGTCCCGCCGCCACCCACATCGATCCATTGCGATTCGCTGAGAAAATATTCGAGCGCCGGCGTCAGCGGCGTCGCATCAGTCCGAAGTGCAATGATCGGTCGCTGCTTCGAGGAGGCCCGCTCAATCTCCTTGCCGACGTGCGGCGATGAAACCGCATGCTCCGACAGCACCAGCACGAGGAGTTTCGCGCCGTTGATCGCGCGAATGATCCCATCGGCGTACTGCGAGCCGGGCGCTACATCCCGCGGGGCAATCCAACAGTGCAGACCGGCGCGCTCCAGCGCGGCCACAATGGCGCTGGCCGTTGCGGCGTCCTGGGAGGCGTAGCTGACGAATACGTCATGAAGGCGGCCGGTATCCGCCGCAGCATCCGATGCAATCGGCCGTGCCGGCTGGGTGATCGTCGAATCGCCGCTCTCGGGCATGCTTCAAAATCCTTGTGGGTCAGCACGCATGTTCGCGGATGCGCTTCGCGATGGCAACCACGGTCGATGAGCTGTGCGCGACAACGCAGGCGTCGGGCCTCGCGTGCCGATCGCTGGGCGGCCATGCAGGCCCACTTGGGAGACGGCGTCCGGTTTAACCGAATCAAGCTGAGACAGGGCGGCGAACCGCCCGAATCGCGCACAGTGCAATACCGGGCCCGCGCAGGGTAAGCTATCGGTGCCGCAGTTGACCTGCGGCGACCACCGCAAATTGAGGTTCAGCGCGCATGGCCGACGTATTCGTTTCCTACGCCCGCAGCGACAAGGCGCGCGTCGCGCCGCTCGTGGCCGCGATCGAGGCGAAGGGCTGGTCGGTCTGGTGGGACCCGGCGATTGCTGCCGGCCAGCAGTTCGACGACCAGATCGACGCGGAGCTCGAGGCCGCCAGTGCCGTGCTGGTGGTCTGGACCCCGACATCCGTGGCCTCCCGCTGGGTGCGCGGCGAGGCGCGCGATGCGGCCGAGCGCGGCATCCTGGTCCCGGTGCGATTCGAAGAGGCTCGTCTGCCGATCGACGTGCGGGCGATTCAAACCACGGACCTCGACAAGTGGGGAGAGGACCCCGCCAGCGCACCGTTCCAGGAACTGCTTCGTTCGCTGCGAGCCGTCATCGAGCGTCAACGCGCGCATCAATCGGTGAAGTCGGCCGCCAAGTCGGCGTCATCTGCATCCGCCGCCGCTCCGCGCGTCGCGATCTGCGTGCTGCCCTTCGCCAACATGAGCGGCGATCAGGAGCAGGAGTACTTCAGCGACGGCATCACCGAGGACATCATCACCGACCTGAGCAAGGTTTCGGCACTGGCAGTCGTTTCGCGCAACAGTGCCTTTATGTACAAGGGTAAGCATGTTGATGTTCCGAAACTCGCGCGCGAACTGAAGGTCGGCCACGTGCTGGAAGGCAGCGTGCGCAAAGCGGGAGGCCGCGTACGCATCACCGCCCAGCTGGTCGACGGTGCGAGCAACGATCACGTCTGGGCCGAGCGCTACGATCGCGACCTGAACGACATCTTCGCGCTGCAGGCCGAAATCTCCGAAGCCATCGTCAAGGCCCTGAAACTCAAGCTCCTGCCCGAAGAGAAGAAGGCGATCGAGCAGCGCGGCACGGACAATGTCGAGGCCTACAATCTCTATCTCATGGCGCGACAGTCCTACGTCACCGGCCATGAAGCCGATGCCCGGCGGACGGAAGCGATCATCCGCCTGTGCAGGCGCGCCATCGAAATCGATCCCAGCTATTCGCGCGCCTGGGCGCTCATGGCCATTGGGCAGATGAACTTGCGCTTCGTCCAGCGGCAGACAAGTCGATGACGGCTTGGCATCGGCTGAGCGGGCGCTCGCGCTCGATGCCAATCTGGCCGAAGCGCACGCCGTCAAGGCGCAGAATCTTGTCCCAGCACGGTCGTCACGATGAGGCGGCCGCCGAAATCGATGTCGCCGTGCGTCTGGACCCCGAGTCCTACGAGGTCAACAGAGCGGCCGCGTATTTGCGATTCAGTCAGCAACGGCTGGATGAGGCCATTCGCTATTACGAAAAATCAATGACTCTGATGGAAACGGATCTGAATTCCGGTTCCATGCTGCTCACCTGTTACACCGCACTGGGAAATTCCCAGGCCGCTCTGCGAGTCGCGCAAATCACGCTCTCCCGAACCGAAAAGACACTGGCGCAGGATCCGAACAACGGAACGGCCATGGCCTACGGCGCCATTGCTCTTGCGACTCTGGGGGAGGCGGAACGTGCCAAGGATTGGATCAGCCGTGCGCTGCTGATTGATCCGGACAATATGAACGCGCGCTACAACTTTGCCTGCAGCTCTGACGACTTATTTGAAGGCAGCCGGACGACGCACTTGAACTGCTCGATCCGGTCTTCGAAACGATGGCCATTGGCTTGCTTGAACCACGCCAAAGCCGATCCGGACCTCGATCCCCTGCGTGATGATCCGCGCTTCAAGGCGATGGTCGCGACCGCCGAGACGCGCCTCGCGGCGGCGACCCGCGCCTGCGGCGCAAATGAGTGATCTGCGAAAATTCCCATGATCGGACGGCCAACATGGCAGCGGCCATCTCGTCGCTCGAGCTGAATTCAAAATGTCCGATTGAACCAAGATGCGACGGTCTGCGTGTACGCAAGTACTCGGCGTCCAAAGTTTATGCCGATCGCATCCGGCGACATCGCTATCGCGGATGCCCATATCTGAACGCATCCGATGATCAGCGTGATTATTATGGCGTAAACGCCTAAACGCCAATTTTGGCGACCCTCGAGGGCGGACAGCTTCACTTGAAAATCAGCAAGTGTCTTTTCAAATCGCCTTCGATCATCCTCAAGCGCGGTTGCCTTTTCTTCAACAAAATGCCCGGGCGGGTCGACGCCGGGCTCATATAGGAAAAATTTCGAACATTGCCGAGAGCGATTGATTACCTCCTGGGCAGGATCAACGGCGGAGATGCGTTTCGCTTCACGCACAGCGCTGATCTCACCAGGTAGATTTGCGGCTTGGCGATAGCAGCCTATTTCCCCCCTGCTCACGGCGTTTGATTCGCCGGGGACGAAATCAAAGGACTCGCTGGGATTCTTTCGAAAAACGGTATCGGCTTCGTGATAACCCTCGTGTGCGCGCCATCCTCCATTTTGCATTCGTGCGCGCCTGGATAGATATCCGCAATCAACACAGCGTACGGCGTCCACTGATCTGTTCTCCAGTCTACAGCGCTTCGATGAACCGCTAATTTATCATCGCGCACCCCAGCGTCGCGAGGGTGTTCAATAATCGAGATTTTGGCCTTGCGTCAGCGGCGGCACCAGATTATCGAATCATACCGCGAGCGATCCTACTAATTTGGCAGTCCCTTCACCACAGAGGAGCGCCACTTGGTTGATTTATCACGGATGGGCTTCAGTGCTGCGTATTCAGGGGAGGAATCGAAGGCCAGCGCATCCGCGAGGCTCGGGTATTGAAGGATCCGGATCCACTTCGGCGGTTCACCTGAGAGGGACGTACCCTTGGTATGACGAGCCAAGAAAACGCGCGAACTGTGAATGGCGTCTGCACCTTTGATATAGGTTTGAAATCCAGCGGCGTCCGTGATCTCGTACTCGACGATTTGGAAGGCCGGGCAACCCGTCATCGGCGAAACGCCCAAAGGCATCTGACGGAGTAGGGCGGTCATCAAGCGCATTGCTGCGCCGATTTTGCGAATCCAACCCGTTGCCGCGGCGCTGTTGACAAGACAGCGATGAATGCAACATAACCCCGCCCACTCCTGTGGCGGCTGTAGCGGGCGCTTATTCGCCCGCGTGCGCGCAATGATCGCGTGCGCCTGGGGTGTGCCTCAATAAGTCATGTGAAGTGTGTCGGACTTCATCGTGACGGCGCGATGCTTGCGAGGATTTTGCGCTCAATTGGGATCTACACCCGAGTTCCAAAAACCGCGATTTCGCTAAGGTAGTTGCATCTCTTAACGAGTGACTATCTGCGAGCATATGTCAACTCACGTTTCAAACCGCGACGATCGGCGACTCGCCGGGAGCGACGGCATTCTCGTGCTTGCTGTCGTACTGTTACTGGGATTCGCTGGACAGAGCTCCGCTCGCTCGATCCCGACCACGCTGCGCGCGGATACCATTCTCATCGTCAAACACGAACGTAAGCTCTACTTACTGCGCGATAATCAGCCGCTGCGCAGTTATCGAATTGCCCTTGGTCTCAGTCCAACCGGCGCTAAAGAGCGCGAATGGGACTTTCGCACTCCCGAAGGCAGCTACATCATCGATTTTCGTCAGGAGCACAGCCATTACTTCAAGGCGCTGCACATTTCCTACCCGAGCCCTGCGGATCGGAAGCGATCCTCTGCGCTGCACTTACCCGCTGGCGGAAATATCTTTATCCACGGAGAGCCTAATCGACCCACTAAGCCAGTCTCCTATTACAAAACACGCGATTGGACCAACGGGTGCATTGCTCTATCCGATGAGGATTTGCAGGATGTGTGGGATCTGACCGCAGGCCCGACGCCCGTTGAGATCGTGCCGTAAGAAGATTGCCTTTTTGCTGCCAAAGTCTTTTACGCTTCAGCACATCGACGGTCGATAAAGGAGATGTGGCACGTGGATTGCCGGCTTCTGACCATTATCGGTTAGACCTCGAAAGCGTCCTTTGAGCCATCGCGGTTCAGTTGCGGTTTGCGTTTGGGGTAGTGGGGTGATCAAATGTTCGGCAACTGGTGCAAGGGCTTGATTGCGTAGTTGGTTTTTGAGTAGTGCGCTGCGATGTGCACAGGGTTATCCCCCGGAATTGGGGATAGAGGGATGCCAATCGGTGCCGGCAACGCCGATCGCTGGCTCAGTGGATTTTGATCAGGTCCTCGATCTGCAACCGCAATGCCTCGAGATTCAAGTCGCCTACGTTGCGAAAAACAATTCTACCGTGTGCATCGATCAGAAAACTCTGCGGTAGTCCATAAACTCCGCCGAATGATTTGCCGAGCTTCGCGTCCCCCATCAGGACCGGGTAAGGAACGTCATGCTTTGCGAGAAATCGCTTAACGGCGGCTTCCTCGTCATCCATCGATACACCGATGACCTGCAGTCGTGCATCGCCATATCGGCGTTGCCAGCGCGAGAAGACCGGGATCTCTTCGATGCAGGGGCCGCACCAGGTTGCCCAGAAGTTCAGCAGTACGACCCGACCCCTGAATTGTTCAAGTCGCAGCGGCCGGCCCGACAGGTCGATGCGCGTGAAATCCGGTGCGATGCTGTTCAGCCGCCCGGCCAGTTCGCCTGTCTCCCCCGATGCCGCCATCGGCATCGTCAGGCAGGCGCAGAGCGAGGCCACACCGAGGGCACGCCGCAGCGGCGGCATGATTCTAACCGCCGGTGGAAACTGGATAGCCCTTATCAACCCAGTCGGTGCCGAAATCTTTGGCGATATACAAGGCTTTGACATTGCTGAAACCGAGCGCTTGCAACGCCGAGAAGGCGGCACCCATGTTCGGGCACTTATTCCAGGGGCAGCATCCGCAGTAGATGACGATGGCGGAATCCTTCGGCAGCTTGGCGACACGCTCTCGCAGCGCAGCAAGGCCCTCGCTCTCGTCAGCTTCGCCCACGTACTCGGCGGCGACGATATGCGCTTCATCGAAGAGTTTGCGGAAGCCGACATGGAGAATGATCGGCCGCGGCCCCGAGTTTGCCTGTAGGGTTGCGGCGAGACTCGCCGGCTGCACGAGATTTTCAGCGGGGATCGAAGAAGCAGGGATCTTTACAGCGCCAGCGGCCAGCGCCCCGACAGTCCAGGCGGTGCCGATACAGAATGCGAGCATGATCGTATTGATGAGCAGTTTCATGCGGTTTCTCCGGTTTGGGCTCCGCCCGATTTTACCAATTTTACGCTCGCAACTCGAACCTAGCGCTGCCGCGCCGGCATCAGTCGTCCCAATCGGATGGCGATTTTCGAGGGGATCGAGCCGCGTCCGCGGATCTTGGCCGAACGTCGGCCTCAATATCCGCAACCAGGCGCCTGATCGAGTCGAGAACGTCGTGGATTTGTTCGAGATTGGCTGCGATCGGTCCGGCGAAGGGTGCCTGCGAGCATTCCTCTGCGAAGTCCAATGTCTTCATGTTGAGGAGCCGCAAGTGCGCCTCGATCCGCATCAATTGATTGACCACGACGCCGAGCGGTAGGACGATCGCCAACTCTAAATTTGCGCCGGGTGCTTCAGACATCGTCATTACCTCCGGTTACTTCGGCAGCGGCAGAACCAAGGCGCCGCACTCGGTCGCTCGGTCGGACTGTTTGTCCGCATAGCGTTCGAACGTCCAATTCCCGCCGCCGAGGTGGCGGTGCGCCATTCGACGCGCCGGATCTTCCGGTGATCTATCCGCGCTAAAGACCGCGTGGCCTCAAGGCTGGGCGGCAATCACGGCTATTTCGATCTTGTACTCCGGCGCCGCCAATTGCGCGCTCTCGACGGTGGCCCGTGTGGGCGCGGCGCCCGGTTTCACCCAACGGTCCCAGACCTGGTTCATTTGCGCAAACGTCGCCATGTCGGTGAGCCAAATGGTGGCTGATAGCAGGCGGCTCTTGTCGGTTTTCGCCTCCGCCAGCAGAGTATCGATGGTCGCCAGGATATCCTTGGTCTGTTCGGCGACGCTCTTGCCCGCCGCGGCGGTTGCCACTTGACCGGCGAGGTACACGGTCTTGTTATAGATCACGACCTGGGACATTCGTGGGCCCGTGTGCCGGCGTTCGATCGGCATGGCATGTTCCTTATTGGCGCTCACGGCGCGGCGGGATAGGGTGCATTGCGCGGCTGGCGCACGCGCTTGACGACCAAGTAAGCGGCGATTGCCACCACCAGGGTGAGACAGCTGGCCTTGAAATCCTGCTGCAGGGCGGGCGTGAACGCCATGGCGATCATCACCGCGCCCATGCCGGCGATGGCCGCGTAGCTCAACCAGGGAAAGAGCCACATCGTCACCGCGGGCACGGGTTCACCGGCTCGTTCGCGGCGCAGCCTTAAGCGGATCTGCGCCACCGCGATCGTCATGTAGACGAACACGATCAGCGCGCCCGAGGAGCTCACCAGGAAATCGAAGACGGCCTGCGGTGCCTCGGTGGCCGCGATGATGCCGAGAAAACCCGCCAAGGAGCCCATCAGCACGGAGGCTACCGGCACACGCCGCTTGTTCAACTTGACCAGCGACTGGGGCGCATCGCCGCGATCCGCCAAGATGAACATCACCCGCGAGCTCACGTAGAACGCCGAATTCAAACAAGAGAGAACAGCGGTGAGGATGATGACGCTCATGATCGCTCCGGCCCAGGGAACGTGCATGGTGTTGAGCGCCAGGGTGAACGGCGACTCGCCCGAGCGCACCGTGATCCAGGGGGTCACCGTCACGATCAAGAACACCGAGCCCACGTAGAAAATGAGAATGCGCCAGATCACTGCGGTGCTCATACGGGCGACCGCCCGGCCGGGCTGGGCCGACTCGGCGGCGGCGATGGTGGTGATTTCCGCGCCCGTCATGGCAAAGAACACCGTGGGCACGGCCGCAAGCACCGCGATCCAACCGTGCGGCGTAAAGCCGCCGTGATCCACGAGATTGCCGAAGGTGGCGCCGTGCGGGGAGCTCAAGCCGAACGCGTACGAGCCGGCGATGGCGATGAACGCGAGGATCGCGGCCACTTTGATCGAGGCGAACCAAAACTCGAATTCGGCATAGGAGCGCGCGGACATGAGATTGACGCCGGTCATGATGGTCATCAGCCCCAAACCGATTTGCAGGGGTGACAGCGGCAGCCAGAGCTGCAGGATTTTCGCGCCGGCAATGGCCTCGACCGGCACCACCAGCACCCAAAAATACCAATACAGCCAGCCGACGATGAATCCTGCGCCCTCGCCCAAGCCGGCGCGGGCGAACTCGGTGAACGAGCGCACGTTCGGCAGCGCCGTGGCCATTTCCCCCAACATGCGCATCACCAGCAGGATCAGCAAACCGGTAATGGCATAGCTGATGAAACTCGCGGGCCCGCCGGCGATGATCGAGGTGCTCGAGCTCACGAACAGTCCGGCGCCGATGATTCCGCCGATCGAAATCATGGTCAGATGGCGGCCTTTGAGTGAACGACTGAGTTCGTTCTTGCCGGGGATTGCCGTCGTCGGGTTCGTTTGAGCCATCAGGTGTACCTTTTCCAGCCGTTAATCCGCCGCGCCCGTCGCTCAAGGCTCGACGCGCACTCGCGGGTCGCCCAATTTGGGGATGGTGGCGCCTCCCCACAGTTGACGTTCGCGGATCCAGGGTAGCGGGTAGGCGGGGTGAGGGCTATCGAATTCGCGCGCCAGCCGATGCGCGTCCCACATCGCCTGGTTCAGCTGCGCCGGCGCCTTGCAGTCCCCGGTGCGGAAGATGTCTTGAATCCCGTTCGCCGCCCATTCGGCCTTGCGCGCCTTTAATTCGCGCCACAGCCGATCTTCGGAGTAGCGCCCGGTCACCAGAATCACGGCATCGATTTCCAAATCGAACTCGCCGCCGTTGTCACGACGCGGCACGCGCCCGGTGCTCGGGCCCACGAGATCCGGGCCGAATTTATATAGATAGGTGAGGCGGATCTTGCCGGCTCCGATACGCTCGACCCAGTGGTTGCAATAGATTTTCACGCCCTTCTCGAACAGCAGGCGCTTGTTGTTGGCCGACTCCATGGTGAAATTGCCGTATTCGGCGACATCGGAGGCATCGCAGACGTAAGTGACCTCTTTGCCCTGATTGGCCATTAATTCGGCGAGCGTGATGCCCATGAAATGCCCATCGCCGTCCAAAACCAGCACGCGTTTGCCGGGCACCGGTTTGCCCTGCATGACTTGAGTGGGCGTGAGCACATGCGGCAATGAACAGTCGGCGCCGGGAATGGGCCCGTCATTGGCGCCGCGGCCGTCGGCGCACCAGTGGTAGCCGGTGGCGATGACCACCCGGTCGGCACCGTATTGCAGCACGTGATCGGCCGTCATTTTGCCGACTCCGAGATGCACCTCGACATGTCTCTTCAGCTTGCGCAGCTGGGTCTGCCGGTAGGTGATCACGCGGCTCCATTCGCTCAACCGCGGCAGCGTCGCGATCGATTTCCAGTGACCACCGAGCTCGCTCTCGGCTTCGCGCAGGTGCACGGTGTAGCCGCGCTCGCCGAGGACGCGCGCACACTCCATTCCCGCGGGCCCACCGCCGACCACGAGCACGCTGCAGGGACTCGCGGTTTGGGTGAATTTCTCCGGATGCCAGCCGCGGCGGTACTCCTCGCCGATGGTCATGTTTTGCGTGCACATGATCTGGCCGCACTGGTTGAACTTGGAGACGCAGATGTTGCAGCCGATGCACTCGCGGATATCCTCTAGGCGGCCCTCGGAGATCTTGGTCGGCAAGAACGGATCGGCGATCGAGGGGCGCGCGGCGCCGATGATGTCGAGCACGCCGGCGCGGATCAAGGCCACCATGTCGTCGGGGCTGGTGAGCCGCCCGTTGCCGACTACCGGTATGCCCGGCCCCAGAATCGATTTGCCCTGCTTGATGAAGGGCGTCATCCAGCCGGATTTGCGGAAGCGCGACACGCCCGCATCCTCGCCCCATTCCGCGTAATCGCCGATCTTGAGCGCCACGGCATCGACCACACCTTCGCGGCGAAACAGCTCGAGGAGGCGCACCGCATCTTCATGCGCCTCGACGCCCTCGGGGCCGTGCAGGGTATCCATCTCGAAGCGCGTGGTGATGGCGCAGCGGTCTCCCAGTGCGCGTTTGAGCGCGTGTAGCAGCTCGATGAAGAAGCGCGAGCGGTTGACGAAGCTGCCGCCGTAGTGATCGGTGCGCCGGTTGAAGCGCGGCTCCAGGAACTGGATGGGCAGCGTGTCATCGCCGGCGGAGACCTCGAGCAGATCGAAGCCGGCCTGCTCGGCGCGCTTGCCGGCTTCGACGTACATGTTGATGACGGCGCGGATGTCCAAGTCGTCCATTTCATAGCCGTACACCGAGCGCGTGGCGAAAAACGGCGACAGCCATTGACTCGGGCTGCGCCCGACCTCGCGCGACTCGAGCGCGGGCGCATTGCCGCCGCTGTACCAGAGCTGGATGCCCGCGAGACTGCCGTGACGGTGCGCGATTTCGCACATGTAGCCCAAGTTCACGACGTCCCCCTGATCCCAAATGCGCGCCGACGTGTAGGGATACTCATCCGACTCCGGGTGGATGGAACAGTATTCCGTGAACACCACACCCCAGCCGCCTTCAGCCTTCATACCGCGAAAATGCGCCTGGGCGCCGGGCCGCTCCGAACCGGGACCCGCGCAATGCGAAGTCTGCCAAAAGCGATTGCGGGTTTTTTTCGGTCCGAGTGTGACCGCCTCGAACAACACATCATGCTTGGGATCTCGAGCCATGGTTTACCTCAACTTAAAGCCTAAGGGCGCCATCCGTTGCGCTGCCGGTGACTATACTGGTGCCTAAGGGGCGCAAATTCTGACTTGCGGAGTGTGCTGACATGAGCTTTGCCGGAAAAGTGGTTCTCGTCACCGGGTCGACCAGCGGCATCGGCGAGGCGTGCGCGCGCGCCTTCGCGGAGTCCGGCGCCGCCGTCATGGTTTGCGGCCGCCATGCCGAAAGAGGCCGATCGGTGGTCGCCTCGATCGCCGCCGCAGGCGGCAAGGCCGCATTCAGCGCGGCGGATTTGCGCGCCGCCGGCGCCTGTGAGCGGCTGGTTGCCGACACGATCGCGCGTCTGGGCGGACTCGATGTGCTCGTGAACAATGCCGGCATCCTGTACACCGCGAACGCCCTCGAGACCACCGACGAGCAATGGCTCGACACCATGGCGGTGAACGTGAACGCTCTTTTTTATATGAGCCGCGCGGCGGTCACGCACATGAAACTCGCGGGCGGCG
Organism: uncultured Gammaproteobacteria bacterium; assembly: GCA_963793685.1. Lineage (GTDB taxonomy): Bacteria > Pseudomonadota > Gammaproteobacteria > Steroidobacterales > Steroidobacteraceae > Bog-1198. The sequence goes on along the minus strand of CAWCBJ010000014.1, from coordinate 95,011 downwards.
GCGCCATCGTCAACGTGGCTTCGGAATGGGGGTTGAACGGCGAGCCGAATCACGTGGCGTACTGCGCCAGCAAGGGCGCGGTGGTGCAAATCACGCGCTGCATGGCGCTCGATCACGCTCGCGACCATATTCGCGTCAACTCGGTGTGTCCGGGCGAGATCCACACCCGCATGGTCGATGAGATCCTCGCCAAGCGGGGCGGCGATATCGCCGAGAATCTGCGCGAGCTCGCCGCCGGAATTCCGATGCGGCGTTTGGCCCATCCGAGCGAAGTCGCGCGTTGCGTGCATTTCCTGGCTTCGGACCTCGCGAGCTATGTCACCGGCACGAACTTGAGCGTCGATGGGGGCAATGACGCGACCGCGGGCCCTTATCCGTAAGAAGCCGCGTCCGGACACCCTCTCACCCGATCGTTTCGATGGCCGCACCCGGGGACGTCTGTCCCGACCCCAAGCGATGCGCATCCCCCGCCGGCGCCTGGCCGTGCTCGTAGGGCTTGGCCATGATCATGTAGATACTTCCGAGAACCAAGATGCCCACGGTGGTCACCAACATGCCGTAGTTGACGTACCACGGGTCGTTGGGACTGCGCGGCCATAGAATGTTGATGATGGCGCCGACGCCGTAGGCGAGCGCGATCAGGTTCACGAACCATCCCCAGCCCGCGAGTTTAAAGTCCCCCGACGGGCGCCAACCCATGGCGCGCGCGATCAGCGCGGCGAGCACCACCATTTGGAAGGCGATATAGATGCCGACGGCCGCAAAGCTGACGATGGTGGCGATGGCATCCTGCAGCCAGAGCGCGGAGAGGGCGATCACCGCCGGTATCGCCCCCATCACGAGGAGCGCGTTGGCCGGCACGTGGCGTCCCGCGGACATGCGGCTCAAAGTATTTGCTGCCGAAGATCATTTGATCGCGCGCGTAGGCGAAGACCAGACGGCTGGCGGCGGCCTGCAGGCTTAACAGGCAGGATATGAACGACACCAGCACCACCACGATCACGGCGCGAAACCCGACTTCGCCCATCGCGGCCCGCAGCAGGGTGACGATGGGATCGGTGTCCTTGCCCGACATCACGGCGCCGATGTCGGAGATCGACAGCACGAACGCAAGACATACCCAGATGGCGGCCGCTCCGCCGATATAGATGGTCATGCGCATGGCTTTGGGAATCATGCGGCCCGGATCCGGAGTTTCCTCGGCGACGTCGCCGCAGGCCTCGAAGCCGTAATAGCAGAACATGGCGGCGAGCGAGGAGGCGAGAAAGGCCGGCCAATAATGTCCCTCGGTAGGTACGAACGAGGTGTCGAGCATGACCTTCAACGGCTGATGGCGCGCAAAGAGCAGCAGATAGCCGCCGACCACGATGGCACCGACCAACTCGCAGATGAACCCGAACATCGCGACCCGCGCCAGGAGGCGCGTGCCGCTCAAATTGAGCACCGTGGTCATGACAATGAGAATGAGCGCGATCGCGGTGGTCGCCACCGGCGAGCTTTGAACCCCAAACAGCTGCGCAAGATAGGGCGCGACGCCGGTGGCGACGCCCGCCATGGTGCAGCACAGGGCCCAGCCATAGACCCAGCCGGCCATCCACGCCCAGCGCTTGCCGACGAGCCGGCGCGCCCAAGGGTAAAGTCCGCCGGAGATCGGAAACTGCGAAACGATTTCGCCGAAGATCAGGCACACCATGAGCTGCCCGATGCCTACCCCGATGTAGTTCCACCACATCGGCGGGCCGCCGGCCACGAAGGAAGTGGCAAACAGCGTGTACACGCCGACCACCGGCGAGAGGTAGGTGAACCCCAACGAAAAATTCTCCCACTTCGACATCGAGCGGTCGAAATGCGAGACATAGCCCAAGGCGCGCAGCTGTTCGGCGTCTTGATCGGCCGCCTTGCCGGAATTGTGGGTCATGGTGGCTTGCCCTCCCTCGATGAATCGCGCGGCTCTTAGATGGCCCGCGTCTCGTGCATTATCCCGCGCCCGCAGGGCTCACGGGCGCCATATTACGAAAATCGGGGGGCTTGCGCCCCCGGATGGTCCTACACCAAGGGTTCGCCCACACCCAGAACTACGCCACCACCGGCTGCCTCCACTCAGAATTTGTACTGGAAATCCAGACCGATGGTGCGCGGCTGATTGGTCGAGACTCGCGTGATGGCGAAGGTGGTCCAGGCAAAGTTGGTGTTGTTGATGCTCTGCTCCACAATCCTGTTGGTGAGGTTGGTACCGAATAGGTAAGCGCCCCAAGGGCCGCTGTTGACGCCCGCACGCGCATCCGTGAGGGTGTACGGCGGGAGAATTTGCGGATACCCGGATTGGTCTCTGACCGACCCTACCGTGGTGACGGAGAGGTTAAAAAAGCCGTTCAATTGGTCGGTGATCGGCACCTGGTAATTCACTGCCGCGTTGGCCGTGTACCTCGGCACGTTGAGAACGCGTGTTCCGGGCACTATTCCAGAGGCAACGGCGGCGGCCGTCGGGTCGTTGATCACCGCCGTGTTGTAGGCACCGTTTACATCCAGCGTGAGTCCTGGAGCCACCAGGGCCGACACTTCAAGTTCGGGGCCATAGGATTTTGCATTGCCGGCGTTGGTATCGTAGGGATAGACGCAGGTGAGGTCGAGCACCTGCTGGATATGGACCCATTTGATGTAGTAAAAGTCCGAATTGACGGTGATGCGCCGATCGGCGAATCTCGCCTTTTCGCCGACCTCATAGCTGTACACCGAGTCAGGCGAGTAACTCGGCTGCGAGTTCACACTCACCGCGCCGGCGGCGCAGTTGATGGCGTTCTTATTGACCGCGAGCACCTCAGGGCTCGGCAGCGGCAGGGGCAGATTGACGCCGCCGGGCCGCGACCCTTTGGCGATCGTGCCGTACACCGTCAGGTCCGGGTTCGGCTCGTAGGAAAGGTTTAGCTTCGGCAGAGTCGCATTATTGTTGAAGCTTTCCATGATGATTTGGGCATCCTGGTTCCCAGAGGCCGTTCCGAAGCCGGCCTGTTTGGCATGATAATTCACTTGGAAGTAGTAGACGCGGAGTCCGCCCGTCAGCTTGAGAGCATCCGTGAACTTATACGTCGCCTCGCCGAAAATGGCGGCCTGCTTCAGGATCTCATCATTGTTGTCGTCGAATACGACGCCGTTCGGATTGGCTGCCTGCGCGTTGGGGTACTGGGGTAATGCAGCATTGGGATACCGATAGAGGCTGGTGGCGGAATACGGGAGAACCGGGAAGTTGTTCGGACAGGAACCGGAGACGGGACCGGCCGCGGCCGCCGCGCCGCACGACAGTACGCCTACCCATCCGGGTTCTTGGTTGTGCGTGATGTATCCGGAGTCGAGCTTCGAGTAATAGAGGCCACCGACCCATTGCAAGGCGCCCGAATTCTTTGAAGTCAGGCGCAATTCCTCGGCGAACTGCGAGGTCGGATCGTCTTCGACATAGAGACTCTGGATGTAATTTGCAACGTAAACGCCGTTGACCAAGTGCGTCGTGTTGAAGACGTTTTGCAGAGACTCGGTCGAATCCGTCCGACTGCATGACGTAGCGCGTCGTGTAGCTCGTGGCGGATGTGAGCGTTGCGGGGCCGAAGTTGTACTCGACTTTCATGCTCGCCAGTTTGAAGGAGTCATAGTACGGCTCCGGCTGGTTATAGGGCTGATAGATCGCCAGTGCGCCGGGTTGCTGCTGATAGGCGTTATAGCCGTCGGCATCGATGCGCTGATACAACAACGTGGTCGCAACCGATAGAGCGTCGGAGGGTTTCACGAGCAGTGTCGCTCGCGCCGATGCATATCGCTCCAAGTTGGCACCCCTAACGACTGTCTGCACGGGTGCGTTGGCGACATCGCCACGAGTGCAGTAAATGAGGCCGCACAAGGGCGGCGCTCCGGGAACGCCGCCCGGGTTGGTCGGGGGTGGAAACTCACCGGGCGGAGCAACGATGCGATCGATCCAGCCGCTGATGTATTTTGCGGTGGTGACCGTGCGCAAAGCCGCGATATCGCCCAGCGGTAGGTTCAGCATCAGGCTGCCGCTGCCGTTCGTGCTACCTTCACCGGATGTCTGGGAGACGCTCGCGTCCGTCGCCCCCTCGAACGCGCCGAGTTTGGGTTGATTGGTGACGAGCTTGATCGTGCCGCCCATCGAGCCCGAGCCGTACAGGGTGCCCTGCGGGCCGCGCAGCACTTCCACATTGTTCAGATCGAAAAGGTCGGCATCGATGACGGTACGGCCGTTGAGCGCAATCGCCGACGCCGATATCGGCGTCTCGTCGAGGTAAAAACCGACGGTCGCCGCGGCACCGCCGCCCGCTGACAGGCCTCGCGCCTCGTACTCCGTCTGACCTGGACCCGAGGTGCGCAGCGAGATACCAGGCACCTTGCCGACCAAATCCTCCGGCACCGTGATGTTCTGTTGCAAGAGATCGCCGGCGCTGAGCGCCGTCAGGCTGATCGCCGTGGCCTGAACCGTCGATTCGCGCTTTTCGGCGGTGACCACGATCTCTTCCAATTCGGTTCCGCCTTTGGCCGTGGGAGTCGCGGGTCGCGGGATTTGCAGGGCCCGCCGGGTCGGCCATCGCCGCGCCGAGAAGCAGAGCGGCGCCTAAGAGCGCGGAGAGGATTGAAGAAGCAAGGAACGCGGCCGTGTCTGCGGCACACAACGCATTTTTCATTTGTCTTCTCCCTTGATCAGCACATCGAACGGCCGCGGTCAGGCAATTACCTAAAAGCGCATGCGCCCGCGTTTGTGGCGGACTTTGGCATCCCGGCCGCGCCTGTTGGCGATCCCCTTGTGATCGGCAGGGTCAATTCGTAACATAGGGTTTACCCACACGCAAGTTTATTGCACAACAGGCACCTGAGTTGCCACGCGCATCTGTTGTAAAAATGGCGCAGCCGTTCGATTGAACTCAAGGTGACCTCATGCATCGATTGCGCCGTCCTTGAAGCAAGCCTCGCGACATCTGACGCTCGCGGCGGTGTTCTCCTCGAGCTTGGGCGTCGGCATGATCTTCGGCTTCCAGCCGCCGCTGATCGCTTTCACCTTGAGCCGCGCCGGCTACTCGAGCTTCGACATCGGAGCGGTGACGGCCTCGAGCTTGATCGCGGTGATTCTGCTCGGGCCGCTGTATCCGCGCGTCATCGCCCGCTTCGGGTTGAAACGCTGCGTCATCGCCGGCATCGCCATCGCCGCGCTGATCCTGCCCATCATGCCGATATGGCCCACCGTCGGCTCCTGGCTGTTTTTGAGATTCTTGAGCGGCTGCGCGCTCGGGCTGTCGTGGGTCGCCAGCGAAATCTGGATGAACAACGTGAGCGGGGACGAATCGCGCGGCACCGTCATGGGCATCTACGGCACGGTGTTCTCGATCGGCACCATTGCCGGGCCGATCCTGCTGGAATTCACCGGTACCCGCGGTTGGCAGCCGTTCGTGGTCGGAGCCGTCGGTTTGGTGGTGACGCTCGCGCCGCTTGCCCTGCTGCGCGGCGTTGAGGGCGCGGCGCAGCCCATGACGCCGCTGCGCTCGCTGGCGGGCGCGGTACGCTCTGCCCCGTTCGTGATGATGGCGGCGTTGGTGGCGGGATTGGTCGAATCGGCGGATTTCACGCTGTTGCCGCTGTTTGGGCTGCATGCGGGGTTTCCCGAGCGTACGGCTCTGCTTCTGCTCGCGGTATTCATGGCGGGCAATGTGGTGCTGCAGGTGCCGATCGGGCTGCTCGCCGATCGGTTCGGCCGGCGCTTCATGCTCGGGATCTGTGCCCTGCTGAGTTTCCTCGGGCCGTTGCTGTTGCAGCCGCTGTTCGGCACGCCGCTGCTGCTGTGGCCACTCTTGTTCATCTGGGGCGGCACGCTGTACGCCTTTTACAGTCAGGGAATCGCCCTATTGGGTGCCGAGTTCTCGGCGGCGGATCTGCCGACGGCGAATACCCTGTTCGTCATTGTGTATTGCCTGGGCGGGGTCATCGGACCGAGCCTCGGGGGCATCGCCATGGATCAATGGCCGAGCAACGGCTTGCCTGCGCTCTTGAGCGGTGCGGCGCTCGCGCTCTTAGTGGGCCTCGCGATGGGGGCGCGATATAGTCGATTCGAAAGACCTTGAGTGATTCCAAGGAGAAGGGGTGATGCGCAAATCCATCGAAGCCGCGGCACAGCTGCCGGCACTCATTCAGAGCCGGCGGCCGGGTCATGCGCTGCCGCGCGAGTTCTACACCGACCCCGCGATATTCGAATGCGATATGCAGAGCATGCTGCTCAAGCATTGGTTCTGCGCCGGCCACGTGAGCAGCATCGCCCGGCCGGGCGAGTACTTGGTGGTCGACCTCGGAGAGGAGTCGGTGATCGTCGCGAGAACGCCTGCGGGCGAGATACGCGCATTGCTCAATGTGTGCCGGCACCGCGGATCGCGCCTCTGCACCGGCCGCGCCGGCAAGGCGGCTGCCGGACGCCTCACCTGCCCGTACCATGCGTGGACCTATGATCTAGAGGGCAATCTGCTGGTCGCCCGGCTCATGCCCGACTCGTTCCGGCGCTCCGATATGGGTCTCAAATCCCTGCCGGTGCGAGTCGTCGAAGGCTTGATTTTCACGACCTTTGCCGAGCAGCCGCTCGACTTCGCGGCGGCTGAGGAGACATTGATCCGATCGGCCGGCGTGTACGGCTGGGCTCGCGCCAAGGTGGCTCATCGCGAGCTGTATTCGATCACCGCCAACTGGAAGCTCGCGGTGGAGAACTACATGGAGTGCTATCACTGCCAGCCGGCGCACCCGGAGTACGCGAAGCGCCATGTCTATGCACGCCCCCCGGAAATGAACGTCGAGGTCGAGCGTGCGGGGCGCCGGCGCGCGGAGATACTCGGCATCGTGGTGCCCGATGTGGATGGATACGGCTGTGCGGCCGGCGCCGGCCAGGAATCCATCTCCATCTTTCGCAGCGCGCTTTACGAAGGGCAGTTGAGCGCAACCGACGACGGCCGAGTCGCTCGGAAAGCTGATGGGGTCGTTTACGGCGTCGGACGGCAACTCGACGTATTTCGACATCGGTCCCTTGAGCGATTTTCTGGCGTACCCCGATCATGGGGTCATTTATCGCTTCATTCCGCGAGCGGTGGACCGGACCGAGATGGAAGTGCTGTGGCTGGTCGATGAGGCCGCGGTGGAAGGCACGGACTACGAGGTCGAGCGGCTGACCTGGCTATGGAAGACCACCAGCGCGGAGGACAAGAAAATCGTCGAGATGAATCAGGCCGGCGTCAACTCCCGATTCTTCGAGCCAGGTCCCTACTCGCTGCAGGAGACGTACGCGGATCGCTTCGTCTCGTGGTATCTGCAGGAGTTGTCGAGCTGATTACTCAGCGGCGACGCTGAGTAATCAGCTTCGCAGTCGATCAATTGTCCTGATGGTCGTGTCCTTCGCCGTGGTCATGGCCCTCGTCGTGACCCTCACCATGACCGTGGCTCGCCGTGTTCATGCTCGTGCTCGTGCTGGTATCGCGGCACGTATTCGTTGTTGTACCAGTCATCGCGCACGAAGTAGACCCGCCGGCCGCAGGCGTGGTACTCGGCGCAATGCTTGCTCCAGTGCTTTTCATGGCCCGGCGGCACGTGCAGATAGATCGGCGGAGCCGCCACGAATTCCGGCGCCGGCTGGACCACCACCGGCTGGGCATAGACCACTGGCGGCTGCGGAATGTTGCCGATATTGATCTGGCCGAAGAATCCGGGCTGGCCGACGGTGATCGACACGGCCACATCGCCGGCCAATGGCTGTGCCGCCGACCGTGGCAAGACTGAGTGTCGCCGCCGCGAGTAATAGTTCGAGCCCGAGAAAACGCGATTGCCGAAACATTGACCTTCTCCTCGCCCCGCCGGGGGCCATGAACATGCGGCGACGGGCGGCCATCGCAGCGTATGACTTCATTATCGCCGCAATTGCATTCAAGCAAATATGTCGCCGCGAGGCGACGCTGGGCGGCCGATCGCAGCCGTCAAAAGCGTGACGCAGGTCGCAATTTGCGCCGCGCTCGAGCCGTTCGAAAAATGGCTTATCATCAGGCGATGACGGATCTGTCATCGCTCGGCGCTGCGGGCGCCGTGGGCGCGATGCGCCGAGGCGAGATCACCGCCGAGACCTATGCGACGGCGTTGCTGGCCCGTTGCGCAGCGCGGACCGATCTGAATGCGTTCATATCTATAGAACCGGACGCGGTGCTCGAAGCGGCGCGCGGCGCCGACCGGGCGAGGGCGAAGGGAGCGAGACTCGGCGCACTGCACGGGTTACCGATTCCGCTGAAAGACAGCATCAATTCGGCCGACCTTCCGACGACGTCCGGTAGCGCGGCGCTCGCTAATTTTCGTCCCGCGGCGAACGCGCCGATTCTTCAATCGCTGCTTTCGAGTGGCGCGCTCCTGCTCGGCAAAACCAATTTGCACGAGCTCGGCCTTGGGGTGACCAGCAACAACACGGCCTTCGGCGCCTGCCGCAACCCGTACGATCCATCCCGCAGTCCGGGTGGCAGCAGCGGCGGTTCCGCGGCGGCGGTGAGTGCGCGCATGACGCCGCTCGCGGTCGGCGAGGACACCACGTGCTCGATCCGCGTGCCCGCCGCCTTATGCGGCATTGCGGGTCTGCGCCCGAGCACGGGCCGCTACTCGGTGAGCGGCGTCATGCCGATCGCGCCGCGACTCGACAGCTTGGGGCCGATGGCGCGGAGCGTCGAGGATTTGATCCTGTTCGACAGCGTGCTGCGGCCGCATTCGACGCCGATGGCGCCGACACCATTGCGACCGGTGCGCCTCGGTGTGCCTAACGTCGCTTGGAGCGGCCTCGACCCGGAGGTCGAACGCGTTGCAACCCTCGCCATGCAAAGATTGCACGAAGCCGGGATCGAGTTGGTTCGAGCCGATCTGCCGGCGCCGTTGCATTCCGACCTGGCGATTACCATGGATATTCTTTGCTACGAAGTGGTCGCCGCCGAGAAGGCTTACCTGCGGGAATACGCCAGGGGAGTCGATTTCGAGCAACTGCTCGCGCAAGTCGGGGCTCCGCTGCGACATCGCTTCGACACCCAGTTCATCGCAGGCGGCGCGAACGCCGTCTCCATGAGCGCTACCAACGGGCCATCGCAGAGCTCGAAGTTTTACGCGCCGCGACGCGAGCGTACTTCCGCGAGCATCGCCTGACCGCCATGGTCTTTCCGCCCGCGATGACGCCGGCGCTGCCCATTGGCGTCGAAGATGACATTGCCGTTCGCGGCGAGGCAATCACCGTTCGAACAGCGATGCTGCGAAACACCGTTCACGCGAGCTGCGGCGGTGCGCCGGCGCTCGTGCTTCCGGCTGGCCTGACGGCGGCGGGACTGCCGGTCGCCCTGGAATTCGACATGCTGCCCGGCGATGACGCGGAAGCTCCTGGCGCTCGGACTCTCGCTCGAGGGCGTGCTCGGGCCCATCGATCCACCGCCCTCGCCTAAGGGCCTGCGGCCGCGGCTGACGAATTGGGAGATTTGCGAAATGGTCAGAGTGATATTCGTTGCGGGTTTCCTGCTGGCCTTGGTGGCGTCGCGCGGCCTCGCGCAGGAGCATCAGCATGGGAATGGCGAGAAGTTGGGAACGGTGCACTTTGCCACATCGTGCAACGAAGCGGCGCAGAAGGAATTCAACCGGGCGGTAGCGCTGCTGCATTCCTTCCAGTTCAGCCGTGCCATAGAAGGATTCAACGCGGTGCTGGGGAGGACGCGACGTGCGGAATCGCCTACTGGGGAATCGCGCTTAGCGATTGGAGTAATCCTTTCGCGGCGGGAGTGAAAGACAAGAGCCAGTTGCAGGCCGGGCGGGAGAGCGCGGAACGCGGCAAGACCGTGGGCGCAAAGACGGAGCGCGAACGGGCGTATCTCGCGGCCGTCGGCAAGTTGTACAGCGACTACGAGAACACGCCACAGCGAGCGCGCTTGATCGCCTATCGCGACGCCATGGAAGAGGTCGCGGCGAAATATCCGGAAGACCATGAGGCGCAAATCTTCTACGCGCTTGGCGCTCGCGGCTTCGGAAGATCCTGCGGACAAGACCTACGCCGGGCGGCTCAAGGCAGGAGCGATTCTCGAGAAATTGTTCGAGGAAGAGCCAACGCATCCTGGGCTGGCGCATTACATCATCCATACCTACGACGTGCCGGCGCTGGCGGGGCGGGCGCTGGTGGCGGCGCGGCGTTACTCGGAAATTGCGCCAGATGCGCCGCATGCGCTGCACATGCCATCGCATACCTTCACCCGCACGGGCTACTGGCAAGAGTCCATCGACAGCAACATCGCGGCGGCAGCGGCGGCGCGGCGCGAGGGTCAGACGGCGGAAGAGTTGCACGCCAGCGACTACGAAATTTACGCCTACCTGCAAACCGGGCAGGACGAGGCGGCGGGCGGATCGTGGATTCCTTGCCGGAGATCGCATCACGCTTCGATCCGAAGGTCGGTGATCAGCGGCGCCGGCGGCCCCTCGGTTGGATATTTTGCGCTGGCGGCGATCCCGGCACGCTACGCGCTGGAACGCCAGGACTGGAAGCAGGCCGCGCAACTCGCGCTGCGGGAGACACCGTTTCCTTATACGGATGCGATGACGTGGTTCGCGCGCGGATTAGGCGCGGCGCGACTGGGGCAAGCGGCGGCGGCGAACGAGTCAGCGACAGCGCTGCAGCAGATCCGAGAGCGGCTCTTGAAGGCCGGCGAAAACTACTGGGCGCTGCAGGTGGAAATCCAGGAGCTTGCGGTCGAAGCATGGGCTGCGCTGGCGGAGGGTAAAAAAGAGGAAGCGCTGCGGCAGATGAAGTCGGCGGCGGAACTGGAAGATGGGACGGAGAAAAGCGCGGTGACGCCTGGGCCGCTGGCCCCGGCGCGCGAGCTGCTGGGCGAGATGTTGCTGGAGATGAACGAGCCTGCGCAGGCATTGGAGCAATTCGAAGCGACGCTGAAGAAGGAGCCGGGACGCTTTCGCGCGCTCTATGGAGCGGCGCACGCCGCGCAGCTCAGCGGAAATCGCGATGCGAGTCAAAGATATTTTCGCGAGCTGTTGAAGGTTTGCGCTCACGCCGACAAGCCCGGAAGATCCGAGATTCTAGAGGCGGAGCGGGCAATCGCGCCGAATTAGCTTGCCGGCGCCTACAGCTTGACCATGACGTGCCGCGGCACGCTGTAGTCCTCGAGCGCGTACACCGACAGGTCCTTGCCGTAGCCTGAGCGCTTGAAGCCGCCGTGGGGCATTTCGCTGATCAGCATGAAGTGCGTGTTGATCCAGGTGCAGCCGTATTGCAGCCGCGCGGCGACGCTCATGGCCTTGCCGACATCCTTGGTCCACACCGAGGAGGCGAGGCCGTATTCGGAATCGTTCGCCCAGGCGACCGCATCGTCCGCATCGGTGAAGCGGGTCACCGACACCACCGGTCCGAACACCTCGCGCTGCACGATCTCATCCGATTGACGCGTGCCCGCGACGAGGGTCGGCTCGTAGAAGAAACCGGCGCCGGCGCGCGCCTTGCCGCCCGTGGTCACTTCGATGTGCCGCTGGGCCGCCGCCCGTTCCACGAATCCCGCCACGCGGGCGCGCTGCTCGGCGGAGATCAGCGGGCCCATTTCCACGCCTTCCTCCCTCTGCGTGCCCACCTTGAGCGAGCGTACGGCGGCGCCCAAGTCGGCGACCAGGCGGTCGTAGATCCTGGCGCCGGCGTACAGGCGGCACGCCGCGGTGCAGTCCTGGCCGGCGTTGTAGAAGCCGAAGGTGCGCACACCCGCCACCACGGCCTCGAGGTCCGCATCGTCGAACACGATGACCGGCGCCTTGCCCCCGAGTTCGAGGTGCGTGCGCTTCAAGATTTCCCGCGGCGGCGCTCAGGATCTTCTGTCCCGTCGCCACATCGCCGGTGAGCGAGACCATGCGCACCCGGGGGTGCGAGACCAAGGGTGCGCCGACGCTCTCGCCGCGACCGCACACGATGTTCACCACCCCCTTGGGAAAGAGCTCGGCCAGAAGCTCGGCGAGCTTCAAGGCGGTGAGCGGCGTCTGCTCCGAAGGCTTGAGCACCACCGTGTTGCCGGCCGCGAGCGCCGGTCCCAACTTCCATGCCGCCATCATCAAGGGGTAATTCCAGGGCGCGATCGAGGCGACGACGCCCACCGGATCGCGTCGGATCATGCTGGTGAATCCCGGCAGATATTCGCCCGCCAACGCGCCGTGCTGCGTGCGCGCGGCCGCGGCGAAGAAGCGGAACACATCGGCGATCGCGGGAATCTCGTCGTTCAAAGCCGCGGCGAGCGGCTTGCCGGCATTGTCGGATTCCAATTTCGCGAACGCGGGGCCATCGGCTTCGATGCGATCCGCCAGGCGCAGCAGCAGCGCCGCCCGGTCCTTCGGCACGGTTTGCGCCCAGCCTGGGCCCGCCACCTCGGCCGCGGCGACGGCCGCATCGAGCTGCGCGCGGCTCGCTTCGTGCACCTCGGCGATGGACTTGCCGCTCGCCGGGTCGAGCACGCGCTCGAGGGTTCCTTCGCCTTTTACCAGGATACCGTTGATCAAGAGTTTGGTTTGCATGGGGATCTCCTTAGCCCACCGCCGTACGTTTTTTCTTCTCCACGTCGTCGAACGGCAGCGTGTGCGCCGTTGCCGGACCCTTGAGGTTCTTGCCGCGAATCTCGAGCTTGGTGCCGTGTACCGCGACCGGCACGTCGAGACGCGCGATCGCCATCGAATTGCCGGTCAGGGTCGAAACCATGGCGCAGGTGACGACGCCCACCTTTTTGTTGCCGGCGTAGACCGGATCGCCCATGTCCGCGGCTGCCTTGCCCTCGATCAGCAGCCCGAAAATCTTGAAGCGCTCCTTGCCCTTGAGCCGCGCATGCGCATCGGCGCCGCGAAAATCGTTCTTGCCGGGGCTCACCGTGAAATCGAGCCCGAGCTCCCACAGGCTGTCGCCCGGCGGGTCGTGCTCGAAGGGATACATCTGGGACATATCGTACGGATAGAACAAGAGATAACTCTCGACCCGCAGGTAATCGAGCGTGGTGAAACAGGTGGGAATGATCCCCATCGGCTTGCCTTCGCTCAGGATCGTATCCCAGATGAGTCCGGCGTCCTCGCCCTTGCAGAAGATCTCGTAGCCGCGTTCGCCGGTGTAGCCGGTGCGCGAAATCGTCACCGGCCGGCCGAACAGCGTCGCCGGCATGTGATGAAAATACTTGAGGTCGCGGATTCCGGGCACGTGCTTGGCCAGAAAATCGACGGCGACGGGACCCTGCAGCGACAGATCGTGCAGGTCGTCATCGACGATCATCGCGGCGTTGCGGCCGACCACGTAGCTCGTCAGGGTTTCATGGCCGGCGCCGCTGCCGTGCACCACCATCCACGAGTTCGGTCCGGTGCGGTACAGCACGCAGTCTTCGATGAAATAGCCCGCCTCATTCAGCATGCAGGCATACCGGCATTGGCCGGGATAGATCTTGCTGACATCGCGCGTGGTGGTGTAGTTCAGCACCGCGGACGCGTGCGGACCCACCAGGTGCAGCTTCTTGAGTCCCGAGACGTCCATCAGACCCGCCTTGGTGCGGATCGCCACGTGATCCTCGGCCACGTCCTTGGCGTAGGTCCACGCCGTGCCCATGCCGTTCCAATCCTCGAGCTTCGATCCGAGCGCGCGGTGCCGATCCGCCAAAACCGAGTGACGCCAACTGAGTGCCATGAATGTCTCCAGAGTTGCTGAGCGCAACCCCCTTTCTGAACGTTGTTATCGGCAAATAAAATATTGCCGGGCGACATATTAGCTCATCCGGCCACCCAAAAATCATCACGCTCGATGGCGATTTCACGCGAGGCGCATAACCCGTGCGCGCGGCACGCTGGATGACTTTCCCTGGGTCGCGGCGTAACGTCCCTATCCTGAGAAGTCAGTGGCACATCGAACGGTAGAGTCGAGCGACATGTTGAGCCAAGCGCAGATCGAGAAATGGAACGAGGACGGGTTCATCGTCATCGAGCGCTTCCTGACGGCGGAAGAAGTCAGGCTGGCGCGGTCACGGTTCGAACCCCTGTTTCGAGGCGAATTCGCGACCGGCCTCGATCCCGACGAATGGAATTGGCGCGAAGGGCGAGATCCTGCGGACCGCACGCGCCAAATCTGTAATGGATGGAAGTCCGACCGAGTCGTCGCCGGCATCGTACTCAAGCCGGAGATCGGCCGGATCTGCGCCACTCTGGGCGGGTGGCCCGGGGCGCGCATCGGCCAGGACAACGTCATCTGGAAACCGCCGGGGGCCAAGCCACTCGGCTACCATCAAGACGACAGCTATTGCGGCTGGGTCGTGCCGAGCGGCTATGTCACCGTCTGGATGGCGCTTGACGACACGTCGGCAACGGGAGGCACCTTGGAATATGTGCGCGGTTCGCATCGCTGGGGCAACTTTCCACCCATCCGTCAATTTCACGCACCCGAGGATTATCGCGAGGCGCTTGAGGAGGCGGCGGCTTCGGTCGGGCAGAAGGCGGACATTGCTTACGTGGAGGTTCCCGCCGGGGGCTGCGCCGTGCATTCCGGTCGTACCTGGCACGGTTCGGACAGCAACCGGACAGACCAGCCTCGCCGCTCACTCGTCACGCACTGCATCTCCTCCGAATGCCGTTTCCACCCGACCGAGGTCAGCCACATTTACAGCCGATACAAGCGGACTCAAGACGATACGATGGACGAGAGTTTTTTCCCAATCTTGTGGACGCGTACGGGCTATCGGACGCCGCAGCTGCGCCCCGCGCCGCGCCCGCTCGATCGGCGCTCACTCTCTGCCGCCCGAATCTATGCCCATTAGCTGACGTCTGGCGAAGTGTAAATGATCGGTGACGATGGTCACGGCCGCCTCGATATCGCGCGCTCGAATTGCTTCGTAGAGCGCCGCGTGCTGCCGATTGTATTCGGCGATGCGCTTCGGAGTCAGAACCTTGTCCTTCATGGCATTCCATTGCCTGTGCGTGCGCACGGCATTGATTTGACGATAGACCCAAACCATGAGCGGATTGCGGGTCGCATCGCAGATCAACTGATGGAACTCCTCGTCCCAAAGCGTGAAGTTCTCGCTGTCGCCGCTCGACGCCTCCATGCGCGCGATCGCGCTGCCCAAACGCTCGATGTCCCGGCCAGTGGCGTTCAGCACGGCCAGGCGGACCATGTGCGGCTCGATCCCAAGGCGTACATCAATGAGCTCGAGTGGACTCGTTTGCTCGGCGATAGTCTCGCTATCACCGCGGCCAGGAAAATTAACGAAAGTGCCCGCGCCCAGTCGCCGCGTCACGAGCCCCTCCGCCTCGAGCCGGTTCAGGGCGCTGCGGATCGTGGCGCGCGATGCGCCGAAGGCCGCGGCGAACTGGCGCTCAGCCGGAAGTTTTTCGCCGTGCACGTAGCGCCCGTCGAGGATCGCCTGGCGCAGCTGCGCGGTGATCGACAAGGAACCCGGAACGGGATCCCGGATGACGGTTTCGCGGCCGCCGATGGTGGTCAGCCCAATTTCAGCCATTGCAACCGCCTTGGGATGATTGGTATAAGTTTGGTTTGAAATCGGCACAGACCTATGTGACACTCTCGGCGTCCCGAGTCAAGTCCCCGGGGACATTCGCTGCGACAACAATGACTTATGGTGGGGGGTCTCGATGACTGATCTGGAAGTGCATGTAAACGCCGCGGGCCGCAGCGATCTCGTCAAGCAAGTGCGCGAGAAGATCAATCGGCTGGGCATCCAGTATCTATACTGTCAATTCGTGTCGGTGACCGGGCGTATCGTCGGCAAGGGCATCCCCGCCGATCATTGGGAGCGCGTGGCCGAGCGCGGCTTCCAACTGGTCTATGGCTCCACCGCCAATCTATACGTCGATCGCCACAAGAATTATATCGGCTACGGGGCCGAGGCCTCGGAGCTGGTCGGCATTCCCGATGCCGAGACCTTTGTGCAGCTGCCCTGGGACAAGCGGATTGGACGGGTTTTCTGTACCTGTTTCCGCAACCGCGAGGAGAAGGAGAACCCCGGCGGGCATCTGACCTCCGACTGCCGCGGCAACCTGCGGCTGATTCATGAAGCGTTCAAGAAGGCCCACAAGGGGTTGCATCTTCGCCACGGCTGCGAGCCCGAGATGATGTGGCTCAAGAAGGGCGCAGACGGCCTGCCGGACGGCGGATTCTCCAAGCCCAACTGTTATCACATCGATCAGTTCGAGTCGCTCCGGCCGGTGTTCATGCGCGCAATCGAGTATTCCCGCGCCATGGGTCTCGACATGATCCAGGGCGATCACGAGGACGCGCCGGGTCAGCTCGAGCTCAACTGGATGTACGACGACTGCCTGCGCACCGCCGATCGACTCACCACCTATCGACAGATCTGCGCCCAGGTCGCGCGCGAATTCAACCTGATTGCCTGCTTCATGTCGAAGCCCTTCATGGGCGTCTCCGCATCCGGGTGCCATCACAACCTCTCGCTCTGGCGCGGCGGCGAGGAAAAGCTGAACAAGCTCGGGTATGACGACCTGCCGGGACTCGAGCAAAACTTTACCTATCTCGAGGGCGGCGAGAACACCTTTATGCCGGTAAAGGGCGACCCCAAGCCCGGTCCCATTGGACTGCACTGCATCGGTGGCCTCATCAAGCACGTGGCTGCGCTGACTGCCATCGGCTCACCGACCGTCAACTCGTATCGACGGCTCTGGGACACGGGCTTCTGGGCGCCGGTCTACGCCGACTGGGGTTATCAGAATCGTACCTGTGCGCTGCGGATCTCGGCGCCGGGGAGGTTCGAATACCGGTCGGTCGATTCGACCGTGAACCCTTATTTGATGGCGGGAGCCATTCTCAAGGCGTTTGACGACGGCATCAACCACAAGCTTGATCCGGGCGAAGCCCGAGGAGCGCAATATCTATGTCGCTATGGCGGCCGGCAAGAAGGTGAAGAAATTGCCCATGTCGCTCGGCGAGGCGCTCGCCGAGCTGGACAAGGACGAAACGATCAAAGCGGCGATGCCGGATGAGATGTACCGGGTGTTCACGCACTACAAGCGTGACGAGTGGGAAAAGTTCATGTCCACCGTGACCGACTGGGACCTGAAGCAATATTGGGACTATTTGCCCTGACGGCGGCGAGCCAAGGTGAGCGAAAGGAGAGCGAATCATGTGTGGAATTGCCGGACTGATTCATCGTGGCCGGACCGGGGATGTGGGCCGCGAGATGACCGCGATGCTGCAGTCGCTGAAGCACCGTGGGCCGGACTCGACCGGCTACGCGCTTTACGGCAAGCCGCACGGTAAGGAGCTGGTCATACGCTTCAAGGTCGCCGAGCAAGACGAGATGTCGAAGGGATTCAAGATTCACGACCAGGTGAAGGAGCGTCGCAGCGAGATCGAGCGCCGTCTCGCCGAACTCGAAGCGAAGATCATCGAGGAGGACATGGCAACGGAATACGCCTTCCGCTTCCGTATCGCCTTTGACGGCGACCTGCGCCGCCTCGCGAACTACATCGAGGACGTCGAGGGTGCGGAGATCCTCTCCATCGGTCATGGCCTCGAGCTGATCAAGGACTTGGGCGATGCCGATCACGTCGCCGGCCAGTACTCGCTGCGGCGGCTTCGTCGGCACGCACGCCATCGGACACACCCGCATGGCGACCGAATCGGACGTCGATATCCGCTCCGCCCATCCGTATTGGGCCTATCCGTTCGCCGATGTCTCCGTGGTGCACAACGGCCAGCTCACCAACTACTGGAACGGTCGACGCGCCCTGGAGCGGCGCGGCCACCGCTTCGTGTCGAATTGCGATTCCGAGATGATCGCGGTCTATTTGGCGGACAAGATGGCGCAAGGGCGCGACGCTTGAAGATGCCATGAAAGCGATCGATCGAAGAACTCGACGGCGTCTTCACCTACCTGGTAGCGACCTCCGACAGCTTGGGAATGGCCAAAGATACGATGGCCGCCAAGCCGATGGTGCTTTACGAAAGCGATCGTTTCATCGCGCTCGCTTCCGAGGAAGTGGCGATTCGCAGCGTCTTCCCGCACGAGATCGATACCTTCGATCCCTATGAGGGCGAAGTGCGCGTCTGGAAGAATTGAAACCTGTTCCGCATCAAGAGCCTCGAGAGAAACATATGGCAGCCACGACAAAAGCCACGGACTTGGGAATGCACACCGAGCAGCTCGCCGGGCGCTCGCAGCAGCGCTTCTTCCGGCCGGAGGAAGAGGAGCGATTCACCTATCCGCAAGCATTCGAAGTCGACTTCAAGAAGCGCGCGCAATTCGACGCAGGTCCGATGAGTTCGAGCGAAATCAATCTGAAGCTGCGCGAGCTGATGAGCCAGGGCTTTGGTACCGTCGTCATGAAGAACCCGGGCGCCAAGCATTCGCTGGCAGTCGGCATCCTCAACCGCCTCAACCTCACCATCGAAGGCAGTCTCGGCTATTTCGGCTGCGGCTTGATCGACGGACCGAACATCCACATCAAAGGCCGCGTCGGCTGGTCGTGCGCCGAGAACATGCTCGCCGGGACGGTGGTGATCGAGAAGAACGCGGGCTCGACCTTCGGCGCAGCGCTCCGCGGTGGCGACCTCGTCTGCAAGGGCGATGTGGGCGCCCGCGTGGGTATCGACATGAAGGGCGGCACGATCATCATCGGCGGCCGGGCCGGCGCTTTCTGCGGCTTCATGATGCAGCGCGGACGCATGGTCATCCTTGGCAATGCCGGCAAGAACCTGGGCGACTCGATGTACGACGGCACGATTTACGTCGGCGGAAGAATCGATGGACTCGGCGTCGATGCCGTACCAGCCGAGATGACCGACCTCGACGTGCAGTGGCTGGAGCGCAAGTTGAAGCTGTACGGTCTTGAAGCGCCCAAGGGCGCCAAGAACATGCAAAAGATCTGCGCCGGTCGGCAGCTCTGGAACTACGACAACCTCGAGCCCGCCGAGAAGAAGCTCATCCTCTAGACGTTTTCGAGAAAGGAAAGCAGAATATGGCGAAGGAAAAGAAGGCGCCGGTCACGGTGCCGGCGACGAAGAAGAAGCTCAGTCGCAACACCCACGTGCTCGGCCAGAGTTCTCTCTTCACCCCCCAGGTCATCGATGACATCCACATCAAGAGCGAGCTTGGCCGCTACCGTATGCGCGGCTTCTCGCTGTTCAAGAAGATCCCCAGTTGGGACGATCTGACTTTCTTGCCCGGCACGTTGACGCGTTTCGTCATCGAGGGTTATCGCGAGAAATGCGAAACGAAGACCATCATCGGCCCGCGCGCGAAGCGACCGCTGGTGCTCGACATTCCGGTCTACATCACCGGTATGAGCTTTGGCGCGTTGAGCTACGAAGCGAAGATTGCCTTGGCACGCGGGGCGACCATGGCCGGCACCGCGACTTGTTCCGGCGAGGGTGGCATGATACCCGACGAGCGCCGCTATTCCTCGAAATGGCTCTATCAATGCATTCAGTCGCGCTACGGTTTCAACCCGAACCATTTGCGTCTGGCGGATTGCTGCGAGTTCTTCATTGGTCAGGGCTGCAAAGTGGGCCTCGGCGGCCATCTGATGGGCCAGAAGGTGACCGATCAGGTGGCCGAGATGCGCTCGCTGCCGGCGGGCATCGACCAGCGCTCGCCCGCCCGCCATCCGGATTGGCTCGGGCCTGACGATCTGGCGCTGAAGATCCAGGAGGTCCGTGAAGCAACGAATGGGGAGATCCCGATTCAGCTCAAGCTCGGCGCAGCCCGCGTGTATGACGATGTGCGCATGGCGGCCAAGACCGGACCCGACAGCATCTATATCGACGGTATGGAAGGCGGCACTGGCGCTGGCCCGCATATCGCGACCGAGGAGACGGGGGTGCCCGGTATCGCCGCGATCCGTCAGGCCCGCAAGGCGCTGGACGACGTCGGCATGTCCGGCGAGATTTCCCTGGTTTACGCCGGCGGTATCCGCAACGGCGGTGATGTTGCCAAGGCGCTGGCGCTGGGCGCCGACGCCGTCGCAATCGGGCATTCCGCCCTGATGGCCCTCAACTGCAACAAGGATATCCCGGAAGCCGACTACGAGAAGGAAATCGGCGTCGAGGCGGGGCATTGCTATCACTGCCATACGGGCCGTTGCCCGGTCGGCGTGACGACCCAGGATCCCGTGCTGCGCAAGCGCCTGGACCCCGATGGGGCCGCGGAACGGGTTTACAACTTCCTCCACTGCCTCACTATCGAATGCCAGATGATGGCGCGCGCCTGCGGGAAAACCAACGTACACAGCTTGGAGCCCGAGGATCTGGCCGCGTTGACCATGGAAGCGTCGGCGCTCGCCATGGTGCCTCTTGCCGGATCGCAGCACACGGTCGGCCGGCCCGATATGACTCGCTACTGAGAGATGTGAAACCATGGCCAAAGTAGTCAAGCTCAGCAAATACGCAGCCAAGAAGGGGGCCAAGTCGGCCAAATCAGCCGGCAAGACGGCGGCAAGAAACGCCGCCGCCAGGACGGCCGGCTCCCAGGACATTGATCACTTCATCAAGACTGCGGGTCTCGACACCCGGCGAGAGAAGGAAATCGGTCAGCACATCGGTTATCGCTACGATGTCAACCTGGTCCCGGACTATAACCGGCTCACACCCTTCCTCAAGAAGTACATCAACACCATGGGCTGGTCGGACTTGAACTGGCTCGAGGACGTGCACTTGGGCTACGAGGAGGGCAAGGCCGCCGTCTTCGACCGCAACGTCAATGGCTGGGTCACGGTGCCCGATGGTGTGAAGCTTCCGGACAATCAACAGGACCGCGACATGCTGGCGCGTGAACTCTTGATCAAGTTCCAGATGTCGCCGCGTCATCCACTCGTCGAACTCAACAAGGCATACCGCAAGTTCTGAGCGGAGCTGGAATACTCAACCAGGCTCCTCGCTCGCGTCGTCGCTGCGATAGCGCGCGGCATGGGACCAATCCGGCCGGAAGGAAAGAATCTCGACGCCAGCCGGGAGATTGGGATTGAACAGCCGGTTGTGCCAATACGTGGCCTGATGGAATGCGTGGCCGCGAGCGAGTCGCGCGACGCTACACGGAATGCGATAACCCTGGGTGTACTGTTCGAAGTCGAGGATGCAGCGTCCTTGGGCGGCGAGCAGCGCTGCAAGCGTCGAACCCGGCCCGAAAAGCGCCGTCATGAGATCTGAAAAACGCGCTGGCTCCTGGAAATAGCTGCCCTGGAGGATTTCGAGCACTTTGTCGAAGCGTTCGTTCGGATCGTGCGTCTTCAGGTACTGATAGCGAAACAGCTCGGTGCTGTGCTGCGGTTCGCACTCGACGATAAGCGTGACGATGCCGGGTGAAAGTTCCTCGCCCCGCGCGACGTCGACGACCCGCGGGCGCATTCCCGAAGATGGCCGCGCGCCATTCTGACGCGCCGCCAATTGCCTGAGGCGGCACTGCCAGCCGATGAACTCGCGGCACAGTGCCTTGGATGCGGATTCGGTAAGCACGACATTGTCGGGCAAGCCGGTCATCGACTACTGCCTGGACTATGGAAGCGTTCGTCCAAGTTGACCGCTTCGCGCTTGAGCTGCTTGGAAAACTTTCTGCGTTGCACATGCCACCTCGTTTACTATCATCGCTCGAAACAAGATGTCATCCAAATCGGGGGCATCCCAGACTGTGCCTCGGCCGTTGCAAGCCGCTCGGTGCTCGTCATGAGGTTGGGCAACGGAGGTTGATCGCTTGCAAGACGGTGAATCCAGCAGGCTGCGCCGCTCGATCGACTGGAAAGGCGCCTTTTGGGTGGCGAGCGGCGTGCCGGCGCTGGTGTTGTTTTCAATCGGCCAAGTCGCCGGAGCGGTCGGTAAGCTCAGTTTTCTAATCTGGTCGCTGTCGATAATCATGGGGTTCGTTCAATCGTTCACCTATGCCGAAATTGCCGGGCTATTTCCCAACAAGTCGGGTGGCGCATCCATCTACGGCGCCGCCGCCTGGGTCCGGTACAGCAAAGTGATTGCCCCGCTTTCCGTGTGGTGCAATTGGTTCGCCTGGTCGCCGGTACTCTCGCTCGGTTGCAGCATTGCGGCTGCGTACGTACTCACCGCAGTCGCGCCGATTCATGATTTCACGACGTGGACTCTATTCACGCAGACAATAGGTCCGGTGACGTTTTCCATCAATGCGGCCTTTTTTGTCGGGGCTGCGTTCATGTTGATCACCTTCTCGATCCAACATGGAGGTATCGCTGGTACCGCCAACATTCAAAAATATATCGGCTTATTGGTGATCGTGCCCCTGATCATCGTGGGCGTGGTGCCCATTCTGAATGGGCACGTGAACTATGCCAATTTCGTGCATCTGGTGCCGCCGGCCGCCGCCGGTGCGCCCGAAGCCGGCCGTTGGAACCTCAGCGGCTGGACACTGGCGCTGGGCGGCATGTTCCTCGCTGCCTGGTCCACGTATGCGTTTGAGACCGCGGTATGCTACACGAGCGAATTCCGCAATCCCGGAAGCGACACCTTCAAAGCTATTTTCTATTCGGGAGTCCTCTGCATCGGACTATTCGTCCTGGTCCCGTTCACTTTTCAAGGCGTGCTCGGTGTCACCGGCATGCTCGCTGCACCCATCAACGATGGGTCGGGTGTCGCTGCCGCCCTGGCGGCGATGGTCGGCGGCGGCCGCGTTGCCGAGGCTCTTACTCGTCGTCATGATGATCATGGCATTGCTCCTGTCGATCATGATGGCGATGGCCGGTTCGTCGCGTACCCTCTATCAAGGTTCCGTCGATGGCTGGTTGCCGCGCTACCTCAGCAAAGTGAACTCGCACGGCGCGCCCACAGCGGCCATGTGGACGGATCTCATCTTCAATTTAGTCGCGTTGTCCATCGCTTGCGGAGGCGGTCCCAGCTTCGTGTTCATTCTGACGATATCGAATTGCGGCTACATGATATTCAATTTTCTCAATCTCAATGCCGGTTGGATACATCGCATTGATTCCGGCGAAACCGCACGACCCTACCGCGCCCCGACGTGGTTGCTCGCGCTCGGCGGGATCTTCGCGTTCGTAAACGCCGTGTTCATGGGTGCAGGAGCGAAAGTTTGGAGCCCGTGGGCGCTCAGCGCGGGCGCGCTCGCCGCGGCGCTCATATTGCCGGTGTTCTGGTTTCGTCACTACGTGCAGGACGGGGGTAAGTTTCCCGACAAGATGCTCGAAGATCTGCAGGTCGGCGGAACACCGATCAGCGACACCAAGGCCGGCGTACTACCGTATCTCACACTGGCGGCGGGAATCGCTGTCGTCCTGATCTCCAATTACTTGTTCAAGCTTTGAGGATTCAGCGGACTTGAGAAAGCCGGCGTCTTGCGTCAGTACACCGCGAGGTGATGGGTAATTGCCACTACCGCAAACCCTAGGGCCAGGACTGCATAGGGCCATAAGCCCGCGCGGTTGACGATCTGCTCGCCTCCGACCATCTCCAGGTCCTCGGCCATTTCAGGCGGGAATGTGCCTTTATCCTGGATGTAGTGGCGGTAGACGAACACCGGGATGATCATCGCAGCAAAAATGAGACCTGTCTTGAGCGTTCCGGCGCCATACACATCGGCGCCGAAGCCCATGAAGGCAAGATTGACGAAAGACAAGACCGCTCCCGCGGCAAGTATCCACGTCGAAGCGCGCCAGGGGCGATCCTGGCGAGGCCGGTCCAGCCGATGAATCCAGCCCGCATTCAAGTTCAAGAAATTGAACAGCAGGTAGCCGATGTTGGCGGCGCCGATGACGAATACGGTGTCGGACAGCAGCAGCAGCACGAGATTGAATCCGAGATTGGTGAGCATGGCGTTGGTCGGCGCGCCGTGCGAGTTGACCTTGGCGAGGTACTTCGGCAGCCAACCGTCCAAAGACGCTTGATAGAGCGTGCGCGAGGAGCCCGCCATCGAGGTCATGAGCGAGAGCACGAGCGCAAGAATCAGCATGATCACGACCAGCATCCCGACGATCGCGCCGGCATGCACCATTTTGGCCATTACGGCGGCAACTCCCATGCCGCTGTAGATGTCCGGCGCAAGCATCCCGCCGTATTCGGCCGCCGTCGTCACTTGCCCGGAGGCATCGACGACCGCGGGATGCACCAAGCTGCCAAGGCCGAGAAAGCCTTGAAACGCGAACGGCACCAGCGTGTACACCACCACGCACAACAGCCCCGAATAAAAGATCGCTTTGAAGGTATCGGTCTTGGGGTTCTTGAATTCACCGGTGTAGCACACCGCCGTTTCAAAGCCGTAGGTGGACCATGCGGCGAGAAACATCCCGGCTGCGAAGACCGTGATTCCCGCCATATTCCAGGAGCCGTCGATCACGCGGCCCGCGGCATCGTGCGCCAGCGGAACCAATGGAAAGTAGTTGGCGCGGACGATGTCGCCCGTCAGGATCGGCACGATGCCGATGAGCAGCAGAGGAATCATCGCCGAGATTCCCAGGATCTTGGTGGTATTCGCGGATCGCAGAATGCCGCCGTCCTGAATGAATTTGACCGCGAGCAAAATCACCGCGCCCAGCAAGAAGGTGGCATTGATGCGCAGGCTCAATCCGGTCTTGAGCGACCCAAGATCGAGCAAGGTCAATTGCCACGTATTGATCATCGAGTCCGGCGCGTAAAGACCATTCAAGATGTAACCGGCGGCCAGGGCCGAGCCGGTTGCCTGTACGGGAGACCAGGCGAACCAGTTGCACCACACGGAGATTGGCGCGATCACCTTGCCGTATCTCACCCAGGCGATTGCCCCGTAAATCGAGGTTCCCCCCGCCTTGTTGGGGAACAGGCCGGCGATTTCGGCGTACGTGAAGGACTGAATGAAGCCCATCGCGATCGATGCCGTCCAGATGATCCACGAGAGTTTGCCGACGGTGGCCGCGACGGCGCCGATGGAGAACAAGACCAGCGGCGGCACGCCGCTGGCCACCCAAAATGCGCCGGTCCAATCGATTCCGCGCTCCAGCCCCCCGCTCTTCGCGACGCCTTCCCCGGCGGCTCCCTCTGCGGTAACGCTCATGTCATGCGTTCCTGCCCAAAAATCTTCTTGGTTGGGGTCGCCTCGACCCCGTTGAATTCTGCGCGAAGCGCATCAAAAACATCGGCGCAACTCCTCAGCGATTTCGAAGATATCTCCCACAATGCCATACTTCGCAATCCCGAAGATCGATGCTTCGGCGTCGCTGTTGACCGCCACGATGGTGGCGACGTGCTTCATGCCGGCCAGATGCTGTATGGCGCCCGATACTCCCATCGCGATATAGAACTTGCAGGCGCTCGCCGTCTTGCCGGATTGTCCCACCTGGCGGCTCTTGGGCAGCCAACCCGCGTCCGCGATGGGCCTCGAGCAGCCGAGCGTCGCGCCGATGGCGTCCGCGAGTTCACGGAATTGCTGTACCTTGGCTTCCTCGCCGATGCCGCGGCCGATGGTCAGAATGAACTCGGCGGCCCCCATGTCGACGTCATCGCCCGCGGCCAATTCGACGAACTCGCGTCCGATCGAGCGAGGCGAAGCCGCGGGCGGCGCGAATGCGCTCACCGTCGGCGTTGCGGGCGACTCCGGCGCCTTGTACACGTTGCCGCGCAGGGCGAGCAGCACGGTGCTGCGGCCGGGGAAGTCGACTTCGACGCTGACCTTTTGACCGTAGCCGCCGCGCGTGGCTACGAGCTCGCCATCGATGCGCTCCATCTTGAAAACATCGGTGGCGAATCCCAGCCCAAGTTTGGCGGCGATAGCGGCTGCGTAGCCGAACGAATCGACGCTGTGCGCGACCAGCACGACGTCCGGGCGCCGCTCGGCGATCAAGGCGCCGATCGCGGACTCAAAGATGTCGGGCTCGAATTCCGGCGCGGACACCTGGACGGTGACGATCTCGTCGACCCCGGCAAGCCCTAAGGGGGCGACGAACTGCTCGGGCGCCGTACCCAGGATTGCCACGGCGACCGCGTCGGTGCCGCGGCGCAGCGATTGCGCGGCGCCGATGAGCTCGTACGTCGCGGGTCGCAACTCCCCGCGCCGCTGTTCCGCGATGACCAGCACGCCGCTCATGGTGCCTCTCCCTTGAACTCGCGGATGAGTTGCGCGAGCTTGAGCGCCTGCTGTGCCGCATCGCCCTCGATGAGTTGTGCACGGCCCTTGTCGGGGATGTACATGCGCCGCACGCGAGACAGGGATCCTGATTCGCCCACATCGCTAGCGCTCAATTTGAGATCGCCCAAGGACAGTACCTCGATCGGCTTGGCCGCGGCCTGTTTGATGCTGCGCAACGAGGCGTAGCGCGGCGTGTTGATGCCGAGCTGAATGGTGAGCACCGCGGGGCACTGAATCTCGACCTCGTGCAATAAACCTCCCTCCAGCTCCCGGCGGAACAGGGCGCTCTTCGCCCCCGGCGCATAGCTGAGCGTGCTCACCACCGCGGCGTGCGGCCAATCGAGGAACGCGGCCGCCGCGATTCCCGTCGAGGCGAAAGCCTGATCCGAGGATTGCACCCCGGCGAACAGCATGGAGGGCGCCTCGCGCTTCGCGACCGCGGCCAGCACTCGAGCGATCGCGATCGGGTCCGAG
Source organism: uncultured Gammaproteobacteria bacterium (assembly GCA_963793685.1). GTDB lineage: Bacteria > Pseudomonadota > Gammaproteobacteria > Steroidobacterales > Steroidobacteraceae > Bog-1198. The sequence goes on along the minus strand of CAWCBJ010000014.1, from coordinate 68,405 downwards.
CCCTCGACCGCCGCATCCCACACGCGAATCGCGCGGTCCGCGCCCTTGGCCAGGCACTTGCGCAAGACCTCGTCGGCCTCTTCGGGTCCCACCGACACGGCGACCACTTCGACGGGCCCGGCGCCGGCCTCTTTGATCTTGACCGCCTCTTCCAAGGAGAAGTCATCCCATTCGTTCAGATCGCGGATGAGAAAATCGGCATCTACATCGCGCCCGTCCTCGCGGATCGTGAAATCCTCGTCGAGCGCAGCCACTTGTTTGACGGCAACCAGGATCTTCATGCGCACGCTTCCTCGGTGCGATGCGCCGGAACGGCCTCGCGGATGAGTTCGATCAATTCCTTGACCACGAACTTCCCCTCATTGCCGGTGGTCTTCAGCGCGTCTTCGAACATGGTCAAATCCTTCGGGCAGCTCACCACGTACACCTCGAGGCCCGGAATCGCGGCTGCTTCTCTGATGCGATTCTGAGCCGGTTTTTCCGCTCCGACGGGATCCGGAATCCAAATTCTGCCGCCGCCTGCGCCGCAACAGAAGGAATTTGCGCGGCTGCGGCCCATTTCGACGAGCTCGCAGCCCAGCAACTTGAGCACGTCGCGCGGCGCTTCATAACCCTTGTTGAAGCGTCCGAGATGACACGGATCGTGAAAGGTCGCGCGCACGTTGAGCGGCCGGGTCACCCGGAGCTTCCCGGCGTCGAACAGCTGTTTCACGAAGCTGGTGTAGTGCTGAATTTGATACATGCCGCCGAAATCGGGGTATTCGTTGCGGATCGTATTGTACGAATGCGGGTCGGTGGTGACGATGGTTTTGAAATTCGCTCCCTCGAGCGAGGCAACATTGGCGGCGGCCAGCACCTCGTACAGGCCTTCCTCGCCGACGCGCCGCACATCGTTGCCGGCATTCGACTCGCCGTCGTAAAGAATGCCGAAATCGACTTGGGCTTCGTGCAGGAGAGCGGCGAAGGTCTGGGTGACTTTTTGGTTGCGCGGATCGAACGAGGCGTAGTCGCCGACGAACCACAGCACGTCCACCGGCTCCTTGCGCGCGTCCTTCACCTTGAACGGCAGCGACTTGCTCCAAGATCCCCGCTTGCGCTTCGATTCGCCGAATGAGTTGCCGGTTTTATGGATGGTTTGCAGCGTCTTGGCGAGTAGCGGATCCATGGCGCCGTCTTCGACCAGTTTGCGGCGCATCTGCACGATGATGGGCACGTGCTCCACGGCCACCGGACAGATCTCGACGCAGGCCATGCAGGTCCGGCACGACCACAACGTCTCCATCGCGACCTGACCCGGCGCCTTGCCATGGACGTCGAGTTCGGCGGCCGCGGGCAGCACGCCGGATTCGAGGGTGGCGTTCGCGAACTCGCGCAAGCTCAAGATCACATCGCGCGGCGACAACGGCGCGCCTACTGCGCGGGCGGGACAGGCTTCGTGGCAGCGGCCGCACTTCGTGCAGGCGTCGAGATTCAACAGCTGCTTCCAATTGAAGTCGGTGATCTTGGCGATTCCGGGTTTCTCCTGGCTCTCCGGAATGCGGGGCAATCGCTGCGCGGCCAGGCTGTCGCGCACCATCAACGACCCGGCCGCCGTGAAGATGTGCTTGACCTTGGTGTACGGAATCAGGGCGATGAAGGCGAGCGCGAGCAGTCCATGGAACCACCAAAGGCCAAGGCGCAGCTCTGCGCCGCCGTCCGCGCCGAGTCCCGCCGCGCGCAGCCCCTCGGCGATCAACGCGCCCACCGGCGACCACCAGCGCGTGTCCCACACGTCCGGCCGCCCCTCGAGCCACACCAGCCGCGCGGCCTCGAGCAGGTAGCCGGTCGAGCCGATGATCAGCAGCGACCACAGGAATGCCCAATCTTCGCGCCGGTATTGCGGGCGGTCGAAATCCGGATCGCCGGGGACCCGGTCGGGGCGCGTGTAATCGAGCTTCGGGAGGCGCATCCAGCCGCGCCGGTACATCATGTAGGCGAGGCCGCCGATGAGCGCCACTCCCGCGACGTCGAGAATGAGCGAGAACACCAGATAGAACGTGCCGTGCCAAAAGCGAATCCCGAACAGCGGCTCGAGAATGTCGTATTCCAAGGTGATCGTGGCGGTGCCCAAGAACAACAGCACAAAGCCGTAAAAGATCAGCCGGTGGGCCGCACCGGCCGCCGCATCGCGGCGCGCGATGGTGTTGTGGCGGAGCACGATCGCGACCATGTCGGCGCATCGTGACCAGAGACTGCCTTGCAGCTCAAGGGCCGCGCCGCGGCGGTACTTGCGAATCTGCACGTACGCCCCGTAACAGAAGACGCCGATCGCCGAGTAGCCGAGCGCGTAGAAAAGCCGCACTTCGGCTGTCGGAAACGCTTCGAATAGGATCCGAGTGACAGCGTCAGTGCGGCTCACGTTCTAGGTCTTGTACTCGAGCTCGAAACGCCCGCCGGGCATGTGCGAGGCGCCCCACACCGCGACTTCACGCTTGTACGGCAGCGGCAGCTGCGCATTGGGCTCCTCGATCTCGCGTGCCAGGCGGTGGCCGGAGAACGTGGCATCCGCAATGAGCCGCGGCGCTTCGGCATCGCCGATCAGGTACACCGCCTTCACGCCGTTCTTCTGCCACTCGCCTTGCCGCTGCTTGATTTCCCGGTACAGGCCGTCGTTCGAGTGGCGGCCGGTGACCAGCACCAGCGAATCGAAATCCATCCAGCGGTGGCTCTTGTTGGGCTCCCGCGGCACATGGCCGGCCCCGCGGTACGTGCGCTTCGAGCCGTCGCCCCAAATGTCGTACACCTGAAGACGGCCTTTCTCGACCTTGCTCGCGAAGGCGTTATGCATCTCTTTGATGTGCAGTTCGTGCATGCGGCGCATCATGTTCGGATATTCGAGCGTGAAGTGCATGTAGTTGGCGAGATGCACGCCCGTAACCACGGTCACCTCATGGCCGGCGACGGTGAGCTTTTCCGCAAGGCTCGGCGCCATGAAATAGGTGTCCGCGTTGAGAATCAGCACGCGTTTGCCGAGGGGCTTCTTACCCTCCAACACCTGTTCCGGCGTGAGCTGATCGGGCTGCGCCGCGTCGGCTCCCGGAATCGGCTCGTGGGTCAGGCAATTGGTGCCGTCGGTATTCCACGACGATCCGGTGGCGATGACGATTTTTTCCGCGCCATAGCCGATCGCGGCCGCGGCGGTCAGCGCCTTTTGAGCGAGTGCGACCTGGCTCTGCTTGTTCTTCTTCACCAGCTTGGTGATCTGCAATTCGCGGTAATCGCGGTGATAGCCCCATTCGCCGAGGCCCGGCAGCGTGGCCACGGCATTCAGATGGCCGCCGATCTTGGCGGCCGTGTCGTACAAGTGCACGGTATAGCCACGCTCCAGCAACACGCGGGCGCATTCGCCGCCCGACGGGCCAGCGCCGACCACGAGCACCGAATCATCGGAGCCGCGCTTGGGGAATTTTTCAGGATGCCAGCCGCGGCGGTACTCCTCCCCGGCGGTGGCGTTTTGCGTACAAATCATCGGCGGACCGCCGATTTCCCAACGCGAGATGCATACGTTGCAGCCGATGCACACGCGGATATCGTCGTAGCGGCCTTCCTCGATCTTCTTCGGCAGCCACGGGTCGGAAATCGACGGGCGCGCGGCCCCGATGATGTCCGCGATGCCCTTGGTGACGATTTCGGTCATTTTCTCCGGGTCGGTGAAGCGGCCGACGCCGAGCACCGGCTTCTTCGCCACTTGCTTCACGTACCGGGTCCAAGGCACCTGGTGGCCTTGCTGGTAAAACCGCGACGGACCCGCATCCTCGCCCCACTCGGCGATGTCGCCGACATCGACGTCCCACAGATCGACCAAGGGATCGGCGAGGCCGATGAACTTCACCCCGTCTTTTTCAACCTCGACGCCGGTATCGCCATACAGCGTGTCGACCGCGAAGCGGGTGGCGATGGCGCAATCCTGACCGACCGCGCGGCGCACCTTTTCCAAGGTCTCGATCCAGAAGCGCGCACGATTCTCGAGCGAGCCGCCGTATTTGTCCTTGCGCTTGTTGTAGTAGGGCGAAAGAAATTGCACCGGCAGATACGAGTGCGCGCCGTACACATACACGATATCGAAACCCGCGTCGCGGGAGCGCAGTGCCGCATCGACGTAGTACTGCTGCACCGTCGCGATGTCGTCGAAGTCCATCTCCTTGCAGTAGGTCAGCGTTTCGAACTCCGAGGCGTACTGACTGGGTCCGCGCGGCGTCGCGCGCGACTCCATGCACGGCGCATGCGAGGCGCCGTACCATAGTTCGACGCCGGCAAGAGAGCCGAAATGATGAATATGATCGGTCATGGCGCGCAGATTGCGCACGTCGCCGGCATCCCAGATGCGCGCCGAGAGACGGTGGGTGTCGTCCGATTCCGGATGGATGGAGCAGTATTCGGTATTGATGCCGGCCCAACCGCCTTCGGCCTTCAGCGAACGATGCGCCGCTTGAAAGCCCGGCTTATCGGAGCCCGCGCCGATGCAATGCGGCACCTGGTAGAACCGGTTGCGAAGCGTCTTCGGCCCAATCTTGATCGGCTGAAATAAGATGTCGTGTTTCGGGTCGCGCGCCATGCTTATGGTCCTCTGTTGCGATGTGTATTTAGGACGGTGTCTTTATCGTAGCGTTTCAATGCTGCGGGGCTCGCCACCGCGGGCTTAAGGGAGCGGTATCATATTCGTTATGGAGCGGCGCTGACCAGGCCGCACGCTGCGCCGATCGGGCCGGGTTCGGCGCCGGCATCCCCGCCAGGCCGACCGGAGCGTGCGCGGCTTGACCGACCCTTGAGCGCTGCCATCGGAAATAAATAGCATGCTAGTTACTGTAGTGCAAATTAATTGCGTACAGCGTAAATTGGCGCGGTAAGGCGAAGGCTTGAGATTTCGGCCGGCAACCCTTGAGGCAGATTCTAGAGAGCCACTGTGGCGCGTTTACCCAAGAACTCGACGAGGGCTGCGGCATATCCGAAGCAAGCCGCGATGCCCGATGTCGGCCGGCAACTCGGCGCGGTCGCGCGCCGCGTGCGGGAAAGCCAGGGCCTGACGCTTGACGGATGTGGCCGCGACGGCCGGAATCAGCGCCGGCATGTTGAGCCGCCTCGAGACCGGTCATGTGACGCCGAGTCTGGAAACCCTGGTCGCCCTGGCGGACGCGCTCGGCGTGAAGCCGGCGCTGCTGTTGCAGGACGTCGGCGGCGAGGAGCAGGGTGCTCAGCGGGTGCCTGCCGGGTCAAGGGCTCGAAGTGGTGCGGCGCGGCACTCGTCGCGGCCACACCTATCATCTACTGGCCGCGCAACGCGGACCGAGGAAATCCTTCGAACCGTTCCTCGTGACTCTCACCGACAAGAGCGAGGTGTTCCCGGGCTTTCAGCATCCCGGTACCGAGTTCATCTATGTGCTGGCGGGGTCGCTGACCTACCGGCACGGCAGCTACCGCTACCCGCTCGGACCCGGCGACTCGCTCAGTTTTCGCGGCGAGGTGCCGCACGGCCCGGAAACACTGGGGAAGGTGCCGATTCGGATGCTGTCGATCATCATCTACGACGAAGAGCTTCGATCCTTAGCTTGAGGCGCCGAACACCGGAAAGCGCGCCCTGGCCTCCAGATCCCCGAGTTCTTGATCGTTGCGTACATATTCCCGGCTGGCATCGCGCTGCGGCTGGAAGTCCCAGGGCGTTCGGCGCCCCAAGCGCAGCGCCTCGTAGACGAAGTGCCGGCGCCGCTGGCTCGCGGTCACTTGCGCATGCAGGGCCTCAAGATCCCAGCGCTTTGCGACCTCTTCGCGAAATTCCCGCGCGCGCGCCGCATGCGTCGATGCCTGGGCGAGATTTCGCAGCTCCTGCGGGTCCTCGATCAAGTCGTAGAGCTGATCCGGATCGACGGGCGAATGCACGAACTTGTAGCGCTCGCGCCTGATCATCACCAGCGGCGCGATGGCGCCCTCGGCCAGATACTCGCCGATGACCTCCCCGCTCCCGGCGGCGCCCGCGAGTTGCGCCGCGAGGCTGCGGCCGTCGAGCGGCGTCGGGTAGTCGGCGATCGCGCCGCCGGCGAGTTCGCACAAGGTGGGCGCCATATCGATGAGGGAGGCGGACTCGGCCACCCGGCGAGGCGCAAAGCGCTGCGGCGCATGCACGATCAGCGGTATCCGGCATGCCGGCTCGAAGAAATTCATTTTGTACCACAGCCCGCGCTCGCCCAGCATGTCGCCGTGATCGGCGAGCAGCACGACGATGGTGTCCTCCGCGAAGCACGCATCGGCCAGAGCGGTGAGCAACACGCCGATCTGGTCGTCGACGTACGAAACGGCGCCATAGTAGGCGCGGCGCGCGGCGCGCACTTGCGCCTCGGTCGACGGGCTGCGAGTCGAGTCCGCAGACGTGACGCAATCGCAGCGAATGCGGGTCCGGTTGGACCGCCGCCGAGCTCACGCGCGGCATATCGATGTCGACGCCCGCATAGCGATCCCAATAGCGATGCGCAATCGCGTAGGGATCGTGCGGATGCGTCATCGAGGCGACCAGGCAGAACGGGCGGCGATCCTTGCTGCGCGCCAGGTCGAAGATCTTGCGGCGCGCCTGGAAGATGACCTCATCGTCGAAATCGATCTGGTTGGTGCGGGCGCATGGCCCCGCCTGCGTGACCGAATCCATGCTGTGGTACCAGCTCGGGCGCTCCGTCGGGGCGCGCCCAGTCCGGCGTCCAGCCGAAGTCCGCCGGGTAGATGTCGGTGGTCAGGCGCTCTTCAAAACCATGCAGCTGATCCGGCGCCGCAAAAATGCATCTTGCCGCTCAACACCGTTTGGTATCCGGCGCGGCGCAAATAATGGGCGAAAGTGGGCACCTGCGCCGGGAACTCCGCGGCATTGTCGTAGGCGCCGATGGCCGAAACCTGGCGCCCTGCGAGAAACGAAAAGCGCGAGGGCGCGCACAGCGGACTGTTGCAGTAGAACGAATCGAAAACCACGCCGCCCGCGGCCAGGGCGTCGATGTGCGGGGTCTTGGCGACGCGGTTTCCGTAGGCGGGCAGCGCCCGCGCCGTGAGCTGATCGGCCATCAAAATGAGAAAATTGGGGCGGTTCGACACGTGGCTCACCGGTGCGCGGCAGCTTCCTGCGCCCGATACGCGATCCAGCTTTGCTCGATCAGGTACGCGTGAATGTTGTCGACGTCCTTCTCGCTCAAGATGTCGTCGAACCGCTCCATGCCCGCCGGCGCCAACGCGCCGTGCAACACGATGTCCTTGAAGGCCGCGTGCAGTCCCGCATTGAGCCGGCGTAGATCAGGGGTGGTGGAGAGGCCGAGCGCGTGGCAGCGCGTGCATTCCTCGATGAACTTGATCTCGCCGGCATCGATGGCCGCGGCCGTGGCGGTCTGCGCGGGGGGCTTCGCGAACGGTTCGCTCACGCGGGCGGGCGGCGTCGGCACCTCGCCGCCGCCCAGTTTGAAGGCAATGATGCGGTTGGTGTTCTCATAGGTTGTGGGCTGCGCTGCTCGGCGGGATGGGCCCCTCGGCGATGGCGGTGCCGCCATAGCCGACCTGAACCGCGACATACTGTTCGCCGTTCGACCGAATAGGTTGTCGGGGCCGCCATGATGTGGCTGCCGGTCTTGATCACCTTCAAGACCTTGCCGGTGTCGGCGGCGTACACCCATAGTCCGCCGCTGCCGCGGCCTTGGAACACGAGATTGCCCGCGGTCGACATCACGCCGCCGTCGTAGCCGCGGATGCCGCTCGAGGTCTCGTGCTCCCACACGGTTTTCTGCGCGACCGGATCCCAGGCGCGAATCAGTTCGCGCACCGGCTTGACCTTGCGCATCGCCTGGATGTCCTTCAGGTCCGGCAGCGGTCCGAACAGATGCTTCAAATCCGCCGCATCGTAGGTGTCGTCGGGAAAGATGCCATTGACGGTGATAAAAGCCGTCGATGAATTTGACCTGGCCGCCGTTGTGCAGCATGTCGACCCAGACGCTCGGGACATCGAGCACCGGAATGTAGACCAGATGGGTCTGCGGGCTGAAGGACATCGGATTCCAGGTGTGCCCTCCGGCCCACGAGGGATACATGGTCTTGGGCGAGGCATACCAATCGGACTGGCTGGTCGGCACCGGCCGTCCGGTTTTCATGTCGACGCCGCTGGCCCAATTGATATAGGTGAAGTTCTTTGCGGAAAGGAGCTTGCCGGTCTTGCGCTCGAGAATATAGAAGAATCCGTTCTTGGACGCCTGCAATAGCACTTGCGTTGGAACTCCGTCGATGTCGAGATCCGCGAAAATCAGTTTTTGATTGGCGTCAAAATCCCAATGATCGTGCGGTGTCGTTTGGTAGTACCAGGCGAGCCGTCCGGTGTCGGCATGCAGAGCGACGATCGAGGCGGTGTACAGGCCGTCGAGCTTTGCCGGACCCAGCTGCCGCAAATCGTACGGCGCCGCGTTGCCGGTGCCGAAATACACGAGGTTGAGTGCGCGATCGTAGGCCATGCCGTCCCAGACCGTGCCGCCGCCCTGGTACCTCGGGTCGCGCTGCGCATCCCAGGTTTTCGCGGCCGCTTCGAGCTCCGGATTCTCGAACGGCTGCCCGGGGGCCGGCGGCACCGTGTAGAACCGCCATTTGAAGGCGCCGGTCTGCAAATCGTAGGCGGCGACATAGCCGCGCACGCCGACGCGCCCCATGTCCGAGCCGCTGTTGCCGATGACGACGACGTCGCCGGCGATCTGCGGCGCGCCGGTGCTGGAGTAAGGCAGCTTGTGGTTGGTGATGGTGTCGACCACCCAGATCTTCTTGCCGGTTGCCGCATCCAACGCATGCAGACGTCCGTCGACCGATGCGACGTACACCTTGCCCTGCCAAACCGCGACGCCGCGGTTGACGAGGTCGCAGCACGGATTTCTCGCGGCCGCATAGTCCGCCTTCGGATCGTAGCGCCACAGCTCGCGGCCGGTCGCCGCATCGACCGCGTACACGTAACCCCAGGTGCCCGAGGTGTACAGGACGCCGTCGATGACGATCGGCGTCGCCTCCTGGCCGCGCTGCGGGGTTCCGAGATCGTAGCCCCAGGCGAAGCCCAGGTCCTTGACGTTACCGGCATCGATCATCTTCAAGGGCGAGTAATAAGTGCCGTCCTTATCGCGCCCGCCGGTGAACCAGTTCTGCGGCTCGGAATCCGCCGCCTGCAGACGCGCCGCATCGACGGCGCCCGGCGCGCTCGATGCGGCACCGGACGTAAGCGCCGCCAGTGGCGCAAGCAAGGCGGCGCATCCGAAAATGCGGCGGGCGATGCGCGCCGCGGCGCGGGCGGCGAGAATGGAATGGCAACGGCGCTCTCCTCAAGGATGATCGAAAGCTTAGCGAACATCCGCGATGAACGGTACCGCCCGTCATTGCCGAGCGCCGGCCGGCGCCTGAGCGTGCTTCATCGCCGCCATTGCGCAATACGCAAATTAGTTGCTCCACAGTTAAAGTTCATGCTTATATTCGCACATGGCGCCCGCGCTGTTAATCGATAGTCGCATCGGCCGAATTCCCCTAAAACCCGCATGCCTTATCGATTACTTCGTTTCGGCTTTTCGCGCAAGCATCCGGAACCGCGGATGTTCACGCGGCACGACTCGCTGCAAGCCGGGCTACGACGTGGTGATCATCGGCGCCGGCGGACACGGCTTGGCGGCCGCCTATTACCTGGCGCGCGATCACGGCATCCGCAATGTCGCCGTGCTCGAAAAGGGCTACATCGGCGGCGGCAACACCGGCCGCAACACCACCATCATCCGCTCGAACTACCTGACGCCCGAAGGCGTCAAGTTCTACGACGAGAGCGTGCGCCTTTGGCAGGATCTGGCCGAAGACTTCGATTTGAATCTGTTCTATTCGACGCGCGGCCATTACACCCTGGCGCACACCGATTCGGCGATGCGCACCATGCGCTGGCGCGCGGAGGTCAACAAGCACTTACGGCGTGCAGTTCCGAGGCGGTCGACGCCGCCTTCGTGAAACGCGGCATTCCCGCGATCGACATGAGTTGCGGCGGCCATGCGCCGATCCTGGGCGCCTTGTTTCACGAACCGGGCGCGATTGCGCGCCACGACGCCGTGGCCTGGGGCTACGGCCGCGGCGCCGACCGGCGCGGCGTCGAGATTCACCAGCAAACCGAGGTGACCGGAATTCGCCTGCAGGGCGGCCGCGTGGTCGGCGTCGACACCACGCGCGGATCGATCGCGACCTCGCGGGTGTTGTGCGCGGTCGCCGGATTTACGCCGCGCATGCTCGACATGGTGGATCTGCACACGCCGATCTACGTGCATCCGCTGCAGGCGATGGTGTCCGAGCCGGTGAAGCCGTGGCTCGATCCGATCATCGTGTCGGGTTCGCTGCACGTCTACGTGTCGCAGACCGCGCGCGGCGAACTGGTCATGGGCGCATCGCTCGACCCCTACGAGCTGCATCACACGCGCTCGACGCTCGATTTCGTCGAAGGCTTGAGCGCCCACATGCTCGACATGTTTCCGTTCTTGAGCGAGGTCAAGGTCAATCGCCAGTGGGCGGGGCTTGCCGACATGACGCCGGACTTCGCGCCCATCATGGGCGTCGACGCCGGTGGAGGGTTTCTTCCTCGACGCCGGCTGGGGCACCTGGGGATTCAAGGCGACGCCGGTGTGCGGCAAGACCATGAGCCACACCGTCGCGACGGGGCGCAACCATCCGTTGATCGAAGGCTTCACGATCGATCGCTTCGCGCGCTACCAGCTGACCGGCGAAAAGGGCGCGGCGTCGGTGGGTCACTGATGAAAATCATGGTGTGCCCGCTTGAACGGGCCGCGCCCGGTGTCGCGAATTCGCGTACGGCGGCGAGGTGCGCCACAGCCCGGATCCGGACACCTGCAGCGACGCCGAGTGGAGCGGCTACGTGTTCAATCGGTCCGGCTCGCCGGGCGTCAAGTACGAGTGGTGGTGCCACATCGCCTCGGGCTTCTGGTTCATCGCGCTGCGCGACACCGCGCGCGATGTGGTCATCGCGACCTATCCCGGCGGAGGCGGTGCGCCAAGGTCTCGCTGACAGAGCTCGCCGAGGGCGCCGCGCCGTGATGCACCGCCTCGAGCCGCATCCGCCGGAGAATGGATCGATCGCTCGGCGGTGCTGCAGCTTCACGTTCGAGGGCCAGCGACTACCAGGGCTATGCGGGCGACACCATTTCCTCGGCGCTCGCCGCCGCGGCGCGTGCCGTACCTCGGCGCGCAGCTTCAAGTACCATCGGCCGCGCAGCATCCTGTCGTTCGCCAATCACGACAGCAACACCCTGTTCCAGGTCGACGGGGTGCCGAACGTGCGCGGCGATGTGACGCTGCTGCGCGAGGGCATGCGGGTTGCGGCGGTCAATACCTTCGGCGGCCTCGCGCACGACAAGGCGCGAATTCTGGATCGATTCGCGCGCTGGCTGCCGGTGGGCTTTTACTACAAGGCGTTTCATTCGAAGCGGCTGTTCCCGCGCTGGGAGCGCATGTTCCGCGCGCTCACGGGGCTTGGGCGCGGTGGCGCTCGAGCGCCGCGCGCGCGCCCGACGCCGAAGCGCTATGGATTTTGCGACGTGCTGGTGATCGGCGGCGGGCCCGAGCGGCCTCGCGGCCGCGCTCGAAGCGGCGGCCGCGGGCGCGCGCGTGGCGCTGGTCGACGAAGCGTTTCGCTTGCGGCGGCGCGTGGCGACGGATGCGAGTCCGTGCGCGCACTGGTGCGACGCCGTGCAATGATTCGCCGCGCATCACCGTGTTTGCGCGCGACCGTGGCGGCCGGCTACTACGCCGATCATTGGGTGGCGCTCGCCGAGCCGACGCGCATGACCAAGATGCGCGCGAAGGCGGTGGTGTTCGCGACCGGCGTCATCGAGCAGCCCGCGGTGTTCCGCAACAACGACTTGCCCGGCGTGATGCTGGCATCCGGTGCGTCGCGCCTGCTGCGCGCGCTATCGGCGTCGCTCCCGGGCGGCGCGTCGTGATCGTGGCCGCGAATCTGGAAGCCTACGCGACCTGCCTCGATCTGCACGCGCAGGGTGTGCGCGTCGCCGCCATCGTCGATCTGCGCGGCGGCGCCGAGGATGGCGAGGCCGCGCGGGCGTGCGCCGCGCTCGGCATGGCGATCTGCCGGGCGTCGTGCGCCCTACGAAGCCATCGCGGGCGCCGACGGCGCGGTCGCGGCGCTCGACGTCGCGCCGCTCGATGCGGTCGGGCGGCATCGGATGCGGCTAAGCCGCGGCGCATCGAGTGCGACGCCGTACTGATGAGCGTCGGGTGGGCGGCGGCCGCGCAGCTGCTATCTGCAGGCGGGCGGCACGACGCGATTCTCGCGATGAGCTGCAGCAATTCGTGCCGATGGACCTGCCGCCGGGGATTTTCGCGGCCGGCCGCATGAACGGCGTCTACGATGTCGAGGCGCGCCTCGCCGACGGCAGGCGCGCCGGATCGCAAGCGGCGGCGCATGCCGGATTCGGCGTTGCCCTCGAGTGCGCTCGTCGCGCGCAGCAGCCGCTGTCCGTCGCACCGCTTTCCCATCATCGACCACCCGCTCGCCAAGAACTTCGTCGACTTCGACGAGGATCTGCAGGTCAAGGACCTGGAGAACGCGGCGCAGGAAGGCTTCGATTCGAGCGAATTGCTCAAGCGCTACAGCACGGTCGGCATGGGGCCCTCGCAGGGCAAGCACTCGAACATGAACGCGCTGCGCGTGCTGGCGCGCGCACGCGGCCTCGGCGTCGAGGCAGCTGGGCCTGACCACCTCGCGGCCCATGTACCACCCGGTGCCGATGAAGCTGCTGGCCGGGCGCAGCTTCAATATCGAACGGCGCACGCCGATCGACGCAGAGCATGGCGCGCTCGGCGCGGTGTGGATGCCGGCGGGCAACTGGCGGCGCCCCGAATACTACGCGGTGTCCGGCGAGACCCGCGCGCAGAGCATCGACGCCGAGGTGCGAGGCGGTGCGCTCGAGCGTCGGACTCATCGATGTCGGCACGCTCGGCAAAATCGAGATCTACGGGCCGCAGGCCGGAGTGTTCTTGGATCGCGTGTATGCGGGCAAGTACTCCGATCTGAAAGTCGGCATGACCCGCTACGGACTGATGCTGGATGAATCGGGCGTCATCATCGACGACGGCGTCATCGCCCGACTGGCGGCCGAGACGTTCTATTTCACCACCACGACCGGCGGCTCGGCGACCGTGTTTCGCGAACTGCTGCGGCTCAATGCCCTGTGGGGGCTCGACTGCGCCCTGGTGAACGTGACCGGGCACCGCGCGGCTTTCAATTTCGCCGGACCCTCTGAGCCGCGACATTCTTCAGAGCCTGACCGATGTCGATTTGCGCGAGAGTGCGTTTCCGTTCCTGGGCGTGCGAAGCGGCCGGGTCGCGGGCGTCGAGGCGCGGCTGGTGCGCGTCGGCTTCGTGGGCGAACTGGGCTATGAGATCCATGTGCGCCGCGAGCGGCGCGGCCGCGGTGTGGCAGGCGCTGTACGGGGCCGGGCGGCCGCAAGGCCTGCGGCCCTTCGGCGTCGAGGCGCAGCGGGTGCTGCGCCTGGAGAAAGGTCATTTCATCGTGGGCCAGGACACCGACGGCCTGACCGATCCGTTCGAGGCCAATGCCCGCTGGGCGGTGAACATGAAGAAGCCGTTCTTCGTCGGACAGCGCAGCTTGAAGATCCTGCAGGCGCGCGGCCCTCGGCAAAAGCTGGTCGGCATCGAAATCCTGGACTCGGAGCGCCTGCCGAAAGAATGCCATCTGGTGATCGACAAGGGAGACATCGCGGGCCGCGTCACCAGCGTGGTGCATTCGCGGACGTTGAACAAATCGATCGGGCTCGCCATGTTGGCGCCGCCGTTGGCGGACGCCGGCGGCGAGATCCAGATTCGCGTCGATCACGGCGAGATGCTCGCGGCGCGCGTCGCAGCCACGCCGTTCTATGATCCGCAAAACCGGCGCCAGCGGACCGGACTTTAAGCGCATGAGCGCCTTGGCATTCGAAATAGTCGACAAGCGCGTTCGCTTAGGGCTGAAGGGGCCGCGCGCCGCGGAATGGTTGGCGGCGCACGGCATCGTCTTGCCGGCGGCGCCCAACAGCTGGACGCGCGCGCCGTCCGCGGGCGGACCGGAGGGCTTGCTGGTGGCGCGGCTCGGCAGCGCCGAGTTCTTTCTCGAGGATGCGGCCGGGAGCGGGCTCACGGGCATGGCATCGGCATTGGCGGCGGATCCACCCGGTGTCTATCCGGTATTGCGCGAGGACTGGACCTTCCACTTGAGCGGGACGGGCGTGCACGAGGTGCTCGCGCAGGTGTGCAACGTTAACTTCGCAGGGCTGGCATCGGATTCGCATCCGCTGATCATGACGCTCATGATCGGCGTCGCGGTGCTGGTGGTGCCGCAGGTGATGCATCAGGGGCCCTACCCTCAGCGGCGGTATCGGATTTGGTGCGACCCCAGTTTCGGTCCTTCATTGAGCGAGACTCTTGGGGCGGTGGTCGTTGAAAGCGGCGGGATTATCAGAGCAGTATCGGCATGAATCGGCGCCATGGGAGCGGAGGGACCGGACGGCATGGCGGCGGCAATGGCGTGGATTCCGGGACAATAGATCGACCGCCATGATTCAGAGCATCGACGATCTGCGCAAGATGGCCAAGCGGCGCATACCGCGGGCCATCTTCGATTATGCCGACGGTGGCTCGTACCAAGAGCGCACTCTGCGTGCCAACGCGGCGGATCTCGATGCCTTGACCTTCCGCCAGCGCGTCATGGTGGATGTTTCCTCGACCTCGCTCGCGACCACGGTTCTTGGCACCGAGATCTCCATGCCGCTCGCCATCGCGCCGACCGGGCTCGCGGGGCTGTTTCACGCCGATGGGGAAATCCTGGGCGCGCGCGCCGCCGCAGCGTTCGGTATCCCATTCTGCCTCAGTACCATGTCGATCTGCTCGATCGAGGACGTGCGCGCGGCCACCAACCGGCCGTTCTGGTTTCAGCAGTACCTCATGCGGGATCGCGGATTCAATCAAGCACTCATCGAGCGGGCGATCGCGGCGCAATGTTCTGCGTTGATGCTCACGCTCGATTTGCCGCTGCTCGGGGAGCGCTGGCGCGATGCGCGCAACGGCCTGTCCATTCCGCCACGCCTTTCGTTGCGCAATGCCTGGGATGTCGCGACGAAACCCGCTTGGGCCATGAAGGTGCTGTTCGGCAAGCGCCGTACTTTCGGCAACCTGGTCGGACACATCCGGGGCGCGACCGGGCTGTTGAATCTCGCCGAATGGACGCATTCGCAGTTCGATGCGTCGGCGACCTGGCGCGATGTCGACTGGGTGAGAAGCCGGTGGCCGGGCCGGCTCATCCTCAAAGGCGTATTGGATGCCGAAGATGCCCGCCTCGCGCTTGCCGCAGGGGCCGATGCCGTGGTCGTATCGAATCATGGCGGCCGCCAGCTCGACGGCGCGCCTTCCACGATCTCGGTATTGCCGGAAGTGGTGGCGGCGATCGACGGGCGCTGCGAAGTGCTGTTCGACGGCGGCATACGCTCGGGTCAGGACATCGCCAAAGCGCTCGCCTTGGGAGCTCGCGCCGGGTTGATCGGCAAATCGTTCCTGTTCGCGCTCGCGGCCGCCGGCGAAGCGGGCGTCACCCAGGCCCTCACCATCATGCGCAACGAATTGCGCGTGACCTTGGCGCTGACCGGTACCCCGAGTGCGGCGGCGGCGGGGCCACACATGCTAACGGACCCGAGCTAAACCGCCCGGCGTCACAGCAACATGAGGACGGCGCCCGCCGCGATCAGGCACGTTCCAATTCCGACCTTCCACGTGAGCCGCTCGCCGAGAAATGCGACGGCGAAAAGCACGGCGAACACCACGCTCAGCTTATCGATCGGCGCGACGCGGGAAGCGGGGCCTAATTGCAGCGCGCGGTAGTAGCAGAGCCATGAGAATCCGGTTGCGATGCCGGAGAGGATCAAGAACAGAACGCCCTTTGGCGACAAGGCGTCGGGCCGTTGCCACTCGTGTCGCGCCCACAGGATGAGGGCGGCGACAATCAAAATGATGATGGTGCGTAAAAATGTCGCGAGGTCGGAGTTGATTTCCGATACCGCGACCTTGCCGAAGATCGCGGTGAGCGCGGCAAATAGCGCGGATCCGAGCGCATAGGTGCGCCAGTCCAGGCTCATGCCGTCGGCAGCCGGCGCGGCTTGCCGCGCGGAAATACCGCGTCGATGCGCGCGATCTCAGCAGCGCTGAGTTTCAGCGAGCCGGCGCCGGCGTTCTCCCGCACGTGTTCGAGCCGGGATGCCTTCGGAATCACAAAGGCATCCGGATGGCGCAGCAAAAAAGCCAGTGCGACTTGCCGGGCGGTGGCCTGATGCGTCGAGGCGATCTCCTTAAGGACGCGGCCATGCTTCGTGCCGGGGTCGAACGCGCGCGCGGAATCCCCGAAGGGCGTGTAGGCGACCACGGCCGTTCCGTGCTCGAGGCACCAAGGCAGCACCGTGTGTTCGATCGCGCGTTCCTGCAAATGGTACAGCACTTGATTGCAAGCCGGGTGCCCGACGCCGGCGATCGCCGCGACCTCATCGAGATCGGCGACGTCGAAATTGCTCACGCCCCAGGAGAGTATCGCGCCCTTGCGCAGCAACTCATCGAATGCGGCGATGGTTTCCGCGAGCGGATGAGCGCCGCGCCAATGCAGCAAATAGCAGTCGAGCCGATCGGTTCCGAGGCGCCTGAGGGATTTCTCGCAGGCCGCGACCGTTCCCCGCCTCGAGGCGTTGGTCGGCAGCACTTTGGACACCAGGAACACCTCGTCCCGTCGCCCCGCGATCGCGGTGCCGATGATTTTCTCGGCGGCGCCGGAGCCGTACATTTCCGCGGTGTCGATGTGCGTCATGCCGAGATCAAGGCCGCAACGGAGCGCCGCGATCGCATCCTCGACGCCGCATTCCTCGGAGCGCCACGAACCCTGACCGACCAGGGCCACCTCGCGGCCGGTCGAGCCGAAAACACGCTTCGGAGAGCGGCCCGTTCCCGCGCGATTCAACTCGGCCGATCCCGCGCCAGGCGTCGCGTCATGCGCAGCGCCGCCTCGCGTCCTTGGTAGTAACCCGGCACCACGTCGAGAGCCATGAATCCCAGTGCTTGGTAGAAGATCCGCGCCTCGTCATTGTGGGTCCGCAATTCCAAATTGATGCGAAACACGCCGGCTTCGATGGCAGTGCAGGTGAGCCAATCCATCAGCCGGCGGCCGAGTCCTTGGCGGCGGTGTCCGGTCGCCACCGCAAGCAGATTAAGATGCGCGACGTCGTCCCCGAAATGCATCATGCCGAAGGCGGCGATCCGCCGCTCGCGCCGCGCGACGACGACCGAGCATTCCTTGCCCGTGATGAAGCGCTGCACGCGTGCCGGGGTCCACGACCAGCCCAGACCCTGCTCGATCAAATCGCGCGACATTTCCGCGATTTCGCGCGAATCGGCCGGACGCGCGAGATTCAATGTGGCGAGTTGCGGCACGCGTTCAGCGGCTACGGTATCGGTCCGTCGCCAGCACCAGTTCGTTGGTATTGCCCGCCTCGAAGGCCGAATGCCCGGCATCCGGCACCATCCGGAAGGTCGCCTCGGGCCATGCCCGATGCAAATCCCAAGCGCTGGTCGCGGGACAGACGACGTCGTATCGCCCCTGCACGATGGTCGCCGGAATGTGGCGTATGCGTTGCACATCGTCGAGCAGCTGTGTTTCGCTGCGTAGGAAACCGCGATTCACGAAATAATGACATTCTATTCGCGCCACTGCGAGCGCGAATTGGTCTTCGCCCCACTTGCGGATGTTGTCGGGATTGCTGTACAGGAAACTGGTGGATGCCTCCCACACCGACCAGGCTCGCGCCGCCGCCAGCGCCGCCCGCTGGTCGCTGCCGGTGAGACGCTGATGGTAGGCGCGCAAGAAATCATCGCGTTCGTCCGGCGGGATCGCATCGCGGTAAGCCTCCCAACAATCCGGAAAAATATCCGAGGCCCCATGCTGGTACATCCAGCGAATTTCCGCGTAGCGCAACAAAAAAATGCCGCGCAACACGATTTCGCTGACGCGTTCCGGGTGGGCCTCGGCGTAGGCGAGTGCCAGCGTGCTGCCCCAGGATCCGCCGAATACCAGCCAACGTTCGATGCCAAGATGCTTGCGAAGCCGCTCGAGATCGGCTACCAGGTGCCAGGTGGTGTTTTCGATCAGACTTGCGCTCGGACGGCTGCGGCCGCAGCCGCGCTGATCGAACACCACGATGCGGTAATGATGCGGATCGAAGAACTGTCGCGCGCGCTTGTCGGAACCGGCACCGGGACCGCCGTGCAGGAACACCGCGGGCTTGCCGGCGGGATTTCCGCATTCCTCGTAATAAATCTCGTGGATCTCGGAAACGCGCAGATAGCCGTGCCGGAACGGTTCGGTGGCGGGGTACAATTCGCGGCGCACCACGGGCTGCGAGATCCTCGCGGAGGTACGCGATGCCACCGAGCGTGCCGCCGATTTTGCCGAGCCGCGTTTAGCTGCCGATGAGCGCTTGGCGGCGGCGTTGCGATTCGCGGACCGAGCGACGGCGCGCCGGTTGCGTGTCGCCGCGGGCTGCGCGCTTTTTTTCTTCTTCATGACCTATTCCTCTTCCTCTGGTTCTATTTTATGCGCGCTGGAGCAGGGGTCCCAGTGGTTTTCCGCCCAGCAAATGCAAGTGCAGGTGATAGACCTCTTGCCCGCTATCAGGATTGCAATTGATGATGAGCCGATAGCCGCTCTTGGCGATTCCTTGTTTGCGCGCGAGATCGCGCGCGACGATGACCATGTGTCCGATCAGCGCCGCGTCGTCATCCTCTATATCATCTGTTGTCGGGATGGGTTTATGCGGCACAATCAATATGTGTACCGGGGCAGCAGGGCGAATGTCCAGAAAGGCTATGACCCGCGAATCGCGGAACACCACGGTCGCGGGCAACTCTCCAGCTATAATTTTTTCAAAAAGCGTAGGCATTTCATACGCCTCCGACGGTTCTGGGGCCCTTAAGATTAGCAGGAACCCGGACGCCGCCTCGGTTTCCAGTGGCGCCATGGTCTTGCTGCGATGCACCAATTCACCGCGCGGGGATGTTGCCCGCGCAGTTGATAAATAGTAATAGGAACGATTCTCATATAGGATTGGATTCATGGCAATAGGACCCGAAATGACCCAGGGAACGGAAGCGCAGGCCGGCATCAAGCTTGTCGATCTCGCCACCGGTGCGCCGGCGCGCGTGGTATCGGTGTCGGCCGCCAACGGAGCGGCCTCCGACATGGGCAGACGCCTGGCGGAACTCGGTTTCCTACCCGGGGAAGCGGTGCGCATCGTCGCCCGCGGCCTGGTGGCGCGCGAACCAATTGCGGTGCGCATCGGTACCGGCACCTTCGCCCTGCGCTTATTCGAAGCGGCCTGTATCCGCGTGTGCCCGGAGCAGCCGCTCGGTTAGATCCATGAAGGCTCTGTCTGGTGTGCATCCCAGCCCCTTGGTTGCATTGGTCGGCAACCCCAATTGCGGCAAGACGGCGCTGTTCAATATTTTGACCGGCAGCCGGCAGAAAGTCGCCAACTATGCCGGCGTCACCATCGAACGCAAGGAAGGCTCGCTGCTGACGCCGTCCGGGCGGCGCGTCCGCATCCTCGATCTGCCGGGTGCCTATAGCCTCGATCCATTGACGCCCGATGAAGAGATCACCGCCGACGTTTTGCTCGGGCGGCGCGCCGGCGAGCCCGCGCCCGATTTCGTGGTGTGTGTCACGGACGCGACCAATCTTCGCCAGAATCTGCGGTTGGTGCTTTCCCTCAAGCGGTTGGGCCTGCCGATGGTCGTCGCCTTGAACATGACGGACATCGCGCGCCGCAAAGGCATCCTCATCGATGCCCCGCGCCTGGCAGCCGAGCTTGGTGTGCCGGTGGTCGAGACCATCGGCGTCAAGGCCTCCGGAGCCGGCACCTTGATCAAAGTTCTCGATTCGCTCGAAGTTCCGGAGCATCGGCAGCCGGCGGCGCCGTGGCGCACTCCCGAGCCCGTCGATATCGAGCGCGATCAGGCCGAAGTGCGCAGAATCTTGAGTGCCGTCGGCGCCGACCGGCTCGACGGCATCACCTTTAGCGACAAGGTGGACGCCGTCGTGCTGCATCCGGTGTTGGGGCCGCTGATCCTCACCGCGATCCTGTTTCTGGTATTTCAAGCGGTGTTCGCCTGGGCGCAGGTGCCGATGGATGCGATCAAATTCGGCGTCGGCGCATTCGGCGGCTGGCTGGATCAAGCCCTTCCGGCGAGTCTTTTCAAGGATTTGCTGGTCAACGGCGTGCTGGCGGGCATCGGCAGCGTGCTGGTTTTCCTGCCGCAGATCCTCATTCTGTTCTTCTTCATATTGATGCTCGAGGACGTGGGCTACCTGCCGCGCGCGGCATTTTTGTTGGATCGGTTGATGGGCAGCGTCGGATTGTCGGGGCGCGCCTTCATCCCGTTGCTGTCGAGCTTCGCCTGCGCGATTCCGGGCATCATGGCGACGCGCACCATTCAAAACCCACGCGATCGGCTGGCGACCATCATGATCGCGCCGTTGATGACGTGCTCGGCGCGCCTGCCGGTGTACGCATTGATCATCGGCGCCTTCATTCCGCGGCGCGCCGTTTGGGGCGGCCTTGAGCTGCAGGGTCTGGTGCTGTTCGCGCTCTACGTTGCCGGAGTCGCGAGTGCCATGGGCGTCGCCTATGTGCTCAAGTGCTACGGCTCCGGCGCGCGTTTCCAGGCGCTGATGTTGGAGTTGCCGGCCTATCACTGGCCGAGTCTGCGCAATCTCCTCATCGGTTTGGGGCAGCGCGTGGAAATATTCTTGAGCCGTGTTGGCACGATCATCCTCGCCTTGATGGTGATCCTGTGGGCCCTGAGTTCCTTCCCGACCCCGCCGCCGGGCGCTCCCGGCCCGGCCATTCAGTACAGTGTCGCAGGACACTTGGGCGCATGGCTTGCGGTGCTGTTCGCGCCGATCGGGTTCAACTGGCAGATATCGATCGCGCTGGTGCCCGGGCTCGCGGCCCGCGAGGTGGCGGTGAGCGCGCTCGGCACCGTATATGCCTTGTCCGCCACCGGCACGGATATGAGCGGAGCGCTGACGCCGTTGATCGCGCACTCCTGGAGTATGGCGACCGCGCTCTCGCTGCTGGCCTGGTATGTGTTCGCGCCCCAATGTCTCGCGACACTCGCCACGGTCAAGCGCGAGACGAATTCTTGGCGCTATCCGATTTTGATGGCCGCCTACCTTTTCGCGATGGCCTATGTGGGATCGTGGATCACTTATCGAACCGCGCTGGCTCTCGGCGGTTGATCGGCGCCACAAGATCATGAACAGATTTCTGGATACTTCCTTGGTTGTGCTGGCACTGCTGGCGAGCGGCTGGTATGCACTGTCATCGCTCGGTCCCAGGAGCCTGCGCACCCGCCTGTGGGGAGCGCTCGCGCGCGCCGCAGCTCGTGCGCCGTCGTTCCTGCAACTGGACGGTCTCGCGCGCCGGCTCGAAGCCGCCGGCAAGGTTTCAGGCGCCTGCGGCGGCTGCGGCAGCTGCGCTTCGGATCAGCCGGCCGCCGAGGCGCCCCCACCCGAGGTTCGCGTGCCGGTGGCGAAGATCGGCAAACGCGGCTGAGGCGCCGCGCGGGCGCGAGCCGGCGCCGCGATCCGGCCGACGCCGCTGCGCAGTTCCTGCTCGTTTCGCAAACGCAAGCGTCGAGATATCCGGGCGCGCTTGCGCGTCGCCGCGATGTCGGTGAAGCGCGTCTCGAATCGCCGTACGACTGTTTCCTAGATCTTACGCAATTGTTCCAAGCACGGTAATCTTCCGTTAACCGTCAATGTGACAAGCGCCGCGGATCATGCAATGAGCGACACAAAAATTAAAAACCTGCTCATCGCGAATCGCGGCGAAATAGCCATTCGCGTCATGCGCGCCGCGACCGAGCTGGGTATTCGCACCGTGGCGATCCACTCGCGGGAAGATCGCTTTTCGCTGCACCGAACCAAAGCCGATGAAAGCTACTTGGTCGGCGACGGCAGGGGACCGATCGAGGCGTATCTGGACATAGCGGATATCATTCGCATTGCCGCCGAGGCCCGCGTCGACGCCATCCATCCGGGCTACGGCTTTTTATCCGAGAGCCCCGAATTCGCGGAGGCTTGCGCGGAGGCGGGAATCGTATTCATAGGGCCCTCGCCGGACACCATGCGCAAACTCGGCAACAAGATTGAGGCGCGCAACCTGGCTATGGCGGCGGGTGTTCCAGTGATGCCCGCCACAGCGCCGTTGCCGCCGGACGATGCCGAGATCATCGCGATGGCCCGCGCCGTGGGCTTTCCGCTCATGCTCAAGGCGAGCTGGGGCGGCGGCGGCCGCGGCATGCGCATCATCGAGGACGAGCGCGGGCTCACCGGGACGGTAGCGGCCGCCAAGCGTGAAGCAAAGGCCGCCTTCGGCAAGGACGAGGTCTACTTCGAGAAGCTCATCAGACGCGCCCGACACGTGGAAGTGCAACTCATGGGCGATGCGCACGGCAACTTGGTGCATCTCTATGAGCGCGACTGCACCGTGCAACGGCGCAATCAAAAGGTGGTGGAGCGTGCCCCGGCGGCGTTTCTCACCCGTGAGCAGAGAGCCGACGTTTGCGAGGCGGCTCTTAAGATCGGGCGCGCCGTCCGGTATCGCAACGCGGGAACCGTCGAGTTCCTGCAGGATGCCGACACCGGCAAATTTTATTTCATCGAGGTCAATCCGCGGATCCAGGTCGAGCACACGGTCACGGAGTGCGTGACCGGCATCGATTTGGTCAAGGCGCAAATTCGCATCGCCGGCGGCGCGAGCATCGGCACGGCGCCAAGCGGAGTGCCGCGGCAAGAGGATATCCGCATGAACGCCCACGCGCTGCAGTGCCGCGTCACCACCGAGGATCCGGAAAATAACTTCGTGCCGGATTACGGCCGCGTAACGGCATATCGCAGCCCCGCCGGCTTCGGCATCCGGCTCGATGCGGGAACCGCTTACTCGGGCGCCATCATCACCCGTTTCTACGACTCCCTGTTGGTGAAGGTCACGGCCTGGTCGCCTACCGCGGAGGAGACGATTGCACGCATGCATCGGGCCCTCTGGGAGTTCCGAATTCGCGGTGTGGTGACCAATTTGCGCTTTCTCGATCAACTGATCATGCATCCGCGCTTCGCCAAGGCCGATTACACGACTCAGTTCATCGACCAAACCCCCGAGCTGTTCCGCACCCTGCCCAAGCGCGATCGTGCGACCCGCCTGTTGAGCTTCATCGGCGACGTGATCGTCAACCGCAATCCCGAAGTCAAAGGGCGAGGACGCAGGCCGCCCGAGCCGGTATTTCCCAAGTTGCCGCGCGCCGTGTTGCCGCCGCCACCGCCTGGCACCAAACAGAAGTTCGACGAGCTTGGACCCGAGCGATTCGCCGCATGGATGCTGCAAGAAAAGCGCGTGCTGATCACCGACACCAGCATGCGCGACGCACACCAATCGCTGCTCGCGACCCGCTTTAGAACCCAGGACATGGCGATGATCGCGCCCTATTACGCGAGCCTTCTGCCGCAATTGTTTTCGGTCGAATGCTGGGGCGGCGCAACCTTCGATGTGGCGATGAGGTATCTCAAGGAGGACCCGTGGGCGCGGCTCGCGAGCTTTCGCGAGGCCATGCCTAATCTGCTGCTGCAAATGTTGCTGCGTTCGGCGAACGCGGTCGGATACACGAACTACCCGGACAATGTGGTGCGGCACTTCGTCGCGCAGGCGAGCGCGGCCGGCATCGACGTATTTCGAGTTTTTGACTGCCTGAATTGGACGGACAACATGAAGGTGGCGATCGAAGCCGTCAGAGCGGCCGATCGGCTCTGCGAGGCGGCGATTTGCTACACCGGCAATCTGTCGAACCCGCGCGAGTCGAAATACGACCTTCGGTACTACCTCAAGATTGCCAATGAGTTGAAAGCCATGGGCGCTCATGCGATCGCCATCAAGGACATGGCGGGGCTGTGCCAACCGCGTGCGGCTGCCGCCCTGGTCGGCGCGTTGAAGGACGAAGTGGGGTTGCCGATTCACTTCCATACGCACGACACCAGCGGGATCGCCGCTGCGAGCGTTCTGGCCGCCATTGAGGCCGGCGCAGACGCGGTCGACGGCGCCATCGACGCCCTTTCTGGGCTCACGTCGCAGCCCAATTTGGGTTCGATCGTCGAAGCCTTGAGATTCGCGCCGCGCGATCCGCTGCTGGACCCGGATGCGCTGCGATCGATCTCGGGCTATTGGGAACAAGTTCGCCGCGGCTATGTCGCGTTCGAAAGCGACATTCATGCAGGCACCTCCGAGGTCTATGTGCATGGCATGCCGGGCGGCCAATTTACGAATTTACGCGAGCAAGCGCACTCTCTCGGCATCGATGAGCATCGCTGGCCCGAGGTGGCGCTTGCCTACAGCCAAGTCAACGAGATGTTCGGCGACATCATCAAGGTGACGCCGACCTCCAAAGTCGTCGGCGACATGGCCATCATGATGGTTACGAGCGGACTCACCAAGGAGGCGGTACTCGACCCGGCGGTCGACATTGCGTTTCCGGATTCCGTGGTTCAGTTGTTCCGAGGAGAACTCGGCCAGCCCCTCGGAGGCTTCCCTCAGGCGCTGCAGAAAAAAGTGTTGGGCGGCAAGGCGCCGCTCACCGTGCGTCCGGGAGAACTGTTACCGCCCGCGGATCTGAAGGCGGAACGCGCCATGGTGGAGGCTAGAATCGGCCGGCTGATCACCGAGTTCGAACTCGCCTCGCATCTCATGTATCCCAAGGTGTTTGCGGAATACGCCGCCGAGCGCGCCGCCTTCGGCGATGTGAGCACGTTGCCGACCTCCGTGTTCTTCTACGGCATGGCCCCGGGCCAGGAAATCAACATCGACCTGGAGCGCGGCAAGACCTTGATCGTCCGGTACGTCACCACCAGCGATGCGCACGAGGACGGTACGCGCACCGTGTTCTTCGAGTTGAACGGCCAGCCGCGCCCGATTCGCGTGGCGGATCGCAGCCAAGTCGCCAAACGGCCGCCGCCGCGAAAAATAGAGGCGGGCAATGCGAAGCATGTCGGCGCACCGATGCCCGGAATCATCAGCACGGTCCCGGTGCACGTCGGTCAGCAACTGGCTCGCGGCGAGGTATTGGTGACGCTGGAGGCGATGAAGATGGAAACCACGGTTCGCGCGGAGCGCGACGGCGTGATCAAAGAGGTTTTGGCGAAGCCCGGCTTGCAAGTCGATGCGAAGGATCTGCTCGTCGTTTACGAGTAATCGAGATGAACTGCGTGACAGCTGCTATTTGAGCCATCTGATGCTGTGATGCGCTTTCGCCGGCGGCGGCGCAGAGCGCATGGTGCTCGGTAGGGAAGGCGTGTCGCTCGGCTATACTGAAACCAGGTCCTTCGTCCATGGGGCCGGCAGCGGGTATGTTGCGTCGTACCGTGCTTAATTGATTGGGGAGAACAAAGAGTGCACAGTATCGGCCTTCGCCTTCTGCGGAATAATAATGCCCGTGTCGGGACCACGCTGGTGATCCTGGGTGTAGCGTGGCTTTGCGGATGCGCCGGGAGCTCGTCTGTCCAGGGTGCTTGGCAGGAATCGGCCCCGCGGCATCCGTCAATCACGAGGGTGCTGATCGTGGGCATCAGCGCGAACTTCACCCAGCGTTGCGCGTTCGAGTGGGCCATGGCGTCGCAAATCGAGAGCGACTCAACTACAGCATTCGTCAGCTGCGACACGATGCTGCCGAGCGACAAGCTTACCGCTGCAAATATCGAGCGCGTTGCCGCATCTGACCAAGCCGACGCCGTGCTGACGAGCGCCGTCGTCTCCATGCAGATGGGCGGGCAGCAAGGCAATACGGCGGACACGCGTGCCACCCCCTACTATCAGGTTACGGGTGAGGGATACGTGACGGGCGACTTGGGTGCGTATGGCGTGCCGGTAGCCTTCGTCCAACTTGAATCGACGCCGTCGATCCCAATGATCACCGGCGACATTCATGTCCTAACGAAGCTCTTCACAGCGCCTGGTGCGACCCTGATCTACAGCATGGACACGGAAGCAAAATCCGAAGATATACAGTCGAGTTCCTCCGCCGTCGAATCGATCGCGGCGCTGATAGGGGGCCGTTTGCGCCGGGACGGCGTGATCCACTAGATCTTCGCCGACTCACGGCAAAGAGCGGTAGTTCGGCCTCGCGAATTGTCTGCCCCGGCGCTACTCGCCCGAGAATTGCGGTGCGCGTTTGCCGCGGAATGCACGCACACCCTCCGCGAAATCCCGCGTGTCGCCCAATTGCGCCTGAGCCGCGGCCTCGAGCGCCAGCTGGTCGGACAGGGTGGGCGCGGGCTGCTGATTGAACATCTTCTTGATGCGTTTGAAAGCCTGAGTCGGGCCGGCTGCGAAACGCTGGGCCAGACCCAAGGCTTGCTCGAGCAACGCGTCATCCTCGATGCACGCCCAAATCAGCCCCCACTGCGCCGCATCCGCCGCCGAGAGTGCATCGCCGAGCAGCGTCAAGCCTTTCGCGCGCGCCGTGCCGACCAGTCGCGGCAGGTAATAGGTGCTGCCGAGATCGGGCATCAAGCCGACCTTCGGCGCAAACAGTTGCAGAAACGTGGCGGAGCGAGCCGCAAGCACGATGTCGCCGACGAGTGCGAGGCTCATTCCGGCGCCTGCGGCGACACCGTTGACCGCCACCACCACGGGTACGGACAAGTCGTACCAGGCACTCACCATCGGGTTGAAGTGCCGGCGCAGGCCCGCGCCAATATTCTCGCCGAGACTGCCCTGCGAAGCCTCGAGAAAGTCATCCTGCATGAGATCGGCGCCGGCGCTGAAGGCCCGTCCCGCCCCGGTGAGCAATACGGCGCGAATTTGCGCATCGGCTTCAATGGCGGCGGCGGCGGCGCGCAAGTCCTCGACCAACTGCAGGCTGAGCGCGTTCAATCGCTCGGGCCGGTTGAGCGTGACATGGGCAACGCGTTCGCGCCGCTCGAACAACAGTGTTGCGAATTCCATGAGGCCGCCAGTGTACCGCACGGTGCGGTCAGTCATAATGAGTGGACATTGGCTATCGAGTTCATGAAATGCCCGTTCCCGCCGTTCTCAATGGCCAGCTGCGCTTACCGGTCGTGGGCGCGCCCATGTTCATCGTGTCCACGCCCGGCCTGGTGTTGGCGCAGTGCAAGGCGGGAATCGTCGGCTCATTTCCGGCGCTGAACGCCCGGCCGGCCTCGCAACTCGACGAGTGGTTGGCCGAGATCACCGAGGAGCTGGCCGCATACCGGCGGGCGCACCCGGAAGTCCCGGTCGCGCCGTTCGCCGTAAATCAAATCGTGCATGCCAGCAACGATCGGCTGGAGCATGACGTCGGTTTGTGCGTCAAGTACCGCGTGCCGATCGTCATTACCAGCCTGCGGCCGCCGGCGGAAGTGGTCGCTGCCGTGCACGGATACGGGGGCATCGTGTTTCACGACGTCATCAATCTGCGCCACGCCGAGAAGGCCGCGGCGCAGCGCGTCGACGGTATCATCGCGGTGTGCGCCGGCGCGGGTGGCCATGCCGGCGTGCTGAGCCCGTTCGCGTTGGTGAAGCAAATCCGCGAGATTTATCAAGGAACCATCATTTTGTCCGGAGCCATGAGCACCGGCGCCGACGTGCTGGCGGCGCAAGCGCTCGGCGCGGATCTCGCGTATTTCGGCACACGCTTCATCGCCGCCCGGGAGGCGAACGCGAGCCCGGCTTACCAGCAGATGCTGATCGAATCGCGAGCCGAGGACATCGTCTACACCTCGTTGTTCAGCGGCGTTGCCGGCAATTATTTGCGCGGCAGCGTCCTGAGGACCGGCATGGATCCGGACAAGTTGCCCGAAGCGGACAAGACGAAAATGAATTTCGGCACCGGCGGGAATACCGAATTCAAGGCCTGGAAGGATATCTGGAGCGCCGGACAGAGCGTCAGCGGCATCCACGATGTTCCGACGGTGGCGGCGCTGGTTGAGCGCCTGGTCGGCGAGTACCAGGCTGCGCGGATGTACATCCAAAGCGCCTCGGCCGCATATACTTAAGCGATGAGGGGCCAAAATTGCGCTTGAACTCCGATCAGCTGCCGGCTGCTTTGATTCGCGGTCTTGCCCCCGTCTATCTCATTTCCGGCGATGAGCCGCTGCTGGTCGGCGAGTCGGCGGATGCGCTGAGAGCGGCGGCGCGGGCATCCGGATACCTCGAGCGCACGGTGTTCTTCATCGACCGAAGCTTCGACTGGAACGAATTGCGCCACGCGACCCAGGCGCTGTCCTTATTCGCCGAACGCCGCCTGTTCGAATTGCGGATGCCGAGCGGCAAGCCCGATAAGGGAGCGACGCAGTTGGCCGATATCGCGACGCACCCGCCGCCGGACGCGGTGTGTCTGATCATCACCGACAAACTCGACCGCAAGGCGAGCGAGGCGCCCTGGGTCCGCGCCATCGAACGTCACGGCGTTTGGATTCAGATTTGGCCGGTGAACACCGCGGCGCTGCCGGCCTGGCTGCGCGGCCGCGCTCGATCGCTCAACGTGGAATTGCAGCCGGCCGCCGCGCAGCTCATCGTCGATCGCGTCGAGGGGAATTTGCTCGCCGCGAAACAGGAGCTCGAGAAATTGGCGCTGCTCGCGAATGGCGAGCCGATCGGCGAAGAGTTGGTGATGCGTGCGGTCGGTGACAGCGCCCGCTACGACGTGTTTCAGCTCGCCGCGGCGGCGGGGGCGGGCGATGCCCAGCGCTCGCTGCGCGTGCTCATGGGCTTGAAGAGCGAAGGAGTGGAGCCGACTCTCATTTTGTGGGCGCTGGTGCGTGAGCTGCGCGGGCTTTGGCAGGCGCGCGAACGCGCTCGCCTGCGCTCTCATTCCGCGGGGGCGGGTTGGAATCAGGCGGCCAAGCCCTCGGAGCGCGCCTTGTCACGCATCGGTACGATGCCGCTGGCGCGGCTGCTGCGGCAGGCCGGCCAAACCGATCGCATCATCAAGGGTCTGGCACGTGGTGATGCGTGGACCGCGATCATCGGGTTGACCGCCTCCATGGCCGGCGCTTTGCAAGCTTTTCGAGATTCAGGCAGGGTAGCCTCATGAATCCGATGGGCATCTTCGGCGGGACCTTCGATCCCATCCATTACGCGCACCTTCGCACCGCGTTCGAGTTGCAGCAGGCGTTGCGCCTGAAGGAAATTAGGTTCCTGCCCGCAGGCAACCCGCCGCACCGCGATCAGCCGGTCGCCGATGCCCAGTTGCGGCTGAAAATGGTCGAGTTTGCGACCGCCGACCAGCCGGGTTTCGTGGTGGACGATCGCGAAGTGCGCAAACAGGGACCGTCATACTCCGTGGAGACCTTGAGCGAACTTCGTCACGAGTACCCGGACCGCAGCTTATGTCTCATCGTGGGGATGGACGCCTTTCTGAGCTTGACCAAATGGCATCAATGGCAGGATTTGTTGCAGCTGGCTCATCTGGTGGTGGCCCATCGGCCGGGATGGCGGGCGCCGGGGATGGGACCGTTGGGCGAATTATTGGTCGATCGCGGCACCGGGCGCATCGGCGACCTGCATGAACAGCGTGCGGGCTGCATTTTCATCCATGCCGTGACGCAACTCGAGATCTCCTCCACGGAAGTGCGGCACCTGATCGCGATGGGGCGGGACCCGCGCTTCCTCATGCCGGATTCAGTGCGTAAACTGATCCTGGAAAGCCATTGTTACTCCAAAACACGGACGCCGTAGTGCCAGCCAACAAAACACTCCTTTCAGCCAAGCCCACGATCAAAAAACCCAAGGCCGGTGCGCAAACCGCGAGGCCTGAACCCGCCGCCAAACTCAAAGCCGCCGCCAAGTCCAAGGCCGCCAGCAAGCCCAGACCCGCCGGCAGGTCGGTCGTTGCCGGCAAACCGGATACCGGCATGCGCAAAGCGGTTGCCGCCAAGGGCGCTCTCAAAACCGTGATTCTCGATGCCTTGGCGGATATGAAGGCGCTGGAGGTCAAGGTGTTGGACGTGCGGGGCATCACCGACATCGCAGATTTCATGGTGATTGCGAGTGGTACCTCCGATCGGCATGTACGATCCGTGGCGCAGCGCGTGGTCGAGAAGGCCAAAGCGGCCGGTTTCCGGCCACACGGCGTCGAGGGCCAACAAGATAGCGATTGGGTGCTGATCGATTTGCACGAGATGATCGTTCACGTCATGTTGCCGCGCGTGCGCGAGTTCTACGGACTCGAGAAATTGTGGGACACGTGGGCAACGAAGCGTGCGGTTCACGCCTGAAAATTTGGCGAAATTCGCATGAAATGCCGGTTGATCGCCGCCGGTACCCGCTTACCCGATTGGATCAACCAGGGGTTTCGCGAATACCAAAAGCGGCTGCGCGCACCCCTCGTTCTGGAACTTTCGGAGATTCCGCTCGGTACGCGGCAGGCCGGTGATGACCCCAAGCGCGCCATAGCGCGCGAGGGCTCGAAAATGCTCGGTGCGCTGGGCCCGAACGACTACGTGGTTGCGCTCGAGGTCACCGGCGCCTGCATGACGACCGAGGAATTGAGCGCCTGGCTGTCCGTGCGTCTGCGTGAGGCAAGGCCGCTCGCCATGCTGATCGGCGGTCCGGACGGGTTGGCGCCGGAATGCCGGCAGCGCGCCGACCGGAGTTGGTCCCTCTCGCCGCTCACCCTGCCGCATGCGCTGGTGCGGGTGGTGGTGGCCGAGCAGCTTTACCGCGCCATGAGCCTCTTGGCGGGCCATCCGTATCACCGCGCCTAAAGCTGCGCAAGATCGGTATCCTTAAGCGCATGCGTTCGGATTTTGTGTATCTCGCTTCCGCGTCGCCTCGCCGGCACCAGCTGCTCAAGCAAATAGGCGTGCCTTTTCAGGTACTTAACGTGACGATCGATGAGTCGGTCGGCGCCAGCGAGAAGCCGCTCGACTATGTGGCGAGGGTGGCTTCGGCCAAGGCCGGGGCGGGCTTTCGCCAAAGTGAAGCGCGCGGATCGTTGGCCCGACCGGTTCTCGCCGCGGATACGGCGGTGGTCATCGATGGCGAGATTCTCGGCAAACCGATTGATGTCGAGGACGCGCAGCGCATGCTGCGGCTGCTCTCGGGCCGCACTCACCAGGTGTTGACTGCCGTCGCGCTGGCGACGCAGAGCGGGCTCGCACCGCGGCTCAGTCGCAGCGAGGTCACCTTTCGCGCCATCGGCGTGGCGGAGGCGCGCGACTATTGGGATACCGGGGAGCCACACGACAAGGCGGGCGGGTACGCCATTCAGGGATACGGCGCGGTGTTCGTCGCGGGCATGCGCGGCAGCTATTCGGGTGTCATGGGGCTGCCGCTGTACGAGACCGCGGAGTTGCTAAGGTCGGCCGGCGTCGCGCTTTGGCACTCCGGTCCCGTTGGCGGTGACAATGAGCACTGAGATTCTTTTCAACGCGAGCATCCACGAAGCGCGCGCCGCGGTGATCGAGAACGGCGTGCTGTACGAGGTGTACCTCGAGCGCGTCAGCCGGCGCGGCCTGATCAGCAATATCTACAAGGGCCGGGTCTCGCGGGTGCTTCCGGGCATGCAGGCGGCCTTCATCGAGATCGGATTGGAACGCACCGCTTTCCTGCATGCTTCGGACATTTTCGATCCGCGCCATGAGGGCACCGGGATCGAGGCGCCGCGCACGGAGACCATCCGGACATTGGTTGCCGAGGGCAACGAAATTCTGGTGCAAGTGGTCAAGGACCCGTTGGGAACCAAGGGCGCGCGCCTCACGACCTACATTACGCTGCCGTCGCGCCACTTGGTGTACATGCCCCAGGGGCGCGGCGTGGGCGTCTCGGCCCGAATCGAGGACGAATGCGAGCGCGAGCGCCTGCGTGCCGCGGTGCGCGCCGGCGTGGAGCCCGATGAGAACGCCGGATATATCGTGCGTACTGCGGCCGAAGACGCGCCGCCCGAAGCGTTGCGCGCCGACATGATTTATTTGCGCAAACTGTGGGAATTCGTGCGCGAAAAAGGACTGCGTGCCCAGCCGGGGCAATTGGTGCACGCCGATTTACCGCTGCACCTTAGGATATTGCGCGACCTGCTGCGGCCGGACGTGGATCGGGTGCTGATCGATCAACCGGGCGCGTATCGCGAAATGCAGGAGTTCGCGAGCACCTTCATGCCCGATGTGTTGCCGCGCATGGAGCTGTACGCCGCCGGGCGGCCGGTGTTCGAACTGCACAACGTCGAGGAGGAGATTCAAAGAGCCCTCGACCGCAAGGTCTCGCTCAAATCGGGCGGCTACTTGATCATCGATCAAACCGAGGCGATGACGACGATTGATGTCAATACCGGCGCGTTCGTCGGTCATCGCAACTTGGAGGAGACGATTTTTCGTACCAATTTGGAGGCGGCGGTGACCATCGCGCGGCAGCTTCGCCTGCGCAATCTCGGCGGCATCATCATCATCGACTTCATCGACATGGAAGAACCCGAGCATCGCCGGCAGGTGATTCAGGCTTTGGAACGTGCCTTGAGCGACGATCACGTGAAGACCAATATATCGTCGGTTTCGCCGCTCGGCTTGGTGGAAATGACGCGCAAACGGACCCGCGACAGCTTGGAGCACCTGTTGTGCCAGCCGTGCCCGGTTTGCGAAGGGCGGGGTTTCGTCAAGACGGCGGAAACCGTTTGCTACGAGGTGTTCCGGGAAATCCTTCGCCAAGCGCGCCAGTTCGAATGTCAGCAGCTGATGGTCCTGGCGCACCAGGATGTGATCGAGCGTCTTCTCGATGAGGAATCATCGGCCCTCGGCGAGCTCGAACTGACCACCGGAAAGCCGATACGCCTGCAAACCGAAGCTCTCTACGCCGTCGACCAATACGATGTCGTTCTGATGTAAATGAGCCCGCGAAAAATTGGAAAAATTCTGCTGTTTGGCATCGCGGGATCCCTTGTCGCGGTGCTGGGGCTGATGCTGGCGGTCAAGCTTGCGCTCGATAGCGCGCCGCGCAACCAGGCCGAGATCAAGCAATGGGTGCACGAGTGGATCGGGTACAACATCGCCTTTGCGCACGTGTCGCCGGCGTTTCGCTGGTACGGTCCGGAATTGTATTTCGATCAAATGGAGTTGCGCTCGAAGGACAATCAGCGGGTCCTGGCGCGGGCGGGGGGCGGTCGAATCGGCATCGATCTTTGGCAGTTCCTGCGGGGCGGCAAGTTATTCGCACTGCGAATCGAACTCGACTCACCCGATATCCTCATCGCACACACCGGCCCGCACACGTTTGCGCTGGGCTCGGAGATCGTGCTGGGCGGCGATGATTCCTCTTGGTCCACGCTCGCGCTGAACGATTTGCCGGCCGGGACGCTCGCCGTCCGTCAAGGCGTCGTGACCGTTCAAGATTGGAACGCGGCCTTGCCGCGCCTCGAGTTGCGCTCCGTCAATTTGGATTTGCACCGCGGCTCGGACCTGATCGCGCTCAAGTTGGGGGCGCGGTTGCCTGACGCGCTCGGCGGCAACCTGAGCTTCGATGGGACGGCGAGCGGCACCGGCCGACTGGACACCTTGGATTGGAAATTGATCGCGCGATCGATTGGCATATCGTTTCCGGGCTGGCGCGAATTCCTTCCCGAATACTTAACGCGCCTCGATGCGGGCACCGGTGCCTTCGCGATCCAGGTGCAGGGTCGGGGCGCCTCGCTCGCGAGTGCGGCCCTGGATTTCACCGCGCAAGACGTGGTCGCCAAACTTACCGACGGCCCCAGCGCCAAATTCAAGCAGATCGGCGGGCTTTTGACCCTGACTCACGCGGTCGATCGCTGGACGGTGAGCGGGCGCGGCGTGCGTGCTCACTCCGCAGATCGTCGCGATCCGGATTCGGAGTTCGATGTGAATTGGCGCGCCGACGACTCGGGCTTGCTGGAACTCAGGGCCCGGGCGAGCTACCTGCGCGCCGAGGCGCTGCTGCCGCTCGCCGGGCTGATGCCGCAAAAGGAGCTCCGCGAACGGCTGCGCGATCTTGCCCCCACGGGCGAGTGGATGGATTTGAGCCTCCAGCTCTCGCGCGGCACCGTCCATGATCCCTGGCAGCTGCAGACCTCCGCGAAGTTCCGCGGGGTGGGTTTTGCTCCGCTCGGCCGTGCGCCGGGTTTGCGCGGATTGAGCGGCATGCTCGCCGGCGACGCGAGCGGCGGCCGCCTGGAAATCGACACGCAAACCGCCGTGTTCCACTGGCCGGACCAGTTTCCCCAGCCGATCAATCTGTCCAAACTCAAGACCACTCTGTATTGGAAACGCACCCCGGAGGAATTCCTGGTGGCGACGCAGGATCTCGAAATGCTGGTACGGGAGGCGAGTATTCACGGCAAAGCCGCTTGGCGGCAACCCAGCGACGCCAGCTCGCCGATCCTGACGCTGGCAGCCACATTGGACAACGGCAACGTGGCCGATGCGCACCTGTTTTTCCCGCGCGGACTCATCGCGCCGGCCGCGCTCGCGTGGCTCGATCGAGCGTTCATCGCCGGCCGCCTGCCGCATGCCGACGTGGTGTTCAAAGGACCGGTGTGGAATTTCCCGTTTTATGACGGTAGCGGGCTGTTTCTGGGGCGCTGCAATGTCACCGGTGTGACGCTGGATTATCAGAACGGTTGGGCACGCATCGAGGATCTCGTCGGCCAAGCGGAATTTCGCAACCAGGGCATGACCGCAAAGTTCACCAGCGCCCGCACCGGCGGAGTGCTGCTGGATTCGGCGGATGCGCGCTTTGTCGATCTGAAGAACGGGGAACTCAGCGTGCGCGCGGCCGTTCACGGCGATGCGAGCGGTGCGCTGCAGTACTTGCGCGCCACTCCGCTCGACGCGATGGCGGAAAAGGGCTTTTCCACGGCGCAGGCGAAGGGCGCGCTCAGCGCCGAGGTAAATCTGTTCCTGCCGTTCAGGGAATTCGATCGCCGGCGGGTGCTGGTGCATGTGAATTTGAACAACGTGACGCTGAACCGTGTGGGCTCGAGCGTCGCTGCGACCGACTTGACGGGCGAGGCGGATATCGACGGCGCCGAGGTGGCGCGCGCCGACATTCGCGGCCGGATACTGGGCGGTGCGTTCCAGATGACGGCGCACGCGCCGCGCAATCGACCGGTGACCCGCACTCAACTGGAGTTTCGAGGCAACTTCGCCGGCGCGGCGCTGCGCGAAGCGCTGTCGTTGCCCGCGACCGTCGCCATCGGCGGCCAGGCGGATTGGCACGGTGTCCTCAAGATGGCGCCGGAGCCGACACGCGAGCGCTCGCTGCGCCTCGCGAGCACGCTCGCCGGGCTCGAACTTGGACTCCCTGAGCCGATGGCCAAGGGCGCCGACGGCTCCTTGCCGACCTCGGTCGAGACCCAATGGCCCGCCGCCGGCGGCATGCAGGTGCGCGTGTCCATGGGATCGGTGCTGCGCGCCGCGCTCAACCTCGAGTCGGATTCGACCGGGATCCGGCTCGATCGCGCCGCTCTTGTATTCGGTGCCGCCGAGCCTGCATTCAGCGATACCCAGATCGTCAATGTGGGCGGCTATATCGATAAGGTGGATCTGGCCGGATGGCTGAGACTCGGCGCCGCCGTCGCCGGCGCACAGCCGCTGTCCGCTTATTTTCACTCCGCCAAGTTCGAAGTGGGGCAGATCGATTATCTCGGGCTGTCGTTCCTCGACGTTGCCGTGAACCTGGCACAGAGCGATGCCGGCTGGCGCATCTCATTGGGCGGACCGAACGTGGTGGGCTCCATTGCGCTCCCGGGTGCCGGGGATCCGGCCGAGCCCTGGAATCTTGAGTTCAAGAGCCTCAAGTTCGTCAGCGGGCCGCGCGAGGCCGCCACCGCGGGCGGTCAACCAGGCGCCGCGGATCCGCGCGAGGTGCCGGCCATCAATTTTCACGCGGCGCAGCTGATTTGGAGCGAGCGGCAGTTGGGCGAGGTCCGAGCGACGCTGGTGAAACAGGACGACGGCATCCGTCTCAAGCAATTGACCGTGACCGGTTCGAGCTTCGGTGCGCACGCCAAGGGTGGGTGGCTGGGGAAGAATGGCGGCTTGGACCGCATCGAAGGCACGATCACCAGCACCGACGTTGGAGACACGCTCAAACAACTCGGCTTCGCCGCGGTAATAGAGGCCAAGACCGGGCGCCTGGATTTCGCTATGAATTGGACCGGAGCGCCCACGGCCGCGGCGCTCGAAGAGGCCAAGGGACATGTGCAAGTGGCGCTCGACAAGGGGCAAATCGTCGGCTTGAAACCCGGTGCGGGGCGGGTCCTGGGTCTCTCCAGTCTGGCTGAGCTACCGCGGCGCTTGGCGCTCGACTTCAGCGATCTGACCGACAAAGGCCTTGCGTTCGACACCATTCGCGGCGACTTCGACCTGCATGACGGCAGTGCCTACACCGACAACGTTCTGGTGAAGGGGCCCGCCGCCGAAATCGGCTTAATTGGCAGAGTCGGCTTGAAAAACGAGGATTACGACCAAACTGCGGTGGTAACGGGTAATCTCGGCAGCAGTTCCCTGTCACTGGCCGGCTTTGCGGGCGGGCCGGTGATCGGAGCGGCGGTGGTTCTGTTCACGCAAGTGTTCAAACAACCGCTGAGCGGCCTGGCGCGAGGCTATTATCGGATAACGGGAACTTGGGATAACCCAACGGTCGAACGAATCAAGAGCGCGGAAGCCGCCGCCGCGACTGGAGAGGCGCCGAAATAATGAGCTTCGTAGCTGCCATTCAAATGACCTCGGGCCATGTGGTCGCAGACAATCTCGTGGCCGCGGGCGAGTTGCTGCACCAAGCCAAGGCCTCGGGGGCCGAGATTGCGTGTCTGCCGGAGAATTTTTCCTTTATCGGCCTGCGCGACGCCGACAAGCTGCAAGTGGCGGAAGCCGACGGCGACGGGCCGGTGCAGGCATTTCTCAGCGACACGGCGCGGCGGCTGAAAATGTGGATTTTGGGCGGCAGCACCGTCATCAAGAGCGACTCCGCGAATCGGGTCGCCAATGCCTCTCTGTTGTACGATGCCGACGGCAAGCGCGTCGCGCGCTACGATAAAATTCACCTGTTTGACGTGACCATTCCCGGCCGTGAGGAGCGGTACTTGGAGTCCGCGCATGTAGCGCCGGGTCGCGCCGCGGCTGTCGCGGACACCCCGGTCGGAAGGCTGGGGCTGTCCGTGTGCTACGACATGCGTTTTCCGGAGCTTTACCGGGATCTGGTTGCTCAAGGCGCGGAGTGGCTGGCGGTGCCGGCGGCGTTCACGGTGCCAACCGGGCGCGCGCATTGGGAGACGCTGCTGCGCGCACGCGCGATCGAAAATCTGTGCTACGTGGTGGCGCCGGCGCAGAGCGGCAAGCACACGAGCGGCCGGGAAACCTATGGCGATTCCCTGATCGTCGATTATTGGGGCGAGGTGCTCGCGCGCCTGCCAAAGGGTACTGGAGTGATCACAGCCGACATCGATCTGGCGAAACTTAAGGAAACTCGGGCGCGCTTTCCGGCGCTCGATAATCGTCGACTCGGATTGCCCAAAGTCGCAAGCGGGCAGCCGTGAGCGCCGTAGCCTTGTTCGACGTCGCGGAGAAAATGATCCTGGAGCCGTCGGGATTGGATGAAGGCCGCCTGTCCTCGGTGCTCGGCAAGGTGATGAGCCGGGGCGTGGACTACGCCGATTTATATTTCCAGCTGTCGCGCGAGGAATCGTGGTCGCTCGAGGACGGCATCGTCAAGGAAGGCTCCCACAACATAGAGCAGGGCGTCGGCGTGCGCGCGATCAGCGGCGAGAAGACCGGTTTCGCGTACACGGACGAAGTATTTTTGCCCGCGCTGATCGAAGCCTCCGACGCGGCGCGCGCCATCGCGCGCAGCGGCGCCAGCGGTTCGGTCAGGGCGTGGGAGCGGCCGCTCACGCACCGGCTGTACTTACCCGTGGACCCGCTCGATGCCATGCGCGACGAGGATAAGGTGGATTGGCTGATGCGCATCGACGCGCAAACGCGGCGCATCGATCCCCGAGTCAAGCAAGTCATGGCCTCGTTGGCCGCGGTGCATGAGGTCATCTTGGTCGCCTCGAGCGACGGTACGCTGACGGCCGACGTTCGGCCTCTGGTGCGAATCAACGTGTCGGTCATCGTCGAGCAAAATGGCCGGCGCGAACAAGGCTACAGCGGCGGCGGCGGGCGCTTTGGCCTCGATGAATTGCTGCGCGGCGACGAGCCGTTCGGATACGGCCGCGAGGCGGTGCGCCAGGCGCTGGTGAATCTCGAGGCGGTGGCGGCGCCGGCCGGCTCGATGACCGTGGTATTGGGATCCGGCTGGCCGGGGATTTTGCTGCACGAGGCCATCGGGCACGGATTGGAGGGGGACTTCAATCGCAAGGGCACCTCCGCGTTCTCAAATCGAATCGGCCAAAAAGTCGCCGCCGACGAAATCACCGTGGTGGACGATGGCACGCTGGATCGGCGGCGCGGTTCGTTGAACGTGGACGATGAAGGCACGCCGACCCAGTGCACGGTGCTCATCGAGAACGGCATGCTGCGCGGCTATATCCAGGACAAGATGAATGCACGCTTGATGGGCATGGCGCCTACCGGCAACGGCCGGCGCGAGTCCTTTGCGCATATGACCTTGCCGCGCATGACCAACACCTACATGCGTGCCGGTTCGCACCCGCCGCAGGAGATCATCGCCTCCGTCGAGAAGGGCTTGTATGCGGTGAATTTCGGCGGCGGCCAGGTGGATATCACATCGGGGAAATTCGTGTTCTCGGCGAGCGAGGCTTACTTGATCGAGAACGGCAAGATCGGCGCGCCGGTGAAAGGTGCGACCTTGATCGGCAACGGCCCCGATGTGCTGACCCGCGTCAGCATGGTGGGCAACGACATGCGGCTCGACGCCGGCGTCGGGACCTGCGGCAAGGAAGGTCAATCGGTGCCTGTCGGAGTCGGACAACCCACTCTGCGCATCGATGCGCTCACGGTGGGCGGTACCGGTTAGTGCGAGACTAGGCGTGAATCTGCGCATTTACATCGAAGTCGGCTCTGTCGCCGCGGGGCCGCTGCGGCCAGAATCAGCGCGCGGCTCCTCACGGACGAGGGGTGGCAGGACGCTTGCCGCAGCGCGGGCGGGATGCTCAAGGTCGCGAGTGTCTTGCCCGCGCTTTTAGGCTCCTCGCGCCGAGGCGGCGGCGATGCGACGTCGCGGCACCTGGCGGCGGTTTCCGGCCCCGCAGCCGAGCTGCAGCTCGGTCGCGCACTGTGGCGGCAGGGGATCGATCCTGAGCGCATTCGCGCCCACGTGCGATTTCTGGCCGATGACCTGCTCGAGGGACGCGGTACGGGTGCGCGCGGCGGCGATGTCGCCGCCCTGTATATCGCCACCCAATTCGCGCTCGCTGGACTGAAGCCCGCCGGGGACAACGGCACGTTTCTGCAAGAGGTGCAATTCACGGGGGTGCAGACCCTGCCCGGGACGACGGCGTCCCTTAAGCCCTCGAACGGCGCGCCGATCGATCTCAAATTGGGCGAGGACTACGTCGCCGGCAATCAGACCCAGACCGAAAGCGTCGATGTCGATGCGCCCATCGTCTTCGTCGGCTACGGAATAGAGGCGCCGGAGTACGGGTGGGACGACTTCAAAGGCGTCGACGTCGCGGGCAAGATCGTTCTGGTGATCGTCAACGAACCGCCGTCGAAGGATCCAAATTTCTTCAACGCCGAGTGCCATGACCTACTACGGGCGCTGGACCTACAAATTCGAGGAAGCGGCCCGCAAGGGGGCGCTCGGCGCGTTGATCATTCACCGCACCGACCTCGCCAGCTACGGCTGGCAGGTGGTCCGCAACTCCTGGAGCAACGAGGAGGCGTACCTGGCCGGCGACCGCGAACCCAAGCTCGCAGGGCGTCTTGGATCCAATCGGAGGTTGCCCGCCGCTGGCCTGGGTGCCGCACGGCGGCAGGATTGATGCCGGTCGCGTGGGCGGCACCGCGGAAGACTGATCCGCGGCATGCCGCGCGCACGGTCTTTCGCGCACTGTCGGCGCACAGCACTGCCGCGGGTAGACTGATGCCGTCTGTCTATGTCGACGCGCACGGTCAAATCTCCGCCATGAAAGATCAACTGGATCCGAAGGAGAGGCTAGGTGTTGGAAGAGGATACGACGCACAGCGGTAGCTGCCTCTGCGGCGGCGTCGAATACCGCATCCGCGGCGCGCTGCGCGGGGTGATTGCCTGCCATTGCACGCAATGCCGCAAAACCAGCGGGCACCATGTCGCCATGACCAACGTGCCGTCCGTGAATTTGACGCTGACCTCGTCCGGCACCTTGAGCTGGTACCGGTCCTCGGAGGCCGCCGAGCGCGGCTTCTGCCGCGTTTGCGGGGGTAATTTATTTTGGCGGCCGATCGGAGGGGATACGATCTCGGTCACGGCGGGAACGCTCGACACGCCGACGCACCTTACCCTGATCGAGCACCTATTCGTCGCCGACAAATCCGACTACTACGAAATCAAGGACGATCTGCCCAAGAAAAATCAGTGGGAATAAATCAGCGAACGGTGCGCGCTTTGCCCCCCTCAATCACGCGCAGCGCCGCCGCGTATTATGGCAAAAATAATTCAGCCGCTTCGTCGCATCTTGGCGACGCATTTGTCGGGTTTGGCGGATGGAACGCAATAGCGTGCGGCGCGTCGCATCTCGGGACCCGCCGGTGCCGATACTCTGGGTCGCAGTTTCATCCTCGATGGAGATCCCATGTCCGACAATTCAATGACAGGTACGTTTCAGCTCAATCTGCCGAAGGAGCTCCTGTCGGAGTCGGCGCGCCAGTCGAAGCACAACAAGGAGCAGCTGCAGATCGAGGGGTGGCGCAATTCTTGGTTGTCGCGTCTGTCGGAGCTGCTGGTCGGCCGGGAATAGACCGTCCCGCCTTAAGTCAAATTGCGCCGCTTTTGCGGTGGCTGCGGCATTACCATGGCGCATGGAGGTCCGCATCCATGCGCCTTGCCAAGCCAGTTTATGAATTTCTACCGTTGATGTACGTGGTGATCGGCGCATTGGCGATTCTGCTCGTGTACGTCGATCCCGTAGGTCCCTACTCTTTGATCGCGTTCGGTATCGGATTGCTCGCCGAGATTGCGGCGCTCACCGTGTTTTTGCACCGGCAGGATTGCCGCGCTCACAGCCGCGAATATCCGGGCAAGACCATCGACTTGCCGACTTTCAACAGGTAATCCGCTTTCGCTGCTCAGCGTTCGTCGACATCGTCGGCGCCGGACGGATCCGCGCCGGCGCGCGGACGCGGTGCGCGTTCGTCGATGTACATGATTTCGTACTGACCGACCTGAATCACATCGCCGTCGTTCAAATTGTGTCGTCGAACGCGTTTCGACTGCACGAAGATGCCGTTGGTGCTGTTCAGATCCTCGATGAGGCACGAGTCGCGCTGGGTCACGATTTGGCAATGATGCCGGCTGATGAATTTACTGTCGATTTGAACATCGTTATCCGCGGTACGCCCGATTACCAGCCGACCCGGCCTCAGCTCGCGCTCCATCACCGTCTTGCCGCCGCTGGCCAGCAGAATGCGGCCGACGACCGGACCCTTGCTCATATTGGCGGGAGGCGCTTGCACCATTTTGAGCGCTTGCATGCGATCCGTGTTGGCGTTGAACTCGACCCACTGCAATTCACCGATTGCGGCCTCGAGATCCTCCAGGGAGACGGTATCGCGGTCCCGGTTGAACGCGGCCATCATGGCCGTGTCGCATAGCGTATTTATCAATCGCGGCACGCCGCCCGTATATTTGTAGATCACGGGGTAGCTGTCCTCCGCGAAGATTCTACGCGCCTGCGAGCCCGCGACCTCGAGTCGATGATCGATATATGCGCTGGTCTCGGCTTGCGACAGCGTGCTCAAGTGAAAACGCAGGCGAACGCGCTGCGTAAGCTGGACCAACTCACGGGAATTCAGCTTGTCATTCAGTTCCGGTTGACCCGCCAAGATGATCCGAAGGACTTTTTCCTTCGTCGTCTCGATGCCCGACAGCATGCGCAGCTCTTCGAGCACACGGTTCGTCAAATTTTGCGCTTCATCGATGATCAACAAGACCTTCCGGCCGCTGACGTGCTGTTCCACCAAGAATTGGTTCAAGGTCGCCAAGACCTCCGGTTTCTTCATGTCGAAGGGGCTGAAACCGAATTGCACCAGGATCGACTGCAGAAATTCGGTCGGCGACAATTGAGTCTGGTTTATCTGCGCGACGACCACGTCGGCTTGCAATTCGCGCAGGAATGTTTCGATCAGCGTGGTTTTGCCGGCACCGATTTCGCCTGTGATCACCACGAACCCATCGGTGAACCAGATCGTCGACTCCATGTACGCTTTGGCGCGCGCGTGCTGTTTGCTGAGATAAAGGAACTGAGGGTCGGGGCTCAGGCGGAACGGCAGCTCGCGGAGTTTGAATAGTTCTAGATACATCTTGCGGTAAGTCTACGACCATTCGATCAAATTGAGAGCATCCGCGAGCGCCCGGTTGCGATCCGCGCTACGCGACTTGAGAATGGTGCAATGGCCGAGCTTTCGGCCCGGCCGCGCTTCCTTGCCGTAATCGTGGAAGGAGAGACCGTCGATGTCCAATAGGCGCTTGCGGTCGGGCAACTGCCCCAGAAAGTTGATCATGGCCGCGTATCCCAAGGCGCGCGTGCTACCGAGCGGTAAGTCGCAAATGGCGCGCAGGTGGTTTTGGAATTGGCTGGTGACGCAGCCTTCGATCGTCCAATGGCCCGAGTTGTGGACACGCGGCGCCATCTCGTTGGCGATCAATCGGCCCTTGACGAGGAAGAACTCGATCGTGAGCACGCCGACATAGTCGAGCGCGCTCATGAGGCGTTTCAAATAGATCTTGGCGTTGCGCTCAACGGCGGGGCTGGTATACGGAGCGACGCTATAGCGCAGGATGCCGTCCGCATGGGTGTTGGCGGACAACGGGTAGCAGACGATGTCCCCGGCCGCGGAGCGGGCGCCCACGATGGACACCTCTCGGGTGAACGCTTGAAATTTTTCGTATAACAAGCCCTCGGCGCCGAGGCGCTGCCAGGCGGCCTCGATGTCTTGCGCGCGCCGCACGACGAATTGACC
This sequence comes from uncultured Gammaproteobacteria bacterium, assembly GCA_963793685.1. Taxonomy (GTDB): domain Bacteria; phylum Pseudomonadota; class Gammaproteobacteria; order Steroidobacterales; family Steroidobacteraceae; genus Bog-1198. Next base: position 25,122 of record CAWCBJ010000014.1, on the reverse strand, counting down.
CTTGCCGTCGTAGCCCATACGTCGCGTCTTGAGCACGCCTGGAACCCCCAGCGTGGCCGCGGCGCGCACCAGTTGCTCCCGGGTGTCGACTTTCGCGTGCTCGGCCACGGGGATCTTCAAACGCTCGAACAGCGCCTTTTCCCGCAGCCGATCTTGGGATACCTCAAGGGCCTCACGCGGGGGGCGGATCGAGGTGAGTTTCTCCAAGGGCGCGAGGGCGGCGCCCGAAATGTTTTCCCAATCGAACGTCACCACATCATTACCTTTCGCCAATTCGGCGAGCAAGGCCGCATCCTCCAGCGGTCCCACCAATATGGGCGCAACCTGCGCGCCCGGCGCCTCGGCGCTGCGATCCAAAAACGAGCATCTAATGCCCAACGGATAGCCGGCAAGCGCCAGCATGCGCCCCAATTGTCCGGCACCGACGATACCAACGCGCGTAGGTCTCAAGGCTGACGCGGATCGGGATTGTTGAGCACGGCCGCCGTCTGCGCGTCACGGAATGCATCCAATGCGGCGCGCACGTCGGGCATTTCGTTGGCAAGAATCGCGGCTGCAAACAGCGCTGCGTTGCGGGCGCCCGCCGCGCCAATCGCAAAGGTGGCAACCGGTACCCCGCTCGGCATCTGCGCGATGGACAGCAGCGAATCGATGCCGTTCAAGCTCTTCGTTTGAACCGGGACGCCGAGCACCGGAACCGAGGTCTTGGCGGCGGTCATACCGGGAAGATGAGCGGCTCCGCCGGCGCCGGCGATGATGGCTTTGAGGCCGCGCTTGCGCGCGGAGGCGGCATATTCGAACAACAAGTCCGGGGTACGATGCGCGGACACCACGCGCACCTCGTGCGCGACCCCGAGCGACTCGAGAGTTTCAGCCGCGCCCTGCATTGTTTCCCAATCGGACGCGGAGCCCATAATGATTCCGACCACCGCTTTCATGGATCGTCAGTCTATCAAAGACTACCCCAGCAACTGCCTTAGAAACGCAAAAAGCTCCCGCGCGCCCACCGGAGAGCGCTGTTCCAGCCGTTCGCGTTCGGCCTTATCGAGCAGCCTTTTCAGTTCCACCGGGTCCGCGTGCGGATATTCCTTGAGCAAATCAGCCGCAGCCGTGGCCGGTTCGGACAGCAACCGATCGCGCCAGCGCTCGAGTTGCTGAAAATACCGAATCTCCAAGTCATGGCGCTGCTTGCGCTCCGCCAGTTTCGCCAATACCGGTTCCGGGTCGATGTTGCGCATCAATTTGCCGATATACTGTCGCTGCCTCACCTGCGCCCCGTGCGAGGGTAAGCGCCGCAGATCGCGTAATGCCACGAATAAGTTGTCCGGCAAATTCAGGGCTTTGATTTCCTGGTCCGGCAGCGCGGCGAGCTTGACGCCCAATTCCTGCAAAGACGCCGCTTCCCGCTTGCGCGCACTTTTGCTCTGGCGCTGCTCCTCGGTTTCCCCGGAATCGTCGGTTTGGCTCTCGGTCGTCATATTGCTCCATGCTACCACTCAGGCCGGTAGAATCACGGGCTGGAATCCTCGAAGACAGTGTTGGAGATGACGATGTCCGTGCCTACCGAGTCCGTGTCCAGGGAGTCCGTGCGTCTGGCCCAGGGAGACCTCGAATCGATCATCGAGCGCGCCCTGGAAGAGGCGCGCGCGCGCGGTGCCTTTCAGGCCGAGGCCTCCGTCAGCCAGGATACCGGTCTTTCGGTCGGTGTGCGACTCGGCGAAGTCGAAACCCTGGAGCATCAGCGCGACCGCAGCATGGGCATTACCGTGTATTTCGGGCAGCGCAAGGGCTCGGCCAGCACGGCCGATTTTTCCTTGGAGGCGGTTCGGGCGACCGTCGCCAAGGCCTGCAGTATTGCCCGGTTCACAGCCGAAGATGCCTGCGCCGGTTTGGCGGATGCGGCATTGATGGCGCGCACGCCGCCCAATTTGGACCTCGCGCATCCGTGGAATATCAGCGCCGATCGTGCGATCGAGATCGCGAAGTTGTGCGAGGCGGCGGCGCTGGGATTTGACCGTCGAATCAACAATTCGGAGGGCGCCACGGCCGCAACCCATCAGGGGCTGCATGTTTATGGGAATACTCACGGCTTCATCGGGGGCTATCCGACCACGTCGCACACCTTGAGCTGTGTGGTGCTCGCCGGCACCGGAGAGGACATGCAGCGCGACTATTGGTACACGAGTTCTCGGGACTGGCGCGACTTGCAGGATGCAGAGGCCGTCGGGCGCGAAAGTGCGCGGCGCACCATCGCACGCTTGGGACCCCGCAAACTCAGCACGCGGCGAGCGCCGGTGTTGTTCACCCCCGAGATCGCGCGAGGTCTTTTCGGATATTTCACCGCGGCGATCCGCGGCAGCAGCCAATACCGGCATTCCTCGTTCCTGCTGAATTCGGTCGGTGAGCAGGTATTTCCCGCGGGCTTTTCGATTGTCGAGCGCCCGCATATATTCAAAGCGATGGCCAGCGCGCCGTTCGACGAGGAGGGGGTCGCCACTCGCGATCGCGACCTCATCGCCGATGGGGTGCTCACGGGCTACATTCTCTCCAGCTACTCCGCGCGCAAGCTTAAGCTCACGACCACCGGCAATGCGGGCGGCGCCCACAATCTTCTGGTGGCGCCCAATACCTCGGGAGGATTCGAGGCAATGCTCCGGCGTTTGGACCGCGGATTGATGGTAACCGAATTGATGGGTCAGGGCGTGAACCCGGTGACCGGCGACTATTCGCGCGGAGCGGCAGGTTTTTGGGTCGAAAACGGCGCCATTGAATACCCGGTGGCCGAGATCACCATAGCCGGGAACCTGCGCGACATGCTCAAGGATATCGTGGCGGTTGGCGACGACATTGACGTGCGCGGCGGCACGCGCGTCGGGTCGGTGCTGTTGAAGGAAATGACCATCGCCGGCGAGTGAGGCGCTCACGGCGGATCGACGGGCTCACGGCCGTGGCGCATGTATTGCGGGAATTGCGCGTAGCAAGCGAGCTGCGCGCCGATCAACAGGATGAGCCAGCTCACGTAAATCCAGATCAAGGCGCTCAGCACGATCGCAAAACCGGTGTAGACCGCAACCATGTGCGAGGAATAGACGATAAACGCGCTGAACGCGTAGCCAACCAGGGCCCAGATGAGGCCTGCGGTGACGCCCCCGATGAGCGCCGGGCGGAACTCGACGCGGGTGTTGGGGATGAACGCGTACATGAAGGTGAAGACGATGGTTACTATGGCATAGGGCAAGAGCCGGCCGAGGTCACGGAATATCCAGCCGAGATGCGCCAAGGAGCTGAGCCACTGTGCGGCGGGGCTGCGGACGGCCGAGGCCAATATTTCGATCGCAACAGCCAGCAGAATCGGTCCCGCGACCATGACGCCCAAGAACTCGGGGATGCGCCGCCCGAAGCTGCGCGGCCGATTGATGCGCCAGACGAAATTGAAGCTCGCTTCCACTTTTTGGATCGTGCTGATGGCGGTGTAGAGAAGCATCGCGAGACCGATCGAGCCGAGCACACTGCCGCGCATGTTCGAGACGAACTGCATGACGGTTTCGGTCAGCACATTGTCCGCATTGCCCAGCGGGCGGAAGAACTCATGCAGGATGATTCTTAAGTCGGAGCGCGCCCCGAGGACCTTCAGAATCGACAACACGAATACCATCAACGGCACCAGAGCGAGCAACGTGGTGTACGCCAAGCTCATGGCCAGAGTGTCGATGTCGCCCGCCAACCAGTCGCGAATCAGCGCGTTCGGATAGCGCAGGAAGTGCAGCGCCGGCGCCCAGGGGCGGCGCAATTCGCGGGATTTTTGCGCCAGTTTGTCTTCGAGATGGTCCAGCAACGCAAGCATGCCGGGCATTGGCGCTCAGGCAGTCAGCAATTCGAGCGCCTTGCGATAATTATCGCTGGTGCGCGCGATAACCTCGGGCGGCAAATGCGGCGCCGGGGGCTTCTTGTTCCAGTGTATGGATTCCAAATAGTCCCTCACGAACTGCTTGTCGAAACTCGGCGGGCTGACACCGGGCCGATACGACGCGACCGGCCAGAATCGCGACGAGTCGGGCGTCAACGCCTCATCGATCAGCAGCAAATCACCCGATTTGTCGATTCCGAACTCGAACTTGGTGTCGGCGATGATAATGTCGCGGGCGCGTGCATGCAGCGCCGCGTACCCGTACACCGCGAGCGCGATGCGCCGAATCGCGGTCGCATGTTCCCGGCCCACCGTTTTGACCATCGACTCGAAGTCGACGTTTTCATCATGCTGGCCGGCGGGCGCTTTCGAGGCCGGCGTGAAGATGGGTTCGGATAGCGCTTGCGCCAGTTGCAATCCGGCCGGCAAGGCAATGCCGCACACCGAACCGTGCAATTGGTAGTCTTTGTAGCCCGAGCCGATCAGATAGCCGCGCACCACCGCTTCGATCGGCAACGGACTCACCTTTTTCACCACCATCGAGCGGCCGGCGAGTTGCGCCCGCTGCGCGGGGTCGCTGATGAGGTCCTCCACCCGCATGTCGGTCAGGTGATTGGCGACCAAATGACGGGTTCTGCCGAACCAGAACAAGGAAATTCTCGTCAGCACCTCGCCCTTGTATGGAATGGGCTGCGGCAGCACCACGTCGAACGCCGACAATCGATCGGTGGTGACGATCAGCAGATGATCGGCGTCAACATCGTAAATGTCGCGCACCTTCCCCTGGTGAATCCTGCGCAGACCGCTGATTTGGGTCTCGAATAACGGCGGCGATTGCGAAAACAGTTCCATGTAGGCTTCTTGCTACCATTGTGGAGTGGAAGGTCGGCGATTGTGGCGGGGCGGATCGCATAGGTCAACGCGAATGGCTTGGAACGGTACATTGTTTGGGGCATTGGGCGGCTTTTTGATCACCAGAAGCGTCTGGGGAGCCGCGTTCGGCGCCATCGTCGGGCAAATGTTCGATCAGAGCGCACGCTTTACCGCCGCCGCGGGTGCGGACGCGTCCACGAGCGCCGCGGTACCCGAGATTTTCTTCCGCACGACCTTTGAACTGATGGGCCACGTCGCTAAATCTGACGGGCGGGTGTCGGAGGCGGAGATCGATGCGGCGCGCCGGCTCATGCACGAGCTGCGCTTGGGTCCCCACGACGTGAGCATCGCGATCGAGTGTTTCAGGGCGGGAAAGTCGCCGACCTACGATGCCGGTTTGCGCGTGGAACAACTGCGCGAGGCCTGCGGACTGCGCCACGACCTGCTGCGCGCCTTCATGGAATTGCAATTGCGGGCCGCGCTGGCCGGCAACGGCATTTCACCGTCGGCGCGCAGGGTCTTGACGCGCGTGGCTGGAGAGCTCGGCATGTCGGGATTCGAGTTCGCACACATGGAATCGGCGGTGCGCGCACGGCAGCAGGGCGGCGGCAGATCCGCCGGCCCGGCGCCTGCGCAAAAGCGGTTGGCCGATTGCTACGCGGAACTCGAGGTCGGGGCTGAGGTGAGCGATCAGGAAGTCACCAAGGCTTATCGCCGGCAGATGAGCCGCCATCACCCCGACAAGCTGGTTGCCAACGGGTTGCCGGAGTCCATGGCGCAGGTGGCGAAGGAAAAGACTCAGCGAATCCAGGAAGCCTACGAGGCAATACGATCGGCGCGCGGCATGCACTGATCGAGCAGCATGGCGCGGTCTCGCGCCGGCGCTACTCGTAGTTTTCTTCGTCTTCGTCCTCTTCATCGTGGTCATCGTGCTTTGCGGCGCGCGCGCTCTTGCCTGCGGGCGCACCCGAGCTCGTGCCGGGTTTCACCGGAACGATCAGCGGGCGCGTCTTGACCTTCGGGCGGGCGTTGAAAACGACGATGGTTTTGCCGGTGGCGCGCAGCAGCCCTTGCTCTTCCAGCACTTTCAGAACGCGTCCGGCCATTTCGCGCGAGCATCCCACCAAACGCGACAGCTCTTGCCGGCTGACCTTGATCTGCATCCCTTCCGGGTGTGTCATCGCATCGGGCTCTCCGCACAGGTCCATGATCGCGTGCGCGACGCGGCCGGTAACGTCCACGAAGGCGAGATCACCGAGTTTGCGGTTGGTTCGATCGAGTCGGGTGGCGAGCTGCGTGGCCAATTCAAAAATGAGCCCCGGACTCTCGGCGGCAATCTGCCGGAATCGCGGATAAGTCATTTCCGCGAGTTCCGACTGTTGGCGGGTGCGAACCCAGGCGCTGCGGGTGGGCTGTTCGTAGAACAGCCCCATTTCGCCAAAAAATTGTCCCTTGTTCAGATACGCCAGCACCATTTCATTGCCGTCTTCGTCCTCGATCATGACTTCGACGGAGCCCGAGATGATGTAGTAGAGGATGTCCGGCAAATCGCCCGCGTGGATGATTACGGTCTTGGAAGGGACTGTCCGGATACGGCAGTAGCTCAAGAAACGATTGATCGCAGGGATATCGCTTAAGGCCTTTGCCACTTCTTCCATGGTCTCTCCCTAGTCTTTGAGGACGTGAAAACGCCTGTTCTGGCGCACGTTTTATTACATAAGTCCCGGAATCGCAAGCACTAACGGGAATTCGCTACAGCCAATAGGAACCACGCGTCATGACTCGGGAGGCGAGGCGCATCGCGCGGCGCAGCGCAATCGGCAACTCTTTGCCCCCCAGAGCGCGTGCCGTGGCGCCATGCCGCACCTCGTCCTCGGCCATCTGCTCGAGGATAAGGCGGCTGCGCCGATCGGCCTCCGGCAGGCGCTCCATGTGATCATTCAAGTGCGATTCGACTTGACGTTCGGTCTCGGTGATGAAGCCCAAACTGGCGCGATCGCCGAAGGCGCCCGCCACGGCGCCGATGGCGAAGGAGCCCGCATACCACAACGGGTTCAATAAGCTGGTTCGGCCGTGCAATTCGGAAAGCCGCCGCTCGCACCACGCCAGATGGTCCATTTCCTCCGCGGCCGCTTGGCGCATGGCGTCGCTCACGGCCGAATCTCGGGCGGCGAGGGCCTGTCCCCGGTAGAGGGCCTGTGCCGCCACCTCGCCGGCGTGGTTCACCCGCATCAGACGAATCGATTCCAGGCGCTCCGATTCCTTTAGGGCCGGCTCGCCGCCGGGGGCTGCCGCGGCCTCGCGAACGGTGTGCACGGGGCTTGCTAATACCTTGATTGCTCTATCAATTTCCCCCAGGACGCGGTCCCTCAAGCTGAATATGCGAGAATTCATGAACACATCATATTATAAAGAGTTACCGGCACGGCGGGCTGGTAACGGGCCGCTTGGTTCTGTACACTTTCGCGCCTTTCGTTATCGGCCCGATACACTCGAGTATTTCCATGTACACCGTATTTTCCAAGCCTGAAGCAACCCGTGGCGACTGGTATCTGGTCGACGCCGGCGGCAAAACGCTCGGCCGATTGGCCTCGCAGATCGCGCATCGATTGAAGGGCAAGCACAAGCCCAATTATGCGCCCCATCAAGACCTCGGCGATCATATTGTGGTGATCAACGCCGGAACCGTACGCGTCACCGGCGCCAAGCTCACCGACAAGTTCTATCACCAGCACACCGGCTACGTCGGCAACCTGAAGAGCATCGCTCTCGGCAAGCTGCTCAAGGAACACCCCGAGCGCGCGATCGAAATCGCGGTCAAGGGCATGTTGCCGAAGGGGCCTCTGGGCAGGCGCATGTACAAGAAGCTGCATGTGTTCGGCGGCAACTCCCATCCCCATCAAGCACAGCAGCCCAAAGCGCTGGAAATCTAAGAATCTTGTAGGAAAAAGCAATGGCATCAAACACAGCCGCGCATACCTTTTACGGCACCGGCCGCCGCAAGACCTCGAGCGCGCGGGTATACCTGCGCAAGGGAACCGGCAAGGTCTCCATCAACGGCCGCTCTCTGGACGAATTCTTCGGACGGGAAACCGGCCGCATGATCGTGCAGCAGCCTTTCGGCGCCGTGCAGTTGGACGGCAAGTTCGACGTCGATGCGCACGTCGAAGGCGGCGGCATCACGGGCCAGGCCGGCGCGATTCGTCACGGCATAACTCGTGCGCTGATGGCCTACGATGAGGCGCTGCGCTCACCGCTGCGCAAGGCCGGTTTTGTGACTCGGGACGCGCGCGAAGTCGAACGCAAGAAGGTCGGTCGGCGCAAGGCTCGTCGCGGAACCCAGTTCTCCAAACGCTGATCGGCTTTGGATGCCGTCCGCTGTACGACGATACGATCGATCGGATTTGGGGGATCGTCTAGCGGTAGGACAACGGTCTCTGACACCGTTTACCTAGGTTCGAATCCTAGTCCCCCAGCCACTTTAGCCAGGGCCCACATTGTGGGCCCGCTTCTTTTCAGCAGGCACACATGTCGGGCGATCTAAAATCGGGTAGCCGTGTCGTACCCCTGGCGGTGGGCGCGCTGGGAGTGGTGTTCGGCGACATCGGCACCAGTCCGCTGTATGCCATGTCGGCGTGTTTCACTGGTCCGAACATTCAAGTGACACCCGAGCATATCTTCGGCGTGCTGTCCCTGATTTTCTGGACACTGGTGCTGGTGATCCTGCTCAAGTACGTGGCGGTCGTGCTGAACGCCGACAACAAGGGCGAAGGAGGCGTGCTGGCCCTGACCGCCTTGGTGATCAATACCGCGCGCGAGAGTCCGCGCCGCAGGTATTACGCGATGCTGGGGATCTTGGGGGCTGCTCTGTTCTTCGCCGACGGCGCGATCACGCCCGCGATTTCGGTGCTGAGCGCCGTCGAGGGACTTCATGTGGCGGCGCCGGCTGCGGGATTTCCCGTGCTGCCGATCACCGTTCTGGTGTTGGTGGGGCTGTTTTTGATCCAGCGCCACGGTACCGGCTCGGTGGGCAAAGTGTTCGGTCCGGTGATGCTGGGATGGTTCACCATCTTGGGGGTGATGGGTGTCAGCTGGATCGTACGCGAACCGCAAGTGCTCTACGCGCTCGACCCAACGCGTGCGCTTGAACTCATCTCGCAACACCAGATTCCCGCGCTGGCGGTACTGGCCGGCGTTTTCTTGACGGTTACCGGCGGCGAAGCGCTGTATGCCGACATGGGTCATTTCGGCAAGTCACCCATCCGGTTGGGCTGGATGTGCGTCGTCATGCCGGCGCTCGTGCTTAATTATTTTGGCCAAGGGGCCTTGCTCATCGAGAACCCGGCGGCGGTCAGCAATCCGTTTTACTTAATGGCGCCCGAGTGGTCCTTGTGGCCTCTGATCGTCATCGCCACCGCGGCCACGGTGATTGCCTCTCAAGCGGTGATCTCGGGGGTGTTCTCCGTGACCACTCAAGCGGTGAGCCTGGGCCTGTTTCCTCGGCTGCGCGTCGAGCATTCCTCGGCGGAGTTCTCAGGACAGATCTACGTGCCGACAATGAATTGGATCATGATGACCGCCGCCCTGGCATTGGTATTGAGCTTCGGCAGTTCGGCGGCACTGGCGGGCGCGTATGGCTTGGCCGTCTCCGGCGCCATGACCATCGTGACGCCACTGACCTTGAGCCTCATCAAATCGCGAACCGGGGACGAAAGCCGCCTGTTGCGCGGCGGCCTGTCGCTGCTGTTCATCGTCGACATCGCATTCCTGTTGTCGAACTTGACCAAGCTCGAGGACGGGGGATGGCTGCCGCTGATGTCCGGATTCATCATTTATTGGCTGATGCAGACCTGGGCGAGCGGCAAGGCGTCGGTCATGGCGCGGCTGCTGCGCGATCAAAAGCCGGTGCGGGATTTCCTCGAGGATTTGAAGCGCGATCCGCCGGTGCGGGTACCGGGTACCGCCATCTTCATGGACGCGAAAGCCACGGGCATACCGCGGGCGCTGCTCAACAACATCAAGTTCAACCGCGTCATCCACGAGCGGGTGGTTTTGCTGACGGTGGTTACCCGCGAGCTGCCGCGCGTCGCGCCGGCAAAGCGCTTGAGCGTCACCCCGGTATGCGGGGGCATCGTGAGGCTCGTGGCTCAGGTCGGTTTCATGGAGAAGCCGAGCATTATGGAAATCCTCCGGGATGCGGAGGCCCACGGCATTGTCTATGAGCCGGAGAATACGACTTTCTTCCTAAGCCGCGAAGAATTGCTGCCGGGTCAGCGCTCGGACTTGCCGCCGCTGCGGCGCCGGGCTTTCATTCAAATGGCGCGCAGCGCCCAGGTGGTCGCCGACTACTATGGTTTGCCGCCCGGCCGCGTGATAGAGATCGGCACACGGTTGGAAATCTGAAGCGTCTTGACGCCGTCATCGCCCGCCACCAGCAGCAGATCCGCCGTCCGGCGCGCGAATAGGCCGACGGTGACCACCCCCGCGATCCGATCGATCGCATCCTCCATGGCGAGGGGGTCCGTGAGCGGCAAATGGTGCACGTCCAAGATCGCGTTGCCGTTGTCGGTCACCACCCGTTCGCGCCATACGGGTTGTCCGCCGAGCTTTGTAAGCTGCCGCGCGACGTACGAGCGCGCCATGGGTATGACCTCGACCGGTAAGGGGAAGGCGCCCAGCGACTTGACCAGCTTGGTGTCATCGACGATGCAGATGAACTTCTCGGAGGCCGCGGCGATGACCTTCTCGCGGGTGAGCGCTCCGCCGCCGCCCTTGATCAGTACGCCGTGTTCGTCGGCCTCGTCGGCCCCGTCGATGTAGAGGGCGAGATCGCCTTCCGCGTTGAGGTCGAGTACCGGAATCCGCGCCGCCCGCAACGCGAGCGTGGTCCGCTCGGAACTCGAGACGGCGCCCTCAATCTGGATTTTACGGACTTTCAGCTCTTCGATGAGTTCGCCCACGGTCGAGCCCGTTCCCATGCCGAGGATCATGCCCTCTGCGATGTAGGGAATCGCGGCTTGCGCGGCACGACGTTTTTTTTGATTCGCTGAGATGATTTATTCTCCCCTGAAAACAACTGTGCCCGCTTACGCGGGCACAGTTGATTACTTTCGAAGGCTTACTTTTTCTTAGCGGCCTTTTTCTTAGCTACCTTCTTCTTCGCCTTCTTTGCTTTCGCTGCCATGATAGAAACTCCGTTGTCGGGTTAGTCCGGGGATCGAGTATATACACGAATAATTAATTTACAAGCAATACGTCGCGCTTCTTGCACGACAATGTGGTAGCGATGCGATCCACCTCACTCAAGAGTGAGAACGAATTCCCATTCCGCCTTGGATACCGGCGTCACCGACAGACGATTCCCGCGCCGCAAGACGGCTAAGTCGGCGAGCGCATCGTCGGCATGTTTGCGCAACTCCTCGAGCGCGATGAGGCGCTTGAATTTGCGTACCAACTTCACGTCGACCACGAACCAGCGAGGATCGCGCGGGTTGCTGGCGGAGTCGAAGTGATGATGCTTGGGGTCGAAGGCGGTCTTGTCCGCATAGCCCTCCTTCACCACGCGGACGATTCCGGCGATGCCCGGGATGTCGCAACCGGAGTGATAGAAGAAGGCCGTATCGTCTATTTTCATGGAGTCCCGCAGCATGTTTCTTGCCTGGTAATTGCGCACGCCGTCCCAAGCCGTCGTCCGCTTCGGCAATGCGGCTAGGGTGTCGATGCTGAAGCTGTCGGCCTCGGATTTGATCAGCCAATGACTCATTTAGGCGTCCCTGGGGAAGTGCTCACATCCGGATTCCGTCGCCATCGCATCCAGGCGCACGTCCCACGGATCGGCGAACACGCATGCGGCGCGCTGGCGGTCAAAGCCGAGGCCGACGAGCCGCGGACCCTTCCAATGGCTCCGGTGACGCCGAAAGGCGAGCGCGCGATCATAGAATCCGCCGCCCATCCCCAAACGACGGCCTCTCGGATCGACTCCCACCAGGGGCACGACGATGAGATCGAACCAGCGCGGTTCGACGGTGCGCGCAAGGCGGTGAGGGGCGCCTTGCGGTATCGATATGCCGAACGTGCCGCGCCGCGTGCTGCCCGTCAGAGGATAGAACCGCAGGCGGCGATGGCGCAGATCGCTCACCACCGGAACGAAAATGCGAATTCCGCGTCGCCGTGCCGCGACGACGAGAGCGGCCGTGTCCGTTTCCCGATCAAATGGCAGATAGAGCGCGATGCGGGCGCCGGACTTGAATGCGGGCAACCGGACAATGGATGCGGCGGCGAGGCGGGAACGCAGCTCGTGATCGGCGGGAGCGAGGGAGCGCCGCGCGGCCCGCAATTCCTTGCGCAACTTCACTTTCATGAAATCAAGAATAGACGCGAGAGGGAGATGGCGCTACCCGCATGTGCCGTTTTGGACCGTTGCTCCCGACCTGAGCAACAAGTGGGGCTAACTGCGGCACTTAAGGCTTTCCGCTCGAGGCGGACTTGCACAATGTTGCCAGCAAGCAATGGCCCCTGGGGTTTACAAATTAGGGTCAGGAGGTAACCCGATCCGCATCGAACACCGCAGGCAGCGCCAAACCTAAACTCTAAAAGGAGAAGGCCCTAGAGTTCAAACTGTCGGCCCTTCTCCAGAGCCGACTCTACGCGCTCGCGCAAGATACGCAAGCGTCCGCCGACGTCGGTTTCGAGAGTGGTGTCACGCTTGCGGAATCTAATCAACTCGTTTGCCAGATTGAGCGCGGCGATCACTGCGATTCGATCCAGACCGACGACCTTTCCGCTGTCGCGAATCTCGCGCATTTTCGAATTCAGAAATTCCGCCGAATCGAGCAGGTCGGAGCGCTCCTCCATCGGACAGGTCACGTGATACTCCTTCTCGAGTATGCGCACGCTCACCCGCGCCTGGCTGTCGCTCACGCCTGTTCCATCGATTTCAGCCGCCCGATCATCGCTTCGACCCGCGCGCGCACCTGCTCGTTCTTGTGCAACAGATTAGCGCGCTCGGAGGTGAGAGTTTCCTGCCGCTGGCGCAGCGCCCGATTCTCTTCCTTGATCTGGTTTAACGTAGCGACCAGTTCCTCCAGCCGCTTCTCCAGGCGTTTGAGTTCGAGGTCCACCGGGGATTTTGGATTGGCATCGTTCATAGATCGCCAATATAGATCGCTGCATTGCGCAATGCAAAGGGGAGACAACGGCCCCCCGGCACGGCTTACGCGGTATTATTCTAAAAATGATGGCGGACATCCGATTCGAAGACTTTGAGGACGTTCTGGCGGCCGCTAGAAGCCTCGCCGATGCGGCCGAGGCGCATGGCTCGTTGTGCGGCGCGCTGTGCTCCATGGCGCCCTATAGCCTGCAGGACTGGATCAACGAGATCCTGCCGGACGGCGCCTCGCTGTCCGAGGAATCGGCGGCCATGCTCGAACGGGTGTTCACGGCGACCGCCAGCTCGTTCGGCGAACAAGGCATGCAGTTCGAACCCCTGTTGCCGGATGACGAGCAGCCGCTCAATGGGCGGGCCAACGCGCTGGCCCTGTGGTGCACCGGATTCCTCTACGGCCTGGGCACGGGTCAAATTGCCGACTTGGAGGCGCTCAACGGCGATGTCGGCGAAATCGTCCGTGACTTCACCGAGATCTCGCGCGCTACCGGCGATGATGCCGAGGCGGACGAATCGAACGAACAAGCGTATGCCGAACTCGTCGAATTCATCCGGGTTGCCGCCCAGGTGGTCTTCGAGGAACTTCTACCACTGCGCCGACAGGTCTACCAGTGGACCCAACAGCGGCTGCACTGAGGAGCCTGTCTGAGCAATCCGCGTGGTCGCGACCGTGGCAGATTTCGCTTCAGTCGAGGCGGAGCCGACGTGGTTGGGTCAAGACCCAATGAGGAGGCGACAACGATGGATGAAACGAAATCTGCAAGGGTACGAAGGGTTGGTTGGGTGAGGGGCGTCTGCGGTGTTGCGCGGCTTGGCCGTAGCACTCGCTACGTCCTGCGCCGCGCGCCTTGCATCCGCTCCCTCGCCCAACCAACGCGGCTCACGCGGATTGCTCAGACAGGCTCCTGATGGATCGCAAGGAGTTCGTGCGCCGCCGCCGCCAGTTCATGCGCATGATCGGCAAGGACGCGATCGCGGTGCTGCCCGCGGCGCCCGTGCGCCACCGCAACGGCGATATCGAGTATGCCTACCGGCAAGACAGCCACTTTTACTACCTGAGCGGATTTCCCGAGCCTGAAGCCGTCGCTGTCCTGGTGCCGGGACGTGCCCACGCCGAATATCTGTTGTTCGTGCGCGAACACGATGCTTTACGAGAGTCTTGGGACGGCGCATGGGCCGGCACCGACGGTGCGGTGGAGCGCTACGGCGCCGACGATGCATTTCCGATCGCCGATATCGATGAAATTTTACCGGGCCTCATGGAACAGCGGCAGCGGATCTTTTACTCGATGGGCGTGCACCTCGACTTTGATCCTCGTATGCTGGGATGGGTGAACGCCATGAGGGTGCAGGGGCGCCAGGCCACGGGCGCGCAGCAGGAATTTGTTGCGTTGAGTCACGTGCTCGACGACATGCGCCTGTACAAAAGCCGTGCCGAGCAGGCGAGTCTGCGGCGTGCCGCGCAAATCGCCATAGGCGCACACCGCCGTGCCATGCGCTTTGCCCGTCCGGGGCGCATGGAGTACGAAGTCATGGCCGAATTGGCGCACGAATTCCGGTCGCATAACGCGGACATGTCCTATCACCCCATCATCGGCGGCGGCGCCAATGCCTGCGTCATGCATTATCGCGACAACAATCAGCGTCTGTGCGAAGGGGATTTGTTGTTGCTCGATGCCGGCTGCGAACATGACTACTATGCCTCGGACGTCACCCGCACTTTCCCCGTGAGCGGGCGGTTCACCGCGGCGCAGCGTGCGGTCTACGAGGTGGTACTCGAAGCCCAGGCGGCCGCCATCGACAAGGTGCGACCCGGAAACCATTGGAACCAACCGCACGAAGCCGCGGTGCGCGCCATCACCCACGGGCTGGTCAAGCTCGGATTGCTCAACGGCTCCGTCGCGCGACTGATCAAGGATCAGGCCTACCTGCCGTTTTTCAATCACCGTACCGGGCACTGGCTCGGACTCGACGTGCATGACGTGGGCGATTACAAGGTCGGCGGAGAATGGCGGGTTCTCGAGGCCGGCATGGCGTTGACCGTGGAGCCGGGCATCTACATTCGCCCGTCGCCGCGCATACCCAAGGAGTTCTGGAACATCGGCATTCGAATAGAGGATGACGTCTTGGTGACCGGGGGCGCTCCGGAGGTCCTGACGGCGGCGCTCGAGAAGACTGCCGAGGCAATCGAACGCCTGGTGCTGGCGGGGTGAGCGGGGTGCAAGCGGCGAATGACTTGTTCGATATCGCCATCGTGGGCGGCGGCATGGTCGGCGCCAGTCTCGCCGTTGCCCTTCAGGGTCTCGACGTTCGGGTGGCGTTGATCGAAGCCGTGCCTCACGACGCGGCGTCGCAACCGAGTTTCGATGAGCGCACCACGGCGTTGTCGAACGGCAGCCGCCGCATTCTCGAAACCTTGGGCGTGTGGCCGGCCGTCGCGGCCGCGGCGACACCCATCGCCAAGATCCACGTGTCCGACCAGGGCCACTTCGGCTTTGCGCGTATCGATGCGGCGGAGCAGGGCCTGCGGGCGCTGGGGTACGTGGTGGCGAATCGCGCGCTCGGAGCGGCTCTGTGGTCCAAGCTCGGCGGTCGCGATGATCTGCGCGTGTACTGTCCAGCAAAGGTCTCGCGCCTCACCCCCGGCGAGCGGTCGGTTGAACTCGGTGTTTTGGAGGCGTCCGGGGTCGAGTCCTCGATCAGGGCGCAATTGGTGATCGCGGCGGATGGCGTCGAATCCGCGGTGCGCGGCGCCTTCGGCGTGTCCGCCGAGGTGCGCGACTACGAGCAAACGGCGGTCATCACCACGGTGCTACCCCGAAAGTTTCACGAGCATGTGGCCTACGAGCGCTTTACCGCAACGGGTCCACTCGCGTTGCTGCCGCTCAACGACGGCCGCTGCACCCTGGTCCTCGCGCTGAACCGCACGCTGGCGGAGTCGGCCATGAGCTGGTCGGATGAGGAATTTCTGGCCGAGGTGCAGCGGCGATTCGGATTCCGGCTAGGCCGATTCCTCAAGGTGGGTCGCCGTGTTCCCTATCCCCTCGCCTTGACGCGCGCTAAGCGCACCAGCGCGGGACGCTGCGCGATCATCGGTAACGCGGCGCAGGGACTGCATCCGGTCGCCGGCATGGGATTCAACCTGGGTCTACGGGACGTGGCGTGCCTGGCCGAGCTCGTCGCCGAGCACTGCGGCGAGCAGCGCGGGAATCCGCCGCTGCGGGACTTCGGCGCGAGCGCGTTGTTGTCGGCGTACGATGCCTGGCGTGCCGCGGACCGCAGCGAAATCATCACCTTCACCGACGGGCTCGTGCGGCTGTTCGCCAATCCTTTGGGCGCGGTGCGGCGGCTGCGCAATGTCGGGCTGCTGGCCTTCGATTTGCTGCCGCCGGCGAAAGCGGCGCTCTCGTCCTTGAGCACCGGGGGCGCCGGCCGGATTCCGAAACTCGCACGCGGCGTTGCGCTCGGCCCGGCAAGCAGCGCCGCCGGCGCCGCGACATGAGCCGCGACTTCGACGCCGTGATCGTCGGCGCGGGAGTCGTCGGCAGCGTCATGGCGAGCCTGCTGTTGGCGCGCAAGCAAAGCAGCCCGGGCCGGGTGGCGATCGTCGCCGAGCGCTTCGCGGGCGCAGGCACCGCCGCCGGGGACTGGGATCTGCGGGTGTTTGCATTGAGCCGCGCCTCGCAGCGTCTGCTGCAGATGTGCGGGGCCTGGCAGAGCCTGCCGCCGCAGCGCATGTTCGCCTATGAACGCATGTGCGTGTGGGACGAGAGCGGCGCGCCGGAAGGGGCGGGATCCCTGACCTTCGATTGCGCCGATATCGGCGAAGCGAATCTGGGCCACATCGTCGAGGGGCGCGCATTGCAGGAGTGCTGCTTGCGGGCGGCGCGCGCCGCCGGCGCCGTCGTCATCGAGGCGGAGGTGCAAGAGGTTGCCGTGGCCGATACCGATGCGCGGCTGCGCCTGACCGACGGACGCGAATTGCGCGGCGCTCTGCTGATCGCGGCCGACGGCGCCGAATCGAAAACCCGCGGTCTGCTCGGCATCGACGTCGCCGGCCATGCCTACCATCAAGATGCACTGGTCGCCCACGTTCGAAGCCAAAAATTGCACCGGAACACCGCCTGGCAGCGATTCCTGTCCACCGGGCCGCTGGCGTTCCTGCCGCTGCCGGATGGGCGCTCATCGATCGTTTGGAGCACCGCGCGGAGCGAGGCCGCGCGATTGCGGGCGCTCGATTCGGTCGCGTTTGGCGCAGCGCTGCGAGCGGCGAGCGGTGATGTGCTCGGTGAGCTCGAACTCACGACACCGGTCGCGAGCTTCGCGCTCAAATTACAGTACGCCGTTGACTATACGAGGCGGCGCGCCGTACTGCTCGGCGATGCCGCACACGCGGTTCATCCGTTGGCGGGGCAAGGATTGAATCTGGGGCTGCTGGATTGTGCGTCGCTCGCCGAGGTGCTCGGCTCGGCCGGCGGCCCCGCGCAGCTCGGCGAGTACCGGCTGCTGCGCCGCTACGAGCGGTGGCGCAAAAGCGAGAACCTGCTTGCCGCTACCGCGTTCGACGGTTTGGAGCGTCTATTTTCGAATACCAACATAGGCGTAGCGCGGCTGCGCACGGCCGGACTCGATTCGGTCAGCAAACTGCCATTCCTCAAAAGGCAGTTCGCGAAGCGCGCCCTGGGGTTGATCGGCGACATTCCCGATTTTCTCAAGGCGGACGGCTTCTGAAGCCGCGGGGCCCGAGTCGCCGGCGGCGCCGCGGTCAATCCGCAAGACGATCGATCTTGGCGGCGCAGATGAAATCATTCTGCGACAGGCCGCGGATCGAATGCGTCGAGTAGGTGACGCGACAGTAGTCGTAACCGACTTCCAAGTCAGGGTGATGGTCTTCCAGGTTCGCAATGTGCGCGAGCGCGTTGACGAAACTCATGGTGCGGTAGAAGTCCTTGAACTTGAACGCGCGCTGCAGGCGCTTGGCGTCGGCGGCGAGCTGCCAATCGGGGTGCAGCTCGGCGCAGAGTGCTGCGGCCTCGGCGCGGCTCAGGGGCGCCACGCCGCCTTCACAGGGAGCACATTTCTTGCCGGACAGCTCGTTCACGAAGCGCTCCTGTGATAGGTGCGCTCGACGTAGCGCTCGACCAGCTCTTGGAATTCCTCGGCGATCCGCTCGCCTTTGAGCGTCACCGTCTTGGCCCCGTCCTCATAGACCGGCGCCACCGGATTCTCGCCCGTGCCCGGCAGGCTGATGCCGATGTTGGCGTGCTTGCTCTCGCCCGGGCCGTTGACCACACAGCCCATGACGGCGACCGTCATGTCCTCGACGCCCGCTCGCTGCTCGCGCCACTGCGGCATTCGATGACGAATATGACCTTGGATTTTCTGCGCCAACTCTTGGAAATAGCTGCTGGTGGTGCGGCCGCAGCCAGTACTTCCGGCACTGGCAATGCATTAAATTACATTAATTTAATGCATCAAATACGTCGCATAATTACGGTAGCCCAGCTACATGTATGTCGACGTGTTTTGCTAGATGTGCGAGGTATTGTACGTGTTTTAGAGGTATTTGTTCAATTGCTAGGGTTAAAGTTAGCTTTGTAATTGCCTAATTATATAATTTTACATGTAAATCAGATAATTCTCAATGCCGGAAGTAGAAAACAAACCAAAGAATTGAGTAAAAAATAGGTCTCCACAAGGTCATTTCGAAGGTCAGGATACTATTCCTTTAACAAACTATAGCACCCTGCGGCTTGGGAATAATTTAATGTTTGCAGAATTCGATGACTGGGACTTCTTTCATTAGAGTAGATTGCATGATTTGTGTAGATTTGAAAACTGTATTGCTTAGGCCCACATGATTATACATGTACAATGTACATGTATGCCCTGTACCTGCCATTCGCTTATCCTATCATAGAGATCCAGCTTCTATCTTTTAGAAAAACAAAAACTTCTCCCCTTATAATTGCAGCGTTGCTTGATTTGTAATAGCATCAACTCTAGAGGATGGGTCCTGTCTTGAATTTTTTTTCTGATTGACAAAGAGCTGGTGGAATTTGACACACTTCGGCTCTTTCAAACATTTCAAAACTATGCATAGTTTTATTTATAGCCTACTTCTGCATTATCATGTACATGTACATGTAGCCTGCAGGGGCGGCGGAACCGTTTCATGTGAGGGGGGGCAAGGTGTCAAACTGAGGGGGGGCTCAGCCCCCCCTCGAAAAATTGAGGGGGGGCAGGTCATTTTCTCCAAGTCCTGGGTGGCAGATAGCTTTTCTCAGGTCCCGGCGAGACCACACAACCGGGGGGGGTGCAAAAATCGAAGCTTTAAATCGGACTTTGACACTTATTATGAGGGGGGGCTTAGCTCCTTTTTGAGGGGGGGGGGCGCGACACCCCCCCTTAAAAAATCGAGGGGGGCATTTGCCCCCCCTGCCCCCATGGCTCCGCCGCCATTGTATGTACGCTTATATTCTCTACTACAATTTAGGTGAGCTACATGTACATGACGCTGCATGTGGCCGAGCGATCTACATCCATTTATTTAGTGCATTGGTTCGTCAGATATTTTATGCTGCTTGTTTTTAAAATTTTATTTAAAACTTCATCAATGGGCAATGGATAATAATGGGCAATGGGATAAAGCTCACATAATTGATAAAAACACGATGCATTGTCAACGATTGAATTACTATAGCTCTATAAAATACGATTAAGCGCACGCACTAGGCTCCACGTTATAGGCGCTTATACATAAAATTATGCAGTCGATATAATAGGAAAAGATTCGATTCAAGAAAAAGATGGACCGATGAATCTTGAAACTAGAAAATGGATCTTGAAACTAGAAAAGATGGACCGATTAAACTGAAACTAGAAAATGCGTCAAAGACGTGAAATCCCGATTCACATATTCGAACTAGCCTATGCTACAGTTGCTACAGTAAGTTATGAGCCTATTTTTTAGATGCCAGATGTTGCGATTATTGCGCTTTACAGCATTGTACAATTGCATAATTGGCCTATACAGTGTACAGGGCCTACGTAATCAGGATGTCCGCCGCCGTCCCCTGGATCGGCGTGTTGCGCGCCACCCGCTCCGCCTCGAAGCGGAGGCCGCGGTTCGCCGAGTGGAGGTTCGGCAGGAAGCGCCGCCGCCCGAGAAGCGTGCGCACGGCCTCGCCCTGCCGCGCCGCCTCCACGGTCTTCTCCATGAAGCGAGCGACGCCCGCGTAGCGCTCGAAGTACGCCGCGATGAAGCGCGCCGCCTTCTCCCGCGGGATGCCGAGCTGCTTGGCGAGCGCGCTGTCGCCCATGCCGTAGATGACGCCGAAGTTGATCGTCTTGGCCGCGCGCCGCTCGTCGGCCGTCACCTGCGTCTCCTGACTCTTGCCGAACATGAGCGCCGCCGTCCGCACGTGCACGTCGGCCGCCGCTCGTGAAGGCGTCGATGAGCTCGGGGTCGCCCGCGAGGTGGGCCAGACGCGAAGCTCGATCTGCGAGTAGTCGGCGCTGAGGATGACGTGACCCGGCGGGGCGACGAAGGCCGCGCGGATGCGATCGGCCGAGCTCGGTGCGGATGGGGATGTTCTGGAGGTTCGGGTCGCTCGACGAGAGGCGCCCGGTGGCGGCGACGGCCTGGTCGAAGCGCGTGTGGATGCGGCCTGTCTCGGGGTGGACGTACCTCGGGAGGGCGTCGATGTACGTGCCTTTGAGCTTGTCGAGCTCGCGGTACGCGAGGATCGCTTTCGGGAGCGGGTGCTTGTCGGCGAGCGCCTCGAGGACATCCGCGTCGGTGGATCGTCCGCCCTTGGGGGTGCGCTTGACGACAGGGAGCTTCAGGTCGTCAAAGAGGATCTTCTCGAGCTGGTCGCGCGACCGGAGCACGAAGTCGTGCCCCGCGATGCGCTTGCACTCGGCCTCGAGGTCCTTCAGTTGCTGGTCGGCGGCGCGCCCGAGCCGCTCGAGGGCCGGGATGTCGACGAGCACGCCGCGGAATTGCAGCATAACCGCGCGATCGGATCCGCGCGCCGCGAGGCTCAGGATGAGGAGCAGGCCAACCCCCGCCACGGTCGCGATCGAGATGCGCGCCACGCCTGCGGCGACCGGCGCGTTGAACACCGAGAGCGCGACGACCGCCGCCATCAACAAGAGCCAGGCGAGCGCGAAATGCGTGTAGCGGACATGCCAGCGGCGCAGGTTGAGATAGGCGAACAGGAAAACGATCAGGGTCGCGGCGATGGTCGCCTCGACGCCGGCGCGCCAGATCCGCTCCGAGGCGTCCTCGAGCCCGAACATCTTCCGCCAGAAGCCGAAGTCGATGCAGACATAGACGAACACGGCCCAGGCGAGCGCGGCGGCGGCGGGAAAGATCATCGCCCCGCGCACGACGAACACGATCGTCAGGAAAAGCGCGAGCAGCCCGGCGATGCCGATCAGGATGCCCCTCGTAGAGGGTGAGGCTGGTCGACTTGTCCTTGAAGGCGTCCGGCTCCCACAGATAGAGCTGCGGCAGCGAGGGGGTGCGCAGTTCGGCGACATAGGTCACCGTCGTGCCGGGGTCGAGCGTCAGGCGAAACACGTCGGCCTGGGGGTTGTCTTCCCGCTCGGGGGCCTGTCCCTGGCTCGCGGTGATCGTGGTGATGCGCGAAGAGCCGAGATCGGGCCAGACGACTCCCGAGCCGACGAAGCGAAAGTGGGGGGCGACAATGAGGCGAGTCAGCTGCTCGTCGGAATCGTCGGTCAGCGCGAACACGATCCACGCCGGCTCGGCGCCGGCCTCGAGCGCGCTCACCTCGATGCGACGGACGACCGCCGTCGGCGCCCGGCGCGGTGGAAACCTGAATGCGGTCGCCCTGGGCGCTGTAGTGCTCGACGGCCCGGGTAAGATCGATCGCGTCGGAATCGGCCGACACGCGCACCGACTGGACCGCCAGCGCCGGGCGGCAGGCCGAAAGGACGAGCGCGACCAACATGACCAGGCGCAGCGCGGCGGTGACAAAGCGGGCCATGCGCAGCGCGCCTGACCCGGCGGGGCGGCGTTCCGTGCGAAGAACGGTCTCTACGGCGCGAAAATCGATAACCGACAAGTCAGACCGCCGTCGATCGCGCCCGCGCGTCGCCTTCGAGGCGCGCGAACAGGACATGGTCGCGCCAGGCCCCGTCGATCTTGAGATAGCCGCGCGCAAATCCCTCGCGCTGGAAGCCGTTGCGCTCGAGCAGCGCGATCGAAGGCGCGTTGTCCGGAATGCAGGCCGCCTCGACCCGGTGCAGCCGCAATTTGCCGAAGGCGAATTCGACCATCGCCGCGACCGCGCGCGTCATGCGCCCCTTGCCGGCGTAAGGAGCGCCCATCCAGTAGCCGAGCGTCCCGGCTGCGACACGCCGCGGCGGACGCCGCCGAGCGTGACGCCGCCGATCAACTGGTCGGACGCCTGGTCAAAAATGAGCAAGGCGTAGGCCTCGTCGCGGGCCATGTCCTCCTCCTGGCGCTTGAGCCGACGGCGGAAGGCGGCCTGAGTCAGGTCGTCGTCCGGCCAGGTCGGCTCCCACGGCTCGAGGAAGCCGCGGCTCGCCGCCCGGAGCTGCGACCAGGCGGGGAAATCCGCTGCCGTCGCCGGACGCAGATAGAGCCCGTCGCCACGCAGCAGCGGCACGGGATGACCGACCGCGTCAAGCCGAAAAGCGCCATCAAACTCCCCTCAGCGCCTCGGCGACCTGGGCCCGGCCGGGAACCTTGGCGACAGCGCCGATCGTGGCGACGGTAGGCGGCGATTTAAGCATGGCCGCGCCGGTTTTGCGAACGTCGGCGGCGGAGATGGCGTCAACGCGCGCGATCATCTCGTCGAGCGACAGAGGCCGCCCGTAAATCTGCATCTGCCGGGCCAGCTGCTGAGCCCGCGCCGCCGGCGACTCGAGCGCGGCCAGGATCGAAACCTTCATCTGCGCCTTGGCCCGCCGGATTTCGACCTCTGCCAGCGTGTGGGCGGCTTCGGCCAGGCAAACGAGCGAGGCGGCGACCACCTCCGCGGCGTCGCGGTCGGCGGAGCCGGCGTAGACGCCAAACAGGCCGGTGTCGGCGTAATCCCAGTGAAACGAGTAGATCCGAATAGGCGAGGCCACGCTTTTCCCGGACCTCCTGGAACAGGCGCGACGACATGCCGCCCCCGGTTGCGGCCGCAAACACCTGCGCCGCGTCATGGTCCGGCGCCCCGACTGGCCGGCCCCTGAAGGCGACGACGACATGCGTCTGCTCGAGTTTGCGCTTGAGGCGGCGCTTCCCCGCCGCGATAGTCGGCCGGCGCGAGCGGCGCCGGCTCCGCGCTCGGCAGGCCGGCGAGACGCGAACGGACCAGTTCGACGATCTCGTCGTGATCGACCGCCCCGGCCGCGGCGACCACCGTCGAGGACGCGCCGTAGTGCCGTCTGCAGGTAACGATCGATCGCCTCCCGATCGAACCCCCCGACGCGTTCGCGGGTGCCGAGGATCGGGCGGCCGACGGCCTGGTCTGGCCAGGCGTTGGCGGTCAGCAGATCGAACACATAGTCGTCGGGCGTGTCCTCCACCGCCCCGATCTCCTGGACGATGACGTTCTTCTCGCGCTCGAGTTCGGCCGCGTCGAACAGGCTGTCGGTCAGAATGTCGCCGAGAACGTCGAGCGCAAGGCCGACGTCGCTCCCGATCACCCGGGCGAAGTAGCCGGTCCGCTCGACGCCAGTCTCCGCGTTGAGGTCGCCGCCGACGTCTTCGATCGCCTCGGCGATTTCGCGGGCGCTTCGCCGCCGAGTGCCCTTGAACGCCATGTGCTCGAGAAGATGCGACAGGCCGTGTTCGGCGACGCTCTCGTGACGGGACCCGGCAGCGACGAACGCGCCGACGGCGAGGCGGCCGGACATGCGCGCTAGCGTCGGTGACGACAGCGAGGCCCGAAGGCAGCGTTGTGGCGCGGACGTTCACGCCGGCGCTCTCGCGGTTTCGCGGAGATATCGCGCCACCGCCGCCTTGTCGTTGGGGAGCAGGACGATCGTCTCGGGCCGGCCCATGAGATCTGCAAGATGGGCGGGCAGCGGAGGGCGCACGCCGGTGGCGGCTTCGACCGCCTCCGGGAACTTGGCCGGATGCGCGGTTGCGAGCGCCGCCATCGGCGTCGCCGGCGCGCCGGCGAGCCCGCGCCGCGCGGCGCCGATGCCAACTGCGCTGTGCGGATCGACGACGAGCGCGCAATCGCGATAGACGCGGGCCATTTCCGCGGCGCACTCGGCCTTGTCGACGCGCTCGGCGCCGAAATCGCCCGGATTTGCCGAGGGTCGCCGCCGGAATTCCGCAAACGATCCGTCGGTTGCGAATTGGGTCATCAGCGTCCGCACCGCTTCCGCGTCATGGCCGGAGGCCTCGAACAGCAGGCGCTCGAAGTTGGACGACACTTGAATGTCCATCGAAGGCGATTGCGTCGCCTTGACCCCGCGCGGCTCGTAGCGGCCAGTCGCCAGCGTGCGCGCCAGGATGTCGTTCTCGTCGGTGGCGATGATCAGCCGCTCGATCGGAAGGCCCATGCGCTTGGCGTAGTAGCCGGCGAGGATATCGCCGAAATTGCCCGTCGGCACGGCGAAGGAAATCGCCCGGTCCGGCGCGCCGAGGGCGACCGCGGCGAAGAAATAATACACGACCTGAGCCAAAATGCGGGCCCAATTGATCGAATTGACCCCAGACAGGCGCATCGCGTCGCGAAAACCAAGGTCACCAAACAGATCCTTGACGATGCGCTGGCAATCATCAAACGTGCCATCGATCGCGAGCGCATGCACGTTGGCTTGGCCCACCGTGGTCATCTGCCGCCGCTGGACGTCCGACACGCGTCCCTCGGGATAAGGGATATAGACGTCGGCGCGGGCCAGTCCGCCGAACGCTTCGATCGCGGCCGCCCCAGTGTCGCCCGAGGTCGCGCCGAGGATGGTCGCCCGTTCGCCGCGGTCGGCCAGCACGCGGTTCATCGCGCGGCCGAGCCATTGCATGGCGAAGTCCTTGAACGCCAGCGTCGGGCCATGGAACAATTCGAGCGCGAAAAGATTGGGTTCGAGCTGTACGAGCGGCGCAGTCGCCGCGTGCCGGAACCCGGCGTAGGCGTCGGCGGTTATCGCGTCGAAGTCCTGCGCAGAAGTCGTCGCCGACGAA
>CAWCBJ010000013.1:0-16531 GCA_963793685.1 uncultured Gammaproteobacteria bacterium | reverse complement strand
GCTTGATGCGGACCATTTCGCTCGGATCGATGTCGAGGCGTACCATCCTCAAGTCTTTCGGACGCCAGCGCCAACGAAAATGCTGCAGCTCCAATCTACTGCCGATCCCGATGAGCAGATCCGCGTCTTTCCAATATTCGTACGCGGCGACGGAATTCATGCCGTAAGGAGAATCGTCGCTTACCACGCCCTTGCCGCTGCGATGTGCGGTTACCGGTGCCTGAAGGAGATCCGCCAGCTGCAGAATTTCTTCAGCCGCATGCAGCGCGCCGGCGCCGACGCTGATCAGCGGGCGCTTTGCCGCGGCAATCAGTTTCACCGCAGTTGCCACCGAATCCGGATCCGGTGCCGGCGGCGTGGGTACGGCGAGCGGCGCGCCCATCGTCACTTCGGCCTTCATGCCGAATACGTCCCACGGGGCTTCGATGGCGACCGGCCGGATGCGCCCGCACGAGAGCTGTCTGAACGCTTCGGCCATCACGCCGGGCGCCTCGGTGGGGTGATTGATGCGTTCGGACCATTTCGTGAGGCCGCGCAGTACCGCGAGCTGATCCGGCAGTTCATGCAGCTGCCCTCGGCCCCGCCCGATCAAGTGCGACATGATATTGCCCGTGATGCACAGCACCGGCGCGATCGCACCGTACGCCGTGCACAGCGCGGCGGACGAATTCAATACCCCGGGACCGGGAACCACCGTGTAAGCGCCCACTCGACCCGAGGATTTGGCATAGCCATACGCCATGTACCCCGCGCCCTGCTCATGGCGGGTCGTAATGAAGCGAATCTTGTCGGACCGCCGAGCGAGCGCATCATTGAAGTCGTACATGTGAGCGCCTGGAATGCCGAAAACCGTCTCCACACCATGCGCGATGAGTGATTCGGCGATCACTTGGCCGGTTGTCATTACAGCCATTCGGGGGTTCCTGCGGCGTGCGTCGGTTGTCGGGAGGGCCACAATTGTAGCGTACTGGCCGTAATCCGATGAGCGCGACGCCGGCCTTGCGGTGCCGCCGATGCGGGGCGCAGCTTGGCGTGCGTACCGAAGAATGTACGGGGGTCAGATCATGCGCGACATGCGGGCCGCTCGCGGGACGGCGGCATAGGCGTCGAAAGCCGTAGCGACCGTCCTCATCAACAAGCGTCCCGCCGGCGTGAGTTCGATGCGGCGGTCCTCCAAGTCGACCAGTCCATCGATCGCCAAGGCCTCAAGGCGCTGCAATTCAGCGGCGAAATGCTCCTCGAAGCGAAGATCGTATCGGCGTTCGACGGCTGCCATGTCGATGCCGCCGTAACACATGATTTGGTGGATGATGTCCTTGCGCAGCCAATCGTCTTGGGTCATGCGCACGCCGCGATGCGACGGAAGCGCGCCGCGCGCAATCGCGCCCTGGTAGTCTTGCAGCGATTTGTGATTTTGGACGTACAAGTCGCCGATGTGACCAATGGCGCTCACGCCGAGGTTCACGAGATCGCGATTAGCGTGAGTCGTATAACCTTGAAAACTTCGATGCAAGGTGCCGTTTTGTTGCGCCAGGGCAAGGCCGTCGGTGGGAAGCGCAAAATGATCCATACCGATGTAGGTGTAGCCGGCCGCGCCGAGCTTGTCGATCGCCAGCTGCAAAAGCGCCAGTCGCGCAGCCGCGTCCGGCAGTTCGTCGCTGCGAATTTTCCGTTGCGCCTTGAATGCGTGCGGCATGTGAGCATAGCCATAGACAGCCAGACGGTCGGGACGCATCGCGGCGACCCGGTCCAGGGTCGCGCCAAAACTCGCCACGGTCTGCTTCGGCAACCCGTAAATCAAGTCGAAATTGATGGAGCGAAAACCCAAGTGGCGCGCGGCGTCGTACACCTGCGCCACGGTGTCGGCCGGTTGTAGGCGGTTGACCGCACGCTGAACCGCCTCATCGAAGTCCTGTACTCCCAAACTGATTCGATTGAATCCCAGCGCCGCCAATAGCTGCAGCAAGTTCCTATCGGCTCCGCGCGGATCGATCTCGATGGAATAGTCCCTGGTGTCGTCGTCGATCAACCGAAAAGAATGATTTATCCGGTTTACCAGCTCGATCAGCAGTTTTTTCGGCAAGAAAGTGGGTGTGCCACCGCCGAAATGCATCTGTTCAACGACTCTGCCGCGATCGAAAAACGCGCTGCGCTGCGAAATTTCATGTAGCAAGCACCGGACATAGGACTCCGCGCGATCAAGCTGACGCGTGACGACCTTGTTGCAGCCGCAGTAGAAGCAGGGGCTGAAGCAAAAGGGAATATGCACGTACAAGGACAGCGGATGTCCTTCGAGTGCGCCGTGGCTGGCGGCCGCGGCGCGTGCATAGTCCTCGGCTCCGATTCCCTCGTGAAATTGCAGTGCGGTGGGATACGAGGTATAGCGCGGGCCTTCGCGATCGTAGCGACGCATGAGATCGGCATCGAAAGAGACGGCCGTGGCAATTGTCATGTATGTGGGTCCCGGATGAATCGTACTGAATCTGGAGCCTCAGATTTCATTGAACCGGTCGCGCCGCCAATAGGGACTTTCCCGTACGGCTGCTAGCCCTTGAAGCGCTGACGCTGCCCGACCCGCTCAGCGGCGAACATCATTGAGTGCGCGCCGTCGATCAGGCTCGATTTCCCGCGGTCCAATCTCAGGCCCTGCAATTGACGGCTGACGCTCGCGTAGGCGGCACGTAAGGCGATATAGGCATCCTGATGTCCCTCGCCGTTCGGTCCGATGCTGTCGGCATGAATTTGTGCGCCCGGCAGACTCAAGTGGATCTTGGCCACACAGGATGCCCTCTCGGGACCGCCGTCCAAACGGTCCTCGACCGTTATGTGGCAGTGCGTGATGTCATCGTGATGGCGCCGCAGGCGTTCCGCCACCTCGCGCATCCGAGACTCCAATGCCCCGGTGCGCTCGATCTCGTGAAACGTCAAACTCACCGTTGGCCGCATTTGCCCAATCCTTCGAATCTCTTGCCATTATTGTCGACATTGCCCGGGCGCCTTTGTATCGGTACTTCCACGTGCCGTATCGATCCGGCCGTCACTTGGCGGGCGGCTCGGCGAGCGGCAGGCGAAACCAAAATCGGCTGCCGCCGGCGGCCAGATTCTCAAATCCGATGGTTCCCCCGTGAGCTTCGATGATCGCGCGGGCGGAGGCCAAACCGAGTCCGGTGCCCTGGGATTTTGTGGTGAAGAATGGACGGAACAATTGCTCGCTGATGGCGGCGGAGACCCCCGGTCCCGAATCGGTGACGCTGGTTGCCACGGCATAGCGGTCGGCGTGGGCCCCAACTTTGACCTGCGGCACACCGGAACCCTGCGCGGCGGCGTCGATGGCGTTTTGCACCAATGCAAACAACACATGCTGAATTCGCAGACGGTCGACCAGCAGTTCAGGGGTCGCAGGATCCACTTCGATCGTAAGATCCGCGTGGATTCGCGTGGCGAGTACCGCGAAAAGCGGCCGCAATTCCTCGATCAGGGTGCTCATTCGATTCGGCGTCCGGTCCGGCTCCTGATGATCGAACAGGCGCCGGATGCGTCGAATACCTTCGCCGGCGCCCATGGCCGCGGCGTTGATCTGGCGAAATACATCGAGCGCCTGCGCCACCAGCGGTTCCGGCCGATTGAGGAGGCGGTCGCCAGCCTGCGAAAACGTGGCGATCGCACCCAGGGGCTGGTTCAGCTCATGGGCGATGCCGCTTGCCATCTCGGCCAGCGCCGAGACACGGGCGATCTCCATCAACTGATTTAGAATGGATTCAGACGGGGTCGAATCTTGCATGCTGGTTGACACCATCAAGGGTCAAAATATAAGCGTAGTCTGCCGCGACAGGGGCGCGCAGGTAGTCGCGAATTGCCGCAATATTTTGCGATAAGCCCCTATACTACCGGTGCGCATGGACGAACCCCCCGCTTTTTCTCGGCACTTGGCGCAGTACTCGCCGGATGCGCTCATTGTGGTGGACACGCGGGGAACCGTGGTGTACGCGAACGCGACCACGCGCCTGCTGTTCGGATATGCGCCCGAGGACCTGGTCGGGCAACCGATGGAGCGGCTGGTGCCCGAGCGGTTCCGGATCCGTCATGGCGCCCATCTGTCCGGCTATTTTCGCGATCCGACCAATCGCGATATGGGTGTGCGCATGGCGGACTTGTTTGGGCGGCGCGCGGACGGCTCGGAATTTTCGGCGGGTATCCGTCTCGCGCCGTTGCTGGAGGGGGGGGGCCACGTTCGTGGTCGCGGCCATTCGCGATATGACCGAATACCGCACACTCCATGAGGCCTTGGTCGCCGCACGCGAACAAGCGGATCGGGCAAACCACGCGAAAACTCGTTTTCTCGCCACCGCGAGCCACGACTTGCGTCAGCCGTTGCAGACGATCCGGCTTTTGAATGCCTCGATGCTCGCGTTGGCCAAGGAGAATTCGCAGCTACACGATCTGTTGCAGCGCCAAGAACTCGCCATTGATGGTACCAGCCGCCTACTCAACGCGCTCCTCGATGTCACCCGATTGGAGTCGGGTGCGATTGAGCCGCAGCTTGCGCCGGTCCGCTTGAAGGACGTGTTTTCCGATCTTGACCGCGAGTTCGAGCCGACGGCGCGCGCGAAGAATTTGCGGTTGGAATTTGCGGATACACAGAGGGTAATCAGCACCGATCGGGTCCTGTTTATGCAGCTGCTGCAAAATATAATCGGCAACGCGCTGAAATACACCGGGACGGGATTCGTGCGGGTCGCACAAATCACCGAGGTCGATGCGCTGGCGATCTGCGTGGAGGATTCGGGTGTTGGTATTCCGCAGGACAAGCTTGCGCGAATTTTCGACGACTATTATCAAGTGGATCTGAAGGGCGTGCAGCGCTCCGGAGTCGGCCTTGGTCTCGCCATCGTGCGCGAGGTATCGAGGCTGCTCGGGTACTCGGTGACGGTTTCATCACAGCTGGGTGATGGAACTCGAGTGCGCGTGCGCATACCGCTGCAGAGGGTGTTTTCGGCGATCCAGGCAACGGCTCGCCAGGCCGCGGCGCTTGTGCCGCGGCCCGCGGAACGCGCTACCGCCCAGTCGCCAAACCGCTGCCGCATCCTGGTGCTCGAGGACAATGATTCGGTACGGACCGCGACCGAGCTGTTCTTGACGCTGGAAGGTTACGAAACCCATGGTGCCGGCAGCGTTGCCGAGGCCGAGACCTTGCTTGCAGACCTGCGGCCCGGCGATTTGTTCATTTCCGATTATCATTTGAATGGTGCCCTCACGGGGCTCGATGTGTTGCAGCAGTTGCGCGTCAAACACCGGCGCGACGTGCCCGCGATCTTGCTGAGCGGCGACCTGCAGTCGATGATGCGAATGGTGAAGACCTCAATCCCGCACTGTCGCTTTCTCAGCAAGCCGGTCGATACCCAAGCGCTGCTCACGGCGATCGCGGAACTTGCCGACATTGCGCAACGCTCGGCCGATTCATTGCAAGGTTAGATGATTCTCCACGTTGGCGACGCCCGGCGCGGCCCACGCGGCGCGGGCGGCATCTTCGTGCTCCTGCCACGTATGGACATGTCCCTTCAGAATCACCGTCGAGCTGTCGACTTTCACTTCAATGCCGCGCGCCTCCAAAAGCGCGTTGCGCTTGAACGCGTCTTCGATCTGATGCTTCACATCCTCGACCTTGATCTTGGATGCGACATGGATGTTGCTGGTCACCCCTTTGACGCCGATCAAGTGGCGAACGGCATGTTCCGCGGCCGTTTTCTGAAACCCCCACTGAACATCCCCGCTGAGGGTGATCCACCCGTCCTTGACCACGGGCTTGATCTGCATGCTGGTGGTCGCCACGTGCCAACGCAGGGCATTTGCGGCAGCTTCGGCAATTTCGGTGTCATTTCGCACCCCGCTCAAGGGCAGTTTGACTTGAATCTCGTTAGCGATCGCCCGTACACCGCTTACTCGCTTGGCAACATCCTCGGCGACCCAGCGAGCGGAATAATGTGAAACTTCACCGGTGAGAGTCACTACGCCGTCATGGACGATCACGCCAATCCTTCGATCGTCGATACTCGGATCCCACCGTAATTCGGTTTCCACATCACGGCGAATGTCTGCATCGGCCTTCATGTTCCACTCCTTTCGATTCTTGCGGACCACTGGTTCATAGTGGGTCGCAATGGACGCGATTACCATTCGCGAAAACCGCTAGAGTTCTGCCGAAATCGCCTAGTCATCCGGCTATTTGGCGGCCGCGGACCTCTCCACCAGGCGCACCGTATAGCCGCCTGACTTCTCGTCCGCCTGCAGCGCCAGCAGACCGCGCTTCTGCGCATCGGACAGCAGGTCGTTGAACGACCGAAAACCGTAAGCGCGCTCGTTGAATCCTGGGTGGCGGCGCTTGATGGCCTGCTTGATCATCGAGCCCCAAATCGGCTCATTTTCGCCGCGCTCTTCGGTCACGGCGTCAAGCGTTTCCACGACCAGTTCGAGCGCATCGTTGACATCAGGACCTTTATTCTCCAACGCGGCCGCCGCGGTCCGGGATGCGGCGTTGGCGGTGCGGCGGCGCTTGGAAGGCTCCTTTCGGACCAAATCATCGTAGTAGATGAACTCATCGCAGTTATTGAGAAACAGGTCGGAGGTGGAATTCTTGACCCCCACCCCGATGACGGTCTTGGCGTTTTCGCGCAATTTGCTCACCAGGGGCGAGAAATCCGAGTCGCCGCTGATGATCACGAATGTATCGACGTGGCCTTTCGTATAGCACAGGTCGAGCGCATCGACGACCATGCGGATATCGGCCGAATTCTTGCCCGACTGGCGCACGTGCGGTATTTCGATGAGCTCGAACGCAGCCTCGTGCAGGCCCCGCTTGAAGTCTTTGTAGCGCTCGAAGTCGCAATAGGCTTTTTTGACCACGATGTGGCCCTTCAGCAGCAGGCGCTCGAGAACCTTTTCGATGTCGAAACTCGGGTAATTGGCGTCGCGTGCGCCGAGGGCTATGTTCTCGAGATCGAGGAACACCGCCATGGTGGCATCCGAAGTTGTGGTTGGCATTGGGGCGATTCTACGCGTGTGGCGCGACGATGGCGGCTAAAACCAGTTGAAGTTGAAGCTGACGCTGATCCGCTCCTCATTGATCGGGTTGGGCGCCACCTCGTGGCGCAGCCAACTCTCGAACAGCACCAAATGCCCGGCTACGGCGGGAAGCGTAATCCAGGCGCGGTTCGACGGCCGGGCATTCGCCGTGCGAGGCGGCGCCGCCATGAAGCGATCCAGCCGGGGGTCTTCGATTTTGATTCCAGGGACCCCGCGCGGAACTTGCACGTAGTAGGTGCCGCTCAACGTCGACAGAGGATGCAAATGCGAGCCGTGCGCAATTTGCCGCGGCATGATGTTGATCCAGCAATCGGTCATCGACAATTCGCGATCCTTGAGATCCCACTGCACGGCGGCGGCGAACGCCTTCACGTGGCCTTGCAGCTTGCGCTGCAAGGCTTCGAATGTCGGCGAGATGCGCTGCAGCCGATGAGCGGATCCGTACGATGTATAACCGCCCGGATAATTCCGAGCCGACCAGCGGCGGCCAGCCGCATCGTCCTTGCGCAGCTGCCGGCATTCTTGCAAGAGGCGGCGATTGAATTCGCGCGCTCCGGTCCTCTGCAAGGCGGCCGTGTACACGCGCGTCGGGAAATACTCGTGAATCGTCATCGAAGTCGCGGAGCCGGAATCGCTCCGAGGGCTTGTTCGAGCGCCGCGCCGAGCGCGAGCAACGCCCGATCGCCGCCGGCGGGGGCATCGAACTCGAGCGCAACCGGCAGGCCCGCGGCCGTCAGGCCGGCCGGCAATACCAATCCCGGAACTCCGGCGGTGCTGCCGGGCGCGATGTTGCGCGCGACCGCCGACTCGAAGGGTACCGGCCGGCCGCGAATTTGAACGGTGGTTTCCTCGCCGATGAGCGGCGCCGCCACTCGGATCGCGGGAAACACCATGGCTGCGACTCCGTTCCGTGAGAAGTAGTCCTGATAAAGCCTGCGCAGCTCCGGCAAGTAGCGATCGCGCGCGGCTGCGTACACGGACTCGGACACGAAATTGGCGCCACCCGGCAGGACGTCGCGGCGAAAGATCGCTTGGATGTCGGGGCTTGCGCGCGCGATCAACTCATCGAACGTCACGCCGGCGCCGTAGTCCTTGAGATAGCGCGCGAGCGCGATACGGACGTCGTGGTTTTGCACCTGGTCGGTGGTCAGATCGATGAGTCGCGCGAGGCCGGGCATTTGCGTGTCGATGAGCTCCGCGCCCGCATCCTTGAGCCGCGCGAGCGCAAGATCGGTGACGCGTTCAACTTCCGCATCAAGATCCGTGAACCAATAATCGCGCACCATCCCGAGGCGCACGCCGCGCAGCGACCCGGCGGCGAGCGGGCGCGCATCACCGGTCACCGCCGCATCGAACAGAGCCAAATCGGCCACGGTGCGCGCGTGCGGTCCGACCTGATCGAACAGCGGCGAGATCGGCACGCAGCCTTGAGTCGAATAGCGGCCGGTCGTCGGTCTGAAGCCCGCAATGCCGCAAAAAGCCGCCGGCACGCGTATCGAGCCCTCGGTGTCTTCGGCCACCCCGAGAGGCGCGAGCCGCGCCGCGATGGCGGCGGCCGTCCCGCCGCTGCTGCCGCCCGGGATGCGCGCTGGATCATAGGGATTGCGCACGGCGCCGTACGCCAGGTTATTGCTGGTCCATCCGTAGGAAAGTTCGTGCAGATTCGTTTTGCCGAGCACGACGGCGCCGGCTGCCCTCAGCGCCGCGACCAGCGGTGCGTCATCCTTGGGGCGGAAATCGCGCAATGCCGGCGTGCCGCCAGTGGTCGGGTAGTCGCGAGTGTTGACGCTGTCCTTGATTGGTATCGGGAGGCCGAACAGGGGACCCGGCTTGACGCCGGCGCGGCGCTCGTGATCGCGGGCGCGCGCATTCTCGAGCACCCGCGCAGGCTCGATCGTGATGAACGCATTGAGTTCTCGGGCGGCGTGACAGCGCTCGAGCAGCGCTTCGGCATATCGCTCGGCAGTCAGCTCGCCGCGAGATATTTGCGCGACCGCTTCGACGGCGCCGAGTTCGTTCAGGTGCGACATTCGGGTTTGGCTCGAGCCGGCGGCCCTCAGTCCGCGGGCGGCCGCGACGGTCGAAGCGGCGGCGCCGAGGACGAAGGTGCGCCGCCTCATCGCGATTTCCCCCTTTTTTTGGGTAATTGAAGGAATCCTAATCAATCGAAGGAATCGGCGGCAAAACTAAACTAGAAGGCGCCTGCCGCGCAAGATGACATGGCAAGCGAGGTGGCGTCGGACGCTGCGACGAGCGCGCGGCGATGCGCGCCGGCATCGATTGCTGCAAAAGACACCCTAATCTGTTACTTTAACCCCTTGATATCTGCGTCTTCCCGCAGGGCCTGAATTTCGATGAGACACGTGTACCGAGCACTGACCCTCGTGCTGCTGCTGATCGCGGCACAGCAGGGTGCGGTCGTTCACGAGCTCAGCCATGTCTCCGGTGCAATCAAGTGCGAGCTGCGAGTGCAGTCGGACGGGGTTGCGGATGCGACCTGCGCGCTGTGTCCCGCCTTTGCGCAAGTCGTCACCCCGGCTTTTAGTCATTCGTTTCATATTCCTCTCCTCGTTCGCTTCGCTCTGGAAGTCATTTCAGAGCCGCGATATGCGGCGATCGACGCCGCAGTCCCACGACCGCGTAGCCGCGGACCTCCCTCCCTAAGCTGAATCTTTGCCTCGCGAATGAACTGCCCGAGCAATCGGTAGCGGTTCGCATTCATTCAGCTTTTGCGGAGTCATTTCTAATGACCAGATTTTCAATTATGCGTTGCCACGTGTTGCGGCGCTGCGGCGCTTGTGTTCATCGCTGCAAGTTCCGTGGCATTCGCCGACCCGGTCGATTCAACGGCAGCAAGCGCTGATGCATCGGCTTCCTCAAACGCCTCGGCTTCGCCCCAGCTCCAGGAGATTCAGGTCACCGCGCAGCGCTTGAACGAGGCGCGCACCAGCATCGAGACCCAGACCGGTGCATCGACTTATACGATCGATAACGAGGCGATCGAGGCGATGCCCGGCGGTGACAACAGCACGCTCAATCAGATCCTGCTACAGGCGCCGGACGTGGTCCAGGACTCCTTCGGACAGATCCACGTTCGTGCCGACCACAACGACCTGCAATACCGGTTGAACGGCATCATCCTGCCCGAGGGCATCAGCGTCTTCAGCCAGACGCTGAGTCCGTGGCTGATTTCTTCCTTGAAACTGATCACGGGCGCGCTGCCGGCGGAATACGGCCTGCGAACCGCCGGCATCATCGACCTGACCACCAACAGCGGCCTGCTCACGCCCGGCGGCGAAGTGTCGGTTTACGGCGGCAGCCATTCGACCTTTCAGCCGGCCGCCGAATACGGCGGCAGCGACGGCAAATACACCTACTATGTCACCGGCGACTACAAGCAGGACAATCTCGGCATCGAATCGCCCGACGGCAGCTCCAATCCGCTCCATGATCACACGACCCAGATTCAGGGCTTCGGCTATTTCGAGGACATCATCGATTCCAACGACCGCCTGTCGCTGATCATGGGCATCTCGGACGAAGAGTTCCAGATTCCGAATCAGGCGGGTCTGCAGCCCTCGCTGGGTCTGAACGTCAACGGTCAAACCGCGTTTCTGAGCAATGATTTGAACGAGACGCAGCACGAGCTCGCGGAGTACGCGATCGTCAGCTGGCAGCACTCCGAAGGCGCGCTCAACTGGCAGACCTCGCTGTCCGCTCGCTACACGAGCCTGCATTTCGAGCCGGATTGGGTCGGCGATCTGCTGTACAACGGTATCGCTCAGGATGCGTTCAAGAGTGACACGGCCGTCGGGTGGCAAACCGATGCCTCGTACAAGCTCGGCGATGCGCATACCGTGCGCGCCGGCCTCTATTATCAGCACGACAGCTCCAAGAGCGATACGAGCTCGCAGGTTCTGCCGATCGATGCAACCGGCGCGCAGACCAGCAATGTGCCGCTGTCCGTCATCGACAACGGTACACAGGTCCAGCAGATTCAGAGTGTCTATCTGCAGGACGAGTGGAAACCGTTGTCGCCCCTCACCGTCAATTACGGCTTGCGCTACGATCATTACAGCGCGTATTCCAGCGGCAGCCAGCTCAGCCCGCGCGTCAACTTCGTGTGGGAGTTCCCAACCGACACGACGTTGCATGGCGGCTACTCGCGCTATTTCACCCCGCCGCCGTTCGAGCTGATCGGCGCGGAGACCTTCACAAAATTCGCCGGCACGACCGCGGTGCCGCCGGGCTCGGTCACGCAAGACACGCCCCCGATCGCCGAGCGCGCCAATTACTACGACCTCGGTGTGCAGCAGAAGCTGCTGGATAAAACTCTCACGCTCGGCGTCGACAGCTTTTACGAGCAGGCGCAGCACTTGATCGACGAGGGGCAGTTCGGCGCGCCGATCATTCTCACGCCATTCAATTACCGCTATGGCCTGATCGGAGGCGTGGAGTTCACCGCCAACTACACGATCAGCAATTTTTCCGCCTACTTGAATTCCGCCTGGCAGGCCGCTCATGGCAAGGACGTGGAGTCGGCGCAGTTCAACTTTTCCCAGGACGACCTCAACTACATTGCCAGTAACTACATCCACCTCGATCACGAGGGGCGAGTGTCCGCTTCGAGCGGGGTCTCCTATTTGTGGTTGGGAACTCGCTTCAGCGTCGATGCGATATTCGGTACGGGATTGCGCCAGAGTCTCACGCTTCCCGACGGCAGCGTCATCCCGAACGGGGATCACGTTCCGAGCTATACCCAGGTCAATCTTGGCGTGACTCATGGCTTTGAAATCGCCGGCTCCGGTCCGCTGACGGTGCGTTTCGCATGTCATCAACGTGGCCGACAAGGTCTATCAAATCCGAAGCGGTACGGGCATCGGTGTCTTTGCGCCGCAGTACGGACAGCGACGCGGGTTCTTCGGCGGATTGTCGTGGCGGTTTTGATATTTCTACCGGGTCACGAAGGGTTGACCGGGTGAGGAAACATGAGCGCATCGAATGATCTTTTCCGTAGTCATGAGCATGTATTTCTCGGTGCCGGTCACGAGAAGAACGAACGCAAGACGTGGGCAGTGATTGTTCTCTGCGGCGTGATGATGGTGGTTGAAATCGTCGGTGGGAGCCTGTTCGGTTCGCTAGCTGTCGTCGCTGATGGCTTGCATATGTCGACCCATGTAAGCGCCATGTTGATCGCGGCCCTCGCGTACTCTTATGCACGAAAGCATGCCAAGGACCGGCGCTTTGTGTTTGGTACCGGCAAGTTAGGGGACTTGGCGGGATTCACCAGCGCCGTCATTCTTGCGATGATTGCCTTGCTGATCGGGTATGAGGCGATCGCGCGCATTCTGTCACCGATACCGATTCATTTTCGTGAGGCGATCCCGATCGCGGTGGTGGGGCTCCTGGTCAATATTGCCAGTGCGTGGCTCCTGAGCGGTGGGGACCATCAGCATGGGCACCGTCACGGACACGGGGAGCACGTCGGCGACGGTCACGAGGATTCGACGCCCATCGATACGCTCGACGGCGTGTTGACGTTATCCATCGTTGAGGACGGCGTCCCGCCGGTCTTTCGCCTTCAATCCGAGCATCGCGAGGAGGTGTTGCCGGCCGAGCTCGTGACGGTGACGACAATTCGGCCGGACGGCACGCGACAAACATTTCAATTCTCACAGAAGCCCGGATACCTCGAGTCCACGGACCCGATCCCCGAACCTCATGCGTTTAGGGCGTTGGTGACATTGCCAAGCGGCGAACACAGCGTCGAATTCGAGGAGCATGACCACGAGCACGGCCTGGATGCCCGAGATCACAATATTCGCGCGGCATACATTCACGTCATGGCAGACGCCGCGGTTTCCGTTCTCGCCATCATCGGTTTGAGCCTTGCTCGCGGCTTTGGTTGGCTGTGGATGGATCCGCTCGCCGGTATTTTAGGCGCCCTAGTCATCGCCAACTGGTCTTACGGTCTGGTGCGCGACACCGGGGCGATTCTGCTCGACATGAGTCCGAGCGAATCGATGGCGAACAAGGTGCGCGCGGCTGTCGATACGGCGGGCGATCAATTGATTGACCTGCATATTTGGCGTCTTGGGCCCGGCCACTTTGGAGCGATCGTTTCGGTGATAAGCAACATGCCGCAGCGTGGGCCGGCCTTCTATCACGCCGTGCTGCAACGATTCAAAGGGCTGTCGCATATCACGGTTGAAGTTCACAAACCACCGTAAACCATGGTCGTCCACGCGCCTCAGCTTGGCGACCAACGTCAGGTATTGGGCAGTCATTTCAGCATGGCCACCGGCAGAAGTTATGCAATTCACAATTCTTCAACCATAGATTAGGCAATCTGGGGTAGGTGCCGAGTAGATGGATCCATGGGCCGTCAGTCGCAGGGAAATTAGAAAAGGCAACTGAGATATAGGACGCACCAGACCGCCGTGGTAACTGCTCCCTGGGCAGCCCACTTACGACGTGTCTGTGGCGAATGCCCGCTACGGAGCGGCCGGCAGCTGGCTAGAGACCTCGACAGTGAAGTTGCCACCGGTAATCAGCCAGATTGAGAGGTCTTCGAGTTGCGGTTCCGGAGCGTCCCTCGGGAGTGATGCCGCGCAGCGACTGGTGGACGCGCACTTCATTGTAGTAATAGCGGAAATAACGAAGCTGCGCTCGAGATCGTCCGCGTGCCAGAACGGGACCTGGTCGAGTTGAGCTCACGTCGAACCGTGCCGATCAAACGCTCAATAGAATCGGTGGGAAAACGGTGCCCAGGGGCACCGACTTGATCTCGGCAATTTCGAGAATCCGAAGATTTGCCTTCCAACGGTGAAATTCAAAGAGCGGGTCGTGGTCGGTGCTCAATGCGGTCGGAAAGATGGCCACAGCGGCGACAATTCGATTCAACATGCGGCATACAGTCGAGCCATGTCGGGGACACCCGCATGAACTGCAAACCCCACGATCCGCCGGGTGCACTGATCCATGGCGACCATGACCCAGTGACTACGCAAGAACAGCGATTCGCAACGAAGGGATCGAGGCTCCAAGACTATCCTTGGAGGGCCCGAGGAACGTTAACCAAGAGGGCCCGTTGGAGCCTCCTGACCGAAGGTGCTTGGCGAGGACCCGTCGGACGACGTCCTTGTCGATGTCGAGGCCGCAGGTCAAGGCGAGTTGCTGCGCGATGCGCCGGCAGCCGAATCGTGGATTGCGCAATTTCATCTCCAAACTGGCTGCCACGAGTTCTGATGACGGGCCTTTTGGGCCAGGCTTACCGCCGCGCTTGGGCGCGAATAGCCATCGGTACTTACGGCTCACGAGGGAGCGGTGAAAGCTCATGATCGTCGAGGGCTCGACGATGCACAGCAGCGCAAGCGAACGGGGTGCATCCATGCAGCGCAAATCGCCGCGATCACTCGATCGACGGGCCGCAGGCGTGGCGCACGCTGACGCGCGCGGTTAAGAATCAATAGTTGGTGCTTGAGGAAGAAGAAGCGACTCGGCGGCGATCGAGCGCGCGCCGCCGGCCGGATCAGCCTGACGCTAATGGTAATCAGATGGAGGAAGAGAATTGCGATGTCGCTCATCAGGGCATCGCAGCGAGTATGGCGGAGGTAACAAGACTTGGATATTCAATGGATTTATGACACAAATTCGCAATTCGTGCCGACCGCTTGGCCCGCGCAGTCGCAAGCGAGTCAGGTTCAGGATGCGCTTGAGGTGTGCAAAGAGCATCTCGACCTTTTTGCGATCCTTTCGGAAGCGCCGGTAGGCCTGCGTCTGTGCCAGGGTGCGCGCAACCTCCCGTGCAGGCTCGTAGATACTACGGGCGATTTTGCGGATCGGCGTATTGGCGCAACAGCGGCTCTTAAGCGGGCAACCCTTGCAGTCGGATGTTCGCGATCGATAGATGATCGTGTCGGCCTTGGTGATGTGCGTTCGCGGTTTGTTGAAGGCACGCCACTCGCGGCGTAGTGGATGGCCTTGCGGACAGCGGTATTCGTCGCGATCTTCGTCCCAGCGGAAGGCATCGCTCGAAATTAGGCCGTCGGTGCGTTGGTATCTCTCCGATACCGGGACGTGCGGCTCGATCGCCTTGTCGTTTACTATCCAGTTCAGCAGCTGGGCGGTTCCATAGGCCGTATCACCAATCAAGTGCTTCGGCTTGATGCTGAAACGCCGCTCGACCCGATGGTCTCGACGTCGGCCGTCTGCTCGACGTGCGGCGCGACGCCCACCCGCTGCTCGATGGTGGTATCGCGGAGCGGCCGCGTGTGATCATTCGGGCCAGCACCGAATGCGTTCCGTTTCCACGTGGACATGAGCGCGCGCGGCGCGCGCTTGGAGGCGCTGGCGGATAACGCCGCCGACGACCCGCAGCTCGGCGACCCGACGGACGTGACCATGCGATTCGATGGCGCGTGGCGGCGGACCGAGGGCACGATCGAGATCCCCGAGGTCCACGCGACGTTGGCCGGTGCGGCCCTGTCGGGCTCGATCGCCTATGGCGCGACCTCGACACCATCTCATTGTCCCGTGTCGCGCCGCTGGCGCTTCTCGGGATTCCCTCCACTGCGGTCCGATTGTCGATCTCGCACTCGGCGTGCGGCATCTAGACTTCGCGCAACTGCTGGGCACATCCGGGCTCGCGGTGCCCGAAAGCTTGGGAATGGCGCCCGGCGGCGGCCGTGATCTTGGCTCGGCCACGATCGACGTGCGTGTACGCGGACGCCCGGCGGACCCTGCCTCTCTCTCGGTGAGCCAAAAGATCGACTTCAGGCCGCCACGCCAGATGCCGCCGGCGATCGTGCGCCTGCGCGGCGATTTCATCTTCAGCTCCGATGACGGACCCGGGCCGCACCGCCCCATCGACGTCTCGCTCGCATCCCCCGACTTCATCGCCCTGCGCGACGTTCCGCCGCTGTTCGTGCGCACTCTGCTGCTTGCCGAAGACACAGGCTTCTACGGGCATCGCGGCATCGACCTTCGCGAACTACCCACCGCGCTGCTCACCAACTGGTCGCGCGGCGGCGCCGCGCGCGGCGCGTCGACAATCACCCAGCAACTGGCCAAGAACCTGTTCCTGTCGCGCGACAAGCAGCTCGGACGCAAGCTGCAGGAACTGGCGATCACGTTCCTGCTCGAGTCGGCGCTCGGCAAGGATCGTATTCTCGAGATCTACCTGAACATTATCGAATGGGGACCGGACCTGCGTGGCCTGCGGCCCGCGGCCCGCCGCTATTTCGGTCGCGAACCCCGGACGCTGACGCCGGCCCAGATGGCCTTCCTGGTCGCGATCATCC
This sequence comes from uncultured Gammaproteobacteria bacterium, assembly GCA_963793685.1. GTDB lineage: Bacteria > Pseudomonadota > Gammaproteobacteria > Steroidobacterales > Steroidobacteraceae > Bog-1198. The sequence goes on along the minus strand of CAWCBJ010000013.1, from coordinate 149 downwards.
CCGGGCCGATCAAGTATCAGAGTTCATTCGCGCACGGCACGCCGGGGCCCGGGCTGCGCTCGCTGATCGACGAGCTGCTGGCGAAGCTGCGGTCGGTGAATGCGATCGGCGAGGAGGAATATCAGCAGGCGATCGGAGAACCCATCGTC
>CAWCBJ010000012.1:0-49761 GCA_963793685.1 uncultured Gammaproteobacteria bacterium | reverse complement strand
CGCGCCTATCTGCACTCTCGTGGCACGACCTGGCCAAAGACGGCGCTGGCCTACATGGCGAGCTTTCAGCGTGCAAGGTTTGAGCGCTCGTTACATCCAAGGGCAGCTCAACAAGACGATCGTGTGACGGAGCCGGGACCTGCGCCTGCATCTAAATCCCGGCCATCTATTGAATATGACGGACGACACAGGCATGCTGCAGCACGCCATCTTCTCCGTGCCGAACACGCGCGAAGGTTACACGACGGACGACAACGCTCGCGCACTGATTGCGTCAATACTGCTGGATAGAAACGAGACCCTGCCGAGCGAGCACGATTACCCGACTCTTTCCCATCGGTATCTGTCATTTTTGTGGCTTGCCTTTCATTCTGATACGGGGAGATTCAGGAATTTCCTCGGTTATGATCGCAAGTGGCTTGAAGATGTCGGGTCAGATGACAGCCATGGCCGCGCCTTGTGGTCTTTGGGGATGGTCCTCGGATCTTCGCGAAATGCTGGATTGAGAGGGGCGGCAGGCAGGCTGTTCGAAGCTGCTGTGCCTGCGACACTCAAGTTCACCAGCCCGCGAGCATGGGCATTTCCATCCTGGGCCTGCAAGCTTATCTGGATTGGTTTCCCGGAGACAGGGCCATCCAGGGAGTCCGCAATGCCCTGGCGAATCGTCTTCTCGACATCTATGAAAGAACTCACTCCGAAACATGGAAGTGGTTCGAGAAGAGCCTCTCCTACTCGAATGCAAGGTTATCGCAGGCCCTCATTCTGGCGGGATGGCGAAGCGACAATCAAAGAATGATCGAAGCGGGAATGGATTCTCTGAAGTGGCTTGTTGCCGAGCAACACCGCGACGACCGGGAGATCTTTGTGCCGATTGGGTCTAGTGGATTTTTTATTGAAGGAAATGAAAAGGCGCGATTCGATCAACAGCCCGTCGAGGCGTGCGCAACAATATCGGCCTGCCTTGAGGTATATAGGCTGACGGAAGAGAGGCAGTGGCGCGAGGAAGCTCAGCGGGTATTCTGCTGGTTTCTTGGCAAAAACGATTTGCGGCGACCTGCGGGCATCGCCGCCGCGCTCGCCGCCGCCGACTTGGGCGCGCGCGTCATGCTGTGCGACGAACAGACCGAGTTCGGCGGCAGCCTGCTGGGCGATGGTGCCGCGCGCATCGACGGTGCCGATGCGCCTCTGTGGGTGCAGCAGTCGCTGGCGACGCTTCAGAAAAACCCGCGAGTCACGCTGCTCGCCCGCACCACGGCGTTCGGCTATTTCCCGCACAACTTCGTCGGACTGCACGAGCGGCTCACCGACCATCTGGCGGTGCCGCCGGCTCATCAGCCGCGCGAGCGGCTCTGGCAGGTGCGCGCGCGGCTGTGGTGCTCGCCACCGGCGCCATCGAACGGCCGCTGGTGTTTCCGGGCAACGATCGGCCGGGCATCATGCTCGCCGGCGCCGCGCAAACCTATCTGAACCGCTACGGCGTACGCGTCGGTGATCGGCTCGTGGTCGTGACCGCCTGCGATGCCGCCTACCAGGCGGCACTCGATCTGCACGCGGCGGGCGTGGTGGTCGCCGCCGTGGCCGATGTGCGATCCGGCGCCGTCCGGCGACTTGCCCGAAGCGGCGCGCCGCGCCGGAATCGAGGTACTACCCGGCTCGACGGTGCTCGGCACCGAAGGCGATCTGCGCGTGCGAGCGATCGCGCTCGGCGAGGTCGGCGACGGTCAGGTGCGCGCGAGCCGTCGCATCGACTGCGATACGGTGTTGATGTCCGGCGGATTCACGCCGAGCGTGCACCTGTTTTCCCAATCGCGCGGCAAGCTCGCGTGGAACGAGCCGCTGCAAGCCTTCGTACCGGGCCAATCGGCGGAGTGCGAGCGCTCGGCGGGCGCCTGCCGCGGCGTCAGCGGCCTCGCGCAGGCGCTGGTGGACGGCGCGACCGCGGGAGCCGACGCGGCGGCGCCGGATGGGCGCTCGCAGCGACGGGGCACTCGTGCTTTCGTGGTCGATACGCTGGCGCGCGGCGCCGGCAGCTCCTGGTCGACGGTTACCTGGCGCGCTGCCGGAGGCGAGCCCGCCGAGCGCCGATAAGTCCTTCGTGGATTGGCAGCACGATGTCACCGCGCGCGACTTGAGGCTCGCCTCGCGCGAAGGCTTTCGGTCGATCGAGCACGTCAAGCGCTACACCACGACCGGAATGGCCACCGACCAGGGCAAGACCTCGAATCTGAACGCGCTCGCGATCGTCGCGCAGGGCCTCGATGTGCCGATACCCGCAGGTCGGACTCACCACCTTTCGCATGCCCTACACGCCGGTGACGTTCGGCAGTCTTGGCGGGCATCTCGCGCGGCGATCTGTTCGATCCGAAGCGCACCACGCCGACCCACGAGTGGGCGGCGGCGAAGAGGCGCCGTGTTCGAGAATGTCGGCCTGTGGAAGCGCGCGCGCTATTTTCCGCGCGCCGGCGAGGACATGCATGCCGCGGTGGCGCGCGAATGCCGCGCGGTGCGCGGCGCCTGCGGCATCTTCGATGCCTCGACCCTGGGCAAGATCGAAGTCGTCGGCGCGGATGCGGCCGAGTTCATGAACCGGCTGTACATCAACAGCTGGTCGGGACTCGGCGTGGGCCGCTCGCGCTACGGCATTCTGTGCCGCGACGACGGATTCATTTACGACGACGGCGTGGTGGCGCGCACGGCCGCCGACCGCTTTCACGTGACCACGACCACCGGCGGCGCGCCGCGCGTGCTCGCGATGATGGAGGACTTACCGCCAGACCGAATGGCCGGATCTCAAGGTCTGGCTCACCTCCACCACCGAACAATGGGCGGTGATCGCGGTGCAGGGACCGAACGCGCGGCGTGTGCTCGAGCCGCTTGTCGAAGACATCGACCTGAGCGCGGCGCGCACTGCCGCACATGAGCGTCGGCCCGCGGCCGCATCTGCGGCGTGCCGCTGCTGCTGTTTCGGGTGAGTTTCACCGGCGAACTCGGCTTCGAGGTCAATGTGCCCGCCGACTACGGCGCCGCGGTGTGGGAGGCGATTTACGCCGCCGGGCAGGCGCACGGCATGGTCGAATACGGCACCGAGACCATGCACGTGCTGCGCGCGGAAAAGGGCTACATCATCGTCGGGCAGGACACCGACGGCACGGTCACGCCCGACGATGCGGGCTTGAGCTGGGCGATCGGCAAGAACAAGCCGGACTTCGTCGGCAAGCGCTCGCTCGAGCGCGCCTCGATGAAGGCCGCCGGACCGCAAGCAGCTCGTGGGCCTGCGAACCCGCGACGCCGGCACGGTGCTCGAGGAAGGCGCGCAGATCGCGGCCAAGGCGGCGCAGAAGCCGCCGATGCAATTGATCGGACACGTGACCTCCTCCTATTCCAGCAGCGTCCTGGGATATCCGATCGCGCTCGCCCTCATCGCCGGCGGCCGCGCACGCCTGGGTCAGACGCTGTACGTGCCCATGCCCGGCGGCGATCATCGAGGTCGAAGTCACCTCGCCGGTTTTCTACGACCCCACGCGGAGCGCGCATCAATGGCTGAGATCGCGATGCGCCGCGTGCCCGCCGTACCGCTCAACGGGCTGGCTCAAGTCTTGCCGCCGGCGCTGCGGCTGGGTGCTGCACGGCGATGCTCGCGCACGCGCCCTCGCCGTGCCCCGTCTGGGGCGTCGGATTTTCCGAAGCGGCGTGCCGCGCGATCGTCGCAGGCACTCGCGCGACGCTGTGGCTCGGCCCCGATGAATACCTGCTGCTCGATTTCGCACCCGATGCGTCGCTCGGCCGCCGCGATCGAGCGCACTCGAACTCGCGTTGGCCGATGCCCCGCATGCGTTGGTCGACATCAGCCACCGGCAATTTGCACTGGAAATAAGCGGCCCCCATGCGATGCGCCATTCTGAACGGCGCCTGTCCGCTGGATCTGGACCTGGGCGAATTTCCGATCGGCATGTGCACCCGCACGGTGCTCGCCAAGGCCGATATCGTGCTGTGGCGCACCCGGAGCGGATGCATTCCACGTCGAGGTGTGGCGCTCGTTCGCGGGCTATGTCTCGGGCGTGCTCGCCGAGATCGCGAGCGGAGTTCTACGGCGACGATCTCGCTAGCACGGCTCGCGCACCGCGCTGGCGGCAGGGCTCTGAGCCATACGCATCGAGCCCGATGACAGAGCCGCAATCACAGGCGCAGATGCGCGCGGCCTACGCGGAGGCGCTCGCCGCGCTGCGCGAAGGCCGCGCCGCGACCGCCGAGCGGCAGCTGCGCGCGATCCAGGCGCCGCCCCCGGCGAGGTCAACAGTCTGCGCCTGCTCGGCGTCGCGCTGCTCGATCAGGACAAGACTGCCCGGCCGTCGAGACCCTCGAGCGGTCGGTCGCGCAGCCCGAGTTCGCCATGCGCGCACCGATCTTGGCTCGGGCCTACCGTCGCGCCGGACAGCCTCGAGGCGGCGCGCGAGGAGGTGCGGCGCGTGCGTCGAGGCCGACCCGCGCTCGATCGCCGGGCGTGGCTCGCCTACGGCGATGTGCTCGTCGAGCTCGAAAAGTACCCGGATGCGAACGTGGCCTATCGAGCGTGCTCGACTCGACCGATCCGCAGCGGCCGCCGCATCGAGGAGGCGACGGCCGCACTCGTGGCGGACGAGCGCCGCAAGACCGCCGAGGAGATGTTTCGCGAGATCCTGAAGGCGGATCCGAGTCACGTGGCGGCGCTGTGTGGACTTGCGGCGCTGCGCTTGACGTGCCGATCGTCCGATCGAGGCAGAGCGGCTGCTGCGCCACGCTTTGCGGCAGTCCGCCTACCTGCCGCTGGCCTACCGCGGGCTTGGGCCTGCGCTGGTCGCGGCTCGGGCGCCTCGAGGAGGCGCGAGGCGGCCGTGCGATATCTCGTGAAGATCGAGCCCGAAAACCCCAAACCTGGGTGGCGATCGCCTCCGTCGCCACGCGAATGCTGCGACAGGAGGAGGCGCTCGACGCCTATCGAGCGCGCGGCGCTTCTCAATCCGGAGAAGTGCGGCTGCGGATCTCCGCCGGGCACCTGCAGAAAACCCTGGGCCGGCGCCCCGAGAGCGAGGCGGCCTACAAGGCGGCGCTCGCGATGGATCCGGCCCGAGCCGAGGCCTAGTGGAGCCTCGCGGACCTCAAGAATTATGTCTTCAGCGACGCGGAGATCGCCGAGATGCAGCGCGCTGCTGTCGAGCGGCAAGCAGCGACGCTCCAACGAGGCGCACCTGCAGTTCGCGCTCGGCAAGGCGTTCGAGCAGCGCGCGGCGTACGCGCAGGCCTTCGAGCACTACGCCGCGGGGAATGCGCTGCGCCGTCTGGATGAGCCGTTCGACATCGAGGTGTTCGAGGGCGCCGCGCACGCATTCGCGCGTTCTTCGACGCCGCACTTCTTCGCAGCGCACCGCGGCAGCGGACAGCCCGAGTCCCGCGCCGATCTTCATCGTCGGCCTGCCGCGCTCCGGCTCGACGCTGGTCGAGCAGATCCTCGCCAGTCACTCGCAGCGTCGAGGGCACCATGGAGCTGCCGAATATCCTGAACATGGTGCGCGAGTTCGACGATCTGGCGATCCAGCCGCGATGCGCTATCCGGACACGTTCGCGCCGGCTCCCGCCGAGCAGCTCGCCACGCTCGGCCGCCGCTATCTCGAGGAGACGGCGCCGCTGCGCTCGGGTCGCGCGCACTTCATCGACAAGATGCCGAACAACTTCAGCCACGTCGGCCTGATTCACGCCATCCTGCCGAGCGCCATCGTCATCGACGTGCGCCGCCACCCGATGGATGCCTGTTTCAGCACCTTCAAGCAGCACTTTGCCGAAGGGCAGACCTTCAGCTACGACCTGACGGACCTCGGCCGCTACTACCGCTGCTATCTGTCGCTCATGGACCACTGGGACGCGGTGCTGCCCGGGAGGGTGTTGCACGTGCAGTACGAGGAGGTGGTGCGCGATCCGGAGGCGAACATCCGCCGCCTGCTGGCGCACTGCGGCCTGCACTTCGAGCCCGCCTGCCTGAATTTCCACGCGACGCGCCGCCGGTGCGCACGGCGAGCGCCGAGCAGGTGCGCCAGCCGCTGTACAGCTCGGGCGTCGGCTACTGGAGGCATTTCGCGCGCGAGCTCGAGCCGCTGCGTCGCGCGCTCGGGGAGAGCCTGGCGCGCTTCGAGGAGCCGGCTGCGAGGGCCGGTACATGAACGACCGTTGACTAACGGCGAGTCACTACGACGATCATCATGAGAAGGGAGATCGCACGCAAGTGCGAATACCGGACCAATAATTAGGATAGTTTCAAGGGGTGCAGTACATGGGGGCGAAGCCAAAGAAACCGGTAAACCAGGTGATTGCGGCGCCTGGACGTCAAGGGCATAGCGCGGCGGGGTCGCGGGTGCGGATTGCCGTTGCCGCGGCGCTGGCCGGCGCTGCACTTCCGCACGCGCCGCCGAGCTTTGCCGACGCGGCAGCCGGGCCGTCCGAGTCCGCGGCCTGGCGGAGATCGTCGTCACGGCGCGCAAGGTGCGCGGAAAACCTGCAGGACGTACCCGTCAGCATCGACGTCTACACCGCGAAGGACCTGAAGAACCTCGGCATCGCCAGCATGGACGACTACCTGCAGAAGACGCCGTCCATCTCCTACATCAGCACCGGCCCCGGGACCCAGCTGTTCGTCATGCGCGGAGTGTCCGACGGCAGCAACCCCAACTATGCCGAACACCGCCTCGACGGGCTTCTTCGTCGATGACCTGTCGATGAACTACGGCGGCTCGCAGCCCGATCTGCATCTCTACGACATCGAGCGCATCGAGGTGCTGAACGGACCGCAGGGCACGACCTATCGGTGCGGGCGCCATGTCCGGCGCGATCCGCTACATCACCAACAAGCCGGACCTGCACGCCTTCAGCGCCGGCGTCGACACCGACGTCGGCCAGTATCCAGTCGGCCGCCACCAATCAGACCTACGAGGCGTTCGTCAACTTCCCGCTGATCGACGGCGTCCTCGGCGTCAGGGCCTCCGCCTTCAGCGTCTCCAACGGCGGCTTCATCAACAACCAGCTGACGACACGCACCTGGGTCAACGGCGCCGTCTCGAACAATGCCCCGTGGGCGGCCGACGACTACAACCATCGAGAACGTCAAGGGCGGCCGCGTGGCGTTCAAGGCGGTGTTCAACGAGGGCTGGAGCGCGCTGCTCACCTATGGCTTCCAGCAGCAGCACACCAACGGCGCGTGGGACCAGGATCCGACGCTGCCCAAGCTCACCGTGGAGCGCTTCGGTCCGGAGCAGAACCTGTTCGAGACCAACATGGTCGATTTTCATCTCGACGGCGATGTCGGCATCGGCGATCTGGTGTTCGCCAGCGCCTTCTGGAACCAGGAGCGGCGGCAGTGGAACGAATATTCCCAGTACGAGCAGAACTACAACGCCGGCGCCACGAACACGCCCCCGAACGGCTACCCGGGGACCCAGGAAGGCTTTGCCTGCCTCAACGACCCCTACTACGGCGGCGGTTCTTTCACGGGCTGTAACCCGGCGACGCAGTTCTACTCCTACAACGTCGATCCCCAGCGCTGGTCGAACGAGCTGCGGCTCTCATCCAAGCCGGGCGGACGTTTCCACTGGCTCGCGGGCGCGTACTGGCAGGTGACCAACGATCACAACTACAGCAACACGTACTACATGCCGGGGCTGCAATACCAGGGTGCGGCGTTCCAGAACGACGCTCAACTACTACAAACTTACACCAGCGCATCGCTGCCGCCCGGTGTCTGGTACATCCTACACCGAAACCGTCACGACCTCGAGACCAGCGAATTCGCCAACATCAATTTCGACGTGACCGACAAGCTGAACGTCGAAGCGGGGGTCGTGTACTTTCACTCCTATGCGACCTACGACACGCCGTTCTGAGCTTTGCCTACGCTCCCAACACGCCGAGCGACTATCAGCGAGACCTCGCACAAGTGGGACGGCAAGGCCGGCGTCAGCTACAAGATCACCGATCACGTCATGGTGTACGCCGATTGGGCGCAGGGCTTCCGGCCGGGCGGCAGCAACTCGGGCTTCACCTTCCGGGTTGCTACAGCCGAGTGGCGTGCCCAGAGCTATGACAGCCGGACACGCTCAATAACTACGAGATCGGCTGGAAGACGACCAGCCTCGGCGGTCGGTTGTTGTGGAACGGCGCGGCCTACTACATGGACTGGAAGGAGCTGCAGGCGCTCATCTACGACGCCGCGGTCTGTCCCTCCTCCAGCTACAACATCAACGTCGGCGACGCGCGCATCTACGGAGCCGAATCGAACATCGACTACAAGGTCAACGAGCACCTGGCGCTCCAGGCGTCCGTCAACTATACCGACGCCCGCGTGACGTCCGCGGCCACTCCGGCTTACGACCCTTACGTCAATGAACGGCTGCCGTTCGCGCCGTATTTCAGCTGGAGCTGGAACGCGCGCTACCAGAGGCCCGTGAGCGACGACCTGCAGGGCTACCTGCAGTTCGACATGGCCGACAAGGGCGACATGTTCAATGGTCTGAATCCGAACGACAAGAACACCGGTTTGCCGCGCATCCTGCAGCCGTCCTACATCCTCATGAACCTGCGCCTGGGGGTCAACCCCGGGCGGCAGTGAGGCGTGGCTTGCCGAGGCCTACGTCACCAATCTCGCGAACAAGAACGCGATCATCTACAGCAACACCGGCAACTTCGATCTGCGCCTCACCACCAACGAGCCGCGCGTCTTCGGCATACGTATGTCATATCGCTGGGGCAAGCCGAGCGCGAATGCGGGCGGCGAATGAATCGGACGCATCTCAATCCGGGATGAGCCGGTATGGACAAGCAAAAGCTCGAGGCGCTGCGGCGTCGCTACTCCGAGGCCGGCGCCTTTTCAATAGACGATCCGGTGTTGAAGGCGGCGGCGGACGATCTGGCCACCGGCGAGGGTCGCCGCTCGCTCCCCTATTCCGGCATCCCGACCTTCCTTGGCTTGCCGGCGGCCGCCAATGCGGCGGGCCTCGAGGTCGCCGTGGTCGGTGTGCCGAGCGATCTTGGGGTGTCGAATCGCTCCGGCGCCCGATTCGGTCCGCGCGCGGTGCGCACCGTCGAGCGCATCGGGCCCTATCACCCGACGCAGAAAAACGTGCCGAAGGCCAAGGTCAAGGCGGCGGATATCGGCGATGTGCCGTTCCGCAGCCGCTTCAGTCTGGAGCAAACGCATCGAGGACATCGAGGCGTTCTACGCGACTCGCAGCAGCAAGGCGTGCGCCCGCTGTCGGTGGGCGGAGATCACTCGGTGACCTACCCGATCCTGAAGGCGCTCGGCCGCGACGAACCGGTCGGACTCGTCCACATCGATGCCCATTGCGACACGATGGGCGCGTTCGACGGCTCCAAATTTCATCACGGCGGCCCATTTCGGCTGGCGGTGCTCGACGGCGCGCTCGATCCGGAGCGCACCATCCAGATCGGCATTCGCGGAGCGGCCAACGTCTTCTGGGAATTTTCCTATGCCTCCGGAATGACCGTGATCGAGATCGAGGAATTCACCGCCTCGGGTGTCGCCGCCGTTGCGGAGCGCGCCCGGGACGTGGTCGGCGACGGACCGGTCTACGTGAGCGTCGACGTGGATGGCTTCGATCCCGCCTTACGCGCCGGGCACCGGAACTCCCGAGGTCGGCGGTCTCACGCCGCGCGAGGGAATCGGCGCTGTCTGCGCGCGCTCACCGGCCTTCAGATCATCTGCGTGCCGACGTGGTGGAGGTCGCACCGCAGTACGATCCGACCACCAATACCGCCCAACTCGCGGCGCAACTCCTGTTCGAGGAGCTTGCCCTGCTCGCGGCGAGCCCGGCTGTGAGGAGAACCCTGAATGACGCGGCAGCGCGCAATCCTCTTCGGCCTCATCTCGCCGGTCGCGATGGCCGGTGCGCTGTGCGTGGCGTGCGCCGCCCGCGGAGCGCCGGCGATGACCGCCGACGAGCGGCTCGTCCATCGGTTCTTGCGCGTGGAGATCTCGCCCGACGCCGCGCTCGTGGCCTCCGTGGAGGGCGATTCGCCCGTCGGCGGCTTCTATCCGCGATTCGCGACCTCGTCATCCGGCGTATCGATAACGGCGCCGCAACGACGGTAGCGCTGCCCTGCGGCCGTACGCGAGCAGTGCTGGCCCGACTCGCCGACCTGGAGTCCGGACGGCAGCCGTCTGAGCTTCACGCTGCGCACGCCGGGAAGTCATGCGCGCTCGATATATTCGGTCGCTGCCGACGGCAGCGGACTCGTCAAGCTCGCTCGACTTCGACGGTACGATCGAGGATCTGCGCTACGGTCCCGACGGCCGGCTCGCGATGCTGGCCACCGCCCATGCGGTCAAGGAAGTCGGCGCGACCGAAGCGGGGGCGCCGGTGGCCGGCGATCTGGATGCCAACCCACCCGGAGCAGCGAATCGCCGTTCTCGAGCCGGTGCGCTGCGCTTGGTCTCGCCGCCCGATTTATTCGTGTACGAATACGACTGGCGGCCCGACGGCGAGGGCTTCGTCGGCACGGCCTCGCCCGGCAACGGCGACGACAACTGGTGGACCGCGAAGCTGTACGCCTTTTCGGAGCACGGATTCGAACGCACGGGTTCTTTACAGCCCGGCGAGCCCGCGCGCAGCAGCTGGCAGCGCCGAAGGTCTCGCGCGACGGCCGTACCGTCGCGTTCATCGCCGGCATCATGAGCGACTTTGGCTCGACGGGCGGCGACGTCTACACGCTGCCGGTCGACGGCGGTCCCGCCATCAACGTGACGCCCGGCTGCGTGCCTCGGCGACCGCTCTCGCCTGGCGCTGCGATGGGCACCTGCAGGCGCAGCTGCTCGCCGGCGACAACACATCAGATCGTCGATCTCGGCGACGGCTCGCAGCGCCGGCGTGCGGCATATCCTGTGGAGCGGTGCGGAATCCCTGGGGCTGCGAGCCGGCGGCGTTTCCCTGGCCTGCCCCTCTGCCATGACGGCCGCGGACCACGAGTCTTTCACTGCGGCGCCGGAGATCGTCAGGTCGGTGCGGTCGGAGGCTGGCGACATTTGACGGCGGCCAATGCGGGCATGTCTGCGGCGGCGCGGGTGCAAAGCCTCTCGTGGAAGAGCGACGAATTCGACGTGCAGGGCTGGCTGTTGTTGCCCGCGCAGTGCGAGCGAAAAAATGCCGCTGGTGACGATCGTGCACGGCGGACCGGCAGCCGCCGCGGTGCCCTCCTTCATCGGTCCGGGATTGTCCCGTACGCTGCTCGAGCACGGCTATGCCGTGTTTCTTCCGAATCCGCGCGGCAGCTTCGGTCAGGGCGAACGCTTTACCGCAGCCAACGTGCGCGATTTCGGCCACGGCGATCTGCGCGATATTCTGGCCGGCATCGATGCCGCGGAAAAGGCGGTGCCCATCGATGAACGCGTCTCGGCATCATGGGCGGGAGCTACGGCGGCTTCATGACCATGTGGGCGGTGACTCAAACGCACCGCTTCAAGGCGGCGGTCGCCGCCGCCGGCATCAGCAACTGGCAGTCGTACTACGGCGAAAACGGCATCGATGCCTGGATGCTGCCCTACTTCGGCGCATCGGTGTACGACGATCCGGCGGTGTATGCGCGCTCGTCGCCCATCAATTACATCCGCAACGTGCGCACGCCGACATTCGCCTACGTGGGCGAGCTCGACATCGAATGTCCCGCGGCTCAGACGCAGGAATTCTGGCATGCATTGAAAACCCTCGGTGTTCCGACGGCCGTCATGATCTATCCGGGCGAAGGTCACGGGCTGCGCGATCCGGATCATATCGCCGACGCCATCGCCCGCACGCTCAAATGGTTCAATGAGTATCTGAAGTAGCGCGCGCTTCATCACTTTAAGAAGCCCCCGCGCGAGTCCTCGAAGGCTACCGCACCTGGCTCTGAGGTCGATCCACAAATATACCTATCGCATCTGTCGCCTGTAGCGATCCACACGCTCTAAGCCTTGGTCGACTTGGGTCGCATCGACGCGCGGGTAATCTTCGCCGGCCGCTTGGATTTCGGGGCAGTGACCTCTTTCGGCGCAGTCACCTTTAGCAAACCATGCTCATAGCGCGCCGAGACCTTATCGACCAGGATGTCGGCGGGTAACTCGACCCGTCGATACACATCGTTGCTGCGAAACTCCGACCACCACACTCGTTCGTCCTTCGCCTTGCGGGTGCGGGTTTCTGCAACCGCGGCGTGAACGATCAGTTCGCGCGGCGTGGCCGTGACCGTAATATCTTCGGGTTTGAAGCCGGCTATGGCCACGTTAAGCGTATAATCGCTTTTCGCGTTCCACCAGCTCCGACGCCGGCCAGCACAACTCTCGCTCAGCGGTGAGCCAATCATTGAGCGCCCAGTCTTGATGGACACCGCGAGCCGCGAAGACCGCGAATGCGCGCTCGCGGATGCGCTGCGTGAGCCTCTCGATGTCCTTGAAAATGGGTAGCGTTCGGTCGGCCTCTTTGGCGGCTTTCTGAACCGTCACGGCTGTCATGGTTCCCTCCTAGGCATTGCGATATGCGTACATTCGCTCATTGCTGCTGGCTTCCCCGGCATCATCCTTGCAAAGCAAAGACCGCGCAATATGCGATAACCGCAATCGATGCCGGTCGCCGGCTGCCGCGGTTGCGCACAGGGAGCCGCAGGTTCGGCAGGTCGGCTGATCAGCGCTGCGCCTGCTGCCAATTCGGCGCGGTGTAGTAAGGCGCATTCTCGCGCGGCAGCATGCCGCGTCCCAAGATATGGTCCGCGGCCTTTTCCGCCAGCATGATGGTCGGCGCATTCAGGTTGCCGGTGGTCACCGAGGGCATGATCGAAGAGTCCACCACCCGCAAGCCTTCCACCCCATAGACGCGCAATTCGGGATCGACCACGGCCTTGGGGTCGTTCGAGCCGCCCATCTTGCAGGAGCATGACGGGTGGTACGCGCTCTCGACCTTGGCGCGGATGAAGGCATCGATTTGGTCGTCCGTTTGGACCTCGGCGCCCGGCTGGATCTCCCGGCCGCGATAGCGATCGAAGGCGGGCTGCGCGAAGATTTCCCGCGTCAGGCGCACGCAGGCGCGCATTTCGGTCCAATCGTCCGGCTCGCTCAGGTAATTGAATAAAATGCGCGGCTTGTCGAACGGATTGTTCGAGGCCAAGCGCACCCAGCCGCGGCTCTTGGAGCGCATCGGTCCGACATGCGCTTGAAAGCCGTGCTCCTGCGCCAGGCGTCGACCCGTCGTACGCCACGGCCATGGGCAGGAAGTGATACTGAATGTCCGGATAGGCGATGCCGGCGCGGCTGCGGATGAAGCCGCAGGTCTCGAAATGATTGGTTGCGCCCAACCCATCCTTGCGCAGCAGCCAGCGCGCACCGATCAGCGCACGATTCCACCAATTGATCGACGAATACAAGGTGATGGGCTTCGTGCAGGCGACCTGGAAATAAAACTCCAAATGATCCTGCAAGTTCTCGCCGACGCCAGGCCGATCCGCGATGACAGCGATGCCGTGCGAGCGCAGCTCCGCGACCGGTCCGATGCCGGACAGCTTCAGCAGCTGCGGGGAATTGATGGGCCCGCCCGAGAGGATCAGTTCTTGGCCGACCCTCGCGCGATGGCTGACCCCTCCCCGGCTGTATTCGACGCCGCGGGCTCGCCGGCCCTCGAACAGAATGCGCGTCGCGAGCGCATGGGTCACGACCTTGAGATTGGGCCGGCGCATGGCCGGACGCAGGTACGCGTTGGCGGCGCTGCAACGAACGCCGTCGGCGACCGTCATGTCCATGCGACCGAAGCCCTCTTGGCTGTAGCCGTTGACGTCCGCCGACCGCGGGTAGCCCGCTTCGTCCGCGGCGTCGAGCCACGCCGCATGCAGCGGATTGGTCAGGCGGCCGTAACAGGTCTGAAGCTTACCGCCGCCGCCGCGGTACTCGTTGCCGCCTTCGGCGCGCTTCTCGGCCCGTTTGAAATAAGGCAGCACGTCGGCGTAGGACCAGCCGGCGGCGCCCTCCCGGGCCCAACGATCGAAGTCATGCGGATTTCCGCGGATATAGACCAGCCCGTTGATCGACGATGAGCCGCCCAATACCTTGCCGCGCGGCGTGTGCATGCGCCGGCCGTTCAAGTGCGGCTCGGGCTCGGTGTGGTAGAACCAATTGTATTTCGGCATGTTCATCGGAATGGACAAGGCCGAGGGCATCTGAATGAATATGGAGCGGTCCGAGCCGCCGTACTCGAGCAGCAGCACGCGGCGCGTGCCGTCCGCGCTCAGCCGATCCGCCAGCACGCAGCCCGCCGATCCCGCGCCGACGATGACGTAGTCGAAAGTTTCATCTGGCGATGTCATCGTGGCTTCGGGTCCCATGTACGTGGTCGATGCAAGAGGCGGGTCAATAAGGCGCGTCGACATCGCCCATGGCGACATAGACGCTCTTGAGCTGTGTGTAGTGTTCGAGCGCGGCGCGCCCGTTCTCGCGCCCGAGGCCTGACATTTTCACGCCGCCGAATGGCAGTTCGATCGGTGTCACGTTGTAGTGATTGATCCAGCAGGTGCCGGCCTGCAGCTGGGCGATCACCCGATGGCCGCGCGTCAAATCATTGGTGAATACGCCTGCCGCCAATCCGAATTCTGTGGCGTTGGCGCGCTCGATGACCTCGCGTTCATCGGTGAAGTCGAGCACCGACATGACGGGTCCGAAAATCTCCTCGCGCACGATCGCCATGTCGTCGCGGCAATCGTCGAAGACCGTCGGTGCGACGAAATATCCCCTGCCCAAATCTCCGCTGGTCACGCGGTTGCCTCCGATAATGAGCCGTGCGCCTTCGGCACGGCCGCGCGCGATGTAGCCGAGCACCTTGTGCATGTGCTGCTCCGATACCAGCGCGCCCACCTGCGTGGCCGGGTCCATCGGGTCGCCGATCCGCATCGCGCTCACGCGCTTGACCAGACGCTCGATGAAATCGGCCTTGACCGCGCGATGCACGAATACGCGTGTCGCGTTCGAACACACCTGACCGGAGGAATAAAAGTTCGCGAGCAGCGCGCCCGCGACCGCGTTGTCGAGCTTGGCGTCCTCGAAAATGATCAAGGGCGACTTGCCGCCGAGCTCGAGCGTCACGTTCTTGAGCGTCTGTGCGGCATCGCTCATCACCGCCTTGCCGGTGCCCACTTCGCCGGTCAGTGACACCTTGCGAATGCCCGGATGGCGGGTGAGCAATCGGCCGGTGTCGGCGAAGCCTTGCACCACTTGAAACACTCCCGGTGGCAGGCCGGCTTCGAGCAGAATCTCCTGAAGCTTCACGGCGCTGAGCGGCGTGAGTTCCGCGGGTTTGAATATCATCGCGTTGCCGCAGGCGAGCGCGGGTGCGGCCTTCCAGCAGGCGATCTGTAGCGGGTAGTTCCAGGCGCCGATGCCGGCGACGACTCCCAAGGGCTCGCGGCGGGTGTAGCCGAACGCTTGAGGGCCCAAATCGATGTGTTCGCCGCTCAAGGATTGCGCCAGGCTCGCAAAATATTCGAAGCAGTCGGCGCCGGAAATGACGTCGACGACGGAGGTCTCCTGAATCGGCTTGCCGGTATCGCGCGATTCGAGCTCGGCGAGCTCCCGATTGCGCGATCGAAGCAGCTCGGCCGCACGGCGCAGCGCGCGCGCGCGCTCCGCACCGGTCATCGCGGCCCACTTCACCTGACCCCGCTGGGCCGCGCGAACCGCCGCGTCGATCTGCGCCGGGCCCGCGACGATCGCGTACCCCAGAATTTCTCCGTTGGCCGGATTGATGGACGCGAAGCGCTCGCCCGCCGCGGGAGCAGCCGCTTGCGCGCGCGACTTGACCGCGCTGCTCGTCGCGGCGCGCGCGAAGTCGCCGCGATCCTTTAACCGCCCATCGACGAATTCCGTGAGCAAGGCGCGTGCACTCTCGCTGTCGGCCTCGCGCCAGCCCGACAGAGCGGCTCGCAGCCACACGCCGTCGATCATCGCGGCGATCATGGCCGCGAGGTTTTGCGCCTCGTCGGGCGGCACGAGCTTATTGAGCGAACTGCGCAAATTCGTGAGCGTGCGCCGCTGATAGACGGATTGCACCCGCCTCAAGCTCTCAATCTGCAGCACCTGCCCCCAAAAGGCGAGCCAGGCGCTGCCCGTGCGCCGATCGAATTCCTCAGGAGCGAGATTCGCGTCGATGATGGCCTGGATGCGGGCACGCGGTGTGCTGATTTGGCGCAGGCGAGCCCGTACATGATCGCCGACGCGTCGGGTCAGGGAGCGAAACGCGGCGTCGAGCAAGCCGTCCTTGTCGCCGAAGTAATGAGCGACCAGCCCCGGTGAGACGCCGGCTCGGCCGGCTATCTGCGCAAGTGTCGTGCCCACGTAGCCAAGTTCGGCTAGGCTATCGATGGTGACTTCGATCAGTCGGCACCGGCGCCCCTCCTCCAGGGATTCGCGGGAGTGGTCGGTCGCATGCGTTGATTGATTGTTCAATTTGGCCGCCTCTAGAACGCTTCGAGCTCCCTTATGGACCTGTGCGACCGCGACCGCTTAAGATGGAAATGATCGACTTATGCCTTTAAGTTCAATCCACTAGGGATGCACGGGTGAGCGCCTACCACGCCTCGTTAAACAGCTATTCAACGCAGTCGCTGCCGGCGCAATCATGCCGCTCCCGGGAGCGTACGGTCAAGGCCGGCAATGCTCCCCAACGGCGTGGGCATCGGCTGGCGAGATGGGCGATTTTCGCATTGACGCTTACGCCCGCGGCAGCGACGCTCGCCGACCAGAGTGCGGCCGCGGGCGGCGGCGATCCGCCCGAGTGCCAGACGGTGCGCTTCTCCGATATCGGCTGGACCGATGTCACCTCGACTACGGCGATCGTGGCTCAATTGCTGCGTACCATCGGCTACACCCCGACCGTCACCGTGCTGTCGGTCCCGGTGACCTTCGCTTCTTTGAAGAACAAGGACATCGATGTGTTCCTCGGCAATTGGATGCCGGCGGAAGAGGCCGATCGCCGGCCCTATGTCGACGACGGATCGGTGGTGGTCATCGGCCCGAATCTCGAGGGCGCCAAGTACTCCTTGGCGGTGCCGGCTTATTCGTATGCGCTGGGACTCAAGGATTTCAACGACATCCGCCGCTTCGGGCCGCAGCTCAACGACTCCATTTACGGCATCGAGCCGGGCAACGATGGCAACCGGCTCGTCCTCAAAATGCTCAAGCAGGATCAATTCGGCCTCGGCAATTTCAAATTGATCGAATCGAGCGAACAAGGCATGTTGGCCCAGGTCGAGCGCGCCTATCGCGACAAGGATCCCATCGTGTTCCTCGCGTGGGAACCGCATCCGATGAACATGCGTTTCGATATCAAGTACCTTTCCGGCGGCGATACGGTGTTCGGCCCCAATTTTGGCGGTGCAACCATCTACACGGTGACCCGCACGGGATACGGCGCCGCGTGCCCGAACATGGGCCGCCTCCTCGCGAACCTCAAATTCACGCTGCGCGGCGAGAGTGAAATGATGGCCGCCATCCTGGATCGGCACGAGCAGCCGGAGGTCGCCGCGGCCGAATGGCTGAAGGCGCATAGCGCCGATGTGCAGGCCTGGCTCGAAGGGGTGCGCACCTTCGATGGACGTCCGGCTAGCGGCGCTCTGGCGCACGCGGCACCGCGCCGGACGGGCGGCTTCGAGCAATGGGTGGTCGATCACAAGATTCCGGTGGGAGACGCGATGGCGGTGGCCATCGACACCGTCAAGGCGCATGGCACGCTCGTCTTCGGAGCCATCTCGATCGCGATCCGCGGCACGGTGTTCGGAGTGACGACGCTGTTGCGTGCGCTGCCGGCGCCGCTGTTGATCCTCGCCTTTGCCGCGTTGGCGTGGATTTTGCGCCGGTCCTGGCCGCTTGCGGTGTTCGTTGCCCTTGCGCTGCTCTTCATCTTGAATCAGGGCTACTGGAGCGCGACGCTCGAGACGCTCGCGCTGGTGGTGGTCGCAACCTTGGCGTCTGCGGCGGTCGGGATCCCGCTCGGGATCGCCGCGGCGCATCGGCCGAGGTTGTTCGCCGCCATGCGCCCGGTGCTCGATCTGATGCAGACTCTGCCCACCTTCGTCTATCTCATACCGACCCTGGTGCTGTTCGGGCTTGGCGTCGTGCCGGGCCTCATCTCCACCGTGATCTTCGCCTTGCCCGCGCCCATCAGGCTCACGCATCTCGGCATATCCTCCGTGCCGCGACCGCTCATCGAGGCCGGCGAGGCGTTCGGCGCCACGCCCATGCAGCTTTTGTGGAAGGTCGAATTGCCGAGCGCCGCGAGCACCATCATCGCCGGCATCACCCAGTGCATCATGTTGAGCTTGTCGATGGTCGTGATCGCCGCGCTGGTCGGCGCCGGCGGGCTCGGAGTCCCGGTGGTGCGCGCGCTCAACTCGGTGCAGGTGGGCATGGGCTTCGAGGCCGGCTTCACCATCGTGCTGCTCGCAATCATCTTGGACCGCATCAGCCGGCCGAAAGAGCGCGAGGAGCCGCGGTGACCGCGGCCATCGAATTCCAGGGCGTCGACATTCTCTTCGCCCGGCAGCCGGGACGCGCCGGGCGCTCCGCCATCCGCGACGCGCTGGCGGATCTCGACGGTGGAGCCACGCGCGGCGATATACAGAGCAAATTCGGCGTCATCGTCGGCGTCGCCGCTGCGAATTTGAGCGTCGCGCGGGGCGAGATCTCGGTGCTGATGGGGCTGTCGGGGTCGGGTAAATCCACGCTCCTGCGCGCCGCTAACGGGCTGAACCCGGTGACCCGCGGCCATGTGCTGATTCGCGACGGCGAATCGGCCATCGACGTCGCGACCTGCGGCACGACGCAATTGCGCCGCGTGCGGCGCGAGCGCGTGGCCATGGTGTTTCAGCAATTCGGCCTCTTGCCTTGGCGCACCGTGCGCGAGAATGTCGGCTTCGGCCTGGAGCTGCGGGGCGAAGCCGTCGCCTCCAGAAATGCCATCGTCGATGAAAAATTGGAGCTGGTCGGATTGTCCCAATGGGCGGAGCGCTACGTCAGCGAGCTCTCCGGCGGCATGCAGCAGCGCGTCGGCCTGGCGCGCGCCTTCGCGACCGATGCGGATATTCTTTTGATGGACGAGCCGTTCTCCGCGCTCGACCCGTTGATTCGCGGCAAGCTGCAGGGCGAACTGCTGGCGCTGCAGGAGCGCGTCAAGAAGACCATTCTGTTCGTCAGCCACGACCTGGACGAAGCGCTGCGGTTGGGCGATCGCATCTCCATTCTGCAGAACGGACGCATCATCCAAACGGGTACCGCTGAGGACATCGTGCTCGCTCCGGCCGACGATTACGTCGCCGAATTCGTGAGGCACATGAATCCCCTCGACGTGCTCACCGGCGGCATGATCATGTGCCGGCGCGCGCAATTGCACTCGGACGGCGGCGTGTTGTGGCTCGATGAGCGGCGCCGCTATCGGCTCGCGCTGAATGCGGCCGATGAGCCGCTTGCCCTGCAAGTGGACGGCGTCGAGCAGGTTTTGCGGCAGGTGCCCGACGAGCAGGCCATCGCCGGCCTCGAGCCCGGCCTGGCGCTCGCGCCCGCGGGCTTGTCGCTGCAGTCCATCATTCGCTTGCGCCAGGCGACCGGACATCCGGTGCTGCTCGCGGACGGCGGCAAGATCGTCGGCGTATGCGGCGAAGCGGAAATCATCCGCGCGCTCGCCGGCAGCCGGCATTGAGCGCCGACGATCGGAATCGAGCGATACCGGGGCATTCGGGGCCGCCGGCAGGCAGCGAAAGTTGCCCGAATTTCGTTTAAATATTATGATTGAAATAATATAAACTTTGAGCTCAGGCTCACCCCCGTTGCCGAAGGACCCCCCATGAATCACGACGTCATCATTTCCTGCGCCGTTACCGGAGACGACACCAAGGTCACCAAGAGCCCGCATTGCGCAATCACTCCCGAACAGATCGCCGCAACCGCCATCGCTGCCGCCCAAGCGGGAGCGGCCATCGTCCACATCCATGTGCGCGACCCGGAAACCGGCGTGTTCAGCATGGAGACCCGCCACTATCGGGAGGTCGTCAAGCGGATTCGCGAAAGCAAGGTCGATGTGATCGTGAATCTGACCTGCGGCATGGGCGGCTACATCGTCATCGGCGAGCACGGTTTGAAGGATACGCCGGCGCCGGGCAGCGATTTCGTGACCCAGGAGGAGCGGATGCGGCACATCATCGACCTGTGCCACGAGGGCCTGTACCGGCCCGATATCGCCACGCTCGATTGCGGCAGCTTGAATTTTGGCGACGCAAATCGCGCCTACATATCCACGCCGAACTACCTGCGGCAGGGCGCCGCGATTGCCAAGGAGCTCGGCGTCAAGCCGGAGCTCGAGGTGTTCGATACCGGCAATCTCTCGTTCGTCAAGCAAATGATCAAGGAGGGTCTGCTGGTCGCGCCCTCGATGATCCAGCTGTGTATGGGCATTCCCTACGGCGTACCGGCCGATGTCGGGCATCTGCTCGCGATGGTCAACGCGCTGCCGGAGAACTGCAATTGGGGCACGTTCGCCATCAGCCGCATGCAAATGCCCTGGGTGGCGCAATCGATATTGTTGGGCGGCAACGTCCGCGTCGGGCTCGAGGACAATCTGTATTTGAGCAAGGGCGTGTATGCGAGCAACGCTCAACTGGTGGAAAAAGCCCGCGGCATCATCGAGGCCATGGGCGCCCGCATTCTTACCGCCGCGCAGGCTCGCGAGCGGCTGCAATTGCGCTGAGCCCGCGCGAGTGACCGCACTTCCCGCTTACCGCGCCGCGATCTTGCCCGATTGGATCGACTACAACGGGCATTTGCGCGACGCCTACTACACGGTAGCGCTGAGCTGCGCCATCGATGAGGTCATGGACCACCTGGGGCTGGACGCGGCCTATCGCGAGCGCACCAAGTGCACGCTGTACACGCTCGAGCTGCACATGCATTTCCTGCAGGAGGTCAAGAGCACGGATGAGCTCACCGTCACGACATCGATCCTGGATTTCGATCGCAAACGCATCCACGCCGGCTGCGAATTCAACTGCCCGCGGATGAGCGAGGCGGCGGCAACCGCCGAGGTCATGCTGTTGCACGTGCATCAGGGCGACAAGCCCGCCAGCGCCCCTTTCCCGCCGGAGGTGTTGAGCAAGCTCGAAACGCTGAAATTGTCGCCGGAGGCGCTGGCGGCCAGGGCCTTAAGTTCGCGCAAGATCGAGCTGAAGCGGCGGTGAGCAGCATGCCGGGTGATATTCGTCGACTGATTGCGCCGCGCAGCATCGCGCTGATCGGCGCGAGCGCCTGGACCGATGCGGTTGCGGCGGGCAACGCGGCGATTGGCTACCAGGGAACGGTCTGGCGCGTGCATCCGACCAGAGCCTCGACCCCGGCAACCACGTTCTATCGCTCGGTCGCCGAGCTGCCGGGGTCGCCGGACGCCGCCTTCATCGCGGTGCCCAATCACGATGCGCCCGGCGTGGCGCGCGAACTCAAGGCGCGCGGCGCCGGGGGTTTCGTGTGTTTCACTGCGGGCTTTTCCGAATTGGGAACCGAGTCCGGACACGCCCTTACCCGCGCGCTCGTCGAGAATGCCGGCGACCTGCCCTTCTTCGGCCCAAACTGCTATGGGTTCGTGAATTTTTTCGACCGGGCGGCGCTGCTGCCCGATCAAGTGGTCGGCTCCCCCATCGAACGCGGCGTCGCCGTGATTTGTCAGAGCGGCACCATCGCGCTCACCTTGAGCTTCAACGATCGCTCCGTGCCGATCGGCTATCTGTTCACGGTCGGCAATCAGACCCGATTGGCGGTTGAGGATCTCATCGAAAGTCTATGCGACGATACCCGCGTCACGGCCTTTGGTCTGTATCTCGAAGGTGTCAAGGATCCCGAGAGATTCGCGCGCGCCGCGGACAAGGCGCGCCGCGCCGGCAAGCCCATCGCGGTGGTGAAATCGGGGCGCACGGCTGCGGCGGCGCGCACGGCGCACAGCCACACCGGAGCGCTCGCCGGTGCCGATAGCGTATTTGAAGCCTTTTGCCGGCAGGCGGGGCTTGCCCGATGCGATACCTTGGGTACTCTATGCGAAACGCTCAAACTGTTTCATGCGGGCGGGGCGCTTGCCGGACGCAAAGTACTGGTGATGGGCGCCTCCGGCGGCGACATGGCCATGACCGCGGATGTGTCGCGTTCGCTCGATATTGATTTTGCGCCCATCCCGCGCGAGCAGGAGCTCGTTCTGCGCGAGTTGTTGACCGACCGCGTGACGATCGCCAATCCGTTCGATATTCATACCTATTTGTGGTTCGACCCGCCCGCCTTGGGGCGCGTGTTCGGCGCCGTGCTGCGTGCAGGGTACGATGCCGTGGGATTCATGCTCGACTGCCCGCCCGAAGCAAAGGCCGATACGGCATCGTTCGATGCGGCGATCGACGCGTTCATCGGCGCCTCGCACGGCGCTCCGGCGCGGGCCGCTTTGATCGCCTCGCTCCCCGAGACGATCAGCGCGCGCGTTCGGCGGCGGTGCTTGGACGGCGGCGTCATCCCGCTCCAAGGTCAGCGCGAAGCCCTGGAAGCGTTGGCGTTGGCGGGCGCGGTGGGACGTGCCTGGCGTGCCAATCCGAGTCTACAGTTGCAGATATCACCCGGCGGCACGGGCTCGGGAGCGGCGTACAGCTTGAGCGAGTACGAGGGCAAGGTGGCGCTCAAGGAATTCGGCGTGACGATCCCGCGCGGCGAACTTGCCTCAGCCGGCTCGGCCGCCGGGCGGGCGGCAGATCTGGGATTTCCGGTGGTGATCAAGGCGGTCGGCGCGCATCTGGAACACAAGACCGAGGTGGGCGGCGTCGCCCTGAATATCCTCAATGCCGCGCAGGCCGAGACGGCAGCGCGGCGCTTGAGTGCGCTATCGGATTCGCTGTTGGTCGAACAAATGACCACCGACGGAGTCGCGGAAATCCTCATCGGCCTCATCGTCGATCCTCAATTCGGCCAGGTCCTGGTGCTCGGTGCGGGCGGCGTGTTGACCGAACTGCTCTCCGACAGCGTCACCCTCCTCCCGCCCTGGACTCGCGAGTCAGTGAAGGCGGCGCTTCGCGGCCTCAAGGTCGGCAAGCTTCTCGGGGGCTACCGGGGCAAGCCCGCCGGCGACCTGGAGGCGCTCATCGATACCGTCCTCAACGTGAGCCGCTATGCCTCCGCGAACCTCGCGACGCTCGCTGAAATCGACGTCAATCCGGTCATCGTGCGTCCGAAAGGCTCCGGAGCGATCGCGGTCGATGTGATGATTCGACACATAAATCCCGCATAACTGTCTTAACGAGGTCTCCCATGTCCGATGCAATCTTAAGCTCCGATGGCATCAAAGTCGTCAAAGACGGCACCATCCTCGAGGTCACCATCGACCGGCCGAAGGCGAATGCCATCGATCTGGCCACGAGCCGCAGCTTGAACGACGTCTTCACGTCGTTTCGCGACGACGCATCGCTGCGCATTGCGATCATTACCGGCGCCGGCGATCGGTTCTTCTCGCCCGGGTGGGACCTCAAAGCGGCCGCGGCCGGCGAGAAGTCCGACGAGAACTGGGGCGTGAGCGGTTTTGGCGGCCTCAACTATCCGAGGAACCTCAACAAGCCCATCATTTCCGCGGTCAACGGCATCGCCTGTGGCGGGGGCTTCGAAGTGGTGCTCGGCACCGACATCATCGTGATGGAGGAGCACGCGAAATTCGCGCTGCCGGAGATCAATGTCGGCGTGCTCGCCGATGCCGGAACCATCAAGTTGCGGCGGCGCATCCCTTATCATGTGGCGGTCGAATTCTTGTTGACCGGACGTTGGATGGATGCCGCCGAAGCCAAGCACTGGGGGCTTGCCAACCATGTCGTGCCCAAAGGCCAAGGGCTCGCCAAGGCGCGTGAGATCGCCCGACAACTCGCCGAGGGGCCGCCGCTCTTGTTTCCGGCGATCAAGCAGCTGCTGCGGCACACGGAAATGGTGCCGGAGCATCAGGCTTTCGAATTGCACGATTCTCTTGATATCGTGCAGCAAGTGATTCGCTCCGACGACCTGAAGGAAGGAACCCGGGCGTTCGCCGAGAAGCGCAAGCCGCGGTGGAGCGGCCGATAGCATGCCCTGGAGAGCAGCGAGCGCCAAGGTCAACTGAGAAGGAAAGGGAAATTATGGATATACATGAGTACCAGGCGAAGGAGCTGCTGTCGGGATTCGGCGTGATGGTGCCTCCGGGCGGAGTCGCCTACAGCCCTGAGCAGGCGGTGTACGTCGCCACGGAACTTGGCGGCTGGCATTGGGCGGTCAAGGCGCAGATTCACGCCGGAGGCCGCGGCAAGGCCGGCGGCATCAAGCTTTGCCGCACCTATCAAGAGGTGGCCACCGCCGCGAAAGGATTGCTCGGCGCCACGCTCGTGACCAACCAGACCGGTCTTGCCGGCAAAACCGTCCACCGTCTGTACGTCGAGAAGGCCGAGCCCTATGTGCGCGCGCTGTACTTAGGGTTCGTGCTCGATCGCAAGATCGAGCGCGTCCGTGTGATTGCCTCGGGGGAAGGCGGCATGGAGATCGAGGAGATTGCCCGCGACCGGCCGCAGAGCATCCTGCACGAACAGGTCGATCCGGCGGTCGGACTACAGGCATTCCAGGCTCGCGAATTGGCCTTCGGCATGGGGCTCAACATCAAGCAGGTCAGCCAGGCGGTCACCGCGATCATGGGCTGCTATCGCGCCTTCCGCGATCTGGATGCGACCATGGTCGAGATCAATCCGCTGGTGATCACCAAGGACGATCGCGTGCTGGCGCTCGATGCCAAAATGTCGTTCGATGACAACGCGATGTTCCGCCGCCCCAAGGTCACTGAAATGCGCGATTCCGCCGAGGAGGATCCGCGCGAAACCCAGGCCGCGGAGTTCGGCCTCAACTACGTCGGTCTTGACGGCGATATCGGCTGCATCATCAACGGCGCCGGCTTGGCCATGGCAACCATGGACATGATCAAGCATGCGGGCGGTGAGCCGGCCAATTTTCTCGACGTCGGCGGCGGCGCCTCGCCCGAACGCGTGGCCGCGGCCTTCAATCTCGTGCTCTCCGATCGCAACGTGAAGGCGATTCTGGTGAACATCTTTGCCGGCATCAATCGTTGCGACTGGGTCGCGCAAGGTGTGGTTCAGGCGGCCAAGAACTTGCGCGTGCCGCTGGTCGTACGCCTCGCCGGAACCAATGTGGTTGAAGGCAGGCGAATCGTCGCCGAATGCGGTCTGCCCATCATATCGGCCGACACGCTGGCGGAGGCTGCGCAGAAAGTGGTCGCCGTTTCGCGCGGGGAAGCGCTATCAGCCGCGCGAGGTGTCCGATGAGCATTTTGATCGACGCCAGCACACCGGTCATCGTGCAGGGATTCACCGGCGCAAAGGCGACCTTCCACGCCAAGGAGATGATCGACTACGGTACCAAGGTCGTAGGGGGCGTCACGCCCGGAAAGGGCGGGCAGAGGCACCTGGATCGTCCGGTCTTCAACACGGTGAAGGACGCTGTGCGGGCCACGGGGGCGCAGGCGAGCCTCGCGTTCGTGCCACCGCCCTATGCAGCGGACGCCCTGATGGAAGCGGCCGATGCGGGCCTGCGGCTGGTGTGCATCATTACCGACGGTATTCCCGCGCAGGACATGATGCGCGTCAAACGCTACCTGCGCCGCTATCCAAAGGCGCAGCGCACCACCATCGTCGGCCCCAACTGTGCGGGCATCATCAGCGCCGGTAAAGCGATGCTCGGGATCATGCCGAGCAACATCTACATCCAGGGCAACGTCGGCGTCGTCTCGCGCTCCGGCACCTTGGGCTACGAGGCCGGCGCGCAGATGAAGGCGCTCGGCATCGGCTTGACCACCAGTGTCGGCATTGGCGGCGATCCCATCAACGGCAGCTCCTTCCTCGATCACTTGATGCTGTTCGAAGAGGATCCGGAAACCCAGGTCGTCATCATAATCGGCGAAATCGGCGGACCGCAGGAAGCCGAGGCCGCCAAATGGGTCAAGGAGAACATGACCAAGCCCGTGGTTGGCTACGTCGCCGGCCTGACCGCGCCCAAGGGCCGACGCATGGGCCATGCGGGCGCGATCATTTCCGCCGAAGGCGACAGCGCCGCGGAAAAGGCCGACATCATGAGATCGTACGGTTTGATGGTGGCGCCGAGCGCGGCCGAACTCGGCTCGACGGTGGCGTTGGCGCTCGCCAAGGGGGCTTAAGCGCGTGCGGCAGGCGCAGCCGCCCGAAGTTCTGTCGCGCGCGGAGCTGTTGTTCGATCTGCTGGTCGGCGTGGTGCAGCGCTACGAGCCCGAGGTCGCCGCGGTGCTGCGCGAGGAGCGAAGCACGGCGGGCATGTCGGCGGTAAAGCTGGGGCGTACGCTGCAGGCGCAGGGAATCTGGTTTCAATTGCTCGCGATCGCCGAGCAGAATCGCGATATGCGCAACCGCCGCGAAATCGAACGCGAACGCGGTTACGCGCAACTGCGCGGCACCTACGCCAGCGTTTTCGCCTCGGCCGCGGCCGAGGGAATCACCGCCGCCGAGATCCGCCAGGCCCTTTCGGGACTGCGCGTGCGGCCGGTGATTACCGCGCATCCGACCGAGGCCAAGCGCGTCACCGTGCTCGAGAGACACCGACGCATCTACCTGCGCCTGCTCGATCTCGAATCGCCGCGTTGGACGGATCGCGAGCGGCAGGAGTTGATCCGTGCCATGGGCGATGAGATCGAACTCTTGTGGCTCACCGGCGAACTCAAGCTGGCCAAACCAACCGTCGAGCAAGAGGTGGCTTGGGGGCTTTATTTTTTCAGCGAGAACCTCTTCGATGTGGTGCCGCAGATATTCGCCAAAGTCGAGAGCGCATTCGCGCATCAATTCCCCGGTGAGAGCATGGATGTCCCGCTGTTCCTGCAATTCGGATCCTGGATCGGCGGCGATCGCGACGGCAATCCCTATGTCACCAGCGAAGTCACGCGGCGCACCCTGTGGGAGACGCGCCTCGCCAGCCTGCGTCGCTACAGGACTCGGCTCTTGGATTTGGTGCGCAATCTCAGCATCGAGGAGCACGCGCTCGAGCTGCCGGACTCATTCCGCAAGGCCGTGGTGCAAGCGATCGAAGCGACTCCCGACGGGGCGGCGCGAGCCGCGCGTAACCGCGGGGAGATCTTCCGTCAGTTCCTCTCCTGCATGCTGGCGCGCATCGACCTCACCATCGGGTATTCCCAACGCCAACAGCCGCCCCCCGAGAACACGGGCTACGCGAGCGCCGATCGCTTAATGGATGACATCGATCTGATGCGCGCCGCGCTTTACGCCGCCGGTGCGCAGCGCCTGTCCGACGCCCTGCTCCTGCCTCTGCGCCGCGAAGTCGGAGTCTTTCGATTCACGACGGTGCGATTGGACGTGCGCGAGAACAGCATGCGCATCAATCAGACCCTGGCTGCGATGTACCGTCTGCGCCGCTCGGGCGCCGAGCCGCCCGCGCCCGAGTCGGAAGAATGGAAGCGCTGGCTGCTGTCCGAACTCGGCACGGTGCGCAGCGGGCCCCTCGCCTACGAGGGTCTGCCGGCGGACGCCGCGGAGACGCTCGCGACCTTCCGCACCATCGCCCGAATGCGCGGAGAGATCGACCGCGAGGCATTTGGCGCGCTGATCTTGAGCATGACGCGCTCGGCGGCCGACATCCTGGGCGCCTATCTGTTGGCAAAGGAGTGCGGCCTGTTTGCCGACGCCGCCGCGGTAGAACGCTGCACCCTGCCGATCGTTCCTTTGCTCGAGACCATCCCCGATTTGCGTCGGGCTCCCGCCATACTGAAGGAGCTGCTGGCGGTTCCGCTGGTGCAGCGCAGCCTCCATGTGCAGGGCAAGCTGCAGGAGGTGATGATCGGCTACTCCGACTCGAATAAGGACGGCGGCTATCTCACTGCGCATTGGGAGCTCGCAAAGGCGCAGAGCAGCCTTACCCGGCTCGGCCGCGAGCACGGCGTCGCGATTGCGTTCTTCCATGGTCGCGGCGGCTCGGTGAGCCGCGGCGGCGCACCGAGCGGGCGCGCCATCGCCGCTGCGCCCGCGGGCTCGATCCGCGGTCAGTTCCGCGTCACCGAGCAAGGCGAGGTCGTCTCCTTCAAGTATGCCAACCGGGGCACTGCGGCGTATCAAGTGGAGCTGTTGGGTGCGTCGGTTCTCGAACATGTGCTGCGCTCGGAGCGCGAGGCCGCGCTGATTCCGGTGCACGAGTTCCAAGAGGCGATGGAGGCTCTGTCCGGAACGGCGTGGTCCGCCTACCGGACCCTGATGGAGCTGCCGACGATGCTTCAATATCTCCAGGACTCGAGTCCGCTCGAGGAACTCGCCTTGTTGAACATCGGTTCGCGCCCGGCGCGGCGCACTCAGGCCAAAGGCTTGAGCGAACTGCGGGCGATTCCCTGGGTGTTCGCCTGGACGCAGAACCGGCACATGCTCTCCGGATGGTACGGCGTGGGCAGCGGCATCAAGGCTTTTCTCGACGTGCGCAAGGAGCGCGGACTCGATCTGCTGAAGCGCATGTTCCGCGATGCGCGGCTGTTTCGGCTGATACTCGATGACGTGGAGCGTACGCTGCTGCAGGTCGATCTGTCGATCGCCGGGGAATATGCCGGACTGATCGAGGATGCGGCCGTTCGCGAGCCGATTTTCTCGCGCATCGAGACTGAATATCGGCTCACCTGCGAAATGATCTTGCGCATCTCGGGGGGCGCGTGCATCGCCGAGCGCTTTCCGCAGTACCGCAGACGACTCGCGCGCCGGCTGAAGACCATCAACGCGGTGAGCCGGGTGCAGGTGCATCTGCTGCGCGCGCACCGAACCGCAAGCAGCGATGCCGTGCGCACCGCCCTGCTGATGTCGATCAATTGCGCGGCCGCAGGACTCGGCGCGACCGGTTAGGGAGCAACTCTCTCCTGCGAAGCAGCCCCAGGTACGCAAGATTGTTGGTGAGCGAGGAGGAGCCGGTCATCGGCGGAGCCTAATCCATCGTGCATCCAAATGGCTATACTTGACCGCATTCCGACATTAACTCGAGGTACCCATGAGTTTCACCAGCATCGAGCCGGCCACATCGCGTCTGCACCGAAGCGAATTGGCGGTGCCCGGATCGAACACGGCCTTGTTCGAGAAGGCCGCGAAGTCCGCCGCCGACATTATTTTTCTTGACGTCGAGGACGCGGTTGCACCCGACGACAAGGAGCAGGCGCGCAAGAACATCATCCAGGGTCTCAACGAAGTTGACTGGGGCAGAAAGACCATGATGGTACGCATCAACGGTCTCGACACCCACTACATGTACCGGGACGTGGTCGATATCGTCGAGGCCTGCCCACGTCTGGACATGATACTGATCCCCAAGGTGGGCGTGGCCGCCGACGTGTATGCGGTGGATATGCTGGTGACGCAGATTGAGGGGGCGAAGGAGCGTGCCAAACGCATCGGCTTCGAAGTGCTGATCGAAACCGCGCTCGGCATGGCGAACGTCGAGTCGATCGCGCAGTCGAGCAAGCGCCTGGAAGCGATGTCGTTCGGTGTCGCCGACTACGCGGCGTCGACGCGTGCGCGCACGACCGTGATTGGCGGAGTCAACCGCGACTGCGGCGTGCTCACCGACAAGGATGCCGACGGCAAACGCCAGTATTTTTGGACCGACCCGTGGCACGCGGCGCAGACCCGCATGATGGTCGCGTGCCGCGCCTATGGATTGCGTCCGATCGACGGTCCCTTTGGAGACTTCAACGACCCGGACGGCTTTCGCGCCGCCGCCAATCGCGCCGCCGTCTTGGGCTACGAGGGCAAGTGGGCTATCCACCCTTCGCAAGTCGCGCTGTGCAACGAGGTGTATACGCCGTCGTCAGCCGAAGTGACCAAGGCCAAACGGATCATGGAGGCGATGGCGCAAGCGGCGCGAGACGGCCGCGGCGCCGTGTCGCTCGACGGTCGCCTGATCGACTATGCCAGCATCCGCATGGCGGAAGCGCTATTGAAGAAGTCCGAGGCTATGGAGCCTGGCTGTCAGAACGCCATGTAGGGCCAAACGCCGTCGATGGGATCCGTGAAATCCCCCGCGCCGTTCGCCGTAACCGCCCGGCTCGCCAATTGCATGGAATCGTACGTGCTCCCGGTTTCCCGGGCCACGGCCTCCAGCAACGAGTTGATCTCGTATTGCGAGCGATTCAAGCTGTCACTCAAATCGGGTGCCCAGGTCAATGCCCGTACGTCTGCCAATTGGCGCTCCAGTGCGCACAGGTGCGACCCGTACTTCGCCAACGCCCGCGGCCGATCTTTGATCCCAAGCGCCAGAAAACTCGCAAACAACGTATCGCACAACTGTTGGCCAAAGCCGGGATCCTGCTGATAGCTGGCATAGGGGTGCGCCTTCAGTCGTCCAGACACCGCCCGCGCAATGCGCCAGCTCGCCCCCGCGCCACGGCCTAACAGGGAATCGTTTAAAGCACATGGCCTCGAGCCGAGCATGCGAGCGATGGCACGCACCCGCAGCGCGACGGCGCGTAGCCGGCGTAATCGCGCAACTTCTGAATCAATCATCGTTTCCCCCTTTGTGCCTTTCCCGCAACACAGTGATCGGGATTGCGCTTGATATTTTCAACGAATTCGGTCGCAAATACTGCAGGTATTTGCCGAAATATCTCTGTTTCGAAGAACTCTGAAGAATATGTTGTATAAAATCCACGAGCGCTTGATGGCAGTTGACATATTCCACGGATGACCGCTCGGCCTGTTCGCAAGCGCCGCTTGGGCGTCGAGGAAGCGCCATAGATTGTAGGGGTCGGTGGTGGCGCCGTCGGGATTCGAATGAGAACTCAAGGTCGTCCTCCCTTCCGCCGCGGCGGCGCTGCATGAGTCTCCGCCCGCTTGGCAGGAATCCTGTTGCTGGTTGCTATGAAACGGCAAGAACCTGCTCAACGGTGCTCTGAAATGCCGTTTCGTCAAGCGCGCAAATAACCTCCCATGCGGCTTCGATCATCTCGGCTTGATCAATGGTGATACCTGAAACCGTAAAGCACATTACAAGAATCCCATCGCTTTCGACAAAGCGCGCTGTCCGAGTCTCATCTTCGTATGCTCGCGTGGACACAGGGGTTCCTCTCTTAAGAACCCTGGCAAGCTCCTCGCCGTTTGGAATAGGCGACAGGAACTTTGCCATTTGTGAGTCGTCATCGAGGCGCGCCCTCGTGGTGACTATTGACGTAGACATTTTCCTCATTTTCACCAAAAGGTGAACGGCACCGATACCAGCGCTCCGATCGCGCAATCGATTCAGTGAATTCAGCTCATTTATTTCCGAAATTCTATCAGGATCGGCGAGTTCGGCATCGGCCGATGAGATGACCGGAAACGGCCCCAGTAGCCAACATCTCTGGTGTTGTCCGCTGTTGGACCCACCGCTGCCACTGCGGAGCGGCAGCTTCGAGGCAGTGCAACCACCCTGGGGTCCGTATCGAGAAATAAAAGGAACTGCATTTCGCAATGAATGCACTGGTGTTCAGCGTGCCCCATTTAGCGACGTTGGCCGGACCTGGCCTGTCGGAGTGAACCGGCGCCTGTCATATTCGTGGTTGACGACGGCGTAGCATTCGCAGGTGCATTCTCACCTCCGGGTGACCCTTCGAGGCCGCACGTTCTACTTGTGCCGCCGCCGTAGGCGTCCCTGGTGCCGCTGACGATTGACTGTAACGATCGTTTCATGTAACATCCGTTTCATGGATCGAAAAAGTGAACTGCGCGGCAAGGCGCTCGACTACTGCCTAGCCCATGGCGTCGCCCAACTCTCGCTGCGGCCCCTTGCGCTGCAAATCGGGACCAGCGCGCGGCTGCTGATCTACCACTTCGGCTCCCGCGACGGCCTGATCGGCGCGGTCATGGATGAGGCGCACCGGCGCGTGCAGAATTCATTCGGCGAATTGATGCGCGGCGCGGGCAACAAAGCCGTGCTGCGGACGTTCTGGGACTGGACAACCGACCCGCGCAACACTCCCTATCTGCGCCTCATGTTCGAAGTACAGATGCTGGCACTCCAGAATCCCGCCGCCTATGCGCACTACCTGGAATGCACTAGTTCCAGCTGGCTCGCCCTCATCGAGACTGTGTTGCCGCCCTCGGCCGATCGCCGCGCGCGCGCCACGCTGTGCGCCGCCGTGATCGATGGCCTGCTGCTGGAGTTTCTCAGCACCGGTGATCTGCGCCGCACCAGCAGCGCCCTGGATATCTTCGGTTCACTGTTGCGAGCCGGCACGCGGGCCGGAACCCGCGCCCGCCCCGCGGCTCGTCAGCGTCGATTCAAAGGAGCTTAGCGTCGTGAATAGCATCGCCTCCAAAGCGCCGGGGCCGCAGGCCACGGACAGCCTGTCGCGCACCCTGCTCGCATCGCGCCGGCACACGCTCATCTTCCTTGCCATATGCCTGGCAGTGACCGTAGTCAGCGCCTTGAACGCGAATCGCGGCTCCTTGCCGGGCGCGCCAACAGGCTCGAACCAGATGCTGCAGCTCTACCTGTTCCTGATCGGCATGGAATGGCTGTGGGTACGCTTCGTTTACAAGGGTATGCATGCGCACGGACGCTCGCTGCTCGAGTTCATCGGCCACGCATGGTTCACGCCGCGGCAATTGGCGGGGGATCTGGTGTACGCGGCGCTGGCGCTCGGGTTCAGCTACACCTGCTTCATCGGCATTGACCGCCTGCTGCAGCACGGTGAGGCAGTCACGAACCCGCTGCTGCCCGCCGTTCCGAGCGGGGCCGTCGGGATCATCGTCTGGATCGGCCTGTCGCTCAGCGCGGGCATCTGTGAAGAAATCGTCTTTCGCGGCTATCTGCAGCGGCAACTGGCAGCGATCACTGGCAGCACCAGCCTCGCGATCCTGGGACAAGCCATCGCATTTGGCATCGCCCACGGTTATGAGGGTATGGGCGCGGTGATTCGAATCGTGGTATACGGGCTCGCCTTCGGCATGCTGGCGCTCTGGCGCGGCAATATCCGCGCCGGCATGTTGGCCCACGCCGCGTGGGACATCCTGGCCGGCCTCGGCCTGATATAGTTTGGACCGGGTTCTGCGGGGTCGATGGAGTCGGAGCACCAAATCGCAACGCGCGAGCGGCTGCTCTTGGCAAGTCCATCTCAGCACGCTTGCTGCGGCCCGAATCGGCACGCGCAACGTCGGTTTACCCGACTGCGTGCTCAGCATCATCCCCGCGTAGTTCAGCTAAGGCCGCCCGCATTTTTTCCATGGACAGGTGGGTTTCGTAGACCGCGGTGATCATAGCTGAATCTTCCGCAATCCCATCGTTCTGCGACAGCAACTTCAATCGCAGGGACTTTCTCGCGATGTGACGCCGCGCGAAGGTTCCAGGCTGGCGCATCGCAGACTTGGTGGTGCACAGTGGTGGCGTGTTGATCTGGAAGGCTAGCAGTGCGTGAATGGCCTTGCCCCAGTTGATGTGGAACCTCATGGCGCCATCCTCCTGAAAGTTCGATCTGCCGAGTCTTGATGTGCGATCCACACAAGAATCCCAGCAAGCGCCGTGCCAGGTTCTTTCGATGAGCGACGTCGATATTTATCTGCCTCATTGTGATTGATTTCACAAGACTTATGGCGCCCGCGACCATCGTTGCGCAGATTCGTGCATTACCCATCGTGCACCAACGTAGTTCGAACAAGGAGCGTCACGCACCGCTTCAGTGATATGGGGCCGCTCTCGACCCCGAGCCGCCTATGGTGGCTGGCTGCTCCAGGGCAGTGTATTGGGCGCAAATTGGTCCTGTCGGATCGGAGCGCTAAGACCGATTTAAGCTTCTGCAACCAGATTATGCCCCCTGTCGCCGCACCAAATCCGTCATTTACTTTGTGTGCCTGCCTCCTATACTACTGTTCGCGCGTCGTCTCGCACCGAGGGGCGAACTTTGCTTTTGGGGTGCGCGCGAGGAGCAACGCATGACTACAACTCGCCGTGACCTATTGACTGCTGCGTTGACGGCGACCGCTGCAGCCGCCGTGGCGCCGGGTCGCGCCGGCGCACAAGAGAATGATCGCGAGCAGGGCCATGATCACCAGGTTGTGCCGTCGGATCCGGCGCTGCGCGTCAAGGCACTCGAATCGCTCCTCGTGGCCAAGGGCATGGTCGATCGCGCCGCGCTCGACGCGCTGGTTGATACCTACGAGCACAAGATCGGGCCGCGCAATGGCGCCCGCGTGGTGGCGCGGGCCTGGGCAGATGATGCCTACAAACAGCGCCTGCTGACACACGCGAGCGCGGCGATCGCTGAGCTCGGCTACAGCGGAGCGGAAGGTGAGCACATGCTGGTGGTCGAGAACAGTGCCAAAGTGCACAATCTCGTCGTCTGTACGCTGTGCTCCTGCTATCCGTGGCCCGTACTCGGTCTGCCGCCGGTCTGGTACAAGTCCGCAGCTTATCGCGCGCGCTCCGTAATCGATCCGCGCGGCGTGCTGCGCGAGTTCGGACTCGAACTTGCCGATGATGTCGAGGTGCGCGTGTGGGACAGTACGGCGGAACTGCGTTACCTAGTGCTTCCCGAACGCCCGGCGGGCACCGGCCACCTGAACGAATCGGCCCTCGCCGCACTCGTGACGCGGGATGCGATGGTGGGAGTTGCCAAGGTCACCGTACCGCTAGAAGGAGCGCATGCATGAACGGCATCCACGACATGGGCGGCATGCAGGATATGGGTCCGGTTCGCCCGGAAAAGAACGAACCGGTCTTCCATGCTCCCTGGGAGGGGCGCATGTTCGCCATCGACTTGGCGTTCGACGGCGATTGGCCGGGTAGCTCCGGGCGCTACCAGAGGGAGCTGATTCCTCCGGCCGAATACCTGCGCGTGAGTTACTACGAGAAGTGGTATACGGGCTTCACCGAGCTCCTGGTGAACTACGGCTTCCTGACGCGGGAGGAGCTCGACAGCGGCAAGGCGGCGGGACCAGCCAAGAAGAAGGGGCACGTGATGACAGGCGTCGAGGTCGCGCAGACGATCGCGGCAGGATGGCCATCGAGTTCAGACGTTCCCGCTCAGCCGCACTTTCTGGCGGGGCAGCGCGTTCGTGCACGTAACATGAACCCAGTGAGTCATACGCGACTGCCGCGCTACGCGCGGGGAAAAATCGGGATGGTCGTGCAGGACCACGGCGTGTTCGTTTTTCCTGACGCGAGCGTGCAGGGCCTCGGCAAGAAGCCGCAGCACGTGTACACCGTGCGCTTTGCGGCACGCGAACTGTGGGGCGATCAGCTCAGTGCCCGCGATGCCGTCTACGTCGCCATGTGGGACGACTACCTGGAGCCGGCATAAACCGATGCCGCCGCCCGACCCCCTGGCTATGTTGCAGAGCCTGCCCCGGGATGAGGGCGGACCGGTGTTCGCCGAGCCTTGGCAGGCAACGGCGTTCGCCCTCGCTGTACGGCTATCTGCGGAGGGGCATTTCACCTGGAAGGAATGGGCGGCGACGCTGGCGGCTGAATTAAAGTGCGCTGCTGCGCGCGGCGAGCCGGACGATGGCTCGCGTTACTACGATCATTGGCTCGCCGCGCTGGAGCGGCTGGTGGTGGCCAAGGGCTTTTCTGACCCAGCCACTTTGTTGGCTCGCAAGGAAGCCTGGGCCGACGCCTATCGACACACGCGTCACGGCATGCCGATCGAGTTGGAACACGAATCCAGCTGTTGATCCCTGCGTGAATCGAGCACCGCCAATCGTCATACAAGCGAGATATCGACTCCGGGGCATGGGCAAAACGGTACTCCGGCCTGCAGGATCTCACTGAACTCGATCTTGGAGCTTTGCTTTCGTCCGCTTGCGTTTAGTTGGTGCCTTCCGCGGCTTCCGCTGTTTGCCCACCGCTATGAGCTTTGGTTCCTTCCCTGTGACTATAGCGCCCTTACTCGCCGACATGTCGATATGGTGCTGCAACGCCTTTACGATTTCGTCAACGTGCTTGATTGCCGCCGCGACACTCGGCGCTGCGCCTCCCGCATTAACTAGCAACAGTTCCTTTCTGGCCAATACCAGATCCGGCATAGACTTCATCGCATCGCGCGTTGCTTCCCAAGTATCGCCGAATGTTTTTTGGCACCCGCGCACAATAACGATTGCCAAATCGAAGTTCTTGAAGCCTTGTACTGGAGTGTCGTACTTCGCCTGTACCAGCAACTTCAAAGCCTCCGCGAGCTTGAACACGATGTAATCGTGCGTTGCCTGATTCATTCCAGACATTATTGCCATAGCTCCGCGTTTCCGAGGTCATCCCCATGATGCGCGTCTCCTCGGCAAGGATCAAACCGTACGTATTTACTGCCGCCTTCCTCAGCGACTGCCGCCGCAGCCAAACGTGCGAGTCGATCAGCGTGTCGATCCGCTGGCCCTTCTTTGCCATGCCTATTTAGCCTGCGCGTTTTTTCGCGCCAAATCTCCAGTGGCACGGTCGTCTCAGAACGACGCATAGTTGGCGGTCGTGGATCGGAGGCCGCGTTCCACACCGATGTGATTTCCTTCTCCGCTCGAAGTGAGGACCAGCTGTGCGTAGTCAAAGTATAAGCAGATTGCATAAGCGATTGAATCACGTTGACGTTTTGGTTACAAACGGTGGTTATGCACAGGGTTACCCTCTGGGATTGGGGATAGTAGGAATGCGACGATTAACGGGATCATTCCGAAAATGGCGTAGCTGATGGGGAAGACGAGGAGGTCTAAGAATGCGGCGTCGCCGCATTCAACGTGTGCTGGTTGACGCTTGTAGTACGCTTGTAACTCAATAAAATTGTCGCAAACGATGTATGGAAGCGGATCATCAGTGAGACGACTGTTGAATCACATTAGGGTTTCCAAATATGCAGATATTGCCTCGGAGCATATAATCCACCAATAGTGCCGGGTCGAGGGAGAAGGCAACAGCATGTTCATTATGTCGCGCGCCATCGGTACGTTCGCTCTCGCGCTGCTGCTCTCGGCCTGTGGGCAGAGCGGCCACAAGTCATCAGGCGAATCTTCCAACGCGAGCGTTCCTGCAGCCCTAACGACGGCGCCTGTCTCCGATGTCGTCGCTGACGACTGCAACCGCAGGATCGGCGCGGCCGCCGCGGCGGCCATTCTTGGGGTCACCAAAGTGAAGGAAAATGTATATTTCGGACACGCCAAGCAATCGCCCGACCAGATGGATGTCTTGGAATGTGGCTACTCTGAAGCAAACCCCGATATTTACGCGCCCTTCATGAAGTTTGTCGTGTTCACCCCGATCGCCGCGGACATCGCGTCCGTCTACTCGAGGATGTCCGTACCGGCTGGCATGCAGACAATCGACACGCATGTCGGCACGGAGTCGTCCGGTTGGATTCGTCCCGGGGTGGGTCCGGGCCTGTTCGAGGCTCACATCGCATTCAGGACGGCGTCGAACATTTTCCAAGTTCAAGTGGGTGGGCTGCACGGCGCCGATGCCGCGACGAGCGCAGCGTTGAAGTTGGCGGGAAGCCTGTAGTCACCGCTGCTGCGAGGGCGCCTGCGGAATGGGCAAACGCGACTTCCATAACTGGGCCGATGACGGAGGGGCCGCACAAGGCGCTGATGTTGCTCTACTGCAGGTCAATCTCACGAAAGCGCAATCTTTCGAGATTGGAAAGACACCAATATCGGGCTGGAATAAGGCATCCGTGACGGGCATCGGCGACGACGCGTATGTTACCGAGAACGGTAAAGTCACTTTTCCTATTTCCCCTTCGATCGCCGTCAAGAATGGCTCCGTTTTCTTCGTGATAGCCGCAAAAATCCCCAACGCTTCCTACGAACAGACGAAGGCCGCAGAAAAAGCGGTCGCCCTGAAGATCCTCGAGAAGCTCTGAGTAGCGTCTAAGAGATTACGCTGGCTAGCCACTGAGCCGACTCTAGTTCGCCAGCTTCCCACCCTGAAAGACGAAATGGTAAGGGCCCGGCTCCGCTGCGTTCCAGGAGTTGACGACCAACTGATACGTTCCGTCTTTCGGTAACTTGAAATAGTTACCCTTGCGGCAACTCGGGCCAAGCATGTCATGGCCTTCGGGATCGAGGATGCTCGTGAGCATCGATCCGAGGTCGCATCCCTCGCCCTCAACGGCGATGATATCGCCCTCCTTTCCCGTCCAGGTGTAAATGTCCCAGGCTGCTCTTTGCTCGATGGTCCCTGAAACCAATCTGCCCATACGAGACCTGCTGGCGCCGAACGGGGCGAACGAAGCGTATCGGGATGCGATAGCGGTTGATTTCGTCCCGATACTTGAAAACGGCTTTGAAGGTGTACGAACCGGTTGCGAGGAGTTCAACCCGGCCGAACAGACAGCCTTCACCACCACCGACACGCTGGCCGGACGGATCGAACAGCGAGAGAAACACTGGGTGATACTGCTCGCCGGCGCGGTCCGTGCAGTCAGGGTCGTAGACCCAGATGACATCGCCCTTATTGGCGTTGAAGTGAAACTCCGGCTCCGACGTGCTGTCCAGAATCTCTCCGCTCACCCAGAGCGTTGCCAGCTTCGGAGCCGCTCCCGCGGGAGCATTGAGCGCAGCGCGCGCAGCCAGAACCTGCTGCGCGTGCGCGTAGCGGCTGCCGAATATGAACTCACCGGTCGCCGCCAGATCGAGGATGCAGTCGTCGAGCAGGCGCTGATCGGTGATGCCGTCCTCGCGGCAGGTCTGCTCCGCGGTCTCGCGATTGGCAAGGCCAGCGACCTCAAGATCCTTGGCCGGGAACGTGCGATCGATGAACGTGGCGGTTGACTGTCCGGGCTCGTAGTCGAATAGGGACGTGGCTTGGCTCACACGCCACGCCTCTGCAAGCGAGCCATTGATATCATCGCGGGTGAAACTCCGCCCCAACTTGACGTTATTCTTACCGATGAGATCATTTTCCGGCGAGCCATCGAAGTCGCCGAGCAAACCCTCCAGCGAACCGCGTCGCGAGGCGGCGGGCGTGATCGTCACATTGAGGGCGTAGCGACCCAACTGCTCCACTCGCACGACGGTGCCGTCGGGCCAAGTGAGCTGGTGGGTTCCGCCATAGGCAGTTGTGCCCCCGGTCAGTGAGCCGGCCTTGAGCTTGGGGAGCTCGTCGCTGATCACTTTCCCGTCAACGCGCATGACTGCTGTACCGTTCAGCATCGTGAATGTCACGCGCTGCCCGCCGATTCGGGTGGCCACCGCCTGATTGACGCTCGCTACCTTCGGGCCCAGCACAGGCACTTGTCGCACCTGCACGAGAAAATCGTCCTTGGTCGAACGCACCAACGTGTACTCGCCAACCACCTGGAAGTTGTAGGCCAAGCCATCAAGGGTAACCAGGTGCGTGTCGCCCCAGCTCGAACCGCCGTCCGGCGGCGGCGGCTTGGGCTGATTGTTGTCATCACTCCCGCTGCCCCCACCCCCACCTCCTCCAGGGGCCGGCTGCTGCGCCGTTTTGGGCTGCGGCTTCTTGCAATACTCGTCGA
Organism: uncultured Gammaproteobacteria bacterium; assembly: GCA_963793685.1. GTDB lineage: Bacteria > Pseudomonadota > Gammaproteobacteria > Steroidobacterales > Steroidobacteraceae > Bog-1198. Next base: position 10,201 of record CAWCBJ010000012.1, on the reverse strand, counting down.
GCGATCGGCCCAGGACCCCGACCTGTGCGGTCGTCTCTCCGCCATTGATACCGATCGACAGCGGCAGCGTCGCGCGCTTCGTGGACAAGGACGCACCCGGTGAGCCATCGGGGCAGGTGCATCCACTCGCCTTCAGGCAGAGCGCCAGCGGACCCGAAACATCGAGTGCCGTGTCCAGAGCGAAGTTCGAGTCGTGCAGCCGGCCATATCCGGTCAGAAGCGAGACCATTAGAATATCGGCGCTGCCCGAGAGCCGAAATAACATCCCGGCGTATGGCCTTGCAGGCGCGAGGAGCTCAGTGGTCTGTGAGTCGACCGTAATTTCGGTCGGCGCAGGTCCCGTGGTCGGGGGAGACCCAGGACCCACCATCGTCCATGGCGTGTGGCCGGAGACCTCAAAATAGCTCGAACCCCAGGATGTAAAGTACTGGATCTGATTGCCTTGCAATAGGGCGTTGAAGGCATCGATGCTGTTTCCGCCGATCCCAATGTCGAGTATCGGCAGCAGTTTCGTCCACACGAATTGGTTGCCCGCGAAGTCGCCGAGGTGACCGAAGATGCCGATGCCGTCATAGGATCTATACTTGTACAGCGTCGTCGGGTTATTGACGTACTTGGGCCACTTCCCGTCGCCCATGACGACGGCATCGGCCGCCGGCACTATAGCGGCCATGACCCACGTCGCCTCGCCTTCCGTAATCCACTGGGGCACAGTAAACATCTTGGTGCCCGTCCCCGCCTCTCGCTGCTGATAGCAGTGGAACATCTCGTGCGTCACGATGGCCGCGGCATCATCGGCATTGATCGGTTGAAACTTCTGGTCGTGGATCGTGATTTCGCAACCGCTCACGTACATAACGTCCGGTTTTTCTTTATGCACTAAAGGGTCAAAGTACCACGACCAGGTATGGGCGTATTCGGTGCCAGTTGGCGGGTCAAAATCCACGTCGACCGTGAATTGCATCGGTGGAACTCCGAGGAATGCCTCCAAGGTGAGAGCAGCGTTCTGCGCCAGGGCTTGATAGTCGTAGGCCCCTTTCTGCGCGACGTTGATGAACCTGGCTGGATTCAGCGAGGGGAAGAAACTCGCTGTGGACATGCGATCTCGCGATACGTCCCCGGAGCGATGGATCAGCTTTGCCGCGGCCTCGCGTTGTTCGAGGGTCAGCGCGCTCCACACTGCGTCGATGTATCCAATCGCCGGTGTGCCGTCAAAATCGGTTTGGTCGCGGCCCGTGGCCGGCACGTCGACTCCGGGCAGCGGCCCGACCACCATGCTAAAGAGCTGCTTGGCGCGCTCGGGCGTGACGCCCTGCTCGATAATGGCGGAAGCGAGCTGCTGCTGCGTCAATACAGCCGCCGCTTCAGTGCGGGCCGGCGCCTCAGGCGAGCTGCCGGTTCGGGTCGTAGCCACGATCGCCGGCGGCGCAGCCTTCTTGGACCCCAGGTGGCTGCGCACCGCGAGCACGACTAACGCAGCAACTACGATCGAAACGCCGAATACCACCAGGCGATTTCGCATGATCTTCTCAGTAGCTCAGGTCATCTGCATCCTAGTTAATCCCATGCCAATTGCAATCGGTTCTCCTCGCGTCAAAGCCTAGCGCTTGAAGCGAGTCATCGGGCGCGGCGCTTCCAAGCACCGTTGTCGAATACGGCCGGCTAATGGGTGTCTGCTTTCGGGTGCCGAACTCAACCCCGCGATCGAACGCTGTTGGCCGCCTGCTGACCGATTTGCTCCTCCATAGCTGCCATCCAACGCGAAGAAGCCGCGACCGCCGGCATCCGGCAAATCACGACCCGTAGCGGTCGGTCGTGACCGGCAGGTATTGGGTAACTAAATCACGTACTGGGCGTCGATCCAGCGGTCGATCTGCGTGGCTCAATAACAGATGGGAGTCGCATCGACGATTCGAGCATCGACCATACATGGCGGCAATTCAGGTGCAACGCGTGTGTACAATTCCCGACAATGGTTAGTCAACACGGTTATGCAGGGCGCCTGTGACGTTTCCGACTCGTCACTGTTTGAGTGGCGCCCGTGAGGGACGGCTCTTAACGCTCGTTGCGCTGGTGTTGGGCAGCACGCTTGCGATCGCTAACGACGCCCCGAAACAAATTCGGCATTCGATTTCCGAACTGGTACCTATCGCGAAAATCCACTTGGGGAAGACGGCGGACTGGGTTGCAATCACCGACGACGCCGTGTGGGTAGGTACCACAGGGCCTAACGGTGTAGCCGAGATTGATCCACGAACGAATATGGTTACGGCAGCTGTTAACCTCCCCGGCAACCCATGCGCTGGGCTCGCAGTTGGATTTGGCGGGCTGTGGGTACCGCTTTGCGCCAAACCTAATGCGTTGGCGCGTGTTGACCTGCATACGCGCGCGCTGACATTGGTACCCGGCGTCGGTCCTGCGGATCGCGAGGGCGGAATTGCTACAAGCCCTGACAGCGTCTGGCTCGTCATTGACGGACGGGGGACGCTTGCACGAATCGACCCAGAAAAACTGCGCATTAACCAGAGGGTCGGAGTGCCTCGCGGGTCACTCAATCCGCTGTACAGTGATGGTCTCATCTGGGTTACACGATCGACGGGGGCCGAAGTATCCGTTGTTAGCGCCGAGTCGGGCGCGTTTCTCGCGACGGTCTCTAGCGGCCCTAAACCCCGATTCCTAGCCGCAGGCGCAGGGTCCGTTTGGACTCTCAATCAAGGCGATGGGACTCTCACACGCATCGATGTGCAATCTAAGAGAGTAGCGGGAACGACACCATTGCGCACTCCGGGTCACGGCGGGGACGTCACGTTTGGCCACGGGATCGTATGGACCACTATGGTCAAAGTCCCACTTTCGGCTACGGATGGAACGACTGGCAAGGTTTTATGCCAGTGGACCGGTCCCGGTGGCGACTCACTCGGCGTCAGCGGTGACGCGATCTGGCTTACGGACTATGACGCAGGGGATATCTACCGGTTCGATCTCGACGATGCGCTGCGCGACTGCATCAGCGGGCGTCCGAAGTGAAGGACTTCATTCGATACGCCAATTTGCGCAGACGAAGCGCGGCTTTTGCGGCCAATTGTTGCCGGATGGTCGCCCCCGAAGCCGACATTCCGTGCAAAAAACTGAGAGACAGCGGCCAGGGTCGCAGATCGACCCTCTGCAGCCGCTCGCGAACGGCAGCTTCTAGGGCACAACATTTGCGACCCATTGGCTCGGGATGTCCTGCCGAACGCGCGCGATTCCACGGCTTCTGGTGCTCGTGAAGCAACTAGCGCGCTGAATGGGCAGCCCACCCTTCCCCTGCCAGAATTCCTGCCGACGTGCCGAGAAAAGCTCCCGCGATTATATCGCTGAGAAAGTGCCAGTCCCCAACGAGCAATAAACCAGCGGCAATCAGGAGCAGCGCGGAAAAAAGCCGGATGCTGGCTTTATAGAGCCTCATGAAAACGCCCGCAAACGCTCCTGCCAAAACCATGTGACCGGACGGAAAGCTGCTATTGTCGGAGCCCATCCAGAAATTGAAGCTATGTCCGGCGCCGTGCACTACATCCGCAGGATTTGGAACTCCGAAAAATACTTTCAGCACGTGATCGTTAACGACGTAGGCACACATCGAGACTAGGCAGGCTATCGCCAAAGTCTCTCCGAATACCGAGATATGGCCTCTCACCAAGCGTGCAAGAACCGTGAACAAGATCACCACCGACTCCGCAGACAAAATGACGGTACTTCCGAATGCCACATTCAAAGGGCTGCGAAGATGACCGACGTTCCAGAAGTACAGCGCGGTCGGCACATCCATGCGCAGAAATGAAAAAGCCACAATTGCTGCGCAGGCCACCAACGACACAGACCAGATCCGTATGACAACAGAAAAGTGATTCAAGATGAGGAACTCCCCCTCGCAACACCTGACGTTGCGGAGCCGGGTCGAACGTCGATCGACGCAAGTGAATGACTATAGCAAACAGGCCTCGGGTCCTTGCACCGGTGGGGAACTATCGCGACCCTATCGCGAATGAAGCCGAAAGAACCTTAACCGCAGTCGGCAGTAAGCTTTGACCTGAGTCCCGATTTGCGTCTCCAAACCGGCCATCTAGCGCGGGGAAACCGGCGCGGCCGGCATCCGGCAAATGTCGACCCGTTCCTGACGATGACGGCCGGCAGCTAACGGGTAGCCCAATTACTTCGCGTGTTTCAGCGTCACGTCTTAAGTTGATGTCCAGAAAATAAAGCGCCCCGTTTTGCCTTCAAGCAGGAGGTTATCGGTGCGCAATCCACGAATACGCTTTCTCTCTCGTAAGCCCTAATCGCCTGCTTCCCATCAGTAGACCACGAGGTCTAGGGCTTCCGCTGAAAACCGCCCAGCCGGGGCAGCCGGACGGTATCGCCGGTGGGTTGGCGCAATTCAGCTTCTCGCATCAGCCACTCCGTTTCCGGTTGCGGATTTATGATCGCCTTGCGGCACTCTTCGAGCTGGTGTTTCAACAACGGCAGCAACTCCCGCTGCGGTTCAGTACCGGCGGAGTCCGGGCCGGAATGCGGACTGCAAAAGATTTGGAAGTACTCCGCGTAGAGCTCCTGATAGCGCCTCATCGGATCGAAGAAGCCGGGGTCGCGCACGACATTGCCGCCGACGTGGCTCGCGCACAGAAAGCTGCAGGCCTTGCGCAGATACAGTCCATGCTCGGCAATGACGGATCGGGTATAGTCCTGCGTCGGATGCAAAGAGATGATGATGCGTCGGCGCACGCTGCCCGGAATTCGCTCATCGCGCAGATATTCGAATAGCGCCTTGCGGTGGATCAGCCGAAATGTCACCTTTTTAAGCAGGGCCGCTTGAGTACGCCTGAAGCTGGGGTTCGCGACCTCGCGCATCAGGCCAGAATGCTCGCTCTCCCAGGTCCGAAATGCCGCTGGGCTCTCCAATAACCGGCTGGCGACCAATTGTTCGTTGGGATTGTCGCTGTATAGAGCTCTATGCACGCAATCGGTCGATTCGCGCATGAGGCGCTTGTGATCGACGTAATTCCGGTGCACGCCTTCACCCTCCCCGCTAAATTATCTTTTCTTGCTGCGCAAGTCCCATTTCGCAATATTTGCACATTCAGGTTTTTGCTGAATCATGTCAATGCCATTCCTATCGAATTTCTGGCAATGCCGGCGGCCATGGCCGAAGCGAACGCTTCTGCACCGGGGAGAGCGTCCGGAGTCTCGACCTCCGGTTTGTCGCCCTCATCCCCTAGGACCCGGCCGAGCATCCCTTCCGCCATACGGTCTCCGTTTTCTCTTTATTGAGCTATGTTGGTCTACGCACCGCGCGTTGGCAAACAACGGTAATTGGGGGTCGCCCAACGTCTGGACGCACCGCGCGTTGGTCACGCCGGATCGGGTCACCCCCAACGGCCATGACGCCTATCCCAGTGCGATCCGGACCGAGCTCGGCAAAAGCGTCCGGCACCGGACAAATCGGTACCTCAACAACCGACTTGAGCAGGACCATCGCGGCATTAAGAGCCGATGTCGACCGATGCTTGGATTGAAGCGCCCCGCGACCGCGACACACTACTGCCGCGCCTACGATGAACTGCGGAACTTTCTCCGCTGTCGATCCCGGATGAGGCAACATGTTCCCTGCCGCGGTGCGGCGCTGGCGGCACATGTGCACCGCGATTGCCTTGCACCTTCTTGCAACCGCTTGAACGTAAGATACCCAATGGCTTCGAGTTAGCAGCTGTCCGGCGCGAAAGCTGACAGAGCCCCGGATGAGTGGGCTCATCTCCAAGCAATGCTCCGTATTCCGATATCTCGGTTCTACCGCGACCGCGACGTGTTCCAGTCAATCGTCGCGGCGCCAGGCAACTCGCAGGAAATATCCGTCCTCGTCGTAGTGGAAATCAAGATCACCGTCGAACGCGCTCTTCAGCGCCTCGCCGATCCGTCGGGGCAAATGGATCTCTGTCGTCGTGACGACAGTTTGATCGCCCATATCCTCGATCTTCATGATGCGATTGAGCGGGTGTTCCGGCTTCTCAATCTCTTCCTGGCGTCGGACGATATGCAGGATTTCGTCCCGGTGCCGTGCCAGGAACGTGCCGCGCAGATGCACTTCACCTGCCGGAAACTCATCGTTGAACCTGTGACACGCTTGGCAAAGCTCTTCATGCGCGCCTGCGGGCCGCTCGACCCACTGCCAATGACCCTCGTGATAAACCGCGCCGCACTGCGGGCAGACCGTCGGCTCGTGCGGCTTTTTCGTGTGACTTATAGGGATCGGTGACGCTGCGGCTTTGTGCACGACCCCACCGGCGTGGGCCTGCTGCGGGGCCGGGATTGCCAGTCTTCCTCATGCTGCACCTCTGCTTACGTCTGACGGTCACCCGGCCGCTGGTCAGCGGCTGGGCTCTCTTGACTGCACCATTGCAGCGATCTTGGTCGGTTACCTTGATCTGCATCAAGGAAAACCGGTGACCAAGTAGCGATCCTGACGCCTCTTAAGTGAGGAGGATAACGCAATGCCGATATGGTCACTGATCCCCGTGGATCTGGACGATCCGGATTGGGAGGCGAGTTCGCACCGCGGTCAAGTCATCGTGAGGGCGGCGAACGAGCGACAGGCGCGGACCGTCGCTGCGGAAGCTTTTGACGTGAAGACGGGTTTCCGGCCGGGGCAAGGTATGCGCTTCCCGCCCTGGACCCGCGCAGCAGTCGTCAGAGCAGAACGCGTCGATGATCCGCGCTTCGAACCCGAAGGACCGGCGGGGGTCCTGGAGCCCACGTGTTGAATGGCGCGGCAATCTCTGGACCGACCAACATTCGATCCCGTCCTCGGCGAGGAGGAATTGCCGGACGCGGCGAAGCCTGTAATCCCCAGGGCACCGAAAACACCGCTCAACCATCCGACTACGCTGTCGCGCCACACTCTCCCGGACTTCGCAGATCTCGTCGCGCCGTGGAAGCCCGTGCCTCCGGCTTCATCATCAAGGCAGACGGCACCATCGTCACGAACAATCACGTCGTGGCGGCCGTGATGGTCACTCTGGACGACAGCAGCCAAAGTTCAGCCCGGACCCTCGGCCGCGATCCGGACACTGATATCGCGGCATTGGAGATCAGCACCGCGGGGTTCCGTGACGGCCGTGCTGCTGCATTCGTTGCCCATCGATGCGGCACTGCCCAGCAAGGGCTGAGTTGGGCGAACGATTGACCTGAATCAACGCGCGCAAACCCGGCCGGCGCTACGTAAGGTTCGGACCACCGCTCCTGGATAGTGGTCCTCGCCGCTGATCAGAGGAGGAATGCATCATGGCTGACATCGAGACGAAAGTGCCTGCGAAGACCGAGGAGAAGCCTGCAGAGCGCGCAGCAGTGCCGGCCGCCTGGCGTCCGTTCGAGAGCCTGCGCCGTGAAGTCGATCGGCTGTTCGAGGATTTCGATCGGGGGTTCTGGCGTTTCCCGTCCCGCACTCGTTCGACATTGAGCCCTTCTGGCGACGCGGCGTCACGGCGCCGGCAGTCGACATCGTCGAACGGGAGAAGGACTACCAGGTCGCCGCCGAGCTGCCAGGCATGGAGGAGAAGGACGTCGAGGTGAAGGTCACCGATGACGTGATGACCATCAAGGGCGAGAAAAAGGAAGAGAAGGAAGAGAAGAAGAAGGACTACCACCTGTCCGAACGCCGCTACGGCGCCTTCCAGCGCTCGTTCTCGCTGCCGATCGGCGTGGATGCTGACAAGATCGGGGCGAGCTTCAACAATGGCGTGCTGACGGTCACGCTGCCGAAGAAGCCCGAGGCGATCAAGCCGGAACGCAAGGTCGAGATCAAGGCCGGCTGATCGCTGTATCTCTCGCGCAGGTCTGGCAAGACCGCCGGGTTGCACCCATGTGGTGCGACCCGGTAGCGAGCTTCTGTAACGGCGGCGCGACCCGACGACTAGCTCGAGCAGATAGAGATCAACGATGGCCTTGGCTGAATTCCTGGAACGCACAGCCGGATCGTGAAGCCGCACCAGCGCTGCGACATGGCGAAGGCGCGCTCACTGGTGTGGAGCAGGGCGCGGTGCTGCTTCCGGGCTACCATCAGATGCCTCTTCGCCCGCGGACGTCGGTCGGCTGGTCCAGTCGGACACGCCCACCACGTTGCATTGCGCTTTATCGACGAGCGTGATGCTGATCAGGATGACGTTGACTGGTAGGCGAGGACACTGACGCCCGGTCTCGAGCGCGACCTTGGGTTGTACCAGCACATCAGGGAACTCGTGTGCAGAGCGACATATTTGCCACCCTGCTCTCTGGCGCGCTCTGCAACACGGCCTGGCGCCATGTGGCAACCGGAACGGTTTGGCACTGCAGTTGGCGGCACGCCGGCAGCATCGTGGCCATGCTGCGTTGCGAGGGCGACTACATGGACTGGTATTGCTCGATGGGCGAAGGCTTCGTTGATGAGCAGGTGCTGGCTGAGATCAATGCGCTCGGCTGGGAGCTTGCCGAGACGCAGGCCCGAGCAGTAGGCGCTGCGGCGGTTTCGGATACGCAGGAACCAAGCGACACGGTCCGAGCGTCAAGCCGGGTGAGCGCCGGCCTGTCCTACAAACTCCTCAACCAAATAGTCATAAGCCCCGAACGTGGTTCGCCGATGAAGGCGCCTCACGATGTCCTCGGCTTCCTTACGGCTGTCAAATATGTGGGCGGCTCTCCGCGCACCATATGCCAGGTGAGCGAGGCCGTCCCTGCCCACTGTCTCGAAAGCGCGCAGATAGTCGCGCGGAAGGTCGCCATTCCGAGGCGTTCGGACGAGCATGAAACCGGACCGGACCTCCACCTCGTTTCCCGTCGTCAGATCTATCACCGTGGCCTCCTGATCGCCTTATGGTAGGTAGATGTCGCTTTCGGCCTTCGGTCGCGGTCCAGGCAGCTCTTCGCCGGTGGCCGCGTAGTACGTGGTCTCAGCGACGTTGGTCGCATGGTCGCCGATGCGTTCAAGATTTCTGGCAACGAAAAGCAGATGAGTACACGGCGTTATGTTGTGTGAGTTCTCCATCATGTAGGTCATCAGCTCCCGAAACACGGCATTATACATGTCATCCACTGCCTTGTCGGCACGCCAAACATCGGCCGCCACAGCGGCATCGCCGTCATCGAGCGCGGTGATCATTCTGTGCAGATTTCGCCGCACCAGTTCCGCCATGTGAGCGAGGCCAACGAGTGAGAACGATGGGGGCGCTTGGGTGAACACGATGGCGCGCTTCGCTATGTTGGCAGCGTAGTCGCCGATACGCTCCAGGTCGTCGCTGGCCTTCAGCGCGCCGATGATCAGGCGGAGATCACCCGCCATCGGCTGGCGCAGAGCGATGAGGCGAATGACGAACTGCTCAATGTCCCGCTCCAATGCGTCAACTCTGGGATCTGCCTCGACCGCCTGGGTCGCCGCTTCAGTGTCGCGTTCCATCACGGCCTTGGTGGCCAATGCGACCTGCGACTCGACGATGCCGCCCATTTCGAGGATCAGCCCACGAAGCTGATTCAGTTCCTGCTCGTAACTCCGGACGAGGTGCTCAGCTGATTTCAGGCATGGCGGTCACACTCCCGGCTGCCGCAAGAGTGAGCCTAACCTTGCGCTGAGCGGAGCCATCGGCATTGACTTAGGTCAATCGGACGCAAAAGGCGGGAGTGCTTGGATTTTCCGCTGCGTCGACCTATATGCTGCGCCGGCTCGCAGTCTTTGCGTGCCATGCGGCCTCTCGCCGTCATTGGATTTTTGTCCGCTTCGTCGAGTGCAGGCTGCATTCTCCAACCGACGAGAGCAATGTCATATTTCGATCAGCCGCCCCGCACATCGCAACGGCGCAATGAGGGTACCCAGATATTCAGCTCCCCCTCGCCGCAATCGCCCCGCCCAGCAGCGTGGGCCAATAACAACAACGGAAGCCGTCGTGTTCGGCCGCGTCAAATGGCTCAACGCCGAGAAGGGCTTCGGCTTCATGGCACTTGAAGATGGAACCGATGTCTTTCTGCATGGTTCGGTCCTTGCCCGCGCGGGTCTCAGCGTCAATCGGGCGACACCGTTCGCATCGGTGTCGGGCAAGGCCTGAAGTGCCGCCAGGTCACCGAGATCCTGGCAGCGAAGGCAACCGCCAATCCGCCGGAACGACACGCGTCGACAGGCACCGTCCACGGCGTGGTGAAGTGGTGGAAC
>CAWCBJ010000011.1:0-60348 GCA_963793685.1 uncultured Gammaproteobacteria bacterium | reverse complement strand
GCGCGAAGTCGTCAATCGTGCACACGACGAAAAGGCGAACGAGGTCGAGAGCCTCGAAAAGAAGTTAAACTCCTACAAAAGCAAGTATCCGACAAAGAACAGCAGCTCTACAACCTCGGCCTGCAGATCGGCACGACAGACGTTCAGACGGCCAAGGTGCAGTACAAGATGCAAGTGGACGCACTCGATACGCTGATGCGAGCACGAACTGACATACAGAAGCAACTCTCCGATCTCAAGTTCAAGCTGAACCTGTGTAAAATGAAGAAGGAACTCGCCGAGAAGAACAACGTGCCCGAAGAAGAAATCGAGGCACCATCTCGAGGACCCGCAGATTCAACAGATCGATTTCGAGCTCGGACAGCTCAAGCGTCAGAAAGCGAATTGAGAAAGTCATTAAGAAGCACACCGACCCGGCTACATTGGCGCCGAAGACGAAATCGCCAGCCTGAAGCAAATCATAGAAGAAGCGAAGAGCACGGCGGAGCGACAAGTCCAAGATCAGCTCATGCGAACCGGCGAGGATTAGCACCGCGATGACCGAGGGCCTGGCCGAACATCAGCTCCTCGACCTCCAATACAACACGATCACCGACGAAATCAATACGAAAGCCAAAGATGTCCAAGAGCTCGAGAAATTCACCGGCGAAGCCGAGCAGCTCGCCGGGACCTCGACGAATGCAAAGGCATTGTCCACGACATGGGAAGGACGCTGGAAACGCGCAAGATCGAATTGGACGCCGCGCCGCGGGTGTCGATCCTGCAGCAAGCAAGCCCCCCTTAGCCGGCAAACCGACGCTGCAATTCATCGTGACCGTATTTGCCGCATTGCCTGGATTCGGTCTGGCGATCGTCGGAGTGACGTTCATCGAGTTCCTGTCGCGAAAGCTCAACGCGGCCCATGAGCTGAACGACGGTTTGGGCATCCGCGTGATGGGCGACTTGCCCAACTTGCGACGCCGCGGGCTGCGATCGAGGTCCCAGACAAGTGACGCACGGCCTCGTGGCCGAGTCGATCAACAGCATCAGGGCGACGTTGGTGCGAAATGCCACCGCCGGCTCGTCAAACGTGTTCTTAGTCACCAGCGCCGGCGAACAAGAAGGAAAGACCACCGTCTCCAGCCAGTTGACTGCAAGCTTGGCCCGCGCCGGCCGGAAGCCCTTGCTCATCGACGCCGATTTACGTCATCCTGGCGCGCACCTTGTATTCGGGCTCGACAACGAAGAGGGCTTTTGCGAATTGCTGCGCGGCGACGTAGAAGTGGACGATGTGATCCGCCCGACCCCGGCCGACAATCTCTGGATGGTCACAGCCGGCCGTTGCTGCGCGACCGCGGTGATGGGCCTGGGCAAGGAGAAGGCGGCCGAAGTCCTCGGAAAATTGGAAGCCCGCTTCGAGTTCATCGTGATCGACACGGGACCGGTCCTAAAGGTCGCCAACGCGCTCTTCTTCGGCGCCCATGCGGACGGCGCGATTCTGTCCGTCTTGCGGGACCACAGCCGGATCAACAAGGTTTACGAGGCGAACGAGCGACTGAAGCTGGCCGGCGTCAAAGTCGTCGGGGCGTCGTCAACGGAATCGAAGAACGCAGCCGTCGCTTGGATCGCTACCACGTCGTTGAAGCTCCGGCGGCGTAATTTGTGAGTCGTTAATGGTGAGTAAGTGAGTGGACTTCGAATATCAACGGACTCCCCTGCGCATCATCAGCCGCCCATTTTCTCGACGTTTGCTCCGCACCAACCTCTCACTACTCACCACTCACCCATGAAAACCCTCCTCGCCTTCATTCCGTTCGTCGTCGCCCTTCCCATTGTCGTCTGCACCGCGATCTGGCAGGGAAACCAAACCAAGCAGTGGGGCGCATTCCCAGAGTTGGCCGTCTGCGCAAGCGGCTCGACACCGTTCCGCTACAGGTCGGAGACTGGAAGGGAACCCTGGGCGAAAAGCTCGACGAACGCCCCGCAAGGCGGCCGAGGCCGAGGAAGGCCGGCGAAGCCGCTCCCAGGATGAAGCCGCGCGACTCGATGCCCGCCAGCGCGTCGATCGACTTCCATTCCGCGTCCGTCAACAGCGCATCGAGAGCCTGCAGCGTCGCGGCGAAGTGGTCCCGCAGCAGCGGCGCGATGTCGCGAAACAATATGCCCGGTCGCGGGAAATCGGCCACATCGACGATGGCTCGCTTCAAATCCACCGCGGTCACCGCTTCACCAGGCCGTTGTTGCTCTTGACTGTGCATGCGGCAAAATTACCAGAGTTTCACGCCGATGATTGATCTCGAGCACCCTGCGGCGATTCTGCTCGATTTTCCTAGGGTTATCCCTTGTCCCGTTCTGCGGGATTGCCCGGCGGCTAGGCCGCCCGACTCGAATGGCGCGCACCCGGCGATGCTATCCTTGCGCGCTTTATCGGGATTGGCGGCGCCATCAAGATGTCGAGTAACGCATGATCTTGGTCATTGACGTAGGCAATACCCGCCTGAAGTGGGCTTGGCTCACCAGCACCGGGCTATCGGATCAGCAAGCCATTCTGCACCGAGGCGCCAAGCCCGGCATGTGGAGGGCGGCGCTCTTTGAGTCCGGTCAAAAACCGACGCGCGTCCTGTGCTCCAATGTCGCGGGTCTCAAAATGGCCAAGACCCTGTCGCGGCTGGCTAAGAAGGCGTATCGCGTCGAGGTCGAATTCGTCACCGCCGCAGCCGAATTTCAGGGTCTCACCAACGGTTATCTCAACCCTAACCTGCTGGGATCCGATCGGTGGTTGGCCTTGATCGGCGCGTGGACCAAGGCGCGCTCCGCGCTGTGCGTGGTGGATGTCGGCACGGCCGTCAAGGTCGACAGCGTCGATGCCGCCGGCCGGCATCTCGGCGGCTTGATCGTTCCCGGCATTCACATGATGCGCGAGTCCCTCATGAGCAAGACCAGCGATATCGCCGAAGCGGCGCAGCACAGCACCCCGTCGTTGGCCGGCGTCTTGGCCAACAACACCATCGGCGCGGTGTCGCGCGGCGCCGTGTTCGCCCTGGCCGGTATGGCGGATCGAGCGGCCGAATTGATCGAACAAAGCACCGGCGTAAAGCCCAAATTATTCATCACGGGCGGCGATGCGGGGATGATCACCGGCACCATGCGTACGCGCGGCGAGATCGTGCCGGATCTGGTGCTGCAGGGCCTCGCGGTGATCGCGGCAGAATCGCGCTAGCTCGGCGCCCCGCCGGTCCGTCAGCCTCAACGATTGGAGCCACCCAGCCGAAGGCAGCGGCGGCTCTCACACGCCTCTTGATATTCGGTAAGCTATTGCTTACCGTAAGCAATGGCTTACTCAATGACATTGACGGCACTCGCGGATCCGACTCGCCGCGCCGTGTTCGAACGATTACGCGATGGCCCGGCCTCGGTGGGCGTCATTGCCTCCGCGCTGCCGGTGAGCCGGCCCGCCGTGTCGCAGCATCTCAAAGCCCTGAAGGCGGCGGGCCTCGTGGTCGATCGAACGGACGGGGCGCGTCGTGTGTATTGCATCAATCCGGACGGCCTCGGGGAACTGCGGCGTTGGCTCGATCAGTTCTGGGGAACCACGCTCGATGCATTCAAGCATGAAGTGGAAAAACCTGTGGCAACTCGAGGGAGCAATGCCCGTTGAACAAGACCATCCAAATCGCGCCGGCGCATTCGTAGCGCCGGCGGCACGGCGTTGAGCTCCCGGGCTGCCGCGCATTTATTGCGCAAGCAGTTTCACCGTGTTGTCATTGTCGTCATTGAAATAAATGAGGTTGGTTTTCGTGTTTGTCGTGCCATACGCCCCCATGGTCGTAATGGTTGTCGGCACTGCGACGATGCCGAAAATCGCGCCGGCCGCGCCGGTGTCGACGTTTTTAGAGGCGACGATGCCGGTCGACGGCGAAATCTCGATCAACAGATTGGTGCCATTGGGATCGAGCGTGTTACCCACCACCAAATTACCGTTGACGAGCAACGCGCCGCTGATCGGACCGTTGAGCAGCCCTTTGGAGGCGATGACCTTGGCGGATCCTGCCGAGACCCCCGCGAATGTCGTGCCGGTGACCATCACGCCGTCCGTCCCGATGGCCGAGACATTCGACAATGAGACGACACGATTGGCGTTGGTGTCGACCACATAAAGTGTGTCGTTCGCGGCATCGTAGGTCAGACCCGCGGGCGCCGATATCGCCCCCGGCTTGCCCAAGTTGGTGCTGAACCCGGAGGCAATCTCGGTGAACGAGCTCTGCGCATCGCCGTTCAAGGTAATGCGGTCAATCGTGCCGGTCGTGGCATTGGAGACATACACATAGACGTTGCCCCCGTGGTTCGCATAAATGGCGCTCCAGGGCTCGGCAAATATATCGGCGGCAAAAGGGGTTGATATGTTACCGACCGGTGAAACAATCACCGTGGTGTTCGCCTGGCTGCCGGTGGCGACCAGGCTCCCGTCCGGAAGGCTCGTGAGAGAGGAGCAGCCCAGTAGGTTCGCGGACTGGGCGATTCGGTACGGCATCGCGCCGGCCATGGGATGCAGGCCAATGACCGTGGTGCCCATACCCTGGGTCATCGTTGCACCGTCATTGAAATTGCACGCGATCAAATCACCCGCCGTGATGATCCCCGCCGTGACCATGGCCACGGTCAAGCCATAGGGGTTACCGCCGTGCTCCATAGGATCCAGTGTGGAACCGATGGTCGTCGGCGGTTTAAGCGTCAACAGTATCGGACCCGAGATCGTCGTGTTCGTGGTTGTGTTGGTCATGCTGCCGGCGCCATAGCCGTTGCCGGATCCGTAACCGCCGCAGCCGGCCAGTACGATAACCAGCGCCGCAAATGCCGCGCTTCGCGCAAACCGGCGTGAATCAAGAGGGGTGTCCATGTGGATCTCCGTCTGAACAGAAGAAGCTCTTCCCGACCAACTCGGCCGGGGAGCGTTGCGGCAGCGCAATCGCGCTGCCTTCTGTATGTACCGCGACCGCGGGTTTGGGTTTCGGGTGCGCGGAAATTTCGGCGCCGCGATGGAAGTCGTCGGCCCTTCCAAACGCCAGGCACAGATTGTGACAGACAGGTTACAAGCACCCGAACAATCATGCACTTACAGACGTGGGTCGTGGATTCCCCTTATTCCTACCGGCCGAGGACGCCTGCAAGATTGCCCCCGGGTCGTTCAGAATCGTGGTGAATGAATTGCACGCGCTGGAAAAGCATATCGCCGACGGGCATCGGGTCGGGTTGACCGAAACAGTACCGCCATCGGACAAGGAGTATGTGCACGCCATCGCGGCGCTGTCGGACAAATTGGGAGTTGGTACGAACGAGGTCGCCGCCGTATTCAGATCCGAGCTTGACCGTTTGGGGGTGCGGGCGCGCATCACCAATTTTCTGATCGTGCTGGCGTTGAGCAAGACGAGATCCATACTGCGTGCACGTACCGGGCGTGCCGCCGCCCACTGAATGTTTCCGCCATGCCCGCACTGCCTGTACGCGCCGATCGCGCCTCCCACTCGGATTCCGGATCGCGCGATCGCAGGCGGGAAATCGCGGCGCTTTGCAGCGAGCTGGACTCTCTCTATGCCGACATTCAAAGCGTCGCCGCTGAAAGCTGCAGTTTCATCGATGGCGTTCCGCCGGACTATCGCGAGAGCGCAAGAAACCTGATCCACTATTTGGCCTTGCGCCGCCACGATCTGCGAGCACTGCAGCCCAAGCTGTCGGCGCTTGGCTTGTCGTCGCTCGGGCGGTCAGAAGCCAACGTGCTCGCGTCCGTCGCCGCCGTACGCACCGCATTGCAGGCGCTTGCCGGCTACGAGGGTGGGCAAACCTCCGCGGATGCCGAGCCGGCAATCCAGCAGGAACTTCTTGCCGCGCACACCGAAGCCCTGCTCGGTCCGGCCCCCGCCAATCGGCGAGTGCGCATCATGGTCACCATGCCCACAGAGGCGGCTCACGATTACACGCTCGTGCACGACCTCGTACGCAACGGAATGGACTGCATGCGCATCAACTGCGCACATGACGATGCCGATGCGTGGATCAAGATGATCGAACACGTGCGCCGTGCGAGCCGCGCATTGGGCCGGCCATGCGGCGTCGAGATGGATCTCGGCGGACCTAAGCTACGCACAGGGCCCTTGGAAGCGGGCCCCGCCGTTCTCAAGATCAGTCCCGAGCGCGATCTTTACGGGCAAATCACCGCACCCGCCCGCGTATGGCTCGCGCGCTCCGGGCGGCCGCGGTTCACCAACGCCGGCAAATGCGACTCTGCCGTTGCCGGCCGGGTGGTTGAAGCGGCTGAAAACCGGCGATAGCCTTAAGTTTACCGATGCCCGCGGTGCGCGCCGAGTCTTGACAGTGGTGCAGGTCGACGCCGAGGGCGTTTGGGCGGAACTGCGCAAGACAAGCTACATTACTACCGGCACCACCATGCGCCGGGCCGCCTCGAGAGGCAAAGCGGCCACAGCGGTCGTGGGCGAGCTCATCTCGAACGAGCGCCCCATCGTGCTGCACGTGGGCGACACGCTGCTGATCGACCGCAGCCTCAAGCCGGGCCGCCCGGCGAGCCACGACTCTTGCGGTCGCGTGCTGACGCCCGCCGCCATCGGCTGCACTTTGCCCGAAGTATTCGAGGACGTGCACAGCGGTGACGCAATCTGTTTCGACGACGGCAAGATCACCGCAGTGATCGAAAACATCGATTCGGAGCGCGCCACGGTGAAGATCCACCGGGCGCGCGCCTGCGGCGAAAAATTGCGCGGCGACAAGGGCATCAATCTTCCCGACAGCGTCTTGCGGCTGTCCTCGCTCACCGCCAAGGATATCGAAACTCTCGAGTTCGTGGTTCAACACGCCGACATGGTCTCGCTATCCTTTGCGAACAGCGCCGCCGACGTCGAACTCCTGCAACAACACCTCAAGCGGCTCGGCGGCGAGAAACTCGGCTTGATTCTCAAGATCGAAACCCGCCGCGGGTTCGAGAACCTGCCGGAAATGCTGTTCGCCGCCCTACGTTCAACGCGCTGCGGCGTCATGATTGCACGAGGCGATCTCGCGGTGGAATGCGGCTTCGAGCGGCTCGCGGAAGTACAGGAGGAGATTCTCTGGATGTGCGAAGCCGCACACGTACCGGTGATCTGGGCGACACAAGTGCTCGAGAATCTTGCGAAGGAAGGCGTTCCGTCGCGCGCGGAAATCACCGATGCCGCGATGAGCCAGCGCGCCGAGTGCGTGATGCTCAACAAAGGACCTCACATACGCGAGGCGGTCGGCGTGCTCGACGACATTCTGCAGCGCATGCAGACACACTTGACGAAGAAGCGCTCCATGCTGCGCGATCTCAAGGTGGCCGAACGATTCCTGAGGCAGGACTGACCCAAATCGCTAGCCGAATTTCGCCTTCATCCGTTCGGACAACCTCGCCAGCTGTATCACCATGCGTTCGTGGGTGCCGACTCCGATCTCCTCGCTCCCGTCGGTCGCGCGAATCGAGAATTCGATGCGCCGCCCATCGACGTTGGTCACTTTCGCCTCGCCGGTGACGCGCCGCCCCGCCGGCGTCGCCGCCAGATGGCGCACGTCAACGCGCGTGCCGAGCGCGCTTTCACCCGCGTCGAGAAAAGGCTTGATCGCGTTGAGTGCCGCGTTTTCCATGATCATGATCATGACCGGCGTCGCCAAAACCGGAGGCAACGTCGCATCCTTGAAACGGCTGGCGAGATGCTCGGGAGCGATGAGCAGTGTGAACGAGCCCGTGGCTCCGACCGCTATTGATTGCATGGCCTCACCAATTCGGATTGGGTAATGTACTGAACACTTCTTGCAGCGCGAAGCCCCAGCGGGTTCGAATCATCTTGAAGTATTCATTGTCGAGATCGATGCTGATGTGCGTCGCAAGCTTCAATTCGTCTCGGCGGATGATTGCCAAGTCGAGCGGCGGGCCCACCGAAAGATTGGACCGAATGGTCGAATCCATCGAGATCATCGCGCACTTGGCGGCTTGCGCCAGGCTGCTGCTCCGCGCTATCACCCGGTCGATGATCGGTTTGCCGTATTTCGACTCGCCGATCTGAAAATAAGGCGTTTCGACGGAGGATTCGATGAAATTGCCGGCGGAATAAATATGGAACAGCCGCGGTTCCTCGCCCTTGATCTGCCCGCCTAATATGAATGTCCCATTGAATTCGTGGCCGTGCTCCTTCAGGTACTCGCCATCACGCTGGTGGACCTCACGCAGGGCGTCCCCCACCACGCGCGCCGCATTGAGCATGTTGGAGGCGCGGAATATCCGGGCGGGCCCGTCCGAATCGTCGGGCGGCTCGTGAAGCAAGTTGACCACCGCCTGAGTGATGGCAAGATTGCCGGCCGACAATAATACGAGCGCCCGATCGTTCGGCCGCTGGAACGTCGCCATCTTACGGAAGGTATTGACCTGATCCACACCGGCGTTGGTCCGGGAATCGGACAGCAAGACGAGCCCGGTGTCGACCAATAAGCCGACGCAGTAAGTCATGAGGTGAATTCTACATCACTGCTGCTGCTGGGCCGACTCCGCCACCATCACGGCGGCTTCCATGCTCTCGCCGCCGCCGCCGTGGCGCACCCCGCGTACCGGAGCGGCGTCCAGATAGTCGCGGCCGACGGCGAGTCGGCAATAGGTACGAATCGCCGGCCGCTGGTGGGTCACGTCGATGCTATGCCAGCCGGTTTGCGCACCGAGCCAGACGTCTACCCACGCATGGCTGGCGGCATCGGTGGTGTCGCCGGTATACAGATACCCGCTCACGTAGCGGGCCGGCATTCCTGATACGCGCGCGCAAGCCGCATACACATGGGCGTGATCCTGGCAAACGCCTTCCCCGCTGTTGAACGCCGCCGCAGCGCTGTCGTACACTTCGCTGGCACCGGGCTTGTAGCGCACGGCGCGGAACACCGCTTCGGCGAGCGCCTCGGCGCGCGCCTGCGGACCGTTGGCGTGCTGCAAGGCATGCTGCGCAAAATCCCGAAGCTCATCGTTCGGCGCGGTGAGCGCCGTGGGCGCAAGGTAAGCCAGCGGCGACAACGGTCCATCGTCGTGACGGCTCTCGGTATCCGATGTCTCGACGATTCCTTGCACCACGATCTTGATTTCGCGGTGCGGCTGTTCGATGGTGAGCAGATGCGAAATGTTCCCGTAGGCATCGATTTGCTCGAATCGCCGTCCCGGCGCGGCGATACTCCAGAAAAGCGCACGTTGACTCGGATCCTGCCTCGGCGTCAGATGCAGACTCTGAACGCTGTACTTGACCGGCCGCTCGTAGCGGTAGTGCGTTTCGTGCCGAATGTGCAATTTCATGAAGCTTACGCCTCCGCCGGAGGTACTAAAAAGTCGCCGGCGATGCGCTCGCCCAGGTCACGCAGCCGCGCCAGGAATTGTTGCAGAAAGCGCGGCAGACCGTCCGCAATGATCACCTCCATCCGGCTGAAATGCAGCATGGCATGCATTTCGCCGGCGCGCCGCTCGGTTTCCTGGGATTGGTCGTTCGATACCGATTTGAGATTTTCGTAAACCTCCTTGCAGCAGCGCAACAGCGAGCGCGGCATGTCGTCGCGTAAAATAAGCAACTGCGCCACTCTGAAAGGCGTGATCACGTCGCGGTAGACGCGCCGGTAGACCTCGAACGCCGAGAGCGCCCGCAGCAGCACGCTCCATTCGTAGGGGTCCGGCACCGCGGCGGCGTCGGCGTCCGGCTTGAGGTCGCCTTGATGCGCCGTGAGAATTCGAGCGGTGCTGTCGGCCCGTTCGAGAAAGGTGCCGATGCGCATAAAGTGAAACGCCTCATCGCGCAGCATGGTGCCGACGGTGACGCCGCGCGTGAGGTGGGACCGCTCCTTCACCCATTCGACGAACTCGCCGATGCCGGCGCGCGCTCCGTTCCTCGCACACAACGAGCGGGCCTCGAGCCAGGTGGAATTGAGGGTTTCCCAGAGTTCGGCAGTCAGCGAGCCGCGCACGGCACGCGCATTCTCCCGCGCGGATCGCAGGCAGCTCACGATGCTGCCGCCGTAGTCGCGATCCAAGCTCACGAACTCGAACACCGCCCGCGGTTCGATGGTTTCATGCCGCTCGAGATATGCCTGCTCCATGTGCAAAGCCGTCATCGTTGAGCTCAACGATTGCCTCAGCTCGTCGCTGGAGTGAGGCAGAAGCGACATTCGATAGTGCGCGTCCACCAGACGCGCGAGACTTTCCGCGCGCTCGATGTAGCGCGACATCCAATACAAATGATCGGCCGTGCGGCTCAACATTGGCCTTCCAGCACCCACGTATCCTTGGTACCGCCGCCTTGAGAGGAATTGACCACCAACGAACCTTCGCGCAGCGCGACCCGCGTTAATCCGCCGGGAACGATCGTGATGTCGCGCCCCGACAGTACGAACGGCCGCAGGTCGATGTGGCGGGGGCTCAACCCCTGATCCACAAATGTCGGACAGGTGGACAGGGCGAGGGTGGGCTGCGCGATGTAGCGCTCGGGGGTTGCCAGAATTTGCTTACGAAAGGCCGCGATCTCGGCTTTGGTCGCTGCGGGGCCTATGAGCATGCCGTAACCGCCGGCGCCGTGGACCTCTTTGACGACGAGGTCCGCAAGGTGCGCAAGCACGTAGTCCCTGTCCTCTTGCCGACGCAGCATCCATGTGTGGACGTTGCCGATCGCCGGGGCCTGCCCGAGATAGAAGCGAATCATGTCGGGTACGTACGGATAGATCGATTTGTCGTCCGCAACGCCGGTACCGATGGCATTGGCAATGGTGACGTGGCCGGCACGGTAGGCGGTCAATAATCCGGGAATGCCCAACATGGAGTCGGGCCGGAACACCAGAGGGTCCAAAAAATCGTCGTCGATGCGTCGATAAATGACATCGACGCGCTGCGGGCCCTGCGTGGTGCGCATGAACACCGCCTCATCGCGCACGAATAAGTCCTGACCCTCGACCAGCTCGATGCCCATCTGTTGCGCGAGAAAGGCATGCTCGAAATACGCGCTGTTGTGCGCGCCCGCGGTCAGCAGCACGACGGTGGGATCGGCAACCCCGATCGGCGCCACGCTGCGCAAATTATCGAGCAGCACATCCGGGTACCGGTCGACCGGCGCGATCCGGTGATCCGAGAACAGCTCCGGAAACAAGCGCATCATCATCTTGCGGTTTTCCAGCATATACGAGACGCCGGACGGCACGCGCAAGTTGTCCTCGAGCACGCAATATTCACCCGCCTCGTCGCGCACGATGTCGATGCCGGCGATATGGGCATAGATGCCGCCGGGGACATCCACCCCCTGCATTTCCGGACGGTATTGCGGGTTGCACAAGACTTGTTCGGCCGGAACGATTCCGGCTTTGAGGATTTGCTGCTCGTGATAAATATCGTGAATGAAGGCGTTGAGCGCGCTCACCCGCTGCTTCAATCCGTTCTCCAGACGAATCCACTCCTCCAGGGGCAACACTCTGGGCACGATGTCGAATGGTATCAGCCGCTCGGCACCCTCCTCCTGACCGTAAACCGCGAATGTGATGCCAACCCTGTGGAACAGGGCATCCGCCTCCGCACGTTTCTGCGCCAGCCGATCCGCAGTCTGATGTTTGAGCCAATCACCGTAGCGCAGGTAATGGGAGCGGGCCGTACCATCGCTGCGATACATTTCGTTATAGGATTTTCCGCCCAAATGCCCCCCTGGTGAAGCTCAGCCAATCGCTTCTCGACCCTTCCGCAGCAGCCCCTGGGTCTCGATGAATGCGACGACGTCTGCGAGACCTTGCCCGGTCTTCAGATTCGTGAACACGAATGGCCGCTCCCCGCGCATCTTCTTTGCGTCGCGCTCCATGACCTCGAGCGAC
Source organism: uncultured Gammaproteobacteria bacterium (assembly GCA_963793685.1). Lineage (GTDB taxonomy): Bacteria > Pseudomonadota > Gammaproteobacteria > Steroidobacterales > Steroidobacteraceae > Bog-1198. The sequence goes on along the minus strand of CAWCBJ010000011.1, from coordinate 48,483 downwards.
GCGCCGACATGGGGCGCCAGATCGATTTTGTTGATGATCAGCAAATCCGACTTGGTGATGCCGGGCCCGCCTTTGCGCGGTATTTTGTCGCCCGCCGCGACATCGATGACGTACAGCGTCAGATCAGACAGCTCCGGGCTGAAGGTCGCCGCGAGATTGTCGCCGCCGCTTTCGACGAATACCACATCGAGGCGCGGAAAGCGCCGGCTCAAGCGCGCGACGGCCTCGAGATTGATCGATGCATCTTCTCGAATCGCGGTATGCGGGCAGCCGCCGGTTTCGACGCCGAGTATCCGTTCGGGCGCCAATGCCTCGTGCGTCACGAGGAACTTGGCATCTTCCTCCGTGTAGATGTCGTTGGTGACCACCGCAACGTCATAGCGATCGCGCATGACCCTGCAGAGCAGCAACGTCAGGGCGGTCTTGCCCGATCCGACCGGGCCGCCGATTCCGACTCGTAACGGTGCATTCATGGGCATGAGGTCAAGACCTGAACAGCCGCGAATATTGAGTTTCATGCTGCGAGGACAGAATCGCTAGTGCCGGCGCGAAATTCGAGCCCAGGCGCGGCTTCCCGGAGCGATCGGCGCCGAGTGCAGTGGCTGCGACGGCCGTGGCGATGTCCTGCAGCACGCGCTGGCCGGCGGATTGTCCCAGCGGCAACGTCTTCACGGCAACCAACACCTGGTTCTCGGCCCACGACCACAGGTAGGCGAGCAGCGAGTCGCCCGCCGGAATCGACCACGCGGCCGCCGCGGCCGACCAGGTACACGGCAATGCAGGCTCATCAACTGACTGCAGCGCCTGCAGGATCTGCGTCGGAAACGCCGGCAGCTGCGCCAGCAGGAGGCGCATGGAATATCCCAACTGCACGGTCGCCGCGCGCAATTCCGCGGCTTCCCGCGTCGCAAGAAATTCGCCGTTCAGTTCCCGCACGGCGCCGAGGTCGCGATCGCGCCCAAGCTTCCGCCGAGTGCCAAGAGACAGGGCGCTTCGAACGATCCGACGGAGAACTCCAGCAGATCAGCGATCCATCGCAGCAATGACGCCTCGTCGCGCACGACCTTCGATTCGATCGCCGCTTCCAGACCGTGCGAATGGCTGTACCCGCCGATCGGCAGAGCCTGACTGCGCAAGTTGGAACAGCCGCAAGCGCGATTGCGGCGTCATCGGGGCGGAAAAATCGTGAATTTTCGGGGCTGCCAGCGGCAGTCTCGCTGCCGTGCGCGTGATGGTGGCCGTAGGCGCCGCCCTCCGGCTCGAAGGGCGCGACGATGCGTGTCACGCTCAAGCCCAATCCGGCGACCATTTGCGCGAGCACGTGATCGTCCAGAAACCGCAATCGATCCGGCATCACCTGCACCGCGACGTGGCGATTGCCGAGGTGATACGCGGCCTTGGCGATCGCGAGCGGGTCCTCGCTGCGAGGCCTCGAGCAACGACTTCATCGGCGGCGACGATCTCGATTTCCCGATCGTCCATCGAGGCGCACTCGATCGCCGCCGCGCAGCAGGCGGCCGCGTTCGACGACGAGCGCGGCCTGTCTCGCCGCTTTCCAGCGTGATCAACAACCGGCTCTTGCAGCGCGCGTCGAAGGGCAGGATCGCTCGGTCGATGGGCTTGTGCGGTTCCATGAGGTGTCATGCGCCGTCAGAACAGAAAATAACGCTGGGTCATCGGCAGCTCGCTCGCCGGCTCGCAGACCAACAATTCCCCGTCGGCGCGCACCTCGTAGGTCTCCGGGTCGACTTCGATGTGCGGTTGCGCGCCGTTGTGAATCATGTCCTTCTTGCGAATTTGCCGCGTGCCGCGCACCGGTTCGACCCATTTGCGCAGCGCGAGGCGCTTGAACGCCGGAGTCCTCGAGCGATGCCTTCGAGACGAATATCAGCGATTTTTCCACGCGCGCGCCCGAACGCGGCGAACATCGGCCGATAATGCACCGGCTGCGGCGTCGGGATCGAGGCGTTCGGATCGCCCATGGGCGCCGACGGCGATCATGCCGCTCTTGATCACGAGGCTCGGCTTCACGCCGAAGAAGGCGGGTTTCCACAGGACCAGATCCGCCAACTTGCCGACCTCGACCGAGCCCACGCGGTGCGCGATGCCGTGGGTGATCGCCGGATTGATCGTGTATTTGGCGATGTAGCGCTTGACGCGCGCGTTGTCGGCTCGCGCCGTGTCGAGGCCGAGCGCGCCGCGCTGCTCGCGCATTTTATGAGCCGTCTGCCAGGTGCGGATGATCACTTCTCCGACCCGGCCCATGGCCTGCGAGTCGGACGACATCATCGAGAACGCGCCGATGTCGTGCAGAATATCCTCGGCGGCGATCGTTTCGCGGCGTATGCGCGATTCGGCGAACGCGATGTCCTCGGCAATCGCCGGATCCAGGTGATGGCAGACCATCAGCATGTCCAGATGCTCGTCGATCGTGTTGACCGTATAGGGGCGGGTCGGATTGGTGGAACTCGGCAGGACGTTGGCGTGCGCCGCCGCCTTGATGATGTCCGGCGCGTGTCCGCCGCCCGCGCCTTCCGTGTGAAACGTGTGAATCGTGCGCCCGCCGATCGCCGCGAGCGTCGCCTCGAGAAAGCCGGATTCGTTCAGCGTATCCGTGTGAATGGCGACCTGCACGTCGAACTCATCCGCGACGCGCAGACAATTGTCGATCGCCGCGGGCGTCGTGCCCCAATCCTCGTGCAGTTTGAGCCCGATCGCGCCGGCGCGAATTTGCTCCCGCGCCGGCTCCGGCAGACTCACGTTGCCCTTGCCGAGAAAGCCGAGATTCATCGCGAAGCCCTCGGCTGCGAGCAGCATGCTGTGAATGTGCCAAGGCCCGGGTGTGCACGTCGTCGCGCTGGTGCCGGCCGCCGGTCCCGTGCCGCCGCCGATCATCGTCGTGACGCCCGAGGTGAGCGCTTCGTCGATTTGCTGCGGACAGATGAAATGGATGTGGGTGTCGACGCCGCCCGCGGTCAGAATCATTCCCTCGCCGGCGATGATCTCGGTCGCGGCGCCGATCGGGATCGTGACCTCGGGCTGCACGTCGGGATTGCCGGCCTTGCCGATCGCCCAGATGTCGCCGTCCTTCAACCCCACGTCGGCTTTGACGATTCCCCAATGATCGATGATGAGCGCGTTCGTGATGACCGTGTCGGCGACCGACGCGGCGGCGCCCTGGCCCTGACCCATGCCGTCGCGAATGACCTTGCCGCCGCCGAATTTGACTTCTTCGCCGTAGACCGTGAAATCCTTTTCGACTTCGACGACAAGCGCGGTATCGGCGAGGCGCACCCGGTCGCCGACGGTGGGGCCGAACATTTCCGCATAGGCGCGCCGGGAGATTTTCAAGGACATCCTAGTTCACCCATGACCTTGCCCTGAAAGCCGAAAACCCGCCGCAGCCCGGCATATTCGACCAACTGCACGCTGCGTCCCTGGCCCGGCTCGAATCGCACCGCGGTCCCGGCCGGGATGTCCAAGCGAAACCCGCGAGTGGGCGCGCGATCGAACCGCAAACTCTCGTTGGTCTCGAAAAAATGGTAGTGCGATCCGACTTGGATGGGCCGGTCGCCGACGTTCTCGACCTGCACCCGCAGCGTGCGCCGTCCGGCGTTGAGTTCGATTTCGCCGTCTTGCGGAAACAGCTCCCCTGGAATCACGATGCCCCCTGTTAGACGATCGGTTGATGCACGGTGACGAGCTTCGTCCCGTCGGGAAACGTCGCTTCGACCTGAATCTCAGGAATCATTTCCGGCACTCCGGGCATGACTTCCTCACGGCTCAAAATCGTCGCGCCGTAGCTCATGAGTTCGGCGACCGCCCTGCCGTCGCGCGCGCCTTCGAGAATCGCCGCCGTGATCAGGGCGACGGCTTCCGGATAATTGAGCCGCAAGCCCCGCGCACGCCGCCGCTCGGCCAGCAGCGATGCCGTGAATATCAACAGTTTGTCCTTCTCCCGCGGCGTCAACTCCATGTCGCCCCCAAGTGTGCCCGATCAGCAGGCCCAAAGTCTCGGCGCCTGCGCCGCGCGTCCCAACAACGCCGGGCGAAGCAGCGTCCACAAGGCGGTGAACCAACCGAAGGCGTCTTCCGACGAATCCCCCAAATAGCGCGCGCAAAGCAGTCCCGGCAGCCAGGTGACGCCGTGGCGCGAGCCGTCGTCGCGCACGGCGAGTGCGCGACAATGCTGCAGCAAGGCCGCATCGGCTTCAAACCCCGCCGCCAGAAAGGTCGCGCTGACGCTGCGGCCCGCAAGGCCGATCGGCGATTTGGCGAACCCGCTCCCGGCGGTCAGCTGCGCGTGCTCCGCCCAAATGACGCGTCCTTCGCGCAGGATGCGCGTGTCGAGCCGCAGATGGCCGCGCCGCCACTGTTCGCCCGACGCGCGGCGGCCGAAGCAAAGGATTTCCCAGCCTAGATATCGCGCGGCTGCCGACAGGCGGATCTCTGCGCTCATCGCCGCCTTGCAGGCGTCGAAGAAAATATTTTCCCGCGGCAGCCACTCGAGCACCGAATTTCCGTCGAGCGCGAACTGCAGGCGCTGCTCGGCCTCGCCGCCGGCCGATCGATACCACTTGGTCGCCCCCGGAGTCGTCAATACGACGTGTGCATGCTCCTGCACGGCGCCGCGAATATTCAACCGGTCGCACCCAGCGATGCCGCCCGGCGGATGCAACAGCGCGACGTGACAAATTCCGGGACCCTCGGGATAAAGCGCCTTCTGAACCTGCAAGGGGCCCTTTGTGCCGCCGGTGCACCAGCGCGGTGCGGTGCGCCCGGGACGCGAAGCGCAATTCGAGGTTTGCCCGCCAGGGCGCTGGCGCGTGCAAAGCGGGCGCGGCATCGCCCTGGCCGCCGCGCGCAATGGGCGGCAAATTCAGGAACGTCGCCAAGGAGGATGTCGGCATAGGACTTTCGATCCTACGTGGCGCCACGCCGCGCAGCAATCGCGGTTGTAGGGCTGCCCCGCTAGGGGTCGCTCGTCAAATGGCGGGGTCGGGCTACCCTGGCGGATCACATTCATGTTGACACGCCTTCGCATGGCGCGCGACTATCAGGCGATTAACGCCGCCTCCGCCCCGGAAGAGGTTGCGCGCGATTATTGGAGGCCCTCCATGACGATGCGCGTGGTTCGCGATTTGTTGAAAGGCAAAGACCAGCAGCTCTTTACGGTCACGCCCGATACCACTGTCCAAACGGCACTCGAGATCATGGCCTCCAAACGCGTCAGCTCGTTGCCGGTGATGATTGGCTTGGAGCTGGCCGGCATCTTCTCCGAGCGCGACTACATCCGACGGGCCGTGCCGAGACGCATCGCCCCGTGGGACGTCCTCGTCAAGGAACTCATGACCGAGAAAGTCATCTGCGTGAGTGCGGACGACACCGTTCGCGAGTGCATGGAGTTGATGTCCAGCAACAAATTCCGTCACCTGCCGGTCGTTGACGGGAAGAAGCTGGTCGGCATGCTGTCGATCAGCGATATCCTCATGGCGCTTCGACCTGCGCGCATCGATTTCCCGTCCTTTTAAGCCGCTCATCGCATAGCACCGGTTCAACGGCGAAGGCTCCGCGGCGCCGCTCGGGCCCGCTCGTCGGACATGGGGTGCGGGTACCCTGGCGGCCCCTATACTCCGCAGGACTTTGTTGGGGGTTTAAGAGATGATCACTGCTGGTGCGGACGGCTTCGCAAAAGATGCCAATTCCTCTGCATTTACACCCGAGGAACTGCTGAGGCCGTCGGCGTTTCCGCATCCCGTTACTCGATTGGAAATGCGCCAGACGAATATCTCGTTTGTCATCCTCACCGGTCCCTTTGCATACAAGATCAAGAAGAGGGTCAAATTGGAATTCATCGATACGTCCACTCTGGCGCTTAGGCAATACCTGTGCGAGGAGGAATTGCGGCTCAACCGGCCACTGGCAGCCGATCTTTATTTGGACGTCGTTGCCATCACGCGGGATGCGGCCGGCTTGCGCATCGCGGGACAAGGCGAAATCATCGACTATGCCGTGCGGATGAGGCAATTCGAGGCCTCGCAAGAGTTATCGGAATTGCTGAATCGCGCCGAGGTATCTGCGCAAGAATTCATCGATCTCGCAAAGCGCTTGGCGCAATTTCACGCCAATGCGCCCAGAGCATCCACGGACGCGGATTATCCTCACACAGCCCATCTGCGCGACGCGGTGCTCGGCACTTTGGACATTCTGCTGTCGCACCTCGACGCGGATGTGAAGCTCCCCGAACTTAAGTTTCTCGCCGATTGGACGCGCGACTATCTGCGCGATTCGCTTTCCCAGTTGCGATTGCGCGAAGCGTTGGGATTCATCCGCGAATGCCACGGCGATTTGCATGCGCGCAACGTGGTGCGTTGGCGCGGCGAGCTGGTGCCCTTCGATTGCTTGGAATTCGATCCGAAGCTTCGCTGGATCGACGTGATGAACGATGTGGCCTTCTTGGTTATGGATCTGGCGGCCCATAATCGCAAGGACCTGGAATTTGCGTTCCTGAATGCGTATCTCGAGCACACCGGCGACTACGACGGCGTTCGGCATCTGTGTTTCTACGCCGTATACAGAGCCCTGGTTCGGGCGATGGTGGACGGGCTTGGCGCACAATCCGAGCCAGCGCATCGGCAGGAATTTCAGCGCCGCCTGCGGGTTCGAGTCAAAACCGCCGCCGCGTTCGTCAACCGATTCAGTCCCGCGCTGATTATCATGCACGGTCTCTCGGGTTCGGGTAAATCCTGGTTGAGCGAACAACTGATACTGCAGATAGGAGCCGTGCGAGTCCGATCGGACCTGGAGCGCCAGCGGCTTGCAGGCTCGCAAGCACCCGCAATCCACGGCGGTTTGGAGCAAGGTCCTTACGATCCGGCGATGAGTCGCCGCGCCTACGCGCGACTACTCGAATGCGCCGAGAGTTGCTTGAGCGCGGGCGTCAAAACAATCGTGGATGCCGCGTTTCTAGTCGGCGCCGAGCGCCGCCTGTTCCGCGATTTTGCCGTGCGCAAGGGTTTGCCATTCATGATTGTGATGTGTGAGGCGGATCGCGGGGTTCTTGCCGAGCGCATAAAGAAGAGGCAACAATTGCACGTCGATCCATCCGAGGCGAATGTGGACGTGCTCGATTGGCAATTGCAACACACAGAGCCCTTGAGCGCGGAGGAGCGATCGCATGTCATCGTCGTCGAAACAACGGCGCCGAACGCATGTCGACAGGCGTGCGCGGCGATCCGCAAGCGCCTGAATCTTTAGACGGCCAACCCTTCGACGAGTTCGCACGCCCGCGTGACCGCGGCGGCCGAATCGGTCTTCGCCGCGTACCGCCGGTACTGTCCGTTCATCCGCCGATCCGCGAGGATCGATCGAATGGCGTTCGCGGCGCGGTCGGATCGAAAGCGCGCCTGCGGAATGCTAAGGCCCAATCCGAGTTTTTCGATTCGCCAGGCGTTGTCGAATTGGTCGTGCCCGTTCGGCACGACCAGGTGCGGGATGCCGGCCCTGATGGTCTGCGCCAGCGTGCCGATGCCGCCGTGATACACGAGCAGCGCCGCGCGCGGCAGCACCTCGCTGAACGGCAAATAGCCGAAGGCCTTCACGCTCGTCGGCAGATCGCGCGGCAGCTGCTCCCGAAAATTGGTGACGAGCATCGCTCGAACATCGAGTCTGAGCGCGGTTTCGGTCGACTCTGCGAAGAATCGCTGCATGGTCGCGGCCGCCGACCCCGGCGTAAAGACGACGGGCGGCTCACCGGCGTCGAGGAACTCCTCTACTTCCGGCGGTACGCTCATCGCCGCGCAACCCGCATCACCCATGGCGCCGCCGCCGTCCCATAGCGGGAAGCCGACGAGGTGCGTGCGCGCAGGCCAGTCCGGTTGTCGCGCGGCGAACCATTCCGGGAAGAAGCAGATCACGCATTGCGGCGAATGCATCCATTTATGCAGTACCCGATCGACGGCCTCAAGACCGAGCGTCGCGCGAAAATCGTTGAGCGGCCGCTTCAAGCTGCGGTCGATTACCGCCCAGTCGATCAAGCGGAAAAATGCCTGTTTGAACCACATCGGCTGCGACGCCGAAATGCGCACGTTTGCGAACATGCCGTGATCGACCAGGCTACGGACGATGGTGGGCTGCAAGTGTACCGTGGCCGTCGGTATCTTGAGTTTGTCCTGCGCGATGCGCGCGCCGAGCGAGATACCGGAGGCCGCGACCACCGTATCGGCGTCCGCGTGCGCCTCGATCAGGCGGTAGATCTCCTCGATAGCCGGCACCATCACCCGCCGCGCGACCACCTCGAAGCCCCTGCGCGGATGCCATAAATTCGGATCGGCGATCGCGGCGTCGACATCCGCGAGCGTTCCCACCGGCAAGAAATGCAAGCCCAAGCGTTCGATCAACGGCTGAAAATAGGGATTGGTGAGAATCGTCGCGCGGTGCCCGCGGGCGCGCAAAGCCAGCCCAAGTGCGATAAAGGGGTGCACATCGCCCGCACTGCCCAAGGTCGGCAACAGCACGTTAAGCGGCTTGCTATCAATGACCGGAGTCGGCATCGCCGCGTTCGCGTGATTCAAACGTCGACGGAGTCGATCAGGCGCGTGCCGCCCAGCTTGGCGGCGCCGAGCACCACCAACGGCCGTCCGTCCATCGGTTGACCGAGATCCGCCTGCCGGCGAATCGCCACGTAGTCGGGGCGCCAGCCGCGCGACCGCAACAGGTCGTACGCCGAATCCTCGAGCTGGCGCCAGTCGGTGCGCCCGCTGCGCACCTCGCCGGCGATATTGCGCAGTGCCGCGTACAGCTGCACCGCCTCGATGCGCTGCTGCTCGCTCAAATAGCCGTTGCGGGAGGAGAGCGCGAGGCCGCTCGGATCGCGAATCGTTTCGGCGGGGATGATTTCGATCGGCAGTGCGAACTGCCGGACCATTTCGCTGATCATCAGCAGTTGTTGGTAATCCTTCTTACCGAACACGGCGGCGTTCGGCCCGACGATGCTGAACAGCTTCAGCACCACGGTACAGACGCCGGTGAAGAATCCCGGGCGGGCGCTGCCCTCCAAAATATCCGCCAACCCGGCCGGCGGTTGAACCTCGAATTCCTGCACTTCGGGGTACATTTCCTCGACGGCGGGCGCAAACACGATGTCGCAGCCGGCGCCGGCGAGATGATCGCAGTCGCTCTCGAGGGTGCGCGGGTATTTCTTGAAATCCTCGTGCGGCGCGAATTGCAGCGGATTGACGAAGATGCTGGCGATCACCAGGCCCCCGCGCCCGCGCGCGATCCGCACCAGCGACAAGTGACCCTCGTGCAAATTGCCCATCGTCGGCACGAGAATAATGTCGCGCGGTCGCCGCAGCGCCGCGCGTAGATCGGCAATCGTCTGAACGAGTTGCACTTGGAATCCGGGTCAGAAGCCGTGTACGGCGTCGTCGGGGAACTGGCCGTTCTTGACGGCCGCCACATAATTGCGCACGGCAGCGCCGATATCGGCGCCACCCTCGAGAAAATTCCGCACGAAGCGCGGCAGATCCCCTCGCGTCAGCCCGAGCATATCGTGAAGCACCAGAACCTGACCGCTGCATCCGACACCGGCGCCGATACCGATCACGGGCACCGGCAGCTCCTTCGTCAGGTCGCGCGCCACGGCCGACGGAACCATCTCCAGCACCAGGCACCCGGCGCCGGCTTCGGCGAGTTGCGCGGCCTGCTGCCGCAGCAAGCGGGCCGCAGACTCGTCCCGCCCCTGAACCCGGTAGCCGCCCAGCGCATGCACGGATTGCGGCGTGAAACCCAAATGCGCACACACCGGGATGTCGCGGTCGACCAGGAATTGCACAATGGGGGCGGTCCAATCCCCCCCTTCGAGCTTGACCATCTGCGCTCCGGCCTGCATCAGCCGAACCGCGTTGCGCAGGGCCGACTCGGCCGACTCCTGATAGCTTCCGAACGGCATGTCGGCAATGATCCAGGCGCTGCGGTTGCCGCGCGCCACGCACTGCGTGTGATAGACCATCTCCTCCATCGAGACCGGCAATGTGCTTGCATGGCCTTGCAGCACCATCCCGAGCGAATCCCCGACCAGCAGCGCGTCGACTCCCGAGGCATCGAGGAGGTGCGCGAACATCGCGTCGTAGCAGGTGAGCACCGCGATCTTTTCGCCGCTCGCGTGCATCTCCCGAAGTCGATGCAGGGTCACGGTTTTGCGAGTTGCCATGAGCGCATCTTGCCGGACGATTCGCGCGGCAGCCACCGGCGTTTCCCAGGCCCCTATAATTCGTTGAATATGTTAGATAAATGCCGCTGAATCACGGTTGCCGCCCGGTCAAGCAGTGCGGGCGCGAACTTAGGTTCGTGCCGGCTGAACGCCGCGCTGGTTCGAGCCTCCCATCATCAAGAGCGCGACCAGGCTGACCAGCCCGGCCGCCGACAAATACAGTCCCACGTATCCCACTCCAAAATCGAACGCCAACCGGTTCGCAAGGTACGGCGCCAGGGATGCGCCCAGGATGCCGGCAAAATTGAAGGCGAGCGAGGTTCCGGTGTAGCGCACCGGCGTGGGGAACAGCGATGCCAGGGCGCTCCCCAGCGGCCCGTAAGTGAAGCCCGTGAGCGAAAACCCCAGCGCCAAAAAGACGCCGATGCTCACGATGTCGTGGGCGCCGAACAGCGGGGCGAACGTGAAGCCGAAAGCGATGATCGCCAGTGTGGCGATGATGAGCATGTTGCGTCCGCCGATGCGGTCCGCGAGCGCCGCCGAAACAGGGATGGTGAGACCAAAGAACAGCACGCCGATCATTTGCAGGATCAGATAATCGCCGCGCGGGAACTTGAGCGCCGTGGTAGCCCAGTTCAACGCGAATACCGTCATGAGATAGAACACCACGAAGGTGTTCACCGCGCCGAATGTGCCCAACAGCAGCTCGCGCGGATATTTGCCCAACACCGCGAAGAACGGCACCCTGACTCGTTCCCCATGTTCGATGCTCTGCCGGAATGCCGGCGTCTCGACCAGTTGCAGGCGCACGTACAGGCCGACCAACACCAGCACGGCGCTGGCCAAAAAGGGCACGCGCCATCCCCAACTGAAAAGCTGCGCAGGACTCAACCGGGCGCTAATGAACAGGAACGCGCCGTTCGAGAACAAGAACCCCAGCGGCGCGCCCAGCTGCGGAAAGCTGCCGTACCACGCGAGCTTGCCCGGCGGAGCGTTTTCGGTCGCGAGCAGCACGGCCCCGCCCCATTCCCCACCCAATCCCAAACCCTGACCGAACCTGCACAGCGCCAGCAGCCCCGGCGCCAGAACGCCGATGGATGCGTAAGTCGGCAGCAAACCGATGAGCACCGTCGAAATGCCCATGGTGAGCAGCGCCGTCACCAGGGTGGCCTTGCGGCCGATCCGATCGCCGAAATGCCCGAACAACGCCGAACCGATCGGCCGCGCAAAGAACGCCAGCGCAAATGTCGCCAACGACTGCAGCATGGCGGTGGCCGGATCTTGTCCGGGAAAGAACAGCTTCGGAAAAACCAGCACCGCCGCCGTCGCATAAATATAGAAATCGAAGAACTCAATGGTCGTGCCGATCAAACTCGCGAGCAGGACCCGGCGGACCGGCGGCGCCCCTGTGTGCGATTTCATTATTTTTCCGACTCAATAGTGGCCGGCGCGGGCGCCGTTGGCCCAGTTTAACCCATCTCATGGGCGGGCCTACGGCCGCCGCCATCGATCGACATCTTTTTGCCGGCACAAAGGACACGCGTCCAGCGAGGCTGGCAATTCCCCGGCAACCGATGCACGCTTCGGCTTTCTCTATTCGCGGCATTGCCAAGAGGATCGGAATGAAAATAAACTCCAAGGACTTTCGGGTTCGTGAGGGCCGCCGGATCAAATTGAAGAAATGGCCGACCCGGGTCGCGCCCGCCTACGAGAAACCCGACGATTACCAGAAGCTCCTGCAAACTCACGTCAAGAACCTGAGCGCCCAACAGGAACGCCTGTATGCCTCGGATCGCCACGCGATACTGCTGATTTTTCAGGCCATGGATGCCGCCGGAAAGGACGGCGTCATCAAGCACGTGATGTCGGGAGTCAACCCTCAGGGCTGCCAGGTATTCAGCTACAAGCATCCGAGCGCCACCGAGCTGAAGCACGATTTTCTCTGGCGCACCACCCGTGATTTGCCCGAGCGCGGCAAAATCGGCATCTTCAACCGCTCCTATTACGAGGAGGTGCTGATCGTGCGCGTCCATCCGGAGATTCTTCACGCCGAAGGATTGCCGGATGCGATGAGCGGCGGCGATAAAGCCATCTGGCTGGAGCGCTATCGATCGATCATCGGCCTGGAGCGGCATCTGGATAGCAACGGCACGCGAATCATCAAGTTTTTCCTGCATCTTTCCAAGGAAGAGCAACGCAAACGCTTCCTGGCGCGCATCGACGCGCCGGAGAAGAACTGGAAATTCAGCACCGCCGATGTCGAGGAACGCAAGTATTGGAAGCAATACATGCGCGCCTACGAAGAATGCCTGAGCGCGACCAGCACCGAGCACGCGCCGTGGTACGTCGTCCCGGCGGACGACAAGTTGAATGCGCGCCTGATTTGCTCTCAGATCGTGCTCGATACGGTCGCCGGATTGCGGCTGTCGTTTCCGACAACGACCCCGCAACGACGGCGCGAACTCAAGTCGCTGCGCAAGCATTTGGTGGCGACTGGCGAGGTAAAATAAAGCTTGGCCTGAGGGCTCCCTAGGGCACGAGCACCGCGGCGCCTTCGAACCGCCCCGCTCGCAAATCGGCGAGCGCCTGGTTCGCTTGGCGCAGCGAATAAGGCGTGGTTTGGGTGCGAATGCCCACTTGCGGCGCCAGACGCAAAAAATCGATGCCGTCAGCCCGAGTGAGATTCGCGACGGATACGAGTTCCCGCTCCTCCCAGAGCAGCCGATACGGAAAGGCCGGGATGTCGCTCATATGGATCCCGGCGCAAACCACCCGGCCGCCCTTTCGCACCGCGCGCAACGCCAGGGGTACGAGATCGCCGACCGGCGCGAAAATGATCGCCGCATCCAGCGGCTCCGGCGGCGCCTCGCCCGAAGCCCCCGCCCACACCGCGCCGAGACTCGATGCAAAACGCTGTGTGGCCGTATCGCCGGGGCGGGTGAAGGCGAATACCGATCGGCCCTGCCAAGCGGCGACTTGCGCGACAATGTGGGCGGCGGCCCCGAACCCGTAGAGCCCGAGCCGGCGCGCCTCTCCGGCGATGCTGAGCGCACGCCAACCGATCAATCCCGCGCACAGCAAGGGCGCCAGCGAAACGTCGCTGCCGAGCTCGCCCAGCGGAAAGGCGAATCGCGCATCGGCGAGTGCCGCGGTCGCGTAGCCGCCGTCGCGCGTATAGCCCGTGAACAGCGGCCGATCGCACAAGTTCTCGCGCTGCATCGAGCAATAGGGACACACGCCGCAGGTGTAGCCCAGCCACGGAATCCCGACTCGCGCGCCGAGCTCAACGCCTCGCACTTCGGGTCCGATCGCGTCGATCCGTCCGACGATCTCATGACCCGGGATCATGGGCAGATGCGGCTCGGGCAATTCGCCGTCGACCACATGCAAGTCGGTGCGGCACACTCCGCAGGCCAAAACCCTCACACGGATTTCGCCCCTCCCCGGCGCACGATCCGCAACCTCGGTCCATTCGAGAGGCGTCTTGAGTTTGTTGAGCACCATGGCGAACATGATGCGGATTCTAAACCCTTGCGCGGCTGGCACTCATCGCGCTTGGCATTTTGGTCGCATGCGAGGGCCCGCGCACCGCCCGCTAGGCGCCTAGCCGCCGACCTTCAGCGGCCGCGCCTGAACTCGTCGATGCGGTCGCAGCTGTAGATAAAAATGCTGTTCCCCGCGATGGCCAGCGCGAACAATGCGAGCGATGCCGGAACGACTTCGAGCACCTTGTGCAGCCCCAGCCAATCCACGGGCGCATCGATCCAGTGCCACAGCGCAGCAAGCCGGCCGGTATCGCCGCTGTCGGCGCAGCAGCGCGCAAGCGCGGCGCGCAGGCCGTCGCTCACGCCGATATGCGTCCATTCCCCGTCGCGGAACCAGCGGTAGAGTTGCACGCTGATGAGCCACAAGAATGCGGCGAGACCGCCGTATCCGACCACCGCGCCGATGGCCTGCGTGATCCGCAGCACGATTGCGCGCCCGCGTATCGCCACGCCGGTCATGGCGGTACGCGTCATGGCTGCGCACCGCCGACCGCAGGGCACCCCTTCACTTCCAGGCGCACGATGCGTCCGGCCTCGCCCTGCAAATCCGACGGCTTCAGCACGCTGTCCGTCGGCTTCAGATCGATGTCGACCCAGTACACGTTGCCCGTGCGCTTTCGATCGGCGATTCCGGGATTGAATCCCAGGGACTGGGCTTGCGCGACTCGGGCTTGCGCCCGCTTCGGTTCGCTGAATAACCCGAGCGATATCACGGATCCGTCATTTGGCCCGGGCATTTCCAATGCGTCCTCGATGCCGCCCGCCTTGAGCTTCGCCAGCACTTGATCGCTGGCGGCCCGCGTCGCCGGAGCGGGTACGTAGACCCACACTCCCGCCCACACGTCGCCTTCCGCGACGCGCTGCCTGGGATCATAGCCGCCGCTGCGCAAGGTGCTGGCGGCGCGAGCCGCCTCCGCCACGTCCCGGAACGGACCCACACTGATGCAGCGCTTCACATTGGTGAGGAGTCCGGCCGATGCGTCGTCGTGCGCGGCTCCCTCGCCGCCCGAAACGCCATTAGCGCCTCTGCCGCTATCGCTGCCGCCGATCACGCCGCCGTCGCCGGCGGTGCGGCCTCGCCCGGTGGCTTCGGAGGCGAGCTTCAGCGTCGCCGGCGTCGTTGCGGCCATCTCTGCATCTGGAGATCTCGACATGCCCCGCACCCACAGAAAGTAGCCCACGTTGGCCAGCGCGAGGCACAACACGATGCCCTTCAAAACCGTCACGCCACAGCCTCAGTCAAGCGCAAACTGACTTCACCGGATATAAATCTGTGCATCAGGCCCGAGCTCTCGAGCAACAGGGCGCCGTCCGCATCCACTCCGCGCGCCGTGCCGGCAATGGCGCGATCTCCTGCGAGAACCTGCGCGGTGCGGCCCTGAAGCGCATCGAGCGCCAACCAAGAATCGCGGAAGGGCGCGAATCCCTCCCTTTCGAATTGTTCCAGCATACTCAATAGTTCATCCAAGAGCGCGCCGGCCAACCCATTGCGGGAAACCCCCGCCGAACAGGCTTCCGCCACCGCCGCCGCGCGCACCCCGGTCTCTTCCAGCTCGCGCCGTGCCGCGGCCGACAAGTAAACATTGAGGCCGATGCCGATGACCACATGCGCCGACCCGCTCGTGTCGGCCTTGAGCTCGATCAGTACTCCGCCAATCTTCCGATCGTTGAACCACACGTCGTTCGGCCATTTGAGGGATACGCCTCGCGCACCCGCGCGAGCCAAGCCCCTAGCGATTGCGACGCCGACCGCCAGGCTCAATGCCGGCTCGACTCGCCTCGCATCTCGCCAAACCCATCCGAGCGACATGGCAAGGCTATCGCCGAAGGGCGCAATCCAGCGCCGGCCGCGGCGGCCACGCCCCGAATGCTGCAATTCGCACGTGCAGACATCCGCCTGACCCGCGGGAGGAGAAGGGAGGCCGAGCAATCGGGTATTGGTCGATTCCACCTCGAACAGCACCTCCAACCGGCGCAACTTGATTTCATGGGTCTCGCGCAGCCCGGTGCGTATACGCCGTGCGTCCAGAAGTTCAACCGGCTTCGGCAGACCATATCCGCGTCGGGCCAGCGTCATGATCTCGATGCCCTGCGCTCGCAATCGCTCGATTTCCTCGCCGAGGGCCGCGCGCTGCACCTTGAGATCTCGCGCCAACGCGGCAGCGGTGTGAGGCTCACCGTCCGCCAACAGTGCGAGCAGCGAGCGGGGCTCTATGCCGTTCGGGAGCGAAACAGCCACAGTTTGTTCACTCGATGCTCCGTCCCGGCGCGCATGCGCGCAATGTTGGCCCGATGGGTGAAGATCACAAAGGACTCGACCGCGAGGCAAAAAATCAACAGCGGCCGATTCCCCGGCTCCATGACAAAGACGGCGATGCTCAAGGCGGCCCCCGCGAGCATGCTGGCGAGTCCCACGTAGCCCGTGAGCAGCAGCACGGCGAGCCAACTGCCGAGCATCGGAACAAGCAGGCGCGGCTCGATGGCTGCCAGTACCCCGAGCATGGTCGCCACTCCCTTGCCGCCGCGGAATCCGAACCATACGGGATAGACGTGCCCCACGATGACGGCAAAGCCGCAGGCCAAGGTCAGCCACTCGCGCGACAACTGCGGATCGAGAGGCACAAAGGGAAGCATCGCACCGGGCAGGCACAGCACCGCGAACACACCCTTTCCCAAATCGATCAGCAGCACCGAGAGGCCGAACACCTTGCCCTGGGTCCGCAACGCATTGGTGGCGCCCGCATTGCCGCTGCCCATGCGGCGAATATCGACGCCGCGCAAGCGTCCGAGCACGAGGCTGCCCATCAACGCACCCAGCAAATAGGCAATGAGCGTCTTGACACCGAGTTCCCACATGCCTCGATTATGACACCAGGATGCCCGCCGGCGCGCTAAACGCGGGTGGGCAGGTGTATTTCCGCCAGCATGCACCGCACGCCGCCGCCGCCGCAGCGCTCGATGACGGGAATGTCGGCGGCCAAGATGCCGCCATGCCTCTCCAAGGCCCGCCGTTGCCCGGAATCGAGGCTGCGCCACGCGGTAGTCGACAGCGCGATGACATTCTTCCCTGCCGGGGCCAACTCCAATAGATTGCCGGCAAACTCAAGCATCTGCGCCGCCGATATCTCGATGATTTCACGCCCCGATGCCCGCAGCATCGAATACACGGCATCGCGATGCCGCTGCTGCGTGATCGCGGCGCCGCAGACCACCGCAAACCGCGCGCCGATCGCCATCAAGACATTGGTGTGATAGACGGCGCCGCCCGAGCCGTCGAACGCTTCGAACGTCACCAGTTCATAGTCGAGTTGTTGGGCAAATTCGCCGAGCACATCGAGGTCGGTGCGGGGCGACAAGCTCGCGTAGGCCACATGCCCGACCCGGTCGAGCACCAAACTGCCGGTACCCTCGAGGTATTTGCCCTGATCTTCGCGATAGCTCAAATCCACCGTGCCGGTGATCCGAAACCCGCCATCGCCGCTCACCTGGCGTATGACCTCGTCGCGCCGCTCGCTGCGCCGGTTCGGGGCCAGCATCGGATACAGCACCACCGTACCGTCGTGATGGAAGCTTATCCAGTTGTTGGGGAAAAGCGCGTCGGGTTTGGCCGGCTCACGCGTATCGTCCGCCACGACGACCTTTACTCCCGCCCGCCGCAGAGCGTCCGCCAATCCGTCGAACTCGCGCAGCGCGAGCGCCTGCAATTCGGATTGCGCCCCCGCCTGCGGAAGATGCTGAAAAGAGTTGCTGGGCGCAGTCTGCGAATTGAACCCAAAGCAGGCCGGGCGCACCATGAGGACGGCCGCGGCGCTCTGCGGTTCCATGAGGGAGATCGCGCGTTCTGGCATGGAATTGAACTATAACAGGCCGCCGGCCCGCAGTTTGCCCGTTGGCGGCGCACCTCGTATCATCAAGACACGGTGGGGCCGGCAAATTGCCGCATTGGGCCTTCGGGCTAACTTTAAGGGTAACCGTGTTGCCGGTTTCGAAGACCAACTCGTGGGTACTGCTAGTCGTGGCATTGATGGCCGCGCCCGGTAGCCTTGCGCGCGGCGATGATCGTCCGGGGGAGCCACCGGCGAGCTACCCGTTTACCCTCGATACCCTGCTCGCCGAAGCCAAGCACCGTGCCGGGATCCCCTATGCCCCGCAGCGCAGCACCTTGCCCGCCGGCCTCGACAAACTCAGCCCGGAACAATATCGCAGCATTCGCTTCAACCCGGGTGCCGGAATTTGGCGCGATGACCAGGTACCGTTCCGGCTCGAGCTGCTGCGCGCGGGAAACAATTTACAATCCGCGGTGACCGTGTCCACGGTCGAAGGGGGCATGGCGCAGGATTTGGTGGCGACCCCCTCGATGTTCGCGATGGACCCCACCCTGCCGCGACTCGGCAAGGTATCGCTGCCGTTGTCGGGCTTTCGCCTGCGCAGCCAAATCAACGCGAAAAAGGTCTGGGACGAATTTCTGGTATTCCAGGGCGCGAGCTACTACCGCGCGGTGGCGCAACATCTTTTATATGGTCTTTCGGCGCGCGGCCTCGCGCTCAACACCGCCGAACCCGCCGGCGAAGAATTCCCGGTATTCACGCATTTTTGGATCGAGCGCCCGCTCCCGCATGCCACCACGATCGTGATCTATGCCCTTCTCGAGAGCGCTTCCACCACCGGCGCCTACCGCTTCACCGTCCAGCCCGGCGTCGAGACGGTGACGGACGTGGAACTCACGCTGTTCCCGCGCGCCGAGATGCGCGTCGTGGGTATCGCGCCGCTCACCTCCATGTTTTTGTTCGACGAAACCAATCGCGGACATCTCGACGACTATCGGCCCGAGGTTCACGACTCGGACGGCCTGCAGATCACCTCTAGTACCGGCGAGCACATATTTCGGCAATTGGCGAACCCCATCAAACTCCAGCTATCGACGTTCACCACGCAGCCGCCGCAGGGCTTCGGCCTGGTGCAGCGCTCGCGTGAACAGCGTGATTTTGAGGATTTTGAGAACCTTTACGAGCGGCGGCCGAGCGCGTGGGTCGAACCCAAGGGCGAATGGGGTGCGGGAGGCGTCGAACTCGTAGAAATCCCATCCGGGCGCGAAACCAACGACAACATCGTCGTTTTTTGGCGCCCCGCGCACGCGCTCAATCCCGGGCATCCGGCACAATTCGCGTATCGAGTCACCTGGCTGGCGGAGCCCGCCCTACCGAAAGGCTTGGGTAAGATCGTGGCCACGCGCTCGGGGGCCAGCCTCGACGGTAAGCGGCGCGTATTCGTTTTGGATTTCGTCGGCGCCGGCGAGCAAACCGACGGCCTGCACCTCGATCTCGGGGCCTCCTCACGGCAAGATTTACAATACCGCGTTGGTGTCGAATGGCGCCCTGCACGGATTACGCGCCAGCTTCGAGATCGACCCGAACAACGCCGATCTGATCGAACTGCGGCTGCGCATCATGCGCGCCGATCAGCCGGTCAGCGAAACTTGGCTCTATCGATGGACCGCCTCGTGAGCTCCGCGATCGCCGTCGATCATCCCCAACCGTCCGGCGGCATGCCGCCGGAGGCGCCTTTGAGCATGCCGACCCAGGATCTGCGCCGCACGCCGCCGCGGCGTACGTGGATTCGTTCCACCGCCGCCGTCGCGTTCGCGCGATTCATCCTGGTCACCGTGAGCCTCGGGGTCACCGTCTACGGCGTCTACCAAATGCTGCAAGTGGTGCGGTTCGCCAGCATGACGCTGCTCCAGGGACTGATGATTTTCTTCTTCGCGATATCCCTCGGTTGGATCGCCTTTTCGGCCGGCTCGGTGATCGCCGGCGCATCGAAACGCCGCGACCCGGTGCCCGACCCTAAGGCGGGGACCGGCGGCACGCTGACGGCGCTGGTCATGCCGATCTACAACGAGGATCCGGTGCGCACCACCGCGGCACTGCAAGCCATGGGCGAGGCGCTCGCGGCCATCGATGCGCATCGCGGCTTCGAGATTGTGGTGCTGTCGGATTCGACCAACGCCGACGCGTGGATTCGCGAAACCGCCGCGATCGATGCGCTGCGCAAGGCCCTCGCGCCGATCATGCCCGTATGGTATCGGCGACGCTGGCGCAACATCGCGCGCAAATCCGGCAATCTGGAGGACTTCGTCACCCGCTGGGGCAACCGCTACGACCACATGATCGTGCTCGACGCCGACAGCCTGATCGACGCCTCCTCGCTTCTGCGGCTGGTGCAGATGATGCACGAAGACCCGGCTCTCGGAATCCTGCAGACCGCTCCGCAGCTCATCGGCGCACGAACTCTTTTCGGCCGCCTGCAGCAGTTTGCCGGCTGCGTCTATGGCCCGGTCATCTCGCGCGGCCTGTCCGCGTGGTCCGGCGATGGCGCCAATTACTGGGGCCATAACGCCATCATCCGCACGGCCGCGTTTGCCCAGAGCTGCGGCCTGCCCGAACTCAAGGGGCGCAAGCCGTTCGGCGGCCATGTGCTGTCGCACGACTTCGTCGAAGCGGCGCTCATGCGCCGCGGCGGTTGGAAGGTGCGCATGGCCACCGATTTCTGCGGCTCCTGGGAGGAATCCCCGCCCTCGCTGATCGACGTCGCCATTCGCGACCGGCGCTGGGCCCAGGGCAATTTGCAGCACACCAAGGTGATCCACGGCGCAGGCTTGAAAATAACCAGCCGACTGCACTTAGGCATCGGCATCATGAGCTACCTGTCGTCGCCCTTGTGGCTGTTGATGCTGGGCATCGGCTTTGCGCTCGCCGTGCAGTCGCACCTGATCCGGCCCGAATATTTCAGCCATGATTTTCAATTGTTCCCGACCTGGCCGCGGTTCGACGTCGAACTGATGATGTCGCTGTTCTGGTTCAGCATGATCGTGCTGCTGATTCCGAAGATGCTCGGCCTGATTCGCGCGCTGACGTCGAAGCGATTGCGGCGCGGCGCCGGCGGCGTCATCGGCATCACCGCCAGCTGCCTGTTCGAAATCATTCTCTCGGCGCTGTACGCACCGGTGCTGATGCTGATCCAAAGCCGGCACGTCGCTGAAGTGTTCATGGGCCGCGACTCCGGCTGGCACCCGCAGCGCCGCCAAGGCGGCAGCACCGGCTGGGCGGATGCCTGGCGCTTCCATCACCGGCACATGCTGCTGAGCTTCATAACCGGCGTGATTCTCTGGTTTCTCTCGCCGCCGCTGCTCGCGTGGGTATCGCCGGCGCTGCTGGGATTGTTGCTCTCCATACCGCTGTCGCGCGCCAGCGGCAGCGAGGCGCTCGGCGGCGCCCTGTCGCGGCTCGCGCTGCTGCGCACGCCCGAGGAGGTCATGCCGCCCGCGCTGGTCGCGCGCCGCGCCGAGCTCGTCCGCCAAGCGCGGCCGCTGCCGGCGGACGGACTCAAGTTCTTGGCGCGCGATCGCGAGGCTCGGTTGGCGCATATCGACGGCAACCTTCCCCGACCCATGGACAGGCGCGGTCATCCCGACCCGCATGCCTTCACCGCGCAGCAAAAGCTGAACGACGCGCGAACCCTGGAAGAAGCCCTGGAGTGGCTTACACCGGTCGAGCGAGTCGAGGTCGCCGCCGACGCACGCATGCTCAACCAGCTCGCGCTGCTGCCGGATGCGCAGCGCCCCTCCTTTTTGATCTGAAGGATCTGAATAACCCATGATCGCCCGACGTGCCCTCTTGAAATTAGCCGCCGGCCTCGCCGGCGGACCACTCATCTATGGCGGATTCTCCCGGGCGGCGCAGGGGCCGCCGAACCCCTCTGCCGCACAGCCGTTCGATTTCGCCTGGCTCAAAGGCCAAGCGCATTATCTCGCGAGCAGCGCCTATCAGCCGTCCAAGGATGCGCTGCCGCCCGTGATGGCCAAATTGAGCTACGACCAGTATCAATCCATTCGCTTTCGCGGCGATCACGCCTTGTGGGGCGACGCGGGGCTGCAGTTCCGCCTGCAGTTCTTCCACGTCGGCCGCAACTTTACCGAACCGGTGCATATGTACGAAGTCGTCGATGGTCAGTCTCATGAGATTCTCTACGACCCCGCGATGTTCGATTGGGAAAAAAGCGGCGTCGATCCCTCGTTGATGAAAGATCACGCGGGATTTGCCGGCTTTCGCGTGCAATTCGTTACCAATTGGCAGGCCGACGTCGCGGCTTTCTTGGGCGCGAGCTACTTCCGCGCCGTCGGCGGCGATACGCGCCAGTACGGCTTGTCGGCGCGGGCGCTGGCGGTCGATACCGCGTTTCCGCGCCCCGAGGAATTTCCACGGTTCACTTCTTTTTGGTTCGAGCGCCCGGCAAAGGACTCCGGAGTACTCACTCTGTACGCATTGCTGGATTCGCCGAGCATCGCCGGCGCGATGCGTTTTCAGATCGCCCCCGGCGGCACGCAGGTCATGAACATCGACACCGCGCTGTATCCGCGTACGCCCGTCGAGCGCTTAGGCATCGCGCCGCTCACCAGCATGTTCTTCTATGGAGAGAACGATCGGCGCGCGGCAAACGACTGGCGACCGGAGGTGCACGACTCCGACGGCGTATCGATGTGGACCGGCGCCGGTGAGTGGATCTGGCGGCCGCTGGTTAACCCGGCGCAGCTGCATTTCAATTCGTATCTCGACGACAATCCACGCGGCTTCGGGCTGCTGCAGCGGGACCGCGAATTCGATCATTATCAGGACGACGGCGTCTATTACGATCGGCGGCCGAGTTTGTGGGTGGAGCCCAAACTCAATCACCAAAACGGCGGCTGGGGCAAGGGGGCCGTGCAGCTGGTGGAAATACCCACGCCCGACGAAACATCCGACAACATCGTGGTGTTCTGGAATCCGCTCGACAAACCGAAGCCGGGCCAGGAATTGCTGTTCAGCTATCGGCTGTACTGGGGCACGAAAATGCCCTATTCATCGCCGCTCGCGCAGACCATCGCCACCCGCACCGGCATCGGCGGCACGCTCGGCGTGAAACGCCAGTACTTTTCCTGGCATTTTGCCGTTGATTTCGCCGGCGGCGAACTCGGCGCGCTCGCCAAGGACGCCGCGGTCGAAGCGGTGATCACGACCTCGCGCGGCCAGACCGAGCATGTGACCGCGCACTATGTCGCGGAGTTCAACGGCTACCGCGCCCTATTCGACGTCAGGCCAACCGACGATAGCGTGGCGCCGATCGACCTGCGGCTTTATCTGCGCTTGGGGGGCAGGCCGCTCACCGAAACCTGGATTTATCAGTGGACGCCGCCGTCGGTGAAGGAGCGCAAGCTCGCGATTCAGTGAAAGCGGCGCGACCACCGCACGCGCCGCTCAATAATGTCGCGACAACAGCCAGTGAGCCAGCGAACGCAGCGGCGCGGCGCGCTCGCCGAACGGCACCAGGGCATCGAGCGCTTCGTTGTGCAGAAGATAAACCCGCTCTTGCGACGCCGCTATGCCGATCACCGCCGGATGGGTGGGCTTTGCATGCTCGCGGTCCGCTCCGGTCGCCTTGCCGAGCGTCGATACGTCTCCGATCACATCGAGCAAGTCATCTTGAATTTGAAATGCCAATCCGACGGCGGTCGCGAAGCGATTGAGTGCGGCATACAGATGCGTCGCCAGCTGCGGGGCGCATTCGGCCGCCATCAGCACGCTCGCGCGAATGATTGCACCGGTCTTGCGGGCATGCATATCCTCGACTTGTGCGATATCGAGCTTCCTGCCCTGGACCTCCAGATCGATGGCCTGTCCGCCGGCCATCCCGTGGGTGCCGCTGGCCTCGCTCAACAGATCGATGAGCCGCAGCCGGATCGCCGGCGAGGCGGGTAGCGCCGCATCCCGCACCAGCAGTTGAAATGCCAGCGGCTGCAGCGCATCGCCCACCAGAATCGCAGTCGCCTCGTCGTATTCCTTGTGGCACGTCGGCCGACCGCGGCGCAGGTCATCGTCGTCCATGGCGGGCAAGTCATCGTGCACCAAAGAGTACACGTGGATCAGTTCGATGGCGCAGGCCGCAGCCTCCACCTCATCCTCGCTAAGACCCAAGGTTTGGGCGGTGGCGAACACCAATGCCGGCCGCACCCGCTTGCCGCCGCCGAGCACGCTGTAACGCATCGCTTCATGCAACCGCGCGGGCACTTCATTGGCCGGCGGCAGACGCCGCGCCAGGGCCCGCTCCATACGCTCGCGCCAGGCTTCGAGCTGCGCGCCGAAAGCCTCAGCGGAAACCCGGTCGTCCTTGTCCACCGTGCGCCGATCGGCTGAATTGGTCACCCGCGCTCTCCGCCTTAGGGGCGCGCGTTCAGCGCTGCGCTGCGACTCGCGGGCCGTCTTGCGACTCGCGGCTCACGTGTTTGATGTCGGCGATCGAGATGGCCACTATCTCGGGAACGGCCGCCGCCGCGGCGTTCCCTGCGCCCTTGACGTAGTTGAAGGGCAACTCGGGCGCCATCGGCCCCGAGATCCGAGGCCCCCGGAGAGCGGCCTTCAGCGCCTTGAGCGGGTGGCTGAAGGCGTCATTGACCGCGGTTCCTTCGAAACCGCAGTGCGCCATGCAGTTGTCGCAGCGCGGATTGCGGCCAACGCCGTACTTTTCCCACTCGGTGTCCTCGATGAGCGAGCGGAAAGTTGGCGCATAGCCCTCGTCCGAGAGCAGATAGCAGGGCCGCTGCCAACCGAACACGTTGTAGGTCACCATGCTCCAAGGCGTGCACTGATAACTCTGGTTGCCGGCCAGAAAGTCCAAAAACAGCGTTGAATGATTGAACGCCCAACCGACGCCGGATTTGCGCGTGCGACCGAGCTTGAAGATTTCGCGAAACAGCCGCTTGCTGGCAGTGCGCCCCAAAAAGACATCCTGGCGCGGGGCGTGGCTATAGCTGTAGCCCGGCGAGACGGTAATGCCTTCGATGCCGAGCTTCATGGCCTCATCGAAGAAATCGGCGACCTCGCGCGGTTCCTCGCCGCTGAAAAGGGTGCAGTTGATCGTTACCCGAAAGCCCTTGCTGCGCGCGAGACGAATCGCGGCCACGGCCTTGTCGAATACGCCCTCCTGGCAAACCGACTCATCGTGGCGTTGCCGGTTGCCGTCCAGGTGAATCGAAAATGTCAGATAAGGCGACGGGCGATATTCGTCGATGTGTTTGGCGAGCAGAATCGCGTTGGTGCACAGATATACAAATTTTTTGCGCGCAACGATGCCGGCGACGATTTGCGGCATTTCCCTGTGAATCAGCGGTTCGCCGCCGGGAATTGACACCATCGGCGCGCCGCATTCGTCGACCGCGCGCAGCGCATCTTCGACGCTGACGCGCTTTTGCAGGATCTCCTTCGGGTAATCGATCTTGCCGCATCCGGCACAGGCCAGATTGCATTGGAACAGCGGCTCCAGCATGAGCACCAGCGGGTAGCGCTTGTCGCCGCGCAATTTGCGTCCGGCGAGATAGGTTGCGACCCGAAAGGTTTGAAGTAGTGGAATTGCCATGCGCTATGTTACCGCGGCCGTAAAAGCCGAACCCGGATTAAGATTTGCTCATGAAAAATGCCCAACCAGATTGCATTGAACGGTGAGTCGCGCTACACGGTGCCCCTCGGCCCACATACCAGAGGGCCTGCTCGGGCCACCGAGCCGGCAATCGACTTCATCCCCCGAGATTTAGGGTCCCCCGGGGATTAGGGTCCCGGAATCTGTCACAATAGCGCCATTAATGAGATAATTCTCGCATCCGCATGCATCCATGACAACACCCACACTGGGGGGCCGCCAATACGCGTCGCCCGTACCCAAAATGAATAATCTGCGCGCTACCCGCGTAAAACCCGGGGGCCATTGAGTGATTTTCGCGGCTCACCCCTGGATGATTGGGTGTGGGACGGCGCTTGCCGCCGCCGCGGCGTGCTACACGCTCGCCTCGTGGGTCGCGGTCATTCACATGCGCCGTAAAGCGGCCACTGCCTCGTTGCCCGACCGACCCCCTCCGGTCACGATTCTGAAGCCTCTGTGCGGCGCCGAACCCGAGCTTTACGAATGTTTGCGCTCGTTTTGCGACCAAGCATATCCCAGCTTTCAGATCGTCTTCGGCGTCCGCGATAGGGACGATCCGGCTGTCGATGTGGTCAGCCGATTGCGGACGGAATTTCCGGCGGCCGACTTGGCTGTCGCGATCGATCGGCGGCAGCACGGCAACAGCCGCAAGGTCAGCAGCCTGATCAACATGATGGCGCTCGCCCGTCACGATTTTTTGGTCATCGCCGACAGCGATATCCGAGTCGAGCGCGATTACCTCGCCAAAGTGGTCGCGCCGCTGCTCGATGCGAAGGTCGGCATCGTGACATGCCTCTACCGGGGCAAGCCGCGTCCGGGATTCTGGTCGCTGCTCGGATCCATGTTCATCGATGAATGGTTTATGCCGTCGGTATGCGTCACGGCCATGGCCGGATCTCGATCCTTCGCCTTCGGCGCAACCATTGCGATCCGCCGGCAAGTGCTCGCGCGCATCGGCGGATTCGAGGCGATCGCGAACCAATTGGCCGATGACTTTCGGATTGGCGAATTGACGCGCGCCTTGGGGTTGCGCACGGTGCTGTCCGAGGTGGTGGTCGATACTTGCGTCGATGAGCGTACCTTAAGCGATCTTCTGCGCCATGAGCTGCGCTGGCTACGCACGATTCGTGCGGTCCGGCCTGCCGGCTACAGCTTTTCATTCATCACATTCGGTCTGCCGGTTGCCGCTCTTGGCACCCTGCTCGCCGGGGGCGCCCGGCCGGCCGTGATATGGTTCGGCGCCACCGTGCTGGCGAGGTTTATGTTGCATAGCGCCGTGCGCAGAACGAATTCGGCACTTTGGCACCTTTTGCTGCTGCCGCTCAGGGACGGGCTCAGCTTGACTCTCTGGGCCTGGGGTTTCGCCGCACGCAGCGTGCACTGGCGAAACGATCGCTACCGGGTCATACGTGATGGATCCGTTCACCCCATTTTGAAGGATTTGGCGCAATGAGAACCCTGTTTCTTCACCCGCCGTCATTCGACGGCTTCGACGGCGGGGCCGGTGCCCGCTACCAGATGAAGCGCGAAGTGCGCTCATTCTGGTATCCCACCTGGCTCGCGCAGCCGGCGGCTCTGGTCGAGGGCTCGAAGCTGATCGATGCCCCGCCGCACCGCCTCTCATTCGAAGACATCGTTCCGGAGCTCAAGAACCGCGATCTGGTGGTGATGCATACCTCCACTCCGTCCTTCAAATCCGACGTCAGAACGGCCGAGATGATCAAAGCGATTCATCCGGACGTCAAAATCGGCTTCATCGGCGCCAAGGTGGCGGTCGAGCCCGAGAAGAGTCTCATCGCCGGAAGCGCGGTGGATTTCGTCGCGCGCAACGAATTCGACTTCACCATCAAGGAGGTGGCGGACGGCACCCCGTGGAGCGAGATCAAGGGGCTTTCTTACCGAAACCGCGAGGGCGTCATCGTTCACAACGAGAACCGCGAAGTTCTCGAGAACATGGATACGCTTCCCTGGGTGACGCCGGTCTACAAGCGCGATCTTAAAATCGAGAATTACTTCGGCGGCTATTTGCTGCATCCCTATATCTCGTTTTACACCGGGCGCGGATGCAAATCGCGCTGCACCTTCTGCCTGTGGCCGCAGACGGTGGGAGGGCATCGCTATCGCGTGCGCTCGGTCGAGCATGTGGTTGCGGAAATGAAATGGGCCAAAAGCGCCTTTCCGCAGGTGAAGGAATTCTTCTTCGACGACGACACGCTGACCGACAATCTGCCGCGGGTCGAGGCCCTAGCGCGGGAGCTGGGCAAGCTCGGCGTCACCTGGTCGTGCAACGCCAAGGCCAATGTGCCGCGCAAGACGCTCGAGGTCATGAAGGACAACGGCCTGCGCCTGTTGCTGGTCGGTTACGAATCCGGCAATCAGCAGATCCTGTTCAACATCAAGAAAGGCATGCGCGTCGAATTCGCCCGCCGCTTCACCAAGGACTGCCACGAGCTCGGTGTCGTCATCCACGGCACGTTCATACTGGGACTTCCGGGGGAGACCAAGGAAACGATTCAGGAGACCCTCGACTTCGCCAAGGAGATCAATCCGCATACCATTCAGGTTTCGCTCGCGGCCCCCTATCCGGGCACCTTCCTCTACCGGCAGGCCAAGGAAAACGGCTGGCTCTACAATGAGGAGGTCGATCTGCTGACTCAGGAGGGTACGCAGATCGCGCCGCTCAACTATCCGCATCTCAGCCACACCGAGATCTTCGATTCAGTCGAGGACTTCTACAAGAAGTTCTATTTCCGCCCGTCCAAGATCGCCTCGATCGTGGCGGAAATGGTCGCAAGCCCCGACATGATGAAGCGCCGCCTGCGCGAAGGCGTGGAGTTCTTCCGCTTCCTGCGGACCAGGCGGGACGCCGCTTGAAGGGACTGATCGTCACGGCGGACGATTTCGGCGCCGCTCGCCAAGTCAACGAGGCTGTCGAGGCGGCGCATCGCGGCGGCATTCTCCGTGCCGCGAGCTTGATGGTATCTGCGCCGGCGGCGGACGACGCCGTCGCCCGGGCGCGGCGCACGCCCTCTTTGCGGGTCGGCTTGCATCTGGTGCTGACCGAGGGCCGACCGGTGTTGCCCGCTGCCGCGGTGAAACACCTGGTGGGTGAGAGCGGCTTGTTTCGCACCGATATGGCGGCCCTCGGAGCCGCCATCGCCTTCAGCCCGCAAGCGCGGCGCGAGCTCGCGGCGGAAATCAGCGCCCAGTTCACGGCGTTTCGCGCCACGGGCCTGCCGCTCGATCACTGCAACGCGCACAAGCATTTCCATTTGCATCCGCTGATCGGTCGATTGATGGCCGAGATCGGAGACCGTTTCGGTCTGCGAGCGGCCCGTGTTCCGTTCGAGCCGCGGACCCGATGGGCGCCCGAAGCGCTCACGGCGCCGTTGGCGATGCTGCTGCGCCGCCGCTTTCGTGCCGCCGGCCTGCTCGTGCCCGATCGCGTCTTCGGGCTGCGGTGGTCCGGACAATTCACAAAGGAACGCCTGCTCGGCCTGATGCGCAATTTGCCGGACGGTCTCAACGAAATCTATCTTCATCCCGCCACGGGCTCCTTCGTCGGGGGCGCACCCGGCTATCGCCATCGCGAGGAATTCGAAGCGCTGATGGATCCGGAGATAATCGAGGCCTCGCGCGACCCGTCGCTGCGGCTCGGCGGATTCAGCGATTTTTTGTGCGCCGAAGCGGCGCTGCAACCAGGCGCGCCGCGGGCGGCGATGCCCCATAGAGGTGTGATGCCATGAGTTCGTCCCTGTCGGCGCTGGCCGACTCCTCCGCCGCGCACGGGCCCAACGGGCCGATTCGATTCGGCAGCGATGCGCACAAGGCGCTGTTCTGCCGAACGCTCCTGGACACCCACGATCCCTACAAGCCGGCAGTGATCGATTGGCCGAAGCTCGAAGCGGATGCCCGGGATCGCCTGGTGAGCCTGCCCATCTGGGATATCGCTGTGCAAACGGAGGGGCGCGCGCGGCTCAATGTCGCGGCCTACGCCGCGACCACTTCCGATCCGCTGTTGCGCAAGGCGATCGATCTCAACGCGTTCGAGGAAGGTCGCCACAAACTGGTGCTTTCCAATCTCGTTGCGGCGTATGGCATCGCGCTGGCACCCGAGCCGGCCTATGCCGTGCAGGGCGACCCGGAATGGGCATTCATGGTGACCGGATACAGCGAGTGCATCGACAGCTTCTTCGCCTTCGGCTTGTTCGAGACCGCCAAGCGCTCCGGATTCTTTCCGGAATCGCTGGTCGACACCTTCGAGCCGGTCATCCAGGAAGAGGCCCGCCACATCCTGTTCTTCGTCAACTGGGCCGCGTGGCATCGGCGCACCATGCCGTTGTGGCGGCGGCCTTTCTTCGAGCTGAAGGTGCTGGCCGTGTGGCTCTTTCTCGTTTGGGAGCGCATCGGCATCGCCCGCGACGTGGGAAGCGGCGTGCAAGACAACAATTTCACCGTGACCGGAGCGAAGACGCTCGGCAACGATGTCAACGTCGCCGAACTGATCGACATCTGCCTGGCCGAGAACACGCGGCGTCTGGGTCTTTACGATCGGCGTTTGCTGCGGCCCTTCGCAATGCCCGCGCTGGCGAGACTGGCGCGCCGTTTCATGCGACCAAAAAAGGCGGCCGCCGGACAAACCGCCGCCTAAGCGCGTTGGCATTGCGTGAAAATCCGCATCGCAATCATTGCCGCTCTGGGGCTCGCTCTGGCCCTGTACCTGGTCAAGTACGTCGGCTTGGGCGCCGTGTTCGCGGCGGCCGTCGCGGTTGGATGGGGCGGGTTTGCGATCCTTTGCCTGTACGCGTTGGGATTGTTCGTGCCCCTGGGAGCCGCTTGGTACGTACTGCAGCCCAAATCATCGCGCATACGGCTGGGCGTTTTCGTCTGGGCGCGCATGGTTCGGGATGCGGCCTCGGAAGTGCTGCCGTTTTCTCAGTTGGGCGGCATGCTGTTCGGTGCGCGCGCGGCGATCCTGCATGGCGTTTCCTCGCCCCTCAGCTTTGGCTCGATGATCGTCGATGTGACCACCGAGATGCTGGCGCAGATCGCCTATATAGCGCTCGGCGTCGTCATCTTGAGCGCGCGCGCACCGCGCACCTCATTCGCGGCGTCGCTGACCACGGTCGTCGTGATCGGCCTGGCGGTGGCGGCGCTCGCGGGCGGATTGTTCCTCGCTTTTCAGCGCTACGGCCATCGGCTGACCGACAAGCTCGCCGCGCGGCTGCTGCCTCGAGCGGTGACGACCACCGCGGCGGTGGGCGCCGCGCTCGATGCGATTTATGATTCGCCCGCGCGCGTCGGAGTCTCCGCGGCGTTGCATTTGGCCGCATGGATCGCCAGCGCGGTCGGCACCTGGATCGCGTTTCGCCTGATCGGGGTGCGCGTCGACCTCGCCTCCGTCATGGCGATTGAAAGCCTCGTGTACGCGACTCGAAGCGCCGCCGCTTTCATTCCCAATGCGCTGGGGGTGCAGGAAGCCGCTTATGCGGTGCTCGCGCCGCTGTTCGGCATCGGCGCAGAATTCGGGCTTGCCGTGTCGCTGCTGAAAAGGGCGCGCGACATCGCGGTCGGAGTGCCCATCCTGCTGATCTGGCAAGGAGTGGAAGGCCAGCGCGCGCTCGCGGGCGGCTCCCGGCCCTAGCGCAGCAGTCCGCGTTCGCGAAACCAGCGCACCGCATCCTCGAACGCCTCGACCGGCGGGCGCCAGCGATATCCCAATTCGCGCGCCGCTTTGGCGCTCGAGAAGAACATGCGCTTGCGCGCCAGGCGCACGCCTTCCAAAGTAATTCGGCCGCGGCGTCCCGACACTCGGGTCCACGCCTCCGCCAAATACGCGATCGGCAGAACCGCCGCATAGGGCAGGCGCACCCGCGGCGGCTTTCGGCCCACCAACCTCGCGATGTGCGCCAATATCTCCTTCAAGGTCATATCCTCCCCGCCCAAGATGTAGCGCTCCCCGACGCGCCCGCAGTGAAAGGCCAGGAGATGGCCCGCGGCCACGTCATCAACGTGCACGATGTTGAGCCCCGTGTCCACGTACGCCGGCATGCGGCCCGCCGCCGCATCCAGCACCAGCTGGCCCGTGGGGGTCGGCTTGACGTCGCCCGGGCCGACCGGGGTCGAGGGATTGACGATGACCACCGGTTGTCCCGCCTGCGCCGCTTCGAACGCCACCTGCTCGGCGAGAAACTTCGAGCGCTTGTAGTGGCCGATCATCGCTTCGAGCGACACCGGCGTTTGTTCGTCGCCGGGCGAGCCATCGCTCGGTATCCCCATGGTCGCGACGCTGCTCGTGTACACCGTTCTCTCAACGCCTGCGTGCCGTGCGGCCAGCAAGATGTTGCGCGTGCCCTCGACATTGGTCGAATACAGCTGCCGCGGATCGGGCGCGCCCAGTCGATAGTCCGCCGCGACGTGAAACAGCGCGCCGCAGCCGGCCAACGCGCCATCGAGCGATGGCCGGTCGTTCAAGTCGCCCACCGCGATCTCGAGGGCGAGATGCTGCAAATTGCTGCGGTCCGAGCCGCCGCGCACCAGCGCCCGAACCTGCCAGCCTTCGCGCAGCAGTGCCCTTACGACTGCCGCGCCCACGAATCCCGTTGCACCGGTTACGAGCGCACGCATTGCAGCTTACGCACCCGATGCGGCGACGACCGCCGGCGCCGCCAGCGCGCCGGCGGCCGCCTCGAGGGAGCGCATCGCAATTCGATAACGCCGTGCCAGCCGGATGAGCGGCGCAATGTCGGCGGGCGAAATCAGCAGCCCCAAGAGGAGCCGCCAAATCCGCACCTGGCCCGCCCGGCTCGCTGCGACCACGGCACGAGGGAGCGCATCACCGGCCGTGTCGACGATGACGCGAACCGCGATGAAGGGCAGGCCGTGAGCTGCGGCTGCTTGCGCCACGGCCGCACTTTCCATGTCGACGGCGGCGGCACCGGTTGTTCTATAGGCGAGATCCTTGGCCGCCACGGTGTCGATCGATTGGATGCTGGTGAGCAGTTTGCCGCCGGCCACCGGCCTCTCGGCGGCGACCAAGGCGGCCAACGGTTCGCGCCAATGCCGCGCGGTGCCGAAACTGGTCCCATCCGAGGCAATGACCTCGTCCGGTAAGCAGACGGTTCCGGCCGCGAGTTTAGGATCGAGAGCGCCCGCCATGCCCCAGCTGACGAGCGCGGTCGCACCGGCCTCGATCAGGTCGCGGGCAGCGCGGCCGGCCGCGGCACATCCGATCCCGCTCACCGTCACCAACATGCCGTTGGCGAGAACGGCGCGCGCGCCGCCCCGCGCCGCGGGACCCAGAGCTCGCGCCTCCGCAGCCAGCGCCGCGACGACGCCCGCCGCATTCAATGCGCGGTTCCGACTCGAGTCAACGTTCGGAAAGCCGCCAGCGCCCACAGCGGGAAATAGCTGCTGTAACCGTGATACTTCAAATAGAAAACGCGCGGGAAACCGGGCGCATTGAAGTGGGAATCGCTCCACAACCCATCCGGCTGCTGCGTGCGAATCAGATGATCGATGCCCCGCTGCACCACGGTCGAGCCCGCTTCGCCCGAGGCGAGCAGCGCGAGCAGCGCCCACGCGGTGTGATACGGCGTGCTCGCAGCGTTTACCTCCGGCCGCGCGCCTTTTAAGTAGCTGTCGTTGCTTTCGCCCCAGCCGCCGTCCGCGTTTTGTCGGGTCCGCAGCCATTCGACCGCGCGCCGCACGGCGGCATCTTGTGGGCCGATCCCCGCCTGCGCGAAAGCGGTCAGCACCGACCACGTGCCGTAGATGTAATTGGTTCCCCAGCGGCCGAACCACGAGCCGTCCGGCTCCTGACTCGAGCGCAGATACTGAAGCGCGCGCTTCATTGGCTGTTTGTCCTGGGGGCGGCAGACGCTCGCGAGGACCGTCGCGACGCGCGCGGTCACATCACTGGTCGGGGGATCGAGCAGCGCGCCGTGATCCGCGAACGGAATCTTGTTCAGGTAATGCGACGTGTTATCGGCGTCGAACGCGGCAAATCCACCGTCGGCGCTCTGCATACCGACCAGCCAATCGAGCGCACGGGTGACGCTCTCGGCGTAATCGGTCGAATTTGGCGCCTGATGCATGGACCAGGCAACCACGGCGGTGTCGTCCAAATCCGGGTAATAGCTATTCGCGAATTGGAATGCCCAGCCTCCGCCCGGCAATCCGGGCCGGTTGGCCTGCCAGTCTCCCGGCTCATCGAGCAGCTGCTCGGTTTGCAGCCAATCGAGCGCGCGCGTCGCGGCAGCGAGCGAAGTGGGGCATCCGACTTGCTGCATCGCGTGGCTGGCCAATGCGGTATCCCAGACCGGCGACACGCACGGCTGGCAGTAGGCGCTCGACGGGCCTTCGACCAGCAGTTTTTGCAACGCGCGCTTGGCGGTGAGGCGCCGCGGATCATCCGCCGGGTAGCCGAGGATCACCATGACCTCCAAGGCGTTGACCATCGCGGGAAAGATGGCGCCGAGGCCGTCCTCTCCGTTGAGCCGGTCGAGCATCCACAGCTCCGCCTCCCGGGTCGCGCGCGCACGCATCGATTTGGGAATCAACGGGTCGAACTTGCGGGCGAGCCGATCGACGATCAATAGGATTCTGCCGAGCAAACCGCCTTGCTGAAGGCTGTCATGGAAGTAGTCTCGCTCGAGCTCCGGCGGCTTGGTAAAGAGCTCGCGGATATGCACGTTGCGCGGGTTCTTGGCGAGCGGCTTGCGCGTGCACAAAATGAACAGAGGCACCATGACGGCCCGCGACCAATACGACACCTTCGCCAGATGGAAAAAGAACCATCGCGGCAACAGCATGATCTCGACCGGAATATAAGGCACGCCGCGCCAGGGAAGCTCGCCGTACAGGGCCAATGCAATGCGCGTAAACACGTTTGCTCGCGCCGCGCCCCCGTGCGCGAGAATCGCTGCACGCGCGCGCACCATATGAGGAGCTTCGGGCTCGTCGCCCGCGAGCTTCAGCGCATAGTAGGCCTTGACGGTGCAACTCAAGTTGAAGTCGCCGCCGTGATACAGCGGCCAGCCGCCGTGCTCCGCTTGATGAGCGTGCAAATACGCGGCAATCTTGGTTTCGAGCCGAACGTCGATCTCGTCCAAGAAGTGCATCATCATGATGTACTCGGCGGGAATCGTGCAGTCCGCCTCGAGCTCGAACAGCCAATAGCCCTGCGCGCTCTGGCGCGCGATCAGCGCATCGCGCGCGGCGGCGAGCGCACGGTCCAGCACGGTGGAAACCGTCTTGGTCAGCGTCAAAGACACGATGTCCCCTCGCGCGAGGGGCGCCGTGCCCGGTGCGGGCTTCTCGGCAATGCGGCTCATGTCCCGGAACTCCCGTAGGAGCGGCGGCGGGCAGGTTCGGGTTGATACTGCGCTTGGGGCGTTTCAGAGAGCCGCGCGAGCGGCAGACCGCGCGCCGCCTGGGCGAACAGGCGCCGCAGCAGCCAATCGTTGCGCACCGATAAATCCGTCAGCAAACGCGTCATGGTCACCGCGGACCGCGAGATCTTCACTTGCACGCCTGAGGTGAAGCCCGGATTCCTGTCGATCTTCTGCAGCGTCAATATCGCGAGGCCGATGGCCCACAGGCAGAAACGGCGTAGCCCGACTTCCGTGCCCGGAATGAGCAAGGCGTAATCCAGCGCATTGCGCAGATGGGCGTGGGCCACGCCGATCAGCTTAGCTATGCCGGCATCGAAGCGCGCGTCGCGGGACTCGCTCGAGAGCCGGGCCAAATCGATGCCGTGCGGAGTAAATACCTCCTGCGGCAACCAACACGCCCCGCGCTTGCGGTCCTCCCAAACGTCCTTGAGGATATTCGTCATCTGCAGGCCCTGCGCGAAGGACACGGCGCGACGCTGCAATTCACTGCGGTGCCGAGCGATGTCCGCGGAATATTCGCAAAACAGCTCCGTGAGCATCTCGCCCACCACGCCCGCGACGTAGTAGCAGTAGTCGTCGAGATCCGTGCTGCGCGACAAGCCGGATAGGCCGGTGGTAGATTGAAATCGGGGCATGCCGTAACACATTTGTTCGACACAGCGCTGGATCGCGGCCCGCTGCGCCGCTGTCAGGGATGCCGTCACTTTGAGGACGCGCACCATGTTGCTGATCAGCTCCCGTTCGGCGGGCGAGGTGCCATCGGACAGTCTCTTCTCGACTTCGGCGGCGAGCAGTGCCGGATCACCGCGGCCGGCAACCACCGCCTTGAACCGATCGAGGAAGGCGAGCGTCTCCGCGGGCGACAGCGCGGGCTCGTCCTCGATCGTATCGGCGATTCGGCACAACAAATAGGCGTTCGTGACCGCGACGCGCAGCGCGGCCGGCAGCTGCGGAATCGTCAACGCGAAAGTGCGCGATACGTGCGGCAGGATCTCGTCTTGATAACGCTCATCGGAAATGCCGGAATCCATACGGGCAGTATCTCGGAAAATCAGGGGATCTGAACAGGGCTCTGTTGCAATTATGCCACAGCCGCTGCGGTCATTGCCCGCGAAGGGCCGCCGCAGTATAAACTCGGCCGGATGACCGCGCCAGCCGCCAATTATCCGCTTCTTGACTCCATAAAGCTTCCCGAAGACCTGCGCCGGCTGCCACTGGCCAAATTGCCATTGCTGGCCGAGGAACTGCGGCAGTTCTTGATCCAAAGCGTCAGCACCCGCGGCGGCCATTTCGCCGCCGGCCTTGGCGCCGTCGAACTGACCGTCGCTCTTCATTACATATTCAATACGCCGTATGACCGCCTGGTCTGGGACGTGGGACATCAGGCGTATCCGCACAAAGTGCTCACCGGGCGCCGAGACCAGCTGCACACCATCAAACAAGCGGGCGGCCTCGCCCCCTTTCCGGCGCGCAGCGAGAGCGAGTACGACACCTTTGGGGTAGGTCACTCCAGCACCTCGATCAGCGCGGCGCTGGGGATGGCCGTTGCGGCAGCCAAACGCGGCGAGGGCAGGCGCGCCGTGGCGATCATCGGCGACGGTGCGCTCACGGCGGGCATGGCCTTCGAAGCGCTCAATCACGCGGGCTCAGTGCCGGCGGATCTGCTGATCATCCTGAACGACAACGACATGTCGATTTCGGAGAATGTGGGCGCGCTCTCGAATTACCTGGCCCGCGCCTTGTCGGGGAGCATGTATGCGCACCTGCGCGAGGGCGGAAAGAAGGTTTTGCGCCAGATGCCCACCGTGTGGGAACTCGCTCGCCGCTCGGAAGAGCATCTGAAGGGCATGGTGCTGCCCGGCACGCTGTTCGAGGAAATGGGCTTCAATTACATTGGACCGATCGACGGCCACGACATCAAGGCTCTCGTGACCACCCTCAGGAATGTGAAAAAGCTGCGCGGACCGCAGTTTCTTCACGTGGTCACCCGCAAGGGCAAAGGCTACGCGCCGGCCGAGGCCGATCCGATCAAATGGCATGGCCCCGGACCGTTCGATCCGGCAAGCGGCAAGATATATAAGGAAGCGAGCTCGGGACCGAGCTACTCGCAGATCTTTGGGCAATGGCTGTGCGACATGGCGGCGCGCGATCCCAAGATCATAGGGATCACGCCGGCGATGCGCGAAGGCTCGGGACTGGTCGAGTACTCGAAGCGATTCCCGGACCGCTATTTCGACGTAGCGATCGCCGAACAGCATGCGGTCACTTTCGCGGCCGGACTTGCGACCGAGGGCTTCAAGCCGGTGGTGGCGATTTATTCGACGTTTTTACAGCGTGCCTACGATCAACTCATCCACGATGTCGCGTTGCAAAATCTGCCGGTTGTGTTCGCATTGGACCGCGCCGGACTGGTCGGCAGCGACGGCGCGACCCATCAGGGCAGCTACGACCTGTGCTTCCTGCGTTGCATTCCGAACATGGTGGTCATGGCGCCGGCGGACGAGAACGAATGCCGTCAGATGCTGTACACGGCGACGACGTTGTCCGCACCCGCGGCAGTTCGCTATCCGCGCGGCACGGGGCCCGGCGTACCGGTTTCCGCGGAGATGGCGGCGCTGCCTGTGG
Source organism: uncultured Gammaproteobacteria bacterium (assembly GCA_963793685.1). Taxonomy (GTDB): domain Bacteria; phylum Pseudomonadota; class Gammaproteobacteria; order Steroidobacterales; family Steroidobacteraceae; genus Bog-1198. The sequence goes on along the minus strand of CAWCBJ010000011.1, from coordinate 11,200 downwards.
GACGCGCGCAGATGAGGCGCGAGGGACGCAGCGGCCTTGCGATCCTCGCGTTTGGCGCCCTGGTCGAGCCGGCGCGCAAGATCGCCGAGCGGCTCGACGCCACGCTCGTCAACATGCGCTTCGTCAAGCCGCTTGACGAGGAACTCATCATCTCGATCGCGGCGCGCCACCGTGCGATCGTGACGATCGAAGAGAATGCGATCATGGGCGGCGCAGGCTCCGGCATCAGCGAGGTGCTGGCCGCCAACGGTTCACTGCTGCCCACTCTGCATATCGGCATACCGGATCGCTTCATCGAGCACGGTACCCGGGATACTTGCCTCGCGGAGGCCGGGCTCGATCTTGCCGGCCTCAGCTCGAGCGTCGAGACCTGGTGGGCGCTGCAGACGCCGGAGAGGAACCGCACGGCTCGGAGCGTGTGACGCCGAACTCGGCTCCTCCCGACCCAACGGTGCTGAGCCGACTCTATCTCAGCGCCGTGTTGCCGTGTTTGACCGACTTGGCCGAACAAGACGGCACGGTCGTTGATCATCTTGGAGAGCTGCGCGCGTCGATCGTGTTCTCGATACTCGGCGGCCCGGCGGCCACCATCCGCCTGCAGCGCGGTAAAATCCTCTGGGAAAATGGTTGCGGCCGCAGTCCCTCGGTGATCCTGCTGTTTCTCAGCGCTCGCCATCTGAACGCATTTTTTTCCCGCAAGAAATGGGCCGCGCCGCTGCCCGTCTGGGGCTGCTGGCGCGTCGGACTTTTGGCGCGCTTTTCCAGAGTGGCGGAGCGGCTCGAAGCCGTGTTGGATGGCGCGCCGCAGGTACTGGACAGCGCCGCCGGCCGGCGCCTGCATGCCAGGCTCTCGCTCATCGCTGCCGGACTGGCTCTGCACGCCCTCGCGGAAGGCGACGCGGCGGTGCGCGATATCCTGCGCTCCTTGCCGCCGGGACTCGCTTCCTTCACGATTGCAGGCGAACCTCGAGGCACCGTGTGGTTCGACCACGGCTCAGCCGACAATCAGGTTGGCTGGAGTGATCCGCCCCGACGCCCCGACGTGTGCATCGTGTTCGCCGACATCGCCACCGCCTATGGGGCGCTGCGCGAGGAGATCGATACCCTGGCGGCGGTCGGTTCCGGGCAGATCCGGGTCGAGGGGCTCGTACCATTGGCCGATGGTCTTAATTTCGCCATGGAGCGATTGCGCGTTTACCTCAAACATTGAACTCCATGGATTCAAACGCCGACCGCTACCGCCGCTCACGCGAACTTTTTGCAAGAGCGGCCCAGGTGATACCGTGCGGCATCTACGGGCACGCGAGCCCCGCAGCGGCATTGCCCGGCGCCCTGCCGTACTACGCCGATCGAGCCGAGGGCTGCCGCTACTGGGATGTCGATGGAAACGAGTTCATCGATTACCTCTGTGGCTACGGACCGGTGATCTTGGGCCACCAGCATCCGGCGGTCGAGGAAGCGGCCGCACGGCAACAGCGCAATGCGCTGTGCGTGAATCACCCGGGGCCTGTGATGGTGGAGTTGGCCGAATACTTGGTTTCCCTGGTTGATTTTTCGGCCTGGGCGGTGTTCGGCAAGAATGGCTCGGATATGACCACCTGGTGCGTGCAGGTGGCGCGGGAACATAGCCAACGGCGCAAGATCCTCAAAGTCGCGGGCGCCTACCACGGCATCGATCCCTGGTGCACACCGGGCCACGCCGGACTGCTGAATGAAGACCGTGCTCACATCCACGACTTCAACTGGAACGATCTCGAATCCTTCGATCGGCTGCTGGCACGGTACCGCGGCGACATCGCAGGCGTCATCATGACGCCGTTCCATCACCCGGTTTTCAAACCCTCGGAGATGCCCGCGCCGGGCTTCTGGCCCCATATCGAAGCCGCCTGCCGCCGCGACGGGATCGTGCTCATTCTCGACGACATCCGTGCCGGCTTCCGCCTCGACTTGCGGGGTTCGCACGCCTGCTTCGGCTTCGAGCCTGATCTGATCTGCTTCTGCAAGGCGATCGCCAACGGTCATGCGCTGTCCGCCGCGCTCGGGCGCAAGGAGCTGCGCGTCGCCGCCAGCCGGGTTTTCCTGGCCGGTAGTTATTGGAACAGCCCGCCTGCCATGGCGGCGGCCCTGGCCTGCTTACAGATCCAGAAGCAGCAGGAGATTGTTTCGACCCTGCGCCGTAGCGGGGAAATGCTGATGCAAGGTTTGCTGCGGGCCGGCGCGAAACACGGCTACGCGATGCTCGCCTCCGGGCCTGCCGCGGTACCGTTTCTCAGCTTCATCGACGATCCGAGCTCGCGCCGGCAACAGTATTTCTGCGCGGAGGTGGCGCGGCGCGGCGCGTTTTTTCATCCGCACCACAATTGGTTCCTATCCGCGGCGCACACACCCACGGATATCAGCGCCACGCTCGCCATGGCCGATGACGCTTTCGCGGTCATGCGCAATGAGGGGCTTTAGGTCAGCGCTGGTTCTTCAGTCCGTAATAGGCGAGGAGTCCCCACTGCACCCAGGCGCGCGGCACGAGCCGGGTCAGCAAGGGCGCGATGCGGGCCTGGAACATATCGCCGACCGCGACCACAGGGCTGCGGATATCTCCCTCGATGATCTTCACCAGCGTGTCGGCCACTTTTTTCGGATCGGGCGCACGGCTCATATTGCGCTCGATCGCAGCCCAGGCGCGTTCGAGATTGGGCGCGTAGGCTTGCGCGAGTTCCCCGCCGATGCGGCGCGTGGAAGCATGAAACTGGGTGGCGAAGTCGCCCGGCCGCACGTCGATGACGCGGATGCCGGTGTGGGCCAACTCCAAGGTCAGCCCTTCGCTCATGGCGCTCAAGGCCGCCTTGCACAGACTGTAAGGCGCCATAAAGGGCAGCGGAAAATCGGCGGCTAGCGAGGAGACGTTGACCAGAAGCCCGGCGCGGCGCGCGCGCATACCGGGCAGCGCGAGGCGGATCAGCCGCAGCGGCCCCCAAAGCAGGGTTTCGAGCTGGGTGTTGAATTCCTGATCGGAAAAGCCCTCGAGCGGTCCGAAGACGCCGGCTCCCGCATTGTTGACGAGCACGTCGAAGTGACCGGCCTCGGCGAGCGCCTGGTCGAAGCCGCCCTTGATGGACCCGTGGTCGTTCAAGTCGAGGGCGATGGGATGGAAGCGCTCGATCACCGGAAGGCCCGCTAGCGTGCGGCTGGTTCCCCAGACCTCATGGCCCCGCCCGCACAGAGCGCGGGCCGCCAGCAGGCCGATTCCCGAGCTCGCGCCGGTGATGAAAATGCGCTGCACGGGTTAGCCGGAACTATTCATGAATTAAAGGAAAGCGCCCCTAAGGGCGGATCGGGTGGGTATTTTCCGGACCGCCGTGAACCCGTCCCTGGGGGCTGCGTGAAAAACATCCTGTTTTTCACGCTCCGGAAAATACCCACCCGATCCGCCCTTCGTCCACGAGAATACCTTTCGTTCATGAATAGTTCCGGTTAGGTCCGCTGCAAACGTGACGTCAGAAACGCCTGCCACTGCGGCAGAATCACTTCGTGGGCGTAGCGCTGCGAAACCACGGCGCCCTTGACCACGAGTTCCTCGCGACGCGCGCGGCGCGCGGGGTCGATGACATCCCTAATGGCGCGCGCGAGGTCTTGAGTCGAATAGGGATTGCAATACTCGGCCGCGTCCGCATAGATTTCCCGATGAACGGCGATATCGGAGGCGACCACGGCGCCGCCCGACTTCATCGCCTCCACTCCGGGAAGATCGAATCCCTCGCCGAAGCTCGGACAGATGGTCGCGCGTGCATGCTTGTACAGCAGCCGCAGATCCGGCGACGGCACGTCCTCCACCAAATAAACGTCCCCGCGCTCCATCCACGGGCGGAGTTTCCGCACGATGGGTTCATGATGCCATCCGGTCTCGCCGACCACCAGCAGCTTGAGCGCGGGAAAGAGCTCGACGCGCAGCCTTTCCCAGGCGGACAGCAAGGTCAGATGATTCTTGCGCGGTTCGATCGTCGCGACGATCAGCAGGTATTGAAGCGGTTCGGACCCTGAGTCGCCCTGCGAACAGCCGGCGTTTGAACCCGGGGTCGAGGGGCGGCTCGATTTTTTCGTTCAACCGGGTCTTGATGATCTCCCGGACGCGATGCGCGCCGGAGTCTTCGTCGAAATAATCGTGCGAGACCATGTTGTGAATCGTCAGCGAGCGCGGCTCGGCCTGCGGAAAAATCGACAGCAGATCGCGGCGGGTGGCATCGGAGACGCAGACGAACCAGGCGCCGTGGCTCACGTTGTGGCGCAGCGCCCGATAATGCGAGGCCTGGTGGAAGCTGCGATCCGAAATCGTATGAGGCATCAACACCGGGATGGCGTCATGATAGCGCACCACCAATGTCGTCCGCCGCGACACCGTCGCCGGGTAGGGCGTTTCGGCGATCATCATGTCGAAGTCCGAGGTGTCGAGGCGCGGATAAGCCGGAGGACCGAAGTGCCGGGTGAACAGAGCACAGATGTGCATCGCGCTCCACGGGATCCTCGCGATCCTGAACCCGGCACGGGTGACGAGATCGAAGTCCGCGGGCGGCAGCGTGCGCGCGAAGAACCGGCGCCAAATATAGTCCCGGAAGTGATGTGCGTCGAAACGCCCGAGCCTTTGCCTGCCGCCGACCGCATGCCAGAAGGCCATGCCGATCGTATGCACGACGGCGTTCACGTACCCCGGCCAGGTCCGTTGCTCGAGCGTGATCACGAGGCGCCCGAGACGGTTCAATTGCTGGTCCGCCGACAAGGGACCCGCCCATCCCTTCCCGCCCGGCGGCAAGCCTGGCGCGAGCAGGCGCTCACTGCTTTGCAACAGACCTTCGACGCGAACCTCGTCCAGCAAGGAAAGCGCGCGAAACAACAAGCGGTTCTCCTGCGGAATGCCCGCATGCCCCTCGAGCGCCGGGCGCATCTCGAGCAGGATCTTGAGCGGCGTCGCGGCGGTGATCATGGCGAAACGCCGCGTCGACGATGCGACCTCGTCGAGCGCGCGCTCGACAATCTCGAAGTGATCCGGCCAAGAAGGCGGTTGCCAGTGCGCCAGGCGCTGCATTTGCGCGGCCCGCCGGGTGGAATCAGGTCGGGAATAATCGACCACGTGATCCCGCCACGCCATCAGATCGAGCGGGTCCAAGTAGTCCGGCACGTCGCGGCCGATCTCGCGAAATTCCGGGATGTCGCTGCAGATCACCGGCACCCCGGAGGCGAGCGCTTCGGCCAGCGGCATGCCAAAGCCCTCGACGAACGACGGTACCAGCACGGCTCGGGCCTGGGCGAGCAGCGAGCCGACGCCTAAGTCGTCCAAGCGGTTGTGCTCTTCGACGAGGCCGTGCAGACGATGCGAACGCTCCAGCATGTCGACGACTTGTTCGTTCTCCCAGCCGCGCGCGCCGATCACGAGCAGTCGCGGTGGCTTCAACAGGGTGGTTGCCAGCCGACCCCATAGATTGAGCAGCAGCATATGATTCTTTCTCGGTTCGATCGTTCCCAGCACGATGAAGTATGGCACTGAATGCGGCACGTCGGGCGTGCGCACCGGGCTTGGAAAGGGACCCACGCCGGGCGGCGCGACGTGGATGTGAGCCGCCGGAATTATCTGTTCAGGCCGGGACGAGTGGGGCTGGGACGACAGGAAATGTCGCAACGATTCGGCGGTCGTTTGGGAGTTCACGATCACCGCGTCGAAGAACCGGGTGATCGTCTCGGTGACCCGCCGGTGCTCCTGCTCCTTACCGGGATGGAAGTATTCCGGGTAATCAATCGGAATGAGGTCGTGCAGGAAGCATACGCAGCGTGCCCCGAATGAACGCCTGATGCTGCGCATCGTGTGTTCGCGCGAAAGATGGTGATGAGAGACGACGAGAAAGATCGGCGGGTCGTCATGCTTCTTCAATTGCCGCCGCAGCTGGAAGCCGGCGCTCCAGTGGCCCGTCAACAACGTGGCATACTGGGCAACCAAGTCGAGTACCCGGCTCCCGCCACGCCAAGGCGCCGCCTTGCCAACGAGCGGCGAGCCTCTCTACGAACCGTCGTGCGCCCAAGGGATTGACCCCGAACAGCCATCCGAACAGGTGAACCACGGCGTATGCGGGCCGGCGGGCGTCCGCGGCCAGGAAGTGCTGAGCGTAGGCGAGTTCGACGCGGTCGATGCCGCTCGGACCTCTTCGGTGCGCGCGCCCGATCAAGCGCGAAATATCCAACAACACCGGGGCAGAGGCCGAGTCCGTAGCCGCGATGGCTCGAGTGCGCGGCTGCAATGCTTACCTAGGTGCGCGAGTCTGGACCCGCGCCCGACCCGGCCGTGGATCCTCGACCGACAGGGTGCGGCCCTCGCGAATGGCCAGCGCGGGAATCAGCCCCACCGCAGCCAGGGCCAGGATCGAGATCACGATGTCATAAGTCGTGATCGGACCGAAGCGCGCAAGTAGCGCAATTCGCGGCTGCAGGTAAATAATGCCGAAGGCAAGGGCAAGCAGGTTGCCCACCAAGAGAAGCGCCCGTATCTCGGTGGGACCAAACCCGCAATAGGTGATGCGCATGGTGGCGCGCGTGTGGGCGCCAATCAGCGTGTACGAGAAGCCCATCAAGAAGGCGATCAGCCCCAGGCATGCCACCGTGAAGTGGGCGCACGGCGACAGGCCGACCGAGAGCAGGATCATGCTGTGGGAAAAGAGGTCGCTGGTGCTGTCCACGAAAAACCCGTAGCGCGGCCGCTCGATGTGCCGATGCCGCGCCAGAGTCCCGTCCGAAGAGTCGCCGATCCAGTTCATCACCAGGCCCAGACAGGCGAGCCACAGCCAATGCAACGAGCCATTGCTCAAAATGAACCCCGCCGCCGTCAGCAGGGCGCCGAGCGACACCGAAGGCGGTGAGATGGTCCGGCAGGATCCACGGCGGCATCCGCGCCGCCATCCATGCGAGCGCCGGCCTCTCGAGCGGTCCGAGAAGGCTTGCGTTGAGTCGTGTCAATGCCATCCGTGCCACCTTCGGCTTGGCGATTCGAGCGTGCAGGGTACCGAAAGGCCCCTCGCCCCTCAAGGCCGCCCGACGCGAGGCGCGTGCTTGCCGGCAGCGTGTGATCCGATCCGCGAGTCCGTGTTAGTGTTTGCCCACATGGCTGCCGTACCTCACCTCGCCGAGCCCGGTCCGATATCCGGGATGAGCATGGCCGAGTTGCGAGACATCAGTCTCTATCGGGTGATGCGCTCTCTGCCGGTGTCGCTGGTTTCGCGCATCGGCGCCAGCTTGGGCCAGATCTCTGGGCCGCCGCGCGCATCCCGAGGCTGCCGCCCGTGCAGCCGCGACCATCCGACTGCTGCGTCCCGATCTCGCGCGAGACCCCCACACGCTCGAAGCAGCGCAGATCCGGCTGTGGGCCAATGTCGGCCGGGTTTATGCGGAATTTTGCGTGCTTGACAAAATCGTCCGCGAGCGGCGGGCGACCATCGGTGAGCCGGGAACTCTTGATGCGGTGCTCGCCGACGGGCGGCCGGTCATCGTTGCCTTCGCGCATTTGGGCAATTGGGAAACCATCACCAGCCAGATTGTCGATCGAGCGCCCGGGCGTTTGGCCGCTTTGGCCAATCCCTTGCCCCGCAATCGTGTTCAAGCACACATCGCAGCCCTGCAGCGTGGGCGACAGGGCTTCACCGTCATGACCATCGACGGCAATGTTTGGCGTCGCGCCATGCGCCACGTGGAGCAGCCTGGCGGCATCCTGATGGTTGCGGCAGATGAGCAGGTGGACGGGCGCGTCTCGGCGCCGTCCTTCGGGCGTGCGCTCGACTCTCGGGTGAATCTCGCCAAGATCGTGCGCATGGCGGCCCGCACCGGCGCGATCATCCTGCCGCTGTACAGCGAGCGGCTGGGGGGGGCGAGATTCACCACGCAAGTATTGCCGCCCCTGGAGTTTGCTCGGAAACTCAAATTGAGCCCCGAGGAACACCTGCAACGGGTCGCGCGACTCGATGCGCTGTTTGGGCCGGTGGTGTTGCGCTTGATCGATCAGTGGTTCGGCTTGATCGAATACCGCTTGTAAGCAAATGGCCGGCGCGATGCCGCTCTTCCGATCCCATGCCGGCGACAGTGCGCATGCCATGATTGACCTCTCGATACTGTTGCTGTGGTTGGTAACGGACATCGTGGCCACCTACGGCGTCCTGCACTACCGTCGAGGGCTCGCCGCGCCGGCGCCTGCCGAGCAGTGGCCGCGGGTTGCGATTCTCACGGCCATCAAAGGAGTCAACGAGACAACGCGGCCGTTTCTCGAGGCGCTATGCCGTCAACAGTATCCCGCCTATCGGCTGGTGTTCGCGCTGGAATCGAGATCCGATCCCGCACTGCCCCTCGTCGAGGGCATCCAACAAAGACACGCAGGCACGATCGCGGTCGACATCGTCATTGCCGGCGAGACCACTCAGCGAGCCCAAAAAGTCCACAATCTGCTGGCGGCATTTCGCACATTGAGAGAAGACGATGCAATCGTGGTGTTCACCGATGCGGACATTCTGCCGGATGCACGGTGGCTGTCCCAGCTCATCCGACCCATTGCCAACCGGCAGGCCGCCGTGAGCAGCGGCTATCGTTGGCTGCTGCCGACCGATCGGCGCTGGCCCACACTGGTCGCGGCCGCCATCGATCTCTCGATCGCCACGGCGGGACGCTCAGTACGCTGGAATCTCGGCTGGGGCGGATCGATCGCCCTCGCCCGAGCGGCCTTGGATCAGATTGACCTGCCGGCGATATGGAACCGGGCGGCGTCCGACGATTTGACACTCACCGCGGCGCTGCGTGCGCGGGGACTCAAGATCAAAGCGCCGCTTCATGTCCTCGTGCCGAGCCCGGTCGCTTACAGGTGGACGAGCCTGTTCAACTTCGCCCGTCGTCAATATTTGCTGGTGCGAACCTACGCACCTCGGCACTGGTGGCTGGCAGGCTGGACCTTGTGCCTGCCCACACTTGCGGCGATGGTTGCCATCACGGAGACATACGCCGGTCGCTGGTGGATCGCGGGCTTTATCTTGGGCAGCCTCGCTCTGCTCCAGGTCCGGCTGCGTATTCGGCGCCAGATCGCCGATCTCGTGCTGACGCACACCGCGATCAGTGCGGCGAGAACCACGATCAGTTTCGCCCGCTGGGCATGGCCGCTGATCCACCTGGTCCATGTGAGTGCGTTTTTGGCGAGCTGCATCGGGCACCGATTCACCTGGGCCGGAATCGATTATCGGCTGGATGGCAGGACGGTGTCGGTCGAACGCCGCGCGGGGAAGGAAGGATAGCGCTCATAATGTGCAAGCGATATAATTCCACGCGATATAATTCCAGGGGTCACAAGACCTTGCGACGGACGAAACTCCAGATTGTCTGTCTCACTGTTCCAAGATTATTGCGCGGGGAGATGCGGCTATGCTGACTGTTGACTCTGCAAGCGAATTTTGGCGATAGCACCGCGCAGGCCCGGCGTCCTTCACATCGCTTTGCAGCAGCACGCGCCCAGCCGGGTCATCGACACTGCCATCGTGCGTCGAATCCAGAGTCTTGCTTATCGCTGCCTTGAGCGCAGTCTCTGCTATCCGGTTGCGCAGGCTTCTTGCCGGGGATAGGCCCGAGCCGCAAAGCCATCGACGAGGCAAAGCCGCAGCCCAATACCATTGCCATTCAACTCATCGACATCAACGATGCGGTGACCCGCCAATTGCTCGCGCAGCGCGCTCAGCGCTTATTTTCGGAAACCCTCGGCAACCAGCGCATCGCCTCGCGCACGGTAGGGCCTGGGGATATGCTCGAGGTCTCCATCTGGGAGGCGGCGCCTGCCACGCTGTTCGGAACCGCGCCGGTCAACAGCAACAGCGCGATGATCGCCACCTCGCACGCGACCACGCTGCCCGAACAACCCGTCGACGACGAAGGATTCATCTTCGTGCCATTCGCCGGCCGCATTCCGGCCGCCGGCAAAACCATACAGTCCATTGAAGGCGAGATTGTCGGCCGGCTGAACGGCAAAGCGAATCAGCCCGAAGTCATGGTGCGGATGACGCGTAATTTGTCGTCCAATGCGACGGTCGTCGGCGAAGTCAATGTGAGCACGCGCGTGCCGCTGGTCCCGGGTAACGAGAGGTTGCTCGATGCGCTGGCCGCCGCCGCCGGCGTGCGTCAGCCGGTCAACAAGATGACGATCCAGGTCACGCGCGCGGATAACGTCTATTCGCTGCCGCTCGAGACCATCATCCGCGATCCGCGGCAGAACGTGCCGCTGCAGCCCGGCGATGTGGTGACGGCGCTGTTTCAGCCGTATAGCTTCACCGCACTGGGCGCGACCGGCAAGAACGAGGAAATCAATTTCGAAACGCAGGGCATTACGCTCGCTCAGGCCCTCGCCCGCTCCGGCGGACTGATCGATGCTCGCGCTCCAACGCCCGCGGCGTGTTCATTTTTCGCTTCGAACCGAAAGCCGCGCTCGCCTGGCCGCACGAACCGGTCACGACCACTTCCGAGGGTATGGTGCCTGCGGTGTTTCGAATCGATCTTTCGGACCCCGCCAGCTTTTTCGCGATCCAAAGCTTCCCGATCGAGAATCGGGACATTTTGTATGTTTCGAACGCGCCCATCACCGAGGTTCAGAAAGCCCTCAACGTGCTGTTCTCCGTGGCCTATCCCACCTTGGCTCTCAAGCAGGTCGGGTTCTGATGAGGGCCTGGCTTCGCCGCCATTGGTTGTTCGTACTGCTCGTCGTCCTGCCGACGTGCGGCGCCATCGTTTATTACGGGCTCATCGCCTCGGATGTGTATGTCTCGGAATCCCGCTTCCTGGTGCGCAGTCCACAGCGACAGACGCCAACGGGTTTCGTAGGGCAGCTGCTGCAGGGAAGCGGGTTTTCGCACTCCCAGGATGACACCTATTCGGTGCGCGACTACATCTTGTCGCGAGATGCGTTGAAGGAACTCGACCAAAAACTCAATGTTCGCAGGGCGTACTCGAATCCCGATGTCGATCTGTTCGATCGGTTTCCGGGATTGGGGTGGAACCGCAGCTTCGAGAAATTCTTTCTCTATTACGGCAAGCACATCGGCGTCGACTACGACCCCGTGTCGTCGATCTCTACTTTGACGGTGCGCGCATTCAGTGCCGAAGACGCATACAAAATCAACCAGTCGCTGCTCTCGCTAGTTCTGGATAGGCG
>CAWCBJ010000010.1:0-112094 GCA_963793685.1 uncultured Gammaproteobacteria bacterium | reverse complement strand
TGGTCGAAGGCCTACAGCGACAGTCGCCCCGCTTCGAACGAACGTCGGCTTATTGGCGCCGATTTTCGGCACCCCTATGACCGGTTGTGGCCGATCAGCGACCGATTGTTCGCTCCGAACCGGTCATTCCGCGCAAAACCACCGAATTTGACAGTGACGATTTAGCTGATGCCCGCCAAGGGGGAAAACCGACCCCAAGCGGAAGCTTGCGACCGTCTGCTTCCGGGAAGATCAGTTGACCATGCGCTCTCTTCTTCACCGCCGTGCTAAACGCACTGCGTTGAGAGCCGGTGCTTCCGTCGGCGTCAAGATGACTAAGGGCCAATGACGAAGATCAACAGCTCAACACCAATATAGGTGTACCTTTAGGCCGAGCCAGCTGGGTCAGCGGGCAAGGAGAAATTTTGTGGCCAATCAATCCGACGAACTGTCGCGCACGATACTGCCGATTCCTGATCGTGAGCACGTGGGTCTAACGACTTACGACGCCAAGGACCCGGACACGAAGTTTCCGCCTATCGAGCCTCTGCGGCCGCCGAAGGGCGCGCCCAATGTGCTGATCGTGCTCTTGGATGACGTGGGCTTTGCGGCTTCCAGCGCCTTCGGCGGAGCCATCAGCACACCGACCGCCGAACGGCTGGCCAAGGCTGGATTGAAGTTCAACCGCTTCCATACCACAGCCCTCTGCTCGCCCACGCGCCAAGCGATGCTGACCGGGCGTAATCACCATTCGGTGAATATGGGCAGCATCTGCGAACTCGCGACCTCAGCCCCCGGCTACTCCTCTGTACTGCCGAAGGACAAGGCGGCGTTGGCGATGACGCTCAAGCTCAATGGCTACTCGACCGCGCAATTCGGCAAGTGTCACGAGGTCCCGGTGTGGGAAACCAGCCCGATGGGACCCTTCGATCAATGGCCGACCGGCGGCGGCGGCTTTGAATATTTTTACGGCTTCATTGGCGGAGAAACGAATCAGTATTACCCCGCCATCTACGAGGGCACGACGCCGATGGAGCCGGATAAGACGCCCGAGGAGGGCTATCACTTTACCGAGGACATGACCAACAAGGCGATCAAGTGGATGCGCCAGCAAAAGGCGCTGATGCCGGACAAGCCGTTCTTCATGTACTTTGCGCCGGGTGCCTGCCACGCCCCGCACCACGTGCCCAAGGAATGGATAGACAAATACAAGGGCAAGTTCGATCAGGGCTGGGACAAACTGCGTGAGCAGATCTTCGCCCGGCAGAAGGAACTCGGGGTCATACCGGGCAATGCAGAGCTCACCAAGCGACCTGAGGAGATTCCGGCCTGGGACAACATGCCGAAAGAGCTGAAGCCGATTCTTGCCCGGCAAATGGAGATCTATGCGGCGTTCCTCGAACACACCGACCACCATGTGGGGCGGCTGGTCGATGCAATACAGGATTTGGAATTACTCGACGACACGCTGGTCTTCTACATCATCGGGGACAACGGCGCATCGGCCGAAGGAACGTTGAACGGCAGCTTCAACGAAATGGCAATGTTGAACGGCATGTCCGCGGTCGAAACGGCTGAGTTCATGGCGAGCAAAATTGATGAGTTCGGCGGACCGCATGCTTACAACCACTATGCCGTTGGCTGGGCGCATGCCATGGACACTCCTTATCAGTGGACCAAGCAGGTCGCCTCGCACTGGGGCGGCACGCGCAACGGCACGATCGTGCACTGGCCCAATGGATTCAAGGCCAAGGGGGAGATCCGTTCACAATTCCATCACGCCATCGATGTAGCACCGACAATCTTGGAAGCCGCAGGGCTTCCGGCACCGACCATCGTCAACAGCGTGCAGCAAGCGCCCCTGGAGGGTTTCAGCATGCTGTACGCGTTTGATAACGCCAAGGCCGCTGAACGGCACGAGACCCAGTATTTCGAGATGTTCTGCAACCGTGGTATCTACCACAAGGGGTGGACTGCGGTGACTCGACACAGCACGCCATGGGATACCTCTAAGCCGTTGCCCGCGTTTGATGACGATGTCTGGGAGCTGTACGACACCAATAAGGACTGGACGCAGGCGCGAAACATCGCCAAAGACCAGCCGCAAAAACTGCGCGAATTGCAAAGGCTGTGGATGATCGAGGCGACTAAGTACAGCGTTCTTCCGCTGGATGATCGGCGAGTGGAACGCTTCAACCCAGATCTTGCCGGCAGGCCTCAGCTCGTCAAGGGCAAGACACAGATCTTGTTCGGCGGCATGGGCCGCCTGAGCGAAAACTCCGTCATTAACATCAAAAACAAGTCCTACTCGGTAACTGCCGAGGTTGTCGTCCCGAAGTCCGGCGCAAAAGGCGTCATCATCGCGCAGGGCGGCAATTTCAACGGCTGGAGCTTGTACGCCAAGGACGGCAAACTCAAGTATTGCTACAACCTGCTCGGGATCAAGCTCTTCTACGCAGAGTCAAATAAGGTAATCCCTGCGGGACAGCACCAGGTCCGGATGGAGTTCAAATACGATGGCGGCGGCCTGGCCAAGGGCGGGAACGCATCGCTTTTCTTGGATGGCACAAAGGTTGGCGAAGGCCGGGTGGAAATAACGGTGCCGATGGCGTTCTCGGCAGACGAAACCTGTGATGTTGGCAAGGGAACCGGTTCGTCGGTTACACCTGACTATAATCCGAAAGAGAATGAGTTCAGCGGCGAAGTGAACTGGGTTCAGATCGATTTGGAAAAGGACGATCACGATCACCTGATCTCTCCGGAAGAGCGTTTCAAGGTCGCGATGGCGCGCCAGTAGATCGTCTGAGCTTCTTTTGTGGCAGTTAGGGGACGCGCCGCACCTGGAGTTCGATGAGGATCAGTTCGTCACCCGCGAACGTCGGCTTTATGCCGACTATTCCACATGTTTGTACAGCCGGTTTTGGCCGAACTGAGACGGATGGTCCGCTCCTAAGCCGCCATTCCGCCCGAATTTAACACTGCTCGATTTGCCGGGTGCCGGCAATGAGCGATATTTGCGCATAAATGGTATTTATCGTGCCATGCATCGACGCGAGCATTGGGGGGGATCTTCGGGCCTCCGAAAGTCAAAACCGATCAGCTTTGCTCATAGGCTCGCAAGAATTCCTCTCGTGGGATCTGCGCCTGCGTACAGATCGCTCGCAGAGTTGATCCCTTCAAATTGGGATGATTCGGCAGCGTCAGCGGCGTTGTGGTTCCGTTTTGATTTGTCCGACGCATTGCGATGTGCTCACGCTCCCGGACAATTTGAAACCCCAGCGCCTGTAGGGTTGTGACGACGCGCTTGCGTGGAGCATCAACGGGAAATTTCATACTACTGCGACGGTGCCCTCAGCCACATATGCGGCCTCGACGTCGCTTTCATCGTCAAAAGCTTCTGCGCCAAAGGTCTCGATGTGAAATTGCGCCGCTGACTTGGCGTCTGCTAAGGCAGCCTCGTACGAATCGCCCTGACCCATGACGACTCCGCGCAGACCCAGGGGATAGGCCAGAAACCCATCGGAATGCCGTTCAACGATAAACTTGAGGGTACGCATGGATTCAGATTATCACGACATCGCAGTCCTCGTCGCCGGCGCCCAATTGGAGCACGGTAATAGAGCCTGCTCGCCAGGAGTGCCTCTCTCGCGGTTTGGCGGCTCGTAGAACGGGATGAGTCAGTTGCTCGATAGGCGTATTGGGGGTAACTCATATTTGCAGAAGCGAGTTACCCCGATTGTTACCCCTTTTTTGCGCCGGTAGTCCGCGTCTCATAATGGACGGTATTGGATGAAAAAAGTCGACGATACTGCTCATTTCGCTGACCCGGAGCTCATTTTAGCGGACGTCGATGGACGTCCTGGGCTGGCTTTGGATTTGCCGGCTGAGGGATTCGAACCCCCGACCTACGGTTTACAAAACCGTTGCACTACCACTGTGCTAAGCCGGCATTTTTTGATCACGGCTGCGAAAGTCCGTGCCGCGACCGCATTCTACCGCACCCGCCGGCGAGCGCGGCAATGGACGCAAAGCCACGGCGCACGAGCACTCGGACCGCGTCGCACCCTTAATGCCCTACCAATCGGTACGATGGACCTTCGCGCAGTTCGATCACGAGGTCGAGCGGGTTGCGCGCGGTATGCTGGCGTGCGGACTTGAGCAGGGCGAGCGCATCGGCATCTGGGCGCCGAACTGCGGCGAATGGGTGCTTACGCCGCCGGCAGGGCAGCCGGCTTCTGCGCCAAAAGATCTACGGCAGACTGGTACAAACGGGCGCGCAGCTGGAATCGCTCGTTGGCCCGCGTGATGTAGCGCACGGCGATCTCCACGCCGCCTACGACCGGCTTGACGTCGATGCCCGGCGCCCCGGAGAAGGTCTTGGCGCCCTGCGACGGAACGGCTCGCTGCCATTCTTGCTCCGCTAGCCGTGCGTTATCCGCCGTTGCTATCGTCACTTGCTTCGAGATGGCCTCGACGATCGGGTAGGGGTCCTGACCGGCTGGCACCACCACGTGCAACTCGTCCCACAGCCACTGACCGGACGTCGAAAAATTGAAGTAGTGCCCTTCGATGGCGAAGCTGTTGGTGAATGTCACGCGCCGTCCGGTCGGATGTCCCGCATCGCTCCAATTGCCGGTCTCGAGCAACACCGTCGTGGAACATGCCGAGTTCAGTGACCTCGCCGCCGACGCCATGCGGTGCGGGACCTGGCGCGGCGGCGGCCTTGGCGCTCTTCGTGTGGTGGGCGAGCTCGGCGATTCCGCCTTTGGTACTTTCCAGGCTTTCCGCGAGCGCAGCGCGCTGCGCGCTCAAGGACTGCGCCTTCTGCCCGGCCTCGTTCAGCGCATCGGCAAGTAGCTGCGATTTCTGCCGCAACTTCAGCCATTCGCGCAGCTGCTGGAGGGAGCCGCCGTGCGCCGCGGCGGTAGCCCCGGCCGCAGTCGCAGCTGTGGCTCGCGCCTTGGCTTGGGCATCGTGCTCATGCACCCGTATTTCTATGCGCTGCTGCGGGTTGCCGCCGGCGGCGAGCAGATCCTGGTTGGCTTCCTCGAGCTCGTCCTTATCCAGATCGAGCTGCGCCTGCGCGAGGTCCAATTCATCCTGCAGCATAACCTTTTGGGCGGCCGAAGCCGCCGCCAGCGCGGCCGCCAGTTGGGTCACGCGCTGCTGGTCGCTATCCGATTGCGCTTGGGATTTCGTCAGGCGATCCTGGATCTTGAGCGCTTCGGGGCTCAAGGTCGGGGGATGTGCTTCCAAGTCGCGAAGAGCGGAAGTGAAGGCCAGGGCAAGTTGATGGTCGGCTATGCGCAACGCCGATTGCGCGTACGGCTGCTCTTCAGGAGTTGTCGCGAGCTGCGCGAGCTTCTGCGCCGTGGCGTAGGTGCTCTCGTCGACCAGCGCGGCCGAAGTCACTGCGGCGGCGCGTCTGTCGGGGGTGGTGAGCGAGGAAGGTTTCGTATACCACCATCCCGCGCCTGCCGAAACCAGCAATAGCGCGAGCATGACCGCCCATAGTCTGTGCATCACTGTCACAGTTCACGCGCCGGTGCTTGAGGGGGCAGCATACCTGCGAGCGCCGATTTGAGTTCGTCCAGATGCTCGAACAGCGTATCGACATGGCCGCCGAAACCGTCGTTCGCCGCAAGGTCGAATGTCAACAGGAGTTTCGGTTCGTTGGCCTCCGCGAACAAACGCAGGGCGTGCGAATACGGAACCAGCGTATCGGTGCGGCTGTGGGTGATGATGACGGGCATATGCACAGCGCTCATCCGCGCCAGGGAGTCGAATTGTACCGAGGCGGCGTAGCGAACCGGAAGCAACGGATACGTATCGGCGGCAGCATCGGGTATGGAGGTGAACGCGCCGAACAACACCAGGGCCGCGGCCCGGTGACGGGTGGCCAACAGAACCGCAGGTCCGGAGCCGAGCGAGTGGCCTAACAAGATGATTCGGCTTGGCGGTACGCCCCGCTTCACGAGCGCCTTGAACGCCGCTTCGGCGTCCTCGTACATGCCGGCTTCGGATGCGATCCCCGGGGTCATGCCGAAGCCGCGATAGTCGATGTCCATCACGCCAAATCCCGCGCGGCGAATTGCCTGACAATGCCGCAGCTGCCAAGGAGAAAAAGCCGAATCGGCATTTCCGTGCAGTTGCAGTATCCAATAACCCGTGTCGTTGGCCGCACCAGGGTGGAAGACGAGACCCGCGAGCTCGGTTCCAGCGGCCACCGGAATCGAGACCCGCTCGGCGTCGGCGGGGAGCTCTTTGGTCAAATACAGCCGGCTGCGCTCCGTAGCGAACACGAGCTCGCTTTCGTGAAGCTTGAGCCACGCGACGGCAGCGGCGGTCAGCACGATGAGCGACATCACACCAATCAATGCGACACGGACATTGCGGTGCATGCGACCGCCCGTTTAGCGCCAATTGCCGAGCGCGTCCCGCGCGGCCTGATTGAGCGGCCGTGCGATGAGACCGCTCTGGGAGACTTTGATCACATACGAGGCCGCGTCCGCCATGGGCAGGTAGACCGCGCTGCCGTAGATCGCGTCGACCCACGGCAGCCACGAATGGTAGCGGTGTACCAATTCCCACAGATCCAATCGATGCGGGGGATTCAAGGGATACACCGTGCGCGGCAGGCCGCGCGCAGAGATAGTGCAACGGCGCCGGCGCCGCAAGCGGCGCACCGCCGCGATGAAACACAGAATACCGGCAAGCGCGAAGGCGGCGATCAGTGCGGTGAGCGTCATGGAGGCTAACGGGAGCCGGAACCGAACCTCATGGGACTAACAAAAACACTTAGCTCGGTCCCGGTGTCTCGTTGCAGACGCCTATTCTTTGCCTCGAAGGCATTGATTTGCAAGTGCTGCGCGTCACACATGACGCAATCTTAAGCGCTCCGGGCCGCGCTTGCTCGCGTTTCACGGTGCGTCCGGGCCGGTATGCAGATGCGCATTCGAGCGCTGGAGAGAGTAATATCGCGGGCGTTCGACACCTTCGGCACGGTCGCACCACACCTCGTTTGTTCAATGACATCGCTCAGCAAAGCGTTGGCCAGCCGATGTCGTTGTCGATTGCGCGGTGGCATCGAATCGGCGCGACGGCTCGGCAGACGAGAGGCTGTGTAGGTAATGTGGATCGTACAAGTTGCGTTGCGGCGGCCCTACACGTTCTTGGTCATGGCGTTGCTGATTCTGCTCGCAACCCCCCTCGTGCTGCTCAAAATGTCGACCGACATCTTTCCGGAAATCGACATTCCGGTGATCAGCATCGTATGGAACTATGCCGGCTTATCCGCCCAGGAGATGGGCCTGCGCATCACGGCGGTCAACGAGCGCAGCCTGACCACCACCGTCAACGACATCGAGCACGTCGAATCCCAGTCGCTGTCGGGTATCTCGGTCATCAAGATTTTCTTTCAGCCGAATGCCAACATTCCGACGGCCATTGCGCAAGTCGTGGCGATCGAACAGACGCAACTGCGTCAAATGCCGCCCGGCACCCTGCCGCCGCTGGTGATCAAGTACTCCGCATCGGCCATTCCGGTGATCCAACTCGGTCTTTCGAGTGCGACGATGTCCGAGCAGGCGGTGTTCGACACGGCGGTGAATTTCCTGCGCCCGCGACTGGTGACCATTCCGGGCGTCGCCATACCGTGGCCGTTCGGCGGCAAGCAGCGCGTCATATCGGTCGATCTCGACACGGCGGCGCTGCTGGCGAAGGGATTGACTCCGAACGATGTCATCAATGCGGTTAATACGCAGAATCTGATCCTGCCGTCCGGAACCGCCAAGATCGGCGGCACTGAGTACGTGCTGGGCACCAATGCGTCCCCGGATACGATCGATGGGCTCAATCGCATTCCGGTCGTGACGCGCAACGGCGCGACGATCTATCTTGCGGAAGTCGCTCATGTGCGCGACGGATTCTCGCCGCAGACCAACATCGTGCGCCAAAACGGCGAACGCGGAGTGCTGGTGTCCATCATCAAGAACGGCGGCACTTCGACCCTGGACATCGTCGGTAACCTGCTGGCGCAATTGCCGATCTTGAAGCAGAGCTTGCCGCCGGATCTGAAGATCACGCCCTTGTTCGATCAGTCGAGTTTCGTGCGCGCCGCCATCAGCGGCGTGATGCGCGAGGCGCTGATCGCCGCCGGCTCTCACGGCTGCGCTGATTTTGCTGTTCCTCGGAAATTGGCGCAGCACCTGCATCATCGCCGTGTCGATTCCGCTGTCGATCCTGTCCTCGATCATTGCGCTCTGGGTCATCGGAGACACGCTCAATATCATGACCCTGGGCGGCCTTGCGCTCGCAGTCGGTATTTTGGTCGACGACGCGACGGTGACCATCGAGAACATCGAACGCCACATGCACCTGGGGTCGGATTTGCACAAGGCGATTTTGGAGGGCGCCGGCGAAATCGCGGTTCCGGCGCTGGTCTCCACCCTGTGCATTTGCATCGTGTTCGTGCCGATGTTCTTTCTGTCGGGCGTGGCCCGCTACTTGTTCGCGCCGCTCGCCGAGGCCGTGGTATTCGCCATGTTGGCATCCTACGTACTGTCGCGCACGCTGGTGCCGACGCTGGTCATGCTGATGATGGATCTCGCGCCGGCGCGATCCGACGGGCCGGCGAACCTCTTGCAGAGGGTATACCGCGCCTTCGACGCTCGCTTCGAGAAGATTCGCGGGGCGTACCGCATCATTTTGGCGGCGCTGCTCGAGCCGGCGCCGATTGTTTGCGGGATGTTTCATGGGTTTTTGCCTGTTGTCCACCGGTTTGGTGTTCGTACTCGGCAGGGACTTCTTTCCGAGCGTCGACGGCGGTCAGATTCGCCTGCATATGCGCCTGCCGACCGGCACGCGCATCGAGCAGACGGCGCGAGTCGCTGACCAGGTGGAGGCCGCGATACGCACCATCGTGCCGGCGAGCGATCTCGGCACGGTGCTCGACAACCTGGGGCTGCCGATCAGCGGCATCAACCTGTCTTACAGCAATTCCGGAACCATCGGTTCGCTGGACGGGGAGATTCTGGTGTCGCTCAATAAGGGCCACCGGCCCACCGAGCACTATATCGAGCAGATGCGCCGCGATCTGCCGCGGCTGTTTCCCGGCGTGGAGTTCTTCTTTCAGCCCGCCGACATGATGACCCAGATCCTGAATTTCGGATTGCCAGCCGCCATCGACGTGCAGATCACCGGAAACGATTTGCGTGGCAATTTTTCACTCGCCGCCAAGCTCATGAAGCAAATCCGCGAGGTGAGCGGTACGGTCGATACCCACATTCACCAACGCCTGGATTTACCCACGATGTCGCTGATCATGGATAGAACGCAATTGCAGCAACTGGGTTTGAGCGCCAACGATCTGGCGCAGGACCTGTTGGTATCGACCGCGGGGACCACGCAGACCTCGCCCGCTTTCTGGCTCAACCCCGGTAACGGCGTTGTCTACACTCTGGTCGTGCAGTCGCCCCAATACACGATCGACAGTCTGGACGCGCTGCTGCGTACGCCGATCGCTGCGGCCACGGGAGCGCCGAACGCACAAACCCCACAGCTGCTCGGCAATCTGGTCACCTTGCGTCCCACCGCGCAGAATGCGGTGGCCTCCCGCTACAACTTGGTGCCGGCAACCGACATTTACGTCAGTGTGCAAGGCCGCGACACCGGCAGCATCACCGGCGAGGTCGGGAAATTGGTCGACCAAATGCGCCCGCAATTGCCGCGCGGCGCGCAGATCGCGATGTTGGGTCAGGTGCAAACGATGAGTTCATCCTTCCTCGAGCTGGGGGTCGGCCTGGCGTTGGCGGTCGTGATGGTGTACTTGTTGATCGTGGTCAATTTTCAGTCCTGGGTGGATGCGTTCATCATCATCAGCGCTCTGCCGGCTGCGTTGGCGGGAATTTGCTGGATGCTGCTGCTGACGGCGACGCACCTGAGCGTGCCGGCCCTGACCGGCGCGGTCATGACCATGGGCGTCGCCACCGCAAACAGCATATTGATCGTCTCATTCGCGCGTCAGCGGATGAATGACGGGTTGGATCCGATCGAGGCGGCCCTCGATGCCGGCGCAACGCGCATCCGGCCGGTGCTGATGACCGCGCTGGCGATGATCATCGGGATGATTCCCATGGCCCTTGGTTGGGGCGAAGGCGCGGAGCAAAACGCGCCGTTGGGCCGCGCGGTGATAGGGGGGCTGTTGTTCGCGACGGTTTCGACCCTGTTTCTCGTGCCGGTAATATTTGCGGGCGTGCACCGGCGACTCGAGCGGCGCAAGCATTTGAGCTCCTCAGTGCCGGGGCTGGCCGAAGGGAATCCTTGACATGGCCGAAGAATCTTCCCGGGTGTTGAATCGCGCCAAAATGATCGCCGGCGCAATCATCGCCGCGCTCATCGGCGGCGGCGGCGTGGTGCTGGTGTTGCGGGTGGTTCACGCGCACGCGTTGGCGGACGCCACCGCGTTGCATGCCAAGCAATATGTCCAGACGGTTCAACCGAAGCCCGGCGGCGATACAACGTCGGTCACGCTGCCCGGCACGTTGCAAGGCTTCATCGAAGCTACGGTGTACGCGCGCAGCAGCGGCTATATCGTGCGCTGGCTCGAGGACATCGGCGCGCCGGTCACCAAGGGCGAACTGCTGGCGGAAATCACCGCTCCTGAAATCGATCAGGAGCTGTACCAGGCGGAGGCGACGCGCGCGCAAGCCGCCTCGAGCGCCGAGTTGGCGAAGAGCACCGCTGAACGCTGGCGCAGTTTGCGGGAGAAGGACGCCGTCACGCAGCAGGATTTGGACGAACGCTTGAGCGCATACAGCCAGGCGCAGGCCAACTTTGCGGCCGCGGAAGCGAACGTGGCGCGGCTGCGCAGTTTGCAGGGGTTCAACAAGGTGGTGGCACCCTTCGACGGGGTAGTGACGCGGCGCGATGTGGACGTGGGCGACCTGGTCGACGCCGGCAACGGCGGCGTCGGCAAGGCCCTATTTTCCGTGGCGCAAGTCGATCCGCTGCGCCTTTACGTATACGTGCCCCAGGCCTATGCCCACCAAGTCAAGGTGGGCGATGCCGTTGCGGTGACATTGGCCGAGCGCGCCGGCGAGGAATTTCGGGGAACCATCGCGAACACGGCCCGCGCCATCGATACCACGACGCGCACCATGCAAGTGGAGATTCGTGTGCCGAATCCCAAGGGCGAGTTGATCGCGGGATCGTACGTGCAGGTGTCGCTGCCGATCAAGAGCGGGGCCCCGGCCCTGGAGGTGCCGAGCAACGTGCTGCTGTTCAGGCCCGACGGCCCGCAGGTCGCGCTGGTCGACGGCGGCGGCCGAGTGCGCTTGGTGGCGGTCAAGCTCGGCACCGATTTCGGAAGTTCTATTGCGATACTGAGCGGTGTGTCCGAGCGCGACCGGATCATTTTAAATCCGACCGATTCGATCGCGGACGGCGACGTCGTCACGCTGGCCGACGCCGGTCCACATCTGCTAGGCGGGAATCAACGGCCGTGAACGCAAGCCTGCGACGCTACCTCGAATGCTGCTGCCTTGCTGCGGCATCCGTGGCCGGCTGCGCGGCGGGGCCGGATTATCGTCGGCCGCCGGCGGAGGTGCCGCCCGCTTGGCAGCCACAGGCGCCATGGCACGAGGCGGTGCCCAGCGATGCAGCGCTCAAAGGCGATTGGTGGAAGGTTTTTCATGATGCCGACCTCGATCGGCTCATCGAACTCGCGTTGCAGAGCAACCAGAATTTGCATGTCGCGGCCGCTAGGCTCGCTCAGGCGAGAGACGAGGTGAAAGTGGCCGAGTCGGATTTTTACCCCGCGGTGGGGCTGTCCGCGGCGGCCGCCAGGGCCAAGACTTCGGCTAATCGGCCGCTGTCGGAGTATTCCCTGCCGAACACTTCGACCGTGCAAAATGACTTCATCGTCGGCCCCACCGTCAATTATGAGTTCGATTTGTTCGGCCGCGTGCGGCGCGAGGTCGAGGGTGCGCGCGCTTCCGCCGAACAGGCGGCGGCTGATTACGAGAACACGCGCTTGCTGCTGATTGCGCAACTGGTCAGCGATTATTTCACGTTGCGGGAACTCGACGCCGAGGTCGACGTGCTGGACCGCGATTTGGAATTGGAGCGCGAGGCGTTGAGCTTCGTGAACTCGCGGCACGAGCTCGGCTACGCCACGGGTCTGGATCTGGCGCAACAGCAAGCGCTGCTCGACTCGAGCGCGGCGCAGCTGGAATTACTGCAGGTTCAACGGGCTCAGAATGAACACGCGATTGCGACGCTCGTCGGCACCCCCGCGCCGAGCTTCCATCTGGCGCCCCTGCTGCTGTCTCCCGACATACCCGTGCTGCCGGTCGGCCTGCCCGCGGATTTATTGCAGCGCCGTCCCGATGTGGCGGCGGCCGAGCGGGCCATGGCGGCGGCCAACGCGCGAATCGGGGTCGCACGCGCGGCCTATTATCCAGCGGTCGATTTGCGGCCCTTCGTGCCCGGCGTCGGCTGGGAAAGCAATACGCTCGCGACCTTGTTCGACGCGCCGAGCCGGCTCTGGTCGTTCGGCGTATCGGCCACCGAGACGCTGTTCGATGCCGGGAAAATCCGCGCCAACGTGCGCATCGCGACCGCCGATTACACGGCGGCCGTGGCGGCGTATCGGCAGACCGTGCTCAATGCGATGGAGGAAGTCGAAAACGGCATTACCGGGCTGAGCTCGCTGGATCGGGCGGCGACCCAAGCCGACGCCAGCGTGCACAGCGCGCAGCGGGCCTTCGACCTCGCGAGCGATCGCTACAAGGGCGGAGTGGATACTTACTTGGATGTGATCACGGCCGAGCAAACGCTGCTCGCCGATCAGCGCCAAGCGGTGCAAATTCACGGCCAACAATTTCTGACAACCGTGTATTTGATCAAGGCGCTAGGCGGAGGTTGGGCCGGGGTACCAAGGACGGCCTCGCGCAGCGACTAAAACTTGGTTTTTTGCCCTTTAGACAGCGAGTCAATGGCGGCCGGCGGGGACATGGCGTTCGATTGAATGAAGTCCACTCCGAGGGCCGTGAGCCACTCCTGTTCCGCTTGGGTGTCGGTGCGTTTCGCGACGGTGTACATGCCGAGGACACGCGCCATTTGAACGACCGCCGTAATCGCCGCCTGCGATAGCTTATCGGTTCGCATATTTTGGGTAATTTCCGGCGCAACCTTGATATAACGAACACCCGGCAAGCGCAGCAGATCAAAGCATTCGGTGCGCATCGCGAAATCATCGAGCACCAACGGGCAACCGAGGCGGTGCAGCGCCGCGGCAACTTCGGCAATCCGTCCAGAGAGCTTAACCGCCGTGGGCACGTCGACCTCGAAGCCGATCATCGCCTTCGGTAGTGATGATTTCGCCAAACACAGATCCACGAATTTTATGAAGTGCTCGTCCTGCAGCGCGGTCGCGGTGAGATTGACGGAAAACATCACGGCGTGGGTCTGCCACACGTCCGGATGATGCACCAGCCAGCCAATCAGTTCGGTGACGACGCGCCGATCGATCATCGAGCCCAATCCGTGTTCGACGGCGGCCTTCAGCATCGCCTGCGGCGCGGCATTCGGTGCGTCTTCGGACTTGGAGCGCAGCAGCACTTCATAGCGCTTCAGTTGGCTGCCCTTGGTCAGCGGCACCATGCGTTGCACGTACAGTGCGATCGGGCTGCGGCGCAACGCCGCATGCAGGCGGTCGATCTCCGGAGTGACCGTTGGCGCGCGCTGATCATTCGTGGGGCGCTGATCCTTTGTCGTGCGCGCATCCTTGGTGGCGGGCGAACTGCGCGCGGCTCTGGGTGGCGGCGGCACCGGGGCCGGCATCGGCGGCTTTATGATAGGCACGCGCCCGGAATCGACCAGTGAAAGCTCGAAGGGCGCCGATGAGAAGGCGGGGAGCTGCGGCGCAATCGGCTGCCGGGCCGCCGAACTCGCGGAGGGGGACAGCTTGGCGGGTGCCGCCGGTGAGGCGGGCGCCGGTTCGTGCGCCGGATCCGAGGCCGGCCGCATGCCTGCGAATTCCATGAGCGTGCGCTGCAATTTCGGCGTCATGAGTTTGATGGCGCCCCGGCCGTCTTGTGGGATCGCGCGCGTATCCATGATCATCATGACGGCGCCGACCATTTCGCGGCGCCCATTGACCGCGCGCAGCAGCACCGCGGAGCGGGAGTCGCCCAGATCGTACGTCAGAACGGGCGGGCTGCCGTTGTTCGAGAATACTTCGATGGCCTCGCGCACCGCATTGTGCTCATCCGGGCCCATCGAGTTTTCGCTCAACCACAGCACATCCCCATGTTCATCGTGCAGCGAAACGGCTTGGGCGCGCGCCGGTTCGACGGCCGCGCGCAATTGTTGGCAGAGGGCATCGAAGTCGACGAGCGGATGTTCCGTTGCGCTGAAGGGCCTGCCCTGCTCCATAGGACCGATACTACTAGGGTGAGCCTGTACTTCTACCGCAGCGGCGCCCTGATTGATGTGATGGTCTTCGCCAAAACGCGCCAGCCGCTGGGCGGATTACCGCCGAAAGGACTTGGGTCCGGTGCGAGGCCGGCATGACATATCATCGGCGCCAGGTCTCACTAGCGACTACACTGGCTTACATCCATGGTCCGAATTTCGGAACACCGTCAATACCGCCACTACGATTTCGTGATGGCGGCCTATGTCTGCATACTGCTGTGCTCCAATTTGATCGGCCCCGTCAAGGAAACGTCGTTTCAGGTGCCGCTCCTCGGCACGGTCACCTTTTTGGCCGGCGTCCTGTTCTTCCCCATTTCCTACATCTTCGGCGACATCTTGACCGAGGTTTACGGCTACGCTCGCGACCGGCGCGTGGTGTGGGCGGGTTTCGCGGCGCTGGCCTTTGCCTCGTTCATGGCCGCGGTCATCGTGCATCTGCCGCCCTCCGCAGCCTCGCGTGCGACTCAGCCGGCGGTTGAAACCATATTCGGCAACACGCCGCGCATCGTCGCGGCTTCGATCACGGCTTTTCTATGCGGAACCTTCGTCAACAGCTATGTGCTCGCGAAGATGAAGATCTGGACTCTTGGCCGGTGGCTTTGGACCCGCATCGTCGGCTCGACGCTGTGCGGCGAGCTGGTGGATTCGATGATTTTCTATTTCCTCGCCTTTTACGGCATCAAACCGCAGAATCAATTGGTGGCGCTCATCTTCACGCAATATGCACTGAAAAGCGCCTGGGAAATACTCGCCACGCCGCTTACTTATCGTGTCGTGGCATTCCTGAAGCGGGCGGAGAACGAGGACTACTACGACATCGGCACGAATTTCACGCCATTTTCGCTGCGGGTCTGAAATAAATGCCTATTTGCCTTTGCCACCGCCGCGCCGCACTTGTTTCATTTGCCAGCACGCGCCTACGATAGCGTATGGCTGACCACCCAAGAATCGTGATACTGGACCGCCTGCAAAGCGGCGAATCCGCGAATCCCTCGCCCGAGAAGATACTCGCCGGCATTCCGCGCACCAGAGTCTCGAATCAATATGCTGACGGAACGCAGCAATTTTTCTGCGGCCTGTGGACCAGCACCAGCGGCAGATGGCGCGTGCGCTATACCGAACACGAATTTTGCGTTCTGATCGAGGGCCGTGTGCGACTCGAGTCGGTCACCGGCGAGAAGCACGATTTGCGTGCCGGCGACGCCTTCGTGGTGCCCGCCGGATTCGAGGGCACTTGGGAAGTGGTCGAGCCGTGCAAGAAATGGTACGCGATCTTCGAACCCAAGGACCCGACGAAATCGGGCCCCGCTCGATAAGGCCGGCCCGCGTCAAGCGGTTTCGCGTATCACTTGGCCTAAGGTTTCGAAGATCTGCGCGATGTGGCCGCGCTCGACGATCAAGGGCGGCGACAGAGCGATCACGTCCCCGGTTTGGCGCACCATGACGCCGCGCTCGAAGCACTTGAGGAACACTTCGAAGGCCCGCGCGCCCGGTTTGCCGGCGCGCGGTTCGAGTTCGACCGCCCCTATCAGACCGTAATTGCGCACGTCGATCACATTCGGCAGTCCGCGCATCGAATGCACCGCGTCCTCCCAGGTGGAACTCAGCGTTGCCGCGCGCGTCAACAATTCTTCCTTGACATAGATGTCGAGGGTGGCGAGAGCAGCGGCGCAGGCAACCGGATGCGCGGAGTAGGTGTAGCCGTGAAACAGCTCGATGGCGTTTTCCGGGCCCTGCATGAACGCATCGTAGATCTTCCGCTGCGTGAACACAGCACCCATCGGAATGGCGCCGTTGGAAAGCCCTTTGGCCGTCGTCATGAGGTCGGGAGTGACATCGAAGGCTTGGGCGGCGAAGGGTTTGCCGACGCGGCCGAAGCCGGTGATCACCTCGTCGAATATCAACAGGATGTCATGTTTGTCGCAGATCTCGCGTAAGCGCTTCAGATACCCGGCCGGCGGCAGCACCACACCCGCGGATCCGGAAATCGGTTCGACGATCACCGCCGCGATGGTCGAGGCGTCGTGCAGAGCGATGAGACGCTCCAATTCGTTCGCGAGGTGCATGCCCCATTGCGGCAAGCCGCGCGAGAATGCGTTGTGGCCGATATCGAGCGTATGCGGCAGATGGTCCACGCCCGGCAGCATGGAGGAGCCGAAAAACTTGCGATTATTGAGCATGCCGCCCACCGACATGCCGCCGAAGCCGACCCCGTGGTAGCCCTTCTCGCGGCCGATCAAGCGGGTACGTTGACCGGCGCCGCGGGCGCGATGGTAGGCAATCGCAATTTTCAGCGCCGTGTCGACCGACTCGGAGCCTGAATTCGTGAAGAACACGCGATCCATACCCGGCGGCGCGATTGCCACCAGGCGATTCGCGAGTTCGAACGCTATGGGATGGCCCATTTGGAACGTCGGGGCATATTCCATGACGCTGAGCTGTCGAGTCACCGCTTCGGTGATCTCGCGCCGGCCATGACCCGCGTTCACGCACCACAGGCCTGCGACCGCATCGATCACCTGCCGGCCGTCGGCGGTCCAATAGTGCATGCCTTCGGCGCGCGTCAAGAGACGCGGGTCGGCCTTGAATTGACGATTGGCCGTGAACGGCATCCAAAAAGCTTCGAGGTCGCTTTGCGCGGGCGCAGGAGAGATTCGGGCGTTCATAGGGGATCCTTTGCCAATGGCGGCGCTAGATGATAAGGAAATTCAACAGATTCCTCAATTTTGGCGGTATCTTCGCAATAACTGTTTAATATAATGGACACTATGAGCATGGACGTGGGCACCCATTTGAAGGCGGTGCGGCAGATGTACGGTCTGTCGCAACGCGAATTGGCAAAACGCGCCGGGGTCACCAACGGACTGATCTCCTTGATCGAGCAAAATCGCGTAAGCCCGTCGGTGAGTTCGCTCAAGAAGGTGCTCGACGGCATCCCCATGGCGCTTGCCGATTTCTTCACGCTGGATTTGGCCGGCAAGCCCGAGGTGTTCTTCCCGCGGGCCGAGCTGGCGGACATCGGTACCGGTTCCGTGGAACTGCGCCTTGTCGGTGGCCGGCTCGCCAAGCGCAACATGTCGATATTGCACGAACGCTATGCGCCGAATGCCGACACCGGCGAGGAGATGCTGGCGCATGCCGGCGAGGAGGGCGGGGTGATCGTCAAAGGGACGATCGAACTCACTGTCGGCGGCGACACCCGGCTGCTTGAAGCGGGCGATGCCTATTACTTCAAGAGTTCCATTCCGCATCGTTTCCGCAATCCCGGGAGCGAGGATTGCGAGCTGGTGAGCGCAAGCTCGCCGCCCACGTTTTAGCCGGGTCTTCAGGTAGCATATGGCTATGAGTACGGTCACGGTTGCCGCCACTCAGATGGCGTGTAGTTGGGATCGGGGCGCCAATATGGCGCGCGCCGAGAAATTGATCCGTGAGGCGGCGCGGCGCGGCGCTCAAGTGATCCTGATTCAGGAATTGTTCGAGACCCCGTATTTCTGCATGGATCACTCCAGCCGGCATTTCGGTATGGCGAAGCCTCTGGAAGGACATCCGGCGGTGGAGCATTTTCGCGCTCTGGCGCGCGAGCTCGACGTGGTGCTGCCGGTGAGCGTGTTCGAAAGCGCCAACAACGCCTTTTACAACTCACTGGTGATGGTCGATGCCGGGGGTGCGGTGCTCGGCAGCTACCGCAAATCGCATATTCCGGAAGGAACCGGATATCACGAGAAGTTTTATTTCTCGCCGGGAGATACCGGCTTCAAGGTGTTCGACACCAAATTCGCCAAATTAGGGGTCGCGATTTGCTGGGATCAATGGTTCCCGGAGGCGGCGCGCTCCATGGCGTTGATGGACGCGGAAATTCTCCTGTATCCGACCGCAATCGGCTCCGAGCCGCAGGATCCGAGCTTGGATTCCAGCGCGCATTGGCAGCGCACCATGCAAGGACATGCGGCAGCCAATGTCATGCCGGTGGTGGCGTCGAATCGCGTGGGCACGGAGCAGGGCGAAAAATACACGATGACGTTCTACGGTTCCTCGTTCATCGCCTCGCACACCGGTGAAATAGTCGCTCAAGCGGATCGCAGCAGCGAGAGCGTGCTGACCGCCGCGTTCGATTTGGAGGCGGTGCGCCGATATCGGCAGGCTTGGGGCGTGTTCCGCGATCGTCGCCCCGATCTTTATCATCCTATTTTGTCGCTCGATGGACGCGGTTGAGGGTTTTGCGCTTCCGCAAGACTTCGTTTTTGTCGACCTAGAGACGACCGGCGGCAACGCGGCCTGTCATCGCATCACGGAAATCGGCATCGTCCGCGTCGAGCGGGGCGAGACGGTCGAGGAATGGAGCTCGCTCGTGAACCCCGAGTGCCGCATACCGCCGTACATCGAAGAGTTCACCGGCATCAGCAACGAGATGGTCGCCGCGGCGCCGCGCTTCGCCGATATCGCCCGGCTGGTGCTCGAGAAGCTGCAATCGCCGGCGCAGCGGGCGCCGCTGTTCGTCGCGCACAATGCGCGCTTCGATTATTCGTTCTTGCGCGCCGAGTTCCGCCGCGCCGAGATGCACTTCTGCGCCAAGGTTCTGTGTACGGTGAAGCTGTCGCGGCGGCTGTTTCCGCAGCACGCCCGCCACAGTTTGGACGCATTGATCGAGCGGCACGACTTGACTTGCAGCGTGCGCCACCGGGCGCTCGGCGATGCGCGCGTGCTGCGCGACCTTTGGTTCAAGCTGCGCCGCGAACTGCCGGAGGCGGCGCTTGCCGCGGCCGCGCAAACCGTGCTCGGCGCGCAACGGTTGCCGGAGCATCTGCCTGCGGATCTCGCGGACGAATTGCCCGAAGGCCCAGGCGTGTACCGGTTTTTTGGACTCGACGACGCGCTTCTCTACGTCGGCAAGAGCACCTCTCTGCGCAGGCGCGTGCTCTCGCACTTTGCCGCCGAGCACTCCGAGTCCAAGGAGCAGAAGCTCGCGCGGCAGGTGCGGCGCGTCGATTGGCTGCAGACGACCGGTGAGCTCGGCGCCTTATTGCGCGAAGCCGACTGGATCAAGACTCAACGGCCGCTGTACAACCGCCGCCTCAAGCCCTCATCCGGCGACATCACGATCAGGATCGCCGAGGATACGGGTTTGGCTGAATTCGCGGCCATCGCCGAGCTTGGCCCGCAGGAGCTCGGGCGCTGCTGCGGCGTGTTTCGTGCGCACAAGGACGCGCACAAGGCGCTGACCGACATCGCCCGGGCGCAGCGGCTTTGCCTGAAGATATTGGGGCTTGAGCAGAGCGCCGGCTCGTGCGTCGCCTACCAGCTCGCAAAGTGCAAGGGCGCCTGCGTCGGAGAGGAGCCGCTCGTGCTGCATGCGTTGCGGATACGGATGGCGCTGTCCGCGCTCACCTTGAAGCCCTGGCCATTTCCCGGGCGCGTGGCGCTGCGCGAGCGCGATCCGCAGGGTGCGGTCGATCTGCACGTGGTCGATCACTGGACCTACCTGGGCACCGCGCGCTCGGAAGACGAGCTGGCCTCGCTCGCGGTCAAAGCGCCGTGCGCTCCGTTCGACGCGCACGTGTATCGGATTCTGGTGCGCCATCTGGCGAGTCGTCCGCAACTCGATTGGTTGGATTTGCGCACGGTCGCTCGGCCCGGAACCGTTGATGCGTCGATTTAAGGTACATTAAGTCGGATTATCGAGGGTTAAGGGCGGGCGCGATGGCGAACAGGGACGATGCCGACGTCGACGTGCGCTACTGGATTGCGACGGCGCCGGTGGGCGCAGCCTCGGTGCTGGCGCAGGAACTGGCGACGTACGGCGCCAGCGACATCCGCGAACGCAGCCACGATGTGAAATTCCAGGGCACGCTCGAGGTGGGCTATCGGGCCTGCCTATGGTCGCGCACCGCATCGCGTGTCTTATTGAGCTTGGGCTCGATCGACGCCACCAGCCCGGGTAACCTCTTCGAGGCCGTGAAGCGCATCGATTGGCGCGGGCATTTCGCGGCGGGTGCGACGCTGGCGTGCGACTGCAGCGGCGGCAACGAATCCATCCGCCACACGATTTATGGCTCGCAGTTGCTGAAGGACGCGGTGTGCGACAGCCTGCGCGATGCCACCGGGGAGCGGCCGAACATCCGGCCCGAGCGGCCCGATGTGTTGCTGCATCTGCACGTCGAGGGTCCGACCGCGCTCCTGTCCGTGGATTTTTCGGGTGAAAGCCTGCACCGCCGCGGCTACCGCATCGAAGGCGGCCGTGCGCCGCTCAAGGAGAACGTGGCGGCGGCGGTATTGTTGCGTGCGGGCTGGCCCGGCATTTGCGGGCAAGGCGGCGTTCTCGTCGATCCGATGTGCGGATCCGGCACCTTCCTCACCGAAGCGGCCTTGATCGCGGCCGATGCCGCCCCGGCGCTCGAGAGGGAGTATTTCGGCTTCAGCGGCTGGAGCGGTCACGATGCCGCGCTGTGGCAGCGCCTGTGCGCGGAGGCGCGCACGCGCCGGGCCGAACGCGAGCCGCGGCGCTGCATCATCGGTTCGGACATCGACGCGGAGGCCGTGCGCATGGCGATAGCCAACGCCGAGCGCGCCGGCGTCGCCGACTGGTTACACGTGGAGAAGCGGGCGCTCAGCGAAGTCGCCGCCCCGCGGGGCGCGATCGGGCTGGTGGTGGCAAACCCGCCCTACGGTGAGCGCATCGGTGCGGAATCGGGTTTGCCCGAGTTGTATAGCGAACTCGGGCGCGCGCTGCGCGAACGGTTCCGGGGCTGGCAGGCGGCCATTCTCACCGGTAATCCGCGGCTTGCCCGCAATTTAGGCGTCTACGCCAAGCGCACGCACCGCGTGCTCAACGGCACCATCGAGTGCCGGCTGCTGCGCTTCGAATTGAATGAAGCGAGCGTCCAGCGCCCGGCGGAAGAGGTGCGCGCGGATTGGTCGAGCCGCTCCGGTGCGCAGATGTTCGCCAATCGGCTGCGCAAGAATCTGCAGCGCTTGGAGCCGTGGGCCGAGCGGGAACACATCGACTGCTTTCGCCTCTACGATGCCGACATGCCGGAGTACGCGTTTGCCATTGATCTCTATGGCCGCGAGGCGCGCCATGTCCACGTTCAGGAATACGCTGCGCCAAGGACCGTGAATCAGCAGAGCGCGCGCGAGCGCCGCCGCGAGGTCCTCTCGGTATTGCCGCAGATTCTCTCGGTGCCGCTGGCGCATGTGCATTCGCGGATGCGCAAAGCGCAAAAGGGCGCCGAGCAGTACGAAAAGCGTGCGCTCACGGGCGAGCGCCACGCCGTGCAGGAAGGCGGGCTCAAATTCTGGGTCAATTTCCGCGATTACCTGGACACTGGTTTGTTTCTCGATCACCGCATCGTGCGCCAGTTGCTGCGCGATTGGGCCAAGGATGCCGATTTCCTCAATTTATTTTGCTACACCGGCAGCGCGACGGTGTACGCCGCCGCCGGCGGCGCGCGCAGCAGCGTGAGCGTGGATTTATCCAACACTTATCTCGATTGGGCCCACGACAATCTGGTGTTGAACGGCTTCGGCGGAACCGAGCACGAATTGCATCGGGCGGATTGCCTCCAATGGCTGGAAAGCCAGGCGCTTTGGGGCCCGCGCTTCGATTTGATTTTCGTCGATCCGCCCACCTTCTCGAACTCCAAGCGCATGGAGGGCGTGCTCGACGTGCAGCGCGATCATGTGGCTATGATTCGCCGGTCCGTGAAGCTGCTGCGGCCCGCCGGGCGCCTGGTGTTCTCGACCAATTTCACGCGCTTCAAGCTCGACTCCGCGGCGCTCGCGGATTTGCTGGTCGATGACATCAGCGGTGAAACCATCCCCAAGGACTTCGAACGCAATGCGCGTATCCACCGCTGCTTCGTGGTGCGATTCC
This sequence comes from uncultured Gammaproteobacteria bacterium, assembly GCA_963793685.1. GTDB lineage: Bacteria > Pseudomonadota > Gammaproteobacteria > Steroidobacterales > Steroidobacteraceae > Bog-1198. Next base: position 89,767 of record CAWCBJ010000010.1, on the reverse strand, counting down.
AATGAATCGGTTGGCGGGTGCAAGGCCCTCGCCTAGAGCAAATCCCGCAGCCGGTAGTAAAGCATGGCCAATATCAAGGAAGGGCGCCTGAACCATCGGCCCCCGGGAAAATCGCGATGCGGCAGGCGCGCAAATACATCGAATCGTTCCGCCGTCCCCGCCACCGCCTCGGCCACCAATTTGCCGGCGAGGGCGGTCAGGGCCATGCCGTGGCCCGAAAAGCCCTGCAGATAAAATACATTGGGCGCGAGGCGTCCGAAGTCGGGCGCGCGGCTTCGCGAGATATCCAGAAATCCGCCCCAGGTGTACTCAACTTTCAGGTCAGCGGTTTGCGGGAAAACGCGCACCATGCGTCTGCGCATGGATTCAGCCAAATGTGGCGGCTGCAAGGTGCTGTAGCTCACGCGCCCGCCGAACAACAAGCGATCGTCGGCGGACAAGCGGAAATAGTCCAAGATCCAGTTGATGTCGGCGATGGCCGCATTGGTGGGCAGCAGCTCGCGGGCGCGCGCCGGATCGAGCGGCTGCGTCGCGATCATATAGGTGCCTACGCCCAAAATTCGCCGCGCGAGTACCGGTGCCACGCAGCCGAGATAAGCGTTGCCGCATAACACGAGATGGCGGCAGCGAACGCTGCCATGCGCCGTGCGCACCACGATTTCCCGTCCGTCCTCATACACTAGCGCCTGCGTGTTCTCGAAAATACGCACACCCGCGGCTTCGGCGGCGCGCCCCAGGCCTTGAGTGTATTTGAGCGGGTGCAGGTGACCGCTGCGCGGGTCGAGTATCCCGCCGAGATAACGATCGCTGCGCACGTGCGATTGCAGCTCGGCGCGATTGAGCAAGCGCGCCGAGCCATAACCGTACTCATCGTGCAGTTCACGTATCCATTGCTCCAATTCACCGAGATGCCGAGCTTTGGTCGCGACATGCACATGATTGGGGCGGTAGTCGCAGTCGATGCCGTGCTCGCGAATCAAGGATTGCGTGAGATCCAGAGCTTCGATCGAGAGTTCGAACAGGCGCCGCGCGTCGAGGGTGCCCACTTGCTCGATCAGCGTCCGTTGGCTCGCCGCCAGGCCAAAAATTGTTTGCCCGCCGCTGCGCCCAGACGCGCCGTAGCCAACGAAGCGAGCCTCCAGCATGGCCACCCGGTAGCCGCGTTTGGCGAGGTGAAGTGCGGAGGAGCAGCCGGCAATGCCGCCCCCGATGACGCCGATGTCCACATCGAACTCGCCCTGGAGAGACTCGCGCTGCGGGTGCGCTCCCATTGGGCTTGAGGCGGCGTAATAAGAGGGGGCGGACGGATAATTGAGGTGCACTTGACAACTCGCAGCATCTCGGGTGTTTAAAATCTTGTTGCTATTGACAGGATTGAGCGCCTATGAGCCTACCGGGTTATTTGAACGTAACGCAACATTGACGCAACGCATCAATCGCCGCTAAGTATTGGAAATGCCTATATCTTAGCCAATTTCGCATCGCCGGCCGGGACGAGTCGGTGCCGGTGTGGTCTAATACTAGGGTTAAGGAAGCCTAGCCGTTCATCTAGGCGTCTAATATATTAAACATGTCTCGCTTGCCGCTCATCGGAATTCCAGCCGATCGCCGGCTGTGTGGGAAGCACTACTTCCACATGGTCGGCGAGAAGTACATCCACGCCGTCGCCCTGGGTGCGAATGCGCTGCCGGTGCTCGTGCCCGCCCTGGGGCCCGATCTCGACCTGGCATCCTTGCTCGACATGTGCGACGGATTGCTGCTCACCGGGAGCGCATCGAATGTTGAACCCCAACACTACGGAGGACCGGCCAGCGCGCCGGGAACGCTACATGACCCAAATCGGGATGCTACGACGATTCCGCTGATTCCGCAGGCCATCGGCGCCGGCGTGCCGGTGCTGGCGATCTGCCGCGGATTCCAGGAAATGAATGTCGCCTATGGCGGTACTTTGGTTCAACGTCTGCATGAGGTCGAAGGATACGCCGACCACCGCGAGGATGAATCCACGCCGCTTGAGGTGCAGTACGGACCCGCGCACGAGGTCCTGCTGGAGCCTGGAGGAACCCTGCGGGATATCGCCGGCCGGGATCGGCTGCAGGTCAACTCGCTGCATTGGCAGGGTGTGGCCACACTGGGCCGCGACCTAGCAGTCGAAGCGCGGGCGCCGGATGGCCTCATCGAGGCGTTCCGCGTGGCGGGTGCAGCGAGCTTTGCGCTCGGATTGCAGTGGCATCCCGAATGGCAATTTGAACGCGATCCCTTTTCCCGCGCGCTGTTTGCCGCCTTTGGTGAGGCCAGCCGACGGCGCGCAGCACGCTCAAGGTGAATCATGGCTAGTACCATCCAACAATTCTTGAAGGAACACGGAATCTCGGAAGTCGAAGCAATCATTCCGGATATGGCCGGTGTCGCGCGCGGCAAGCTCATGCCGGCGGAAAAATTCGCCGAAGAGGAGGGTATGCGGCTGCCGGAGGCGATTTTTTTGCAGACGGTCACCGGCGACTACCCGGATGATCAAAGTGCGATGAATCCGTCGGACATCGACATCGTGCTGAAGGCCGATCCCAAGACCGTGCGTGTGGTGCCCTGGGCCGCCGAGCCCACCGCGCAAGTCATTCACGACTGCTTCTACGGTGACGGTGGGCCGGTCACCATGGCGCCGCGCTATGTGCTGCGCCGAGTGATGGCGCTGTACGAGGCACAAGGCTGGGAGCCGGTGGTGGCACCCGAGCTCGAATTCTTTCTGGTCGAGCCGAATATCGATTCCGACTACCCGCTGAAGCCGCCGGTGGGCCGGTCGGGGCGTCCGGAAATCGGCAGGCAAGCCTACAGCATCGCCGCGGTCAACGAGTTTGATCCGCTGTTCGACGACATGTATTCATTCTGCGAGGCTCAGGATATCGAGATCGACACCCTGATCCACGAAGCCGGCGCGGCGCAAATGGAAATCAACCTGCTGCACGGCAATCCGATGAGCCTCGCCGATCAGGCGTTTCTATTCAAGCGCACGGCTCGCGAGGCCGCGATGCGCCACAAGATGTATGCCACGTTCATGGCGAAGCCGATGGCCAAGGAGCCGGGCAGCGCCATGCACTTGCATCAGAGCATCGTGGATTCAAAGACCGGAAAAAACATTTTCAGCAATGCCGACGGTTCGCCTTCGGCGCTATTTTTCGGCCATATCGCCGGCCTACAGAAACATCTGCCCGGCGCGATGTCTTTGTTCGCGCCGAACGTTAACAGCTATCGGCGCATCAGTCGCCATTCCTCGGCGCCGATCAACGTGCATTGGGGATACGACAATCGGACCGCGGGGCTGCGTGTTCCGATGTCCGGAGCCGAAGCCCGCCGGATCGAGAACCGGGTCGGCGGTGCGGACGCGAATCCTTACCTCGCCATCGCCGCCTCTCTGGCTTGCGGCTATCTCGGCATGATGGAAGGCCTCAAGCCCTCGGAGCCGATCACCGGCAGCGCCTATGACCTCGCAATTGCATTGCCGCGCACGTTGGCAGAAGCGCTGCGCCTGCTGCGCGAATCGAAGCCGCTGGTGGATGTGTTCGGCGACCGTTTCGTGCTGGCCTTCACGGCGGTCAAGGAAGCCGAATACGAAACCTTCGCACAGGTCATCAGCTCCTGGGAACGCGAGCATCTGTTGCTGAACGTCTGACGCCTGGGCTCTGTCCCCCGGACGCCGGCTGCGATATAACTAGCGATCTTAACAACGAGGGGGATGCGTTCAATGTTCAACGTCCGTCGCACGGCGATGCTGGCGCTCGGCTGCTCGTTGTGGTTAAGCGCGTGCGGCGGCAAGCCGGGGCGGGCGCCCCGTCCGGCGAGTCCTCCGACGGCGGATCGAAAGCGGCGGACCGGGCTGCCTCGGGAGCCGCCGCGGCTACCGGCAAGGTCCTGAATCTCTTCATCTGGTCCGACTATTTGGCGCCGAACAGCCTGTCCGATTTCGAAAAGCGGACGGGCATCAAGGTGCACGTGGCCTACTTCGACACCAACGAGACGTTGGAGACCAAACTGCTCGCCGGAAGCAGCGGCTACGATGTCGTGGTGCCGACGGCCTCCTACTTCGAGCGCCAGATCAAGGCCGGCGTCTACCTGCCGCTCGATAAATCGAAGCTGCCGAATCTTAAGAACATGGACCCGCAGCTGATGGAGCGGGTCGCCAGGCACGATCCCGGTAACGAGCACGGCGTGATCTATACCTGGGGCACCAACGGCATCGGCTACAACGAGAAAATGGTGAAAGAGTTGATGCCCGACGCGCCGCTCGACAGCTGGCGGCTGGTGTTCGATCCGGCGGTCGCCTCGAAGCTCGCCAAGTGCGGCATCAGCGTACTTGATTCGCCCGCGGAAATGATGCGCGCGGTCTTAAGTTACCTGGGACGCGATCCGAACTCGCAAAAGCCGGAAGATCTGGCGGTGGCGGAACAAACGCTGTTGAAGATCAGGCCCTATATCCGCAACATCAACTCCTCCGAATACATCGAGGCGCTGGCCAACGGCGATCTGTGCATCGCGGTCGGCTATAACGGCGATGTGCTGCAGGCCCGTGACCGAGCCCGGGAGGCGAACAAGGGCATCGAGATCAAATACGTGGTACCGAAGGAGGGCTCTATACTTTGGTTCGATATGCTTGCCATTCCGAAGGACGCGCCCGACGTGGATAGCGCGTATGCGTACTTGAATTACATCATGACGCCGCAGGTGATCGCGGACATTTCGGATTTCAAACGCTATGCCAACGCCAATGCGGCGTCGCAGGCGCTGGTACTTCCCGCCGTAAGGGACGATCCCGCGATTTATCCGCCGCTGGAATTGCGCCAAAAGCTGGCCGTGCAGCTGGCGGACTCGCCCGAGCAAACCAGGGCCATAACCCGAATGTGGCAGAAGTTCAAGACGGGCCAATAGATCATGTCGAAATCCGCTGAGCCCGCCAAATCCGCCCCGTGGAGCGATCCGACTGCCCGCGCCTATGTGCAGATCGAGCACCTCACCAAGTCGTTCGGTGATTTCAAAGCGGTCGACGATGTGAGCCTCAAGATTTATCAAGGCGAGATCTTTTGTCTCTTGGGCGCTTCGGGCTGCGGTAAGACCACGCTGCTGCGCATGCTCGGCGGATTCGAGACCCCGAGTTCCGGCCGGATACTGATCGATGGCGAGGACATGACGGGCGTGCCGCCCTACGAGCGACCGGTGAACATGATGTTTCAGTCCTATGCATTGTTCCCCCACATGACCGTCGAACAGAACGTCGCCTTCGGTTTGAAGCAGGACCGCGTCCCCAAGGCCGAAATCGCCGAGCGCGTCGCCACCATGCTCGATCTGGTGAAACTCGGGGGCTTCGGCAAGCGCAAGCCGCACCAGTTATCCGGCGGCCAACGGCAGCGGGTCGCGCTCGCTCGCTCGCTGGTCAAGCGGCCGAAGCTGCTGCTGCTCGACGAACCCTTGGGGGCGCTCGATAAGAAACTGCGCGAACACACGCAATTCGAGTTGATAGGCCTCCAGGATAAGCTCGGCGTGACTTTCCTGGTCGTCACGCACGATCAGGAAGAGGCGATGACCTTGGCCAGCCGCATCGGCGTCATGGATCACGGCGAAATCGTGCAAGCCGGAACGCCGTTGGAAATTTACGAATTTCCCTCCTCGAAATTCGTCGCCGATTTCGTTGGTACGGTTAATATCTTCGAAGGCAAGCTGATCGAGGACGAACCGGAACACGTGCGCATCGGCTCGGAAGAGCTTGGCGCGACGATTTTCATCAGCCATGGGATCAGTGCGGCTCCGGAAGCGATCGTTTGGGCCGCCATTCGCCCCGAGAAAATCTTCATGTCCACTGCGCCGCCGCCGGGCAGCGACAACGTGGCCCGCGGTGCGGTACAGGACATCGCCTATCTTGGGGATCTGTCGATCTACCTGGTCAAGCTTCCCACCGGGAAAGTGGTGCGCGTGACCCAGCCGAACACCTCGCGCCATGCCGAAGCGATCACCTGGGACCAGCAGGTGTACCTGTCGTGGGATTCCGCGAGCCCGGTGGTCGTGACCCGATAGCCGCATGATCCGCAGAGGCCATTTGCGCAAAGTCGGCGTCACGGGCCGCGGACTCGTGGTTGCGCTGCCGTATCTGTGGCTGCTGCTTTTTTTCGTCGTACCCTTTGTCATCGTCCTGAAGATCTCCTTCTCCGACGTCGATCTTGCGATCCCGCCCTACAAACCGTTGATCGAATGGATCGGCAAAAATTCCCTGGCCATCAAGGTCAACTTCAATAATTACGCGTTTCTGTTCACCGACCCGCTGTACATTCACGCGTTCTTGAACTCGATCAAGGTTGCCTTCATCTCGACGCTCCTGTGCTTGATCATCGGTTATCCCATGGCTTACGGCATTGCGCGCTCCTCGGCGTCCACCCGTAATGTGCTGTTGTTGCTCGTGGTGCTGCCGTTCTGGACCTCGCTGTTGCTGCGGGTGTATGCGTGGATCGGCTTGCTGAAGGCCAACGGCGTCATCAACAACGTGCTGATATGGCTCGGCGTGATTCACGAGCCGCTCACCATGCTGTACACGCCGTTCGCCATGTACGTCGGCATCGTATATTCGTATTTGCCGTTCCTGATTCTGCCGCTGTACGCGAACCTTGAAAAAATGGATTGGCAGCTGCTCGAGGCGGCGGAGGATTTGGGGTGCAGGCCCTGGCAGGCGTTCTACAAGATCACGCTGCCCTTGTCGCGCAACGGGATCCTGGCGGGGTCGATGCTGGTGTTCATTCCGGCAGTCGGCGAGTTCGTGATACCGGCGTTGCTTGGCGGGCCGAACGCACTGATGATCGGCCGAGTGCTATGGGACGAGTTCTTCTCGAATCGCGCATGGCCGGTGGCGAGCGCGGTGGCGATACTGCTGTTGATCCTGTTGGTGCCGTTCATGATGTGGTATCAGAGCGTGCAGGCGCGCGAGTCGGCGGGCGCGCGATGAATTACCGCCGCACTTATTTCATTCTCACCTGCCTCGCCTTCGGCTTCGCGTTTTTGTACCTGCCCATCCTGTCGATGGTGGTTTTTTCCTTTAATGCCTCGAAACTCGTGACCGTGTGGGATGCGGCGCATTCTCCCACCTTGAAGTGGTACTACTCGCTGCTCAACAACGAAGAGATTCTCGACGCGGCCTGGATTTCGCTCAAAGTCGCGGTGATCAATGCTTCCGGGGCGGTGATATTAGGCACGCTTGCGGGATTCGGCCTGGCGCGCTTCACGCAGTTCAGGGGACGATTCACGCTCAATGCGATGACGACGGCGCCGCTGGTCATGCCCGAAGTGATCACCGGACTGTCGTTGTTGCTGCTGTTCGTCGCGCTGGAGCAGTCGATCGGCTGGCCCGCGGGCCGCGGAATCACCACCATGACCATCGCGCACATGACTTTTTCGATGGCTTACGTCACGGTGGTGGTGCAGTCGCGAATGGCGACCTTCGACAGTGCTCTGGAGGAGGCCGCCATGGATTTGGGAGCTCGCCCGCTCAAGGTGTTCTTCGTCATCACGCTGCCCATCATTTTCCCGGCCATATTGTCGGGCTGGCTGCTGGCGTTCACCCTGTCATGGGACGACTTGGTGATCTCGAGCTTTACTTCCGGTCCGGGCAGCAGCACGCTGCCGATGGTCGTCTTCTCGAAGGTACGGCTCGGCGTGAGCCCTGAAATCAACGTGCTGGCGACACTCACCATCAGCGTCGTCACGCTGATGATCATCGGCGTGAGCGTTTGGATGTCGCGCGCGGCCAAGCTCGAACGAGCCGCTTAGCGTTCCCGCCCGCTAGGGCTTGGGATAGGGCCTTCCGTCCTTGTGCGCGAATCCCGCGCCCGCCTTCAGGAAACGCAAGTCGATATCCGGATAATCGCCCTCGTCCTCGGCGGCTTTGCGCGAGCCGATCTCCAGTACGACTGCGTCCCTCGAGTAACGATTCTGCAGATGATGCCCGTCCTTGATTCCCGCCTTGAATCCCGCGCAATCCCCCGCCCGCAGGATCTCCTCACCGCTGTCGGTGACCAGCATCACCTCGCCGTCGAGCACGTAGACAAACTCGTCTTCGGCGCAGTGCCAATGCCGCTGACTCGACCATGCTCCCGGCGGCAATCTCAACAAATTCACGCCGAAATCGCTCAAGCCCGCGGCGTCTCCCACTCGCTGCCGGGCGCGCGCCGTGCACGGCGCATCGAACGGCGCGGGATATCCGGAGCCGGTGACGACGGGAACCGCGTTGACATCTATTCGCTTAGGCATCGCGTTACTCCTTAGGGTGCGGCCAACATCGTAATCGGAATCGATCGCGGAAGGGGAGGGCGTCCGCCGGCGTGACGCGCACGGCGCGCGGGAGTAAGGTTCGTCGTCCGCCTGATCCGGGAGTATCCGATGTTGCATCATCGTGACTGCATTGCCGCCTTCGGCATCTTGATCGGCGCCGCGCTCGGCGGCGGAGCGGCGGCGCAAAGCCCACCGGGCCTCGCTTACCCGCCGGCGGTGCGCGGAACCACGGTTGATGACTACCACGGCACGCTGGTTCCGGACCCGTATCGCGGCCTTGAGGACCTTGATTCCACTGCGACTCGTGCCTGGGTGGACGCCGAGGCGAAACTCACCGACCGCTATCTCGCCGCACTCCCGGGGCGCGACGCCCTGCGCTCGCGTCTGGAGAAACTCTACGACTACGAGCGTTTCGGGGTTCCGTTCGTGGCGCGGGGACGCGTTTTCTTCACTCACAACTCGGGTCTGCAAAACCAGAGCGTGCTCTATGTTGCGGACGCGGTCGACGCGCGGCCGCAAGTCGCGCTCGATCCGAACGCATCGTCGAAGGATGGCCGCCTCGCGGTGGTAGGTTACGTGGCAAGCCGCCGCGGCCGGCTGCTCGCCTATGGGGTCTCGGTGTCGGGCTCCGACTGGACCGATTGGCACCTGCGCGACCTTTCCTCCGGACGCGATCTGCCGGACGTCATCCGCTATACCAAGTATTACGCGCCGGTCTTCTCGCACGATGACCGGGGGCTTTACTACAGCGCTTTTCCTGCTCCCGCAGCGGGCGCCGAATTGAGCGCCGCAGACTTGGGCGACGCGGTGTTCTACCACGCCATCGGAACCCCCGCCGCGGCGGACCGAAAGCTGCTGCAGATTGCCGATCATCCTGATTGGCAATACGAACCGCACCTGTCCGAGCACGGCCGCTGGCTGGTCGTAACCGCCGGGGAGGGCGAGGTCGGCGACAAGGGCGTCGAGAATGTCTATCTGGTCGATCTCGCGGCCGCAGAGCGGCCCGTGACGCCCGTGGTCGAGGGATTCGGCGCCGCCTATGTCTATGTCGGTTCGGACGCCGGGCGCCTGTATTTCCTGACTTCGCTGGGCGCTCCGAACGGCAAGGTCATTGCGATGGATCCGGCGGCCCCCAACCCGGCCGCAGCGCCGACCATCATCCCCGAAGGCTCCGACGCGATCGACCTCACGGGGACCAGCGTGACGCTGGTCGGCCACCAGCTGATCGTGCGCACGATGCACGACGTGCACAGCCGGGTCGTGACCTATGCGCTCGACGGCGCGGCGCGTGGCGAGATCGAACTGCCCGGCACCGGCACGGCGGAGGGGTTCCGCGGCCGCCCCGGGGATCGTGCGACGTTCTATTCATTTACCGATCTGATCACGCCGCCGACGGTGTTTCGCTACGACCTCAAAACCGGCCTAAGTCAAGTGTTCCGCTCCCCCAAGGCGAGCTTCGATCCGCACACGTTCGAGCAACGGCAGGTGTTCTATCCGGGAAAGGACGGCACGCGCATTCCCATGCTGCTCGCCTACCGCAAGGGCCTCAAGCTCGACGGCCAAAATCCTGTGCTGCTGTATGGCTACGGAGGGTTCGGCATTCCGCTGCTTCCGGAATTCAGCTCCGCGCGCATCGCCTGGCTGGAAATGGGCGGCGTCTATGCCATCGCCAACATCCGCGGCGGCGGCGAATACGGCGAGGCTTGGCATCGCCAGGCGATTCGCAGCCACAAGCAGGTCGTGTTCGATGATTTCATCGCCGCCGCCGAGTGGCTGATCGCCGAGCATTATACCGTCACGGCGAAGCTCGCGATCCGCGGTGACTCCGGTGGCGGCCTGCTGGTCGGGGCGTGCCTGACACAGCGTCCGGACCTCTACGGCGCGGTGATCGCCGGCGTCGGCGTCATGGACATGCTGCGCTTCGATCGGTTCGGCCAGGGCGCCGGCTGGACCGGCGAACTCGGTTCGCCGCAGGACGCGGCCGATTTCCCGGCAATCTACGCCTACTCGCCTCTGCACCGTGTGCGAGCGGGGACCCGCTATCCCGCCACCCTGATCATCACCGGCGATCACGACACCCGGGTGATGCCGATGCACTCCTTCAAGTTCGCCGCGGCCATGCAGGCGGCACAGTCGGGGCCGGAGCCGATCTTGCTCTACATCGAGAAATCCTCCGGACACGGCGGCGGCCCGACGGTGTCGCAGGCCATTCTGCAGAACGCCGACATTTATGCGTTCCTTGCCGATCGGCTTGGCATTCGATTGAATCAGTGATCGCTATTCAGCTGCGGGTGCGCATAAGGGGAGTGTTCGCACAAAACGCATCACCGCCGCCGCGCATTCCTCCGGACACGTTTGCAGCAACAGATGCGGTCCGTCGATTTGGACGCGACACGCGGCATGCGCGATGTCCATAATCCACCTCGTCGCCGCCTGCGGTATCACCAGGTCTCTCGATGCCGTAAGCACCAGAATCGGCAATGCGATGCGCGCCATCGCTTCGCTTTCATCGACGGCCAATAAAGAGGCGATTCGATGTCGGATGACGGTCTCCGAGACCTCGGCCATGGCGCGCGTCAAACGATCCGGCGCACGTCCCGGCTTCAGCGACCCCCACATGAGGGGAGCACGCACCCACCGTGGCAAGGACTTGACCGGAAAGTGCGCGGCCAGCGGTTGCGCCCAACCCAGCAGCGGGTATGGATTCTTGGCAAACGTACCGCATAGGATCACGCCGACAAGACCGGCCGGCGGACTTGCCGCGATCCGGATGGCAATCGGCCCGGAAAACGATTCGCCCAATAAAGCGAAGGGTCGATTTCCCGGCAGCGCGGCGCGCACCCGCACCTCGAGCTCCTCGTAGCCCAACGGCTGGTCCTTCGGATAAGCCACGATTTGCGTATCGACCTCGGATCCAATCACCCGCACGAATTCCGAAAATAATTTCCCCGTGCCGTCCAAGCCGGGCAGCAGTACCAGAGAGGGCATCGCGGTCTCTTCGGTCATAAGGAGCCTATGCTGGCCCGCGGACCATTGCACTTCAACTTGCCCGGCCGAAGTTTTGACCACACGCCACCGCCTGGCGCAGACTTATCGGTATCCAGTTTCATATGGCCTATGCAGCGACCGATGCGATGCAAGCAACAGCAAGACACGTTGAGGCGGGTGGCGCTTGCACTGCTCCTGGGTGCGCTCGCGGCCACCGCGGCCGCCGACGAGGCGAAAATGGATTTCCAGTTGCTGCCGCCGCCGCGCAATATCAGGCTATCCGATGGCCATTCCAATACCGTGATTCGATCGGTGCAGGAATGGAGCGACTGGCTCGGCGACTTGCCGGAAGGGGTCGAGAATCTACCGACCATTGATTTCGAGCGCCACACGCTGCTGGTGATTAACGCCGGCTACAAGACCAACGGTCCCCTTGAAATCAAAATTAATTCGATCACCGATGCGGGCAACGAAGTCCACGTTCGCGTCTCGGTAACCGGCCCCGCGCAGTGTCCGCCAGCGCCGGAAACGGGGCAATATTTCGCCATGGTGCTCATTCCGCAGACCGACAAACCGATTCATTTCGATATGTCGAGCAGCGGCGGCAGCTGTTCGCGGAAATAGCTGCGCCAATCGACGCCCTTTGTCGATCCCCGGGCTTTACCGCCCGTCCGGGCTGCGGTCCGCCGCCGATGGTGGTATTCTTGCGATCGGCCTACGCTGAATGATCGTCGAGGTGAGTTTTTGCATGTCGCGCGCCGGTAAACTCGAAAAAGCCCTCGCATAGGTCGACAATTTAAATTTCAAATCCGGGTCACTCCAGGTGACATTGGGCGCGCCACTAAACTATTGAGCGACGCGCTGGTCTTAAACGCGCAACTACCGGGCAATCTTGGGAGATGAGGGATGGCGTCACGTTTCTTGGCAATGGGTGCGTTGACCGTGTTGGGTGCCGTGACCGCATCCTCGGCGGTCGGGCCACTGCATTTCAATGCCCTGCAGTCGAAGATCAGCGCCGGTAACGCGCGTCTGTACGTCGTCGGTAGCCGCAGCGCCGCGCAGCGCCAAAGCGCCTCCGCCGCCAAACTCGACCCGGTGCTCGCCGACTTATCGCGCCACGCGGCGCGGGCGCGCCCCGATCACCTGCTCGCGGATTTGCATGCCTTGAGTCCCGCGGCGCGGTTCAATAAGCCTTCGGCAACCGGTGCGCCGCTGGTTCTCATCGATGCGACCACGCGCGGCGATCCGCAGCAATTGAAATCCGCGCTGCTCGGCCTGGGGCTGCGTGCATGCCGCGGTGTACTCAAACGACGTCGGCGGCTGGCTCCCGCTCGATCAGCTCGAGGCCGCGGCCGGCCGCGCCGAGGTGGTGTCGGTGCGCGCGGCGATGGCGCGCACTCGCGCCGGCGCGGTGACTTCGCAGGGCGACTTCGCGCAACGCAGCTCGGTGGTGCGCACCAACTATCCGGCCCTGGACGGCACCGGCGTCACGGTGGGCGTGCTCTCCGACAGCTTCAACTGCTATGCCGTATACGCGGCAGCCGGGCAGCGGCGGCGGCTTCCGGTCGCGGGGGCTACGCTCAAAACGGGTTCACCGCCGACGATGCCACCGACGTATCCACCGGCGATCTGCCGGCGACCGTCACTGTGCTCAAGGAGGCCGACTGCCCGAACTACGGCTACCCCAATCAGGAACCGTTTGGCGACGAAGGCCGGGCGATGATGCAGATCGTTCACGACGTCGCGCCGGGGGCGAGTCTCGCCTTCTACACGGGCGAGAGCAGCGAGGCGGATTTCGCCAATGGTATCGGCGTGCTCGCCGCCGCCCCGCCCGCCGGCGCCGGCGCCAAAGTCATCGCCGATGATTTCGGCTACTTCGACGAGCCGTTCTTCCAGGACGGGATCACCGCGCAGGCGATCGACACGGTCGAAGCTAATGGCGTGGCGTATTTTTCCGCGGCCGGCAACGATGGAACGCTGAGCTACCAGAACACCGCGCCGAGCTTCGCGACGCTCTCGACCAGCGCTCCGACCGCCGGAGAACACCTGCTGAATTTCGATACCACCGGCGCGACCATCACGACCTCGTTGCCGGTGACCGTTCCCCGGATCCCGCCGGGCGATTTCGTTGTGGTGGTAGTGCAATGGGATCAGCCTTATGTGACCGGTGCGCCCGGGAGTCCGGGGGCGACGAGCAGCATCAATTTATGCGTGACCGGGGCGTCGGGCGTGACCATCACCGACTATGACGGCAACCTGGTCAGTTGCACCGGCCCGAATGCCGTCGGCGTCGACCCGTACCAGATTCTGATCATCGCCAATCCGGCCAATGCGGCCGGCAATAGCGCGCAGCAATCCCTGAACCTCATCGTGGGGCTTGCTGCCAATGCCAACGGCACGCTGGTGCCGGGGCGCATTCTGGTCTCGGTCAAGGATGGCGGATTGGGCAGTACCATCGATGCCTTCTGGTCCGGGGGCCCGACGATCCAGGGGCATCCCGGCGCCGCCGGGGCCGCGGCGGTGGGGGCGGCATTTTACTTTAACACTCCGCAGTGCGGCACCTCGCCCGCGACGCTGGAGAGTTTCTCCTCGGCCGGCGGCGCACCGATTCTCTTCAATGCCCAGGCCGCCGGCGCACGGTACGCGACGCCCATCGTTCGCCAGAAGCCCGATTTCGTCGGCCCGGACGGCGGAAACGACACGTTTCTCGGATTCACGCTCGCGAACGCCAATTACCCCGGATCCACCAATGGGCTGCTGAACACCTCGATCAGCGCATGCCAGAACGTCACCAGCTACCCGAATTTCTTCGGCACCTCGGCGGCGGCGCCGCATGCCGCGGGAATCGCCGCGTTGATGTTGCAGGCGAATGCCGCCGTGACGCCGGCGTTGGTATACGGCTCGTTGCACAACACCGCGCTGCCGATGAGCGGCGCCAGCCCGAATTTCAGTTCCGGCTACGGCTTCATCCAAGCGGATACCGCGCTGGTGGTGCCGATCCTGACGTTGTCGGCGCCTTCCATCCCTCTCGGCGGCTCGGCGGTGCTCACCTGGTCGTCGATTTACGCGACCAGCTGCACCGCCTCGGGCAGCTGGAGCGGGCCACAGACCACGAGCGGCAGCGCGACGCTCACGCCCACGGCTGCGGGCGCGAGCACGTATACATTGACCTGCAGCAACGCGTTTGGCACGTTGGCGGCCGGATCGGTGACCCTCACGGCCACGTCGGGAACGCCGCCCGCGGCGCCGGCTCTATCGCTGGCGGCGAATTCGGTCGCGGTCGGGCAATCGACCACGCTCGCGTGGTCTTCCGTCGGCGCCACCGGCTGCACCGCCTCCGGCAGCTGGAGCGGCGCGCAGGCAACGAGCGGCACCGAGACCATCACTCCCAAGGCGATTGGCAGCGAAACGTTCACGTTGATCTGCAGCAATCTCGGCGGCCCGTCGGCGCCAACTTCGGTCACTCTGACCGCGACGCCCGACGTTGACAGCCCCCGCGGCGCCGGTGCTGACGCTGGGCGCGACGTCCATTCCTGCGTACGAAACGACCACCATCACCTGGTCATCCGCCCGCGCGACGAGCTGCATCGCGTCGGGGAGTGCGAACTCGGTCCTATCCGGCTGGAGCGGAACCCTGGGGCCGAGCGGCAATGCCACGCTCACGCCAACTGCGGCCGGAGCGACCACCTATTCGTTGACATGCTCGAACGCGATCGGCACCTCGCCCGCGAGCTCGGTGACCTTGAATGTCACGCCGACGACGAACACCGGGGGCGGTGGCGCCCTGGATGAGTTCATGCTGATCGGCTTGGCGGCGCTCGCTTTGGCGCGGCGGCGGCAATGAAAAACGACACCTTCGTGAATCACCCGCCCGCGGTCGATGTGCCGGCGGACAATCGGGCGCTGGTGGCACCGATCTATCAATCGGTGAAATTTTCATTCGACGATGCGACCGAAACATTGCGCTTTTCGCGCGGCGAGCGCGCCGGATTTTTTTACTCGCGCTCGTCGAATCCGACGCTGAAGCAGCTGGAGCTTCTGCTCGCAAGGCTGCAAGGCAGGGATGATTGCCTGCTGGTGGGCTCGGGCGTGGCAACCATCGCGGCCGCTGTATTGGCGCTGTGCAAGCAGGGCGATCATGTCTTGGCGTTCATCGAGTCCTACGGGCCGACGCGCCATCTCGTGCAGCACGTATTGGCCAAATTCGGCGTCACTCACACTCTGCTGTCGATCGAGGATCGCGAGGGCATCGAGCGTGTGCTCAATCAAACGCGCACGCGCTTGGCGCTGTTCGAGAGTCCGACCAATCCGGTGACCAAGATAGCGGACATCGAACACCTGACCGCGCATGCGCGCCGCACGGGTTGTCTCACCGTCATGGACAACACCTTCGCCGGCTTCCATAACCACGGCGGTTTCGACATCGATGTCTTTCTGCACAGCCTGACCAAGTACGCTTCGGGTCACGGCGATGTGATGGGCGGGGCGATCATCGCGCGCAAGGAATTGATTGCCGAGATGCGCAAGGACATCGTGTCGCTGGGTCCGACGCTCGACCCGCATGCCGCATTCTTGATTCAGAGGGGAATGCGCACGTATTTCTTGCGCTACGAGCGGCAATGCGCCAATGCGCTCACCGTGAGTCGCTTCTTGCGCGATCACGCCAAGGTGAAGCGCGTCTTGTATCCGGGTCTCGATAGCCATCCCCGGCATGAGCTCGCGGCAAGACAAATGAGCGATTTCGGAGCCGTCGTGAGCTTCGAATTGCAGGGTGGCTACGATGAGGGGAATCGGTTCGCCGGGGCGCTCGAGCTTTTTTCCATTGCCGCGAGCGTCGGTTCCACCGAATCCTTGGTGCTGCCGGCGCTGTTGCTGGGCGGTCAGGAATTCACACCCGAGCAGCGAGCAGCCTCGCTCATCAGCCCCGGTACCGTGCGCCTCTCAATCGGCGTCGAGGATGCGCAAGACCTGCTGTGCGATCTGGCCCAGGCGCTCGACAAGGCGTTTGCCTAACGGGCTACAAGTTGCGGATCAAAATGTCGCCGAACTCGCTGCACTTCACCTCGGTGGCACCTTGCATTTGGCGCGCAAAATCGTAGGTCACGGTCTTCTGCCCGATGCTCCTGTCCATTGCGCCGATGATGGCGTCGGCCGCCTCGACCCAACCCAGATAACGCAGCATCATCTCGCCCGATAAAATCACCGAACCCGGATTGACCTTGTCGAGGTCCGCATATTTCGGTGCCGTGCCGTGCGTGGCTTCGAACACCGCGTGACCGGTCAGGTAGTTGATGTTGCCGCCCGGCGCGATGCCGATGCCGCCGACCTGTGCCGCGAGCGCATCCGATAGATAATCCCCGTTGAGATTCATGGTGGCGATGACGTCGAACTCCTCGGGTCGAGTCAATACTTGCTGCAACGTGATGTCGGCAATGGCGTCCTTGATGATGATTTTGCCGGAGCGTTTCGCCGCGTCCATTTGCGCATTCGCCTCTTGCTCGCCGCGCGCGGATTTTACGCGTTCCCATTGCTCCCAAGTGAACACCTGATCGGCGAATTCGCGCTCGGCCAATTGATAGCACCAATTGCGAAATGCGCCCTCGGTGAATTTCATGATGTTGCCCTTGTGCACGATCGTCACGCTCTTGCGTTTGTTGACGATCGCGTACTCGACCGTGGAGCGGAACAGCCGATCGGTGCCTTCCTTCGATGCGGGCTTGAGGCCGATTCCCGAGCTTTCCGGAAACCGGATCTTGGCGAATTGCTTCGGAAAGTTCTGCTTGAACAAGTCCAGGAATTTCTTCGCGTCGGGCGTTCCCGCCTCGAACTCGATCCCCGCATAGATGTCTTCGGTGTTTTCACGGAAAATGACCATGTCGACCTTTTCCGGCGCCTTGACCGGCGAGGGCACGCCCTTGAACCAGCGCACCGGGCGCAGGCAGACGTACAGGTCCAATAATTGACGCAGGGCGACGTTGAGCGAGCGGATGCCGCCGCCGACCGGAGTGGTAAGCGGCCCCTTGATCGACACCAGGAAGTCGCGGCAGGCGCTCACCGTTTCCTCCGGCAGCCAGGTGTTATAGGTCTTGTTGGCCTTTTCGCCCGCGAACACTTCCAACCAATGAATTTTGCGCTTGCCGGCGTACGCCTTTTGCACCGCCGCGTCGAACACTCGCACGCTCGCGCGCCAAATATCGCGACCCGTTCCGTCACCCTCGATGAACGGGATGACGGGCCGATCCGGTACCTTGAGTTTGCCGTTCGCGATCGTGATCTTTTCGCCCCCAGCGGGGATCGCCACGGCGGCTGGCTTCGCTTCGGACATGCACTGGCTCCTTTAAAATCAGCGGCAATGCTAGCATGCACGAGCCGCGATCGGCATGGCGCGCCCGCTCCATAAGGCCGGCCGCCAAGATCTCAGGCCGCCCCTTAAAGGCGTGCAAATGGAACTTTACTGCGCGCTTGTGTCTCGAAAGCCATTATTCTACGCACCCTCGATCCTTCAACCCACACCAAATTGGAAGCTGCAGTGCCCGCATCGCTAGGAAAATACGCTCGTCAAGCCGTGAGCGCGCTCTTGTGCGCCGCCGCCCTGTTCGCCGCCGGCTGCCACAATAACAACGCCACCACCGGCTATGGCATCGCGTGGGTCACCTTGACCGACGAGCCGGGCGACTACACGAGTTATGTCCTCAGCGATTGATTCGGTGACCTTGACCAGCAACACCGGCGCGGTGGTCACCGCTGCGGCGGTACCGGAAATCGTCAACGTCGCGCAGCTGTCCAACTTCGCCGAATTGTGGAGTTCGTCCGGCATTCCGGTCGGCACTTATGTGTCGGCGACCATCAATTTGGACTACACCAACGCCGCCGTCACGGTCATGGTCAACGGGTTGCCGCAGGCGGCGAAGCTTCTGGACTATACGACCGGCGTGGCGCCGACCACCTATGCGGTGACGGTGGCATTCGATCCCGCCAATCCCTTGGTCATCACGCCGACTTACGCCTCGACCAGCGCAGTGCGGCTCGCCGTTGATTTCAATCTGGCTGCCTCGGGTCGAGTGGACCTTTCGACCAATCCCGCGACCGTTTTTGTGAGGCCGTATCTCACCGCGGGCATCCTGCCGGCCGACACCAAGCTCATCCGGGTGCGCGGGCCGCTGGTCAACTCCAACCTGGGCGTGGGTACCTACACCGTCTACATACGGCCGTTCTACGACGAGGCGAACAACATCGGGACGGTGACGCTGTTCAATCAGCCCAACACGATCTACACCATCAACGGCAACACCTACGTCGGAACGCCGGGTCTCAATGCCATGACCGTATTGTCCGCCGGCTCGACCACGGTCGCCGGATTCACGACGTTCCAGCCGACCGTCAACAGCAACCCGTCGCCGCCTTCCACGGCGGGGAAATTCAATTTGGTTTACGTCATCGGGGCGAGCAGCCTGGAGGATCAGTATACGGAGGGCTTGAGCGGCGATGTGATCCAACGGAATGGCGATACCGTCAAGTTGCTCGGCTCGACCTTGTTCCTGAATACCGCGAACATCTTCAGCTACGAGGTGGCGCCGACCCTATTGCTGCTCGGCTCCGGCACGATCGTAACGGCCGACGACAACTCGACTCTAACCGGGCTCAATTCCGGCTCGATCGCGGTTGGCCAGCACATATCGGCACGCGGCATCTATAGCGTGTTGGCCAACGGAACCGTCCAATTGGACGCGACCGGCACGTCGAGCACCAACACCGGCTCGGTGCGCCTGCAAACCACCGAGTTCTGGGGATCCTTGGTCTCCTCCGCTGCCGGCAGCCTGGTGATGAATTTGAATACCATCAACGATTGGCCGGTGAGCGACTATGACTTCACCGGCAACGGCGCGACAGCCGCCGAAAACCCGTCGCCCAGCGCATTTTCGGTCAATACCGCCGGCCTCACGCTACCCCTCGGCACGGCGGCGGGCGATCCGGTGTGGGTCAACGGGTTTTTGACGCGTTTCGGATCGGCGCCTCCGGATCTCGATGCCGACGCGGCCAACAACCAGCTGTCCGTGCAGACGGCCGGCGGACAAGCGGGCGGCGCGGCCTCGACGGCCCCCGGCGTGGAGACCTGCGGTGTCGGCAGCCAGGTGTGCAACCCGGGCAGCTTGCAGGTCATCTGGACCAGCCCTCCCGGGACCGTTGCGCCATTCGTGTCCCACTCCTCGGCCGGGTTCACGATCAACTTGAGCCAGGCGGAATTTTTGTCGGGGGTCATCAGAATCGGTCCGCAAAGCATCGATTTGACGTCGGTCCCGACGGTGACGGTGGTGCCGACCACGTTGCCGGTCACCAGCACCTTTTCCCCGCGTTATGCCTTCGGCGATCCCGGCGTCACCGCCGTGACGACCGCGCCGGTCATATCGGTTTACAGCAATTTTTCGGATTTCATCGCGGCGCTCATCCCCGCGATCAGTGCAGCGAATCCGGTGAAGCAATTGGAGGCTAGAGGCGTTTACGATGCCGCGACCAACACCTTTGTCGCGACCAGCATCAACTTCGTGCTCTAAACTACCTCCCCATCATGGGGAATCGCCGACTAGGACTGGGATTGGCCTTCACGCTGGTCGCAAGCGGCGCGTGGAGCGCGGCGGTGAGCGCCGGCGCGGCGACCGCAGCTCCCGATGCAGTGCGTCCGCGCGTATGCCTGGTATTGTCGGGCGGCGGTGCGCGAGGCATGGCCCATATCGGCGTACTCAAGGTCCTCGAGGAACTCAAGGTGCCGATCGACTGCATCGCCGGCACCAGCATGGGCGCCGTGGTGGGGGGGCTTTACGCGAGCGGTATGACCGCAAGCGAAATCGACGCCACCATGCGTTCGCTCGATTGGCAGGACGCCTTTCGCGATGCGCCCCCACGGCGAGATCTCGCCTTCAGGCGCAAGCAGGACGACCGCAATTTTCTGGTGCGTGTGCCCCTGGGCTTGAAGCACGGGCATGTACTGCTGCCCAAGGGGTTCATCCAAGGCCAACAATTGCAGGAGACCCTGCGGCAGCTGACCTTGCCATACACCGACGCCGCGAGTTTTGATCGGCTGCCGACGCCGTTTCGCGCCGTGGCGACGGATTTGGAAACCGGCGATGCCGTGGTGTTGGACAAAGGCGATCTCGCGATCGCGATGCGCGCGAGCATCTCGGCGCCGGGACTTTTCGCGCCGGTCGAGGATCAGGGAAGACTCCTGGTGGACGGCGGCATCTCGGAAAACCTCCCCATCGACGTGGCGCGTGCGATGCACGCGGACATCATCATCGTATCCGATGTGAGTTTCCCGCTGCAGCCGCGCAAACAACTCGATTCCGCCTTGGCCATATCCAATCAGATGCTGGCAATCTTGGTGCGCAAGGATACGGACCTGCAGAAAGCGACGTTGGGACCGCAAGACATCCTGATCGAACCGGCGGTCGGCCTGGCCGCCTCAACGGATTTCACGATCGCGGCCGGCGCCATCGTGCAGGGCGAGGCGGCGGCGCGCGACGCGATGCCGCGGCTTGCGGCCTTGCGCGTCGGCGACAGCGAATACCAAGCGTACTTGTCGCGCCGTGCCGCGCATGAGTCCGCCTTGCCGACCATCAGATTCGTGCAGGTCGACGAACCATCGAAGCGCTACGAGGAAACCATTTTGGCCGAAATGCAGCCGCTCATCGGCAAGCCGCTGGATGTGGATGCCCTCGATGCGCGCATCAAGGAGCTCTATGGACTCGGCTATTTCGAGACGCTCGACTACTCGTTGGTGGAGCGAGGCGAGGGGCCTGCGCAGGAGTCCGGCCTCGAGATACGCGCGCGCCGCAAATCCTGGGGCCCGACTTACCTGCGATTCGGGCTGAACCTGCAGGACGATTTTCAGGGCAATAATTACTACAATGCGACGGCGCGATTTTTAATGAGCGAAATCAACAGCCTGGGCGCGGAGTTATTGACCGACGTGCAAGTCGGCAGCGATCCGAAACTCACCAGCGAGTTTTATCAGCCGCTCGATGCGCTGCGCACTTGGTTCGTCGCACCGAGTGCGCGGGTCGAGGGCCGCGATTTGCCGATCTACATGAACAATAGCCAAATTGCCGATTTTCGCGATCGTGAGGTGGAGGGTGGGGTCGATTTTGGCCGCAACCTCGGCAATTGGGGCGAGATTCGCGTCGGGTTGCACCGGATCAATGGATTGGAGTATGACCGCTGGGGCAATCCGGACCTGGTTGCACCGCAGTACAACAACGGGGAGTACTTTTTTAAGTTCACTTACGACCAGCTCGATAACGTGCGTTTCCCGCGTGACGGGCAAACCTTTTCGCTGCAATGGGACGCCAATCGCACCAATTTAGGCGCTGACATGGCATTCGATCGCGTGACGGCGGACTGGCTGATGGCGCGCTCGAGCGGCCGCAACACGCTGCTGTTGTGGACCTCCGCCGGTACGACAGTGGACGGCAATCTGCAGCCGACCGACGTGCAGGACTTTTATTCACTCGGTGGGTTTTTAAATTTGTCGGGCCTCGCGCCCCAATCGTTGCTGGGACCGAACTTTGCGATCGCACGCGCCATTTATTTCCGCAAGGTCAGCCGCGGCGGGGAGGGGTTCTTCGAAGTTCCCGTCTATATCGGCATGTCGCTGGAAGTGGGCAATACCTGGGAGCATCGAGGCGAGATCAATTACGCGTCCGCTCACAAGGATGCCTCGGTCTTCGTGGCGTTCGATACGTTTCTCGGGCCCGTCTATTTGGGTTCGGGCTACGACGAGTCGGGCAACGCCGGGTATTACTTGTTCCTGGGCCGCACCTTCTGAGGGTGCGTTGCGGTCAGAACCCGCGGCTTTCGGCGAGGTTTTCCACCTTTTCGAAGACCAGCGCCGGTTGATCGCCGATTCGCGAGTACTCGTGCTTACGCGACATTTCTTCCAACAGGCGGTCACGCTCGGCCGCGGTGAAAAACCAATGGGTTTTTTGCCAGTCGGCGCCGAGCAGTTTGGCGAACGGGTCGCCGCGGCGCAGCCGCACGCGGATTCCGTAGGGCCGCGGCAGCACCGGCACGGCGCGCACCATATTTTGAGCGTTCGCAATTCCCATGACGCCGCAACGATAGCGGAATCGGCCCGAGGCCGCCAGCTGATGGGCGCGGGTTTCGCATGCTAGACTCCGCCGCCGCCGCTCGGCGCCGCACGCCGGCCACTTTACGAGCGGATTCTTGTCGCCCAATGAGGTTATAGATGGCATCGTCTTACACCGCCTCCGATATCGAGGTGCTGAGTGGTTTGGACCCGGTGCGCCGCCGTCCGGGCATGTACACGGACACCACGCGCCCGAATCACCTGGCGCACGAAGTGATCGACAACAGCGTCGATGAGGCGATTTCAGGCCACTGCGACAACATCGGCGTCACCGTGTTCAAGGACGGATCCTTGCAGGTCGAGGATGACGGCCGCGGCATGCCGGTGGATATTCACCCCAAGGAGAAGATCAGCGGGGTGGAGCTGATTCTGACCCGACTGCATGCGGGTGGAAAATTCAACGACAAGACCTACCAGCATTCCGGCGGACTGCACGGTGTGGGTGTTTCGGTGGTCAATGCGCTGTCGAAGCACCTCGAGGTGTGGGTGAGGCGCGGCGGGAAGGAATACAACGCGAGCTTTGCGGGGGGAAAACCCACCTCCAAGCTCGAGGTGGTCGGCGACGTGGCGAAGTCGAAAACCGGCACGACCATCAAGTTCTGGCCCGATCCAAAATACTTCGACACCGACAAGTTCGCCATTTCGAGTCTCAAACAGGTGCTGCGTGCCAAGGCCGTTCTGTGCCCCAACCTGCGCGTCACGCTCACCAACGAGATCACCGGTGAACGCGATGAGTGGTTCTACACGGGCGGCCTGCATGAATACCTGGCCGAGGAACTCGGCAAGGGTGAGTGGCTGCCCGCCGAGACGTTCTACGGCAGGCGAGACATCGAGGGCGGCTCCCTCGACTGGGCGTTCGCCTGGGTGCTGGAATCCGAGCGGCGCATCGCCGAAAGCTACGTGAATCTCATCCCGACGACCGAGGGCGGCACGCATGTCAACGGCTTGCGAGTCGGCACCGCGGACGCGGTGCGCGAATTTTGCGAGTTTCGAAACCTTGTGCCGCGCGGCTTGAAACTGGCGCCCGAAGACGTGTGGGATGGAGTGAATTTCGTGCTGTCGATGAGGATGCGCGAGCCTCAGTTCGCCGGCCAGACCAAGGAAA
This sequence comes from uncultured Gammaproteobacteria bacterium, assembly GCA_963793685.1. Classification (GTDB taxonomy): domain Bacteria; phylum Pseudomonadota; class Gammaproteobacteria; order Steroidobacterales; family Steroidobacteraceae; genus Bog-1198. Next base: position 66,233 of record CAWCBJ010000010.1, on the reverse strand, counting down.
AGCTCTCCTCGCGCGAGTCGGCCGGCATCGTCCAGGGCGTCATCAAGGATGCGTTTGCGCTCTGGCTCAATCAGCATCCGGACCAGGGCGAAAAAATCGCCATGCTGGCGATCGCGAAGGCTCAGCAACGGGTCAGGGACAGCCAGAAGATCGAGCGCAAACGCACAGGCTCGGGCGCAGCGCTGCCGGGCAAGCTCGCCGACTGCGTAAATCAGGACCCCGAGCGCGGGGAGTTGTTCCTGGTCGAGGGCGATTCGGCCGGCGGCTCGGCCAAGCAGGCGCGCGACCGCGTCACTCAGGCCATCATGCCCCTGCGCGGCAAGATTTTGAACACCTGGGAATCCGACACCCGCGAGGTGCTGCAATCCCAGGAGGTGCACAATATCAGCATTGCCATCGGGGTTGACCCTTCGGCAACCGATCTATCGGGTCTGCGGTATCACAAGATCTGCATCCTGGCGGATGCCGACAGCGACGGGCAGCACATCGCGACTCTGCTGTGCGCATTGTTTCTGCGCCACTACCGTCCCCTGGTGGCGGCGGGCCACGTGTATGTGTGCATGCCGCCGCTGTTTCGCATCGATGCCGGCAAGGAGGTGATCTATGCCCTCGACGAAGCGGAGCGAGAACGCGCGTTGAAGCGCATTGCCGAGGCAAACTCCCGCACCAAGGTCGTGGTGACGCGATTCAAGGGCCTCGGCGAAATGAGCGCGACTCAGTTGCGCGAGACCACGATGGCGCCGCAGACGCGAAGGCTGGTGCAGCTGACTATCGACGCCAAGGACAACCCGGATCAATTGCTCGACATGCTGCTCGCGAAAAAGCGGGCCGGCGACCGCCGCGAGTGGCTCGAGAGCAAGGGCAATCTGGCGCGTGTCTAGCATGAAAGATCAGGAACTCAATTTCGAAGGCATCGAACGCGAGCCGCTCAAGACATTCGCCGAGCGCGCCTACCTCGACTATTCCATGTACGTGATTTTGGACCGCGCACTGCCCGCGTTGGGTGACGGGCTCAAGCCCGTGCAGCGGCGCATCACTTATGCCATGAGCGAGCTCGGGCTCGCAGCCGGCTCCAAGCACAAGAAGTCCGCCCGCACCGTCGGCGATGTGATCGGTAAGTTCCATCCGCACGGCGATTCGGCGTGCTACGAGGCCATGGTGCACATGGCTCAAGACTTCTCGTACCGTTATCCCATCGTCGATGGCCAGGGCAACTGGGGTTCGACCGACGATCCGAAGTCATTCGCGGCGATGCGCTACACCGAATCGCGGTTGACCCGGTATGCGGACCTGCTGCTCGACGAATTGGGCTCGAGCACCGTCGATTGGACGCCGAATTTCGACGGGTCACTGGATGAACCCACGATCTTGCCTGCGCGCGTGCCGAATCTTCTGTTGAACGGCGGCGCAGGGATAGCGGTCGGCATGGCCACCGACATCCCGCCTCACAATCTGCGCGAAGTGGTGAATGCGTGCGTGGCGCTGCTCGATGATGCGGATCTCACCACCCGCAAGCTCATGGCGCACATCAAGGGCCCGGACCTGCCTACGGGCGCCGAGATCGTCTCGCCGCGCGCAGATCTCGTGCAGATGTACGAAACGGGCAGCGGCGGCTTCAAGGCGCGCGCCACCTACGAAATCGAGGACGGCGAGATCGTTATCGACGCGCTGCCCTTTCAAGTGTCCGGAAGTAAGGTGCTCGAGCAGATCGAGGCCCTTAAGCAGCAAAAAAAGCTGCCGATGGTCGATTTCACGCGGGACGAATCGGATCACGAGAATCCGACGCGCCTTGTCATCGTTCCCAAGTCCAATCGGGTCGATATTCGTGCGCTCATGGATCATTTGTTCGCCAGCACCGATCTCGAACGCAACTATCGAGTGAATTTGAACGTCATCGCGCTCGACGGCCGCCCGCGCGTCATGGGGTTGAAGCAGCTGCTGCTGGAGTGGCTCGAATTCCGCAAGTCCACGGTGACGCGGCGGTTGAAGTACCGGCACGAAAAGGTGAGCGCGCGCCTGCACATCTTGGACGGGTTGCTGATCGCTTATTTGAACCTCGATGAAGTGATCCGCATCGTGCGCAAAGAGGACGAGCCGAAGCCGGTGCTGATCAAGCGCTTCAAACTGTCCGACGAGCAGGCCGAGGCCATCCTGGAAACCAAGCTGCGGCACTTGGCGCGCTTGGAAGAAATGAAGATCCGCGAGGAGCAGAAAAAGCTCGCCGAGGAGCGCGATGAGATCGACAAGATCTTGAAGAGCAAGGCGCGCCTCACCAAGCTGGTGCGCGAGGAGCTGCTGCAAGATGCGGAAGATTACGGCGATGCGCGGCGCACCAAACTGGTGGAGCGCGAAGCCGCGCAGGCCATTTCCGAAACGGAACTGCTGACCAGTGAGCCGACCACCGTGGTGCTTTCGCGCCTCGGCTGGGTGCGCGCCGCCAAGGGACACGATATCGATGCCCGGGCGCTCGCCTACAAGAGCGGCGATGAATTCCAGGCGGCGGCCAAGGGTCGCAATCTGCAGCAGGCGGTGTTCATCGATTCCACGGGCAGAGCCTATGGCTTGGATGCGCATCAATTGCCGGCGGCGCGCGGCTACGGCGAACCGCTGTCCGGCACCGTGGATCCACCCGACGGCGCCACATTTGCCGCGGTCCTGATCGGCGAACCGGACGATTTGTGGTTGCTGGCGAGCGATGCGGGTTATGGTTTCTCGGTGAGATTGCGCGATTTGTACGCCCGCAACAAAAAGGGCAAGTCCGTTCTCAAGGTACCGCAAAACTCGCGCGTGCTCCCCGCGCACCCGATAATCAATCCGGATGCGATCGCCGTGTTCGTCAACAACCACGGCGAAGCGCTGGCGCTGCCGGTGGCTCAAATCGAAGAAATGACCGCGGGCAAGGGCCAAAACCTCTACGGAATTCCCGGCAAGAAGTCGGCCGACCGCGCCGAGTACTTAACGGCAGTGGCGGTGGTCGCACCCGGTGAGATCCTGACCGTGTACAGCGGCAACAGCGCGCCGATGAAGCTCAAATTCGAGGAGCTGAAACAGTACCAGGACAAGAAGGGGCAGCGCCGGCAGAGATTCTCCCGGGCCTACAAACAGGTCGATCGGCTCGAAGTGTCGGCGGCCGCGTAATTACCGCTCGCCCGACATGGTGACATCCTCGGGCGTGTTCACGAAGTAGCCCTGGATGAATTCGATGCCGAGCTGCCACAGCACGGCCATGGTATTTGCGTCTTCCACTCGTTCGGCAATGGTCTCCACCCCCTTGCGCTTGGCGGCTTCGACCAGCCCCTTCACGCGCTGCTGCTGCAGCTGGTTGGTCGCGAGCCCCTGCATCAGGGAGCCGTCGATCTTGATGAAGTTCATGCCGACGCCGGTGAGCAATTTCAGCGGGTCACGGCCGGTGCCGAAATGCTCCAGCGCGAAGCGAAAGCCGAGTTTGCGCAGGCTGTCGGCGAGCTCGTTGGTTTGCCGGACGTACTGCATCGCGACTTCCTCGGTCACCTGAATGCACAGGCGCTTCGATTCGATTTTGAGCGATTTCAATTGGGTGGCGAGCCAGCCGATCAGGCTCTTGTCCAGTATCGTATCCTTCGATACGCGCACGAAAATGCACGAGGCCTTGCGGTTGGCGGCAAAGGACATCGAGGCACCTATCACCCAGCGGTCGATGTTCTTCATCAGATCATTGCGCTCCGCCGCGGCGATGAACTCCGCAGGAAGCACCTCGTTGCCCTGTTCGTCCAGCATTCGCACCAGCACGTCGAACATGCCCTTGTCCTCGCCGAGCAGGCTCGCGATCGGCTGCTGCACCAGCCGGAACCGATTCTCCATCAAGGCGCTCTTGATGTGTTTGACCCAAATCTTGTCGTAGGCCTGTACGCGCGTGTCGGTGTCGGCCTTGTCGACCGCGTACATTTGATTGCCGCCGAGTTCGCGTCCGCGGCGTGCGGCATTGATCGCATCGCCGATGGCGGCATCGATCTCGGGGTTGCCGGGAGGCAATAGTCCCAAGCCGACGGTCACGGTCGCGGTAAGGTTCTTGACCTCGAACACGAAGTTATGGTCGTTGACGCGCTTGACGATATTCTCCGCCCAGGTCTCCACGTCCCGCGCCGTGCCGCGCTCGAGCATGACTAAGATCCCATTGCCGCCGAATCTGCCGCACAGGTCGGTCGCCGTCAGCTGCCCGCGCAGCAGCTCCGCGAGCTGCCCCATGAAATCCTCGCTCGAGAGGACGCCGATCGTATTTTGGATCTCGAGGAAGCGGTCGGGCTTGATGTATGCGAATTGGCGAACGCCGCCCTTCATGGCATGGGCGCAACGCTCGCGAATCGCGTCGATCAGGTAGCGCTGCTGGAGAAAGCGCGTCGAGGCATCGTTCTTGACGGCTTCGGCGAGCTGTACCTCGAGATCGTGGTCCTCATTGTTGCGTGCCGGTATGCTGATGCGCGTGGCCGGCTCACCCTCGTAGTCGGCCCTGGTCAGCGTCAGCACCAGCGGCAGGGTCGGAACCATCCGAAAGCAGGGCTCGCACGTTGAGCCCGTGGTCGGTCCACTTGCCCTGCAGGCAAGCGACCAGCGCGCCTTTGAGCGCGGGATGAGTTTCCTGTTCGAACAAATCCATCAGGGGCATGCCCTTCAGCGCATCATCGCCGGAGTAGCCGAACAGCTCCAGCCAGGCACGGTTGGCGTCCACGATGATGCCTTCCTGCACATGAGTGATTGCGTCAGCCGAACCCTCGAGAAAATTCTGCAGTTGCTCCCGATATTCGCGCGCCGACGACAGCGTATTGGATAGGGCCCGTTCGAGCCGGTAAGATCGCAGTTCCCGCGCGGCGACCGACTGCAGGCGGCTGCGGTTGGCGAGGGTGACCACATCTTGCGCGCCCAGGCGCATGGCCGCCGCGATCGCGGCCTCGTCGACTTGCTCTCGCACGATCAGCACCGGCATCTCCGGAGCGTACTGCTGCCTCACCTTCATGATTGCCGCCAGTTCGACGCCGAGTTCCTCGATGAACGCGATGAGCATCTCGGGATTGAGTTGCGTCAGGGCATCCCCGAGATCGCGCGCGTCCGGCAGCCAGGTGCAGTGCACCGGATGGCCCGCCTTGCGCAACGTGCTGTTGATTGCCTCGACGTGGTCTTGCGACCGCGACATGACGATCATCGGAACGGCGCTCTGCTCAGCCACTGGTCAAATTCCTCGCAAAACGGGTGCAAAGTGTAACATCAGGTGTTTGGCGATTCTGGGATCCGCGTCTTGCGTCAGAGAGGATTATCGCTGAAATTGGCTTCGGCGGGGCGTTGCGGCTATCATACGCGCCCTTCAAACCGAGGCCTGCGATGGCGAACTACAGCACGAACGAGTTCAAATCCGGACTGAAAATCCTGATCGACGGCGATCCCTATACGATCGTCGAGAATGAGATGGTCAAGCCGGGCAAGGGTCAAGCGTTCAACCGTGTGCGGGTGCGCAACCTGAAAACCGGTCGAACCATTGAACGCACTTGGAAGTCGGGCGATACGGTCGAGGCCGCCGATGTCGTGGATACCGAAATGCAGTATCTGTACAGCGACGGCGATTTTTTTCACTTCATGGTTCCCGACACTTTCGAACAGCTCACGGCCTCGAGGCAGGCGGTCGGCGACGGCGCGCAATGGTTGAAGGACGGAACGATTTGCATCATCACGCTGTGGAACGGCGTGCCGCTGCAAGTGACGCCACCGGCGCACATGGAACTCAAGGTGATCGAAACCGATCCTGGCGTGCGCGGCGACACCGCCACGGGCGGATCCAAACCCGCCAAACTGGAAACGGGAGCCATGGTGCGGGTGCCGCTATTCATCAACGAGGGGGAGGTCTTGCGCATCGATACCCGCACCGGCGAGTATTTATCGCGCGGCAAAGGCTAGGAGCCTGTCCAATCGGCTGCGCGGGTTGGCTAGGCGTTATCGATCGAAAACGCCATGGCCTGCGACAAGCTCGTCGCTTTGAGCGCGATTGCGACCAGTCGGTCGAAGCCCAGCGCGACCCCCGAGCAGTCGGGCATCCCGGCTGCGAGCGCCGCCAGCAGGCGCTCATCCACCGGTGGCTGCGCTTGGCCTCGGTCCCGGCGAATTGCCAGATCTCTGGCGAATCGGTCGCGCTGTTCGCCGGCATTGGCCAACTCATGGAAGCCATTGGCGAGTTCGATGCCGTCCAAATAGAGCTCGAATCGCGCCGCCACCGGCGGCAGCCCCGGTTTTAAGCGTGCGAGCGCGGCTTGCGAGGCCGGATAGTCGCGCACGAAACACGGGCGGTCGCGCCCGAGGCGGGGCCCGACCACGAATCCCATCAACAGATCGAGCATGGCGTCGCGCTCGAGTCCGGCCTTGCAGTCGATCCCGCGCTCTGCGGCCGCATCGGTGAGATCGCGCTCGCTGGCGCTGTTGGCATCCACTCCGGCATGCCGGCGCAGTGCTTCACCGTACGTGAGGTGTTCCGCCGGCGGCAGTTCGCGCTCCGGCGCCAAAACCCTAGCGATGAGCTGCTCGACTTCCGCCATCATGGCGGCATCGTCGAATCCCGCCCGATACCACTCGAGCAGTGTGAATTCGGGGTTGTGCCACCGGCCGCGCTCGGCGTCGCGAAACGCCTTGCACAGCTGATAAATATCGCCGCTGCCGGCAGCCAACAGGCGCTTCATGTGAAATTCCGGCGACGTGCCCAAGAACAGCCGCCCGCGCATGCCGGTGACTTGGGTGACCAAGGATTCGATCTGCGGATCGCTGGGGCCAGCCGCACCCAATAGGGGCGTTTCGACCTCGAGCACACCGCTTGCGGTGAAGAATTCCCGCGTGCGCGCCAACAGGGCGGCGCGCCGCCGCAAGGCGGTCAGCGTCGCGGTAGGTCGCCAATCCGCGCCGTTTTCGCCGCTCATGTGGCGTTGCCGATGGTTTGCCCGAACTGCACCACGGAGCCGGCGCGCAGCAGCGGATGCCAGCGCGCCCGGTTGGCTTCGAACAAGAGGATGATCGTCGATCCCATGTTGAAGCGTCCGAGTTCGGCGCCTTTGTCGAGCGCCACGGTGGAGGCCGGAATGTGCGTCACGACGCGGCGCGCGGCCGGAGTGATATCGCCGGCCCACACGGTGGCCATGCTGCCGACATTGAGCGCCCCCACCAACACCAGCGCGAATTGCCCCAAGTCGCTTTCGAACAGGGTCAGCACCCGCTCGTTGCGCGCAAATAGTCGCGCAACGTGCTGCGCGGTGGTTGCGTTCACGCTGAGCAAGCGGCCGGGCACATACACCGTATCGAGCAACCGCCCGCGCATCGGCATGTGAATGCGGTGATAGTTGAACGGGGCCAGGTAGATCGTCGCGAACGAGCCGCCTTCGAAACGCCGTGCCCACGGCTCATCGGCCAGCAGGTCGGCGAGCGTATAGCGCCGTCCTTTCGCTTGTAGCAGTTCATCCCCATCGATATTGCCGCATTCGCTCACCATGCCGTCGACCGGGCTGGCGATGGCGGGCGCGGCGGGGGCTATCGGTCGCGCGTCCGGACGCAGGGCCCGCGTGAAAAAGTCGTTGAAGCTGCCATAGCGATACGGATCGATTTCGAGCGCTTCGGTCATGTCGACATCGAACAGCTTGAGAAAAACTCGAATGAGTAAATTTTTGAACCAGGGAGTCCGTACCCGGGTTGCGGCGTATACCAACCTGGATAGCCGATGTTGCGGTAAGGCGAGTTGCAGCATGACGAACAGCCGGCCGCGTACGACGCCGCGCTCGGCTAAGCTCGCCGCTGCAGCGCGAGCCGGGTCGGCGGGCCCTGATTCGCTCATGCCGGGCCGGCCACGATGCGCTGAAAATCCGCTTGCAGGGAGTCCACCGTGAATGGGCCTGTCAGGATCGCGGCCAGCTTCCCGCTCGGATCCAACACCAAGATCGTGCTGGAATGATCGACGGTATAGCTGCCGTCCGCCTGCGTCGGCTCGATGATGGCGGTCACGCCGAAGTCGCGCGCCACCGCGTCGATGGCTGGCTGGTCGGCGGCGGTGACACCGATGAATTCAGGATCGAAATACGGTACGTACTTGGCGAGTTGCTGCGGGGTATCGCGTTGCGCATCCACGGATATGAAGATCACCTGCGGCAGCACCGCAGCGCCGCTCGCCCGCATGCGCTTCATCATGGCCGCCAGCGTGGTGAGCGTAGTCGGACAAAATTCCGGACAGTTCGTATAGCCGAAAAAAAGCATGGACCAATGATCTCGCAGATTGTTGGGGCCAAATGCCTGGCCTCGATAGTCGATCAGGCTAAAATCGGCTATTGCGCGCCGCGGGGAGATATAGTCTCCGGTCGCCAACTTGGGCGCCTCCGCTGAGTGGCGCCAAACGAGTGCGGCGCCCACACCCAAGATGCCGGCGGAACAGACGAACACGAGAATCAAGACTTTCGATCGAGATGCCATGCGTCGATTATCCCATACGGCGCCCGAAACCGTCGGCGCCGCCATCGATCGCTGCGCCCGTGCGCTGCGCCGCGCCGGCGCGCATTTCGGCCACGGCACCGACAATGCGCGCGATGAAGCTGCTGAATTGGTGTTCTTCGCGGCGGGTCTTGCGCATACCGCCGGGCCCGCCGCCTACGGCAAGCCGCTGACGGCGCGCCGCGCGGCGCGCATCGATGCGCTGCTGCGGAAGCGGATCACGCGGCGCACGCCGCTCGCCTATCTGACGCGCCGGGCCTTCTTCGCGGGTCTCGAGCTGTACGTGGACGAACGGGTCCTGGTGCCCCGATCACCCGTGGCGGAGCTGATACTCAAGCGCTTCGCTCCGTGGGTACGACCGCGCCGCATACGCCGAATATTGGATATCGGCTGCGGCTCGGGCGCCATCGCCCTGGCAAGCGCCGTTGCCTTTCCCCGCGCCACCGTGGACGCGCTCGATATCTCCGCCGATGCGCTCGCGGTCTGTCGCCGAAACGTCCGCCGCTTGGGATTGGCGAAGCGGGTTAAGGTTATGCACTCGGATCATTTCGCCGCCGTGGCGGGCTGCCGTTACGATATCATCGTGAGCAACCCGCCCTACGTCGGGCGTGCCGAAATGCGCGAGCTGCCGCTCGAATACCGTCATGAACCTGCCTTGGGCTTGGCTTCGGGTGTCGACGGTCTTGACTCCGTGAGGGCGATCCTCGCCGGGGCGAGACAGCATCTGGTCGACGACGGTATCTTAGTGGTGGAAGTCGGCAATACCGAGGAAGCACTATTGCGGGCGTTTCCGCGATTGCCGTTCATATGGCCCGATATCGCCATGGGCGGCGGCGGCGTTTTCGTGTTGCGGGCGGCCGATTTACTGCAGGCAGCGCAACTCTAGGGGGGAATTACGCGTGGCGGGAAATACGTTTGGCCGGCTTTTCACGATGACGAGCTTCGGCGAAAGTCACGGCCCTGCGCTCGGCTGTGTGGTCGACGGCTGTCCGCCGGGTCTCGCCTTGAGCGAGGCGGATTTGCAGGCGGATGTGGAGCGGCGCCGCCCAGGCGCCTCGCAGTACACCAGCCAACGGCGCGAATCCGATACGGTGCGCATTTTATCGGGCGTTTTCGCAGGCAAAACCACCGGCACGCCGATCGGCCTCATGGTCGAGAATGAGGATCAGCGCTCGCGCGACTACGACAAGATCAAGGATCGATTTCGTCCGGGTCACGCCGACTACACCTATCAGCAAAAATACGGATTTCGCGACTACCGCGGCGGGGGACGCTCCTCGGCGCGCGAGACCGTGATGCGCGTCGCGGCGGGCGCCATTGCCCGAAAATTCCTGCGCGAGCGCTTGGGTGTGACCATTCATGGCTACCTGGGGCAAATCGGGCCGCTGGTGCTCGAGCCCAAGGATCCCATCAGCGCATATGAAAATCCCTTCTTCTGTCCCGATCCCGGCCGGGTCAAGGAGATCGAGGATCTGATCTGGCGCACGCGCGAAGCCGGCGACTCGATCGGGGCGCGCGTTACGGTGATCGCTGTGGGGGTACCGCCCGGGCTGGGCGAGCCGGTGTTCGAGCGGCTCGATGCCGATTTGGCCGGCGCCATGATGGGCATCAATGCGGTGAAGGGCGTGGAGATCGGCGCCGGCTTCAAGGCCGTGGCGCAGCTCGGCTCCGAGCATCGCGATGAGCTCACACCGAACGGGTTCAGGAGCAATAATGCCGGCGGCGTGCTCGGCGGAATTTCTTCGGGCCAGGACATCGTGGTGAACATCGCACTCAAGCCCACCTCGAGCATCAACGTGCCGGGTGCGACCATCGACGTTCATGGCCGACCCGTGCAAATTGCCGTCACCGGCCGTCACGATCCGTGCGTCGGGTTTCGTGCGACACCGATCGCCGAAGCGATGATGGCGCTGGTGCTGATGGATCACTATCTGCGTTTTCGCGCCCAATGTGCGGATGTGGTCGGCACCACGCCGGTCATTACGCGGAGCGGTGCATGACGGCGGCGGCAGCGCCGCGAATTGCCGTGGTCGGCGCCTCGAGCCTGATCGGCGAGGCGCTGATCGAGGAGCTCAATGCCCGGAAATTTCCTCGCGCCGAACTGCATGCGCTCGACGAGGAGCGCCACCTTGGCCGGCCGCTCGCGTCCGATGCGAACGCGTCCGACGTCGCTCGATTCGATTTTTCGCGGGTCGACCTCGCGTTCTTTTGCGGCCGCGCGGCGCTGAGCGGACGCTACGCCGAAGCGGCGGCCGCGCATGCCTGGGTCATCGACAGCTCATCGACGTTTCGCACGCAGGAGCGCGTGCCGCTGGTGGCGGCGGATGTCAACGCCGAGGTGCTCCAGGGAATGGCCGGGCGCGGCCTGGTGGCTTTGCCGGGGAGCGCCAGCGTCGCGCTCGCCACCGCGCTGGCGCCCCTGCATGCGCTCGCGGGGCTCGAACGGGCCGAGGTTGCGACCTATCACGCGGTATCGGGCAGTGGACGCGCCGCCATGGATGAGCTTGCCGGCGAGACCGTGGCCATGCTCAGCGGCAAAAAGGCGCGCGGGCGCGCCTTCGGTCGGCAAATAGCCTTCAACGTCATTCCACAGGTCGACACGTTGGAAGCCGATGGCAGTTCGCGCGAGGAGCGACGCTTATGGCAGGAAACGCGGCGAATTCTCGGTCTGCCGCAACTCGCAATCAATGCGACGGCGGTGCGGGTGCCGGTCTTTTTCGGCCATAGCCTGGCCGTCCACGCCAGCTTTGAACGACCCGTGACCGTGCCCGAAGCCGCGCGCGTGCTGCAGTGCAGCAATGGCATCAGTGTCATCGACGGGGGTGCCGCGGCCGAATTTCCAACACCGGCCACTGTGGCCAACACGCCCGATAAGGTATACGTGGGGCGCCTGCGGGCCGATTTGAGCCGTGATCAAGCTCTAAATTTGTGGATCGTTGCCGATAATGTTCGGAAATGTGCGGCACATAACGCAGTTTCAGTCGCCCAGATTTTGGTAAATAGTCCCCGGTAAGATATAGTTAAGCGCTTATGTTAAAGGCAAGTGAAGGTCAGTGAAAAATCGGCTCCAAGTTCCGCGCACAATGAACTTATTCCGCTTGCCCGCCAGATTTCTGGGAGTAGTAATGTCAGTGACGATGCCTCGCCTGATGCTGATGGCGTGCCTGCTGTCCGTATCCTCTTTGTGGCCGTCCTTATCGTCGGCGTTGGGGCTCGGTGAGATTCATTTGTACTCGGCCTTGAACGAGCCGATGAACGCCGAGATCGACCTGGTCGCGGCGACACCCGACGAATTGACCGCACTGCATGCGACGCTTGCCGGCCGCGACGCGTTCGCGCGCTATGGCATAGACCATCCGCCGTTCCTGTCGTCCCTGACTTTCAAGGTCGCGAAGAGCAAGGACGGTCGGGATGTACTGCAGGTACATTCCACCGACGCAATTCCCGAGCCGTTTGTGACTTTTCTGGTGGAAGTGAACTGGGCGCGCGGCCGGTTGATGCGCGAGTACACCATACTGCTCGATCCGCCGGTTTACACACCGGGTGAAAATCCGAATTCTACCGCTCCAGTCACGGCGCCTGCCGTCGCCGGCTCGCCGGCGACGGCAGCCCCTGCACCGGCTGGCAAGCCTGGCCCGGCGGCAATGCCTGCGCCCGCCGGATCCGCTGCGCGTCACGCGGCCTCACGCGGCGGTGTCCGCCGCGGCTCCGCTGCCGGAGGCGGAGGCCGCAGGAGTCTCGAGCGCGGGCACCATACGTGTCGCGAGAGGCGATACGCTTTCCAAAATTGCCCGCAGCTTACATGCCGATACTCCGGCGAACATCGACCAAACGATGATCGCTCTGTACCGTTCGAACCCCGATGCGTTCGGAGGCAACATCAATATATTGCGCAGCGGGTCCGTGCTGCGCGTTCCCGGTGCCGACGATATAGCCGCCCTCAATCAGAAAGAGGCGATGAGCGAAGTTCACCGGCAAATGGATGCCTGGCGGAGCGCCGGCGGTGCGGCGGCGGCGCCGACCAGCGGCCATTTGCGTCTGGTGACGCCGAGCACGGGGGCGGGCGGCGCATCCGGCCGCTGGTGAGGCGACCGCGACGAATGCCGAAGCGCAGGCGCTGCGGGATCGGGTCAAGGATTTGGAAGGTCAGCTGGCGGAATCGAAGCGTTTGATCGATATCCGCAATGACGAACTGAGCGCGTTGCAGCGCAAGCTCGGCATGCCGGTGACCAAACCGCCGGTGGAGCAGCCGCCTGCTGCCAAGCCGCAAACCGCTGTGGCGCCGCCTGCGGCGCCGCCTGCAGCACCTCCCGCGGCCGCGGTGCCGCCCGAAGCGAAACCGGCTAGCACCGGCTCCTGCGCCGGCTCCCGCCGCGCCCACGCCGGAAAAGATCAAGCATGCGGCGCCGGCCGCTCCGTCGGAGTCCTGGATCGATTGGGTGGCCGGAAACTTGTGGCTGCCGGCCGCGATCTTGCTCGCGATACTCGGCGCGCTCGGATTTGCTGCGTGGAAGAGGCGGGGTCGGAATTCAATTGGCGGCCTGGACGCCATGATGGATGAGACCCACGTTGCCGAGTCCAGAGACACGGCCAAGCTCTCCGCCATGCGCAAGGGCAGCGATTCATTCGTGGTTGAAGAGTCCGGCCCGCATGCGGCGCCGGATTTCGGCGCCGATACGGGCCGATTGGGCGACACCGCCGAATTGAAGTCTCCGGAAGACACCATGTCGAGCGAGACCGCCGTCAATCTCGACCAGGGCGATCCGCTGGCCGAGGCGGACTTTCACATGGCGTACGGCTTGTACGACCAAGCGGCCGATTTGGTGCGTATCGCGCTCGAACGCGAGCCCGATCGGCGAGATCTGCGCCTCAAATTGTTGGAAATCTATTTCGTGTGGGGCAACAAGGATCTGTTCCTGCAGACCGCCAAGGCGCTGGAGAGCACGCGGGATCGTGCGCCGGCCGGCGAGTGGGACAAGATCGTCATCATGGGCAAGCAGATTTGCCCGGACGAGCCGATGTTCGGGTCGAGCGCCGGCAGCGGACGCGGCGCGGGCGCCTTGGTCGACTTGAACCTCGAGGGCGGCGAGAATCGCGTCGACATCGATCTGTTCGGCGAACCCGAAGGCGAGCGCAGCAGCCTGGATCACACCCTCGCCAATGAACATGACGACAATGCGGCCACCGGCGAGTCTCCCGGGATGGGCGCCAAATCGAACTTGGACTTTACCTTGGACATGCCCGAGCGAGGCGCGGACGAGTCGCCGACGCGGGAAATGCCGCAGCGAGACGAACCGACGGTCGAAACGGAGCTGATGAATTTCGCCGATTCGCCCACGGCGGAATCGCCGGCGCTGAAGACCGCCGAGATGAATACCGCTGCACTCCACGATCGGCATCTCGCGAAGGCCGCGGGCCCGAAGGCGGATCAAACCGCCGAAGTATCGATCGATGACCTGGGGCTCGATCTCGATCACCTGGAACAAAGCGGGGCGCCGTCGGCCAACAGTATCGGACCGCTCGAGGCAACCGATCATCCGTCGGATGCACCGACCATGGTGGCCGGCCTCGACGACCGCTCGCGGCGCATGTTGGAGGAGGCGGCAAAGGATTCGCGCGACAAGGATTTGACCGAGCTCGAGCGCGAGCTGGAAGCCTCATTCATCGCCGATCTCGATGCGCAGCACGACGAAATAAAGACCGCGGTGCTGGGGCCCGAATCCGCGCCTACCGTGATGATGCCCCGGGACGCCGATCTCAACGCGACCTCGCGCTTGAGGTCTTCGCCCGAATACTCCGACATTCGCGAAGCGGACCGGGTCGATGTCGATTCGACGTCGAAGCTGCGCGGCATCAAGGCCGATGGCGTCGATTTGGATCTGGATCGATTGGCGACGGCGCTCGGCACCGGCGATACCGTCGATCAGCCGCGCGCTGCCGAAGAAATATTCTCGACCGAGGTGTTCGAAGCCAGCCAGCGCAATCGGCGCGTGGACCTCGATGTGGGCGAGGCGATGAACGGTGCGGAACATCCGACCAATAAGTTGCAGGCGCAAACCAACAAGCTCAAATCGGTGGAACCGGCGATGTCCGAGTTGGAGCCGGTCACCATGAGCGAGGTCGGAACCAAGCTCGATCTGGCCCGCGCCTATATGGATATGGGCGATCCGGAGGGTGCGCGCAGCATCCTCGAAGAAGTCGTGCAGGAAGGTTCTGCCAGCCAAAAACAGGAAGCGGCGCGCCTGATCGAATCGCTGCCCGGCTAGGAGCGAGTCTGAGCACTCCGCATGCTCCGCTTCGCGTCGGCGAGGGAGCGGATTCAAGGCGCATAGCGGCACTGGTGGAGTACGACGGCACCGATTACGCGGGCTGGCAGTCGCAGGCGCACGCGGCGTCCTTGCAGGACGCGGTGCAGGATGCCATCGGTTTCGTCGCCGGCGAACCCGTAGTCGCCATTTGTGCCGGCCGGACCGATGCCGGCGTTCACGCCATCGGTCAAGTCATCCACTTCGACACCGCCGCCGTAAGAACCGCGCGAGCTTGGGTGTTGGGCGCGAATACCAAATTGCCGCCCGCCATCGCGCTACAGTGGGCCGGCGAGGTTCCGGCGGGATTTCATGCGCGGCATAGCGCGCTGCGGCGCGTTTATCGCTACTATATTTTGAATCGCAGCGCCCGCTCGGCGCTCGAGCGCACGCGCAGCGCATGGATCCACCGCAGCCTCGATGCCGAAGCGATGCACGGCGCCGCGCAGGCGCTGCTCGGGGAGCACGATTTTTCAGCCTTTCGATCGGTCGAATGCCAGTCGAAGACCAGCGTGCGGCGCATCGAGCGCGTGGCGGTTGAGCGCACCGGGGATTACCTGCGGCTGGAGATCGTCGCGAATGCCTATTTGCACCATATGGTGCGCAACATCGTCGGAACCTTGCTCGATGTGCAGGGCGAGCGAGATCCGCTCGGCGCCATGTCACGCATTCTCTTGAGCGGCGAGCGCCGCTTGGCGGGCGCAACCGCACCCGCCGCCGGGCTGTATCTGTGGCGCGTCGAATACCCGGCCGCTTATGGCATTCCTGCGCCACAAGGCTGGGTTTGCTAAACTAACGTATGTCCTGGTTCGAGCGAATCGTCCCCTCGCGTATCAAGACCGAGCGTCGTACCCGCTCGGTTCCCGAAGGGCTGTGGGCCAAGTGCCCCGCCTGTGACGCGGTGCTGTACCGCGCTGAAATCGAACGCAATCTGCATGTCTGTCCCAAATGCAGCCACCACATGCGCATCAACGCTCGAGAGCGCTTGCTGAAATTTCTGGACACCGGCTCGAGCAAAGAACTTGCCGCCAAGGTCACGGCGGAGGATCCCCTTAGGTTCAAGGACTCGAAGCGCTACCGCGACCGCATCGCGCAGGCCCAGAAACAGACGGGCGAGCGTGATGCGTTGATCGTGATGTCGGGACAATTGGCCGGACTCGACGTCGTGGCATGCGCCTTCGAATTCCGGTTTTTGGGCGGATCCATGGGCTCGGTGGTGGGCGAGAAATTCGTGCGGGCGGTCGAGCATTGTCTCGAGCACCGCACGCCGCTGGTGTGCTTTTCGGCGAGCGGCGGCGCCCGCATGCAGGAGGCGCTGTATTCCCTGCTGCAAATGGCCAAGACCAGCGCCGCACTCAAACGCCTGTCGGAAGCTCGGCTGCCGTTCATTTCGGTCATGACCGATCCGACCACCGGCGGGGTGTCGGCGAGCCTGGCGATGCTGGGAGACATCAACATCGGCGAACCGAAGGCGTTGATTGGTTTCGCCGGCCCGCGAGTCATCCAACAAACGGTGCGGGAAACCTTGCCCGAGGGCTTTCAGCGCAGCGAATTCTTGCTCGAGCACGGTGCGCTCGACATGATCGTCGACCGGCGCGAGCTGCGCGATCGGATCGGCGCCATATTGCGATTGTTGACCGGCAAGGAGCCCGCAGCGGCTTAGGCGCCCCGGGGGTTGATGCCCATGCGCAGTCTCGAGCAGTGGTTGGCCCACCAAGAGAAGGTGCATCCTTATTCCATCGACCTGGGGCTCACGCGCCTCCTCCGGGTACTCGATCGCCTTCACTGGCGGCAGCCGGCCGTGCCGGTGATCACCGTTGCGGGGACCAACGGCAAGGGTTCGGTCGTCGCCTACTGCGCCGCGATGCTGGCGGCGGCGGGTTACCGGGTCGGTACCTTCACGTCGCCGCATCTGCGCGACTATCGCGAGCGAATTTGCGTGAACGGCGCCGAGGTGGGCAGCGAGGCTCTGGTGTGGGCGTTCGAGAGAATCGAAGAGGCCTGCACGGATTCGGCGCGCGAACCGGTGTCGCTGACGTTTTTCGAATACAGCGCGCTCGCGGCCTTGCTGATATTCGAAGCGGCTGAACTGGACGCCTGGGTGCTCGAAATCGGCATGGGCGGGCGTCTTGACGCGGTCAACGTCGTCGACCCGGCGGTGGCCGTGGTGGTGAGTATCGGGCTCGATCACCAAGAGTTTCTCGGGTCTACTCTCGACAGCATCGCGCGCGAAAAGGCCGGCATTTTTCGCGCCCGCACGCCGGCTGTGCTCGGCAGCTCCGGGATGCCATCGGTGCTGGCGACGATGGCGCAGGAGATCGGCGCGCCGCTCAAGCGCTTGGGACTCGAATACACCATCAACCGGCACGCCGATCGGTGGCACTATCGCGGCCCGCGCTGGGATTTATCGGATCTGCCTTCACCGGCGTTGGTGGGCGACACGCAATTCTGCAATGCCGCGGCGGCCGTCGCGGCCCTCGAGGAACTCACGCAGCGTTTACCACTGCCGGCCGAGGCGGTGGCGCGGGGGCTGTCCTCGGTCCAACTGGTGGGACGCTTTCAGGTGATCGCGGCGACCGGTCGCCCCACCTGGATATTGGATGTGGCCCACAATCCCGATGCGGCCGGGGTGCTGGCGAGCAATCTGCGCGCGCGGCCAATTGCCGGCAGAACGCTCGCGCTGTGCGGAATACTTGCCGACAAGGATGCCGCCGGAGTTGCGTACCAGTTGCGCGATTGCATCGATGAATGGTGGTTGATCTCTACCGAGGGGGCGCGCGGTACGACCAGCGCGGCGCTGGCCGCAAGGATTGCGCCGCAGATCAAGGTTCGGCTCAACGAAACGCACAGCATCGCCGCCGCCTGCGCCGCGGCGTCATCCGCCGCGGGCCCGCAGGACCGGATCGTGGTCTTCGGCTCGTTCCACACCGTCGGGCCGGCAATGGATTGGCTCGAGGCACGCGGTTTGCTGCCACCGCCACCTGATCCCGAATATACTGCGCCGCCCAATGATCATGAATAAAATGGACACAGTCATGGATCGTCGCGTCAAGGAACGTCTGGTCGGCGCCACGATTTTGGTGGTGCTGATCGTGCTGATCGTGCCGGAAATGCTGTCCGGCCCGCAACGGCTTTCATCGCCGCCGTCGGTGAGCCTGCCCGTGCCCACGCGCAATGTTTCGGTTGATTTGGCGACGAGTCGGGCGACGCCCACGCCGCAGTCTGCGGATGTGGTGCCGCCGAGCTCAGCGGTGAAGCCCGCGGAGGCGCCAAGCGCACCGCCCTCGGTGACGACGTTCGGGGCGCAAGCCGCCGTCGGATCGGGGCTTGAAACCCGATCGTCGGCCACCAAATCAGGGGTATCGAACGCGGCGCAGCCACCGCCGGCTCGGGATTCCTGGTCGGTACAATTGGGTAGTTTTTCAAGCAAGGCCAATGCCGACAAATTGGTGCACCAATTGAAGGCTCGGGGTTTCTCGGCTTACGTCATCTCGAGCGGTTCGGGGTCTTCCTCGCGATTCCGCGTCCGCATGGGGCCGATGCCGGACCGCGAGGCTGCCGCACGCGAAGTGGACAAGCTCAAGGCGGCGGGCCATGTGGCGACCATCGTCGCTCCGGCATCTTGATATTTCGATACTGATGCTGGATTCACGGCAATGGTGGCACGGGTTGGGTAGAATGCCCCCGCACGAGGCCAGCCGCCTCGTTAAGGATGCCACGCTAGAGGTGAGAGTTTGACCGGAGCCGATGTCCTTATTGCGCTGATCGTGTTGGGCTCAACATTGTTGGGATTACTGCGCGGTTTCGTTCGCGAAGCGGTGTCACTGGCGTTCTGGATCCTGGCCATTTGGGCCGCATGGAAATTCGGCTCCATCATCGAGCCGCACCTCGGCGGTCTGCTGGCCGATCCGAATGTGGCGCCCTGGATCGGACGCTTGGTCGTCTTGCTGCTGGTGCTGTTGATCGGGTGGGCGATTGGCATGATGCTCGCCTACTTCGCGCGCAGCGCGGGCCTTGGCCCCTTGGATCGGGCCATCGGCCTGCTGTTCGGCATCGCGCGCGGAATGGTGCTGATGGGCTTGATGATCATCGGCGGCGAACTTTTGCATCTGAATCAGGAAAACTGGTGGAGTCGATCGAAGCTGGTTCCCTACGGTGAAGCCGTCGGCGATTGGCTGAGAGCCATGGTCGGCGAGCGAGGCGAACCTTGGGCCAAACTCGAGCGCATCACCGGAATCAAAGTGAAAGCCAAATAGGCCGGAGATCCATCATGTGCGGAATCGTCGGAATGGTTGGTGTGAGTGCGGTCAATCAGCGGATCTATGACGCACTGACGGTGCTGCAGCACCGCGGCCAGGACGCGGCCGGCATCATGACCTGCGAGGCAGGCGAGCTGTTCATGCGCAAGGATTCCGGGCTGGTGCGCGATGTGTTTCAGCAAAAGCACATGGTGAAACTTTTGGGCAACGTCGGCATCGGCCACGTCCGCTATCCCACGGCCGGCGCCGACAGCGCGCACGACGCGCAGCCATTCTACGTGAATTCGCCCTACGGCATCTGCCTCGGGCACAACGGTAATCTGACCAATGCGCGCGAACTCACCGAAGTACTGGTACGCGAGGACCGCCGGCATCTGAATACCGGGTCCGATTCGGAAGTGCTGCTCAACGTGCTCGCGTCCGAACTGCAGCGGGTCGGCACGCCGCGCGTCACGCCCGCCGATATTTTCGCCGCGGCCAACGCCGTGTACCGGCGTTGCCGAGGCGGCTACGCGGTCGTCGCCATGGTGATCGGCCACGGTATCCTGGGTTTCCGTGATCCGAACGGCATCCGCCCCTTGGTCATCGGCAAGCGCGACACCAAAAAGGGCACCGAGTGGATGCTGGCGTCCGAAAGCGTCGCACTCGACATGCTGGGATTTGACTTGGTGCGTGACGTGGCGCCCGGTGAGGCCGTGTTCATCGACGAGCAGGGGCGTTTTTATGCGCAGCAATGCGTGGCCATGGCGCGGCACACGCCTTGCATCTTTGAATATGTGTATTTCGCCCGGCCGGACTCGATCATCGACAATATCTCGGTTTACAAAGCGCGCCTGCGCATGGGCGAACGTCTGGCGGAGAAGATCAAGCGCGAACGTCCCGACCATGATATCGACGTGGTGATCCCCATTCCGGACACCAGCCGCACCAGCGCGGTGCAAGTCGCGCAGCTCCTCGGCATCAAGTACCGCGAGGGTTTCATCAAGAATCGATACATTGGCCGAACTTTCATCATGCCGGGGCAGGAACAGCGCTCGAAATCCGTGCGCAGCAAACTGAACGCCATCGATCTGGAATTTCGCGGCAAGACGGTGTTGTTGGTGGACGACTCGATCGTACGCGGCACCACATCCGCGCAAATCATCGACATGGCCCGCGAGGCCGGTGCGAAGAAGGTGTATTTTGCGTCCGCGGCGCCCCCGGTGCGCTATCCCAATGTGTACGGCATCGACATGCCCGACGTGTCGGAGCTGGTGGCGGCCGGGCACACCGACAACGAGGTTCGCGACATCATCGGCGCCGATTGGCTGATCTATCAGGATTTGACGGATTTGGTGCACGCGGTTCGCCATGACAACGCGAAAATCACCGATTTCGACACGTCTTGCTTTTCGGGCCAATACGTTACTGGAGACGTGACGCCCGAGTACTTGAAGCGCCTGCAGGGAGAGCGATCCGACGAAGCCAAGCAGCAACGTCGAGATGGCGCCGGTCGTGGACTCAAGACTATTCGAAACTCGTAACGCTGCGCGCGACTCGGCTCGGATCCGCGGGTCTTGAGCTTGCGCCTGCTTTTGATTGCGGAACGCCCCGAGTATCGACTGCTGGTGAAGAAGCACGTCGAGATCGAGTGGCCTGAGGCGACCGTTGTCGAGTACGGTTTGGCCGAGCAAGAGTCGCTTGAGGCGGGATTCACTGCCGCCGGATTCGATGCGGCGATCATCGTCGCCGCGCCGCCCACCGCGCCCGCCGAGCAACTGGCGGCGGCGCTCGCGGCCAAACCGGAATTTGCCCCGTTGGTGGTGCTCCTGCTGCAAGATGCGCCGACGCCTCTGGCGTCGGAGACGCCGGGAGTGCGCCGGTTGTATGGGCGCAAAATCGATCGGGTTCAGCTCGTCGCGGCGCTCATGCACGCCTCGCGCGAACACAAGCGGACATTGGCCGTGTTGCGCTCGCGGCCGGAATTTGCGCAACGCTATAAATTCGGCTCCGTGATCATCCGTGGCCACCGCTGCATCCGCCAAGTCGGCAGCGGCGGCATGTGCAAGATTTACCTGGCGGAGAGCGAACGCGCCGGTTCCCTGGTGGTGCTCAAAGTATTCAGTCAGGTGCCCGACGTATCGGAGCGCATCGTCGGCTTCGATCGGTTCCTGCAGGAATACGAGATCGTCGCCGGCCTCAAACACCGCAACATCGTGCGAATCTATGATTTGGGAGTCGCGGACGATCACGCCTACATCGCCATGGAGCATTTCCCCGTGGGCGATTTACGGCAGCGGATGAAGACGCCACTCGCACCCGCGACCGCACTGCACTATCTCGAGCAGATCGCGAGCGCACTAGTGGCCATTCATGCGGTGGGCGTCCTGCACCGTGACTTGAAGCCGGCCAACATCATGTTGCGCGCCGACGGGACGCTGTGTTTAATCGATTTCGGTCTTGCCAAGGCGAACCAGCTGGACCTTGAACTGACCGGAACGCGCGAGATCTTCGGCACTCCGTATTACATGAGCCCGGAGCAGGGCCACGCCGAGTTGATCGACGCGCGCAGTGATCTTTACAGCCTGGGCATCGTGTTCTACGAGATGTTGACCGGACGCAAACCCTACACCGGCGGATCCGCCATGGAAGTCATCTACAAGCACAAGCGTGCGGAGCTGCCGGTCATCGAGCCGCAATATGCGGGCTACGAACCGATTTTGAGGCGCCTGTTGGCCAAATCGCCGGAGGACCGGTTCCAATCGGCGCGCGCGCTCCTCGATGCGGTCGCTGAATTGAAAGCGCCTGCATGAGCGATGAGCTTATCCCCGACTTGCTGTGCGTCGCGACCCCCGCACGCTGGATCGCGCGTGCGCTTTGCTCGCCCGATGAGTTGCTGATCGACCATGCGAATTGCGAGAAAAAGGCGGCTTCCACGGCCCTCGCGCTGATGTTCGCATACGCCGAGAATCTTCAGCTCGCCGGCAAAATGTCGCGGCTCGCCCGCGAGGAATTAAGGCATTACGAACAGGTGGCGAGGCTCATCAAGAGGCTCAAGGTGCTGCCGCAGCGCATGGCGCCCGGCCGCTATGCGCAGAGCCTGCGCCGGCTGGTCGCAAGGACCGAACCGCACCGCGAAGTCGATCTGATGATTTGCGGCGCGTTCATCGAAGCGCGTTCCTGCGAGCGCTTCGCCGCTTTGGGTCCGGTCCTCGGCGGTCCGCTGGCCGAACTGTTCGACGCTTTACATGCGGCAGAGGCGCGCCATTTCACGGTGTATCTCGACCTCGCGCGGCAGGCCGCGATTCGAGCCGAGATCGATGTGGCCGAGCGAATCGATGCCTTCGCGGCGCTCGAGGCGCAGTTGATCACCAGCCCCGACGCGCAGTTTCGCTTTCATTCGGGCGTGCCCTGCTAATCGGAGCGCGGCAGGGACAGCAATTCGGGACCGCTCGAATCCCAACGCAGCAGGCTGCCCTCGTTATGCCAATCGCCAAGCACGATGCGCACGCATTCGCGGCCGTCCACCGACAAGGACTGAATGCCCGGCCGGTGGGTATGGCCGTGCAGCAGGATGGATGTGCCGGCTGCTCGCAGCGCGGCGGCGACGCTTTCGGCGTTGACATCGGTTATGGCATCCTCCATTGACGCCATGTGTGCCTGACTGCCCGTGCGCGCAGCGCCGGCGAGCGTTCGGCGCGCTGCGACCGAAAGTGCGAGGAACTGCCGCTGCCAATCCGCGTCCCGGACGGTGGCGCGCAGGCGTTGGTAAGCGCGATCGTCGGTGCACAGGGCGTCCCCGTGCATCACCAGCACCGGTTCACCATATAGCGTCACGATCACCGGATCGGGCAGCAATCGCGCGCCCGTATCCGCGCAGAACTTGGGTCCGAGCAAGAAATCCCGGTTACCGTGCATCACGAAGCACGGCACACCGCTCGTCGTCAGGGACTTGATCGCGCCAATGGCGGCGCTCTGTCCGGCATCGGGCGCATCGTCGCCCACCCACGAGTCGAACAGATCCCCGAGGATGTACAAAGCGTCGGCGCCGCGCGCCTCCGTTTGCAGAAACTCGGTGAATTGCCGGATGATCTGCCGGCAGGACGCGTCGATGTGCAAATCGGAGATAAACAGGGTCGCCATGCCAGCGCCGCCGCGATCAAGGCGTCGGAACGCGCTCGATTCGTTCGATGGTCACCGGCTGTAAGGGCGCGTCGTCTTTGAAGGGGCCCTTCGCGCCGGTTGGCACCGTGCTGATCCGATCGACCACGTCCATGCCTTGCACGATCTTACCGAATACGGCATAGCCCCAACGGGACTGATTGGGGTCGAGCGCCGAGTTGTCGGCGAGGTTCACATAAAACTGCACGTCGCCGGCGTGCGGCTCCGGCGGGCGCGCAAGCCCAACGGTGCCGCGCTGATTGCTCAAGCCGTTGCCGGACTCATTCACGACCTTGACCGGATTGCCCTTGAGTTTGTAACTGGCATCGTAGCCGCCTCCTTGGATCACGAAATTCGCGATCGCGCGATGGAATATCGTGCCGGAATAGTAGCCCTGATCGACGTACTTCAGGAATTGCGCGACGGTGAGCGGCGCGCGCTCGGGGATCAGCTCGATGTTGAAATTCCCCATGCTGGTAACCACCAGCACCTGGGGATTGGCAGCCGCAGGTGTCGCTGTAGGCTGTGCCGCCGCAGGCTTCGCCGTCGCAGGGACGGCTGCGTGCTGCGCCGCCTCAGACTGCGCCCCCGTCGAAGCGGGTGGCTCGGCTGCATCGCTGGTCGAGATCATAGTTGCGAAGATGAGGCCGAGGCTGAGTATTAGTTGCTTCATACGGCGAGATTCTACTCGAATAATGTGGGTACAATCTTGCCCGATATGTCGATACCGCTCGTCACGCGCTTCGCGCCCTCGCCGACAGGTTCCCTGCATTTGGGAAACGCGCGCACGGCCTTTTTCAGCCATCTGTGGGCGCGCAAGCAGGGCGGCCGATTCATATTGCGGATTGAGGATACGGATGTCGAGCGCAGCGATTGGCGCCACCGCGATGCGCTGATGGCGGAATTGCGCTGGTTGGGATTGGATTGGGACGAGGGGCCCGAAATCGGAGGTCCGTCCGCGCCCTATGCGCAATCCGAGCGCGGCGCCCTCTACCGGCAGCTGTTCGACCGCTTGGAGAACGGCGGCCAAGCCTACGCCTGCTATTGCACGGCCGATGAGCTGGAGCTGTCGCGCAAGCTGCAGCGGATGGCGGGCAAGCCGCCGCGCTACGCGGGGACTTGCCGAGAACTAACGGCGGCGCAACGCGCGGAGCGTTCCACGCGCGGATTGAGACCGACACTGCGCTTCGCCGTGACCCCCGGAGCCGTGATCGAATTCACCGATTTCGTGCATGGGCCGCAGAGATTCGCGGCGGCCGATATCGGCGATTTCATCATCCGCCGCGAGGACGGAACGGCGGCGTTCTTCTTCTGCAATGCCGTCGATGACGCGGTGATGGGGGTGACGCACGTGTTGCGCGGCGACGATCATCTCACCAACACCCCGCGGCAGTTGATGCTCCTCGATGCCTTGCAGCTGCGCCGCCCCGGCTATGGTCATGTCGGACTTCTGATCGGCGCCGACGGTGCGCCGCTGTCCAAGCGCCATGGCAGCACGAGCGTCGGAGAGTTTCGCGCACGCGGCTTTTTGAGCGCCGCGCTGCTCAATCACCTGTTGCGATTGGGCCATACCAGCGATGTCGAGGGCTGGCTGGCGGTGAAGGACATGCCGGCGCATTTTCGGCCCGAACATCTGGGCCGTGCTTCGGCGCGGTTCGAGGAGTCGCAGCTCATGCACTGGCAGAAGGAGGGGCTGCAGCGTATGTCGAGCGCCGAGCTGCGCACCTGGATGGGCTCGGAGGATTCGATCGAATTTGTCGAGTTGGTGCGGCACAACGTGGTGCTGCCGGCGGATGCCGCGCCGTGGGCGGCTGTGGTGCGAGGCGAACTGCCGCCTTTGGGACGAGACGAAGAGCGCGTCATTGCCGCAGCGGGCCCGGATTTTTTCGACGCCGCAGCCGAGGCGTTGAATCAGTCGGGCTCGGATCTGAAGTTGCTCACGAAAATATTGAAGGAACGCACCGGACGCAAGGGCGCGGACCTTTTCATGCCCCTGCGGATCGCGCTAACCGGCCAAGCGCACGGCCCGGAACTGGCGCCGCTCCTTAAATTGATGTCCCCGGAAACGGCTCGCCGCCGGCTCGAGTCCCATGCTAGAAATTCATAATTCGCTCGGCGGCAAACAGGCGCCATTCAAATCGTTGCGCCCGGACGAAGTGCGCATGTACGTGTGCGGAATGACCGTGTACGACTACATCCACATCGGGCATGCCCGCATGCTGACCGTTTTCGATCTGGTGCAGCGTTATTTGCGCGCCAGCGGTTTCAAGGTGACCTACGTCCGCAATATCACCGATATCGACGACAAGATCATCCAGCGGGCGGCTGAGAACGGCGAGGACTGGGCCGCGCTCGCGCGCCGCTTCACGCTGGCGATGCAAGAGGACTGCGCGAGGCTCGGGTTGGCGCCGCCCGATTTGGAGCCGCGCGCTACGGAGTACATCGCGCCCATCATCGCCATGACGCAGACTTTGATCGACAAGGGTTTTGCCTACCTCGCCGCGAATCGCGATGTGATGTATTCGGTGCGAAAGTTTCCGCACTACGGCGCGCTTTCGGGCAAGAAGCTAGACGATTTGCGTGCCGGATCGCGCGTCCAGATCGACGAATTCAAACTCGATCCGCTGGATTTCGTGCTGTGGAAGCATGCGAAGCCGGGCGAGCCGTCGTGGGACTCGCCGTGGGGCCCGGGCCGTCCGGGTTGGCACATCGAGTGCTCTGCCATGTCGACCAGCTTGCTCGGCGATCACTTCGACTTGCACGGCGGCGGCATGGACCTGAAGTTCCCGCATCACGAGAACGAGATCGCGCAATCCTGTGCGGCGTGCGGCACGCCGTTCGTGAACGTGTGGATGCACAACGGATTCGTGCGCATCGACGATGAGAAAATGTCGAAGTCGACGGGAAATTTCTTCACCGTTCGCGATGTGCTCAAGACCGTGCGCGATCCGGAGGTCTTGCGGTTTTTCCTGCTGAGCAGCCATTATCGGGGGCCGATCAATTATTCCGCGGCGCAGCTTGCTCAAGCGGATGAGACGCTGCTCGGCTTGTATCGGGCGCTCAAAGGCGTCGATGTGCCCGGCGGTTCCGCAGTAGGGGAATTTAAGGCCGCGATGGCCAATTTTCATGCCGCGATGGACGATGATTTCAATACGCCGGAGGCATTCGCCGTGATGCAGGGGGTGGCGCGCGACCTGAATAGCGCCAAAGCCGCCGGCGATACCGCGCAAGCTTCCGCCGCGGCGGCCGCACTCTTGGCGATGGGGCGGATGCTCGGCTTGCTGCAGCAGCATCCTGATCGCTACCTCAAGCGCGGCGCGGCGCCGGCGATGCCGGAGGATGCGGCCGGGCGCTTGACCGACGGCGCGATCGAGCAGCTCCTGGCGGCTCGGCGAGCGGCCCGGGCTGAGAAAAATTTTGCCGAATCGGATCGAATTCGCGACCGGCTGAGTGCGGCCGGTATCGTGCTTGAGGACAAGCCCGGGGGCCTCACCGAATGGCGGCGAGCCTAGGAGCCTGTCTGAGTCATCGTCGCCACGACGATGACTCAGACAGGCTCCTGGAGACTTTGCGCCTCGACGCGGACGAAGCGCTGAGCCAAAGCGGGCAGCACCAGCAAATTCAACAGGGTGGACGACAGCAGCCCTCCGAGCACCGTGACCGCCATCGGACCCTCGATTTCCTGACCCGGGCGATGCATGCCGAAAGCGAGCGGCGCGAGACCGAGTGCCGTGACCGCGGCCGTCATCAAAATCGGAATCAGCCGCTCGTTCGCGCCGCGTATGACAAGATCGAGGTTCCATGCACAGCCCTCGACATCGACCAGATGCTCGTAGTGTGCGAGCTGCAAAATGGCATTGCGGGCGCTGATGCCGAACACGGTCACCAGGCCGACCACGGTGCCCAGCGAGACGCCGATCCCGGTCACGGCGATCGCCAGCACGCTGCCGATCAAGCTGAACGGTAGATTCGCGAGCACCAACCAGCCGTTGGCGCGCCAGTGAAAGGAGACGAACAGGATCATCACGATGAGCGCGAGGGCAAGGCCGGAGTAGAGCAGAAGTTCGTTGCGCGTTTGGCGTTCGGCCTCGGCGGCGCCGGTGAATTCCAGGAACACGCCGGCGGGTAGGGCCACGGATCGGGCAATGGCGCGCTGAGCATCTTGCACCACGCCTTGCAGAGATCCGCTGCCGACATTGAACGTCACGCTCACGCGACGCTGCCCGCCATCGTGCTCGATGCTGTAGCGTTCTTCCGCCAGCCTCACTTGGGACACTTGCGACAGCGGCACGGGTCCCATGGGGCTTGCGATCATGAGGTGCGCGAGTGCCGCGGGTTGATGGCGCAAGGCCTCGGGCAACAAGACCGCGACGTCGACGGTTCGGGTCCCTTGGTAGGTCTGACCCACCTTCGCGCCCGCGTAAGCGGTCCCGATGGTATCGAGCACGTCCTGCACCTTGAGGCCGGCCGCCGCCAACGCCTCGGGCATCAATCGAATCGCAATCGCCGGCGTGCCGGTCTGCCGTTTGAACTGCAAATCGACGATGCCCCTGATCTTCCCTAAGCGCGGCGACGATCTGCTCGCCGGTCGCATCGAGCGCATCGAGGTCGTCGCCGAACACCTTGACCGCCACTTGCGCGGTTTCCCCGCTCAAGCTTTCGCTGATGCGATCGCCCAAGAAGGTGACGACTTCGCTCTGGATGCCCGGGTAGTGATCGAGAATGTTGCGCAACTCGATCCTGCGCGGCGCTTTGATCGACGCTCGCCCCTGCTTTGAGTTCGACGTGAAATTCGCTGCGATGCGGTCCCCAGGTGTCCTCGCCCAACTCGGCGCGCCCGACCTGCTGTTCGATGCTTTGCACATAGGGCAGCGCGAGAACCTCCGCGCTGATGCGTCGGCCGAGACTCAGCATCTGCTCGAGCGATGTGCCGGGAATCGAACTCGACACCTGCATCACGAAATGCCCTTCGCGAAAGTCGGGCATAAACGTTCCGCCCATGAATGGCAGCGCCGATACGGCTGCGACTACCAACCCGATCAGAATCGCGATGGTCAATTTGATATGATCGCCGACGCCGTGGACCGCGGACCGCTGCCACGACTTGAGGCCGACCAGCCAGCGCGCTTCCGGCCGCGCATCGTGACGGCGCAGTAACAGCGCGCACAGCGCGGGCGTCGCGGTCATCGCGACCAACAACGAAGCCAGGACCGCGAATATGAATGCGAGCGCCAGCGGACCGACGAAGCGTCCCTGCACGCTCGAGGTGAATAGTTCCGGCAGGAATACCGCGATGACGACCGCGGTCGCGTAAATCACCGGTCCTCGCACCTCGAGCGAGGCCTCGCGGACCACCTCGAGGCGCGGCTTCGGCTTGGGCAGCAGAGCGTTTTCGCGCATGCGCCGCAAGATGTTCTCGATGCCGATGATGGCGTCGTCGACCAATACGCCGAGGGCAACGGCGAATCCGCCGAGCGTCATGGTGTTGAGCGTGAGCCCCATGCGATCGAGTACCGCGACGGCGGCGAGCAGCGACAGCGGTATGGCGGTAAAGGCGATCAGGGCCGCACGAAAGTCGCGCAAAAATAGATAAAGGACCGCCAGAATCAAGATGGCGGCGATGATCAGCGATTCCTTGAGATTTTCGAGCGCGCGCTCGATGAAATTCGCGGGACGATGCAAGCGCTTATAGAGCGTTATGCCTTGCGCCTTGAGCGCGGGTTCCAAACTGGCGAGCGCCTGTTCGGCCGCGAGAGTGGCCGTCAGCGTATTGGCGCCGTACTGGCTGGCAAGCGAAATCAGCACTCCGGGTTTGCCCATGATCAGCGCATCGCCGAAGCGAAGCGCCGGCGCCACCTTGACTTCGGCCAGATCGCGCAGGCGGATGGGGATTGCGCCACGCACCGCAACCACCGCCTGACCGATCGCATCGACGTCCGGTTGCGGGGTCGGCGACTGGATCAGCACCCGCTGCGCGGCGAGATCGACGAAGCCGGCGCCGCGCAGCGGCAGCGCTGCACGCGCGGCATCGGCTATCTCGTTCAAGGTAATTCCGAAGCTCGCGAGCTTGCCGGTGTCGGGCAGAATTTGGATCTGCCTCACATCGCCGCCAAAAACGATGACGTGGGCGACGCCGGGCACGGCCAGCAGCCGCGGTTTGATCACCCAGTCGGCGGTATCGCGCAGCGTGTAGGCATCGACCTTGTCGGACAAGAGTCCGATCTTGAGCAAATCCATGGTGCTCGAAACCAAGGGGGAGAGCTTCGGTGTGCCGACGCCCGCCGGCAGAGCTACTGCCGAGTTCCGACAGGCGTTCGGATATGCCCTGGCGCGCCACGTGCACGTCGACGCCGTCTGCAAACGTAATCGTCACCACCGATAGCCCCGGAATCGACTCCGATCGCAGCGTCGCGAGTCCCGCCGCGCCGTTCACGGCGTTTTCGATCTGCTTGGTGACGAGCTCCTCGACCTGCTGCGGCGCGAAGCCCGGGGCCTCCGTCTGTATGTCGACCTGCGAGGGCACGAATTCCGGAAACACGTCGAGAGGCGAGCGCAGCAGCCGACCAAGTGCCGAACACCAGCGCCAGCAGCGTCAACGCGGTGATCGCGCCGTAATGTCGCACGCTGAGTGCGACCAGTGCGCGCATCATGGCTAGTCGGCCGCCGTGCCGGGGTTCATCTCACGGGCGAGCAGCAATCCGGCCGACTGGGTGACGACCTGGTCACCGACCGCAACGCCTTTGTTCACGAAATAGCCTTCACCCAGCGGCATAGTGAGTGTCGATCTCGCTGCGCAGGTAGTGACCGGGCGCGCGCTCGATGTAACACCAGTACTTGTTGTCGCTGATGATGACGGCGGCCGCGGGGATCGCCACTCCGGCTTCGGGCAGACCGATCGGCGCCCAGGCGAGCAGCCGCTCTCCCTCGGCGGCGTCGCTGCCTTTCAACAAAGCGAAAAAACTTCGCCCCGGGACGCTGGCATCGGCCGGAGCATCCCACGGGGCGGTCGATCTCCAACTGCTGCCGGAACGCTCGGCGTTGATGCGCTCCAGGCGCAGGCTCGCCGGCGCGGTCCTGCCAATGGCGCCCGAGGGGAAGGTCGCGCGCACCAGCTTGATCCGGCCACTGCCGAGGGCATCGAGCACGGAGTCGTCGGAGTCCTTCCACGGCGGCTTTTGACCCAGAATTGCCGACAAGCGCTGTCTCGCGAGCTGTAGCGCTGCTCGGTCGACCGCCGCCTGACGCGCGGCGGATTCCACGGCGTCGGCGGGTACGGCACCCGGCGTTCCGGCTAGGCGCTGAGCGCGTGCGAACGCCGCGCCGCTTTGGCGTTCGACGGCCAGCGCCGCGACGAGGTCGGCCACGCCCTGCGCCAGCCCCTCGTGGGCCACGATGACTGCGTATCCCGCGGCTTCCGGCGTATAGCTCGCCGCTTTAGCCGGGGTGGTCAAAATACCCATTTTTCCCACTTGGTCGGGCGTCAAGGTCACTCCGGCGCTCATGGCTTGCGCCCGGGTGGTATCCGCCGAGGCGGCCGTTGCCTTCGATTCACGGGCCGGCGCATCCGCGGCCGCGGGCGGCTTCTGACAGCCGACGAGCCACAGGGCACCGATACACAGGCAGGCCGCGTCAAACACCGCAGCACATCGCCGATCCCCAGGGGACCGGTAAAACAGGGGCCGAGTAGCGTTCATCGGATCATGTCTCATTTCCTTGTTGCATCCAGCCGCCGCCGAGCACCTTGCACAGCGTCACCAGCGCTTGCAAACGGGCGAGCTTGTTTTGCGCGATTTGGTCACGCGCGGCATATACGGTGCGCTGTGCCTCCAGCAAGGCGAGAAAATCCCCCGAGCCCGCTTCATAGCGCAGCTTGGCGCCTTCGAAAGCCCGTTCGCTTTGCGCGAGATACTCCATCTGGAATGGGCTTGCCGCATCGACATGATGAATGGCGGCGAGCGCGTTCTCGACGTCGCGGAACGCGTCGAGGATCGCGGCCCGGTAGGCCGCAAGCAGCTCCTCGTCCTTGGCCTGCGCCTCGGCGCGCAGCGCCTGCAGCCGTCCGTGATCGAATATGACCTGCACCACCGATGCGCCCAGATTCAGCGTGGGTCCGGTTCCCTGCAGCGTCAGCACGGCGGCGTTAAGCGCGGGATTTTGCAGGCCGCCGGCGGCCGTGAGGCTGATGCTTGGGAACAAGGCGGCCCTTGCGGCCGCGAGATCCGCATGCGCGGAGCGCAAGTTCGCCTCCGCGGCGAGAATGTCCGGGCGCCGCGTCAGCAACTCCGCGGGCAAACCGGCGCCGATCACCGGTTCGCGCAATTCGTCGAGCGAATCATTCTTGACGTCGAAGCCCTCCGGCTCGCGGCCGAGCAGCAGCGCCAGCGCAGCGCGCGCTTCGACTTGTCGCTGCTCGAGGTCGGGGATGACCAATTGCGCGGTGGCCAGTGCCGCCTTCTGGGTGGCGAGTTCCACTGGACTCGCCATGCCCGCGTCGTATCGGGCCTGAATCACTTGGAGGAGGGTGCCCGCGGCTTTTACGATTCGATTGCGCGATCGCGAGGCGTTCGCGCAATGCGAGCACTTCAAAATAGGTGTCAGCGACGCCGGCCAGGATGCTGAGAGCCAACGTGTCCCTTTCGGCCCGCGAGGCTGTCGCCAAAAACCGCGCGGCGTCGGCGGTTGCGCGGTTCTTGCCCCAGAAATCCACTTCATAGCTGGCGGACAACAGCGCCGACCAGTCGGTCTCATGAGCCGATCCGCCCGCCGAATGACCGGCCAGATAATTGGCAGTCCCTGCGGCATCGACGCGCGGCAGGATCGCGGCGCCCGCCTGCCGCGCTCGAGCATCCGCCTGCGCGACGCGCGCCCGCGCCGCAGCCAGGTCCAAATTGTTCTTCGCCGCAGCTTCGATGAATGAGGACAATTCATCGCTGGAAAACTCTCGATACCAGCGCTCGCTCGGCCAGGTTGCGTTGTGATCCATCGGAGCATTGTCGAAAGCGGCCGGCGCCGCAGGTACGGCCGGCGTTGGCGGGTCCGCCGCGCACCCGGCGGCGAGTGCAGCGAATATATATCCGCCCACCGCCCATCTGGCGCCCGCGTTCACGGCGGCACTCGATCGTCGGGTGCATGCGGAGCGCACCCCGTGAAACGCGACGGCGACATCTCCTCGGTGCGAACTCCGGCCTGCACAAGGTCCTCTGGCAGAGGCAGCCCCAGCGCAAGGGCGGCCGCTGCGCGCGACAACGCCGGCGCGGTCTGGATTCCGTAGCCTCCTTGCCCTGCGAGCCAGAAGAACCCTGCGGTTTCCCGGGAAAAACCCACCACCGGTGTGCGGTCGGTGGCGAAGGTGCGCAAGCCCGCCCAGCGGGCTTTGAGGCGATCGATCTGCAAGGTCGTTGCCGACTGCACCCGGTCGACCGCCGTGGCCACGTCCCATTCGTCGGGCTGCGCATCGCCGGGTTCCGCGGGCCACTCGTCGGCAGGGGAAAGGAACAGCGATCCTCCCTCCGGCTTGAAATAGAACTGCTCATCGATATCGTTGACGAACGGCCACGAATCGACCGTCATCCCGGGCGGGGGATCGATAAGCACGGCGGTGCGGCGGAACGGTACCAAGCCGATGCGGGCGATACCCGCAAGTGCCGCGACCTCGTCCGCCCAAGCCCCGGCGGCATTGACGATGATCCGCGCGGTGAGCAACTGCGCACCGGCGCGCACCGTCCAGCCCTCGCCGGCGCGCTCGAGTGCGTGCACCGGGGCGTTGTTCAGGACCAGGCCCTTGCGGCTTTTGAACAAGCGCAGGTACCCGTGGTGCAAGGCGTGCACGTCGATATCGCTGGAGTCGGGCTCGAGCAATGCACCCGCCACGTAATCCTCGCGCAACACCGGGCAGAGGTTCCGCGCGTCGGCCGCACTGAGCGGCCGGGTTGCGGGTGCGATATCGGGAAGCGCCGCGAATTCTTGCAACGACCGCAGTTGCCGGGTTGTTGCGATGTACAGGCAACCCCGCGATCGGGTCAGTGGAATCTCGCTGAAAGACGGCGGTGGTGCGAAAAGAAATGCCCGACTGGCGCGCGTCAGCGCGCGAACCAGCGAGTTGCCGTAGATCTCCGTAAACAACGCCGCCGAACGCCCGGTGGAATGATACCCGGGGCGTTCCTCACTTTCGGTCAAGATGACGCGCTGGGTCTCGGCCAGATGCGCGGCGACCGATGCGCCCGCAATCCCGGCTCCGATGACGATGATGTCGGTGTGAATCACGGCGCTGCGCCGACGGCCATCATCGCTGCAAATGGCCGAGCGGCATCCGCGTCGAACGCTTCACGGTGGCGAGAACCACGCTTGACTGCACGTCGCGTACATGCGGTATTCGCAGCAGCTTCTTGAGGATGACCGCACTCAACGATTCGAGATCCTTGGCGAAGACCTGCAGAATGAAGTCATAGGTTCCGGTCATCGCAAAGCAATTGGTGACTTCGTCGAGCAGCGCGATCTGCCGCTCGAAGCGCGCCACCGTTTCATCGGTGTGCTCGGTCAGTTTCACATGCACGATCGCCTGTACCTCGAGGCCGATGCGACCCGGGTTTAAGATGGCCGCGTAGCCTTCGATGACGCCGCTCGATTCCAAGGCCTTGATGCGGCGCGCGCACGGGGTGGGCGACAAGCCGATGGTTTCCGCCAGCTCGACCACGGGCAAACGCCCGTCGCGTTGCAGCTCGGACAGAATGCGTGCGTCGAAGCGGTCGATCTCCATCTTGAATACTCCCCCCCAGAAGATCGCCCCTTTAAGCTGCGGTTAGTCATCAGCCGGATCAGCGAAAGTCGCCAACAATGATGCCTAAAGGAGTGTGTTTTGGCGATTCCTTTTGGCTTTCTGGGCTGCTCTCGCCGGCAGCTCCCCCAGGATTGCGGACGCCCGCCCGCGGCCGATATTAGCGAATATCGCCAACGGCGATGCCGGCGCCGGGTCCGATTGGCGATTCTCGCCAGACGCTTCGGGCTAGGCTTGGAGAAGCCGCCAACCGGAGGTTAAGAGCGTGATGGCCGCAAGTCCCGAGAAGCTGATGGCGGAACCGCGCAGCGACGCTCCCGACTGGCGCGCGGTGGTGCGTCAAGTGGCGATTTCGCGTGCGCTCGACGATCTCGAAGAGGCGGTGCTGGTACCGGAGCGCAAGGTGCTGTACCAATTCTCCGCGCGCGGCCACGACGTGACTCAGGTTCTCCTGGGCGGCTATCTCACCGGTGCCCGGGATGCCGTGAGCGGCTACTACCGTTCCAGGCCCTTGATGCTGACATTGGGCCTATCGGTCGAGGAGGCGCTTGCCTCGAGCATGATGCGCATCGGCGGTATGAGCGAAGGCCGCGATATCGGCGTCGTGTTCAATTTACCGCGACGATTCGGGCCGTGTGCCTTGCCGGTTTGCGGCGGAGTCGGCACGCAATACACGCCGGCCGTCGGCTGGGCCCAGGCGCTGCGCTATCGGCACACCACGCTGGGTGAGCCTCACTATGCGCGCAGCATCGCGGTCGCTCACGGCGGCGATGCCTCGACCGCGACCAACGGTTTCTGGGCGGCCCTCAATATCGTCACCACCGAACGGCTGCCGTACTTGTTCTTCATCGAGGACAATGGTTACGGTATTTCGGTTCCTTCGCACCTGCAGACGCCGGGCGGCAACATTGCACGCAATTTGAGCGCCTTTCGCGGCTTGCGCGTCATCGACGGCGACGGATCGGATCCGATGGCTGCCGCTCGACTGATTCAGGATGCAATCGGCGGAGTGCGCGCCGGCGATGGTCCGGCGTTGCTCCGGCTCGTGGTTCCGCGCCTGTGCGGACATTCCGGGCAGGACACGCAAACCTACAAAGGTTGCACGGCGATTGCGGCCGAGCAGGAAAGGGATCCTTGGCGCAAACTCCGTGCCCAGATCGTCCCGGGTTGTCTGTCGGCGGAGGAGTGGGATGCCGAGGTGGCCCGCTCACGCGACGAGGTGGCCCTGGCGCGGGCACGCGTCGAGCGGCACAGCGCGCCCGACCCGCAACGGGTCAAGCGGTACGTGTTCAGCGAATTCAAGGACGATGGAGTGCCCGAGGTTCAAACTCAGGGCGGTCTGTGGGCGGATTTTGGCCCGCCGCCCGCCGGCTCACTGCGGGCCAATCCGCTGGGGCCGCGGATCAATCTGGTCACCGCGGTGCGCCGCACTCTCGAGCACGAACTCGAGGTGAATCCCCGCCTGGTCGTGTTCGGCGAAGATGTGGGCCGCAAGGGCGGCGTGCACGCCGCCACCATCGGCTTGCAGGAGAAGTTCGGCAGCGCGCGCGTGTTCGATACGAGTTTGTCCGAGGAAGGAATCATCGGCCGCGCCGTCGGCATGGCCGCGGCCGGACTCATGCCGGTTCCGGAAATCCAATTCCGCAAATACGCCGATCCCGCGGCCGAACAACTCAATGATTGCGGCACCATGCGCTGGCGCACCGCCAATCGATTCGCCGCACCCATGGTGGTGCGGATTCCCGGCGGTTTTTTCAAGTGCGGCGATCCCTGGCACAGTCAATCGAACGAGGTGCAGTGGCTGCACGGCATCGGTTGGCGAGTGGCGATGGCCTCGAACGCCGAGGATGCCGTCGGCTTGTTGCGAACGGCGCTGCGCGGCAATGACCCGACCATATTCTTCGAGCACCGATCGCTGCTCGACGGCAGTTGGGCGCGGCGCGCCTATCCCGGCGACGATTTCGTCGTGGAGTTCGGCAAGGCCAAGTTGTTGCGCGAGGGCTCCGCGCTGACGGTGGTGACCTGGGGCGCGATGGTCGAGCGCAGCGAGGCCGCGATTCTGCGCACCGGACTGTCGGCCGACTTGTTGGACCTGCGGACGCTGTCGCCCTGGGATCGACCAGCGACGCTCTCATCGGTTCGAAAAACCCGCCGCTGCCTCATCGTGCACGAGGACACCATCACCGCCGGCTTCGGCGCCGAGATCGCCGCGGTCCTCGCCAAGGAGGCTTTTTTTGATCTGGATGCGCCCATCGAACGGCTCGCGATGCCGGACATACCGAGTCCGCATAGCCCGGTGCTGCTCGACGCCGTGCTGCCGAGCGTTGAGAGAATCTGCCAATCCATGCGGGATTTGCTGGCCGTATGAGTATGAATCGCATCACAGACGTCATTGCGCCCTCGAACGAGGAGGGCACCAAGGCCACGTTATTGAGGTGGTACAAGTCTGCCGGCGATTCCATCCGTAAGGATGAGCCGTTGTTGGAACTCGAGACCGATAAGGTCACCGTCGAAATTCCTTCGCCGGCAAGCGGCGAATTGTGCGAGATTCTGAAACAGCCCGACGAGGAGGTGCTGCCCCGGGCAGGTGTTGGCTCGAGTTCGCACCGCCGTGCACGACACGGCGGCGCTTGTGCAGCAATCCGTGCCCGCGCAAGCTGCAACCCAGGGCGCCTCGTCCGCCGAGGGTGCGCGTCCGGCGTTGAGCCCCGCGGTGCGCCGGCTATTGGACCAACACGCATTGTCGCCGGGCGATTTCGTCGGCAGCGGGCAGGGCGGACGCATTACCGCTCGCGACGTCGAACGGCGCCTGGGCGAGACGCTCGCGGTGCCCCCGGCGGCCGCGGCTTCGCGCCGGCCGCACACCGCTGTACGCCGCCGCGTGGCTGAGCACATGGCGCGCAGCCTCGCCCTGGCTCCGCATGTCACGACTCTCTTCGAAGCGGACCTGACCCGCGTGCTCGCGCACCGCAGCGCGAATGCCGCCGCGTTCGAGCGTGAGGGCGCGCGGCTGACCCTCACCGCCTATTTCATCGCCGCCTGCGCGCGGGCGCTGCGCGCACACCCCGCGGTCAATGCGACGTATCACGAGGACGCCCTCGAGCTGCACGCCGATGCCAACATCGGCGTGGGCACGGCGCTCGGCAATGAAGGGCTCATCGTGCCGGTGATCCACCGGGCGCAGGAGCTCGACCTCCTGGGGATTGCCCGCCGGCTGGACCAGCTGGTCGGCGCGGCCCGCTCGGGCAAACTCGCACCGCAGGAAGTCCGCGGCGGCACCTTCACGATCTCGAACCATGGCGTCGGCGGCAGCTTGCTCGCGGCCCCCATCGTCATCAACCAGCCGCAAGTGGCGATTCTCGGCGTCGGCAAAGTCGAACGCCGGGTGGTCGTGCTCGACGCGCAAGGCGCCGAGGCGATCGGCGTGCGGCCCAAGTGCTATCTCACGCTCACCATCGACCACCGGGCGCTCGACGCCTTTCAGGCGAACGCGTTCCTCACGCACATCGTGGACGCGCTCGAGCACTGGGCCTGAGACCGCCGAAGCGCCGCATGACGCAGGGCTCGGGCGGCGGCAAGGCGCCGTCGAGTTGAGCCGCTACCGACGACAAATGGCGTTCCGAGGCGGCGAACACCCGCGCGTACATCTCGCGGCACAGTTCCGCGGCGCGATGCCCCGGCCAACTCGCGGGCAGCAATCGCTTGGGCAAGAGAGGATCGCGCAGATGCAAGCGGCGATACTCGTGAATGAGCAAGGTGCGCAGGAGAAATCCGCTCGCGGGGTCGACGGGTTGAACCCGTAACGCGGCGGCCGCGGGCTCGAAGCGCCGTACGAACCGCCGATAGCGCTTGGCAAGATCGACCAAATCCCAACCCACATCCACCAGCCGAGCCGGGGCCCCCTGTGCGCCGAGTTGCGCTTCGAAGATCAACGCGCCGGACGAATCGGCGCCTCCCGACGGCAATTCCACGCCATGCGCCGGCACGTCGGGGTGTGCGAAGACGCCGCTCGCCAGCTCGCCATATCCCTGCCAGGTCAGTTCCTTGCGCAGCCGATGCCGCACCGCAGCGGGCATGGCGGGCAACACGACCAGGGTCCAGCGACCCGACCAATGCGGCGTTCGACTCGCCGTAGATGCGCTGAGTGGCCTCGGCGAAGCGCTCGCGTCCGGCGCCGGACAGCCGGTATTCGCTCAGTTTGCCGACCCGCCGGGCCTGCACCCAACCCTCGTGCGCGAGCCGTGCGGTGGCGGTGCGAACCAGGCGCTCGTTGAGGCCAAAAGGGGCCGCAAGCTGGATCAAGCTGCCGAGGGAAATTGCGCCGCCGCGCGGCATGATTGAATCCCCGAAAATCGTCACAATCAGCGAACCGGCCCGAAGCGGGCGCTGCTTACCGAAGCGCTTGACGAGATTTCGGGCGGCGGTGGCGGGGCGGTTGGGGGTTCTCAATGGATTCGCAGTATGCAGCAGTTTATGACACAAAAAAAATTGATTTGAGCCAATGGTCGTGTCAGTCTGATCCTGCTCAACTGTTGTAACGGCAGGCCGGGAGGCGGCATGTACACACAGGCACTCGATGGTCAGGGGTCCGATCCGGCGGCGTCGGCCGATGATGTATCGCGCGAGCGGCACTTCGAGGCGCGCATCGATCGGGAAGAGAAGATCGAGCCGAAGGACTGGATGCCCGCGCGATACCGCGCCACGCTGATTCGCCAAATCGCGCAGCACGCCCATTCCGAGATCGTCGGCATGCTCCCGGAGGGAAATTGGATCACGCGCGCGCCCACCCTGCTGCGCAAATCCATTCTGATCGCCAAGGTGCAAGACGAGGGTGGACACGGCGCTTACCTGTACAGCGCCGCCGAGACTCTCGGCGTGAGCCGCGATCAATTGATCGATCAATTGCTGGCGGGAAAGGCCAAGTATTCCAGCATATTCAACTACCCGACGCCGACCTGGGCCGATGTCGGCGCCATCGGCTGGTTGGTCGACGGCGCGGCGATCATGAATCAGATTCCGCTGTGCCGCTGCTCCTACGGTCCCTATGCGCGAGCCATGGTGCGGGTTTGCCGAGAGGAAAGCTTTCAT
Source organism: uncultured Gammaproteobacteria bacterium (assembly GCA_963793685.1). Lineage (GTDB taxonomy): Bacteria > Pseudomonadota > Gammaproteobacteria > Steroidobacterales > Steroidobacteraceae > Bog-1198. The sequence continues at coordinate 27,186 of CAWCBJ010000010.1, read as the reverse complement.
CAACGGCAGGGCTACGACATCATGCTGCGATTGGCGCAAGGCAGCGTCGATCAGAAGCGCATGGCGCAAGAGGCGCTCAATCGATGGTGGTGGCCCGCTCTCATGATGTTCGGGCCGCCGGACGCCGAATCGGTCCATGGCACCGATTCGCAACGCTGGAAGATCAAGCGCTTCTCCAATGATGAACTGCGGCAAAAATTCGTCGACTTCACAGTGCCGCAAGCGAATTTTCTGGGACTGACCTTGCCCGATCCGCGCTTGCGCTGGAGCGATGCCGAGCAGCGCTACGAATTCGGTCCGATCGACTGGGGCGAATTCGATCAGGTGCTCAAGGGCAACGGTCCTTGCAATGCCGAAAGGCTGGCGGCGCGGCGGCGCGCGCACTCGGAAGGCGCCTGGGTGCGCGAGGCGGCCTCGGCGTATGCCGAAAAACAGCAGAGGCGCGCCACAAGCTGCGCGGCCTGATCGATCGATTGGAGCCTCTAACCGGAGTATTCGCATGCAGGACAAACGCCAATGGCCGCTCTACGAGGTATTCATTCGCGCCCGGGCCGGCCTCGATCACAAGCACGTGGGCAGCTTGCACGCCACCGACGCGCGCATGGCGATCGATCACGCGCGCGACCTGTACACGCGGCGTCAGGAAGGCGTCAGCATTTGGGTGGTGCCGTCCGCGGCCATCACCGCTTCGGACCCGTCGGAAGCCGAGGCGTTGTTCGAGCCTGCGCGCGATAAGATCTATCGTCATCCCACGTTTTACGACATTCCCGACGAGGTCAAGACCCTATGAACGCGGCTGCGACCAATGTCGCGCGGCTGTTGTACCGATACGTGCTGCGTGTGGGAGATCTCAGCCTGGTGCTCGGACAGAGGCTCGGCGAATGGGTCGGTCATGCGCCGGCCCTCGAGGAGGACTTGGGGCTCGCCAATGTCGCGCTCGATCTGATCGGTCAGGCGCGCCTGCTGCTCGCCTATGCGGGCGAACTTGAGGGCCGCGACCGGGGCGAGGACGAAATCGCCTTCTTGCGCGCGCAGGGCGAGTACCTGAATCCGACGCTGGTCGAGCAGCCGAACGGAGATTTCGGCCAAACCATCGTGCGTCAAGTGCTCATCGGCGCGTTTCAATTGGAGCTTTACACACGCTTGGTGGACTCGGCCGACGAGCAATTGGCCGCCATCGCGGCGAAGGCTGTCAAGGAGTGCCGCTACCATCTGCGCTACAGCTCGGATTGGCTGGTGCGGCTCGGCGATGGCACGCCGGAAAGCCATGCACGGGTGCAGTCGGCGCTCGAGCGCCTCTGGCCGTATACGACGGAATTGTTCGCGGAGGACGAGCTGGATCGCGAGATGGCGGATTGCGGTATTGCCCCTCGACTGGCCGAGATGCACGCCGCATGGTCGGTGCGCATCGACGCGCTGCTCGCCGAGGCGACGCTCGATCGACCGCGGGACCGCGCATATCGCTGGTTCGGCAAGCAGGGCGAGCACAGCGAGCACCTGGGTTACATTCTGGCCGACATGCAATACCTGCAGCGAGCCTATCCGGATGCTCGCTGGTGAGCGCTGCCGCGGCCGCCCTCGGGGAGAGCGCATCCGACCGCGTCGCCTCGGCATGGCGTGCGCTCGGCCTGGTGGAGGACCCGGAAATCCCGGCCTTAAGCCTGGTTGATCTCGGCATCGTCAGATTCGTCGGGACCGACACCGACGGTGTGCTGCAGGTGGGTATTTCGCCGACCTACACCGGTTGTCCCGCGACCGAGGTCATCCGGCAATTGATCGAGCGGGCGCTTAAGGACGCCCGGGTCGGACCGGTTGCGGTCATCCCCGTTTTATCGCCCGCCTGGAGCAGCGAGTGGATATCCTCCGAGGGTCGGCGCAAGCTCGCCGCCTACGGCATCGTGCCGCCGCGCGATGCAGATTCTTCTCGGCCCATCGCCTGTCCGCGCTGTCATTCCGAGGACACGGAGTGCATCAGCCGGTTTGGCTCGACACCGTGTAAAGCGCTGCATCGTTGCCGCCAGTGCCTGGAGCCCTTCGAATATTTCAAATGTATCTGATCGGCAAGAGCAACGGGTGAGGATTGCGTGCTGAGTTTTCATTCGCTCAAGGTCATTTCGGTGGACCGTGCCGCGCAGGATGCGGTGTGCATGACCTTGGCGATTACGCCCGCGTTGCGCGAGCGATTTTCTTTCGAGGCCGGCCAATACGTGACGGTGCGGCGCATGATCGGCGGCCGGGAGGAGCGGCGAACCTACTCGATCGTGACGGCGCCGGGCGGTTCCGCGCTTCGCCTAGGGATTCGCGAACAACCGGGCGGACGGATGTCGCGAGAGTTGGCGACCCGGGTGCGGCCCGGCGATATGCTCGAGGTGGGAACTCCGGTCGGACGGTTCCGCACTGCGGTGGACCCGGCTCGGGTGAGATCCTATGTGGCATTCGCGGCCGGCAGCGGCATCACCCCGGTGCTGTCCCTCGCGACCGATATTCTCGCGCGCGAGGCAAACAGCCGCTTCACGCTGATCTACGGTAACCGCAGCATGGCGCGCACCATGTTTCTCGAAGACACGCTCGCGCTCAAGAATCGCTACCTCGGCAGATTTTCGGTGCATTTCGTCATGAGTCGTGAGCCGCAACAAACGGAACTCCTCAATGGCCGCATCGACACGGCCAAAATCTTGGAGCTGGCGCCGCAAATCGTCGATATCGCTTCGGCCGACGAGTATTTCGTGTGCGGTCCGGGGCACATGGTCGATCAAGTGCGCGACGCCGTGAAAGTCCTGAACCCCGACGCGCCGGTTCGGTTCGAGCGCTTCACGCCAACCCCGCCGCGCGCCGGCGCGCCAGGCGATTCGGGCTCGATGCCAAAGGCGCACGCGGGCACCGCAATCGAGGCGCCTGCGCCCGAGATTCTTTCGACCATCTCGATCGTCATGGACGGCAGGCGCCGCAGCTTTCCGATGGTGGCCACGGACGCGTCGGTGCTCGAGGCCGCCGAACACGCGGGCCTTGAATTGCCGTTCTCGTGCCGCTCGGGAATCTGCGCCACCTGTCGTGCGAGAATAGTCGGTGGCAAGGCGGTGATGGCGCACAACATCGCGCTCGAGCCCTGGGAGACCGACGCCGGGTTCGTACTGTGCTGCCAGGCGACGCCCACCACCGCGACGCTGGAGCTCACTTATGACGATAAATAGTCGGACCAATCGCGGCGCGGGGACCGATCATGCGGTTTGAGACCATTTTGTTCAGCATCGATCACGGAATCGCCCGCCTGACCCTGAACCGGCCCGACAAGCTCAATAGCTTCAATACCCAGATGCACGCCGAGGTACGCAACGCATTGGACGACTTGAGTCACGGCGACGCGCGAGTATTGGTTCTGACGGGGGCGGGGCGCGGATTTTGCGCCGGCCAGGATCTCGCGGATCGGACCGTGGCGCCCGGCGCGCAAGCCGTCGATCTCGGCGATTCGATCGAAAGGCACTACAAGCCGTTGATCCTCGCCTTGCATCAGCTGCCGCTGCCGGTCATCGCGGCGGTCAACGGAGTTGCCGCGGGCGCCGGCGCCAACGTCGCGCTCGCCTGCGATCTCGTCCTTGCCGCGCGCTCGGCGAGCTTCGTGCAGGCATTCTCAAAGCTCGGACTGATACCGGATTGCGGCGGCACGTGGATCTTGCCGCGGCTGGTGGGTGGCGCGCGTGCGCTCGGCCTGACCTTGCTCGGGGAGAAACTGACGGCGGAACGGGCAGCCGCCTGGGGAATGATCTGGCAGTGCGTCGAGGACAGCGAACTGTCGGCGGCCGTCGAGGCGCTGGCCCAGCAATTATCGGTCGCGCCGACGCGTGGATTGGCCGCGACCAAGGCCGCCATTCGCGGCGGATGGCAACGAAGCCTCGCCGAACAGCTCGATGTCGAGCGCGATGCGCAGCGCGACCTCGGCCGCTCGGCCGACTATGCCGAGGGTGTGTCGGCGTTCATGCAGAAGCGCACGCCGAGTTTCAGAGGGCGCTGATTATGGGTACTGATGCTGCGCGAGGCGCGGTTCAAGCACTCTACGCCCGCGATCTCGCGGCTCAGGCGCTCGGTATTGAAGTTCTGGACGTTGCGGCCGGGGCCGTCCGAGTCGCGATGGTGGTGCGTTCCGACATGCTCAATGGTCATGGCACCTGTCATGGGGGCATGTTGTTTGCGCTCGCCGATACGGCGTTCGCCTTCGCGTGCAACTCCTACGGCGAAGCCATGGTGGCCGCCGGCGCCAGCATCGAATTCCTTGCGGCCGCCGCGCGCGGCGAGCGGCTGATCGCGACCGCGAGCGAGACCTCTCGCACCGCCCGTCATGGCATCTACGATGTGGCCGTCGCCAGGCCCTCCGGTGAGCTGGTGGCGCACTTTCGCGGGCGTTGCGCGCGGCTTCGCGTACCATCCAACCCACCGACATGACAAGGACAACGACGATGAGTGAGGCATTCATCTGCGACGCCGTCCGTACGCCCATAGGCCGCTACGGCGGCGCGCTGTCCTCCGTGCGGCCCGACGATCTTGCGGCCGTGGTGCTGCGCGAACTGACGAGGCGCAATGCCGAGCTCGAACCGGGTGCCATCGACGATGTGATTCTGGGTTGCGCCAATCAGGCGGGCGAAGACAATCGCAATGTCGCGCGGATGAGTGCGCTGCTGGCCGGCCTGCCGGTCGACGTGCCGGGCGTTACGCTAAACCGGCTCTGCGGCTCGGGAATGGATGCCGTTGCGAGCGCTGCGCGCATGATCCGCACCGGCGAGGCCGAAGTGGTGATCGCCGGCGGGGTGGAGAGCATGAGCCGTGCGCCGTACGTCGTGTCGAAAGGCGCCGCGCCGTTCGCGCGCGATGCGCAGATGTTCGACACGACCATCGGTTGGCGCTTCGTCAATGCGCTGCTCAAACAGCAGTACGGGATCGATTCGATGCCCGAGACCGGCGAGCACGTCGCGGCTCAATTCGGCGTGTCGCGCGAGGATCAGGATCGATTCGCATTGCGCAGCCAACAGCGGGCATTGGCCGCTCAGGCCGCCGGCTGGTTCGGCCGCGAAATCGTCGGGGTGCCGGTTCCCGCCAAGCGCGGGGACATCACCTTGGTGAGTGTCGATGAGCATCCGCGCGAGACCAGCCTCGAAGCGCTCGGCAAGCTGCCGACGCCGTTTCGCGCCGGCGGTACGGTGACCGCCGGCAATTCTTCGGGAATCAACGACGGCGCCTGCGCGCTGCTGCTGGCGGGCCCCGGTGCGCGTCAAGCGCTTCGGCCTCACGCCGCGCGCGCGAGTCTTGGGGACCGCGGTGGCCGGGGTGCCGCCCAGAATCATGGGTATGGGGCCGGTCGCGGCAACGCGCAAGTTGCTCGCTCGCCTCGGCGTGGACCTCGCGGACCTCGATCTCATCGAGCTCAACGAGGCGTTTGCCGCGCAAGCGCTCGCCGTGATGCGTGAGCTTGGACTCGCCGATGACGCCGCGCACGTCAATGCGCAAGGCGGGGCGATCGCGCTGGGTCATCCACTCGGCGCCAGCGGCGCGCGTCTGGTGACCACGGCGCTGCACCAGTTGGAGCGAAGCGGCGGTCGACGCGCTCTGTGCACCATGTGCATCGGCGTGGGGCAGGGCATTGCCATGCTCATTGAACGCAGCCCTTGAACCCGTTTGCGACGAGCGTTGCCCGATGACCCAGATCACCGTTCGTGCCGATCGCGACAACGGCATTGCGGTGCTCACCATCGATCATCCGCCGGTGAATGCCATGGCGCAGCCGGTGCGTGCGGCACTGCTCGACGCGGTGGTTGCGGCCGATGCCGACGCCGGGGTTGCGGCGATCGTCATCAGCAGGCAGCGGGCCACACTTCGTCGCCGGCGCGGATATCAGGGAATTCGACGCGGAACCGCGCGCGCCGCTGCTCAACGACGTCCTGCTGCGGCTCGAGGCCTTGTCGAAACCGGTGATCGCGGCGCTGCACGGCTCGGCCTTGGGCGGAGGATTCGAGCTGGCGCTCGCCTGCCATTACCGTATCGCCTCGCCGGGCGCATCGTTCGGACTGCCCGAAATCCGCCTGGGCCTGTTGCCGGGATCGGGCGGTACGCAGCGCCTGCCGAGGCTCATCGGTCCCCGCGATGCGCTGTCGCTGATGCTGAGCGGCGAGCCGATGGGATCTGAGCGCGCGCTCGAATTGGGCATCGTCGATCGCATGAGCGGGAAGCTCCGACTTGCTCGCCGATGCCCTGCTGTATGCCCGCGAGATTGCCGCAAGCGGCCGGGGTCCGCGCCGGCTGCGGGAGCAGGCGGTCGCGCAGAGCTTGCCCGGCGCATTTGTCGCCGAGCAGCGAGCGCTCGCCGCGCGCAAATTTCCCGGCGTGATGTCGAGCGACGCCATCATCGAGTGCGTGCAGGCCGCGGCGGCCCAGGATTTCGATTCCGCGTTGGCGCTGTCGCGGCGGCGCTTCGAGGAATGCCGCCGTTCGGATGCGTCGCGGGCTCTCAGGCATCTTTTCTTTGCCGAACGAGAGCATCGCGGCGACGGCGAATCACGCCCCGTCGGTCGCATCGGCGTGCTCGGCGCCGGCACCATGGGGTCCGGCATCGCGATCAGTCTCGCCACCGCCGGATTTGAGGTGGCTTTGGTCGATACCGACGGGCGGGCCCTATCGGCCGGCTTGGAACGCGTTCGCGGCACGATATCCGCTGCCGTCGACAAGGGGCGTCTCGATGCGGCGTCGGCCGCCGCGGCATGCGACCGCGTCCGCACGGCGCAGGGCCTCGAAGCGCTGCAAGACGCGGACCTGGTGATCGAGGCGGTTTTCGAGAGTCTCGCCGTAAAGCAAGACGTGTTCGCGTCATTGGGGCGGATTTGCCGGCCGGGCACGGTGCTCGCTTCCAACACCTCGACCCTCGATGTCGACGCAATCGCCGCCGCGTCGCGTCGCCCGGCCGACGTGATCGGCATGCATTTCTTCAGTCCGGCCAACATCATGCGCCTGGTCGAAATCGTTCGCGGCCGCTCCACCGCGCCCGACGTCATCGCCACCGCCCGCAGCGTCGCTCGTCGCATGGGCAAAATGGGCGTGGTGGTCGGCAATTGCTTCGGCTTCGTCGGCAACCGCATGCTGTATGCGTATGGGCGCGAAAATCAATTGCTGATGCTCGAAGGCTCGACACCGGCTGGGATCGATTCGGTACTGGAGAATTTCGGGATGGCCATGGGTCCGAACGCGGTCGGCGACCTTGCGGGTCTCGACGTGGGATACCGGGTACGCCGTGAACGCAGGGATCTTAGCCTGTGATCCGCGCTATTATCGCGTGGCCGACATGCTGGTCGAAGCCGGCCGCCTCGGTCAGAAAACCGGTCGCGGCGCATACCTGTATACCCAGGGTTCTCGAAAGCCGGTGCGCGATGCCGAGGTCGAGGCCTTGATTGCCGGCGAGTCGCAGCGGCTCGGCATCGAGCGCCGTGCGATTGCGGACCAGGAAATACTCGAGCGCTGCCTGTTCGGATTGATCAACGAAGGAGCACTCATCTTGTCGGAAGGCATCGCCGCCACTCCCGCCGACATCGACGTCATCTGGTGCAACGGCTATGGATTTCCGCGTTTTCGAGGCGGGCCCATGTTCTATGCCGACACCATCGGTCCCGCCACGGTTCTTGACGGCATCAACCGGTTTGCGGCATTGCACGGCCGGCAGTATTGGACGCCGGCACCGCTGCTTTACGGAGATTGCCGGCAACGGCGGTACCTTTCAGGATTGGCGGAACGTCAAAGCATCCGTGGCGGGAAGCCCATGAAGCTACGAAGCTACGTGTGCGGAAAATGGCACAGTGGCAGGCGAGGGCGGCGCGGCGCTGCGCGATGCGACGACTGGCGATATGGTCGCCGAGGCGTCCTCCGCCGGGATCGACTTCGCCGCGGCGTTGACTCATGCCCGCGAGCGTGGCGGCCCGGCGCTGCGCGAGATGACGTTTCACGAGCGCGCCGGCCTGCTGAAAGCGCTGGCCAAGCGTCTGTTGGAGTCCAAGGAGGAGCTGTACGCGCTGTCGTATCGCACCGGAGCGACCCGGGACGACTCGTGGATCGACATCGACGGCGGCATCGGCACGGTATTCGCGTTCGCCGGCAAGGGCGCACGCGAACTGCCGAACGAGCGCGTGTATCGCGACGGCGGGGTCGAAGGCCTGTCGAAGGCCGGCACCTTCGTCGGCCAGCACGTGTATTTGCCGCGCGAGGGCGCGGCGGTGCACATCAATGCGTTCAATTTTCCGGTCTGGGGGATGCTCGAAAAGCTTGCGCCGGCGATCTTGGCGGGCGTGCCGGCCATCGTGAAGCCCGCGACGACGACGGCGTACCTCGCGGAGCTGCTCGCGCGACGCATCATCGAGTCGGGCATTCTGCCGCGAGGGTGCACTGCAGTTCGTGTGCGGCAGCCTCGGCGATCTGTTCGATCACCTCACGTGTCAGGATGTCGTGTCCTTCACCGGGTCGGCGCACACGGCCGCACGGCTGCGGGTGCATCCATCGGTGATTGCGCGATCCGTGCCGTTCACCGCGGAGACCGATTCGCTCAACTGCAGCATCCTCGCCGCGGATTCGAGGCCCGGAACGGCGGAATTCGACCTGTTCATCCAGGAGGTGGCGCGCGAGATGACGGTCAAGACCGGTCAGAAATGCACCGCCATCCGCAAGGCGCTGGTGCCGGCGTGCTTTTGCGCACGACGTGATCGCGGGACTTGATGCGGTTCTGAGCAAAGTCGTCGTCGGCGATCCGCGCGCGGACGGGGTGCGCATGGGACCCCTGGTCAGCCTCGCGCAGCGCCAGGAGGTGCTGGCGCGCCTCGCCGAGTTGCGCCGCGAGGCCGATCTCGTGGTCGGCAATCCGGAGAAGTTCGCGATCATGGGCGCCGATCGCGAACGAGGCGCGTTCGTCCCTCCGCTGTTGCTGTTATGCCGCGAGCCGCATTCGGCGCAAGCGGTCCATGAGGTGGAAGCGTTCGGGCCCGTGGCGACGGTTGTCCCCTACGGCGAGCACTGCGGACGCGATCGCACTCGCGCGTCGCAGCGGGGGAAGTTTGGTGGCGTCCGTGTTCTGCGCCGACGATGCTCTGGCCGCTCAATTGGTGCGCGGGCTCGCGCCCTTTCATGGACGTATCCTGGTGGTGAATGCGCGCTGTGCCAAAGAGTCGACCGGCCATGGTTCCCCGCTCGCTCCGCTGCTGCACGGCGGACCGGGCCGAGCCGGTGGCGGCGAGGAGTTGGGCGGGGTACGCGCGGTGCTGCACTACATGCAGCGCACCGCGCTGCAAGGCTCGCCCGATACGATGACCGCGTGCGCCGGGCGCTGGGTTCGGGGCAGCCGGCTGCGCGACCCCAAGGTGCATCCGTTTCGCATCGCCTTCAATGAGCTGCAATTGGGGGACACGTTCAGGTCCACCGAACGCGAGGTCACCGTTGAGGACATCGAGCGGTTCGCGGCGCTGACGGGCGACAACTTCTACGCGCACATGAGCGATGCCGAGGCGCGGCGTAACCCGCTGTTTGGCGGTCGAGTGGCGCACGGGTACTTTTTGATATCCGCGGCCGCCGGGCTGTTCGTCGACCCGGATTACGGTCCCGTGCTCGGCAACTATGGCCTGAACGAGCTTCGATTCGTCAAGCCGGTGAAGCCCGGGGATCGCATCAAGGTGCGCCTGACCTGCGCGCAGAAGAGCCTGCGAGCCGATAAAGGCTGGGGCGAAGTGGCGTGGGACACCGAAATCAACAATCAGAACGATGAAACCGTGGCTTCCTACGAGGTGCTCACGATGGTCAGCATTCACGCGGTTCCCGACCATGCCCATTGACCCCGTCAAATTTGCGCGTGCTTTCCCGAGCCTGCTTTTTTTCGCCCCGGAGCGCGGCATATTGGAGCTCGTCATTGCGAATCCGGGGCGCCTGAACGCCGCCACCGAAGACATGCATCGCGATCTTGCCCGGGTCTGGCTCGCCATCGACGTCGATGATGAGGTGCGGGCGGTGATCGTGCGCGGAGAGGGCGCGAACTTCTCCTCCGGCGGAGATTTCGGCATGATCGATCGCATGATCGACGACGAGGCCACGTTGATCCGCGTCTGGAAGGAGGCCGGCGACCTCGTCTACAACCTGATCAATTGCTCAAAGCCGGTCGTATCCGCGATTCGCGGCAGTGCGGTCGGCGCCGGGCTTGCCATCGCGCTGCTGGCGGACGTGTCCATCGCGGCCGACAACGCCAGAATTCTCGACGGTCACACACGCCTTGGCGTCGCCGCCGGCGATCACGCGGTGATCATCTGGCCGTTGTTGTGCGGCCTCGCCAAAGCCCGTTACCACCTGCTCACCAACAAACCGCTCTCCGGGGCGGAGGCCGAACGCATCGGCTTGGTGGCGCTGTGCGTCGCCGATGATCAAGTTGTCGCATCGGCGTTCGAAGTGGCGCGCATCCTCGCCGCCGGCAGCGCCACCGCCGTGCGCTTCACCAAGCATGCCCTCAACAATTGGCTGCGCCTGGCGGGACCGAGCTTCGATACCTCGCTCGCGCTCGAATTCCTGGGATTCAGGCTCGCCGATGTGCGTGAGGGTTTGGCCGCGGCGCGGGGCAAGCGGCCCGCGAATTTTGATGAGCCCAAACGATGAGGGATAGAGATTCCATTGAGATATCGGCGATCGATCCGATACTCACCATGGGGCGTCGCGAACTCGAGGCGTTGCAGCTCGAGCGGCTGCGCTTCACGCTCAACCACGCCTATGCCCACAATCCGTGCTACCGCCGCAGTTTCGATGCCGCGGGCGTCGGCCCGCAGGATCTGCGCTCGCTGCAAGACTTGGCACGCTTCCCGTTCACCACCAAGGCGGATTTGCGAGCGGCCTATCCATACGGTTTCTTCGCGGTGCCGATGGAACGGATCGCGCGCGTGCACGCCTCATCCGGGACCACCGGCAAGCCGACCGTGGTCGGATATACCCGAGACGACATTGCGACGTGGAGCAATCTGGTTGCCCGCTCGATCCGCGCGGCCGGCGGTCGGCGCGGCATGAAAGTCCACGTCGCGTACGGCTACGGCCTGTTCACGGGCGGCCTCGGCGCTCACTACGGCGCCGAGGCCGCCGGCTGCACCGTCATTCCGATGTCGGGCGGTCAGACCGAGCGGCAGGTCCAACTCATCATGGATTTCGGGCCCGAGATCATCATGGTGACGCCGAGCTACATGCTGGCCATATTGGACGAGTTCAGGCGTCAAGGCATCGATCCGAAATCAAGTGCGCTGCACATCGGCATTTTCGGCGCCGAACCCTGGGGCGAAGGGATCCGCAATGAGATCGAAACCGCTTTCGGAATCGATGCCTGCGACATATACGGCTTATCGGAGGTCATGGGTCCGGGCGTGGCGCAGGAGATCGCCCGGACCGCGCAAGGCCCCACGATATGGGAGGACCATTTTCTACCCGAGGTGATCGATCCCAAGACCGGGCAAGTCGCCGCGGACGGTGAGGCGGGCGAACTGGTCTTCACCTCGCTCACCAAGGAAGGCATGCCCGTGATCCGTTACCGGACCAGGGACCTGACGCGCCTGCTGCCGGGAACGGCGACGGCGATGCGGCGAATCGCGAAGATCACCGGCCGCACCGACGACATGCTGATCATCCGCGGCGTGAATGTCTTTCCCTCGCAGATCGAGGAATTGATATTGAAATGCCCGGGCCTGGCGCCGCACTATGAAATCGAGGTCACCCGGCCGCACCGGTTGGACGAGGTGCTGGTCACCGTGGAGGCCCGGCCGGAATTGCCCGCGCGCGAGCACGAGGCCGAAGCCGGCATTCTGGCGCACAAACTCAAGTCGATGATCGGCATTTCGGCGCACATCAAGGTGCAGGTCAACGGCTCGATACAGCGCTCATCGGGCAAGGCGTCCCGAGTTACCGATCGCCGCTGAAGCGTGAAGACGCTGCTCATCGTGTATCACTCCATGACCGGCGGCACGCTGCAGATGGCGAATGCCGCAGCCGCCGGTGCCGCCCGCGCCGAATCCGCATTGCACGTGTCGTTGCTTCAAGCGGCTGAAGCGAACGCCGCGCACGTACTCGGCGCCGACGGCTATGTATTCGCAACGCCGGAGAACCTCGCGGCCATGTCCGGGCAAATGAAGGATTTTTTCGACCGCACCTACTACGCGGCGTTGGAGCGTCTCAACGGCAGGCCCTATGCAGCGCTCATCTGCGCCGGAAGCGACGGCCGTAACGCGGCGGAACAGATTGCCCGGATCGCGACCGGATGGCGCTTGCGGCCGATCGCCGATCCGTTGATCGTATGCACCCATGCGCAGACCCCGGAAGAAATCCTTCGGCCGAAGCGCATTCCGGCAATGCACCTGCAGCAATGCGAGGAGCTGGGCGCCACGCTGGCGGCCGGCATCGTGATGGGCATTTTCTAGTGCGCATCGCCGCCTTACTGCTGTGCATGGCGGCGCTGCCGGCGAGCGCCGCGGAGGTGTGGCATACGCTGCCGCCGACGCCGCAGCTTCCCGGGGGAAGCTCAGGCGATCGAAGCGCCGCCGTCCACGCAAATGAACTGCCCGGTCACATGGCGCGATGCCGCCGAGGCCAAATACACGGCGGCGCCCTTAAGATCGGTATCGTTGCCGAGCCGCCCGAGAGGCGTCTGCGCAATCACCGAGGCTTCGATCTTTTCGAGCAAGCCGCGGGACAATTTCGACGGAAAAAAGCCCGGACATATCGCGTTGACTCGAATGCCGTACGGGCCCCATTCCCCGGCTAGGGCGCGCGTCATATGCAGCGCCGCGGCCTTGGAGGCGTAGTAGCTCACCGCCTTCATGTGCATTTCGGTACGCAGCGCGGCCACCGAGGCGACATTGATGATGTTGCCCGATCGACGCGCAATGAAGCACCGATTCGCAACCGTTTGGCTGAGTTGAAAGACGCTGCCGGCATTCAGCCTCATGACCTTGTCCCAGGCGTCGGGCGGCAGCTCCTCGGCCGGTCCACCCCAGCTGGTGCCGGCATTATTGACCAACACATCGATGGTTCCGTAACGCCCCACGACCGCTTCGACCAGCGCCGGTACTTGCTCGGGCTTGGCAAGATCACAGACCACGGCAAGGGCATCGATGCCCTGGGAGCTAAGGGTGGCTGCGGCGCGCGCCAGTTCCTCGGGGCGGCGCGCACAGATGGCGATCTTCGCTCCCATTTCCCCTAAAGCCGAGGCGATCTGCAGGCCGAGACCGCGCGAGCCGCCGGTGACGAGCGCGATCTGACCCCGAAGCTCGAATAGTTCCCGCACTGTCATCGTCAAGCGATCTCGACCGAGCCGGCGCGAAGCGTACCGATCATGGGTCCCTATAGTAGAATTAAATTCGGCACCGCGGTAGCAATCATGGACATTGAATTCACCGAAGAAGAACAAGCGTTCCGCGAGGAGGTCCGGCGCTTTGTGCGCAAACGGCTCACCGCCATCGGCATCATGTTTGGGGACAGCGATACCCATGTGCAGCGAAATGCCGCGCTGTTGCGCGGCGCTGCGGGCACGCCATCCGTCGCGCCGCCCGTTTAGCCTTCGGCTGTCCGCAACACGTAGGTCACGATCGCCTCGGCGGCTTCCTCCGCGGTCATTTCCTGGGTATTGACGCGTATTTCCGGATGTTCCGGCGCCTCGTAGGGCGAATCGATCCCGGTGAAGTGCTTCAACTGCCCGGCTCGCGCCTTCTTGTAAAGACCTTTGGCGTCGCGCTTCTCGGCGACCGCCAGCGGGGTCTCGACATAGATCTCGATGAACTCGCCTGGCGGCGTCATGTCGCGCACCATGCGCCGCTCGGCGCGAAACGGCGAAATGAACGCGGTCAACACGATCAGGCCCGCATCGGTCATGAGCCGGGCGACTTCGCCGATACGGCGGATATTTTCCACGCGGTCCGCATCGGTGAATCCCAGATCCCGGTTCAGGCCGTGCCGGATATTGTCGCCGTCGAGCAGGAAGCTGTGCTTGCCGAGCGCATAGAGTTTCTTCTGCACCAGATTGGCGATGCTCGATTTGCCGGCGCCGCTCAAGCCGGTGAACCACAGCAGCCGCGGCCGCTGGTGCTTCAATCGCGCATGCGCATCGCGGTCGATGTCGAGCGCCTGCCAATGGACATTCTGCGACCGGCGCAGTGCGAAATGCAGCATCCCGGCGGCGACCGTTGCATTGCTGATCTTATCGATCAGGATGAAGCCGCCGAGATCGCGGCTTTTTTCGTAGGGCTCGAACACCAACGGCCTGTCGGTGGAGAAATTCACGACGCCGATCGCATTGAGCCCCAGCGTCTTCGCGGCCAAGTGCTCCATCGTATTGACGTTGATCTGGTATTTCGGACTGTGGATCGTCGCGGTGACCGTCTGGGTGGCGAGCTTCAGCCAGTACGGCCGGCCGGGCAGCAATTCCTCATCCGACATCCAAACGATGGCGGCCTCGAACTGATCCGCCACTTGGGGCGGATCATCCGCGATCGACAGAACGTCCCCGCGGCTGCAATCGACCTCGTCGGCGAGGGTGATCGTGACCGATTGCCCCGCCACGGCGGCACCGAGGTCGGCATCCTGCGTGACGATGCGCGAAACCGCCGAGATTCTGCCCGATGGCAGCACTCGTACGGCATCGCCGGGCTGGATTTGCCCGTCGCAGATCAGTCCCGAGAAACCGCGAAAGTCCGCGTTCGGGCGGTTGGCCCATTGCACCGGCATCCGGAAGGGGCGCATCCGCGCGCCGTCGGCATCGATCTCGACGGTCTCCAGATGCTCGAGCAAGGGCGGTCCCGCGAACCAGGGAGTGGTGCTCGAGAGCGTCGTGATGTTATCACCGGCAAGCCCGGAAATCGGAATCGGCACAAAGGTCTCGATACCGATGGTGCAGGCGAACGCGCGATAGTCGGCGACGATCGCATCGAAGGTAGTCCGATCGTAACCGACGAGATCCATCTTGTTGACCGCCAGCACCAGGTGGCGGATCCCGAGAAGATGAGCGAGGTAGCTGTGCCGGCGCGTCTGGGTCAATACTCCCTTTCGCGCATCGATCAAAATGACCGCGAGATCCGCGGTCGATGCCCCGGTCACCATGTTGCGCGTGTATTGCTCGTGACCCGGCGTATCGGCAACGATGAATTTTCGCCGCTCGGTCGAGAAGAAGCGATAGGCCACATCGATTGTAATGCCTTGCTCGCGCTCCGCGGCGAGACCGTCCACCAACAGCGCGAAGTCGATCTTGTCGCCCTGAGTGCCGATCCGCTTGCTGTCGGCCTCGAGCGCCGCGAGCTGGTCGGCGAAGATCAATTTGCTGTCGTATAAAAGCCGGCCGATCAGGGTCGACTTGCCGTCATCGACCGAACCGCAGGTGATGAAGCGCAGCAGCGACTTGTGCTGATGCAGCCGTAGATAGGCATCGATGTCCTCGGCGATGAGATTGCGCGGCTCGACGGCCATCAGAAATATCCTTCCTGCTTCTTTTGTTCCATCGAGGCGGCCTGATCGTGATCGATGGCGCGGCCCTGCCGCTCCGAAGTCGTGGTGAGCAGCATCTCCTGAATGATTTCAGGCAAGGTCGTGGCGGTGCTCTCGACCGCACCGGTCAAGGGATAGCAGCCGAGGGTGCGAAATCTTATCGAGCGCTCGACCGGGGTCTCGCCCGGACGCAGCGGAAATCGGTCGTCGTCGACCATGAGCAACAGGCCGTCGCGTTTCACCGTGGGACGCCGCGCCGCGAAATACAGCGGCACGATCGGTATGTTCTCGAGATGGATATACTGCCAAACATCGAGTTCCGTCCAATTCGAGATCGGGAACACTCGAATGCTTTCTCCCTTGGCCTTGCGGGCGTTGTACAGATGCCAGAGCTCGGGCCGCTGACTCTTCGGGTCCCAGCGCTGATTGGCTGAGCGGAAGGAAAAGATGCGCTCCTTGGCGCGGGATTTTTCCTCGTCGCGGCGTGCCCCGCCAAAGGCGGCATCGAAGCCGTATTGGGTCAAGGCCTGTTTCAGTCCCTCGGTCTTCCACATATTGGTATGCAGCGCGCCGTGATCGAATGGGTTGATGCCGCGCCGCATCGCTTCCGGATTGTGGTATACGATCAACTGCATGCCGCTGTCGCGCGCCATCCGGTCGCGCATTTCGTACATCGCGCGGAATTTCCATGTCGTATCGACGTGCAGCAATGGGAAGGGCGGCGGGCTCGGATAGAACGCCTTGCGGGCGAGATGCAGCATGACCGCGCTGTCCTTACCCACGGAATACAGCATCACCGGCCGCTCGCACTCGGCGACGACCTCCCGCATGATGTGGATGCTCTCCGATTCCAGGCGCGAAATATGCGTCAGAGGGGCCGTGCGGCCCATGGTAGTGCGATTCAACCGGGCTCCCTGGGTGAGGCGGCATCCGTCGGGGCCGCGATCTCGATTGCTTTGACTTCGTTGACTGAACCCATTTTTCGAATCCTACGGCAAATCCGCTCTAGAGGAGAATTTTCTGTGCGACGATTCCGGTCGCGGCGCTGAAATCGGCACGCTGCGAGCTGCAGAACCAATGGCGTGCGCCGGATAATTTATAGTCCCGATATGTTATATAAGAACATGGCTAGCGAATCATCCCGCGGCAACCTGATCGGAGGGGATCATTAGCGAATTGGAGATCATCGGCGTGCCGCAATCGAACTTTGTTCGCACGGTGCGCATCGCCTGCGAGGAAAAGCAGGTGCCCTACCGATTTACTCCGGGAAGACCCCGCTCGCCGGAAGTAAGCGCCATCCATCCTCTCGGCAAGATCCCGGTGATGCGGCACGGGGATTTTTCGTTATGCGAATCCAAAGCGATAGCGACCTATATTGACCGGGTATTCCCCGGGCGCCGGCTATTTCCGGACGACCCGATGCGTTGCGGCAAGATCGAACAATGGGTGTCGATCGCCAATACGGCGATAATTCCGGCGATGAACGCCTACCTGCGGTGCTATTTCTTTCCAAAAGGGGCCGATGGTGAGCCGGATCGGGCGGTTATCGACAAGACATTGCCGGAGGTGCACACCTTTATGGACCTTTGCAATCGTGCAGTGGCGCAGACCGGCCATCTGGTCGGCACCGAGTTCAGTTATGCCGACATGAATCTGTTGCCGGTGTTGGCGTACCTGAGCGAGTGTCCCGAAAGCGGCGAAGCCTTTAATGCCGCGAAGGATCTCGCGCAATACTTGGATCGTCACTCTGAGCGGGCGAGTTTCAAGGCCACTGTTCCGCCGCCTTTTTCGGAATTGCGCCCCCGGAGCCCATAAGGACCTTCGCCGGCCAGAAACGCGGACGCAGTCATGCCCAAGCTTCATCAAGCACCCATCAATAGCCTCCACCCGACTCAACTGACGATTGGCTTCATCGAGGTCGAGGCGAAGAGAACGCACCTCGCCGCGCTGTCACCCAAGGATCAGCAGGAATTCTTGGAATCCCACCCGATGCCGGCGGTCATCGGGCCCGGCAAAGACCTCTACATTACGGATCATCATCACCTGGCGCGGGCGGCACTGGAGGCCGGCGTGCGGAGCGGATATTTCACCGTCGACGCCGATTTCAGCTCGCATGGATTGGAGGAATTTTGGCGGAAAATGGATGAAAGCAGCTGGGTTCATCCCTTGGATCAGAACGGGGTGCGGCACCATTACGTCAGCATTCCGAACCGGTTGAATCAACTCATCGACGATGTCTACCGTTCGCTCGCGGGGTTCGTGCGCGATGCCGGGGGCTATGAGAAGACCCGCACCGCGTTCGCGGAATTCATCTGGGCGGATTTTTTTAGGCGCAATATCGCGATCGAGGACGTAAACACCGATTTTCACGGCGCGGTCCGCCACGCGCAGCTCCTGGCGCGCAGCCCATTGGCCAAAGGCATACCCGGGTTCAAGGAATGAATCCCGCCGGACAGTCCCAAAATGAGCGTGGCGGTGCGTCATATACCCTGAGGCCGCTTCGGCACACCCGCCGACGTCGCGCGCGCGGTCATGTTCTTCGCTGATCCGCAGGCCTCGTTCATCACCGGTCAGACGCTGGTCGTTTGCGGCGGAACTTCTGTCGGCAGCATCGTGTATTGCCAGTAGGTATAGATCTGTTGTGAATTAAACGGAGAGTCCGATGACCAGCGCACAGAACCCTTTCGTTTGGTACGAATTCATGAGTTCGGACGTCGCCGCCGCCAAGGCCTTCTACGGCAAGGTGGTGGGATGGAAATTCGAGGATGTGCCGGTATCGGGAATGACTTACACGATACTGCGTGCCGGCGAGCGGCAGATCGGCGGAATGATGCCGATACCGCAGCATCTGCGCGATGCGGGACTGAAACCCTGCTGGGCGGCACACGTGGGCGTAAACGATGTCGATGCGGCGGTGGCCAAAGTGCGGCAGTTGGGCGGCAAGGTGCATCGGGAGCCCACCGACATCCCCAATGTCGGCCGATTCGCGGCGGTGTCCGATCGGCAGGGCGCGAATTTTCTAATGTTCAAGCCGTCTCAACCGGGCGAGCGAACTTTTTCGCGCACGCCCGGAGACATCGGATGGCACGAATTGCACACCACCGATTGGGCGAATGCGTTCGAGTTCTACAGCGCCATGTTCGGCTGGACAAAGGGAGACCCCTTCGACATGGGACCGATGGGCATCTATCAGCTTTTCACGATAGGCGGCGTGCCGGTCGGCGGGATGTTCAATAGTCCGGCGGCACAGGCTCGGTGCTTCTGGCTGTATTATTTCAACGTCGAAGATATCGGCGCCGCGGCCGGGCGCATCAGCGACAACGGCGGCAAGATCATGCACGGTCCCCAGGAGGTGCCGGGCGGCGGCTGGATTGTGCAGGCCACCGATACGCAGGGCGCGGCATTCGCGCTGTTCGCTCCGCGTTAGCTTGCACGGCCCGGCCGACCTGTTAGGATTGCCGCCCCCCTCGCGAGCGCGAAGGGGGTAGACACGGGGCATGGCGCAGTCTGGTAGCGCATCTGCTTTGGGAGCAGAGGGTCGGGGGTTCGAATCCCTCTGCCCCGACCACATTCAGAAGGTGCATTCCGGGGACATGGGTAACAGTCGCCGCCTTCCATGGCAATGTTTTCGGAAAGTCCTATATAATCCGCGCGCATTCCCGACTTCGGTGTGCATTAAGACCCGAGCACCGTCCTGCGAAATACGTTTGGCGCGATAAGTACTTGTTTTTAAAAGCGCCCGTAGCTCAATCGGATAGAGCACCGGCCTTCTAAGCCGGCGGTTGCAGGTTCGATTCCTGCCGGGCGCGCCACCTTAAAGTCGGGTGTTCGACGATGGTGGACGTAGCTCAGTTGGTAGAGCCCCGGATTGTGATTCCGGCCGTCGCGGGTTCGAGTCCCGTCGTCCACCCCACTTCGTGTTCGGGAGTGGCGTCGAGAAAGATGGTTTGGGAAGTAGTTTGCAAGGGGCCGTTAGCTCAGCTGGTAGAGCAGTTGACTCTTAATCAATTGGTCGTAGGTTCGATCCCTACACGGCCCACCAATTCAAGGATTTACCGCACAGCCGCTGCAGAATCTTCTAAGAAACACCCGAACTTCTAACCACCGCCCTTGCGCTGCACTTCGCGGACTACGAACTCAACTAGGCTCTCTATCGCGTCCCGAAGTTCAGCAGCATAGAGGTCCGATTCTTCGGAGGCCGTTGTTCTTGAAACTCAGCTTTTCCGCTTCAGCAGGGTATCTTCGGAGCCTTGCTATTAGTTCCGCCTTGTCGGTAGCGAGCACGGAGAATGCCGCTACAAGCATCGCGACCAGCCCCTCAAGGGCGACAATCCTTGCTTGTAGCCGCAACATTTCCAATTCTTGTTTTGTCATCAGATAGCCTCACCTTACGGGCGCCCGTTTCCGGCGCCGAGTGTACCGCTCGCGCATTTGCCCTGTGTGGCCGATGACGTTGCGGTCTCCCCCGTCCGTTTGCGCCTTGGGTCGTATATCTCGGAACGACCACTCGACGCCGAGGCGCCGCATATTCGACGTGATGCCCCACATTGTCAGCGGCTTGCCGAAGCGGTTTGTTGGTCGCCGGTCATGGTCACGCGTGCCGCGCGCCTTGACGATATCGCGCACCAGGGCGCGCAGCGTCGGTGTCCATTCGTGTGTCACGCGCTTGCCGGTTTTCGATTCGGTGTATTCGATACCGTCGCGCGTGACTGCGCTCACGGGCATTGCGATAACGTCCGACATTCTGGCGCCGGTCATATAGGCGAACTGCAACACGCGGGCGAAGTGCTCGGGCGCTCGGTCCATACTGGCGCTTAAGTCTTGCGATTCGATTAGCGTTTTACTCGGCGCCTCGCGATTGCGGCGCACCCCGCGGCATGGGTTCGAGCGTGCCCACCCTCGACGCAGCGCAAATTCAAACACACTCGACAGGCATGCGCGCTCACGATTGCCGGCGATCGCGGCACCGCCTCGCTTGCGATTTTCTAGATATTGCGCGACGTGGGTCGGCTCGACCTCGCCTGGCAGCATGTGGCCGAACGTGTGCGCTAGGATGCCGAACAGGAAATAAACATATTGTTTTTGCGTCGGCTCGCGTAGGTCCTTCATTGCGTCCGAATCGGCGAACGCGGCAAAAATTCCCGCCAGTGTGTTAGGCGGGAGGTCCGATAATATCGCTAGTTGTCGGTGTAGTTCGCGCGTGCCCTCAGATACGCGGCTCAGCGCTCGCCATTTGTTTTTGTCCACGAAGTAATAGCGGCCGCCCTTTTCGTGGACTTTGGGCGGCAATCGTTTCTTTGGCATATGGTGAGAAGTCTGGCCCACATTCAACTCCTGGCGCAAGCGCGCGGTCTATCGCGGCCGGCGTCGTCACAGGCCAGCCGTCAGCGTTGCGAAAGAATCGTATACCGTTACGCTTACACCAACGGGCAACGGCGGATTTTTGCTTGTATCCGCTCAGCGTCCGTAAATGCTCTGCGTCACCGATCATCGCGTTGTCTCTCGATCTGGTCCTGCAAAGCGGACCGCGGACACCGAGGCTTCTACTGGAGTCTCAAACTCCGCCGGCATGGTCACACCGGTCAAAGAGACGGTATCGCCCGTTACGACAGCCAAGTGTTTCGCGGCGAGCTGCTCGACTGCGCGCATGGCGGATTGACGCCGGTAATCTTTTTTCTGCAGATCGTGGGGTAACCTTGCGGACACGTGCGTCAGCAAATCATCCAAGGAGAGCGGCCCTTTGGCCTCCTGTAACGCCTCCCACACCCTAATTTGCGGCAGCCGAGTGAGAGGCTTCGCTTTCGGGCCGGCGGCATTGATGCCCTCCGGTTTGACTACGAGGCTCGACAGCTCGCGGTTCTTCGCGTCAATCCCGTAAGGCTCGTTTCACGAGTTCGAACCCAAACCGCAGTCCATCCTTGCCATCGCGCTGCTTCGTTAAAGTCGCCAGCCGATGCATACCGCTTAGCCGCCCTGATTTCAATCTCCGTATCGATGTGGCCCCTCATCCCGGACCAGCCGCGGGAGCCCTTGTCTTGATTCTTGCCGGAGTGGTGGATCAAGACGACAGCGCTCCGGTTTCCTGGTGGATAATCTCGCATTGTTTGAATGCCGACCCCATATCCTCGCCGGTGTTCTCGTTGGCTCCCGGAACTGCCCTCGACAATGTGTCGACAAAGACGAGCTTCAAGGGGCGAGAGCGCACGTAGCTGCGCACGCAGTTCCGCAACATCCGTTGCTTGGCGCAGATCCGGCATGTTCTCGACAATGAACAGCGAGTCGTGCAAGTCAGACAGCTTGATGCGGAAGTGGTGCGCATATGCGCGTAAGCGCTTACGAAAACCGCCGGGAGACTCACCGCAGATATAAGCAACTTTTCCTTGCTTAGTCTCGCGATTGTGCCACTGCGCGCCGAGTGCAACCTTGATTGCTATGTCTAAGGAAAAGAAGGATTTTCCCGCAGCCGGGTTCGCCGAAGACCATGGCAACCCCGGCACATGGAAGCACTTCATCGATAATCCATTCAGGCTCAGGTCCATTCGAGAATTCGTCAGCGGGAATGGGCTTAAATCGCGAAGTTTGCTCATTTTTCGGCTGATCCGTGGACTCAGGCACGGGTTCGTCGGGAAGAGGTTGGAACTCGGACTCGGGAGCGGCAAGCCCTGCAGCCACGTCCGGAAGCTGTTCGCGGATCCACTTGTCCATCGCGCGCTGAGGAAGCTCGCCAGGCGGCGTTGTGTCAGACAAGCCTGCGTCAAGGTGGCCGAATTTGCTCAACCTGACTGCGTCGTATGCGTGAATGTTTCGCTTCGGACTCAGGCCGTGCTCGTGGTCGTTCCACATCCAAGCGCAGTACGTCGGGTCATTCGGTGGCGGATAGAGCCTCGCGCCGCCTGAAGATGAAGCGCCGTGTGGCGTCCATCGCCATTCATCATCCGTCGGCGTATAGGGCAGATCGAAAGTCTCGATCGCGCTGACGAAGTCGGTCAACTCGCCATTGAAGGCCCCGATCAGACCGGGTCGGTCGCGGGGATCGCCGAGCGACAATACCTCGCTGAACACAGCGCCCTCGCGGCTCGCCCGTGGCCACTGACCCCGAATCCCGCCAATCGGCGTACTCGGCCAGTGTTGTTTCCACATCGAGCAACGGCCCGTCGAACTCCTCGAAGACTTCCGACGCATCGCAGCATCGAGCGGGGACGTAGCAAATCTGGTTCACCCGATGCGATGCTGGATCGATCGAATCAATGCCGAGCCTTTCCGCAAGCTTGCGGCTCACCGCCGCAAATTCTTTCCGGGGCTCAACGGCTCGGCTTAAGGGAAAGATCAGTCGGCCGCTGCGTTTCCCGTTCACTTCATTGCTACTGCTACCAACGTGAAGTAAGCGGTAGCCGGTTCGCCTCGCGGCGGCGAGTACCGCCTCGTAGATTTCTGGCTTCTGCTTGTCGATATCGATATTAACCGTTTCACGCAGCTCGAGCGCCTCGGTCTTGCGCGCGGTGCCGCGGTATTTCGCACCGAGGCTGAACGTCAATTTCTTCTTGAGCGCCTGTTTCTCATCGGGACTCATCGCCGCATAGGCCGCGGTCGTGACGGCAAGCGCCATGTACTGCTTTCGCAACCAGTTGACGTACCCGGCCCAGGTCATCCGCCTCTGCTGGCGAATGGCTCCGAGGTCGATCTTGCCGGCGGCTACCCAAATAAAGCGCTGCGCCTTTGCCTCATCCTCCATGACGGCGCTCATTGCCACGCCTTGGCGCCAAGGCGCTGCTTTGCTTGCTCAGGCGTTTCCACCTCGGTAATTCGTAAGTAGTAGCCGGTTTTCACGAGGGGCGAGCCCGGATCTCGGCAGTGTGCCCCGCGGTGGCCCACCAAATCCCCGATTTTCCTGGTCAGGCCGCTGGGATCACCGTGCCAGTGCCTAACAGATTTGTCCGCGGCCTGCCCGGTCGATCCTTACAATGGGGGCATTCGAACGAGACACTGTTTGTGTTCTCCCGCGGGAGCCGGTAGTGCAACAAGCAGTCCATCATTGGAATGCGATGGCCGTCGCTAGAGATCACGTGCTCGCGCTCGTTGTCGTTGTCAGCCTTCGCGGCTACGCTCTCCGGCGCCGATTCCGTCGATTGTGGAAGGGTATCTCTCGGTGGGGCTGCCCTCTCATCGTTTTTGCGGCCGCTCATTGCGAGGCCTTGGCCAAACCGCGGACGCTCGCCGCGGCGCGTTCCGCAGCTCGAGCGCGTTGGTCCAGCCAATCTTGGCCGCACGTCGCGTGACGCCTTAAAGGGGCGCGGCACAAGTCCCAGCTTAGCCTGTCGGTAGAATGTGCCTCTGCAGATGCCGGCGAGCTTGCAGAACGCCGAGACAGTCAGGAACTCATCATCATCAGGAACGGCATGACGCGCGGATCGGCGCTCTGCCCTCGATGGCAAGGTGCTCACGGTTTGTTGCCTCGATACTCGGCCTCCTGGTCCATCTCGCTTAAGGCCCTCGGAGTCGTGAGGGTCACGCGCAAAACGCGCATGGCCCCAGGCCTTATCGCAAGCAACCGTTTCCGTATGTATCAAAGTGGCGGGAGGGAAAGTTCCAGCGGGCGCGTGGACCCAACCGCCTATCGCAGCCGTCGCGTCGGAGGGGGTTGCTACCCTTTTCTCCTATGACGTTCTGCAATTAAAACTTTTACAGCAAGTGCCATGCCGGCGCAGCGACAGACGTCACATATTGCACACATGTTTTAATTCCATCTAATTCATATGCAATTCATCTAGGGCTGAGTTCCCCCGCCTTGCGGGACTCCGTGGGCGGAACGGCTGCGAGCGGAGGCACGCGATCGAATGGTGAGAGCCGCAAAGCCGCGTTCCGGGTGACCAGCACAGTAGGACACCGCTGGCAGCGCGCTAGCAAGGATTGGCCGCCCAGCTCAACAGCGAAGAGAGGCTCTTCTTGCCGGGGGTTGAAGATTTAATTGCCCTGGGCTTTCCACACGCTCCGCACCCTTATAGGGTGCTGCGGCGTCGTGTGGAAATAATAGCCGGCCCACATCCGTCCACATGTGGATCGACTGCGGAGTGTGGCCGGTGCAGGCATCGTATTTTCGAAAAAAAATTGGTCAAGCCCGTAAACGCAGAGCTTGTCGAGTTTCACAAACATTTCGTTTTTTAGCCAAGGATTATTTGGTCGACACTTCGAACAGAACAGGTGCATGCCTACGCGCGCGTGCGCGCGAGCGTTCACGGGGATTAACGTCCACGAGAAGCACGGCCAAGACGTGCCCTCGCGGCACGAGTAAAGAGCCGGCAACTCCGGCTAGACTTGGCTACTTAGTAGCGCTCACCAAGCGATGCACGCTGCCATAGCTCAGTCCAGTCTTAGCGACGATCGCCGGCAGGGAGAGCCCCTTGGAGCGCAATGCGCGCACTTCGACGGATCGCTCCGCAGCGAACGCGGGTCGACCGATTGCTTTACCGGATCGCGTGCCGTGTTTCTTTGCGTGGTTCATACCGGAGCGCACGCGCTCAATGATCAGATCGCGCTCGAAGGCGGCGAATACACTCAGCATGCCAGCCAACGCCTTACCCGCGGCCGTTGTCAGATCGATGCTGTCGCTTACGGAAACGAACCCTACGCCGAGTTCAGTAAGCTCCTGCATGGTGGCAACTAGATCAGCCAATGACCGCCCCCAGCGGTCGAGCTTGTACACAGCTATGGCGTCGATTGACCGCGCACGAGCTGCGGCTATTAGCGCCTCGCGTTTTGGCCGGCTCTTGGCGCCGGACCCGACGTCGCTGACCTCTTGCACAACTGTCCAGCCGCGACGCTGCGCATACTCGCGCAGCGCCTCAAGCTGCGCCGGCACAGATTGCTGCCCGGCAGTACTCACCCTGGCGTATAGGGCACATCGAACTTCCTTGGTGACCATATCCAAAACCCTCCTGTCGATTTCACGAAATCGGCCGCCCAAGTAGTTGATCTACTGAGCGCCTAAATGCAAGGAAAGACTATCATAAATGAAATGGTTGTGGATAGATCGGATCGCAAATGTAACAGTGCCATTCTATCCCGCCAGGGGAGGACGCCGAGACTCGGCACGCGTAAAGCCGTGTTTCGCAAATTCCAGGTGTATCGACGCTAGCGGCTAGGCCGCGTGTTACAGGCAGCGCGCGGCGCGAAGGCTCCGCTCATCGCTACACCGCTGATGCCTTGGCGCTCGATCGACCGTGCAAGCGTGCGATGCCCGAGCATTTCAAGGAATCCTTTTCCCACAACGGGTCCCATCAAAGAGGGGATGGCACGCCTCGCGGAAGGGCCTTTACGGCTGCGCGTCGCGCGTCACCTTTGTCGCTCGGACATGATTTTTCCTCGCGCTACGATGGCCCAGGAATACAGCAAAACGGCGGTGCGTGCAGCGAGGGGGCACCCTTCGTTTTAGGTGATCTCAATTTCTACATAAAATGGCCTACACATAATGAACGCCGGACATGCGTTCAATGCCGGTATTCTCGGCGCAATGGACGTGTATGCATGTCACTATCGAATTCAATCGGCCAGGCCAACGGCATCGCATTTGGTCGGGAACTTCGCGGCGTCCAGGGATGTACAAGCTGAGACCTGATCGGACAGACAAGGTCCGAGTAAAGCGGTTGACTGCCCGTTTAGGGAAGCTTTGACCGGCGGTTTCGGCCATGACCAGCCGATGGGCGGCGGTCGTCGGCTTTTCGCGCTGAATGACCGCTATGGAGAGCGCCGAGCGGCAAAAATCGGCCAAAAGCGGGCGGTGAGGTCGAATCGAATTACTGCCGCGAAGCGGACGGTCGGAGCTTCAAGTATTCTGGCAACGTGAACCAGGAACAGAACCCAACTAGTGTTGCAACAGCAACTAGAATCGTCGCTACGTTATTAGGAGCGACACTCGGGCCGATCCTAGTCGTATCGTGCTATCTCTCTTATTCGCGAACTCACTCGAAATCGATTTCTGCTAGCGGAGACTTCTGCGCTCTGGCGGTGTCTGTAGTTGTTGGCACAATTTGCGCGCAATTGTTAGTGCATTATCTTGGTTGGTTCCAGCGTAAGATTTGGATGAACCTGCTGGCACTTGTAGTTTATGTTTGTGTTGCCGTCGTTTTTCTATTCATATACATGCTTAGTTTTGTTTGTGCTGCGTTTGGTGCATGTTTGTAGGCAAAGGCGATGGCGAGCTGAGGTGGAAAACACCGTATGACTCTTCGTGAATCTGTCACGTCGGCGCTTCGGTACTGGGAGCCGAGGCGCATTGCGTATAACGTCGCTCTAGCCGTCGTAGTGATTACCTGCTTTGTGGTCGGATATCCGACTTCGAAGCGGGTTCTAAATTTCAACTCCCTCCTGATCTTCTTTGTCTTGGCTGTACTAGCCAACATTGCCTATTGCGCGGCTTACATACCGGATGTGCTGATCCAGCATTCCTCATTTCGAGAGCCTTGGCTTCGGTGGCGATGGGTGCTACTGATTCTGGGGATCTTATTTGGAGCAGCGCTTGCCTACCTGTTAGCTCGGGACCCCTCGGCGTCGGCGCGGCCGCAGAACGGAATTGGTAGCGTGACATCTAATTATTAGCCGGAGCGAACGTCAGCCTCGATTTCGGTACTCCGAAGCGGACGTTGGCCACGGACCGCTTCGAGTCGAGCATCGCCCATTCGCGGCCAC
>CAWCBJ010000009.1:0-74111 GCA_963793685.1 uncultured Gammaproteobacteria bacterium | reverse complement strand
ATGTTGGCATCATCATGGCCATTCTTTCGTTGGCGATGCTACTACTGGTGCTGCAACTACTCGTTAATCAAGCGAGGCGACAGGCGTTGGTGCAGATCAATGCCGAACAGCATCGAGCGGAGCTGCAATACTTGGTCGACGACCGGTCGCGTGAACTATTCGAGTTGTCCACTTATTTGCAGTCGGTGCAAGAGCGAGAGAAGGCCACGCTTGCACGAAACCTTCATGACGAACTCGGCGGCGTATTGACCGCGGCCAAAATGGACCTGGCGTGGTTACAGTCCAGGTCGGACCGCGCTTCGCCTGACATGAAAAACAAGCTCCGGGAAATTGGACTCTTTCTGGAAAGCGCGATGGATTTGAAGCGGCGCGTCATCGAAGACCTACGACCGAGCTTGTTGGATCACTTCGGTTTGGTGACCGCGATCGGCGCCTATTACGACGATACCTGCAGGAGAGCCGGCCTAAAGTACCGGGCGACTTTGGACGATGCGATCGGTGAGGTGCCGAGCGACGTCGCACTAGGCATTTTTCGGGTTGCACAAGAAGCTCTGACCAACGTCATTCGGCACGCCAAAGCTACGACCGTCTATCTTGAACTCACCAGCGATCAACATAATTATCGGCTTACCGTTCGCGACGATGGCGTGGGGCTTGATAACGTGCGCGATGTGGGTTCTCACGGTCTCGCCGGCATGAGACATCGTGTCATGGCGTTGCACGGTCAAGTTAGCATTGATGGCACGTCGGGCCGCGGCACGACGATTCGTGCTAATTTCCCGCGTGCTCTCGGCGCCACTCCATGATCAAGGGTTTTACCAGGTCGAATTGCCTGATCTTGTCCAAGAAGTGATCGGCGCCGGCTTCTCGGCAGCGTGCCTCGACGGTCGGCATGCCGTAATTTGTTAGCACGATGATCAACGGCCGTTGTCCTTTGCCGTAGCGGGATCGAGCGTGCTTGACCACCTCAATGCCGGTGCCCTGCTTCAACTGCACATCGACGATTAAAACGTCGAATACTTCCGCCTCGATGGCAGCTCTTGCGCTGGGCGCGGAATCCACAATGGCTGATACTCGATATTCGCCCGGCGACTCCAACAGGTCCTTGAGGCGGATCTGCACTGGAGGCGAGTCTTCAATAAGCAGAATGCGCGTCTCGCGTAACCGGTGCACCTCTGTACTGCGATGCGTTGCGCCCTGACTCATCAACAAACCCACCATAAATTGCTATTCCGGTTTATTAGTTTAGCCGATGTCAGCCTGGCTTAAATAGGTAGCTTCGCATGGGCGCTGTCGGAGCCATCCGACAAGCGGCCGCGCCTCATACGAGGTCGCGGCGACATATTATCGTGGCGGCAGTCCCCCGCAGCGCCCGAGAAACGCCCGTCAGCGAGCAAACTGGCGCTTGCAGGGCGTTGGGATGTGTCAGCGATTCGCGGCGAGTTCCCGTTCGGGGCCAGACGGATATTGTAAGTGAGGTCTTACAGCGCCTCGCGCGATTGTCTGTCCACAGGGCACGGTAACCATTCGCTCACTCTCTGAAACAAATGGTAAGCACGTTCTTGCGCGGCCGCACACCGACGGGCTTTGCACACAAGCGCACATCGCACGGCGCGACGTCGTGCGACTAAATGCCTGTAGGCGCCGTCCCGCGGAAGTGTGTCTATGGCGCTGATGCACCCGCGGATGATTTGCAGCGAAAGTGAATTACAGTGAGGCCATAGAGAGGTTGCAGTCATGAGGCATTGGATCGGGATGATGGTGATTTCGCTGGCCGTACTAGGGGCTACCAGCTTCAGTACGGCGCAAAGCGCAACCGTCGATGGCGGGGCTATCGACGCCGGCGTTCAGTCAACTCTGGAGAGTTTTTATGCCCAGAATCCGGGTAACCGCGACATTGTCTCCAAAGCGGCGGGCGTGCTCGTGTTTCCGCGCGTGACCAAGGCCGGCCTTGGCGTCGGCGGTGAGCGTGGGCATGGAGCGCTCATCGTTAACGGCAGTACTGCCGGTTACTACAAGATGTCCGGCGCCTCGGTTGGCGCGACCATCGGGGTTGCGCACCGCGCGGAGATCATTGTGTTCATGACGCGGGAGGCACGTGACAAGTTCGAGCGCAGCGCCGGTTGGACCATCGGTGCCGACGTGGGCGTG
Organism: uncultured Gammaproteobacteria bacterium; assembly: GCA_963793685.1. GTDB lineage: Bacteria > Pseudomonadota > Gammaproteobacteria > Steroidobacterales > Steroidobacteraceae > Bog-1198. The sequence continues at coordinate 71,960 of CAWCBJ010000009.1, read as the reverse complement.
GCCGTCGCGTCCAAGGGCGCGGGCGGTGACTACGACAGCGAGACGATGCGTCGGCCGGTGATCGCGTTCGTCCTCGGCGAGCATGGCCTGATCGCCGATGTGTCTCTCGAGGGCACCAAGATCACGAAAGTAGAGGGCTAAGGAAGACGGCCGCAGCGCTTCTCGCTGTTCAGGCTGCGGCCGATTTTCCCGTACGGCCCCAGGCATCTTACGCAGGGCGGGTCGACACTGTTCGAAGGAAGAGGAGTCACACCCATGAGTTTCAGAACCAGGTGTTACGTTCTTCGTCGCGGCGCTCACACTCGCGCTCGCATATGGCGCGGGCGCATTCGCGCAAACCATTGGCGTCGCGATCACCATCGGACCGCCAGTGCTGCCGGTGTACGTGCAACCTCCTGTACCCGCCCCGGGTTACATCTGGACTCCCGGTTACTGGGCGTATGCGAACGGTGATTACTACTGGGTGCCCGGTACGTGGGTTGCGCCGCCGCAAGTGGGACTCCTCTGGACGCCGGGCTATTGGGCGGCAGCTGGAGGCGGGTTCGTCTGGAACGCGGGTTACTGGGCGCCCGAAATCGGATTTTATGGCGGCGTCAACTACGGGTTCGGCTATGTCGGCGTCGGCTTTGAAGGCGGCCACTGGGACAACGGCCAGTTCTTCTACAACCGGGCGGTGACCAACGTCTCCGACACGCATATCACTAATGTCTACAACAAGACCGTGGTCAATAACGTCACGGTCAACAACGTAAGCTACAACGGCGGCAATGGCGGAACGACGGTGCGGCCGACCGCGCATGAGCTTGCTGTGGCCCACCAATCGCACGTCGCCCCAACGTCGGCACAGGTACAACATCAGCAAGCGGCGAGTACGAACAGGCAGCTGTTCGCCTCCGTCAATCACGGGAAGCCGGCGATTGCGGCCACGCCGAAATCGGGCGCATTCTCCGGGCCTGGCGTTGTGGCGACGGGCGCGGTGCCGACCGCGGTGCCCCCGCCGACCGCGCGCGCCATCCCTCCCCGCCCGAGTGAAACCGGCCGAATGACCGATCACCCGCCAGTCAACCATTCGACGACGCCACGGGAGGAACCGGCAGCGGGCCGCGCTGTCAAGCCCCAACCGGAAGCGCCGCGGACTGATCGACCACCCGAGAGCAAGGAACGTGAACATAAGGAGCTACGCACGTCGTGAGGCAAACTGGTGAGTTAGTTCGAGCCGCAAACTGAGGTCATCCGCAATGGCAAAGCAGCAAGACAAGGTGCGCCATATCAAGCAAACCGACGAAGGACGCGGCGTCGCTTGCGTTTCGGCCTTGCGGTTTTCTCCGGCGCGCTGGCCCGCAGCGCCAATGCCTGGAAGCGCAAGGCGTTGCCGGCGGGGACCAGCGCTAAAATCGGCCTTATCCTGAGTGGCGGGGGAGCGCGCGCCGCTTATCAGGCGGGGGTTCTCGCGGCGATCGCGCGCATGCTTCCGCCCGGTGCGCCGAGCCCATTTCGGATCATCTGCGGGACCTCTGCGGGGGCCCTCAATGCGGCGCTTCTGGCCGCGCATGCAGACGATTTCGGACTGGGCGTCCGCCGCATCATGACCACGTGGGCTTCCCTGCAAGCCTCGAGCGTGTACTGCACGGAGCCGGGCGTCGTGGCGCGTAGCGTGGCTCGCTGGGTATGGGCCGTCATAGCCGGGGGTTCCCGCGGTCGACCGGTATCACTGCTCGACAATACGCCGCTTCGTGAACTCGTTCGTGTCCTGGTGGACTTCTCGGCCGTTCGCGGCGCGATCCGCAACGGGCGCCTCGATGCGCTTTGCATCACGGCTTCGAGCTATGACCGCGGGCGCTCGGTGAGCTTCTTCGAGGGGCACGACCAGTTGCAACCATGGAGTCGCGCCCGCCGGGTCGGCATTCGCGCGACGCTGGGCCCGGAGCACCTACTCGGATCGTCGGCGATTCCGTTCATTTACCCGCCGGAGCGAATCGGCGATGAGCACTTCGGCGACGGCGCCATGCAACAACTGGCGCCGATCAGCCCGGCTCTTCATCTGGGCGCCGATCGCGTCTTCATCATCGGCGTCGGCCAGGTCACGGGGCCGCTCGCGAACGCCGGTGATGTCCCATCGCATCCGTCTTTGGCCCAGATCGGCGACCACATACTCGATGCCGTCTTCGCCGACACGCTGGAGATGGACCTGGAGCGCCTGCGGCGTATCAACGAGACAGTCGCCCTGATCCCTCCGTCGCTGCGGGCACGCAACGGAATGAACTGGCGCCCGGTTGATGCCCTGGTCGTGACACCCAGCAAGTCGTTCGCCCAGACCACGGCGAGGCACGCGCGCCAACTTCCTCCCGCAATCCGTGTGCTGTTGCGCGCTCTGGGGGCAATGCGCGAGGACCGCACGAACGTCCTGAGTTATCTCTTGACGGAGGGACGGTATTGCAGCAGCTTGATGCGCCAAGGCTTCCGTGACGCGATCGCGCGCCGGATCGACATCTGTAGGTTCCTGGATCTGGATGTGCCGGTGACGGCAAGGCGCAGATCGATCACGCGTCTCGCGCGCCCGGCAACGGCCGGAGCTCTGGCCGTCGGCCATCCTGCACTACCAGAGGGTTCGAGTCCCTGACTCGCGCCAAGCGATACCGGGCGGCGTGCAGCGCCCACGGCCCGGACGAGCTGTTTGGCGCGTTTCCGGTGGCGTTATTGAGGCGGGAAGACCGATGATATTCTCCGTATGGGCGCCTGCGGCTCGATCCGTGGAGCTGGTGATGGCCAGCATGCGGGTCTCCATGCGCGCCGACGGGGACGGCTATTGGCGGACCGAGCTCGATGCGCCGAGCGAGCGCGGCGGCTACAAGTACTCGATCGACGGCGGCGATCCGCTGCCCGACCCGCGCTCGCTGTGGCAGCCCGATGGGGTGCACGGCAATTCGCATGTGATCGACGCGAGTGCGCTGCGCCGATTGCAGCGTCCGGGATTCCGAGCCAAGGCGCTGCGCGATGCGGTCATCTACGAACTGCACATTGGCACGTTTACCCCGGAGGGTACCTACGCGGCCGCCCAGGGGCATCTGCCTCATTTGGTAAACCTAGGTATCACGCACGTGGAACTGATGCCGCTCGCAACCTTTCCGGGCCGGCATGGCTGGGGCTACGACGGCGTCGATCTGTACGCGCCATTGCCGGCTTATGGCACGCCCGAGGAGTTGGCGCGCTTCATCGATACCTGCCACGGGCAAGGTCTCGGCGTGCTGCTTGATGTCGTGTACAACCACTTGGGCCCAGACGGCAATTATTTGAGTTGCTACGGCCCGTATTTCACGGATCGTGTGAAGACCGCATGGGGAGAGGCCATCAACTACGATGGCGCGCACAGCGATGAGGTGCGCCGTTTCGTCATCGACAATGCGTTGATGTGGCTGCGCGATTACGGATTCGACGGATTGCGTCTCGACGCGGTGCACGCCATCTTCAGTTTCGAAGCGACGCACATACTCGAAGAGCTGGCGGCGGCGGTGCGCGAGTTGGGTGAGCAATTGAACCGCAGCTTCGTGTTGATCGCGGAAAGCGACCTCAATGATCCGCGGCTGGTGCATTCTCCGGGACGCGGCGGATACGGCCTGCACGCCCACTGGGCCGACGATTTCCACCACGCGGTCCATCGCTATTTCACCGGAGAGGCCACGGGATACTATGCGGACTTCCACGGCCTCGAGGACATCGCGAAGGCGCTGCGCGCGGGGTATGTGTACCAAGGCCAGTACTCGAAGTACCGGCAGCGCCGTCACGGCAGAGCGCCCCGCGGCGTTGCTGCCGAGCAACTCGTCGTATGCGCACAGAATCACGATCAAATCGGCAACCGTGCTCGAGGAGAGCGCCTTTCCATGATGCTCACGGCAGCACAGCTCAAGGCGATTGCCGCTTTGACTCTTTTGTCGCCCTTCGTGCCGATGCTGTTCCAGGGCGAGGAGTGGGGCGCGCGCACGCCCTTCCTTTACTTCACGGACCATCAGGACCCGGAGCTGGGGCGACTGGTGGCGGAGGGCCGCGCCAAGGAGTTCTCGAGTTTCCAATGGACCGGTGAAGTGCAGAACCCGCAGGCACCGGCGACTTTCGAGCGTTCCAAGCTCGACTGGTTTGAACTGTCGAAACCGCGACACGCTGACCTTCTCGACTGGCATCGCCGCTTGATCAATCTGCGTCTCAATAAGCCCGATTGTTACCGCAGCCCCAAGGCCAAGGTGAAGTTCGACAAGGCCGCGGAGTGGTTGCAGTTCCAGCACGCCGGGGTGCTGGTGCTGTTCAATTTCGCTGCCGAGCGCAGAGCGTCCCGCTAGCCGCCGGCGCCTGGGAATTGGCGCTCTGCTCACATTCGAAAGAAGGCGAAATGGCGGAGCAAATTCCGGCTCACGGGACGCTGCGTCTACAAGAAAACCCGTGGCAGTGCGGACGGTCGTGGGTTGGCACCGAAGGCATAACTGTCAGCGTACACTTACCGGGCATGGGGCCGAATCGCATTCTCGGACCGGAGGTCTTCGATGCCCTTGGCCATTGAAAACTACGCACTCATCGGCGACTGCCATACAGCGGCGTTGGTCGGATGCGACGGCTCGATCGATTGGCTCTGCCTCCCTCGATTCGACTCCGCTGCGTGCTTTGCCGCATTGTTGGGAGGCCCGGAACACGGCCGTTGGCAGATAGCCCCTACCGCGGAAATTAAGTCGGTACGCCGCAGATACCGCGGTGAAACGCTGATTCTCGAGACAGACTTTGAAACCGCACAGGGAAACGCTCGGCTAATCGATTTCCTGCCCCTCTCGGATGAACGCTGGGATGCCGTCCGAATCGTCGAGGGCCTGAGCGGAAAAGTCACGCTGCGCATGGAACTCATCGTGCGCTTCGATTACGGATCCGTCGTGCCCTGGGTACGCCGCTGCCGCAACGTGCTGTTGATCACTGCCGGGCCCGACACGCTCGAACTCACCGCCTCGACAGCTGTCAGGGGCGAGAACATGAAGACGGTCGCCGAGTTCACGGTTGGCGCGGGAGATCGCCAGTCATTTGTGCTCAATTACCGCCCCTCCCATCTGGACACGTTGGCAACAATCGATGGAGCTCGAGCGCTCGAACAGACTGAGTCAGCCTGGCGCCGCTGGTCCGATCGCTGCAGTCTACAGGGTCGCCGGCATCAGGCCGTCGTTCGCTCACTCATCACCTTGAAGGCGCTCACCTACAAGCCCACGGGTGGAATCATTGCGGCGCCCACGACCTCGTTGCCCGAGCAACCGGGCGGCGTGCGCAATTGGGATTACCGATACTGCTGGCTGCGCGATGCGACCTTTACGTTGAATGCTCTACTGCTCACCGGATATATCCAGGAGGCGATCGAGTGGCGCGAATGGCTGCTGCGGGCGGTGGCGGGGTCGCCTCAGGATCTGCAAATTCTCTATAGCGTAACGGGAGTACGCCGCCTCGACGAAAGTGAACTTGCCGTGGCTACCCGGCTATCAAGGAGCAGCCCCCGTGCGCGTGGGCAACGCGGCATCGCGGCAATTCCAGCTCGATGTGTACGGCGAAGTGATGGATACATTGCACCTCGCCCGGATGAGCGGATTGCATCCCGAGTCCGCCACCTGGAACGTGCAGATCGCTATGCTCGAATTTCTCGAATCCAACTGGGAGCTTCCCGACAAGGGGATCTGGGAAGTTCGAGGCCCGCGCCGGCACTTTACGCACTCGAAGGTCATGGCCTGGGTTGCCTTCGATCGAGCCATCAAGGACGCCGAGCAGGACGCCCTCGAGGCGCCGATCGAGCGTTGGCGAGAGGTGCGGGATGCGATCCACGCACAGGTATGCGAGAAGGGCTTCGACACAGGAAAGAAGGCGTTCGTACAATCCTATGAATCGCCTCATCTGGATGCCAGTCTGCTAATGATTCCGCAGGTCGGTTTTCTGCCCCCTGACGACGCGCGCGTCCTCGGCACCATAGCGGCGATCGAGCGCGAGTTGATTCTTGACGGGTTGGTATTGAGATATTCGACCGAAACGGGAGTCGATGCGCTGCCGGCCGGCGAGGGCGCCTTCTTGGCGTGCTCGTTTTGGTTGGCGGACAGCTACATACTGACCGGACGACGCCAGGAAGGCGAGGCATTGTTTGAACGACTCCTGACATTGAGCAACGATGTTGGGCTATTTGCCGAGGAGTATGACCCGCGTGCCAAGCGGATGCTCGGAAATTTTCCGCAGGCGTTGACGCACATGGCGCTGGTCAATACCGCTCGGCTGCTATCGATGCCGGAACATGAAGCATATTCGGCGACTGTCAAGGGCGAACGGCCGGCCGCCGCGCCGCAACCATTCTAGTCAGTATCCACCGCCTATTCGCGCCACTCGAGAATTAGGCGACTTCGAGGACACGCGCAGCAAATCGCCATCAGTGCATTCTTACATCAGCGGCGGACAATGTGAGACAGCAATCGTTCGACGCTGCGATCACAATACGCGACCGCTGCGACGCCACTTCCGCTCAAGGAGGAGTGGACGGCGCCGCGGCGCCATCTTTTGTTAGGAACCTCCCGGCTTAAGATCTGTTGCAAAAAACTGATCGTAGTTCGATCGATATTTCCGCTGCGCGTCATCGCTGCGTGAACGGCTGTGCGCAGAGCACGCGACAGTACCAACGCGACGATCACGAAGATCATGAGAATTGTCGTGACGGTATACGACACGAGCAGGGAACCGCAGTTGGATATTTCGTCGCTTACGAAATTCTAACGACGTTACCTGGCGACGAGATTGCCGGCGTGTAGGCGCGGTCCGACGCGCGTTGCAGATTCAGTACGCTACCCTTTTGTTCAACGCACTCTTACCGTAAATGTCGTTGATCTTATTCGTCATGTTTCTGACCGCGGCGTATCGTGACATCCCTGCTCAATGTCAAGAGTAGCGTAGGAGTGGGCACAAATGGATTCTAATGTGATATCGAAGCGCCAGAACATGCTGCTGGCAGCGCTTCCCCTGGCGGAGTGGGAAGGGCGGAATTTCGAACCGATCTTCATGCCGCTTGGCGATGTGATTAACGAACCCACTCGGCCCATCAATTACATATATTTTCCAACGACGGCGGTATTTTCGGTGTCGTCCGTCATGTCCGACGGTCGGGCAAATGCACTTACCCTCATCGGCCACGAAGGTTTTTCGAGCATCGAGGTATTTCTGGGCGGCGACTCGGCATCGTGCCGTGCTGTCGTGCTTAGCGCCGGTTGGAGCTATCAAATCAGGCGTGAATTACTGGATCAGGAGTGCGGGCAATGTGGCCCGATGCGCACTTTACTGCTGCGATATGCGAAATCCTATATCGCGCAGGTGGCGCAAACGACGGTTTGCAATCGGCACCACGCGATCGATCAGCAGTTGTGTCGTTGGCTGCTCATGATCCTAGATCGCCAGCGGTCGAACGAAGTGCCCCTAACCCACGATCGCATCGCCGAGCTCATGGGTGTCAGACGTGAGAGCGTGTCCCAGGCGGCTCACGCGCTGAAGATTGCCGGGTGCATCCGCTACCAGCGCGGCCGCATCTCCGTGGTCGATCGAGCCAGTTTAGAAGCCCGAACCTGCGAGTGCTACGAGATAGTCAGGCGGGAAACGGATGCCCCGCTCGAGATCTTTCAATCGGCAAAGGTTGCTGCCGCTCAGGCGGCTACCGACTGCATCCGCGTCCGGCGTTTAGAGCACGCCGCCAAGTCCTTGGAAGTGGCGTGAGTGCGAATCCTGTTCGATCAGGGAACGCCAGTTCCCCTTCGCAGCCACCTGCCCGCACACCAAGTCACAACGGCTGTGAAAAAGCGCCGGACATTGACCATCTTTGTGAGGCGTCGCGCGCAAAGAATCAACAGTTTGCGACTCCGGGGATGAAGGCCGCCCGTGTCGGCCGGGCAAATCGGAGGCGCTAACCAGGCAGGTCGAACGCCAGTAACTCGGCGTTCGCACCGCTGTGGAACCTGAGCCTTTGCGGCCCAGTGAACTTGAGCGCGTCACCCGCTTCGAGCCGCGTTTCATTGACGCTGATTGTCCCGCGGGCCACGTGCACGTAACCGCGCCGGCTTTCGCCAAGTGACAGCGTTGCCTCTTCGGCAGCGTCGAACCGACCTGCGTACAGGCGCACGTCTTGGTGCAATGTCACTGCCCCTTCCGAGCCGTCGGAAGCGACGATCAGGCGCAGCTTGCCACGCAGCTCGGAAGGCGGGAAATGCTTCTGCTCGTAGCTCGGCGGTATGCCAAGCACCGCGGGTTGGATCCAGATCTGCAGAAAATGCACGGGATCCTTGCTCGAGGCGTTCATCTCGCTGTGCCGCACACCGGTGCCGGCGCTCATACGTTGCACATCGCCCGGAACAATGACCGATCCCGTGCCCATCGAGTCGCGGTGCGCGAGCTGCCCGTCGAGGACGTAGCTGATTATCTCCATGTCCATGTGCCCATGGGCACCGAACCCCTTACCTGGAGCGACCCTGTCTTCGTTGATCACGCGCAGCACGCCGAACCCCATGTACTTCGGATCGTAATAGTCGGCGAACGAAAAGGAATGGCGGGATTTCAGCCAGCCGTGATCGGCCAGTCCCCTCTCGTTGCTCTTGCGAAGCTCCCACATATCATCCCCCTCCTCCCGGACTCATTGATCACCCAGCCAGAGAGCCGGTGTCGACTCTGAATGGTGTATGCAATTCGCGCCCAACGTGCGTTACGAGCGCTTCAATCGAGCACCTGCAGTCGGTGCGGCCAGAATGTCACCTCAAACGCCTAATTCCAATGCGCGAGACATTGTCATAGGGACCGCCGACCTGATTCATACAAGAACCAGGTACGTCGTTCGGTTTCATCAATCCAATTCTCAATGAGGCTCGCCGTCGCGATATCTCGCAGCTCATCGACCACCACATGCACTTCGCGAAGCCGCGCCGCGAGCGTCATGTTGTCTTCCCGCAATTCTGCAAGCATGTCCAGTGGCTCGACGTAATCGGCGTCGTTATCCTTAACTCGCTGGATACGCGCGATGTGGCCAATCGACCGCAAAGTGGTGCCACCAGTCTTACGAATCCGTTCTGCTATCGGATCCGTCATCGCATATAGTTGGTCGGCCTGTTCATCAAGCAGCAGGTGATAGTCGCGAAAATGCGGTCCGCTCATATGCCAATGAAAATTCTTTGTCTTCAAATAGAGCGCAAAAACATCGGCAAGCAAGGCGTTCATGCTTCCGGCGATGTTTTCCGATGCCGCCTTCCCAAGGTCCGTCGGTGTGATCAACGGTGCTTCACGCCGTCGCCTAAGTTCGCTCGTCGAATGATCTTTCTTGGCCATTGATATATGCTCCTAAATGTTGAAGAGCTGGCCGGCACCCAGATTGGTGCCGGCCGATCATGGATATGCAAAAACTATGACTTGATAAAGGCCAAAATGTCGGCGTTGATCGTGTCAGCCTGGGTAGTGAGCATGCCGTGCGGATACCCCTTGTAGGTCTTCAAGGTACCCTTCTTAAGCAGTTTCGCGCTCAACGGTCCTGAATCGGCGTACGGAACAATCTGGTCGTCATCCCCATGCATGACGAGCGTCGGTACCGACACTTTCTTCAGGTCAGGCGTGAAATCCGTCTCGGAGAATGCGGCGATGCCATCGTAATGCGCCTTCGCACCCCCCATCATTCCCTGGCGCCACCAGTTCTGGATGATTCCCTCCGAAACTTTTGCACCCGGCCGGTTGAATCCGTAGAACGGACCCGCCGGCACGTCCCGATAGAACTGGGTTCGGTTATTGGCAACCTGCACCCGGAATCCGTCGAACACGTCTTTCGGAAGACCACCGGGGTTCGCCGGCGTCTTGATCATGATCGGCGGTACCGCGGAGATAAGGACGGCCTTGGCGGCCCGACTTTCACCATGACGAGCGAGATAATGCACAACCTCACCGCCACCGGTCGAATGACCGATGTGCACGGCGTTCTTGAGGTTCAGGTGCTGCGTTAGGACCGCGAGATCGTCCGCATAGTGATCCATGTCATGACCGGTGGCGGTCTGGGTCGAGCGCCCGTGACCGCGACGGTCATGGGCGATAACGCGAAACCCGTTATTCAAAAAGAACATCATCTGCGGATCCCAGTCGTCCGAGGACAGAGGCCAGCCGTGCGAGAACACGATCGGCTGCCCGCTGCCCCAATCCTTGTAGAAGATGTCAACGCCATCTTTCGTGCTCACCTTATTCATCGAATGCTCTCCTTGATACTTTTTGATTGAATCACCGCCGATTTTCCTCGAACCGGTCAACCGACCGACTCGGGAACGCACTGAACCAAGAATCGTTCGCTCGTGCGTCGCGGGCTGGGTGCGGATACGTACACCCCCAGGCGCGTTAGACTATAAGCAAACCTCGGAGCGGGCCCTATGACAGTCGCACAAGTGATCGAATCGCGCCAACGAGACCTCGGCGGTTTTGTGGTGCGCCGCGTGTTGCCTTCGGGCGGACGGCAGATGGTCGGACCCTTCATCTTTTTCGATCACTTGGGTCCGACTGAGTTCCCACCAGGGCAAGGTATTGACGTCAGGCCGCATCCGCATATTGGGCTCGCGACCGTGACCTACCTCTTTTCAGGATCGCTCTTGCATCGCGACAGTCTGGGCTCCGTGCAAGAGATTCGACCCGGCGATGTCAATTGGATGAGTGCCGGGGAAGGTATCGTACATTCGGAACGGACGCCGCCGAATTCTCGGCCGAGTGGCCCGCACATCCACGGCATTCAAAGCTGGGTCGCGTTGCCGGACGGGGAGGAGGACGGCAAACCCTGGTTTACTCACACGCCAGCAGCATCGCTGCCGCGCCTCCAGTTAGGTGCAGTCAATCTTTCAGTGATTGCGGGACACGCATTCGGCGTGCAATCGCCGGTGCGAGTGTCGTGGCCGACGCTGTACGTCGCCGTCGAGTTCGCGCCCGGAGCGACGCTCGAAGTACCACCAGAGCACACCGAACGGGCCGTATACGTGGTGCAAGGTAAGTTGATCATCGGGGAAACGCAATTGACCGAGGGTCAGCTCGCGATCTTGGAGCCTGGCGTTAGCGTCACGGTCCGTGCCGTGAGCGCTGCCCGGATCCTAGTACTCGGCGGTGAACGCTTTGCGACGCCGCGCTATATCGACTGGAATCTCGTCGCCTCCTCGCGCGAACGCATCGAGCGTGCCAAGGAGCGCTGGCGTGCGCGGGAATTTCCGAGCGTGCCGGGGGAAACAGAATTCATTCCGCTGCCGTAGGGTCAAGGATGATGGTGGGTGCTGTGCAAGTGCGGTCACGCAACGAAATACACGCCTAAGCCATTGATTTTGGTGGTGAGAGAGGGACTCGAACCCTCGACCTCGGCATTATGAGTGCCACGCTCTAACCAGCTGAGCTACCTCACCACGAAGAGCGCCGGATTCTCCGGAGCCGGGGTCTGCCTGTCAAGCCGATCTTCCGGCGTATCGTTTCCAAATCAAGGGCTTATGGCATCCGATCGCCAGCCTGGCATCCTGAGCCATAGCGCGAGACCCTGCGGCAACGGTCGCAGGATCTCGCACTAGACGTTGAAGCGAAAGTGCATCACGTCGCCTTCGCGCACGACGTATTCTTTACCTTCCAAACGCAGCTTGCCGGCCTCCTTGGCGCCGGCCTCGCCCTGGTAGGCGATGAAATCCTGGTAAGCGATGACCTCGGCGCGGATGAACCCGTGCTCGAAGTCCGTATGAATCACGCCCGCGGCCTGCGGCGCCGTGGATCCCGCGCGCACCGTCCAGGCCCGAACCTCCTTTACGCCGGCGGTGAAATAAGTCTGCAGCCCCAGAAGCGTGTAGGCGCCGCGAATCACGCGATTGAGTCCGGGCTCATCGAGTTTGAGCTCCTTGAGAAAATCGGCGCGATCGGCCTCCTCGAGCTGCGATATCTCCGCTTCGATCGCTGCGCACACCGGCACGACCACGGCGCCTTCCGCCTTGGCAATCTCCCGCACACGATCGAGCCATGGGTTGTTGGTGAAGCCAGTCTCATCGACGTTTGCCACATACATCACCGGCTTGTCGGTGAGCAGGTGCAGGTCGCGTAGCAGCGCTCGATCGTTGGCATCGAGACCCATCGTGCGTACCGGCTGCGCATTATTCAGCCGCTTGCGCACCCGCTCGAGCAAATCGCGGGTTTTGACCGCGTCCTTATCCGCGGTCTTGGCCGCCTTGACCGCCTTCTGATAGGCGCGATCGACGCTGTCGAGATCCGCGAGCGCGAGCTCGGTGTTGATCACCTCGATGTCGCGCGCGGGATCGATCTTGCCCGCCACATGAATGATGTCGTCATGCTCGAAGCATCGCACCACGTGCGCAACCGCATCCACTTCGCGAATGTGCGCCAGAAACTTGTTGCCGAGCCCCTCGCCCTTGGAGGCGCCGGCGACTAGGCCGGCGATGTCGACGAACTCTACCGTCGTCGGCAGAATCCTTTCTGGATGCACGATGGCGGCGAGCTTATCGAGGCGCGGATCGGGTACCGGGACCACGCCCACATTCGGGTCGATGGTGCAAAACGGATAATTCTCGGCCGCAATCTGCGCGCGGGTGAGCGCGTTGAACAACGTCGATTTGCCGACATTCGGTAGGCCGACGATTCCGCAACGAATAGGCATTAGGTCTTTCCCGCACGACTGTGCAATTTGGTCATGGCGCGCTCCGCGCCTTGTTCGAGCAGCAACGGAATGCAGTCCGCCGCCAGGTTCACCGCCTCCATGATGAGGTCCTCTTCGGAGCGGGGCGCACGAGTCAACACGTAGTCGATCACATCGGTCTTGTTGCCCGGATGACCGATTCCCAAGCGCAGCCGCCAAAAGCTCTCGCCGATGTGCGCGATGGTGTCGCGCAGACCGTTGTGGCCGCCGTGCCCCCCGCCGTGCTTCAAGCGCACGCTGCCCGCGGGCAGATCAAGTTCGTCATGCGCCACCAAAATGTCATCCGCGGCGATTTTGTAAAACTCGCTGAGTTGCCGGATCGAGAGCCCGCTGCGGTTCATGTAGGTGGTCGGTTTCAACAGAACGATCTCATCGCCGCCGATGCTGACGCGGGCGGTTTCCCCGGAATACTTGCGGTAATCACGGAACTCGGCACCGTGACGCCGCGCAAGCACGTCCACGAACCAGAAACCCGCATTGTGGCGGGTTGCCTGATGTTCGGGTCCCGGATTGCCGAGACCGACGATTAAACGCAACGGTAATCCAGCCATCGTGGATGCACCTACCCGGCACTTGGGTCAAAAAAAACAGGGGCCGCCAGCCACTGACGGCCCCTCCTGTACAGACGCCTTGTACGGATTATTTCTTTGCGTCTTTCTTGGCCGGCTCCTTCTTCACTTCGGCTTTGGCGGGCTCGGCCTTCTTCGGCGCATCGCCGCCCGCCACTGCAGGCGCCGCTGCCCCAGTCGCTGGTGCCGCACCTTCCGCTGCCGCAGGTGCCGCCACGGCCGCGGTGGGCTCCGGCTCTTCCGCACGCGGGCTGTGGATGGCCACGACCGCCGCATCTTCCTTCGCCAAATCCACCAGTATCACACCGTCCGGTATCTTGAGCTGCGACAAATGAATGCTCTCATTGAGCGAGAGCCCCGAAATGTCGACCTCGATGAATTCCGGCAGGTCCTTGGGCAAGCAAGCGACTTCGACTTCGTTGCGCATGTGCGAGACCAAGCCGCCCTGGGATTTGACGCCAGGCGAAATCGCCTCGCCCTTGAAGTGCAGCGGAATGCTGATGCGGATTCTCTCGTTCTCTTCGACCCGTTGAAAATCGATGTGCAGCACCGAGTTCTTGAACGGGTGGCGTTGCACATCCTTCAGGATCGCGGCCTGCGTCTCGTCGCCCACCTTCAGACTGAGAATGGTGGAATAAAAACGCTCATTCTCGAGCAGGATCGAGAGCTTCTGGTGACTCAAGGTCAACGCCCGAGCATCCGTATGTCCGCCATATAGAATTGCAGGCACTTTTCCTTCGTGACGCAGGCGGCGGCTCGCACCTTTGCCTTGCGTCTCGCGGAACTCTGCCACGAGTTCAAAAGAGGTCTTCATAATCTTCTCCAGTTGCTTTACTAACACGATCTCCCCGCACCGCGACCAGTTGCCGGGAGACCGACCAATTCCATCGACCATTCAGTCGATATACAGTGAACTTACCGATTCCTCGTCGCTGATGCGCCGTATGGTTTCCGCCAACAATCCCGCGACGCTCAGCTGGCGAATGCGTGTGCACGCCTTGCCCTCCGCCGAGAGCGGGATCGTATCGGTCACCACCAATTCATCCAGCACCGACTTCGAAATGCGCTCGATCGCCGCACCCGACAACACCGCATGCGTGATGTAGGCGACCACCCTCGTCGCGCCCTCGTCTTTGAGGGCCTGCGCCGCCTGGCATAGCGTGCCGGCGGTATCCACCATGTCGTCGACCATCACGCAGAATCTGCCTTCGACTTCGCCGATGACGTTCATCACCTTCGATTCGTTCGGCCGCGGACGCCGCTTGTCGATGATGGCGAGATCCGCATCGTCGAGGCGCTTCGCGAGCGCCCGCGCCCGCACCACACCGCCCACATCCGGCGACACCACCACCATGTTGTCGTGTTTCTGCTTCCAGGCATCGCCCAAGAGCACCGGTGAGGCGTATACGTTGTCAACCGGTATGTCGAAAAACCCTTGAATCTGATCCGCGTGCAAGTCGACCGTCAACAACCGGTCGACGCCCGCGCTAGCGACCATGTTGGCCACCAGTTTGGCGGCGATGGCCACGCGCGTCGCGCGCGGCCGCCTATCCTGGCGCGCATAACCGAAGTATGGCACCACCGCGGTGATCCGCTTGGCGGAGGCCCGCCGGCAGGCGTCCGTCATCATTAGCAATTCCATCAGGTTGTCGTTCGACGGCGGACAGGTCGGCTGCACGATGAAGATATCGCGGCCGCGCACGTTCTCCATCAATTCGACGTTCACCTCGCCATCGCTGAAGCGGCCCACATGCGCGCGTCCCAAGGGCACGTGAAGGTGATGGGTGATTTCCTGCGCCAACAGCGGGTTCGCGTTGCCGGCGAACACGGAGATGGTCGGAGAATCAATTTCTTTGCTACGCGACATATGACGGAACACCAAGGCTCGAATTGGCTGGGGTGGAAGGATTCGAACCTCCGTATGGCGGGATCAAAACCCGCTGCCTTACCGCTTGGCGACACCCCAACTTGAAAATCAATCGTCGGCGCTTCCAAGAAGCGACGCCGCTCAGCCGGCCGCCAACCTCTCAAGCAAGGGCGAGTCGTTCAGCCCGCGAACCAGGAACGCTTCGAATGTCGGCGGCAACTTGCCCGCAATCTCCCGGCCTTGCGTCGGCTCACAGGCCATATAAACACAGGCCCCCGTTCCGGTCAGGCGCGCTGCGCCGAAGAGCGACAGCCAATCGATCGCGCGGGCCACCTCAGGGTATCGGCGCCGCACCACCGCCAAACAATCGTTCCTACCGCCGGAAGCCAGGAAACCGTGAATTGTGATGGGCGGAGAATTTCTTGTCAATTCAGGGTCCTGGAACACGTCCTTGGTACTGACGAAGATATTTGGCTTGATAATCAAATAGTTATACTCAGGCGGAGCCGCCGGCGGGTACAGCGGGGTGAGCCGCTCCCCCACCCCTTCCGCAAAGGCCACCCGGCCGTGGACAAAGACCGGCACGTCCGCCCCCAAATGCACACCGAGCTCCGCCAGTTTCAGGGTGGGCCAACCTAGACCCCAGAGCTGATTCAGCGCTACCAAGCAGGTCGCCGCGTCCGAGCTGCCGCCGCCCAATCCCGCACCCATGGGAATGCGCTTGATCACGCTGATATCGGCGCCGAGCGCACATCCGGCGGCCGATTTGAGCGCCTGCGCCGCGCGCACACAGAGATCGTCCTTGGACGCGACGCCCACCGCACCGGCGCCGCGAGAGATCCGGCCGTCGGAGCGCACCCTAATCGAAATGTCATCGCATAGATCGATGAACTGAAAGCAGGTTTGCAGCTCGTGGTAGCCGTCGGCACGGCGCCCGAGAATATGCAAAAACAAGTTGAGCTTGGCCGGTGCCGGCCACGGACGCGCCTCACTCGCCGTCACTTCGGCCGCTCCCAACGGTCCACCGCGATGCGCACACGCGCATCCTCATGGCGCAGCACCAGACGTGCCGGCAGTAAGTCGCCGTTGTTCGGCATGTAGCCATCGTATTGGATACTCCACCCCGCTTGCGTCAACTGAAGCGCACGGTCCTGCGGGTTGAGGGTCAGCTCGAAGGCGCTGTTCGGATTGGGGATGCCCTGCAGCCAAAAGCGCAGGCTATCGATCGGCAATTCAAACCCCAGCCGGTCGCGCAGTTGCGCCGCCACATCCGCGCTCGGCGGCGCACCGTTCAGCGAGATTCCCGCGGGTGTCGCCTTGACCACCACCGCTCCCGCCCCGAAAGGACCCGCCAGGTGCAGCTCGCTCGACTCGCCGCGCTGCCGCCAATCCAGGCTCGCCTGCCAACCCTGCGTGCCCAACGAGACCGCCGCTCGCCCATCGAGCTGCCACGAGCTGGCGCGCTCGAGCTCGGACAGCCGCTGCTCCCAGGGCGCCGGCGCAAGCGCGGGGCGCGTGGTGGCGCATCCGGCGAGCACGGCGCAGCAAGCGATGGTCCCTATGAGTCGACACATACCGCTCATTTAGAAGCGTGTAGACGTTGGCGCGTTGCCTTCAGCAGCTGATTCTCAGGATCGACGTCAGCAGCCTTGGCCCACACGCGTTCGGCCTCCGCGCGTCGCCCCAGCTGCCACAACACTTCGCCCAAATGCGCCGCGATATCGCCGCCCCGATCATCCGCATACGCGGTGCTCAAATACGGCAACGCCCGCTCATCCTCACCCTGCCGATACAGTACCCATCCCAAACTATCGAGAATCGCCGCATTCTTCGGCGCCGATGCATAGGCCTGCTCGATCAGCGCGCGCGCATGCCCAAGTTCCCGGTTGTGATCCGCGAGCGTATAGCCGTACGCGTTCAACGCCGCCGGATCGTCGGGGCGCGACTTCAGGATCTCCTTCAGTTCGCGCAGCGCCGCATCGATGTGTCCCTGATCCTCGTAGGCCGAAGCCTTCGCGTACCGAATATCCACGCTGTCCGGATATTGCAGGATGCCGCTGTTCAGCACTTCCATTGCGCGTTGCAAATCGCCGGACTCCGAGTAGATCCGGGCGCGTGCCGCCACGATTTCAGGCGCTCGCTCGGGTTCATCCTCGATGAGATGCTCGAGCAGCTGCTGGGCTTCGGAAACGGCTCCGTGCGCCTGCAGAATGGTGCACGCGCGCAGCAGCGCGGCAACCGCGTTATCGCCGTTCTGCGCCTGCGCGAACAGGCGCAACGCCCGTGCCAGATCGCCGCGCCGTTCGGCGATCAAACCCAAATAATAAAAGGCATCGTCGATGAACTTGCCGGTCGTCAATAATTCCGTGAATCGCCGGCCCGCCGCATCGAGCTTGTCGTCTTGATATTCGATCAGACCCAAGAGACGCAATGCGACGGGTGCGGACTCGGATTGGCGCGCGAGATCCTCGAGCTCCGAAATGGCAGCGTCGTCGTGCCGCGCGGCCAAGAGCAGCAGCGCATAGTTGAGCCGGTTCTCGGGCGTGGGGTCCTGTTCGGCGAGCGCTCTCGATTGCACCAGCGGCTCCTCGGGATTGCCCGACAGAATCTGCGCGCGCCACAATCCCTGAGCGAGCTCGCGGCGCATGTCGGCGGCCGCGCCGGATTCGTCCCCGAGAAGCGCGAGCGCCGCGGAGAAACTGCGTACCGCAGCGACCGGATCATCGGCGCGCAGGGCGGCGAAGCCCTGCAATCGCAACGCGGCCACCGAACCGGGAAAGGACGCCGCCAGCCGGTCGGCGAGCTGGCGAGCGCCGAATGCGTTGTCGACCGGTTCGATCTCCGTTTCGAGCTCGGCGAATTCCGCGTCCGTCCCGCGCGGTGAAGTCGTCAGGACGATTCGATATTGATCGGCCGATTGTTGGATCTTATGCAGCGCCAAAGCCGCTTTCGCCGCCGCATGGTGCGCGTCCACGGAACTCGGGTAGAGGCTGATCCAATGCGCCGCAACCTCGGCGGTCAACGAGGGTTGCAAGGATTCGGACGTGACTTCGGTGGCGCGCTCGAGCAACGTGGGCTCTTTGTCGGTCGCAGCCGCGGCGGCATACTGAATCGATGCCACGCGCGGTTCGTGCCGCGCAAGGGCTATCTCGCCCGTGACAGTATAAAATACCTGCGGGGCCTCTACGGCATCCGGTTTGGGGTTGGAGCCTGCGCAGGCGGCGCAGGCGATGGCACCCAACCCGACGGAAGCTTTTGCCCAGTGTGTAATCGAGAACACGGCCGCACTATAGCTAATTGAATAGTCCGATGCCGCAGATTCCCGCTTGATAGAGCGATGTTTCTTCACGAAAATCCGAGGGTTACCATCCAAAGCGCGGCGATGCCATTTAACATTCTCGGGCTCAATCACAAGACCGCGCCGGTCGCCCTGCGCGAGAAGGTCGCGTTCACCGAGGAGCGCTTGATTGACGCCTTGCGTGCGCTGCGGCGGGAAAGCGGGGTCGCCGAGGCCGTGATTCTGTCAACCTGCAATCGAACCGAGGTCTATTGGTCCGGGACCGCGAGCGGCGAGGAATTGTCGCTTTGGCTGGTGCGCCATCATGGCAACGAGACCGACATTGCCTCCAGTCTGTACGTGCATCAGGATCGCCTCGCGGTCGAGCACGCATTCAGCGTCGCCTCCGGACTCGACTCCATGGTGCTCGGTGAGGCGCAGATTCTCGGTCAATTGAAGGATGCCTACCGCATTGCGCACGAGGCCGGCAGTACCGGGCCTTGGCTCAACATGCTGTTTCAAGCGGCCTTTTCCGCCGCCAAGCGCGTGCGCTCGGAGACCCGGATCGGCGAGAATGCGGTCTCTCTCGCCTCGGCGACGGTGCGCCTGGCACAGCGCATGTTCGCGGATTTTCACGCCCGCTCGGCGCTCATGATCGGCGCCGGCGAGATGATTGCGCTCGCCGCACGCCATTTCACCGCCGCCGGCATCAAGCGCACGGTCATCGCCAACCGCACCCTCGGCCGAGCGCAGGCTCTGGCCGCCGAGATCAAGGGCTATGCCGTCGATTTGGAGGCCATCGACAAGGAATTGATCGATGCCGATATCGTCATCAGCTGCACGGCGAGTCCTGTGCCGCTCATCACCAAGCAATCGGCGGACGCGGCGGTGCGTGCGCGCCGCCATCGCCCCATATTCATGGTTGATCTCGCGGTTCCGCGCGACATTGAGCCCGCGGTCGCCGAGCTCGAGGATATCTATCTATTTTCAATCGACGATCTGCGGCAACTCGTCGATGAGAACCGTCAACAGCGGGAAATCGCGGCTGGCAGCGCACGATTGCTGCTCGAAGAAGAAGTGGCGCGTTTCTTGGCCGAATCCCGCGTACATGATGCGGGACCCTCCATCCGGGCGCTGCGCCACCAAGCGGACGCGATCCGCCTGCAAACCGTGGAGCAGGCCCGGCGCATGTTGGCTGCCGGCAATTCCGCCCACGAGGTCATTGACTATCTCGCCCATACCCTGACCAATCGGCTGCTGCATTCCCCGACCCAGGCGCTGCGGCGGGCCGCCGAATCGACCGATCCGGCGCTGGCGGAGGCGCTCGCGCGCATGCTCATCGAAGATCGCCACCGGCAATAACCCCCCAGGGAATAACCCCAAGGGTCGCTGCGAGGGTCGCTATAATTCGCGGCCATGAAAGACTCCATTAGACGCAAGCTCGAGAAACTCGACGAGCGATTCGAGGAAATCAGCCGCCTGCTGGCGGATCCCGGCGTCATCGCGCGGCAGAATCAGTTCCGTGAGCTCTCCATGGAGTATGCGCGTTTGGGCCCGCTCATCGAGCGGTACCGCAGATTCATCGCGCTCGAGGCCGACGCCGCGACCGCGCGCGAACTCGACATGGACGATGAGTTGGGGCAATTGGCGCCGCGCATCGTCGCCGAGGAACTTGAACTGCAGCGCCTCCTAGTTCCCAAGGATCCGCACGACGACAGCAACATTTTCTTGGAGATTCGCGCCGGCACCGGCGGCGACGAGGCGGCGATTTTCGCCGGCGATCTGTTTCGCATGTATGCGCGGTATGCCGAATCCAAGCATTGGCAGGTCGAGGTGTTGAGCGAGAGCCCCGGCGAGCACGGTGGATACAAGGAAATCATCAGCCGCATCATCGGACGCGGCGCCTTTTCCTTGCTCAAATTCGAGTCGGGCACGCATCGAGTGCAGCGCGTCCCGGCAACCGAAGCGCAAGGGCGGATTCACACCTCCGCGTGTACGGTCGCCATTTTGCCGGAACTCGAGGAGCTCGAGGCGGTGGATTTGAATCCGGCGGACTTGCGCATCGATACCTTTCGATCCTCCGGCGCGGGCGGTCAGCACGTCAATAAAACCGACTCGGCGATCCGCATCACGCACCTGCCATCCGGCATCGTGGTCGAGTGCCAGGATGAGCGATCGCAGCACAAGAACCGTTCGCGCGCCATGTCGCTGCTGATGGCACGGTTGCTCGCCAGCGAACGTGAAAAACAACAAAGCGAACAGGCGCAGTCGCGTAAACTTCAGGTCGGTTCCGGCGATCGCTCGGAGCGCATTCGAACCTATAATTTTCCCCAAGGCCGCGTGACCGACCACCGCATCAACCTCACCCTCTACAAGCTCGACGATGTGATGAAGGGTGGCCTCGATGAGCTCATTGGCGCGCTGAACCAAGAGCATCAGGCCGAAGAGCTCGCTCAGCAGGTCGATTGACGCCCATGCACACCGTCGCCGAGATCCTCACTCTTGCCGCCCGCACACTCGCACCGCATAGCGCATCGCCGCGGCTGGATGCCGAGCTATTGCTCGGCAAGGTGTTGGGAGTCGGTCGCCCACAGCTCATCGTGAGCGCCACCCTGCCCCTCGCGGAGGGAGCGCTGCACCGTTATCGGCATCTGATCGATCAGCGCGTGAACGGCGCGCCGATCGCGTATTTGACCGGCAGCCGCGAATTCTGGTCGATGAACCTCAAGATCACCCCCGCGGTGCTGGTGCCGCGCCCTGAAACCGAGACTCTGGTCGAGCTGGCCTTGGCGCTCGTTGGTCCGGATCAGCAGCGATCGATACTCGATTTGGGCACCGGGAGCGGCGCCATCGCCCTCGCCATGGCCAAGGAGCGGCCCCGCGCACGGATCACCGGCGTGGATATCTCGCCCGCGGCCCTTGACATCGCCCGGGAAAACTCGCGCATCCTCGCGCTGCCGCAGATCACCTGGCGCCAAGGCTCTTGGTTTGATGCCGTACCGGGCGAACGCTTCGATATCGTCATCGCCAATCCGCCCTATATCGCGGCCGGCGATCCGGCGCTTCATGCGCTGGCCGCGGAACCTGCGCACGCGCTCACCAGCGGTCCCACCGGTCTCGAGGCGCTCACAGCGATCATCGAGGAGGCCGCCCCGCGCCTTGAGCAGGGCGGCGCGCTCATGCTCGAGCACGGCAGCGGTCAAGCCCCCGACGTCGCGCGCCTCCTCGAGCGTCACGGCTTCAGGGGCGTATGCTCGCATCACGACCATTCAGGCAACCCCCGCGTTACGCTGGGAACCGTACACTCGCAAAGGGAACTCTCATGATCCGCTTCGAAACCACGCTCGGCGACTTCACCGTTGAACTGTTCGAGAAAGAGGCGCCGGAGACGGCGGTCAATTTTTTGAATTACATCGACTCGGGATTCTTCGATGGCACCATTTTTCACCGCATCGTCCCCGGCTTCGTCATCCAGGGCGGCGGCTTCACCGAAGACATGTCGCAAAAACGCACGCAGCCGCCCATCAAGAATGAAGCCAACAACGGCTTGAAGAACCTGCGCGGCAGCCTGTCGATGGCGCGTACCAACGACAGCAACAGCGCCACCTCGCAGTTCTTCGTCAATTTGAAGGACAACGATTTTCTCGATCACAAGCCCGGCAATTTCGGCTATGCGGTGTTCGCGCGGGTAACCCAAGGCATGGATGTGGTCGATAAGATTGCCGCGGTGGCAACCGGCCGGCGACGCGGCTTCGAGGACGTGCCGACCGAAGCCGTCGTCATGAAGCGCGTGCACAGAATCGTTCCACAGCAAATCAAACAATAGCGCTCGTTCCCCGCTAGCGCGCTGCCCTCAAGCACACCGGACCTGCGCAATGGCGCGCACACAATCCCGGATGAGGCGCGTCGGCCGCGCTTTGCTCTTCGCCGCACTCGGCATTCTGGCCGCATCGATGGCGGCGGTGCTGCTGCTGCGATGGATCGATCCGCCGTACAGCGCTTTCATGGCGGAGACTCAATTCGCGGCCTGGATGAAGCGCGACCGTACCTATATGTGTCGCCATGACTGGGTCGACCTCGCGCGCATTTCACCCAATCTTGCCCTCGCGGTGGTCGCCTCCGAGGACCAAAAATTTCCCGAGCACTGGGGCTTCGACGTCGGCGCCATCGAGAAGGCCTACCAGCTCAATCAGCACAGTCATCGGGTGCGCGGCGCGAGCACCATCAGCCAGCAGGTCGCCAAGAATTTGTACCTGTGGTCCGGTCGCAGCTACTTGCGCAAAGGGCTCGAGGCCTATTTCACCATCCTCATCGAAGGCTTCTGGCCGAAGCGGCGCATCCTCGAGATTTATCTCAACATCGCCGAATTCGGCTACGGGGTCTACGGCGCCGAGGCGGCGGCGCAACGGTTTTTTCACAAGCCGGCGGCACAGTTGACGCGCGCCGACGCGGCCATCCTCGCGGCCGTGCTGCCGAGCCCGCAGCGCTTCTCGGCCGCCGCGCCGTCGCGCTTCGTGCGTGAACGCTCCGACTGGATCCTGGACCAGATGCAGGCGCTCGGCGGGCCCGAGATGTTGGGCGAAATCGATGCCTATCCGAACCGCCGCCGCTGAATGCTCACCGGCGGGATAAGATCAGGCGCAATGAAATATCCGCGGCATGCGAAATCGGCATTGGCGAGACTCCTTGTGGCAGGCGGCGTCATTGGCGCCGCGCTCTGCGGCGCCGCGCCCGCGCAAGCGCCTAAGCATTCGCCGCAGACGCTTGCGGGCGCCGAGCATTTGAGCCACGGCCGCTTTAAGAACGTCGCGGTCTATGCGCCCAACGGGACACCGAGGAGTTTTGTGCTGTTTCTTTCCGGCGACGGCGGCTGGAATCCCGCCATGGCCGAAATAGCAGGCCAACTCGTGAGCCATGGCGCCATGGTGGCGGGCATCGATCTGCCGAAGTTTCGCGCCAATTTGGAAGCCGACGACGCCGATTGCGTCTTCCCGGATGGCGATCTGGAGAATTTGAGCCATTTTCTGCAGGCTTACTATCATCTGCCGACCTATCTCACGCCCTTTTTTGTGGGCTACGGCGCAGGCGCCACCCTCGCGTACGCGACGCTGGTGCAGGCGCCGTCCAACACCTTTGCCGGTGCGCTCACCTTGGGGTTTTGCCCGGCCTCGAGTATGCGCAAGCCGCTGTGCAAGGGTTCGGGAGTCGAACTCATCCGTCGCCCGGGCCGCGGAATCGAATATCTACCGGCGAAACAGCTCGCGAATCCATGGGTGCTCCTGCAGGGTGAACTCGACCATGCGTGCGCGGCGAGTACGCCGGGCGCATTCATCGACCACATGCCGGGCGCCGCGCTCGCGATATTGCCGCGGATAGGACACACCTACCAACCGACCGAGCGCTGGCTGCCGAAATTCCTGGCCGCCTTCGACACCTTGGTGGAGCGCTCCGCCGCCGCGCTCACTCCGCCGGCGCCCGCGGACTTGGGCGATCTTCCGGTGGTGGAAGTCGCGGCGCAACCGGCCGGCCCGACAGCGCTCGGCACCGCCGCCCGGCCCGGCGATGCGACGGCCGATGCGTTCGCGATCATTCTCTCAGGCGACGGCGGATGGGCGGGACTCGACAAGGACGTCGCCCTCGCGCTGAGCGCCCATGGCATCCCCGTGGTCGGACTCGATTCGCTGCGCTATTTTTGGAGCGCGCGCACTCCCGACGGACTCGCGGCGGATTTGGACCATATGATCCGCTACTACGCGGCGCACCTGAATAAAAAGAGGGTGCTGCTCATCGGCTATTCGCAGGGAGCCGATGTGTTGCCGTTCGCGGTCAACCGCCTGCCCGCGGCAACACGGGCCCGCGTCGCACTGGCCGCGCTGATGGGCATGTCCGAACACGCGTTGTTCGAATTTCACGTGAGCAGCTGGGTGTCGGACGATACTTCCGGCCCGGCGACCATGCCGGAAGTGAACCGGATCAGCGGGGTGCGGGTGCTATGCATTTATGGCGAAGACGAGGGCGACTCGCTGTGCCCCAAGCTCGATCCCCGGACGGTGCGCATCGTGAAGCGCAAAGGCGGTCATCATTTCGACGGTGACTATGCCGGGTTGGCGCAGGATATCCTCGCCTCGGCCAACCGATGAGCCGGCCTTCATTTGCGCCCCAAGAGAGCTTGCTGCTCGACCCCGAGCATGCGAGCGCCTAAGCTATGACTCAACCTCATTATCTTCATGAGGAGGTTGAAATCCGCTCATGGCCACCTCGGCGCTCGAATTACGCCACATGGAGACGCTCCTGGCACTCGATGAATGCGGAAGCTTGTCCAAGGCCGCCGCACGTTTGTTTCTGACCCAATCGGCCCTGTCCCACCAACTCAAGGCCCTGGAAAGCCACTATGGCGCGGCCCTGGTGGAAAAGAACATACGGCCGCTGCGCTTTACGGCCATTGGCCAAAGGCTTCTCGCCTTGGCTCGCGCCGTCTTGCCTCAGGTCGCCGAAGCGGGCCGGGACATCGCCCGGCTGGCGCAGGGCCACTCGGGGCCACTGCGCGTCGCGGTCCAATGCCACAACTGCTTTGATTGGCTGATGCCGGCCATGGACGCCTACCGGTCGCTGTGGCCCGAAGTCGAACTCGACATCATCTCGGGATTCGTGGTCGACCCGCTGCCGTTGATTGAACGGGCGGAAGCGGAGCTGGCCATCATCCATGACAAGCCGCAACCGCACCCCCATCTGGCGTTCAGTCCGTTGTTTCGCTACGAAAGCGTCGCTCTGATGAGTCCGCGGCATCGCTTGGCGGCCAAGACCTGGCTTGATGCCGCCGACTTCGCCGATGAAACACTCATTACCTACCCGGTGCCGGACGAGATGCTCGACGTCATGAAGCACTTCCTCGCACCGGCGGGCATCAATCCGAAGCGCCGCACCGCGGAGTTGACGGTCGCGATACTGCAGCTCGTGGCGAGCGGCCGCGGCATTGCAGCTCTGCCTTCCTGGACGGTCGGGCACTATATTGAGCGAGGCTATGTCGTGTCGCGGCCGATCGGCCACGGGGGACTGCGCTGCGAGCTGTATGCCGCCACCAGCCGCACGGCCGCCGACGCTGCTTACGTTAGAGAGTTCATCGCCCTGACCCGCACGCTGAGCCTCACGAACTTGAGCGGAGTATCCGCGCTTTAAGGTCGGTAGCCGTCCGTGAGCGTATTCAGAAACGCGACGATGTTGCGAATATCCGCATCGCTCATCGCCGGTGGATCGCCGGTGTGCCGGTCGAACGGTGCGCGGGTGTCGACGTTGCGCCGATACGGCGGCGGCAGATCGTCGAATTTCAATACGCCGCCCGTCCGGCGCGCGCGGATACCACTTCTGCGGCTGAGTGTCTCGCTCGGCATAGAAGCGCACCACATCCTCCAACCGGTGGAAAACACCGTTATGAAAGAAAACGCGCCGCAGCGCCACGTTGCGCAGGGAAGGCGTGCGGAACAGGCCGCAGTATTCCTCTCGGTCGGCAAGATCGGTGCGCAGCGGTCCGCATAACCCGAGGTCGTGGTAATGCGGATCCTCGTTGGCGGGGATCGCCATGTTGCGCGGCGCCCCGACGCCGGCGTAGCCAAAATCCGTGAATTGCGGAAACGCACCATTGCGAACGGCGCTCGGATGGCAACGCGCGCAGTTGCCCTTGGCCGGATCGTTGAACGCGTCCATGCCCCGAAGTTCGTCGCGGGTCAACGAACGTTTCGCGCCGCAAAAAGGCATCGTACTTGCTGCTGTAGGGATAAAACTCCGCGGGACTTTGTTGAAAGCTCTCCAGCGCCATCAGCACACCCTTGAATGCGAGCGCACCGTCCGCGAACACGGTCTCGCCGAAAGTCTCGCGAAACTGCGGCGCATAGGCGGCGCGCCGAACTTTGGCGACGACCTCCTCGGGACTCGCATTCGCCATTTCGTAAGGCGAGAGCAGCGGCAGTCGCGCCTGATCGTGAGCCGACTGCGCGCGACCGTCCCAGGTGCGCCCTCCGGCAGGACCCTGATCGATGCTGTCGTCCCCCTCGTCCTCGAAATAATGCTCGGTGAATGGCGGTATGTTTTGCGTATAGGTCAACGACATCACCGCTCGCACGCCGGGCCGACGGTTATCGGGTCCGCCGCGCTGCACGGGCAGATCGTTCGCAGGTGCGTAGGCCCGTGCCGGGTCGTGGCAGGTGGCACAGGCCATTTTGCCGCCCGCCGACAGCGAGCGATCGAAGAACATCACCCGGCCGAGGGCCGTCATCGCGGCCGCCGACGGCGCCCGCTCGAAGGAATTGGCATAGAACGGAGTCGAAGCGCCGGGCCCGGCCGCAGCCCTGGCCTCGCCCGCTTGGCCGAGCGCGATGCCGTAGGGGCACCCGGCGAGGAAAATCGCAATGATCGCCCCGCGGCGGGCCGGCCTCCCCCGCCGTGCCGCTGCGCTTCGCCCGCCTCGCTCAGTGAACCGAGCGGCCGACGTCGCCGGGAACGCCGGCATTGAACAGTTGGGCGACATCCACCGCGTCGAACACGTAGGCACGATTGCAGAAATCACAGCGCACCTCGACCTCTCCCCGATCCGCCAGTACCGAACTCGTCTCCGTCTCGCCCAGCCCCTGCAACATGCCCGCGACGCGCTCGCGCGAGCATCGACAGCGAAAATAAACCGGCGACGGCTCGAATAGCCGCAGGTCGTCCTCGTTGAACAGGCGGTGCAGAATTTCCGCGTCGGCGAGCGTTCTAAGCTCTTCCGGCGTCAAGGTGTCGCCGATCAATTGCAGTCGCCGCCAGGCGTCATCGACCGCCGCCGACGCCGTTTCGCCGCTATTGTCCGGAAGCCGCTGCAACAGCATGCCGGAGGCGCCGCTGCCGTCGGCATGCAGCCAGAGACGCGTCGGCAGCTGCTCGGAATTCTCGAAATACCCTTGCAGCGAATCGACCAGCCGGTCGCCGTCGATGGGCACGATACCCTGGTAGCGCTGGGCACCATCGTCGGTTTCCAGCGTCACGGTCAAGTTGCCCGGCCCGATCAGATCGCCGATGCCCGCCGCGGCGGCAGCTGCGGGATTCTTCGCTTCACGGTAGCGGGCCAACCCCCGCACCCCCAGGCCGCTGGTGCATTGCGCGAGCAGCAGATGCACCGATCCCTCGCCCTGCAATTGCAGCGACAGGACACCCTCGAATTTGATCGTCGCCGCCAGTAGGAGAGATGCCGCAACAGCTTGTCCTAAGACATCGCGAATCGGCGCCGGATAGCGGTGATGTTCGATCAACGCCTGCCATGCGGCGTCGAGGTGCACCAGATGCCCGCGAATGGGAAACTGTTCGAAGACGAAGCGATGCAGACAGTCCCGGTCATGCATCTGGAGCCTATCCGCCGGCCAACTTGGATTTCAGCAGGTCGTTGAGCTGCGCCGGGTTCGCCTTGCCTCCGGTGGCCTTCATGACTTGCCCGACGAAAAACCCGAACAACTTGTCCTTACCGGCGCGATAGTCCGCGAGTTGCTTCGGGTTGGCTGCGATCACGGCGTCGATCACGCTCTCGATCGCACCGGCGTCGGTGATCTGGCGCAGCCCCCGTGTCTCGATGACGGCGTCCGCCGTCTTGCCCTCCGACCACATGGCCTCGAACACGTCCTTGGCGATCTTGCCGGAGATGGTCTGATCCACGATGCGGCCGAGCAGTGCGCTCAAATCCGCGGCCGACACGCGGGAGGCGGCAATCTCCACATTGTCCCGGTTGAGCGCGCTCGACAATTCGCCCATAACCCAATTGGCGGCGAGCTTGGCATGCGCCGCCCCCAATGCTCGAACCAGGGACTCGAAATAGGCGCCGAGTTCGCGGCTCACGCAAAGAACACCCGCATCGTAAGCGGAGAGACCGAAATCGCGCGCAAAGCGCGCGGCTTTCTCGTCCGGCAGTTCGGGCAGCGTGGCGTGAACCGCCTTGATGAATTCCTGGTCCATCTCGACCGGCAACAGGTCCGGATCCGGAAAATAGCGGTAATCGTTCGCCTCCTCCTTGGAACGCATCGAGCGCGTTTCGTTCTTGTCCGAATCGTACAGCCGCGTTTCTTGGACCACTTTGCCGCCGCTTTCGATCAGCTCGATCTGTCGTGCGACCTCGTATTGAATCGCTTTCTCGACAAAGCGGAAGGAATTCAAGTTCTTGATCTCGGCCCGGGTGCCGAATTTATTCCCGCCGCGCGGACGCACCGAGACATTGGCATCGCAGCGAAACGAACCCTCTTGCATGTTGCCGTCGCAGATTTCGAGGTAACGCACCAAGGTGTGGATCTTCTTCATGTACGCCACGGCTTCTTTGGCCGAGCGCATGTCCGGTTCCGATACGATCTCCAGAAGCGGCGTACCGGCGCGATTCAGATCGATGAAGCTCGCATTCGCGAGCCCCTCGTGCAGCGACTTGCCGGCATCCTCTTCGAGGTGCGCGCGCGTTACTCCGATGGTCTTGACGACCCCATCATCGAGCACGACGGCGAGCGAGCCGTTGCCGACCACCGGCTGCTCGTATTGGCTGATTTGGTAACCCTTCGGCAAATCCGGATAAAAATAGTTCTTGCGCGCGAAAATCGAGCGCCGTGCGATCGTCGCGCCGATGGCCAGTCCGAACTTGACCGCCATGCGCAACGCTTCGGCATTGAGCACCGGCAACACGCCGGGATAGGCCAGATCCACGAGATTGGCCTGCGTATTCGGCTCAGCGCCATAGGCGGTCGCGGAGCCGGAAAATATCTTCGACTTCGTGGCCAGTTGAGCGTGTATCTCCAGGCCGATCACCACTTCCCAGTCGGCCATCATTCGTACCCGCCTGGAATTTGCTCGTGCCAGCGAGTCGCACGCTGGAATTGATGCGCCGCGCCGAGCAGACGCGCTTCCGAAAAATGCGGTCCGATCATCTGCAGCCCCATCGGCAACCCGTCGATGAAACCGCAGGGCACCGACATGCCGGGCAAACCGGCGAGGTTCGCACCAATGGTGTAGATGTCGTTCAAGTACATGGTGACCGGGTCATCGATCTTCGCGCCGATGGCAAATGCCGGGGTCGGCGTGGTGGGTCCGATCAGCAGGTCGACTTTCTGATACGCCGCCCGAAAATCGTCGGTGATCAAGCGGCGGACTTTCTGCGCCTTCAAATAGTACGCGTCGTAATAGCCCGCCGACAACACATAGGTGCCGGTCATGATGCGCCGCTTGACCTCTGCGCCAAAGCCTTCGCCGCGGGAGCGCTGGTACAAATCGGTCAGGTCCCTCGGTTGCGCGCAACGATAACCGTAGCGCACGCCGTCGAAGCGCGAGAGGTTCGAGGAGCATTCGGCCGGCGCCACCACGTAATACGTGGGTACCGAGAGCGGTAGATGCGGCAGGCTCACCTCCATGGTGTCGGCACCGAACGATCTGAAAACCCCGAGCGCCTCCTCGATGAGGGCCGCATTGCGGGCCTCCAAACCGTCGAAGAACTCGCGCAGCAGGCCGATTCGCAGGCCTTTGAGCGGCTCTTCCAGCAGCGCCGGATAATCCGGCACGGACGCATCGACGCTGGTCGAATCCTTGGGATCGAAGCCGGCCATGACCTTGAGCACCGCCGCCGCATCGGCCGCGGTCCGGGCGAATACCCCCGCCTGATCGAGGCTCGATGCGAACGCGACCATCCCATAGCGGGAGACCCGTCCGTAGGTAGGCTTTATTCCGGTCACCCCGGTCAGCGCCGCGGGCTGACGTATCGAACCGCCGGTATCGGTGCCGGTGCAGAAGGAGGCGAGCCTCGCCCCCATGGCCGCCGCCGACCCGCCCGATGAGCCTCCGGGCACTCGGGTCGTATCCCAGGGATTCCTGACCGGACCATAAAAGCTGGTCTCGTTGGAGGAGCCCATCGCGAATTCGTCCATATTGGCCTTGCCGAGCATGACGGCACCGGCGGCCTTCAGACGTGTGACGACGGTGGCATCGTACGGTGCGATGAAATTATCGAGGATCCGCGATCCGCAACTGGTACGAACGCCATCCGTGCAAAAAATGTCTTTATGAATGAGCGGGATGCCGAGCAACCGGCCGCGTTCCCCGGTCGCCAGACGACGATCGGCCGCGGCCGCGCTCGCGAGCGCCTGCTCGGCGGTGAGCGTGATCAGGGCGTTCAAGCCCGGGTTAAAGCGCTCGATTCGCGCTAAAAAATGCCGCGTGAGCTCTACGCTTGAAATTTGGCTGGCGGCCAGGCGATCGGCGAGTTCGCCGATGGAAAGATTGTGCAGCATCGTCATGGGACTCAAACGGGGCGCTACTCGATGACTCGCGGAACGACGTACAACCCCGCTTGCACACTGGGCGCGTTGGCTTGGTACTTTTCACGCTGATCGGTTTCCGTCACTTCGTCGGTCCGCAAGCGCTGGCGCTGGCCATCGAGGGGGTGCGCCATCGGCTCCACGCCGCCGGTTTCGGCGCGGGACAATTCGGCGACGAAATCGACGATGCTCGACAAGCTCGAGACGTAGACCGGCATCTCCGCTTCGGTGATCGACAGGCGCGCAAGATGCGCGATCTTTTCCACGTCTTGACGGGTCAGGCTCATATGAATGCAAAAAATGCGCGCGAGTGCGCAGAAAATAAGCGCAAGAGATGATACACGTTGCCTTGCTGAAAGTCGTGTCGGTTGTTACATTAGCGCAACTTTTTTCACCCCCTTTCGTTCAAGCAAAAGAGCCCATGTTCAAACGCCTCAGAGGTTATTTCTCCAATGATCTCTCAATCGATCTTGGAACCGCGAATACGCTGATCTACGTGCGCGAGCGCGGCATTGTGCTCAATGAGCCTTCGGTCGTCGCGGTACAGGATGAGCCGACGCGCGGAGGCAAAATCATCGTCGCGGTGGGCGTTGAGGCCAAAAACATGTTGGGTCGGACCCCGGGCCACATTACCGCGGTGCGCCCGATGAAGGACGGCGTCATTGCGGATTTCACCTACACCGAAAAGATGCTGCAGTACTTCATCAAAAAGGTGCACGGCAACCGCTTTTTGAGTCCCAGCCCGCGAGTTTTGGTGTGCGTGCCCTTCGGCTCCACGCAGGTCGAGCGCCGCGCCATCAAGGAATCGGCCGAGGGTGCCGGTGCGCGCAGCGTCGACATCGTGCCGGAACCGATGGCCGCGGCCGTGGGCGCCGGCCTGCCGGTGCAAGAAGCGCGCGGCTCGATGGTGCTCGACATCGGCGGCGGCACCTCGGAGGTGGCGGTCATCTCGTTGAACGGGATTGTCTACGCGGCGAGTGTGCGCATCGGCGGTGACAAGTTCGACGAAGCCATCACCAACTACGTGCGGCGCAATTACGGGATTTTGATCGGCGAGGCCACGGCCGAGCGCATCAAGCTGGAAATCGGCTCCGCCTATCCCGGACAGCAGGTGCGTGAGATCTCCGTAAAGGGCCGCAATCTCTCCGAAGGCGTGCCGCGCAGCTTCACACTCAACTCGAACGAAATCTTGGAAGCGCTTCAGGAGCCTTTACAGGGTATCGTGGGTGCGGTGAAACAAGCCCTCGAACAGACACCGCCCGAACTCGGCGCCGACGTGGCCGAGCGCGGAATCGTGCTCACCGGCGGCGGCGCCTTGCTGCGCGATGTCGATAAATTGCTCATGGAAGAGACCGGCTTGCCGGTGGTGATCGCGGACGACCCGCTGACCTGCGTCGCACGCGGCGGCGGCCGGATCCTCGAGCTCACCGAGGAGCATGGACCGGGCATCTTCGGATTGGAGTGATGCTGGCGCGGGAGCCCCTGCCCATGGTCGCATTTCGTAATTCCGACTCGTCCGGCCGAACGACGGGTCTGTTGCTGCGCTGTGTCTTGTATTCCCTGCTGGCCTTGGGCTTGATCATCGTCGATAAGCGCTACGATCATCTGGGGAAGATTCGGCGCCTGCTTTCGATCGCCGCCTACCCGGTACAGGTCGCCGTGGAGAGCCCGTTCGAGGGTTGGAATTGGTTTCGCGAAAGCGTCACGAGCCGCGATGCGCTGCGCGCGGATAACGCCAAGCTCCAGGCGGAGCTGCGCCTCGCTCAATTCCGTCTGCAGCGCTACGAGGCGCTGGAGGCCGAAACTCAGCGATTGCGCGCGCTGCGCGATAACACGGCCGGGGTTTCCAACCGATTCATCGTCGGCGACATCATGGACGTGGATCTCGACGCCTTTCGAGCCCGAGTCCTGGTCGACAAGGGCGCGAGCGACGGGGTTTTCGTGGGACAGGCCGTGCTCGACTCGGGCGGCGTGTTCGGCCAAGTCACCCGCGTCGAGCAGCTCACCAGCGAGGTGATTCTCATCAGTGACCCGACGCATGCCATACCCGTCCAGATCAACCGCAACGGCTTGCGCACCATCGCCGTGGGCACCGGCGACTCGAGCCGCCTCAAGCTTCCCTACCTGCCCACCAGCGCGGATGTGATCGCCGGGGACCTATTGGTCACTTCGGGGCTCGGCGGAGTCTTTCCGGCCGGTTATCCGGTCGGCACCGTCGCCGAGGTCAAACGCGACCCCGCTCAATCGCTGGCCGATGTCGATATCCGTCCGGCTGCGGCCCTCGATCGTTCGCGAGAACTGATGTTCGTGTGGCTAAAGCCCGGCGCCGTCCTGCCTGCCACTGCCGTCCGCACGGCAACGCGTCCCGGCACCGCGCCACAGCCGTCCGGCCGGCCGCACCGGACGCCGCACCGAGCGCGCCAGAGCCTCCCTGCACCGGCGGGAGCAAACGACGAATGATGCGCGATGACCGTATCCGCCGGTCGCCGATGCTGCTGTCCGCGTCGTGGCGCTCGCGCTCGCCGTGATTCCCCTGCCCGACCGCACTCGATGCATTGCGCCCGGACTTTTTGGTGCTGGTGGTCTTTTACTGGTCCATCGAATCGCCCCGTGCCGGCGGACTCACATTGGCCTTCTTCGCGGGCATCGCCCTCGATGTGATCAAGGGCGTGGTATTCGGTCAGCATGCCTTGGCGTTGACCTTGATGGCCGCCTGGGCCACGTATTTGCGGCTGCGGTTGCGCGTGTTCTCGGTGCTCTCGCAATCGCTGACCATTTTCGCGTTTCTGACCGGGTATCAGTTCATCTTGTTCTGGGTCGATGGCGCCACCGGAAATCCCGTCACGAGCTTCAGCCGCTGGCTGGCGCCGCGTGATCGGCGCGGCGATTTGGCCATTTCTAGCCGGTACCCTGAGTCGTTTGCATGAGCAACGGTAGCTTCAAGAGCAGTAGCTTCATTTAAGGACATGTCGATTGACGCGCCATGATTTCTGACGAATTCTCCCCGTCGCGAACGCGCCGCACGCTGACCGCCGGCGGACGCACTCTGCGGGCGCTCGGGTTGGACGGGCCGTTGACCGGGGTGCTGGCGATCATCGTATGCATCGGCATCTTGGTGGTTTACAGCGCATCGGGACAAAATCTGAAGATGGTCGAGCATCATTTGGCGAATATCGCCATAGCGGTGGCCGCCCTGCTCGCCCTCGCCCGGCTTGCGACCCCGCAATACCTGCGGCTGTTCGCGCCGGTCGCCTACATCATCGGCATTCTGCTGCTGATAGTGGTCGCCGTGACCGGCCACATCGGCAAGGGCGCACAGCGTTGGCTCGACATCGGCTTCATACGCTTTCAACCCTCCGAAATCATGAAACTCGCGGTACCCATGATGTGCGCCTGGTACATGCACGAACGGCCGCTGCCGCCCACGTTCAAGGATTTGGTGGTCATGGGCATCATGATCGCAGTTCCGACGGGGATGATCGTGCTCCAGCCGGATCTCGGGACGGCGCTTTTGATCGCCGCCTCGGGCCTCATCGTCATGTTGCTGGCCGGCATGCAATTTCGGATCGTCGTGATTTCGCTGCCACTTTTGGCGGGCGCCGCCTGGGGAGCTTGGCATTTCATCCACGACTACCAGCGCCAGCGCATATTGACGTTCTTGAACCCCGAGACCGACCCCTTGGGCGCGGGCTATCACATCATTCAGTCGCAGATTGCCATCGGTTCGGGCGGCATATTCGGCAAGGGATACATGAACGGCAGCCAAGCGCAGCTCGAGTTCCTGCCGGAGCGTTCGACCGACTTCATCTTCGCGGTCATCGGCGAGGAGTTCGGGCTGCTCGGCCAATTGCTGATTCTGACCCTCTACTGCGTGGTGATCGGTCGCGCGCTGTACTTGGCGATGCAAGGGCAGGACACGTTTTCGCGCCTCACCGGCGGCGCCATCGCGTTGAGCTTCTTCGTCTACGTATTCGTGAATTCCGGCATGGTGAGCGGCATACTACCGGTCGTCGGCGTGCCGCTGCCGATGATCAGCTATGGCGGCACCTCCATGGTCACGTTGTTGGCGGGGTTCGGTATATTGATGTCGCTGCATTCGCATCG
Organism: uncultured Gammaproteobacteria bacterium; assembly: GCA_963793685.1. GTDB lineage: Bacteria > Pseudomonadota > Gammaproteobacteria > Steroidobacterales > Steroidobacteraceae > Bog-1198. The sequence continues at coordinate 37,120 of CAWCBJ010000009.1, read as the reverse complement.
CAAACTCATCGGGTCCTAAGGGAGTGCGCGCGCTACCTCGCTTCAAAGCCTTGCTGCTCGCCGCCGCGGTCTTGGCCACGAGCACAAATCCGGCGGCGGCGCTCGACACGCGGCGCCCCGAGATCAAGAACTTCATCGATCAAATTGCGGTTCAAGATTCCCTCAAGAAACGCCAGCTGCGCAAATTGCTGGCCGCCGCGCAATATCAGCCGGCGATCCTCGAAGCGATGGATCGGCCTGCCGAAAAAGCCAAGATGTGGTACGAATACCGTACGATATTTGTGAGCGAGAAACGAATTCGCGAGGGTGCGGAATTCTGGCTGGCGCACCTCCAAGATCTGGATAGTGCGAGCATCAGCTCGGGTGTGGCGCCCGAGTACCTGGCGGCCATTCTTGGTGTGGAAACCTATTACGGCCGCCAGACCGGAAACTATCGGGTGCTCGACGCGCTGGCAACACTCGCGTTCGACTATCCGCCGCGGGCAAAATTCTTTCGCGATGAGCTCGAGCAATTCATCCTGCTCACGCGCGACTTGAAGATGAACCCGCTCGCCATCAAGGGATCCTATGCCGGCGCGATGGGCGCACCGCAATTCATGCCCTCGAACTACCGGCGCTATGCGGTCGACGCAAGCGAGGACGGCCGCATCGATCTATGGCACAACTGGCCGGACGTCTGCGCAAGCATCGGCAATTATCTAAAAGAGCATGGGTGGAATCCCGGCGAACCGGTTCTGAGCGAAGCCACTGTCGAGCCCGATAAGGCCGCGGATTTGGACGGCCGCAAGCTGGTCCTCGCGGAGACCGTCGGATCCTTAAAGGAGCAAGGCGTGAGCTTTGACAGCTCGCTGCCGCCGGACGCACCCGCGCTGCTGATTGCGGCCGATGAACCGGATGGTGTGCATTGGCGCGTGGGCTACAATAATTTTTATGTCATCACACGCTACAACCACAGCCCCCTGTACGCGATGGCCGTGTACGAACTCGCCGCGGCGATTAAGCAGCGGGTCTTGATGAGCGACGCGGTGCACACGAACGATGCGCATCCGGACGACGCGCCCTCCGGCGGCAAGCCATGAACGCCGCGCGCGCCCTGGCAATCGTCACGGTCGGGATCGTAGCCTTAAGCGGCTGTATCAGCACGTCCCAGCGGCCCCGTCCCACGCCGCTCCCGAGCACACCGACCGGCGCCGCGCCGGCGGCTGCCAAGACACCGCCCCCTCAAGTGCAGACCGTTCCCGACGCCGTTCCGCGATTCGAGCCACGCTCGCAATACGGCAATCCGCCCTTCTACGACGTCTTTGGAAAGCGCTACTACGTATTGCCCTCGAGCGCCGACTACGTCGAAATCGGAGTCGCATCCTGGTATGGCCCCGGATTTCACCAGATACGCACATCGACCCGCGAGCCCTACGACATGTACGGCATGACGGCGGCTCACAAGACATTGCCCCTGCCTGCCTATGTACGCGTCACGAACCTGCAGAATGGGCGCAGTGTCGTGGTTCGCGTCAACGATCGCGGCCCCTTTGTCGGCAATCGCATCATCGATCTGTCCTATACGGCCGCAGCGAAGCTCGACATGTTGCGAAACGGCACCGCCATGGTCGAGGTGCGCTCCGTTGGGCCGACCACGCCGGCGATTCCCGCATCCGCACCCGCGGCGGTGAGCGGCGCCACGCTCTACGTGCAGGCCGGCGCTTTCGCGGATCCCGCGAACGCGGATCGCTTGGCGACTAAATTGCAGGTTGGCGGCTATGGAAAGGTCTTCGTGCGTGACGATGTGATCGCGGGACGCAAATATTATCGAGTGCGCATCGGTCCGGTTCCAGACGTCCCGGAATTCGACCGTATCGTCTCCGCCCTCGAGCAGGCAGGTGTGCACGATGCGCACCTTGCCATGAATTAATCACGGCCGCAGCTACTGTGCGCCGTCAATCATCGGTACACTCAGGCACTTTTTATTCAAGGTATTCGTCCATCATGCATCGTTCCCTGTCGAGCTTGCTGCTGATCCTCTTGTTTGCCGCGTTTCCCGTCTTTGCCGCAGCGCCCATTCCTACCGCCCCCGCGGTCGACGCGCACGCCTACATTCTCGTCGATTACCGCACCGACAAGATGCTGGCGGCACAGAACCCCGATGCGCGTATGGAGCCGGCAAGCCTGACGAAGCTGATGACCGCCTACATCGTGTTTGAGCAGCTGGCGACCGGAAAGCTCAAACTCGATGAGCCGGTGATGGTGAGCGAACATGCCTGGCGCTCTGAAGGGTCCCGCACCTTTATCGAATTGGGAAAACCGGTGTCGGTGCAGCTGCTCATCTTGGGCATGATCGTGCAGTCCGGCAACGATGCCACGATTGCCCTGGCGGAACGAGTCGGGGGAACCGAAGAAACTTTCGTGCAGCTCATGAACAACTATGCCAAGCGCCTGGGTATGGCGGGCACGCATTTCGAGAACAGCTCGGGGCTGCCCGCGCCTAACCACTACACCTCGGCCCGCGACATGTCGCTGCTCGCGATCGCCATGATCCGCGACTTTCCTCAGTACTATAAGTGGTACTCGGTGCGCGAATTCGAGCACAACGGCATCAAGCAGCAAAACCGCAATGGCCTGCTCGAGCGCGATCCCAGCGTCGACGGATTGAAGACCGGCCATACCGATTCGGCCGGCTATTGCCTGGTGACCTCGGCGCTGCGCGACGGAATGCGTTTGGTTTCGGTGGTGCTCGGTTCCACCAGCATGAAGGGCCGCGAGAACGCGAGCGCAGCGCTGCTTAATTACGGCTTCACATTTTATGAGACCAAATTGGTGGTCAAGGGCGCCGCGACGCTCGCCACGGCGCCGGTATGGAAGGCGGCCGCAACGCCGGTCGATGTGAGCATCAGCGACGATGTTTACGTGACGGTGCCGCGCGGCGAGGGCAACGATGTCAAGACGGCACTCGAGCTCAAGCCACGCTTGATCGCACCGCTCGCACACGACGCCGTTATTGGGCAGCTGCGCGTAATCAACGGCAATCAGACCCTGGCGACGCTCGCCCTGCATCCCTCGACGAGCGTCGCGGCAGGAGGCTGGTGGCGCCGGACGATCGACACCGTTCGGCTTTGGTTTACCTGAGCGTGCCGCTGCCGATCTGTCATTTGAACGGCCAATACCTGCCCTTGAGCGAGGCGCGGGTCTCGCCGCTCGACCGCGCGTTCCTATTCGGCGACGCGGTCTACGAGGTCGTGCCCGTGTTCGGCGGTCGGCCGTTCAGGCTGCGCCAACATCTGGATCGGCTCGCGCGCAGTCTCGAGGCAATACGTATGACGGCCCCCTTGTCGCATCCCGAGTGGAGCGACCTGTGCCGCGAGCTCATCGAGCGCAACGGCGGTGGGGACCAATATCTTTATTTGCAGGTGACTCGCGGCGCGGAATTTGGCCGAAATCATGCATGGCCGGACGGGCTCGAACCGACGATCTTCGCCTATGCCACGGCGCTGGAGGCTCCCTCCCGGCAAATGCTCGAGCGCGGTGTTGCGGCCGTGACCGCCGCCGACACCCGTTGGGCACGCCGCGACATCAAATCGACGGCACTGCTCGCGAATGTTCTGCTCAAGAAGCTCGCCGTGGATGCCGGCGCGTTTGAGACCATCATGATCGAGCGCGGCGAACTCACCGAAGGCTCCTCGACCACGGTTCACGTCATTTCCGGGGGAGTGATTCGAACGCCGCCGAACAGCGCGCGTATTCTGCCCGGTACAACGCGCGACGTGGTGCATGAACTCGCCATGCGCGTAAAGGCTGGCAGCGAAAGCGTTCCGGTCAGCGAACCGCAGCTGCGCGCTGCCGATGAGATATGGCTGGCGTTCTCGACCCGCGGCATCCTGCCGGTGACGACTCTCGACGGCAAACCCGTGGGCACCGGCCGGCCCGGACCATTATTTGGGCGCATACACGCCGCTTTCCTCGAGTACACCCGCGAACTCGCCGGGACCCCCGCGCTATGAGCGGCGCGACGCCCGAGGAATTTCCGAGCGACTTTCCCATCAAGGTCATGGGCCGCCACGATAGCGCTCTGCGCATCCTCACCCAGGCCATCATCGAACGGCATGCGGGGCCGCTGCCGGATTCCAGCGTACGGGTACGCACCAGCACCGACGGGAATTTTCTGGCGGTGACGTATGTCGTGCGCGCGCAAAGCCGTGCGCAGCTCGACGCCATCTACCGCGAACTCACCGCCTGTAAATCGGTGTTGATGGCGCTGTGATATCCCAATTGCCGCACGAGATGCGGCACCAGCCCGGCCGCCGCCGCCCCGACATCGGCGCCACCGGCCAGATCGAGAAGCCGCGTCACGCTGAGCCCGGGGTAGCCGCAGACGTTGATGCGCTCGAAGGGCTCAAGATCCAGTGATACGTTGAGCGCGAGGCCGTGGTAGCTCGCGCCGCGGCGAATACGCAAACCGATGCTCGCCAGTTTCGCGCCCCCGACATAGACCCCGGGGGCCTCACGCGACCCGCTCGCCGCCACCCCCAATTCAGCCACGTAGGCGATGACGGCAGTCTCGAGCGCCACGACCAGCCGGCGCACATCGAGCGCTCGACGCCGCAGATCGATGAGCGGGTAGACCACCAGTTGGCCCGGCCCGTGATAGGTCACCTGTCCGCCGCGATCGATCTGCACCACCGGGATGTCGCCCGCGGATTTTAGATGCTCGCGACTCGCGTTCAATCCCAAGGTAAACACCGGAGGATGCTCGAGCAGCCAAATCTCGTCGGGAGTCGACCCATCGCGCTCGTCCGTAAAACGCTGCATCGAGCGCCAGGTCGACTCGTACGGTACGAGCCCGAGATGGCGAATCAGTGGCGCATCATTCATTGCTCTAAGTAACGGGCAAGCGTGGTTTCGGCACGATAGCTCGAGCGCACCAAGGGTCCGGACACGCATTCCAAAAATCCCGATTCGAGGGCCCAATCGCGGTATTGCGCGAATTGATCGGGGGTCACGAAACGCTCGACATTCAGATGATTCCGGGTGGGCTGCAGATACTGCCCCAGCGTCAAGATATCGACCGATGCCGCGTGCAGGTCTTGCATGCACGCGCGCAACTCGTCGTCAGTTTCGCCCAAGCCGAGCATCAGGCTCGTCTTGGTCAGCACCGCCGGCCGGTGGCGCTTGGCGGCTCCCAGCAGCTCGATGGTCTGCCCGTAGCCCGCGCGCGGATCCCGTACCTTGTGCGTGAGCCGCTCCACGGTCTCAATATTCTGCGCGAACACGTCCAACCCGGAATCCATGACGGTTTGCACGTCGCGCATCACACCCGCGAAATCCGGCGTCAGGGCCTCGACGGCGGTGGCGGGATTGCGCCGCTTGATGGCGCGAATCGCCGCCGCGTAATGCGCGGCTCCGCCGTCCACCAAGTCGTCCCGATCGACCGAGGTGAGGACCACATATTTGAGGCCCATCAACTCGACCGAGCGCGCGACGTTCTCGGGTTCTTCCCTGTCGAGCCAGCCACGCGGATTGCCGGTGTCCACCGCGCAAAACCGGCAGGCGCGCGTGCAAACGGCGCCCATCAACATGATCGTCGCCGTCCCCGCGTTCCAGCACTCGCCCATGTTCGGACACTTGGCTTCCTCGCAGACGGTGCTCAGCCGATGTTCCCGGACAATTCCCTTGACCGCAGCGAATGCAGCGCCCATCGGCGCGCGTGCCCGCAACCACGGAGGTTTTCGGCCAGGCCCTGAGGTCCCGACCGGCGAAGCGGTAGCCGCGGCCGTCGCGACAGTCGGTTTGATGCCATCCTTGATCGCTGTAAATCCTTGGGGCGTCACGTATTTTTCGCCGCTTCGGGCCGGGCGCTGCGGCTCTACTATAGGGATGCCCTTGAATTGCGACATGGGGCCAGTGTACCTCAGACGGGCTCCTTCCCTCCTAGGCGTTCAAAGCCTGCAGCCGCTCCGCCGTGCCCACGTCCTCCCAGATCCCCGCGTACAGCTCAGCCGAACAGCGCCGCGCCGCCATCGAGCGCAGCAGCAGCGGCTTCAGCGGGAACGCTCCATCGGCGCAATTCTCGAAGAATCGTTCCCTGAACACGGCAATGCCGGAAAAGGTGAATTGCGCGGCCGCGCTCGGCACGGCGAGTCCGTGCTCCAGTCCGAAATCACCGCCGGGATGCTGCGGCGGATTCGGCACTAGAACCAAGTGCGCATCCCGATCCGTGTTGAGCGATGCCTGCGCGAACGGGAAATCGGTGAAAACGTCCCCGTTCACCGCCAGAAATGGGCCGGGGGTCAAATAGGGCAATGCTCGGAATATGCCGCCCGCCGTCTCGAGTGCGCGCGGCTCCTCGTGGCTGTAGGTCAGCGTCACCCCATAGCGCGAGCCGTCCCCCAGGTAATCCCGGATCATCGACCCCAGCCAAGCGAGATTGATCACGATGCGCCTGATGCCAGCCGTCGCCAGCCGCTCCACGTGATGCTCGATCAGCGGTTTGCCGCGCACTCGCAGCAGCGGCTTGGGGCAACGATCGGTCAGGGGTCGCATGCGCTCGCCGCGTCCGGCGGCCAGGATCATCGCGGCGCGAGGCCGTTCGGTCGTCGTGCTCATGTTGGTGCTACGTCGCGTGCGTCCGCGCGCGCCTGGGCGGCGTCGAATCGCGGGCCGATGTGCGCCTCGATGTACTCGGCGAATTCCGCCGTTTCCGGATAGCGGGAAGCCGCGTCTTTGGTATACGCCAGCACCCGCGGCAGATCCTTCAAGTATCCGGACTTGCCGTCGCGATAATAAAGCCGCGCGAATATGCCGAGCACCTTGATGTGCCGCTGCAGCCCCATGAGATCGAACCAACGAATGAACTCGACCTCATCGGCGCCCAAGACGAATCCCGCTTCAAGCAGCTGTTCGCGATAGCGCAGAGCCCAATCGTTCACTCGCGCAACCGGCCATGCGATGTAGCAATCCTTGAGCAATGAAACCAAATCGTACGTGACGGCACCGTACACCGCGTCCTGAAAATCGAGGATTCCGGGGTTGGCATCCTCGCTCACCAGCAAATTTCGCGAATGGTAATCCCGATGCACGAACGTCGCCGGCTGCTCAAGCGCCGATCGCACCAGGACATCGAACACACCGTCGAGCATGGCGCGCCCGGCACCGGCCGGAAGTCCCAAGTGGCGGTTCAAGAACCATTCCGGCATCAACTCCAACTCGCGCAACAGCAAAGCGCGGTCGTAGGGCGGCAGCGCGCTCGCGGCAGCGCGGCCGCGGGTCTGCATTCTGATGAGCGCGCCCAAGGCATCCGTATAGAGCCGATCGACTTCGCGCTCCGCGGCCAGATCGTCCAGGTACAGCCGGGTGCCTAAATCGGACAACAACAAAAGGCCCTGCCGCAAGTTGCGCGCCAAAACGACCGGCACGTTCAAGCCGATGCCCTTCAGGGTTTGTGCAACGCTGACGAAAGGCGCCAGCGCTTCCTTGTCCGGCGGGGCATCCATGACGATGTAGGTTTCGGTTCCGCGGCTGAGGCGAAAGTAGCGGCGGAAACTCGCATCGCCGGAGGCCGGTTCGATCCGGCCCGCGGTGAAACCGAGGTCATCCGTGACCCATCGAGTCAGCAGCTCCAGGCGGGAATCGCTTGCATCCGGTACACCCATGCTTGACCATTCGTACACCGCTAATGCGGCGGCTCAAGTATACCGACTAAGGCGATTCACTTTGCCCATGGCTTCTTACGTTCGAGCCGCATTGGCCGTCATTTTCTGCCTTCTGGCAACTTCCCGGGTCCGCGCCGGCGATATGTGCCCCGCTCCTCCCAAACGCCACGCGCCGACGGCCGCCTCCGCTGCCGCAGCTGCCGTGGGCGATCATCTGATCCGGATCGAAAGCGACGGCGCTTCGGTCGATGCCCAGGGCTCCGCGGTATTGACGGGCCACGTGCAGGCTCATCAGGATACGCGCAGCGTAGCGGCGGACTCGGTCACCTATGACGAAAAGACCGGCAAATTGACGGTCACGGGCGCGGTCGACTTCGATGATCCGCGGCTGCGCATTCGCAGCGACAGCGGCGTATACGATGCGCTGGGCGGCGCGAGTTTCGACAAGGCCAATTTCCAGATCTTCGACCGCAATGGCCGTGGCTTCGCGCAGGAAATGTCGGTGCACCCCGACGGCAAGGTCAATCTCGAGAAGGTGCGATATACGACCTGCCCCGTGGGCAATCAGGACTGGATGCTGCAGGCATCGTCGATCACTCTGGACACCAACCAGGATCAGGGCAGCGCGCACGGCGTGGTCATGCGGTTCAAGGATGTGCCGATTTTCTACACGCCGTATTTGGCGTTTCCACTCGGCCCCGAGCGCCAGAGCGGCTTGTTGTTCCCGAGTTTCGGGCATTCCGGCCAGAGCGGCTACCAGCTCGAGGTGCCCTATTATTTCAACCTGGCGCCGAATTACGATCTGACCCTGACGCCCGGCTATTTATCCCAGCGCGGCGTGCAGCTCGGCGGGGAATTTCGCTTTTTGACGCTGAGTTCGCACGGTCAAATCGAAGAGAATTTCCTGCCGAACGATGCGCTTGCACACAGTGATCGCGCCTATGTGCACCTCACCGATATTACCGATCTGAAACCGGGGCTGCGGCTCGATGCCGACATCGCCAGCGTCAGCGACAGCAATTACTTCGAGAATTTCGGCGCCGGTACCGATCAGACCAGCGTTACCTTCCTCGAACGCCGCGCCGACCTCCTGTACTACGACGATGCGTGGCGGGTGCGTGCGCAGCTGCAGAATTTCCAAACCATCGATACCTCGGTCGATGCGGGCGACCGGCCGTATTCGCGCGTGCCGCGTGTGGAAGCCGTTGGTCTGTGGCCCATCCTCGACAGCAGATTCGAATTCTTGTTGGACAGCGAAGCCACCAATTTCGTACGCGAAGTCGGGCCCGCCGGCATGCGTGTGGATCTTTCACCGGAGATCCGCTGGTCGGATCGCACGGCCGGGTATTTTTTCGAGCCCACGATCGGATACCACTTCTTGCAATACGACTTGCAGAACGCATCGTACGGCGAACCGAGTACGCCCACTCTCACCGTGCCGTATGCGAGGCTCGACACCGGGCTGATATTCGAGCGGGACGCGGGTTCGAAAGGGCAATTCACCCAGACGCTCGAGCCGCGCATGGTCTACAGCTATGTGCCTTACCGCAATCAGAATGAATTGCCGATTTTCGATACCGGCATGCCGGACTTCAATCTGGTCGAGCTATACCGCACCAACCGATACGTCGGCAATGACCGCATCGGCGACGCCGATCAGGTTGCGATCGGCATGACCACGCGGCTGATCAATCAAACCACCGGCGTTCAGTACCTGTCGGCAACCGTAGGCCAGATCCGCTACTTGACCCTTCCCGAAGTGACCTTGCCCGGGGAGGCCCCGCAGAGCACCCACGCCTCGGACATCATCAGCGAGTTGTCGTTGACGGCCTACAGGCATTGGAGCGTGAACCTCGATTACCAGGTGAATCCCTACACCGCGCAAACCGACAAATCGGAGGTGCTGATCCAGTACCGCCCGGACCCCTCCGAGGTGGTGAATCTCGGCTACCGCTTTCAACAGAACATCTTGAAGCAATACGACGGCTCGTTCGCCTGGCCGATAGCCAGCCATTGGAACACCGTCGGGCGCTGGGTTTACTCGCTCGAGGACCACCAAACCATCGAACAATTGGCTGGAATCGAATATAAGAGCTGCTGCTGGCGAATTCAGGTCCTGCAGCGCCGCTATGTCACCAACCGCAACGGGGGACTCGACACCTCGATTGCATTACAATTGGAACTGACGGGCTTGAGCTCGGTCGGAAAGCCTGCGAATGCCTTTTTATCAAAAGAGATCAGCGGATATTCCAGCCGCGATCCCAATGCCGAGTAGCCTAATATCATGAAAATGAGCGATCTATGCGTCAATTAGCGGCCCTTTGCGGCATCTTGAGTGCGATCCTGGTCGCGCCGCTGGCCGAGGCGCAAACCCGGGACATCGGCGCACATGGCGAGCTCCTTGACCGCATTGCGGCCATCGTCAACGACGGCCTGGTGCTGAAGAGCGACTTGGACGAACAGATAGGGGCCGTGATCAAGCGACTTCAGGAACAGAAAATCGACATGCCGCCGCAGAGCGTGCTGCGCCAGCAGGTGCTCGAGCGGCTGGTTTTGCAGGAAATTCAAATGCAGCGCGCCAAACATGTCGGCCTCACCATCTCGGATGAGCAGCTGAACAGCGCGCTGCAGGATATTGCGCAGCGCAATAAGATTCCCTTCGACCAATTGCCCACCGCCCTGGCCGCTCAAGGCGTCGACTACAAGCAGTATCGCGAATCCATGCGCAAGGAATTGACATTGACTACGCTGCGGCAGCGCGACGTCATCGCCCATATCAATGTGACACCACGCGAACTCGACCAATATCTCGCGCGCCAACAAACCGCCGCGGCCAACGATGAATTCAACGTGTCACATATTCTGCTCTCCCTGCCGGAGGCCGCCACTCCGAAACAGCTCGATGAAATCGCCCATAAGGCGCAAGACCTGGCCGCTCGCGCCTCCAAGGGCGAAGACTTCGGCCAGTTGGCGATCGCCAATTCGAACAGTCAGACGGCGCTCGACGGCGGCCAACTCGGCTGGCGCAAAGGCACTCAGCTACCGCAGTTCATTCTCGAGCTCGTCGTCAAGATGAAGCCCGGCGATGTCAGCGACCCGGTGCGCACACCGAGCGGTTTTCATATCGTGAAGCTCAATGAACGGCGCGGCGGTGAGGCCAAGGTCGTCATCAACCAAATTCACCTGCGCCATATTTTGATGAAGCCGAACGAGCTGGACGATGATGAAACCGTGCGTCAGAAACTCAACAAGCTGCGCGACCGCATTTTGAAAGGCGAAGACTTTGCCGGCATTGCCTCGACGGCGTCCGAAGATCCCGGGTCGGCGCCGGACGGCGGCGACCTCGGCTGGAGCGGCCCGGGCACCTTTGTGCCGGAATTCGACAAGGCCATCGAAGATCTGCAGGTCAACGAGATCAGTGAGCCCTTCAAATCCCGGTACGGTTGGCACATCGTGCAGATGCTCGGCACCCGCACCTATGACAGCACCGACGATGTGCGCCGCCAGCGGGCGTTTGCCTCGATTCGCGAGAGCAAGGCAGACGAGGAGACCGAGCTTTGGCTGCGCAGATTACGCGACGAGGCTTTCGTCGAAACCAAGATGTAGCCCGTGTGGGTACCGCGAATCGTCATCACCTCGGGCGAGCCGGCCGGAATCGGGCCGGACGCCTGCGTCGTTCTAGCCCAGCATGATTGGCAGGCCGATCTCGTGGTGGCCGCGGATGCCGCTCTTTTGGCGGCAACCGCGGCGGCGTTGAATCTGCCGCTCACGATCGAGCGATACGACCCCTCACGCGCCGTCGCCGCTCACCGGGCCGGCATACTCAGAGTGCTGCATCAGCCGACCGCGCAGCCGGTGGTCGCGGGGGTACTCGATCCGCGCAACGCTGCCTATGTCATCGAGATGCTCGATCGCGCTTGCGACGGGTGCATGAACGGCGAATTCGCCGCAATGGTGACGGCTCCGGTGCAAAAGAGCACGCTGATGGACGCGGGCTTCGCATTCACCGGGCACACGGAATATCTGGCGGGGAGGTCCCGCGCGGCGCTGCCCGTCATGATGCTGGTGAGCGGCCGGCTGCGGGTCGCCCTGGTAACCACCCATTTGCCGCTGGCGGAGGTGTCGCGTGCGATCACAGCGGAGCGTTTGCGGACCACGCTGCGCATCGTGCACACGGATTTGGGGCGTCACTTCGCCCTCGCCGCGCCGCGTATCGCCGTTTTGGGCTTGAATCCGCACGCCGGAGAATCCGGCTATCTGGGTCGAGAGGAGGTCGAGGTGATCGCTCCGGTGATCCGCCAATTGCAGGCCGAGGGCTTGAACGTGTTCGGCCCGATACCGGCCGATACGGCCTTCACGCCGCAGTTCCTCGAGGCCGCGGATGTGGTGGTGGCGATGTATCACGATCAAGGCCTGCCGGTCATCAAACATGCCGGCTTCGGCAATACCGTCAATGTCACTCTGGGACTACCGATTCTGCGCACCAGCGTCGATCACGGCACGGCGCTTTCCCTGGCGCGCACCGGCAAAGCGGACGCGGGCAGCCTGCGGGCCGCGTTGGCGTTGGCAATCGAGTTGGCGAGCCACTGTACCGGTTATGGCGGTTCGTAAACGCTTCGGACAGCATTTCCTGCACGATCCGAGTGTGATACGCCGCATCGTCGATGCGGTGGCGCCTTCGAGCGGTGAGCGCGTGGTCGAGGTCGGACCGGGCCGCGGCGCCCTCACCTGGAGCCTTCTCGAGCGGGCCAAGCAACTGGACGTCATCGAGATTGACCGCGACCTCGCGCACTCGCTCGCCGCGGATCCTCGTGCTCAGACGCGCTTGCGCGTGCATCTCGAGAACGTGCTCGACACCGATTTCGAGCGACTGCGCGCCGGCGGCCCGCCGCTTAGGATCGTGGGCAATCTGCCCTACAACATCTCCACCCCGCTTCTGTTTCGCCTGCTGAGACAGCGTGCCGCAATAGCCGACATGCATTTCATGCTGCAAAGGGAGGTCGTGGATCGCATGGCGGCGGCGCCCGGCGGCAAGGATTATGGGCGATTGACCGTGATGCTCGCGGCCTATGCCGAGGTGCAAGCCCTGTTCGAGGTGGGCCCCGGGGCATTTCATCCGAAGCCCAAGGTGTGGTCCGCCATCGTGCGCATGCGCCCGAGCGCCGAGCCGCGGTTCGACATCGGCGACGATGGCGCGCTGCGAACGCTCGTGACCGCCGCTTTCTCCCACCGCCGCAAGACCCTGCGCAATGGGCTCAAAGGCCTGCTGACCGTCGAGGACATCGAGACTTGCGGCATCGATGCGCAATTGCGCCCCGAAACGCTGGCTCCGGCGCAATTCGGGCTGCTTGCGGCGCATTATAGTCGGCTGCGGCCCCAACACGGCGCTTAAGCCGCGGCGCACTCCGCTATACTTGGATTCGCATGGCCGGCTACCAAAAAGTCTTGATCCTCTCCGATCTGTCGGACGACGGCGACCCGGTCATCATCGCCGGTCGAGACATCGCGGCGTACTCGAATGCCGCCATCGTCGCGCTGCATGTCGTGGAATTCGTGCCGGTCGAGCCGATGGGCGAAACGATGTTGCCGACGATGCAAATCGAAGCGGATTTGGCCGCACGCTCGCGCCAACGGCTGGATGAGCTCATCGCACGCGTTGGGCTGGCGCGCGCCAAGGGCCGGGTCGAAATCGGCAATACCAAGGCGGAGATCCTGCGGGTGGCGGCGGAAGAGCGCGCCGATTTGATCGTTCTGGGCAGCCGCGAGCGCCATGGCCTCGCGATCCTCGTCAATTTTACCGAGGACACGGTCCTGCACGCCGCGCACTGCGACGTGCTGGCGGTGCGCCTGAACTCAAGGTAATGCAACTCATGGCGTCCGTACCGGCGAATCCGCGAATCCACGTCGAGGTCGAAACCTCCTACGTCGAGGAGCAGTCGAACCCGGGCGACAAGCGCTTTGTATTCTCGTATACCATCACCATTCGCAACGAGGGACAGGTTCCGGCACGTCTCCTCACGCGCCATTGGATCATCACCGATGCCAACGGCAACGTGAAGGAGACGCGCGGCGAAGGCGTGGTCGGCGAGCAACCCTACCTCAAGCCCGGCCAGGGGTTTCGCTATTCCAGCGGCACCGTCATCGAGACGCCGGTCGGCACCATGCAGGGCAGCTATCAGATGCTGGCCGACAACGGACAGCAATTCGATGCGCCCATCGCGCCGTTCAGGCTGGCGATGCCCGGAGTTCTACACTAGTCAGGCGTACCCGATGGCTCTCTATGCAATCGGAGACGTGCAGGGCTGCGACACCGAGCTCGAGGCGCTGCTCGACGCGATAAGGTTTTCGGCCGATCGGGACCAGGCTTGGTTCGTGGGGGATCTCGTCAATCGCGGTCCAGCCTCGCTGCAGGTCCTGCGCCGCGTCCGCGCGCTCGGCGATGCCGCCACCGTCACGCTGGGCAACCACGACCTGCACCTCTTGGCGGTTGCGCTCGGCTGCGCGCGAGTGCGCAGCGACGACACGCTGGCGGAGGTTTTGGCCGCTTCCGATCGCGATACCCTGCTCGAATGGCTCCTGTACCGGCCGCTGCTGCACGACGATCAGGCGCTCAAGCTGTGCATGCTGCACGCTGGCTTGCCCCCGGAGTGGGACTTGCGGATGGCGCAGAACTGCGCCCGCGAGCTCGAGCGCGCCTTGCGGCACAATCCCGAGAAATTATTCAATGAGATGTACGGCGACAAGCCCGATCGGTGGGACCCTGCGCTGCGCGGCGCGGAGCGGCTGCGATTCATCGCCAATTGCTTCACGCGGCTGCGCTACCTGGACGCGCACGGCCGGTTGGCGCTGCGCGAGAAGCTTGGGCCGGCGCAATCGCAACGGCCATCGTTGATCCCCTGGTTCGAGGCCGAGAACGCCGCCTGGCGGGGCACGCGAATCATCTTCGGCCATTGGTCGACGCTGGGTTTTTTCAGGAATGACGATGTCATCGGACTCGACACCGGATGCGTCTGGGGAGGCAGCCTCACCGCGTTGCGCTTGGATGCGCCCGATGCGCCGCCCGTCTGCATTGAGTGCACGACCTCGCTATAATGCCGCCATGCACCTATCGGCGCCGTTCAACCTGCGCGAGTGGATCGATCGGAACCGCGGCCTGCTCAAACCGCCGGTCGGCAACAAGCTTTTATTCGAGGACAGCGAGTTCATCGTAATGGCCGTGGGCGGCCCGAATTCACGCAAGGATTTTCATCATGACCCCGGCGCGGAATTCTTCTTCCAGGTCGAGGGCGACATGGTGCTCAGAACCATTCAGTCCGGCCGCCGCACCGATGTGCCGATTCGCGAAGGCGAGGTCTACTTGCTCCCGAGCGAGGTGCCGCATTCGCCGCAGCGACCCGCCGGCAGCGTCGGCATCGTGGTCGAGCGGCGCCGCGGCGCCGATGAACTGGACGGATTCTCGTGGTATTGCGAAAACTGCGGACATTGCCTTTACCTGGAGCGGGTCGCGGTGCGCAACATCGAGACGCAGCTGCCGGGCATATTTTCGAGATTTTATTCGAACCTCCAACACCGCACCTGCACCTCCTGCGGCTCCGTGCTCGAGCCGCCGGCCGGATGAGCGGCGCCGGGGGAGCGTAGCCTGAGCGGCTTGGGTCTAAACGCGGCCGGCGCGCGCCAGCAAGATGCGCACGATCCGCTGGCGGCATTCGCCGCCGAATTTCATCATCCGCACGACGAAAGCGGCCGCCGCTTGGTGTACCTGTGCGGTCATTCGCTCGGGCTGCAAACCATATCGACCGCCGAATACGTGACGCAGGAGTTGATCGACTGGCAGCGCCTGGCGGTCCTCGGGCATCACGCGGCGGAGCGCCCGTGGATCAGCTATCACGAGCGGGCGGCCGCCGCGCTGGCCGCTCTGGTCGGCGCCGGCGAGACCGAAGTCGTCGCCATGAATTCCCTGACCGTGAATCTGCATCTGATGATGGTCAGTTTTTTCCGGCCGGGCGGCCAACGCAACCGCGTGCTCATCGAAAAATCGGCGTTCCCTTCCGATCGCTACGCCATCGTCTCGCAGCTCGAATTTCATGGACTCAATGCGGCGGAGCACCTGATCGAGGTCGCGCCGCGCGAAGGCGAACGCTGTTTGAGGGCGGAGGATCTCATCGCGTGTTTGGAGCGCGAGGGTCCCCGGTTGGCCCTGGTGCTGTTGCCCGGCGTGCAGTATCTCGACCGGCCAGGCATTCGATCTCGCTCCGCTCATCGCTGCCGCGCGCGACAGCGGCGCGAACGTCGGCCTTGATCTCGCGCACGCGGTCGGCAATATCCCGTTGCAGCTGCACGACTGGAATGCCGATTTCGCCGTCTGGTGCAGCTACAAGTATCTGAATGCGGGCCCCGGTGCGGTCGGCGGCTGCTTCGTCCACGAGCGCCACGGCGAGCGTCCCGACTTGCCGCGCTTTGCCGGATGGTGGGGACACCCCGCCGCCACGCGCTTCGAGATGGGGCCGCAATTTACGCCCATGGTCGGCGCCCAAGGCTGGCAGATCAGCAACCCGCCGATACTCTCCAGCGCTCCGTTGCTCGCTTCGCTTGATGTGTTTCAGCGTGCCGGCATGGCGCGGCTGCGCGAGAAGTCGATTGCGCTCACCGGATTCCTGCAATCCTTGATCGAAAATCTGCTGCCGCGGGCGGTGCAGATCATCACGCCCGGGCGAAGCGAGCGCGCGCGGTTGTCAATTGAGCCTGCGTCTGATCCTTCCTGGACCGCAAGCCCGGCGCTGCCACGAACGCCTGATTGCGGCGGGCGTGATCGGGGATTGGCGGGAACCGGACATCCTGCGCTTCGCGCCGGCTCCGCTCTACAATTCATATCACGACGTCTTTCTCGCCGTCGAGGCGCTGGCGCGCGCGGTCGACTCGTGACATTCCCGGGCGATTCTGCTTCCATCGTCGGCGCGGGTCCCACGGGCGCGCTGCTCGCGATTCTCCTCGCGCGCCGCGGCCTGCGGGTGACGCTCTATGAAAGCCGCCCCGATCCGCGAGGCAGCGCCGGCGAATCCGGCAGATCCATCAATTTGGCGCTGGCGGACCGTGGCATACACGCCCTCGCGATCGCCGGCATCTTCGCTGAAATCGAGAGCTCGCTGGTGCCGATGCGCGGCCGATTCGTTCACCCGCGCGAGGGATCGGGCTCGCTGCAGCCCTACGGACAGCGGCCCGGTGAAGTCATCTACTCGATCTCGCGACAGCGGCTCAATCAAGCGCTGCTCGGCGTCGCCCTGCGGGAGCGTGGGGTTAGCGTGAAATTCGAGCATCGTTTGGAGCATGTGGATTTCGACGACCGCGTGGCGCAGCTCAAGGATCTGCGCCGTGACCGCATCGTCGAGGTCCCGATGCGGCCCCTGGTGGCCGCCGACGGAGCTGGCTCGGTGATGCGCCGGCGCATGGCCGAACGCGGGCTGATCGAGGCGCGCGAGCGCGACCTCGAGCACGGCTACAAGGAGCTGTCGATTCCAACGGGGCCGCGCGGCGGCGAGCGCCTGGATCGAGAGGCGCTGCACATCTGGCCGCGCGGCGGTTATATGTTGATCGCGCTGCCGAACGTGGACGGCAGCTTCACCGCGACGCTGTTTCTTCCCATGCGCGGCGCCGTGAGTTTCGCGAACCTCGGCACGCCCGCGGCGATCGATGAGTTCATGTCGGCGAACTTCGCGGACGCGCGCGTCTTGATGCCTAATTGCTTGGCGGAATTCCAATCGCAACCCGGCCGGATTTTTAGGCACCGTACACGCGCAGGGCTGGCACGTCGGCGCGTTCGCCGCACTCATCGGCGACGCCGCCCACGCCATGGTGCCGTTTCACGGCCAAGGCATGAATTGCTGCTTCGAGGATTGCATCGAGTTCGACTCCTGTATCGCGCGCTCCACATCGTGGGAGATCAGCGTTCGGCGAGTTTTACCGGACTCGAAAACCCAATACCGACGCGATTACCGCGATGGCGCTCGAGAACTATCAGGAGATGCGCGAGCAAGTCGCGGATTCCGCGTTCCTCATGCGTCAAGCCCTGGCTTTGGAGCTCGAGCGGCGCTTTCCGCAGCGCTTCATACCGCGTTACTCGATGGTGATGTTTCATCACGAGATTCCCTATCGGATCGCGCTCGAGCGCGGCGCCGTCCAGGCACAGATTCTTGCCGAGCTGACCAGAGGCGCCGCAACGCTCACCGATATCGACTATGCGCGCGCCGCGCGCGAGATCGAATCCCGGCTGGCGCCGCTTCCGGACCTGTCCAGCGTGATGAAACTGTAGGCGCAGGAGTTCTTGTCGTCCGACTCGTGTCTTTCACGCGCCGTTTCGCGCCATTCCGGGCCTCGCCAGCCGCCGAAGAACGCATCGCCGTCCTCGATCTTGACGTGCACCAAGGTGAGGTGAATGCGCGACGCGAACGGCAGGCATAGCCGGTAAATCTCGGCTCCGCCGATCACCATGAGCGTGGACGCCGTGCCCGCGACGCTTCGGGCGGCCTCCAGCGTCGCGACCACGGTGCAATCGCCCGGCGCAAACTCGGGTGAACGGCTGAGCACCAGATTGGTACGGCCGGGCAGCGCCCGGCCGATCGATTCGTAGGTCTTGCGGCCCATGAGCACGCATTTGCCGATCGTCAATGCTTTAAAGCGGCGCAAATCCGCCGACAGCCGCCACGGCAGCCGATTGCCGCGGCCAATCACATCGTTCTCCGAAGCAGCTACGACCAGTTCCATGCCGATTTATACGCCGGAGGTGCTCGACGCGCCAGCCGGCGAGCGTGGTCGCTAGCGCAAGGGATATTGTTCACGGCTGCGAAACCAGCCGGTGAGGCTCAATCGGTCGCGGCGCGTGGGCATCACCGCATGTGCGCGCCGCTCGGTCAAAAACGCCACCACCCGTCCGCCCAGGGGTTCGATATCGCTGTACCCCCCGTCGTCGGCAAATATCCTGAGCACACCGCCGTCGCAGAATTGCCACTGCTCGTTGAGGTAGAGCACCAGCGACACCCGACGCTGTTCGCGGCCTTGCGGCTGATCGATGTGGCGAGCGTAACCTGCTCCCGGCGGGTACCACGCGTAATGCCACTCCGATTCGAACAGCCCCAGAAAGACGCTGCGGTTCAATTGCAGGCGCAACTCCTCGAGCGATCGAAGAAGTTCGCGCTCCGGCGCGTACAACGGCTCAGTCAGCCAGCAGATCGAATCGCCGCGAATCTTTTCGCGTCGCTCGAGCGCGCGGCCGGCGCCGATGCGCGCGGCGGCGAAGTCGCCTCGTTCGCGGCGCGTCGCGGCGCAACCGATGAGCGCACGCACCTGCTGCGGCGTGAGGAACTCATCGCGGACCACGAAATCGCGGGTCCGAAGATCGATGTCACTCATCGTGGCGCGCGGCCCCGAGCTTTGCGGCGGTCCGCCTTTTTGGATGTGGCGTGTCCCCGGGCAGCACGCTTCGGCGGCGCTACCAGCATGGTGCCCCGGCAGTCGTGCCCGCCGCAGCGGCAGGCGAAAACCTCATCGACATCCGCGGCATCGTCGAGGTCGCGCTGAATGTGATAGTCATAGGCCAATTCTTCGCCGGCTTGAATCGTACGGATGGATTCGACGAAGATGCGTCGCGCGTCGCGCACGCTTTGGCAATTCGGATCGCAGGCATGGTTGATGTAGCGCGCCTCATTGCCGTTGACCCCGGCATCGATGACGGTCTGCGCATCGACCGTGAACAAAAAGGTGTGGTTGTCCTGCGAGCCCTTCTCGACATAACGCGCGTCGGCCTCCTCATGGCTGATCCGCTCGCCGAGATACTCGACGATGGTCGCACCCTTGCGAATCCGGCGCAGCGCGAAAACCCCATAGCCGTGGATGGGCGAGTGGCGAACCTCGATCATCGGCCGCTTGTGCACTAGCTTCTTCTTCATGAATCCTCAGACGGCGATCGGCGCCTTGATCGCGGGATGATACCGGTAATCCTGAATGTCGAAATCCTCGAATGCGTAGCCGAACAAATTCGCCGGTCTGCGGCGAATCTCGAGCCGCGGCAACGGGTACGGAGTTCGCGACAGCTGCTGATCGGCCTGGGTCAGATGATTCAGGTACAGGTGGCAATCGCCTCCCGTCCATATGAACTCACCGAGCTCAAGGTCGCATTGCTGCGCCACCATGTGGGTGAGCAGCGCGTAGGAAGCGATGTTGAACGGTACGCCGAGCAGCGCATCGGCGCTGCGCTGATACAGCTGACACGACAGCCTCCCGCCGGCCACATAGAATTGAAACAGCGCATGGCACGGCAGCAAGGCCATCTGATCCAGCTCGCCGACGTTCCATGCGCTCACCACCAGCCGCCTGGAATTGGGATTTTTTCTGATCTGATCGACCACATTGGCGAGCTGATCCACGGTGCGCCCATCGGCGGTCGGCCAGCTTCGCCACTGTTTGCCGTACACCGGGCCCAAATCGCCGCGCTCGTCCGCCCATTCGTCCCAGATCGTCACGTTGTGGTCGCGCAGGAACTTGACGTTGGTGTCGCCCTGCAGAAACCACAGCAGTTCGTAGATGATGGAGCGCAGGTGCAGCTGCTTGGTGGTTACCAGCGGGAAACCCGCCTCGAGATCGAAGCGCATCTGATAGCCGAACACGCTCAAGGTGCCGGTGCCGGTGCGGTCATCTTTGCGCGCTCCGGACTCGCGTATGTGGCGCAGGAAATCGAGATATTGCCGCACCCTGGGAGCCTGCCTTAAGCCTTGGCGGCGCTCAAATTGCCGCTCGGCTGGTGCGATCGATAGGCATAAATCATCATCGCGACCCCGCCGAGAATCATGGGTATGGTCAGCAGCATGCCCATGGTCAGCCAATCGCCGGCCAGGTAGCCGATGTTGGCATCGGGCAGCCTTATCCATTCGACCGTAAAGCGCGCGCATCCGTACACCACCAGGAACAGACCCAAGGGCGCCAAGCGCGGCCGCGGCTTGGCAGTGAACCACCATATCACCAGAAACAGCACCAGACCCTCGAGGGCCGCCTCATAAAGCTGGGACGGGTGCCTCGCAATCAATGTTCCCTCGGCATTCGGCACTCCGAACGCCCACGGCAGGTCGGTGGGCTTGCCCCAAAGCTCGCCGTTGATGAAATTGCCGAAGCGGCCGCACATCAAGCCGATGCCCGGAAGGGGCGCCACGAAATCCAGCACATCGCCGACATGCTTGGCCTTTGCGCGCGCAAAGAGAATCGTCGCCACCAGCACGCCGAGCATACCGCCGTGAAACGACATGCCGCCGTCCCAGATGTGGAAAGCGTTCAGCCAATTCTCGGCGATGACGTCATGACCATAAAACAGGCACCAGCCCGCCCGCCCGCCGGCGATGACGCCGACCGCGCAATAGAAAATCAAGTCATCGATATCGAGCGGCGTCCAAGTCGATCCCGGCCGCCGAGCGCGGTATCTCGCCAACCACCAAGCTGCGGTGAATCCGATCAGGTACATGATGCCGTACCAATGAATGCGCAACGGGCCGATACCGAACAGCGGTCCGATCGAGATGGCAATGGGATCGATATGGGGATAGGTCAGCATGCGCGCTACTTTAAACTGTCGTGCACGCGACAGAAATAGGCTTTGAGATACCGGGTTTCCGGAATCGCCGGATGCACCGGATGATCCGGCGCCTGCCCGCCCATTTCCAGCAATTGCACGTGCTTGTCGGCCCCGCGTGCCGCCTTGGCGATCGCCTCCTGCAGGTCCTCCGCGCTCACGTGATAGGAGCACGAACACGACACCAATATCCCGTCGGCGGCCAGCAGCTGCATCGCGAGCTGATTCAGGCGCTTATACGCCGCCAGCGCCTTCGGCAAGTCCTTTTTGCGTTTGGCGAACGCGGGCGGATCGACGATCACGATATCGAACCGGGCGTTCTCACCGGCAAAGGCTTCCAGAATCGCAAAAGCATCGCCTTTGCGGGTGGTTACTTTAAGCGCGTTGCGCTCGGCGTTTTTCGCGGCCAGTTCGAGCGCGAGCGCCGAGCTGTCGACGCAGATCACCTCCGCCGCGCCGTGTCGCGCCGCGCGTAGTCCCCAGGCGCCCACGTAGCTGAACACATCGAGTACCCGTGCGCCGGCGCGCACGTATTTCGTCAACGCCCGGCGATTCGCCGCTTGATCGAAGAACCAACCGGTTTTTTGTCCTTGGGCGAGCGGCAGCGCGAATCTCAAATCATCCTCGAACACCGACCCGTATTCATCGATACCGCCCCTGCCCGCCTCGACATAGGCGGGTAAACCCTCCAACTCCCGCGCCGAGCCGTCATTCTTGAACAACAGCGTTTCACACTCGAGCACTTGCACGACCGCCTCTTGAATCGGCGCCTTGAGCCGTTCCATACCGGCTGTGCCGATTTGCACCACGCATTGCGCGCCATAGCGGTCGATCACCAAGCCCGGCAGTCCGTCGGATTCGCCATAGACCACGCGGTAGTACGGCTCGGCATACAGCCGTTCGCGCATCGCAAGAGCGATCCGTACGCGCGCCGCGAACCAGGCCGCATCGGGCAGTTTCCAGGTGCCGAGCAGCCGCGCGCAGATGAGCGACTGCGGGTTGACGTACGCCAATCCCAGGGCGCGGTCGTTGTGGGCGAGCACGCGCACCAATTCGCCGGGTGTGAACTTGGGCAGAGGCGTTTGCTGCGCGTCCACCTCGTTGCTGAACACCCACAAATGCCCGGCCTGCAGCCGGCGGTCTTCATTGCGCTTCAAACGCAGCACCGGCAACTCGGAAAACTCACGCATAGGATCGGCTCGGGACGGTGAAGGCGCGCATTCTAACCGACGCGCACCTCAAGGATGGAGCGTTATCGGCTTGACCAAGGTCTCCTCGAGATACGCCGCGATCCGGCGCCGCATCTCGCCATGCAGCGAATCCGAGTACGCCGGCGCCAGATTCCAATCGAACGCCCACGGTTGCGCCGTGCGCGTGGCCTCGGGCTCGCTTGCCAGGCGCGGAAAGACATGTGCGTGCAGTGCCGGCTCGACGTTGCCGAATATCGCATAATTGACGCGGATTGCGCCGGTGGTCGCGAGCACCGCATCGCCGATGAGCGTCATGTCGGAGAGAAATTGCGCCCTATGCGCGAACGTGAGCGCATTCAGATGATCCGCCACCGGATCCGCGAGCAGCAGGCAATAGCCTGGAAATACCTGCCGATCGCCCATCACCACCCAGCCGGAGGGCAATCTGGCCACCAAGGTCGGAGCATCGCCCGCGTGGCAGCGCTCCACCATGCGGTGTATCGCGGTCGCCGGAGGAACCGTGGGTTTCATTTAGCGGATGATCCATGTACGGTGCAGCGTCATTCGGCAGATCCTAGCAAATGAAACCCTGGAGCACTTGAATTGCGAGTCGTTGCGACCGCACTTGTCATCCTCATCGCCGCGGATGCGTCCGCGGCGCCTCCGCAATCGCCGCCTCCGCAATCAGCCGCGCCCAACCGGCTCCTGTGGAGCGACGGCGAGACGCCGACGGTGCAGGCGGTTTCGCTGCTAAAGCAGCTGCGGCAATGCGCGGAACGCGGATTGGACCCCGAGGATTATTCGACAAATCGCTTGGCGGATATGTTGACCGGCTTAACCGGCGCGGCACCATCCGCCGCTGCACCGCCGACCGCCGCGCCGTCCGATCCGGCGCAATGGGCCGCATTTGATACCGCGCTGTGGCACGCCGGCCTGCGATTTCTCTCCGATCTGCACTATGGTCGAATCGATCCGGCCACGGTCGGAAACAACCTCACGGTCAACCGGGTCGATCTGGATCTGCCGGCCACGCTCGAGCGCGTGGCGAGCTCAATCGACGTGCCGGCCGCCCTCGATGCGCTCGAACCGCAATTCAGGCACTACGCCCTCTTGAAGAAGCAGCTGTCTCGCTATCGAGTGCTGGCGAGCCAGGACGGCATCAACTGGCTACCGCCGCTGCCCTCCAAATCGCTGAAACCCGGCGGCGCCTATGCCGGTGCCGCACAACTCCAGCACTTGCTCTCCGCGCTCGGCGATACCACGCCCGGGTCGGCGCAACCGCTGCCGCCGCCGCAATCCTTGACGCCCACGCTAGTCGATGCCTTGAAGCATTTTCAGTCCCGGCATGGCGAGAAACCGGACGGCGTATTGGGGCCGGCGACGTTCGCCCAGCTCACACGCCCCTTGAGCCTCAGGGTGCGTCAAATCGAGCTGACCATGGAACGGTGGCGCTGGTTGCCCGCGAAGCTCTCAAGCGCGCCCATCATCGTCAACATCCCCCAATTCCGTCTGTTCGCCTTCGAATCGACCAGCGACTCGGAAGCGAGTATTCGCCAGATGGATGTCATCGTCGGCAAGGCCTTCCATGCCACGCAAACCCCGGTGTTCAGCGCGGATATGACCTATCTGGTATTCCACCCCTATTGGGACGTCCCGTACGACATCGCCCGCAAGGAAATCATCCCGGCCGCGCGCCGCGATCCGGCCAGCATCGAGCGGCATCAAATGGAAATCGTACGCGGCGGCGACGATTCGGCCACCGTCATGCCTAACACCGCCGAAGACGATCGAACTGCTCGCCACGGGGGCGCTGCGCCTGCGCCAGAGGCCGGGCCCCAATAATTCATTGGGGTTGGTGAAATTCATGCTGCCGAATCCCTACAACGTGTATTTGCACAGCACGCCGGCGCAAGCGCTGTTCGGCGAGTCGCGGCGCGATTTCAGCCATGGCTGCGTGCGGGTGAGCGACCCCATGGGGCTCGCGCAGTATGTATTGCGTGATTCGCCCGAGTGGACCCGCGAGAGGATATCGGCCGCCATGAACGGCGAAAAGCCGCTCATCGTCAATCTCAAGAACCACATTCGCGTGTTCATCGTGTATGGCACCGCGATGGCCACCGAACAAGGCAACGTGCTGTTCTTCGATGACATCTACGGCCATGACGAGCGCCTGGAACAGGTGCTGGATGCGCGGCGCGGGCATACCGCCGCGCCATAGGAGCCTGTCTGAGTATTGCGCGTTCGTTGAGCCGGCTGCGCGGCGGTGCGCCGCAATGGGCGAAGCATCGGGCGGCGGCGCTCGATGAGGAACTGGCGCGTATCCGCGCCTTCCTCAATCAGCCGCGCCAGGTGCGCAGCGCTCCGGTATCCAAATGCACAAAATCGGATCTGCGGTAATACCCTACTCCGCCTCGAGCCAAGCCCAACGCTCCGGCGGCAAGATCCGCGCAATCGATGCCCTCGAGACGCACATCGATGGCCCGCCCATCCAAGTGCAGACTGCGGCGTGCCACACCGCTGCTGCGTTCGCGCAACCGTTCGTTGGTCTGCGGCGACCGATAGCCTGAAATCACGCCAAATACCGGGTCGACGCCCAGGGCGCGCGCAACGTCGTATAGGTAATCGAACAGCGGTGGGTCGATGGGGTGCTGCTCGCCGTTGCGATAATCGCGCAAAAATACTTGCGCCGCCGCCAGCGCGCTCGGGATGTAGGCGTTGTCTCGAAAATACTCCAGCTCGATCGACTCCGGAGTGTGCAAATTGCGCAATGCGAGGCGTTTGACGGCCGCGGACTCCAGCGTCCGAGCCCGGGCCCGGGGCGCCCATATTCCGACAGCGGACACTCCGGCCACCAGCGCGCCGGCTTTGAGCACCCGTCGGCGGCTCCATGTCGCGATCAGGCTCATTGAGCTACCCCCTCTTGCCAGAGCCGTCCGCGATCGAGCGTCAACACCGTGGGGCGCGGAAAGAAATTGAATTCTGAAGCGCATGCCCAGGTGTAGGCGCCCATCGAGCGCCCGACGACGAGATCGCCGTTCTTAAGCTTCGGCAGCTCCATGCGGTCGTTGATGACGTCGATGCCGTCGCAGGTCGGCCCGGCAAGCACCGAGGGGTAGGTGGGCCCGGCAGGCGCCAAGCACTCTATCGGATAGGATGCATGATCGTACATTTGCCCACTGTAGCTCCCATACACGCCGTCGTCGAGATAGTACCACCAGCGCCCATCGCGCAACGCACACCCCATCACGGAGGACACCGCCACCGCGGCAGGCGCCGCAACAAAGCGTCCCGGTTCGGCGATGATGCGCAAGGGGTGCTCGAGCAAGCTCAGGGCGCGACAAATCGGCGCGCAAAATTCCTCGATAGGGATCGAGCGATTGACGTAGTCGACCGGAAATCCGCCGCCGATGTCGAGCGTATCGAGGTTGTGTCCGCGCCGCGCCGCTTGCCCGATCAAGCCGCGGCACACCTCGATGGCCTCGACATGCATGGCCGGTCCGGATGCTTGCGAACCTGCGTGAAACGACAGTCCGTCGACCTTGATGCGCAACTTCGCGGCAAGCGCCAGCAAATCGGGAACGGCATTGGGTTCGCAGCCGAACTTACGCGAAAAGTCGCACACCGCATCGCTGCGGAAGGCGACCCGGATCATCAATGAGGTGCGCGCTCTGAAATTGACGAATTTGCGCAGCTCATCCGGGTTGTCGACGACGAATCGCGTCACGCCGAACGATAGCGCGGTGCGGATATCGCCGTCGCGCTTGATCGGGTGCGTATGAATGCAGCGCTCGGGCAGCACCCCCAGGCGGCGCACCAGATCGACCTCCCCGTTGGTCGCGAGATCGAAATACGCGCCCGCCGCGCGCAGCGTGTCGACCACCGACGCATGCGGCAGCGACTTGACCGCGTAATGCAGATCCACCCCGGGCAATGCCGCGGCCAGCCGCTCGTATTGAGCGCGCACACGGCCCGCATCGATGATGAAAAGAGGCGACCCGTATCGGGCCACCAGATGCCTGATCGAGTCGGGCGCGAGAGGATCCAGCGCAGGATCGAGCTCCTGCGAAGCGTCTGGGCGCACGATGCAAATTTTGGACGCCTTGGCCATCAGATCAGCTCTTAGCCAACAGGGTTCAACCCGCGCTCAATTCGAGCGGATCCTCGCGCATGCCGCTCGCATGCTGCAAGCGATCGAGGATTGCGGCCCAGCGTTCGTCCTGCGGTAGTTCCTGCACGAATATCCTCACGCAACCGGCACGGTCCAAGGTTCGCAAATGATTGTAAAGGTTGTGAGCATACGCATCGGGCTTTTTGCCCGCATTGATCCACGTCATAAAACGCGTGGTATGCAGCGGCGGCCGCATCGCCAGCACGGCCACCTTTTCCTGGCGCGCCACGAGCTCGCCGGCCCGCGCCTCCAACTCGTCGGTCGCCACGATCTCGAGCGGGGTCGACGGGGCGTAGTGCAGCGCTCGATCGCCGGGGGCACGCGGCCCCGTGCCGCCGGCCGCCAATTCGCCGACCACCGCTTCGATCTGCGAGCGGGTGATGAAACCCGGGCGCAGCAAAATCACCTCGTTGTTGATGCACGACACGATCGTCGATTCGAGACCGATCGGCGAATCGCCGCCATCCAGCATCACCCGGACCGCATCGCCGAACTCATCGCGCACGTGCTCGGGCTTGGTCGGACTCAGGTGGCCATAACGATTGGCGGAGGGCGCCGCGATACCGCCGCCGAAGGCGGTCAAGAGCTGCTGCGCCATCGGATGCGAGGGGATCCGAATCCCGATACTGTCTTGTCCGCCGGTGACGATGTCGTTGACGTTGTCCGCCTTCGGCAGGATCAAGGTGAGGGGGCCGGGCCAAAACATGCCAGCCAATCGTTCCGCCGCCGGCGGCACGTTCGCCACCCAGCGGTGCAGATAGCGCGGGTTATCCAGGTGCACGATCACGGGGTGGTCCGCCGGACGACCTTTGACCTCGAATATCTTGCGCACCGCAGCCGGATTGGAGGCATTGGCTCCGAGACCGTAGACGGTCTCGGTCGGAAATACCACCAAATCGCCCGCGCGCAGGGTCTCGACGGCCTCTTCGATTTCGGTCTGTGTCGCTCTTACCACAAGCTCATGATATCAAATGCGCCGTTGCAGGAACTTGAGGTCGAGCCAGCGTCCGAACTTGAAGCCGACTTCGTGCAAATGAGCCACCTCCTGGAAGCCCAGGCTGCGGTGCAGGCCGATGGATACCGTGTTGTCCGCGTCGATGCCGCCGATCATGACGTGCTTGTGCATGCCGGCCGCGGCCTCGAGCAGCGCGAGAATGAGCGCCCGGCCGATACCGCGGCCGCGGCAATCGGCGCGCACATGGACGCTGTGTTCGACACTGTACCGATAGCAAGCCCAGGCGCGAAACTCGCCAAAGGTGCCGAATCCGATGACACCCGAATCGTCGTGCGCAATCAGCACCGGGAAGCCGCCAGCCGCTTTCGAGTCGAACCACGCCTCGCGATTCGCCAAGGTGACCTCCTGGTCCGCATACACGGCGGTGGTATTGAGAATCACGTCATTGTAGATCGCCAATATTTCTGCCAGCTGCGTTCGGGCGGCAGAGGATATGTCGAATGGCACGCTCAAGGTGCGCGAGCCACAGTCGTCTCGGCGGGGTCGAGTGCGGTGCGAGTCCAGGTGCCGTCGCTGCCTCGAACGAGCTCATAGGCCGGCCAATAGTGATTGTCGAGCTTCAGCGTGATGACATCGGTTTGACCGTTCCAAGCGACGGTTTTCAGCCGCAATGAGGCCCGATCGGGCTTGCCGCGAACCACCTTGATGAACGCATCGAGGTCGGCGGTCGGCTGCCCGTCGACTTCGGTGATGCGCCTGCCGGCATACAGCCCATAACGCGTGGCGGGCGAGCCGTAAAAGAAGAACGAGACGAATACGCCGTAGGGCGCGATGCCGCGCTGCGCCGCCATGGCCCGGTGCGGAGCCTGCAGGGTCGCTCCAGCCCAGATCAACACGCGATCGATATCGCGGCCGTTGAGCTCGCTCGTCTTCATGTGCAGAATCTTCTCGGCGCCGTCGCGCCACACCGTGACCGACACCTCGGGCCGTTGAACGGCGCGCTCCACATCGCGAAAGCGATTGACGACCTTGCCGTCGATCGCGAGCAGGAGATCGCCCGGCTCGAGCAGTGCCGCGGCGGGCGATCCGGCGACCAGCCGATCGATGCCGAGTACCTGGCGGCGTTGCTGGTCGTGATCCTCGAACCTGCGTACCCATTCGTCCGGCAGTCCCAACTTGCGCGCGCCGGCGAGCGACTGCACGTTGAACTCCGCATCAAACGAATAGAGCGGTCGTCCGTCGGCGACGATATCGATCATTTGCGTGACCAAGTCGGCCGGAATGCCGCGATTGACCTGCTCGAGCTCGCGCTGCGTTTCGAAGGCGAAACTCGACCAGAGCGCCAGCACCTCGCCTTTATCGTTGGCCAATACCCCGTCCATATCTGCGGGCGCGTTGACCAGATTCACCACCTCCAGATTGCTGTCCCGGAAGCGCAGGGTGCGCGACAACGGGAACGCAACCGCGTCGACGCTCGCCACCTGAGTCCGCTGCGACACGATCTTCGAGTCGTTGCGCTGACCGATCACCCATACGTCTTCGCCGGGGTTCAGATTCTTGCTGAGCAACGTCGCGGCGCGAACCGGCGTGTCGCCGATCGACTTGGGGTCGTAGGACACGATGGCCAGGTTGTGAAGCGGATGTACAAAGTCGACCTTACCCGGCACCTCCACCGTACCGTTGAAGGTCAGGCGCACATCGCCCATCGCCAGCGGCACGGTATTGCGGTCGATCGCCACCAAGCCGCGTTTGACGTCGACGATCACGCCGGTACCATGGTAATTCTTTTCGGTCACGCCGGACACCGAATACGGCATATCGAAGGTCACCATGACCAATGACGGTGCCAGCCGATCGATGCGCGGATCGCCGGTCTTCGCGAATTGTGTCGATGCCGGCTTGAGCTGCGGCGCCGCGGGCCCCGCGCGCAGGGCCACACAGGGCCAAATTCCGAGCGCGTCGTCACGCTTGCAGTGACGGGCGGGAAACCAGCGCCGATCCATGCGCACCACTTTGAGTTGCGTTGCGCGCGGATCCTCCAGGGTCACATAGCGCACGGCCGCTCGCTCGCCGTCCGCAAGATCCGCCAATGCGGCTTCGAAATCGGCGAGCGTCTCCGTTTTCCTGCCGTTGAACGAACTGATCAGCGCACCGTGCGGGATGCCCGCACTGCCGAACACATAGCCGGGATTGGCGACGTACACGCCCTTGATCGGCAAATTGTAGTGGCGCGCCTGTTGGTAGGAAAGCGTGTGCACGACCGCTTCGCCGAATTCGATGTACTCGTCGGCGGTAATGGCGCTCAAGGACTGCACCTCGAGCGAGTGGCGCAAGGTTTCGTCGCCGCGCTGAATCTCCACTTTGACTTCCTGACCGACGTGATTATCGAGCACGTCTTCCAAAGCGAAGAACTCCGGCACCGGTTTGCCGTCGATCGCGATCAGCATGTCGCCCGGCGACAATACGCCGTCGGCGGCGGAACCCGGCTGCACCTCATCGACCACCAGCATTCCAGTGAGCTTCGGATAGGTGCTGCGCATGCGTGCTTCGGTTGCCGGATTGAGTCCCAGACGCCGCAATTCGTCGTAGGGCGTGTACTTGAATACGGTCTCCAAGGTGCCGCGCGGCACCGGCTTGCCGGCGTCGATGTATTTCAACGCGCGCGCAACGGCGGGCAGCGGCAGATAGAAGCTCGACTGCGCGCCGGTTGCGCCGCCGGCGTTGAGTGCCACCACCCGTCCCTCGATGTCGATGACCGGCGACCCCGAAGAGCCGCCGGAGGTGCCGGACGCGGCTTGGTAATAGAACGTATTGAAATCGTTGTACTTGCCGTAACCGTACTCCGGGGCCTCGCGATCCAAACGCGCCAGGGTGCCGGCGAGAATCGACAGTTGCTCGCCCGCATCGTTCCCCACCACGCGAATTTCGCGGCCGATCACCGCTCCCGCGGGATACAGCGGCAATTCCGCCGGCTTGATGAAACGCAATTTCTCCGGGTCGTAGCGATAAATGCCGAAGTCGTGAACCGGGTCGCGGTACACCGGGTAGAGTTGCACTTCCTCGCGATTCTGGAATATGGCTTGCGCCGTCACCGGACCCGGCGTCACCACGTGCCGATTCGTCAATATGAGGCCGCGCTTCGCGTCGATGACGAATCCGGTCGCCTGCGCGGTGGTGTTCCATTCGGTATCGAAAGCGCGGGTGCTGTCGAGTTGAATCGTCACCACGCCCGACGCGATTCGCTCGAGTGTCTGCGCCCAATTGGCGTTGGTGCCCACGTCGCCGGGTCCGGTGACGGGCACGCCCGGCGCGGTGGCGCCCAAAACCCGTCCGGCCAGCAACAGGAGCGATAACACTAAAGACGTACGGGTCATGCCGATCCTTGTAAATTGAGGTTCAATGTCCGTGATCGGACAAGATCAGGAACCACACGGTTCCCAGCATCGCAAAACTGAGCATGACGGCCGCCGAACCCATGTCCTTGGCCATGCCTGCGAGCGCGTTGCGCTCCGTGCCGCCGCGATCCACCGCCGCCTCGACCGCGCTATTCAGAATTTCAATAACCAGAATCTGCAGCATCGGGCAAATCAGTAGCGCCCGTTCGACGCCGGAATGGCCCAAGAACAGGCCGAGGGGAATGACCACTACCGCCAGGCACACCTCCTGACGGAAAGCGGCCTCTTCCCGCCAAGCGTGGTGGAATCCTTGGGCAGAATAACCGAAGGCGCGCACCAGGCGCACGAATCCGGTGGGTTTGTCACGTTCAATCATTCAAGCGGCAGGCTTCCAAGCCAAATCGAGTTGTTTCACGGCTCGCACATCGTCCAGCCGCCGGACCGGCATTGTATGCGGTGCCGAGCGCAGTTTCTCCGGCTCCCGTTCCATTTCCCGCCGGATGACCGCCATGGCATCGCAAAATTGGTCGAGTTCTTCCTTGGTTTCTGTTTCCGTCGGCTCGATCAGCAGGCATTCGGACACCAGCAGGGGAAAATACGTGGTCGGCGCATGAAACCCGAGATCCAGAAGCCGCTTCGCCACGTCCATCGCCGTGACCTGATAGCGCCGGTTTTCTTGTTTCAGAGTGATGATGAACTCATGGCTGGCGCGGCGCATCGGGTATGCCGCTTCGTAGCCGGTCTGAATCAAGCGCTTCATCAGATAGTTCGCGTTGAGTGCCGCGAATTCGGCGACCCGCACCATGCCCTCGCGGCCCAACATCCGCATGTAGATGTACGCGCGCAGGTTGACGCCGGCATTGCCCATGAACCCCGACAGGCGGCCGATGGATTGCGGCTCGTCCCGCTCCGTCAACCAGCGAAACCTCTCCCCTTCCTTGCCCACCAGCGGAATCGGTATAAAGGGCGAGAGGCGCGGACCGACGCCCACCGCGCCGGAACCGGGCCCGCCGCCGCCGTGCGGCGTCGAGAAGGTTTTGTGCAAATTCATGTGAATGACGTCGAAGCCCATGTCGCCCGGGCGAACCTTGCCGAGAATCGCGTTCAGATTCGCACCGTCGTAGTACAGGAGCCCGCCCGCGTCGTGAACGATGCGCGCGACCTCCTGGATTCTGTGCTCGAACACGCCCAAGGTGGACGGATTGGTGAGCATGATCCCGGCCGTTTCATGGCTTACCGCCGACTTCAGTGCTTCGATATCGATATCGCCGTTGCGGTCGCATGGAATCTCCGTGACGCTGCAGCCGCACATCGCGGCGGTGGCGGGATTCGTGCCGTGCGCGGCCTGCGGCACGATGATCTGGCGACGAGCCGCGTCATTGCGCTCTCGATGATAGGCCCGAATCATCGCGACGCCCGCGAACTCGCCTTGCGCGCCGGCCATGGGCGTGAGACTGACCCGCTGCATGCCGGTGATGTCCTTGAGCATCTCCTGCAGCTCGTACATGCATGCGAGAAAGCCCTGGGGCTCGGCCGCTAGCGGATGGCGCCCCAGGAATTCCGGCAACATGGCGTACGCATTGCAGGCCTTGGGGTTGTACTTCATGGTGCAGGAGCCCAAGGGATAAAAGTGCGTATCGATCGAGAAGTTGAGCTGCGACAAACGCGTATAGTGCCGCACCGCCTGCAGCTCAGAGACCTCGGGCAGCCGCGGCGGCGCCCCGCGGCGCAGATGCGCGGGAATCTCCCAGATTGCCGGCGCCGATTCCGGCGGCGGCTGCGGCGGAAATTGGCTCCTGGCTTGGCGGCCGGGCTTGCTCAATTCGAAGATCAGCGGCTCGCGTAAATTCAGATCGGCCATAACCGTCCCCTCAATTGGAATCGCGCCCAACGAACGCTGGCCGCATGATGTCGGCGAGCGCGCGAGCGTAAGCGTCGATGTCGGCATCGGTCTTGGTTTCGGTCGCACACACCAGCAGCGCGTGCCCGAGTTCCGGATAGCTTGCGCAAAGATCGAGTCCGCCCGAGATCCCGCGCTCGGCGAGTGCGGCCAGCACCGGCGCCACCGGGCGGTCCAACTTGAGCACGGCTTCGTGAAACCGCGGAGCGTCAAAAACCGCTGAAACGCCCCCGATTTGGCACAGCGCGCGCACCAATTGCGCGGTGCGCTGCGCGCTCGCCGCCGCCACGCGCTTCAGGCCGGCGGCGCCGAGCAGCGCCATGTAGATCGTCGCCGCGGTCACCATGAGTCCTTGATTGGTACATATATTGGAGGTCGCCTTGCTGCGCCGAATGTGCTGCTCCCGCGCCTGCAGGGTCAGACTGAAGCCCGGCCGGCCTTCGATATCCAAGGTCCCGCCGACGATTCGGCCGGGCATTTGTCGCACGTACGGCATGCGTGTCGCCATGAAGCCGAAATAGGGGCCGCCCGAAGCGAGTGGCACGCCGAGCGGCTGGCCCTCGCCGCACACGATATCGGCCCCTCGTGTGCCTCCTGCGAGCCCGCCCCACTCGCCCGGAGGCTTGAGCACCGCCAGCGCGGTCGGATTCACCACCGCGATCACCAGCATCTTGTTGGCATGCGCCCAGTCGGTGAGTTGATCCACTTGTTCCAAGATGCCGAAAAAATTGGGCTGCTGCACCACCAGTGCGGCGAAATCCTGCCCCTCGTACGTTTGCAGCGCGCGCAGCGCCACGCGTCCCTCGCGGCGATCGAAATTCACTGCTTCGATTTCGATCTGCTGGTTGCATGTGATGTTTCGCGTCACCTGGCAATAGGTCGGATTCACCGTGCGCGGCAGCAGGATGCGCCGCGATTCGGAACCGCGATTCGCACGCACCGCCATCAAGCACGCCTCGGCCAATGCCGAGGCGCCGTCGTACAAAGAGGCGTTGGATACCTCCATAGCGGTCAATGCGCACATCATGGACTGGTATTCGTAGATCAGCTGCAACGTGCCCTGGCTCGCCTCCGCCTGATAGGGCGTGTAGGCGGAATAGAATTCTCCGCGGCTGGCGATGGCCCACACGGGTGCCGGAATGTGATGCTCATAGGCGCCGGCGCCGATGAAATTCAACGGCCTGCCATCGCACAATGCGCGCTCGGTGAGCAGCCGCGCGACCTCCATTTCGCAGAGCCCCGGCGGGACGCCAGGCAATGCCGCAGTCTTCAAGACGGATGGAATCTCATCGAACAGATCGTCGATCGATTGCGCTCCGATGACTTGCAGCATGCGCGCGATGTCGTCGGCGGTGTGTGGAATGAACGGCATGACGAACCTACCCGGCTTCCTCGAGGAATTGCGCATACTCGGCCGGCGTCAGCCAGGCGCCGGCCGCAGCCGATGCGTCGGGCACGACGCGCATCAGCCAACCGGCCCCGTAGGGATCGCTATTGAGCAATTCCGGACGTTGCGCCAGATCATCGTTGCTGGCGGCGACCTGACCCGAGACCGGGCTATAGACATCGGATGCGGCCTTGACGGATTCGACCACGGCGCAGGCCTCGCCCGCGACGAGGCGTCGGCTCACTTGCGGCACTTCGACGAACACCAAGTCCCCGAGCGCCTCCTGCGCGTGATCGGTGATGCCCACCTCCACCTGTCCGCTTGGCAACCGCCGAACCCACTCGTGACTTCGCGTGTAGTGCAAATCACCCGGTATCTTGCTCACTCGCCAATCTCCTTTGTTTGCACAGGTATCAATATCTTGCCGTTGCGCACGAACGGCGGTTTCACGACGCGCGCCGCATGGGGTTTGCCGCGGATGTCCACCACAACCTTGGGTCCGGCTCCCGGAGCCAACCGCGCGAGCGCAATGGCCCGATTCAGTGTCGGCGAAAAAGTGCCGCTGGTGACCTCCCCAAGCGCCGCTGAGCCACGCGGCGCAGCCGCCGCGACCTCTGGCGCGGCGCTTACTTGCTGAGACTTTCGCAATACTCCGCGATCCTCGAGCACCAAGCCGATGAGCGCAGGGCCGCCGACATCGCGCGCGCGGGTGAGCGCGGTTCGGCCAATGAAATCCCGGGTTGCAGGCTCGAAAGCGACTGTCCACGCCAATCCCGACTCGAGCGGATGGTGGTTTTCATCCATGTCGTTGCCATAGAGATTCAAGCCCGCCTCCAAACGCAGCGTATCGCGCGCACCGAGCCCGGCGGGCGTGATGCCCTGGGCAACGAGCGCCCGCCATGTGGCGGCCGCCTCGGCCGCGGGCAGCATGATCTCGAAGCCGTCCTCCCCGGTATATCCGGTACGCGCCACGAACCAGGAGTCGATCTCGACGCCGCTGAAGCGGGCGATCCTCTGCGCCGCGCCGCGCCGCTCAGGCGCCATCAGCGGCACCGACTTGGCGATTGCATTCGGGCCCTGAACCGCGAGCATCGCGAGATCCGTGCGTTCGCGCACCACTACTCCGAAGGGGCCCGCATGTTCGCCTATCCAAGCAAGATCCTTGCGGCGCGTGCCGGCGTTGACGACCAGCCGGAACCACGACTCGGTCATGAAGTAGGCGATCAGGTCGTCGATAACGCCGCCCGAGGGCAGCAACATGCACGAATACAAGGCCCGCCCGGGGACCGTGAGTTTTGCCGCGTCGTTTGCCAGCAAGAAGCGCAGGAATTCCCGCGTGCGAGCGCCCATGAGGTCGACGATGCACATGTGCGACACGTCGAAAATCCCCGCATCTCTGCGCACCGCGTGGTGTTCATCGATCTGCGAGCCGAAGCTGAGCGGCATATCCCAGCCGCCGAAGTCGATGATTTTCGCGCCCTGCGAAATCTGGGTGTCGTAGAGCGGAGTCCTCAGGCCCATCGCAACCTCGATGCGCGCATGATACACGATCCGCGGCGACCTCAGCCGCCGGACCTCTTGGCCGGCCAGCCCGCCTTGATCAGCTCCGCGACAATGAGGTCGCGGTGATCGCCCTGGATTTCGATGACGCCCTCGCGCACCGTCCCGCCCGAGCCGCAGCGTTTCTTGAGCTTGGCGGCGAGCGCCTCGATGTCCGCCATCGCGAGCGGCAGTCCCGTCACGGTCGTGACCCCCTTGCCGGCTCGGCCCTTGGTCTCCCGGCCGACGCGCACGGCACTTACCGTCCGCGCGCCCGGAGCGCCTTTTGGACAGACACATTCCCGCAACGCACGGCGGCAATTGGGGCACAGGCTGCCGACGCCGGTGGAATAGATGATTCTTGCCGCCACGCTCCCATTATGCCGGTTTGCCGCCAGGCGGCGAGCCCCCGTGCGATACACCCGGCCGGCAAGGTAGAATGGGCGCCATGAATTCACGCAGAAAATCGTTGAGTGTCAAAGTCGGCAAGGTGAGCATCGGCGGCGGCGCTCCGATCGTGGTGCAGTCGATGACCAACACCGATACGGCGGACATCGAGGATACGGTTGCGCAAGTCAAGGCGTTGGCGCGCGCCGGGTCGGAGCTGGTGCGCATCACGGTCAACAACGACGAGGCCGCCGCCGCGGTACCTTACATTCGAGAGCGGTTGGAGGCCCAAAACATCGACACTCCCTTGGTGGGCGATTTCCACTTCAATGGTCATAAGCTGCTAAAGGCCCATCCCGCGTGCGCCGAGGCGCTCGCCAAGCTGCGGATCAATCCGGGCAACGTGGGTCGGGGCAGCAAGCGCGACCCGCAATTCGCCGAAATGATCGAAACTGCCTGCACCTACGCCAAGCCGGTGCGTATCGGCGTGAACTGGGGCAGCCTCGATCAGGATCTGCTCACCCGCATGATGGACGAGAATTCGAAGCAAGCCGCGCCGCTGCCGGCCCTTCAGGTGATGCGCGAAGCGATCGTCGTGTCGGCCTTGAACAGCGCGAAACGCGCCGAAACTCTGGGGCTCGGTGCGGATCGGATCGTGATCAGTGCCAAGGTGAGCGGCGTCCAGGACTTGATCGCGGTGTACCGCAATCTCTCGGCCCGTTGCAGCTACCCGCTGCATCTCGGGCTCACCGAGGCCGGCATGGGCAGCAAGGGCATCGTGGCATCGACCGCCGCCATCGGGGTGCTGCTGCAAGAGGGCATCGGCGATACGATCCGTGCGTCATTGACGCCCGAACCGGGCGGCGACCGCACCCAAGAAGTCATCGTCGCGCAGGAGATACTGCAGACCATGGGATTGCGCTCGTTCACGCCGATGGTGATTGCGTGTC
>CAWCBJ010000008.1:0-118842 GCA_963793685.1 uncultured Gammaproteobacteria bacterium | reverse complement strand
TTGCAATCATTGAGGAACAGCAGATTTCAGAGAGGACCATCACTACCAGGCCTATGTTGTTGAAAAGTATTGAACTGAACAGTGTCATTCGTTGTCTGATTTATCAGGCGAATCAGAGGGAGATTGCTCGGATGATGGACGCAACAGCAGCAACCAGAACCATTTGTTTGGTTTAATCTTGAAGATAGCGTTCTGCCGTCGTCTTGCTCGCAGCATCATCATTTTCTCGACCTGTGAGGACTGCGCGCCTATCTGGCGCCGTTTTATAGCCACACCGGTCGACCCTCGGTCGAAATACAGAGCTGATGATCCGGGATCTGATCGTCGGCTACTGCTTCGGATTCGATCGGAGCGGCAGCTGTGTGAGGAAGTGCACTTGAACCCTGGCTCCGTGGTTCTGCGGCTCGGTCTTAGAGATGAGCTGCAGCATTCGACTTTTTGAGGACCCGGCGCGGCACTTTCGCGAGCGATGCGTCCGCACGTCTTTGAGACGGTGCTGCGGCGGTGTATGTCAGCGGGGTTGGTCGGCGGCGAAGGCTCGCGATCGACGCGAGTGTCGTCAGAAGCCGATGCCGCCCGTGCCAGAGCCATCCCCGGTGCCGCGATTGATTGCAGGGCATCGGGCCCCGCGGAGGCGTTCGCGCCGTGCGCCGAGTATCTTGAGGGTCTCGACGCTGAAGGCCGCTCGGAGGCGATGCGTGAGCATTTCGGTCACCGATCCAGCGGCGGAGTGGACGTGTCGCTCCGGGAGGACCAGGCGTTTTTCGGGTACTCCACGACTATCTGGTCGATGTGCGCTATGGGGTCATCGTCGATGTCGAAGCGACGAGCGCACGCAGGATACCGAAGAAGTCCGAGGCGACACGCACCATGATCGACCGAGTGGAGGATCGCTTCGGGATCAAGCCCGAGCGGTTGATCGTGGACATGGCCTCGGTACCGGCGCAGCTACTGGCTTGGATGGTCAACGACGAAGCGATCGAGCCCCATGTGCCGGTGTCAGATAGATTCCAACGATCCGATGACACCTTGTCCAGCAGCGATTTTCAGTGGGATGCACAACGCAACGAGTTGCAGCTGCCCGCAGAGGTCGGCGTTGCACAGGACTGGCGCCACATTTAGGAACCCGCGCAGCCGCATTACCAAAGCCGATACGCTTCTCTACAAGTCCAGGCGATCGGACTGCGCGACTTGCCCGATGAGGCCCGCTGCTTGTCCCAATACGCCGATCCGAAAGATCCATCGCAGCGTTCACAACCTGCAAGAGATGTTCTCGTGCGCTCGCCAATACCAGTCTATACAAACCCATCGCGCAAAGATCGAAAGAGGAGTGGGAGGATGCTCTTTGCCCACCTAAGCGCATCCTGAACCTGCGACGCTTGCGACTACGCGGACCAAGCAGTGCTCACGATGAGTTCCTGCTCGCCGCCATTGCGCAGAACCTCGGAGATCGCCAGACGGCTATGTCCATCGGTGCCGATTCCAGCGTTCGGCGCCACATAGACGCCGATCTGGAAACGCTGATCGAAAAGGCGGCCATCAGAGCCGCCAACGTCGAGAAAATGCCCGACTCCGATCCATCGCCCGAACCAATCCACCGAAAGTTCGCTACTTTTCGAGCCAGTTTTTCAACAACATAGGCCAATTCCAGCCATCCAACCGATTGAATTGCCTGCTTGAAAGCTGTCGTTCGCGAGTGGCGCAACGAAACCTGAAATCGTCCCGCGGAATGCGAGAAACTCCCTTTTCCCTTTTCCCGTTTCGACCCTTTAAACGGCAAGACTGGCGAGACTTTCCGAAAGCGCCCATTCGCTAATACGAGAATTCCGATCACGTAGATTTGGGCGTATTCTTTAACAACTTGGCCTCTGGAAACCCCGAGGTACTACTCATGGCTTGCCGCGTCGGGACTTGCTGCACGAGATGGGGCTATTTGTCAGGATTGGATGGGTTGGTTCTGGTGATTCTCGTGGTGCTACCAGTTGCAGCTCAACCGCAATCCACGCAGCCGGAGACTAAATATGCCGTGCCCGATAATTCGGTCGCGACCATGTGGGACCTTACCCGACCTCTACCCCACGCCCGAGGCATGGAGCGCGTCTTACACAAGGACCAAAGCGGCCGCAGAAAAACTCAACCGTTACAAGGGTACGCTGGGGACAAGCGCGAGCTCCATGTTCTCCGCACTCGATGCAATTTCCACCGTCAAAAAGGAATCCTCCCGGCTCAGTGTCTACGGCCTTCTCAAGGCCGACGAGGACACACGCCTGGCGAGTGATCAGGAGCGCCGCCAGCAAATCGAGGAACTCAGCACTCTGATCGGCGAGCGGACTGCCTGGGTGGTCCCGGAAATCATAGAAATAGGCCCGGCAAGGGTGAAAGCGTTCGTGGCGGAAGAAAAGGATCTCGCCGGCCGTTTTGGCTTTTATCTTGATGA
Source organism: uncultured Gammaproteobacteria bacterium (assembly GCA_963793685.1). Taxonomy (GTDB): domain Bacteria; phylum Pseudomonadota; class Gammaproteobacteria; order Steroidobacterales; family Steroidobacteraceae; genus Bog-1198. The sequence continues at coordinate 116,405 of CAWCBJ010000008.1, read as the reverse complement.
TACGTTGAGGTCCGCGCCGCACACATTGGGCTTGGAGGCGGAGGGTGTGCTAGCGGCGTCGGGCACTGTGCTGGCCCAGCCCGGAGAAATCAGAAGCCAATTGGCCGATTCCGAACTGCCCTATCCCGAGTTCACCCTGCCGGGTGGCGAAAAGGTGCGGCTCGATGAACCCGCCTACGAAAAATACCGCCAAGCGGCGGATCGCAGCGAGCGTAAGGCGGTGTTCGATGCGTACTGGGGTGCATGGAAGAAATTCGAGGGTACCGCGGGCGCTACACTGACTGGGCAAGTAATCGGCGATGTGTTCACCGCCAAGACGCGAAAATTCGACAATGCGCTATCCGCCGCGCTCTTCCCCAATGACATGCCGGAGGCGGTCTATCGCACGCTGGTCGCACAGACCAACGCCGCTCTGCCCACGCTCTACCGATATCTGAAGATGCGTAAAGCACGACTCGGTATCGAGGACGATCTTGCCTATTACGACAATTATCCGCCGATTTTCCCGCTGCCGATTGCGCCGGAATTTGACGTAAGCAAGTCTGAGGCCATTACGCTGGCGGCGCTCGCGCCGATGGGCCAGGATTATTTGGCCTTGTTGCGCAAGGGCTTCGCGGGGCGCTGGATGAACGTGTTTCCCCACCAGGGCAAGGCGTCCGGAGCCTACATGGACGGCGAGGCCTACGACGTGCATCCCTATCTGCTATTCAACCACAACAACGATTACGACTCTCTGTCCACCTTTGCCCATGAGTGGGGTCACGCGGTTCATACACTCCTGGTCGACGCAAGCCAACCTTACGAGAAATCAAATTATTCGATCTTCATCGCCGAGTCTGCCTCGATCGCCAATGAAATGCTGCTCAACGATTACATGGTCGAGCATGCCAAGACGAAAAGCGGAGAAGCTCTATTATCTCGGGGAGGGGCTGGAATCAATCCGGGTTGCCTATTTCCGGCAGGTGATGTTTGCGGAGTTCGAGCTGGCCATTCACGAGGAAGTCGAGAGAGGTCGCCCGCTTTCGGGCGCGCGACTCAGCAACATGTATTGCAGCCTACTGAAGCGATATTACGGCGAGAGCCCAAGGCGTAATGAAGATCGATCCCGCGTATTGCCTCGAATGGGCCAACATTCCGCACTTTTTTTTCAATTTTTACGTATGGCAGTACGCGACGTCGATTGCAGGGGCGGCTAACTTGACGGACGCGATCCTGAAGGAAGGCGCGCCGGCCAGGACACGGTTCCTTAACTTGCTGCAGGCAGGCGGATCGGAGTACCCCTACGAGCTTTACAAGAAAGCCGGCATCGATATGGCAACTCCTGCGCCCTATGAGGCGCTGGCCGCGCGCATGAACCGTTTAATGGACGAGATCGAAACGCTGGAACGAGCAAAATAGCGCCACTTCCGCCGCAATGACGCGCAAACCGCCCCCGTTTGCAACGCTATTGTAGTCGGAAAAGTTATCAAATTGTTGCGGCACCCACTGCATCGTCATCCAGTTGAGCGCCTTTGCGCAAACGGTATCCAGGTCAATTTCTGACGCCGCGAAGCCGCCGCTCGCGACCGTCAACGACGGGTCGTGAACGGAAGCTCAGCCTAGGCGGTAAAATGTGATCCCATGACCATCCGCGGTTACTTGCAGCGACGTTGGATCAGAAGCTGGCTTGCACTCATTGTGTTGGGTGCGATCCTTGGTATCTCCATGGAGTTTGTCGCAAAGGACGGCGCGCTTTGGAATTTCCTCCGTCTTTTCGCAGCAATTGTATTTGTATGGACCAACTGGAATCTCTACCGAACGCCTTGCCCGAACTGCTCCAAACCACTGGGTACGGCCGCGCTCTTTATCGTGAGTGGAGTCGGTGCAATGACTTACAAGTGCCCCCACTGCGGCATAAGCCTGGATAAGCATATGCCGGGTGCAGGCTAAGGCAATGCGATGACAACCGCGCTTACATCATTCGCAACAATTGGCGCGCGCTTGATTTACCCTGCCCGCAAGCTGCCTGTCGCCATCGTCAGCTTCGGGTCGACACGAGGCATAGCCAGTCACCCGCTAAATTTACCTGTTAAATTCCGCCGAACGGCGGCTTCGGAGCGGAGATTCGGTCTCTGACCGGCCAAGACCGGGCATAGGCGCAGCGGAATTGCCATCCAGATAGCGGTCAGTCGCGGCGTGCATTAGATTGGTGATAGTGCCTGATCGCTGACTTTCCCCCAGCGGGAATGACGTCGGTCAGGCAATCGCGGCATTCCCCTGAGGGGTTATCTTATGGGCCCTGCTCAGCTGATTCGGTGGCAATGGGACGGATATCTTCGCTATCACGATGCCCGTGCCAATCTAATCATCCACATATTCGCTGTACCGTTTTTCCTGGTCGGCAACTTGACGCTGGGCGTGGCGCTGTTGCGTGCTTCCGCACTCTGGTCAGCTATCGGTCTTGCTTGCATGGTCTTAGCAATGGGCCTGCAGGGTCGCGGCCACAAAGTCGAAAAGATTCCTCTGGAGCCATTCAGCGGCATGGGAAACGCTGCGGCAAGGATATTTCTCGAGCAATGGGTCACGTTCCCTAGGTTCGTATTGTCCGGAGGTTGGATTCGCGCCCTTCGTGCGCCTGGGAATTAGCCCGCGACTCTTCGCACCCTTGGCAACGCAGTAGGTTGGTCACCCACCATTCGCTGCCTTAGAGCTGCCATCCACCGCTGGCAGCCATGGCTCGACAGTAGGCATAGCTGGGTCGTCTCTGATCGGCCAAACCCAGTCGGTGGCTGATTTCCCGGTACGACTGGCCTTCGGCAACGAGCTTGAGTACCTTCGGCGCGAATCTATCCGCTTTGATTCGTTGGCCTGGTCGCCGACCAAACACAACACCGCGTTTACGCGCCGCTGCAATTCCGGATCGAACGCCAGGACGGTGAGGCTTTCCTTGACGAGAAGTATCCGTAACGAGCATCCTGACAGTTTACTGATTCGGGGAGCGAAGCCTATGTGCGTTCGGATCCAGATCGTTACCCTGAGCTCCATTCTCCTTGCTGCGGCAGCCCCCCTTTCATCAGCCGCAGATGACGCAAATACTTGCTCTCTACTCACACCGGCCCAGATAGGCGCCGCTCTCGGGGAGCCGGTGGCGGACGGCAAGCAAGTGGCAACCCGGATGTGTGAGTGGAAAAGCGCTTCCGGCAAGAAGAGCGTATTGCTGACAGTCTTCGGCCAGATGGGCAGCTCATCTCCGGTAGAGCGCTTCATGAACTCTAAAAAGGAAGTCGCTGGAATCACGAAAACGCCGGTGAGCGGCATCGGAGACGACGCCATTTTCATTCTGGGGATGGGCGCCGGTTTATCGCTCAATGTTAGAAGCAAGAATTCAGCCTTCCAGATTCATGTTAGCGGACCTGGGGTCTCAGAGGACCAGGCCAGGCGCACCGCAGAAACTCTCGCCCGGCAAGTGGTCCTCAAGCTTTAACCCTGAGAACAGCTCGTGCGAGCCCGTCTCCTGGTACTCGGCGTTTCGGTGGTAGTTGCCTTGGTCGTCGCGCTGGCGGCGTGGAATCACTTGAGGTCAAAAGGGCCTGCGTCGCCAGCGACGGTGGAGAGGCGGCCAACCGGCAGCGTCCCGGCGGTTGTCTTGTCACCGCGGCAGCTGACTGATGAGATTATTCAGCACGGTGTCACACCCGAGCGTGCTAGACAGCTGTTCAGCATGATGGTCGGCCCGCTGCCGGGAGTCGCCATGGCCGCGCAGACCCGGGACGATCCCTCCGAATATGACGGCACGTTGGCGGTGGGTTACATCTACCAGGTGTGGGACTCCCTGACGGTCGAACAACGCAAAGCAGCGATGCGCTTGATCCATCCGGCGGGCCATACGCGTGTGGCCCGCGTGTCCACCGCGAGCCTCCTGCCGCAACTGATTCCAGCCGGATTCCTCAAGGTAGCGAATCAACCGAAATACGACTATCAGACGCTGGCACAGAACGCCGCTGGGACCCTCGCGGCCTTCCTCCACGTTCCGCCCGTTCTATACACCGTGACGCCGGATTATGCGCCACCGCTTGCGACGGAATACGCGCACACGTGGTCTTGGTGGTCCGACGACCCTACGTCTTGGCGGTTCACCGTCCCTAACCTGAACGGCTGCGAAATCGTCATCCACGACCAGCGGTTTGAATCACTCAGTGAGACCGACGCCGAGGCGGTTGTCACGCACGAGATGCTTCACTGCTATCAACAAATGACCGCGGGGTCGGCAGAAGCGGATGTCTCCGTACCAGCGTGGATTATTGAGGGCGAGGCCGTATGGGCGATGGCCGCTGTCGTGCCGGCCGGTCAGGTATTCCTCAAAGACTGGGCTGCGTACGTCAATAGCCCCATCAAGGTGTACCTGAATAGAGACCAGGACGGAATCGGCATCTTCGGCCACTTGGGCGACCTGGCAGGTGACTCGGCAGTGTGGGAGAAGCTGTTACCGCTGGTAAGAATGGGAATCGGCCGAAACAGCACCGATACCTTCAGCTATCTGGTCCAGGGCCATCAAGTCGAGTATTTCACGTCATGGGGCGCGAGCTATTTCGAGACATCCGGCCACGCACCATGGATGATGGTGGGTCCGGGATCGCCTCCGACCACGGGCCCGACACCAACCGTCGTCAGCGTGGACGCGGATACCGGTGAAGCCCTCGCCCCCGCGGGGCCCTATAGTTCGGGGTTGTTTCAGCTCTCGGGCAGCGCGGATATCGCTGTCGTCTCCCTGCTGACAGGCTACGGCCGTGTCCATGATCAGAATTTTGCGCTGGACACGGCTCTCGACGTCTCTGGACCCTTGGCTCTCTGCTTGAAGCAGAGTGGCTGCACCTGTCCGGATGGCTCGCCCGGTGCTTCGCTGTCCACCAAGCGCGCGACCCTGCCACTGTCGATCGGCATCAATGGCGGGGAGACGACCGCACAGGTTGGGGTCGTGGGCCGATCACTCGACCACTATTGCAAGAAGCCGCAAGACCATACGCCGCCTCAGCCCCAAGCCGGAGGAGGTAGTGGTGGTGGTGGCAGCGGCGGTGATGACAATAAACCCCCTCGGCCGCCGGACGGACAGCATTGGGGCGACACGCACGTGGTGACCTTTGACGGGCTGCACTACGATTTCCAGGTGGTGGGTGAATACACTCTGGTACGTTCGACCCAAGACGATTTTCTCGTGCAGGTGCGGCAGGTTCCCGTCAGGGGGCCCAGGGTCGCCAGCATCGACCAGGCCGTGGCCGTTAGAATCGGCGGTCAACGCGTGACATTTACCACGGAAAACGGCGCGGTCGTCTTGCGCATTGACGGCGAGGTAATCAGCGGCCCACTCCCACGGCTTAAGACGGGCTCGCTGACCACGAGCACAACCTTCTACGGTCGCACCTATCAACTCACCTGGCCCGATGGCACGGTTGTGAGTGTGGAGCAGTTAGGCGGCTATGCCATCAACCAGAGGGTGACGCCGGCCGTCTCGCGACGCGGCACGCTCGAAGGCTTGCTCGGCAATTTCGATGGTTCACCGGAAAATGACCTGGTCGGATCGAATGACGTCAAGCTGGGACTGAATTTCAGCCGCGATGACATCAATGGGCCCCTGGCCGACCGGTGGCGTATCACCCAAGCCGCATCGCTATTCGACTATGCGCCCGGCCAATCCACGGCCACCTTCATCGATCGGGATTTTCCGGCAAAGGACATCGACACCGGTCGAATTGCCAACCGGGAGACTGCGCAGCAGACCTGCGTGGAGCAGGGCATTAGCGACCAACACCTGCTCGAGGATTGCATCACTGATCTGGCAGCGACCAACGAGTTCATCTTTGCAAGCCGCTACGCGCATGCTCAGCAGGTTCTTGCCGCTCGAGCCGCACTGCTGGCACCAGCCGCGATAGTAAGTCCAAAGCTGGCCACCCTTTGGATGACGGGCGAGATTCTCGACAGCAAGTCCAAGCCTGAGTTTCATTTTGACGCCAGGCAGGGAGACGTGATCTGGGTCCATGACCCGGACTGCACGGATACCGCGGGTGGTTTTCATCCGGTCGCTTTGAGGTTGCTCGATCCGTCGGGTAGCCCGGTCGGCGCGGCAGGTCTAGGGTGCCAGTTTGGCCGGCGTGAGCTGCCTGCAACCGGCTCATACACATTCCAGGCCAATTATGCCTATCCAAACGAAATTACGCGCTATCGCATCCCGATACGCTTTGTTCGCCCCGTTCGGCGCCAACAGATTTCCTATGGGCAGACGGTAGCCGGAACCATCGAGCAGAGAGCCGCTTGGGACATTTATGCGTGGACGGCACGGCAGGGCGATGTCGTCATGCTTGAGGGTGCCGGCTGCGATGTGGGACAGATGGTAGTAGATATCTTCGATTCGGAAGGCCACCAATACCTCGGGCCGAACTGTGGCAAAGGCAACTACTTCAGGATTCCGAAAGACGGTGCGTACCAGCTGGTCATCAACGCGGACAACACCCCGAACGTGGGGCCTTACCACTTCGTGTTCCAGGGCGGCAAGCTGACGAACTAGAGGGGTTGGCTTCGTCACACAAGCGGTGACATCGCTTGCTGCCGTCATATCGCGCCATGCCCGCATATGCTATTTCACCGGAACGACGAATGCTTTCAATACTGCCCGGGTATTTGTCTTCGATCACGCTACCTGGGGTGCCTTGACGAAAGGGAAAATAAAGTACGCTAAGCCATCGGCATCCGCAGCGGTCTGAGATTGCCCTTCTCGACGCGCTTGTTCTGGCGCCACGAGTAATCGCCGGTCAGATTGATATGGTTCCAGTGGACTGGGGCGATGTTCTCGTAAAGCAGGGCAAGACCAAAGAGGCGCTCAATTACGCGCCGAACTGGAAGCAGCTGAAGGAGGCACGTGAGGCGGCTTCGAAGCAGAAGTCCTAACGGGGTTTCCCAATACCGGACACTCGCGAGGGGCAGAGGGTCGTAAGCCGCCTACGCGGGTCGGCCCAGAACCGGCACGCCTGTTGATACGGCGATCGACAGTCGCAGCCGAAAGTGGTGCGTTGTATGCTACTTCGCCCAGTGGACTCAACACCGAGGATTCTCATGAACAGACCGCGTCTGATCTACTTTGATTTCGCCGGAAGTCGCGGCGAGGAGTGCCGAATTGCGCTGCATCTGGCAGGAGTCAATTTTGAAGACGTACGCGTGCAGTCAAAGGACTGGCCCGCGATGAAGGACAGCACGCCGTTTGGCGCTTTGCCGGTCCTCGAGATGCCGGGTAAACCACCGCTCGCCCATTCCAATGCCATTCTGGTGTTCATCGGACGGCAGCATCAGCTGCATCCACGTGACGATTTCGAGGCTGCTCGGCATGAGGCGCTTATGTCCGCCGTCGAGGATATTCGCCACACGATTTCGCCCACGCTGCGTATCTCCGATCCGGACCAGAAGCGGGTGGCCCGTGAGGCTTTAGCTGCCAACGAATTGAAGACTTGGGCCAGTCATGTCGAGCGCCAACTCGGTGACGGTCCGTTCATCGGTGGGGCGACGCTGCAGGTTGCCGATTTGAAGCTATACATGATGGCGCGATGGCTTACGTCGGGCGTCCTTGATCACATAGAGACATCCGTGCTCGATCATTGCCCCAAGCTGCTGCGGTTAAACAGGGCTGTCGCCGAGCACTCAGGTGTCCAGGGCTGGTTGACGCGGCAGAAGGGCTGAAGGGGCTTCCGCAAAGCAGACGATCACGACGGGCAGCTCCGGGTCGACACCGGACAAATTGAGGACCTACACTTGACGCAGCTCTATGGTTCAGCCGCTTTCTCGATTAAGTGGACCACGCCCGCGATGTTGTCGACCAAGTCTTGCGGCAATTGGTGTCTTGCCGCGAGATAATCGGGTGAGTTGCACGAAACCCAAACGTTACCGCTTTCATCCATCCACGCCAGCGCCTTCAATGGCAGGTCGAGGCCAATGTGGGGCGCTGCCGTCAGTAGCGGCGTTCCGGCCTTTGGGTTGCCAAAGATCAGCATTTGCATCGGGCGCATTGTAAGTCCAGCGCGCTCAGCGTCGCCGCCGAAATCTATACGCGCAAAGACCATCAACCCGCGCGCGGTTGCCAGGGATTCCAGTCGATCGATCGTCTGCGGTACTGATCGGTGACTGCGTACATCGATAATTCCGGGATTCGGCTGGGCCACGTGCCCTCCTAATTCCACATCGGGGTTCGATTATTCGTGAATTGTGCCGGAAGTCTGTTTCGCCGTGTCAACCTGCGGATATGGTCCATTGCCTGTCTATTTTCGCGGTTTATGCGGTGGATTCATAGGCCACATCAGGAGCATTCGAGGCCCCCGATTGCCGCCGTTCGCGATCGGCAGAAACGAGATTTGCCGTATGCCGACGGTCCAGTGTTCGTCGCGCTGAATGGCGGGTTTGAAGGAGCGAATCGGTCGCTGATCGGCCACTTTCGGACGGTGAGCACCACCAACTGCACGCCGCAAAGCGGCCGCTGGATTCTGGCGCCTACTCATTGGGAAAGGAATGTCCCGGACTTTCCAAATCGCAATAGATTCGATGTCCGAAAACGGCGAGAAATGAGGGCGCCACTGAGTAATTATACGTGCCTCTAATTTCATATTTGGTGCGTTATGACCTCGTTTCAATTGGTCGGACTTCCGCTTGACAATTTCGCGTCGCTGTTCTCTCTTTCGGATTCAGCGCTTGCGGAACGCAACGTACGCCGTGTTGTTGCTACGTCAAAACCGGGTTACCCGTGCCGCGTCAGTCTCGCTGACGCTGAGATTGGTGAAGAACTTCTATTGCTTTCTTTCGAGCATCAACCGGCGAGGTCACCATACAGGTCGTCGGGCCCCATCTATGTGCGCACGGCCGCGGTTCAAGCCAACGTCGAACCAGGGATGATTCCGGACTATGTTCGTCTTCGTTTAATGTCTGTCCGGGCGTATGACTCGTCGCACCTCATGACGGACGCTATAGTTTGCACTGGCCAAGATGCGGCGTCAGCAATTCAAAAATTTTTCAGTTCCAGTGAAGTCGCGTACATCCACTTGCACAACGCCAACCGAGGATGTTTCTCGTGCGCAGTAAATCGCGTCTAGAAACCAAGGGTCGCCGCTAAATCGATCCTGCCAGCGCGACTTTGGTCGTGTTGGGCTAGCCGGCTGCTATCGGAGGCGAATCAGGCGCCTCCCGGCCGAGGCTGCCGCTCGTGTGTTCCAGAAGGTCTGATCGAATGGGAAGCGAGACGAAGGTCTGCACTTGCCGACTTCTGGCGGCTCGTGGGACGATTCGAGGCAAACGCGCCCTGGTCCAATTTGCCCCAAGGCTTTTCACCTGACTTGCCGGTTCGCACAAACCTGATTTCAAATTGGTGACGACATGAACAGCGACAATACGCGCGAGCTTCTGGTCGAGGCAGCAAATCGAGCGGCCAACTACATCGAGGGGCTGCGCCTCAGAGACGTTCGCCCGCTGCGCGGTTCCATAGAGCGTCTTACAGAAATTCTCAACAGCCCATTACCTAACAATTCAAGCAGACCCTCTGATGTCCTTGCCCTTCTCGATGACTATGGATCGCCCGCCACCGTGGCAAGCGCGGGTGGTAGATACTTTGGCTTCGTCACCGGAGGTGCGATGCCTGGGACAGTTGCCGCCCAATATCTGGCGGCTGGCTGGGATCAGAACTGCTTTAGCTTCGTCAGTTCGCCGGCAGTGGCCTGCATAGAGTCAACAGCGCTGCGGTGGGTAAAGGATGCACTCAATCTGCCGAACTGCGCGGAAGGAGCGCTGGTCACCGGTGCCACGATGGCAAACTTCACGTGCCTGGCAGCTGCGCGCAATTCGACGCTGCAACAGCACGGTTGGAACGTCGACCGGCAGGGTTTGTTCGGCGCCCCTGCGCTTACGGTCGTGCTCGGCGAAGAGGCTCACGCCACGATCTACAAGGTTTTGTCCATGTTGGGTCTAGGACGCGACCGGGTATTGCGCGTTCCATCAGACGACCAAGGACGAATTCGCCCTAGGCTGTTGCCGCCTGTAGCGGGACCAGCCATTGTCTGCATTCAAGCTGGGAACGTTAACTCAGGCGCCTTTGATCCGGCCAGTGAGGTCATCGAATGGGCGCGCCGATGCAACGCATGGGTGCATGTGGACGGCGCCTTCGGTTTATGGGCATTGGCATCCCCGGCTCAGGCCTCGCTCACCAGTGGCTTCGTCGGAGCGGACTCATGGGCGATGGACGCGCACAAATGGCTCAACGTACCTTACGACTCGGGCATCGCGGTCGTCCGCGACCCCCAAGCTCTTGGACGAGCGATGTCGATCAGCGGAGCATATCTTCCAGTTGCCAGCGAACACCGCGACGCCATGAACTTCACACCGGATAGTTCCCGACGTGCCCGCGCTGTCGAAGTATGGTCAGCGCTTAAATTACTTGGACGTTCCGGTTTGGCCGAACTGGTGAACCGCAACTGCAGGCAAGCTCGGAAAATAGCCGACGAGCTGCAGCAAGCCGGAATCGACGTCCTGAACGAGGTTGTCCTGAATCAAGTAGTCGTCACTTTCGGGGATGACGATAAGACGAGGCGCGTCATCGCTTCGATCCAAGATTCCGGCAGATGCTGGTGCGGAGGCACCACATGGAGAGGGCGGGCCGCCATGCGAATCAGCGTTAGTTCTTGGGCTACCACTGACGAGGACATTAATCTTTCGGTTAGAGCAATTCTCGACGCACATCGGTTCGCCTGAACTTGTCAATGCTCTTTATTGGTGAGATCGAGTTTCACTGCTCGATAGCGGCCGGTCGCATCCGGCGGCTCCGGGTCGGTTTGCCCATTGGCGGGCATCGATTAAACCAGCACCGTTAAATTCGGCAGTTTGAGCGGAACGGCCGCTTTTCGGAGAACAATGAGGCAAAAATCGGCCACTTGCGATCTATCGGCCACAATAGAATCCATCCAAAAAGCGGCCACTCGCCTCGGTACCGTAATCAGAGGAGCCGCTCATGATTTGCTACCGTCGAAGAACATCTCACCCAGGAGTTCGTACACCTTTTGTTTTGCACCCTCGAGTGCGTGTCGGCCACTCGGCGTAATTCCGTACATCCGTCGAACCGTGCGCCCGAGTCGTCCCTCGGTAGAGCGCAGATATCCCTTCTTTTCCAGTCCGTGCAGGATCGGGTACGGCGTGCCACCGCTCAAGCGGTACCCGTGTCGGGCGAGTTCTTCGATCATCGGCGAGCCCATAGAGCGGGCGGGCGGCAGCGTGATGCAGGAGCTGCAGGCGAATCAGGCAACCGTAGAGCCACCGGTCCGTCATATGCGGGCCTCATGAGCACGATGCCGCGGGTTTGGCTCGCGGCCACAGTCTACGATGCACATCGGTGTTGTTACGTACGCGAAGTTGGAAAGCACTTATATGAGAAACCCATATATGAGCACATATGTATGAGCGCCTCGTCTATTCCGTCGAGTTTCGATATCGTCAATTCGAAACGCGTATTATGATTATAAAGAGGATACAAACCATGCCGTATTCCAAATCCCACCAGACGCACCTTACTCCTGCCGAAGAAGAGGTCGCCGAAGTTGAAGATGTTAAAAAACTTGTCAATGTCGTTGAGGATTCCTTAGAGCAGATCGCGAAGTTAACTAAACTCCCGCTGCAAGAAGTGATGCACGTTATTGAAGAGGTCGATGTGGCGCAGCTTATGCGGGCCACCCAGGAAGCGGTCAAGAATATTGCACATGCAACGGATCTCGATACGGCATGTATTACTAGGATCTTTAAGGAAGATCGAACCGCAACGGTTGATAACATCGTTACCCGGCTTCGGGAAGAGAGCCACGTGCACAGGGCCCGGTGGTAGGAAACGGAAGATTGGATATCGGCATCGTGGATTGTTGGCTTTCCCTACACCGAAATTGATGCTGGGTCCAATCTCCTCAGGCCGCGCAGCCGATGATCCCGGCTGCGTGTCAGGGAATCCATTGACGCTGAGTTCCGGAATCGCGCTGGCCTGCCCGACAGCGGCCGCTCGCCAGGGGCGGCTCAGGGTTGAGCTGTCCTTGGTCGATGGTCTCTGGTTATCCGCGCTGAATGTCCGGTTTCCGGAGGAGTATCAGGCGGTCCCCGGCCAAACGCGCTCATTGGCAGCGTCAAATTGACGACCTCAAACCTGCCGTTCAGTGGCCGTCACTGCGTTTTGAGCTCGAGGATGGTACGCGCATGGCGTGCTTGCGATTGTCGTGGACACGACGCGCATCCCGAACACACACCGCTCAAGTCGATTCGAGCGGATTCATTTGCTTGCTGTTAGGTGGCGCTTCTTGCGCTGCGCCACCGGCAGAAACGTACCGCTCTCCCGTCTCGGTTCGATCGGGGGGTGGACGGCCGCTCTCAGTCCCTCGCTTTGGCCGCAATGCACTCAGCAATGTGGCGTACTTGCGTTGATTAAACCAGTAGCGCACGGCTTCCATGACGAGGAAGCCCACAATCAGCGCCAGAAGCCACTCAAGCCAGTGCGGCACAACGTGAACGACGATTTTTTTCCTCGGCAGGACGCCAAAGAAATTACTGACGGCGCGTCGTTCGACCACATGATGAGTGGATACAAGCGTGACCAGTGAGCCGGCGACATAGCCCGCAAAATTGCCGAGGGCCGTATTGATAAATAGTCCCTGGAATTTTTGACGGTTAAAGGTCGTTCTGAGGAAACCGTTCATGGCGTAAATCCCTGCTCATTCAAATGGTCGTGGGCGATCAGCGCATCCGGACGAAGCCACCCGCTTGAACCGCAAGCCAGGCACCTCGCCCGGCCGCCGCACCGCCCAAGCCATTCCTTATCTACCGCAGACGCAGGGATGGTCACCGTGATCACCGTCACCGTTCTCTGCTCGGGAAATCGCCGGTTGCGCCAATACCGGAAGTTCAGCGGATTCAGTTGGCTTTCCCGAAGCTGCCCCTCGAACGATTTTCCTTTCCTGACTGACCCGCGCGGGCTCGGGACCCGTGACCGCGCCGCTGCAAGGCACAGCGTGGGGCGTCCGCGTGTTGCCGATTGTTCATCGAATCGACTTCGAAAGTGTGACGCGGTACCGATAGCGCCCTCGCCGGACGCGCGTACACTTTTTATGAGTTGGTTAGCCGGCTTTGTTTCAGTATCTTTGGCCGGCCGAGCTAAATCTAATTGCATTCGTTGAGGGAATTAAAGATGCACACGAGAGCGTTGGGCGTATTGGTCGCCATATTGATTGTCAGCATCGGCGTCAGTCGCGCAGGGGATTTAGATATCCACGTCATTCTTTCCGGGCAAGTGGCACCAGGTGTTTATGGACAAGTGCAGCTTGGAAACAGCTCGCCACCACCGGTCGTGTACGCACAACCGATGATAATAGAGCCGCAAGCGTCTCCACCGCCGCCGGTGTATCTACACGTGCCGCCGGAGCACGCGAAGAACTGGCGCAAGCACTGTCATGAGTACCATGCCTGCAATCGGCCCGTCTATTTCGTTCGATCGGCCGAATATGCTCCGGGTTACGATCATCGGGAACGTGAGCATGAGCACGATCACGAGCGGCACGACGATCGGGACCGCGATCGCCATGATGAGCATTGAGCTCGTGTTCCGCCCGTCGAACTGAGGGCACCCGTTAGTGAAACGGTGATCGTCGGTGGTACCGGTAGACCAGAGTTTTATAATGCCACGATGAAAACGTCACGCATACGAAGCCGGTGAAGGACCAAGATCTGACCGGAAAGAAGAACCCGCCCGACCCAACCCATGATCTCTAGCACAAATACCGATTGCCTAGAACCAGTCTGCTGGCTCCAACACTAAGGAATTCATCACGGTGATGGGCGTCGACGTGCAACCGACGAACGGACCGGCGAAGAGCCAAACGCTTCTGCAATTGGGCGTACGGTAAAGCGTGTGCGCGACGCGCAGTCTCGGCGGGGCCTAGACCGTTGGGCGAATATTGTGGTTCATGCGGAACAAGTTCGTCGGATCGTACTTGTTCTTTAAAGCGACTAGCCTGTCGTAATTTGGACCGTACGACGCCCGTGCAGAGACGTCGCCTTCATCGGAGACATAGTTGACGTACGAACCGTCGACAAGGAACGGACGCAACGAATCCCAGCACTGCCGCGTCCACTGCACGTTCTTTTCAGTGTCGGCAGGGTCTGTCCATGTCGACCAGGCAAACAAGTTCCATTCGTGCTGCCGATGCGGAAACGCCGTCTCGGAGACTCCAACGCGACCGACTGCTCCGTGCCAGTGCTCGAAGAACGGTGCAAACGTGGTCGCTGACGGGCTCGTCCCGGCCCATTGGGCGATTGTCGCGATAGCATCGTCGCTCAAGGCACGCAGAAAATTGGACTTCACGTAGGTGTGACGCCCAGGCGGAAAGAACGGCTCGAAGAAACTCTGCATTTGCAGGTGGCTCATCGTCGCGATCATGTCCGCAATGGGCGGGCCGAAGTTCCGCAAAGGCTGCAAGAGCTTTTCGCCAGCGGAAAGTGCCGCACCAGAGTAGCAAGCGGCCACAGCAAAAACGGGGACGCCATCCGGGCTGGTGAACGCACCACCTTGTATCATCAAGTCATCCGGTATTCGTTGCGCGAAATCACGGCAGAAGTGCAGTACGTCCTTTGTTTGGGCCGCGGGATAGAGAACGGCCCCGCCCAGGACTGGACCCACTTCGTGCAACCGGTACTCCAGGGAGGTGACGATGCCCAGATTTCCTCCGCTGCCGCGCACTCCCCAAAACAGGTCTGCGTTCTCTTCTGAGCTGGCGGTGAGCAGCCGGCCGTCTGCGGTCACCACGTCCACACTGATCAAGTTGTCGAGGGCGAGGCCATGTTTTGCCAACAAATTTCCGAAACCACCTCCCAGCGTCAGTCCGGAAATACCAGTCTTTGGAACAACGCCGAGGGGCGTGGCAAGGCCGAATGCCGTGGTTTCCCGATCGAACTCTCCCAGCGTGAGGCCCGCCTGCGCACGAACGGTGCGGCGCTTGGGATCTACTCTAATTCCCTTCATGGCGGAGAGATCGACCATCACTCCGCTGTCGCATACCGACTTTCCTGCCACGCTGTGGCCCCCACCCCGCACCGAAATAATCAGACTGTGCTCGCGCGCGAACCGCACGCAGTCAATCACGTCGGCAGCTCCGGCGCAGCGTGCGATCACTGCCGGCCGTCGATTGATCATCGCATTCGGAATGGTTCGCGCCGCGTCATATCCGACATCTTCGGGACAGAAGGATGCGCCACGAAGCGACTCGCGAAATGCCTTGAGACTACCCTGGGACAGCATGTCGGACCTCCGAAGATAGCGGAGCAGCAGAATGCTGCCGTCGATTCGATCATCAAGCGTGAGCGGCGCTCACGGAGTGCTGCTCGGGAGCAACTGAAGTGCGCGTTTGGCTTGCAAGCCGGAGCACGATCATCCGCTTATCGCGAACCGCAGCGGCGGCGCAACGGTCGGATCCCCCATATTTGCTTTCGTTTTACGCCTCGATTATAGCCCGTTCCTGCGGCTGATCAACGCGCGCGGAGCTCGACGCGCAATGACCATGTGCCTATGCTGCTCGAATGCCTTGGCAACACCTGCGTATTTCGCGATTTGGCGGTCCCGAAGTCCTGCAAGTGGTGGAGGAGTCGGCGATTCCTGAGCCAGGACCCGGGGAGGTTCGCATCAAGGTGCTCGCCGCCGGCACCGGTTTTACCGATACGATGATTCGGCGCGGCCGCTATCCGGATTTCAAGGGGCCGCTGCCGTTCACGCCTGGCTACGAGATCGTTGGCGTCATCGAGAAGACCGGTGCCGGCGTGGTAGCACCGCGAGAGGGCGAGATGGTCGCTGATCTGTGTGTCGTTGGTGGCTATGCGCAGTATGCGATCCGGCCATCGCGCTTTCTCGTGCCTGTCCCTGACAGCATCGATCCAGCCGAGGCGGTTTGCATCCCTCTTGCTTACCTCACCGCCTTTCAGATGCTGACTCGCTGCCGCAACCTACCGTCCGGCGCCACAATTCTCGTCATAGGCGCTTCGGGCACGGTCGGTACGGCGTTGCTCGATCTCGCGCGCCACCTCGGCCTGAAGGCGATTGGCACGTGCTCCGCGGCGAACCTGGCGGTGATTGAGCGGTTCGGGGCAGCGGCGATCGACTATCGCGCGGGTGACTTCGTGACTTCCGTGCGCCAACTGACCCCGGGCGGGGCCGGCGTTGATATCGCCTTCGATGCGATTGGCGGTGCGCACTTCGGCCGTTCGTTTGCGTGCCTCGCGCCCGGCGGTCTGCTCGTTGGTTACGGGTCGCAAACGATGGCAGTGGGCCGCGAGAGCCTGATTGCCGCAGGCCTCGGCTTGGCTAGGCTCAAGCTGTGGAGCGCATTGAGCTTCCTTTTCAGCGGCCGTAGCGCCGTCTTCTACAGCATAACGGCCCGTCGATCGACTCACCCGGAGGAATTCAAGGCCGACATGGCGACGCTGTTCCAGCTGTTGCGCGTTGGCGCCATTCAGCCGGTCGTGATCGAGCGACTGCCGCTCGCAGCGGCAAGCGAGGTCCATGCCCGCATCGACAGGGGTGGACTTGGCGGCAAGATTGTGTTGCTACCCTGGTCCGCGTAGTACGCCATCGGTCGGTTGGGCGCAGGGTGTCAGAAAAATTCGGAAACACGATGATTGGCGCGGAGGTCGAATCAGGCCGTTATCTCTGCAAAACGTCTAAGTCGCTATTTGTTGCATGGCCCGATACCAATGGGATGGACGCCCCCACCCTAAACGGCATCAACGTGCCAAAGTGGATGTGTCTAGCAACCACTGAAACGGATAGGAGCGTCCGCCATGAAGATTACAACGGTCGGGATCGATTTGGCGAAGAACGTATTTCAGGTGCACGGGGTCGATGAGCGGGGTAAGGACGCTCGGGAATTCGGGTGCGACGTGTCCTGTATCAAGCAAATTTAACCATCTGGTCGTCCGGGTGAGTTCTAATATCACGTGGTCGACGCTAAGCTAACCGGGCTAATTGTATTCGCGCTGGCGACGGTCCCCCTTCTATTGACAAGCGCGTGCAGCGGGAATGGGGCCGCCTCTCCCGTCCAAACAGCCTCTCCCGTCCAAACGAATGTGGTCCGAGGCGAGACGCTGGTTCTTCGAGGTCAAATCAAATCGATGCTTCGCAATCAGGCAGTTAAAATTCTTGACGTTTACGGATACAACGATAGCGGGCAAAAAATTGTATATGCGGAGGGATCGGACTGGGTGTACGCGAATGGTGGAATCACCAGAACATCGGGGTCTCGGATTCCGGACTTCGCGAACTATGCGTTCGCCGCATCAAGTCCTGGCAAGTTTGAGTTTGTGGAGAGCCCCCGCAATCCACCACTAATTATTGGGTATGACGTTTATGTGGACTATCTTTCGCTTGGCGCGCTCGAAGTAATTCCGGCTCTAAACCCAGGCAAGTCATTCCAACGAGTGATCTGCTTGGGCGACAGCATCGCCGCGGGCGCGGATACGATATCTGAGTTCTACTTCAATAGTGACGCCGACAGTTATTGCGGTCTGCTACGTGACTTTCTTGGAACGTCAACGCAGGTGAACAACTACTCTGTAGTTGGCGGGGAGCTGAGTGGTGTCGAGCCGAATCTGCAACAATACATCAGCGAGCACCCGCAGCTTGTGATCATTGCATTTGGTATGAACGACCACGTTTTGCAGGGCGCCACCGGTTTATCGGCATTTCGATCGTTGCTCGATCAAACAGTCGCAGAGCTACAGGGCGCTGGGATCGACGTAATTCTCGTGGGATTCTTCCAGCAGAATCCGGACTGGACGCTCGAAGATCCAGCACAAACCGTAGCGTACAACGATGCGATTAGAGATGTGGCGCTCAGCCACTCGGTACCATTTATCGACGCGTACAGCGCTTTCAAGACCGTACAGCCGGAGTCAGAATTGGTCGAAAGGCTTACTGGCGACTTTATGCACCACCCGAATAACTATGGTCAGCGAATATATTTCTCCCTACTGTTACCGTACTTCCTTTCGAGTCCAGTCGTGGCGAGCAGCGTACAGGACTATGTTCTAGTCACTAATCCGTAAGCCGCTTTCGATATTGCGGTGTCCGGCTATCCAAAGAATTATTGCCTGATCATCATTCGAAGGTGACCGAGTTGCATAGGACGCCGTAAGGGCGAGCGATCTGCCAAGACTGAATTGCGTCTTGACGGCGCTTCCTCCCGAGTTTGGGACCTCTGGAACCTCGGTTAACGCCTGCCGATTAGAAAGCCCACCACGAGGCCTACGCCGGCCGCGATGCCCACAGCGTGCCATGGCCGATCTCGGACGTGCCTATCCCCCGCGGTCATTGCCTCCTTCGCGTGGCGCTGGACCCGATCCGTGCCATCGACAATCGTCTTCTTCGCCGTTGCCAACCCGCGTTCGATTTTCGCTCTGAGTCGAGCGATCTCGGGATCGGCGACATGCGCAATTCGAGCCAAAAGATCTTGGACATCCGCCGTCAGGTTGGGGGCCTCTTGACCCGCACCATGAAGCCCGAGCGCCGCATCGCCGGCACTCGTCTTGCGCATCTTGCTATCGGTGCGAATGGCCTCGCCGTTTTCATTGAATGTTGATTCCATTGCTGCCTTCTCCAGTGAATCCACCAATTGCTCCCGATGGTGTGAAGCTCCCAAGCGGACGACTACCGACACCTGCTACGAACAATAACGCTTCGTGGTCCCGTCGTCGGTGCGCTGGACCACACCAAATCCGATGCGCGGCAAACAGCAGGTTCGCGACCGCGCGATGGTGCGGCGCGAAGCTAATCAGCTTTAGTCTCGAGGGGGGCTGCAAGGCGGCGGCGTGGCGTCGTTGCACAGGCCTGTGCGTGGATCTCGATGTCCAGCACCCGTGCTGTCTTCATCCGGAACGTTCGTCGCGCAACCACAGATTAGCCAGGCCGCAGCAAGAACACTGATTATTAACTTCACGGATGGCTCCTACAGTTAGCCTCTGCGGCGTTCTCACGCTCCGCCTGCCGCATAGGCAATGCGCGTGATAACGATAAATATTACCCGAAAGCCGATTCTTAAGATCGGCGCTAGATGGCTTCAAACAATGAAACATGAGCGCTGAGGGCTGTCTGGACGCTACCGCACGCAGACTAGAAGCTCGATTGCCGCGCCGCCCTGCTTGTCAATAGCCACCATCATCTCGGCACGTTTCTGCAATGCACGGCGATTCGCCACCACGTGTACGACAGCGTACGGACTGAGGAGATCTCAGCGTGCTTCTCCCGATCTTAGAGCGTCCGACCGGCGCGGAGCGGAGAGCTCCGCCCGCAACGAAACCATGAGCCCTTCGCACAGAGCAGCCGCTGAGAGGCAAGCCGCACAACCACCGGCATACACGATGTAACTTCTAGTTATATTATGTATATTATGGATTTTATTAATAAAATTATGGTGGGACGGCTGGGACTCGAATTTGAGTGCAAGTAGCTGTTCTAAGGAGACTTCTTAGGCACCTGACCGGCGGTACCCCATAGTGACAAATGAGAGCCCGGGACCCGTCATTGCGTCCGGGACTTCCGCCGTTGCTTCTGTTCGTCGCTTCGAAGGGAATTCTTTGACGTTTACGTGCGGGATCCCCAAGGCGCTCTCGATCGCTCGCACGATCGCGACGTTCTTGAAGTCATACACGGTAAACAACACCAGATCACCTCAAACAGAACGGTCTCCGCGATCCAGCAGGCGTCAATCAAACCTTGACGGCAGCGACGGTACGCGCATGGTGAGATGAACTTGCCCTCGCGTGCTCGACCCACAAGGACCGATGCGCGACAATGCGCCCATAACAAGGGAGCCTGGGGGGATCTCAATGCAGTTCGCGGACTTTCTGGCCTGGACTGCACCGACGCGCATGCTTCGCGTGCCGGCGAGCCTGCTCGCCGGCTTCCTGGCTGTCGGGAACTCCGCGGCGCTGAGCGCCGGGGTATCTGTCATCGACCCGGACGCCCACTATCCCGAAGGCCCCCTCTGGCACGACGGCAAGCTGTTCTACGTCGAGTACTCGGCGGGCAACGTCAAGACATGGAACGGGCGAACCGTCGCACTCTACTGGCACAAGGAGGGCTGCGGGGCGAATGCTCTCATTGAGTTCGGCGGCCACTTGCTCGTCGCCTGCTACGACGACAACTCGCTGGTGGAGCTCGATGCGCGCGGGCACGAAGTTCTCGCCCTGCGCAAGGACGTCGACGGCAAGCCCTTCGCGGGGCCCAACGACTTTACCTCCGACGGCCAGGGCGGCATCTACTTCACCGCATCCGGCACGTACGATCTCAAGGCGCCGATCACGGGCGCCGTGTTGCACATGAGCGCAGACGGCGGCGGGGCCATCCGGGTCGTGGCGGACACAATTCACTACTCGAACGGGCTCACGCTCTCGAAGGACGGCAAGCAGCTGTTGGTCGCGGAGATGCTCGCGGGCCGCGTCCTGTCCTTTCCTGTGAACCCCGACGGATCTTTGGGCCCCCGAACCGTGTGGGCGCGTCTCGCCGACCTCGCGCCGCCGACGCCCGGCGAGGACGCCTACAACGGCCCCGATGGACTGAAGCTCGGGCCCGACGGCAATTACTACATCGCACAGAACGGCTCCGGGCGCGTGCTCGTAGTCGACGAGCAGAGGAAGCTCGTGCGCACGATCGAGGTGCCGACGCCGTTCGTCACCAACATGGCGTTCGGCGCGGACGGCGTTCGAACCGTGTTCATCACCGGGGCGTTCGATCAGTGGAAGCCGCCGTTCCCCGGCAAAGTCTATCGCTTCACGCCATGAGCGCTGCGCGTATGGCGCATCGGGACGAAGCACCTGACGGATCGCGGCGGTCACGGCAGTCCAATCCATAAGAATTCAAGGGGAACATTCATGGCCCATGCAACAAAGAGAATAAGCACCGCCCGGGAGCGCGGTCAACGGCCCGCGACTATTAGCCTCGCGGCGGCGGTCTGCCTCGCGCTCTACGGCGCGCCGGCCCCGACGCGCGCCGACCAGGCGAGCAATGCGGACTCGAGCTCGGAGCTGCAAGAAATCACCGTCACGGCGACGCGTCGAACGCAAACCGTCGAGGCGGTTCCCTACAGCATCACGGTCGTGAGCCCGGAGCAGATCGCGGCGAGCGGCGCGGTCGATATTCCCTCGCTCGCCGTGCAGGTGCCGGGTCTCGCCATGTTCGACTATGGAGCACGCTTCGCGGGCGCCGTCACGCCGATCATGCGCGGCATCAACGCCACCGGGAGTCCCGCACGAAGCTTTCGCTCCTTCGAGCAGGCGCCGGTCGGTACGTATGTGGACAATTCGCCCGTAGCCGGCTACTTCCAGCTCGAGGATTTAAATCGTATCGAGGTGCTGCGCGGACCTCAGGGGACTCTCTATGGAGCAGGCGCGCTGGGCGGGGCGCTGCGGATCATTCCCAACTCGCCCGAGCTCAACACGTGGGCGGGCTCGATCGAGGCGAGCGGCTCGAGGATCGATAACTCGGACGGCACGGGGTGGACGCTGAAATCCGTTCTCAACATGCCGATCGGCGATCAGCTCGCGTTCCGCGCCTGGGCGCGCATCGCCTACGAGCCCGGCTGGATCCTCGATTACGGACCGGTCGTGCGCACCAACGAGGGCAGCCTCTACGGAACGCCGGTACTCGCCAACCCCAGCGACCCCGTGCACAGCTCGCCCATCTACACCTCGAGGAACGACTGGAATTGGCAGAGAACGTCCACCGAGCGCGCAGCCCTGCTGTGGAAACCGAACGACACCTTCAGCTTGCAGGCCGCGATCCTGCACGCGCAGCTTTCGGGTGACGGCGGCCCGCTCGTGAACCCGACCTATGCCGGCGGCGTCTCGCCGCTCGATCCGAACGCGGTCTTTCCGGCGGGGGGGCACTACACGGACTTCTCGCTTATCGATCAGCCCTACTCCCGAACGACGAACCTCTCGAGCCTGGACCTCAGCTACGATGCCGGGTTCGCCACCGTCTCCTCGACCAGCTCGTACTACACGACGAGCGGCATGACGATGCAGGACTCGACGTTCGACTACGCGGGCTTCGCCGGCGGCGCCTTCCTGCCGTACTACGCGGGCGTGCCCACGAATCCGCGCTTTATCTACCCGTTCCAGTTTACCGACCAGGTGCAGACCTTCAGCCAGGAGGTGCGGCTGGTATCGACGACGGACCCGTCGAAGTGGTTCGACTATGTCGTCGGCGCCTTCTACGAGAACACGACGAGTCGAGGCAACTGGTTCGTGACGAATCCCGGCTCGCCGCAGTACGCGGTCGCTCAGGGGTGCACGGGTTACCCGCCCTCGGGCCCGCCGGCGTACCCCAATTGTCTGCTCATCAGCGGCCCGAACGACCTCACGTTCCAGCAGCTCGACACGCAGCAGTTCCAGGACCGCTCGGTGTTCGGCGAGATCACCTACCACGTAACGCCGCACATTCAGGTCACGGGCGGCGCGCGGCATTACAGCCAGAGCTTCACCGACAAGCAGCTCTACCAAGATTTCGCCGTTCCCGTCCTACGTGCCCCCGATCCCGTACAATTCGCCCGCGTCGAAGACCATCGGCAAGGCGAACGTGTCCTCCGGGAGTTCACCGATCGTCAGTACTGTACGGGCTGTGGTCTCAAGGCTTCCGCCGTGGCGGGGCTAACTCGGTACCGGCGAGCGGCCCCGTTCCAGGAGAGCCCGCTCTTGCGCAATTACGCACCAGACAGCACCGACAACTTCGAAACCGGCGTCAAGGGACGGCTCCGGAACGGCGTTTACTACGCGTTCACGGGCTTCTGGATCAACTGGGACCGTCCGCAAATCTCCGGGAGCCTGCCCTCGGGCAACCTCGCCGTCTACAACGCGAACACCGCGCGCTCGCGCGGCTTCGAGTTCGAATCGAGCGGGCCGCTCTTGCGCACGGCCTGAGCTACCTGGTTGGGTTTGCCTACGTCGATGCGACGCTCGCGAGCGACTTCTCGCTTCCCGCGAACAACGGCCTCGGCGTCATCACGCCCGGACTTCTGCACGGCGAGTCGGCGAGCAGCTTCCCGGGAGTCCGAAGACGAGCGTGAACGCGGCGCTGATGTACGAGATCATCGTCGTTCCGGGATACCAGGCGACCCTCTCGGTGAACGGCGTGTATCGCAGCGCGGAGGCCTTGCAGGTCGCCCCCTCGGTCGGGTCGCTGACGGTCCAGCATTCCTCCTCGTACACGGTGATGAATCTCTCGGCGACCGTCGCACGCACAAGCCGTGGCATGCGACTTGGTACGTGACCAACGTGCTCAACCGGCAGGAGATCCTCGCCCCGCCCTCGCAGCCCAACGAGGTCGACAACCTCACGAACGAGTACATCGTCAATCCGCCCCGCGAGCTCGGGCTGCGCGTCGGCTACTCGTTCTAAAAGGCGACGCGGGCGTGCGCGGTCTCGTGCCCGCGGGGCCTGCGAAAGCCTCGCGCCCGCGATCAGTCGGATGGCGCAATCCCGCGCGCGCAGAGCGTCGCGAGCAACGGCTCGAGGTGCCGCTCGTAGCGCCGCCAGCGCCCCGAGGAAGTCCCGTAGATCGGCCGGCGCACCTGAGAGGCGCTCGCGGTGAGCGAGGCCGGCCTTGTTCTGCTGGATGTCGACCGCGGCATCGTCCCACGCGAGCCCGCAACGGGCCGCGACCGCGGCGCCGACGCGCTTGGGCTCCTTCACCAGCTCGGCGTAGCGCACCTCGCAGAGCCGCTCGCCGAGCACCGTGCGCCAGTGACTGACGAGACGGGAGTACGCCGCGTAGTAGCGGCCGAGCTCGCTCAGGTCGTAACTGAAGGGGTAACCGGCCGCGAACAGCGTGCGGTACATCGCGAAGCAGCTGTCGATGCGGCGAGCGGCTGACGAGCAGGATGCGCGCCGCGGGCAGGGCGCGGCCGATGGCACCGGCGTAGAGATAGTTGAGCGGCAGCTTCTCGACGATATGCCCCGCGGGCGGTCCGGCGGCGGCGAGCCGCGCGTAGCTCGTGGCAACCGCGGCCGGAGCGGCGCGCGCCGCGCGCGCGAACACGTCGCCTTCCCCTGTGGACGCCCCGAGCAGCGCCCGCGAGAAATGATCGGTCTCGCCGTTCGAGCGCACCCCGCAAGCCCGGTGAGGATCCGCTCGAGGAGCGTGGTGCCCGAGCGTGGCAGACCCACGACGAAGAGGTGGCGCGAGGAATTTGCCGCCTCGAGCTCCGCCGTGTCCGCGCCCCCGCCACGAGCAGATCCCGGGTCGTAGACTGCGGCGATGCGCCCGAGCTTGCGCTCATCGCCGCCACGTCGTACTCGAGCCGCACTCGCGGCGCGCACCTGCGCGCGGCGAACCAGGCGAACGCCTCGTCGAAGCGCTCGAGGTCGTCGAGCTCCTTTGCCGAGCGCGTAGCCGAAGAACAGCGCGGCCCGGTAGTCGCCGCCGTGGCGCGCCGAGCAGATTCTCGAGCTCGCGCGTGTGATTCGCCGTGGGCGATCTGCACGCGAAGCTCCGATCGCAGCAGGTAGCTCGCCGTACTGCGTGGCGTCGCCGGCGATCGCCCGATCGCACGCCGCCTCCGCCTCGGCGAGCTTACCCTGGCCGCGCTCGCTGCAGGCGAGGTTGTACCAGTAGCGCGGGTCCTTCGGCTGGAGCTCGATCGCGCGCCCGTAGAGCGCACTTGCGCGCTCGAGATCACCCGCCGCGACCGCGACGAAGCCAAGGCCGTCGTAGGCGTCCGGAATGCCGGTGTCAAGATCCGCGGCCTCTGCGATGGCCCGCCGCATCTCCTCGAGGCGGCCGAGCCGCAGCAGCACGAGCGCGAGAAGTCCATGTGCCGGCAGGCACGAGGTCGCGCCCTCGACCGAGCGCTCGGCGAGGACACGGGCCCGATCGAGATCACCCGCCTCGAGCGCGCGCCGGGCTTCCTCGGCCGCGGCGGGGACAGCGGGGGTACTCGAGGCGCGCATCGGGGGCCTCAAGAGAATCGACCTCGAGGACCACCCTGGTGCGGCCTCGGCTGGATTTGCGTTCGGTTGAAGATGCCTAGAATTATAAGTACCCCCGATCATAACCTCCAGATCTTGTGCCAGTTCCTGTTCGCTCGGAGTCCCGTCAAACGTCGTTGGACATCGCGCATCGAGCTGGAGATCTCCCGGTTCCCGAGCAAGGGGCTTCCGTACATGCCAGGGTCTCAGACCAGGCAGGGTCGACCGGACACTCGCACTGACGTGTCCGGCCATGTTGCCTTCCGCGACACTTACGGCGTCGGCACCCTGAGTTAAATCACTTTCGCGGCTCAATGGCTGGCCTGTACGCTCTCCTGCCGACGCTTCACCGACATCCTCGCGGATGCGGGCGCACAGCGCTGCCGGTGGCTCTGGTGCTGCGCGATGCAAAACAATGGCGCGCCCGGTAGCGCCCAACCATTCGAACTAGCCCTAGCAGCATGCTCATGACTCCGCAAGCAATGTGCAGAATTAAGCCGTAGCGTCGCGGCCAAAAATTGCCATATCTATCGGCGTGCCGCTCGAGCGCGCGGCATGATGAAGCTCTCAAGGGACACCGGCATCACCCGTGCCGGCCTCTACAAGGCTCTCTCTCCAAATGGAAATCCGAGCTTCGAGACCGTGACGAAGATCGTCGGTGCATTCGGCATGCGGCTGAGCGCGCAAGTAGCCTGACGGTAAATTAGAACCTGCCAAGGAGTCGGAAAATTTAATTCAATTTAAATTCTAGTTATTTCATATAATACATTGATTTTATTATATATAAATTGGTGGGACGGCTGGGACTCGAACCCAGGACCAAAGCCTTAAAAGGGTTTTGATCCTGTCCCCAGCCGTCTACTGATGTCTCATAAGTTGTTGATCTACTTGAATTACAGTCTCTAGCGATCTCCCCCAATCTGCGGTAGGCTTTCCGTACGAGATCCGTACGGGGCGCATGCGGGAGTTGGGACGATGAGCAACCTCACCACCAAAGTTGGGCGTGCAAAACTGGCTCCACGCCGAGAACCTTACTGGGTACAGTTGCGCAAAGGCGCGTACGTCGGGTTCCGCGCGGGGCCGGGAACGTGGATCGTCAGGTGCCGTGACCGTACCGACAAGCAGCAATACCACTCGCTGGGGGCTGCGGGCGAATACGTGGCGGCAAAGGCGGCGGCTGAAAAGTGGTTGGACTTAATGACGGCGGGACACCACCGTACGCACTTGCGCGGTACCGTGCGTGATTCACTGTGTGCCTACGTCAGGCACCTGCGCTCCATAGGCCGTCGTGCCACCGCGTGGGATGCGGGCCAGCGGTTCCGTCTCACCGTTAGCCGTAACAGTGATTTCGGCCGCATGCGCTTGGAGGACGTCACGCGCGAGGATACGGAGGCGTGGCGGGACCGACTGCGCAAAGGGCGCCAGCCCCGCTCCGTCAACCGCCAGGTGCGCGCCGTGGTCGCGGCGTTGAACTTCGCGGTGGCCCAACGCGGGCACGTCGGCAACCGCGAGGCCTGGGAACTCGTACACTTGGTGGATGATGGGGAGGAGAACGTCGCGGTGTTCCTTACCCCCGCGCAGCGTGATCGATTGATCGCCGCCGCTCCCCCAGCACTTGCTGCATTGCTGACCGGCTACGGGCACACGGGGGCGCGGCCTTCAGAACTGGCCGAGGCGACGGTGGCTGACTTCGACGCCAAAGGTGGCACCGTCACACTCAAACACCGTAAGGGACGTGGCGGCAAGCTTAAGGCACGTGCTGTGATGTTAAGTGACGAGGGGACCGCATTCTTCCGCACGCAAGCACGCGGGAAACTACCGAAGGCACCGCTGTTGCCGAGGGACGATGGTGGTCATTGGCGTGCATTGGATTGGTCGCTGCCGATACGGGAGGCAGCGGCGCAAGCCAATAAGAGCGCAAAGAAACCATCACAGCGCATCCCTGCGGGTGTATCGGCCTATTCTTTTCGCCATACACGCATCAGCGAATTGTTGCAGGTCTACAAAGTGGATCCGCTGACCGTGGCGGCGCAGTGCGGAACATCGCTCGTGATGATCGAGAAGTACTACTTCAAATTTATCGCGGGCTCCATGCGGGAGAAGCTCAACGCGATGCGGCAGCGGTGAAATCATCCGCGGGCCTTAGGTCGTAGGTCGGCCTGTCTTGGTTGCCCGCTCATCACAGGCCTCGACGTAACGCTCAAGTTCGCCCATTGTAATGTAGGTCCGCGCGCCGTCTTTTTGGACTCTAATGGCGCCCTCACCGATCCGGTGATACAGCTGCGCCCGGCTCATGCGCAGAATTCGGCTGGCCTCGGATATTTCAAATCGCAGCACCGGTAGTGGGCTGATGAGTGGTACGAGGGCCTTGCGTGCTCTACTTGGCGACGGGTTGCGACAAGCTGCGCCCTACCCGGCTCAGATTGATTGCGGTCGCGACGAACATACGCATTGAGCTTCGCCTGGACGTAGGTGGACGACTCCCGCTCGTCAGAGCGAAAAACACCGTCTGTTTTTGGAACTCGTGACTCGCCGCGCACCGCACGCTCGGTTGCATTCGCCGCGATGCCCTGCTCGCGCAAATGAGCCGCAAACTGTCGCCTCCAGTCGCGAAGTGTCGCTTTGCGGATGTTGAGTCTGCACACCCTGTTCACTCACGGCTTTGACGACCAGGTGAACGTGAGGATTGCCCTGATGCGTGTGCAGTGCCATCGCATACCGATGTTGAAGCGCAAATCGGTCCACGGCGAACGCTCGCACGGCTGCCGCGAGCTTGTCAGACGGGGTGCCGTTCGGCATCGAGAAAATGAGATTGTGCACGAGCTTGGCCGGCTTGCGTCCGTGCGCGATGGCTCGATCAGTGTGACGGCGACGGACACCCAGGTCCAGATCCCAATCGAGCAGCAGATCCTTCTCAAATCCTCTTACAATCAGCCTCTCGCCCATATCGATTTCGATTTCATTCACCCCTTTGCGCCCGATATAGTCAAAATGGGCACCGACGCCCTGAAGTGTCCGAGCGCCGCCGGAAACTTTGATCATGACTTCCGGATCTCGACGGGCAGTCCTTGCGACGTATTGCCACCTCGCTCGGGGTCAATTTCCGCTCCAGGCCGCCCCGGCCGAAGCTGGCGATATCGAGACAGGGACGCTCCGTGCGCAGATCAATGACTCGTTTTCGCATGGTCGGCCTCCCAGCTGGCGATGTTCGCCTCAATCAACCGCTTTGAAATGGGCCCGCAATCCTTCGAAGGCCACTAGCATCGCTCTAAGGTCCGCCGTGGTCAGTCCTTCGACCCGCCCGGTCTGGTGGGCGACACGGGCGATCTGATTCAGATTCCGACCCACCGCGCCCAGCGCACCGACGGCGCTCCTCAGCTCAGTGAGCTCGCGATCGGGGAGAGGCGGGACGTTTCGCAGGTGAGTGCGCACCAGCATCGAGACGTAGGTCGCCGACGCCAGTTCACGGCCGGCAGCGCGCGCTCGAAGGAGCGCGTGATCGTCTGGCCTCAGCCGGACATAGACCCGAGCGCGTGGGCCGATCGGTTCGACGGTAAGCACCGCGGAATCACTCGCCGGCGTCCTACCAACCGCACCGATGACTAAACGCATGAGCACTGCCGATTCGGTCAATCCTTGCTGTACAGCGATCGCCTGCAGCCGCAACTTGATCTGCGGATCGACTCGACATTGGATGCGGGGACTTGCGGCCATGTCGAACATCGTCTGACATCAGCGGCAGTTTGCCTATCCGGCAAAACGCACGAATTGACCTCTGAATGATGCACAAATTGCGGCCCCGGCAAGGGTCACTCGAGCTTGATCTTAAGGAATGGTCTATGATGCGCGGAGATGCCTGCGTTGTTCACGTCGATGTCGACCCGGCCGAAAGCCTCCACCCAAGTCACCGATCAGCGAGTCGGCGCCCGCCGGTGTTGAGACGCTATCTTGGTGGTTGCCCTCGACAAGTTCTGCCAAATCACTATCATTTGACACCATGACCGCTCCGAACCGCATTGTCCTCGATCCGGCCGTCTCCCATGGCAAACCCGTCATTCGGGGCACCCGCGTACCTGTCACAGTCGTGGTGGGGAGCCTGGCTGGGGGCATGACGTTCGAGGAAGTCCAGCGCGAGTATGACGTCACCGCGGACGATATTCGAGCTGCGCTCCGATTCGTCGGGGAACTGGCTGAGCAGGAATCGTTTCATCCCCTACCGAGCGCCTAGCTCGGCATGCGCTTTTTGATCGATGCCAACCTACCGCGTGCGGTCATCGCCGTGGTGCAGAGCCTGGGGCATCAGGTGGAATTCGCGCGCGATATTGGTCTGGCGTCGGCGTCCGACGAACAAATCGCCAATCATGCATTGCAGTATGGTGCCGCGCTTCTCACTCGGGACTTGGACTTCGCGGATATCCGTCGATACCCGCCTGATCAGTACTCAGGTATTGTCGTTCTGCGTTTGCCGGACACCGCTGTGACCGAAGAGATCGCAGCGGCGGTGAAGCGCTTTCTATCGGAACCAGGGTTTATCGCTTCACTTTCTGGTCGACTTGCGGTTGTCGAGGGGGACCGAGTCCGCTTCCGTCCACCGCTGACGCCATAGGATGAAAGACAGATCAAATGCCTGCGACGACGGAAACTTTCCCATTTCTCCCACCGTCCATGGGCATATTTAGCGATGCGGACCGGGTGACCGCTATGTGCCCTCTGCTGCCGCTGGCCACCGGCAGCTCTGCGGCATCAGAAACTACCGCGGCGGTCCCATCCAGCTACGCCCGATAAACGTAGCCGAATCGGCCCTCTAATCTGCTTTAGCCCCCGGACAAGCTGCCTTTATCTGGGCGATTTTGGTGTCGAGCGCCTTGTTGTATTCCCCAGTGGTCACCTGGTATTTGGTCTTTTCGGTACCTGTGACCAGGCCGGCGACAAGGCCTATAGGCGCAATCATCGAGATGCCGTTACCAATCTTTGATGCAGTGCTAGCCTTCTCGGAGTTCAGCACGCGCAGGTCGCCCGGGGCACTTGCGCAGTTGATAGGCATCGCCTGAGCGGCCGCTGCCTCTTTTTTTTCCTGCTCCGCGCAGCCACACAATATGACCAGGCCGAATGCGCAGAGAGCTGCGCCATATAGGTTCGTTTTAATCATGATCGCCCCCAAAAATGGATGTTGTCATACGACACGCTCAGCATACCGCCAACAAGCACTCTCGTGACAACGCGTTCTAGAAAAAATCAGGCGCTGCCGGCCTTGAGGCAATGAATACCGCACATTTATTTGCCGCTTTTGGTCGGCAGTTGCCCGCTCCGATCAACTCCCGGTGCCGACCCCTTGCGACGTTCGCGACCGGCAGCTTCGCGGAAACTCATTTCAATGCGTTTGCTTCGTCTTCGCCTCGGATGACCGACAGTAGCATCTTGCACTGCTCGATTTCCGCATGCACCAGGCTCACGCGCTCTCAAAAAAACGGGCGACCCGAAGGTCGCCCGCTCACATCATCGAAATCTCGGATTCTTAATCACCGGCGTGACTGATGGCCCGTTGCTCCTTGATCTGCTGGAGGACCTGACCCAGGTTATAGGTCTCCGGGTCCTGCATCGGCGGGTACTTCACATACGATTCGAGTTCCTTCAGCCACAACCATTGTCCGACCGGAATGACGTTCCAGTCGTAGAGATAGGCGGTGACTGGCGCGGCAAGCGCACCGGCTTGGCCCATCAAGGTCTTCGAGTCGGGACCGACGCCGCCCTCGAAGGGATCCCGCTTGATGTTGTCGACCAGGGGCCAATGATAGGTTTCGGCCCCCGTGAGCCCGCCAGTCGGACCCGGGCCCGCCATCGAGAAGTAGATCTTCCAGTTCTTGTACCGCACGGCCGACGGTGTGGCGCCGGTGTAGTAGAAGAACGTGTCGCGCGCCGACTTGGCTGACTTGCCTTCGAGGTAGTCGCGCTGGTCGACGCCATCGAGCGTCGTCTTCACGATCCCGGGATATTTTCCGGCCTCGATCTGATTCTTCAATCCATCGCCACTGGGGCCACCGGCGATGTCCACCAACGTCGGCACCCAATCGAGGGACGCGAAGATATCGCTCAGCACCGTATGCGGCTTGATGTGGCCGGGCCAGCGGATGACGAGGGGCGCCCGCATTCCGCCTTCCCAGGTCGTCAGCTTCCCGCCCTTGAAGGGCGTGTTGCCGCCGTCGGGGAACGTGATCACTTCAGCGCCGTTGTCGGTGGTGAAGACGATGATCGTGTTGTCGAGCTGGCCCATGTCCTCGAGCTTCTTGATGACGTAGCCGATGTTGTCGTCCATCTGCTTCATGCCGGCTTCGTTGACGCCCCAGTCCTTGCCCCCGGGCTCACCCACCATCGCCAAGTATTTGGGCGAGAGCACCGTCGTGATGTGCATGCGTGCCGGGTTGTACCAGACGAAGAAGGGTTTGTTGGTCTTCTTGGGGTCGTTGCGGTCGAGGAAGTCGATCACCTTGGCCGAAATCTCCTCATCCACCGTCTTCGAGCGTTCCAGCGTCAGCGGACCCTCGTCCGTGCACGACTGGTTCTTTTCGGTGCCGTCGGAAGAGTGGCACCAGATGACCGGCCGCGGCGGCATCATGCATAGCGTGGTTTTCGCATCCACCGCGCCGGGCGGGTCGGAGAGACCTTTGACCGGGGTGTTCTTGCACGGCGGCACGATGGCCTGGTCGGTCGGCGTCCGGTTGATGTCGGGGAAGCTGACCCCCTGCATTGCGTCCAAGTGGTACAGATAGCCCCAGTATTCCTCGAAGCCATGCGCGGTCGGCAGCGCCTGCGTGTGGTCGCCCAAATGGTTCTTGCCGAACTCGCCGGTGGTGTAGCCCAAGTCGTGCAGGAACTTGGCCAGCGCCGGCGTGCCGGGACGCAGGTACGAGGGGCTGCCCGGCAGTTGCGGCGGGATCATGCCCGTGCGCAGCGGATGCATGCCGGTGAAGAACGCGTTGCGCCCGGCGGTGCAGCTCTGCTCGGCGTAGTAGGTCATGAGCTTGGCGCCCTCATAACCGATGCGGTCAATATTGGGCGTTTCGCCCACCATCAGCCCCTGGTGGTAGATGCTCGGCTGCATCCAGCCGATGTCATCGCCCATGATGAACACGATATTTGGCTTGGAACCTTGTGCCAATGCCGAAGCAGACCCGAAAATTCCGATTACTAAGACTGAAAATAAGACATATAAAAAATGCGAAAAACGGTCCATTTTCTATTTCCTTCTGTGGGCTTATTTGGTCATTGCCGCGACTCGTAGCCGGTATGCAATTCGACCGATACCCGCTTTCTACGGAGCGTATAGGCGGGCGTCAATTGGACCTTCTGATTACTTCGTCGAGCGCACCTACACCGCGAACCGGCGAGCGACCGCTTCGAGGCGGTCATTGCAGGAACGTCAATTACGGCTCATGACCCCGGCGGTTGACCGACGACGCCCCAGTTGCCGGACCCGAGGATTTTTGGCGATAGTTGGCGCGGTTCACCTATTCAAGAAAGGAGTTAATCATGAACAGTGAATTCAATCATCCACTGCTCGTTTTTGGTGTCTCGATTGGCGTGCTATGGCTAGCTTCGTGGGTCGCATCGTCAGTACTCAAAAGTCGGCGAGATCTGGAAGAAGAGGCGCGTGAGGATTTCGGCGTGGTTATGGGTGCCACATTGACGCTGCTCGCTCTCCTCATTGGATTCAGCTTTTCGATGGCCATCGGCCGGTACGATCAACGCAAGAATTATGAGGAGGCAGAGGCCAACGCCATCGGCACCGAACTGGTCCGGGCCGGCCTGCTACCGCCCGCTGATGCGGCAGCAGTGCGGACGCTGCTCAGAAACTACCTCGATCAGCGTATTTCGTTCTACCTGACCCGTAACAAACAACAGCTCGGCGAGATCAATACCCATACGGCGCAATTGCAGAGCGACCTGTGGTCCGCGGTCCAGGCTCCGGCGAATGCGCAGCCGAATCCCGTGATCGCGCTGGCAGTTTCGGGCATGAACGATGTGTTGAACTCGCAGGGATACACACAGGCCGCCTGGTGGAATCGAATTCCCCACGCGGCTTGGGGTCTGATGGTAGTAATCGCCATCTGCTGCAATCTGTTGGTTGGCTATGGAGCTAGAAAAACTAAAGTAAGAGGCAGCCTGCTTCTGATTCTGCCGCTGATAGTGTCCACCGCGTTCTTACTGATAGCGGATATGGAAAGTCCACGCGGCGGCCTCATTCATGTGTATCCACAAAATCTTCTGAGTCTGGTCGCCTCTATGCCTGCGCATTAGTCGACAACCTTGAATGGCCGCCTTCGCCGCGGGGAGACAGCCCGTCTATTGCGTGGACCCCGCACCGCCAACGCAGCACAGAAGCAAGCGGTGCCTTCGATTGTCGTTCGTTGCGAGCGTCCGCTCCGAGGCGGCTATTTCGGGATGCCGAACTACCGCTGTTGGCCGGTTTGCACCGGATGCCCCTCCCGTTACCGGTCAGTCAGCCTGGAAAATCGGGGATCACCGGCTAGAGTCGCTGATCGACCCACTCCTGCCCGTGGCGAAGGGCTGCTTTGCGGGGATCAAATCGGCGAATCGCTCGAACTGTTTGATCTCAGCGTAACTTCGCAATTACCCAGCGAAGGATATTTCCAGATACTGCACCGACGATGCCCACGGTTAATACCCAGAGGTAAATAATCGCCGGAAAGATAACAACCAACCAAGCCGCGCGGGACGCGTGAGAAGGGTCCGACGCCCGAATCATCGCGTAAATGCCAACTCCAACCAGCGCGCCGAATGCCGCACACACATGAATCAAAACTGAAAAACTAGTCTGAGAAGATGAGGGTAATCGTCGGAGCGCGACGAAAAATCCGCGTATCGAAAACAACAGGCAGGGCATTCCTACAAAAATAAACAGTAAGATCAGGACTCCTACATAGGTCTCATTGTTCGTTCGAGTAAGAGCAAAATATATCGCTGCGAGACCTGCCAGCGTCCCCAAAAGAAACGCGCTTGCGGTTCGTATCTGAGACCTAATCATGAGGTTTGCGCTTTCCTTGCGGTCTGTTACACCTAATAGACCATTGGGGCCTGGGACTCGTCAAACCTGGAGGCAATGACTGCTAACTGGTAGGCATTTCGGAAGGTCGAATGGCGCAAGTTGGCCGAAAGTCTCCCTTCCGGCATGGTGTAAACATTCCCATTTTGAGCCACCGTAAACGCGCGAGTAAATTGACTTGCAGCTACGTTTCGCAAGAAATTGAAGTCTCAAAGGTGCGCCGGCGCCAATGCTCGTTTTTGCGAAAGTTTGGCATTTCCTTGTTCGGTGAGCCCGGTCGTATCAAATAGCCGAGGGTCGCTGCGATCCCATCTTAGCCCTTCCATGTATACGGACCCCGCCCCATGGCGTGAGAACGTACCCTCAGTTAATTTCCGTACGGTTTCCGTACAGCGGGCCGATAAATAGACGTAAGTCTTTGATTTAATGGTGGGACGGCTGGGACTCGAACCCAGGACCAAAGCCTTAAAAGGGCCTTGCTCTACCAACTGAGCTACCGTCCCGTTTGAGCGGCGCATCATAGCCGAACTCACGCGCCACAGCACCGGGAATGCGGTTTACGCGTAACGCGTGGGGTCGCGCATACCGGCGGCGGCGAATCCTTCGGCCCGCAGGCGGCACGAATCGCATCGCCCGCAGGCCAAGCCTTCTGCGTCCGCCTGGTAACAGGACACGGTCATGCCGTAATCAACGCCTAAATCTATGCCTGCGCGGATGATGTCGGCTTTGGACATGTCGATCAGGGGCGCATGAATCTTGAAGCGCCTGCCTTCGACACCCGCTTTGGTGGCCACCAGCGCCAGCTTCTCGAATGCGGCTATGAAATCCGGCCGGCAGTCCGGGTAGCCGGAGTAGTCGACTGCGTTGACGCCTACGAAGATATCTTGGGAGCCGACGACTTCCGCCCAGCCGAGCGCGAGTGAAAGCAGCAGGGTGTTTCGCGCCGGCACGTAGGTGACCGGGATACCGTCGCTCGGCGACTCGGGCACCGCGAGGTTCTGATCGATCAACGCCGATCCGCCGATGCCGGCGAGATCCACGCTCATGATTCGATGTTCATACGCGCCTAAAAAGGCCGCCACACGCTTCGCCGCCGCAAGCTCGGCATGGTGGCGCTGCCCGTAATGCACGCTGAGCGCAAAGCTGCGGAAATTTCTCGCGCGGGCCACGGCCAGCGTCGTGGCCGAGTCCAGTCCACCCGACAGCAAGACGATGGCCGGCAGCATTTGCCTACTTCATGTTCCTTGTCTATCTTCCTGGGGTATCGCCCCACAGAACCTTGTGGAGCTGAAGCTGAAAGCGCACCGGCAACCGGTCGGCCAAGATCCATTCCGCCAGATCCTTGGGCGAGATTTGCGTATAGCTCGGGGAGAACAGAATCTGACAACGCTCGGACAGCGAGTGCTCCTCGAGGAACTCCTTGCTCCAGTCGAAATCCTCACGCGAGCAAATCACGAATTTCAGCTGATCGCGGCGCGTGAGCAGCGGGAAGTTTTCGATTCTGTTGCGCGCCGCCTCGCCGGACCCTGGAGTCTTGACATCAACGACCCGGGCGACCCGGGCATCGACCGCGGAAATGTCGAGCGCGCCGCTGGTCTCCAGCGACACCTGATGGCCTGCGTCGCACAGGCGCATGAGCAATAACCGGCAATTCGGCTGTGCCAGCGGTTCCCCGCCGGTGACACAGACATGAGGCGTGGCGTATTCCTGGACCCGATCGAGGATGGCGTCGATGTCATGCCATTCACCCGCGTGAAATGCGTATTCCGTATCGCAGTATTGGCAGCGCAACGGACATCCCGTCAAGCGCACGAACACCGTGCGAAACCCAACCGCGTCGGCCTCGCCCTGCAGCGAATGAAAGATTTCATTGACGCGCAGCCGTTCGTCCTTCGGCAATTGCTCACGCATTCGTGCGCCGCTCAATGCCACTGCGCCTCCAGGCTTGCCTCTTCCGGTCAATGCTTTTCGACCGCCATCTTCTCGAGACGCTGTTGCGCCAAGTGTCCCGCGGGCGCATCCGGATATGACGAGGCCACCTGCGACAACGCGTCCTTCGCCGCCTGCCACTGTTTCAGCTCGTAGTCGCAATAGCCGATCTTGAGCAGCGCATCGGGAAGCTTGCGCGATTGGGGGTATTTGTCGACCACTCGCTTGAAGGCGGAGAGGGCCTCCGGAAACGATTTATTGACGTAATAGGCCTCACCCAGCCAATACTGGGCATTGTCCGCCAGCGCGCTGTCGGGAAAGGACTGCAAAAATTCTTGAAATGCCGCGATGGCGCGATCGTATTGGCTGTCCTTCAAGAGCGCGAACGCCGCCTGATAATTGGCCTTGTCCGATCCGTCGGGAACCGGCAAGTTGGACGCCGCGCCGGATGCGGCCGCTCGGGGTGCACTGGGCGCCGGCGCATCGCTTCCGGCGGGCGCACTGCGCGCCTCGAGGCTCTTCAGCCGCTGGTCGAGATCCGCGTAGAGATCCCGCTGCTGCTTGCGGCTGATCTCCAGATTGTGCCCCAGTTCGTCGATGTCGTTGTGCATGGCGCGCACGTCGGCGCGCAGCGCGTCGAGCTGATTGGAAAGCTGCAGCAGGCTTTGATTTGACACCACCCGTTCGATCCGCGCCAGCCTCGTATCCAAATCATTCAGTTTGACCTGCACCGGATCCTCCGCCGGCGGCGTCGAGGCGCATCCCGCCATTGCCAACACGGCGAGACCCGTGGCACTCCAAGCGATCGCACGCATGCTCACGGCGTGGAAACCATATCGACGCGGCGATTTTTAGCCCATGCGGCCTCATCATCGCCCTCCACGGCCGGCCGTTCCGCGCCGAAGCTCACGGTCTTCAGTTGGGATTCCGCGACGCCTTGGAGCAGCAGCGCCCTGCGGACCGCCTGCGCGCGGCGCTCGCCGAGACCGATGTTGTATTCGCGTGTCCCGCGTTCATCGGTGTTGCCCTCGAGCTTGAGCTTGAGGTTCGGGTGGGCCGTCAAATTGCGCGCATGTGCGGAAATGACGTCGGCATACTCAGGTTTGATATCGGACTTGTCGAAATCGAAATAAATGACGTTGCGCCCCAACGCCCCGGCGCCCTGCGCCCCGGCGCCCATCATGCCCGCATCGCCGCCGAGCGGAGTCGTGGAGCCCAAGCCTGCGCTTCCCGCCGCGGTCGAGGAGCCCGGAATTTGCGTACCCGCGGCCGGCGGTTCGACGGTGGTGGCCTTCTTGGGGCAGCCCGCAAGAAGCGCAGCAGCTGCGCATAAACAGCCAATCGACAGCATCTTTGTCATTGAACTTCCCATGAGAATCCCACCTCCTAATTGCACTCTAGACTCAAGCGTACCGAGCAAACCGGCATTTGTGTACCGTGTTTGGCGTTACACCGCTCAGAACGGCGACCATGCGGGCTCTTGCACCTCGCCCTCGCTCGCCACCAATCGTTCCTGTACCCGGCCATCGGCGCTGACCAAAGCCAAAATACCGCGCCCGCGATCGCGGCTTGCATAAATGATCATGGCGCCGTTCGGTGCGAAACTTGGGCTGACGTCGAAGCGTCCCTTGGTCAGCACCTGCATCTCACCACGTCCTTTGAGGTCCATGAGCGCGATGCGATACGCGCCGTCCTCCTGCGTGACGAAGGCGAGCTCGGATTCATCCGGCGACAGGCGCGGCCGGGCATTGTAGTTCCCTTGGAAGGTCAAGCGGCGCGGATGATCACCCGGCTGAAGACCGACGCGGTAAATCTGCGGGCCGCCCGCTCGATCGGACGTGAAATAGAGATTTTGACCATCCTTGGACCACTGCGGTTCGGTGTCAATGCCCGGGTCATCGGTAATGCGGGTGAGCGCCTGCGTGTCGAGATCGAGCACGTAGACATCCAAGTTGCCGTCGCGCGTGGACAGGGTCAATGCCAGTTTTTTGCCATCCGGGGACCACGCCGGCGCTTGATTCACACCGGCTCGCGCCGAGACTCGGCGCCGCTCGCCGGTTTTCAATACCTGCACGTAAACCGAGGGCAACCGGTCCTCGAAGGAGACATAGGCCAGGGTCTGGCCGTCGGGCGACCAGGAGGGTGACATCAGCGGCTCGTTCGATTGCATCACGACGTGCGGATTCTCACCGTCCGCATCGGCGACGATGAGCCGGTAGGTTCTGGTCGGCAATGATCCAATCACCGATATATAGGCAATGCGCGTCGCGAACGCACCGCGGATCCCGAGGATCTTGTCGAACACCATGTCGGCGATTTGATGGCTCGCGAGTCGCATCCCGGTGCGGTTCGCGCTGATCTGGTAGCCCAACAGGCGTTGCCGATTGAGCACGTTGAAGAGCTCGAAGCTGATGTTGTAGCGGTCCTGGCCCTGCGGCAGCACCAGACCGACCAGAATGTAGTCGTTGCCGAGGCGTCGCCAGTCGTCGAATGCGATGCTGGCGCCGTTGTGCGGCTCCTCGATCATGTCCTTGCGATCCATGGCTTTGAATCGGCCGCTGCGCGCCAGATCACTGGCGACCACTCGCGCGACGTCGAAGGTCCCCGCATCCGTCTCTTGTGGACTGAACGGGACAACGGCAATGGGTATGGCATCGTCCTGCCCACGAGTAACCTCGACGACGAATTCGCCCCTAGCGCGCAAATTGAACAATAGGCCGAGCAAGCAAGGTAGCTGAGCACAGGCGCTTTATTCATCGGGTTTGAACCTAAATGCGAAATTTCTTTGGAAAAGCGCCGGATCCGGCGGGTCCGGCAACGGCGAAGCGCGATAGACCGCGTTTTCGATGGACTGGCGAACCGCGGCATCGCCATTGCACTGCGTAACCCGTGCGTTGGTGACCTCGCCGCCCGGCACTTGGGTGACTTCGACCAGGCAGTCGACGCCTATGCGCGCAGAGGGCGGCTTAATCCACGCATGCTGAATGCGATCGCGCAGGCTCGCGACGTAGCGATCGCGCAAGGGCCCGGCCTCGATCGCGCTCACGTGCTCCTCCTCGGCCAATTGGCGCCGTAGTTCAATCTCGCGCTCCTGGCGCGCCCGATCGTCTCGCGCTTTGCTCTCCGCGGCATGCTTGGCATCCGCGGCCTGTTTAGCTTCGGCCGCCTCCTTGGCGTCGGCCGCCCGCTGCGCTTCGGCGGCGCGGACACGTGCGGCATGGGCTGCATCGTCCGCCTTGGCCTGGGCGGCCGCTTTGACCGCCTCGGCAGCCTTCGCCTCAACCGCCGCCTTGGCTTCAACCGCCGCCTTGGCTTCAGCCGCCGCCTTGGCTTCAGCCGCCGCCTTGGCTTCAGCTGCCGCCTTGGCTTCTTCGGCGGCGGCCGCGCTTGCCGCGGCGGCCTGCTGCTCGGCCGCGATGTGTGCGCGCTGGGCGTCCTGGGCGGCGTGCAATATCCGCGAATCGACGACCACCGCATTAACGGCTGGGGGCGGCACGCTAACGCTCGAATGCGTTGTGCTCAACATCGCCGCCAGCACCAGCGCCGCCGCCAGCGCCGCGTGCAGCAACACGGAGAACAACACCGGCCAGGAATGCTCGCTTACGGTGCCCTGCATTCAGTGCGCGCCTTCGGCAGATCCATGA
Source organism: uncultured Gammaproteobacteria bacterium (assembly GCA_963793685.1). Taxonomy (GTDB): domain Bacteria; phylum Pseudomonadota; class Gammaproteobacteria; order Steroidobacterales; family Steroidobacteraceae; genus Bog-1198. Next base: position 76,742 of record CAWCBJ010000008.1, on the reverse strand, counting down.
CTCTCTCCCCGCACCGACGGCGCCGGCCGTTCGGGATCGGTCAAGAGCCCCACCTTGTCGGCGCCCGCCCGCTGCAGAAGAACCATGGCGTGCGCCACGGCGCCATACGGCACGGTCGTATCGGCTTTGACCAGCACCGGGGTTTGCGGATCGCGGCGCAGGAGTGCGGCGGTCCGAGCGCTCACCGTCGATTCGGAGGCCGGCTTATCGGGGTTCGGGCCGAAATTAACGTACAGGCGTCCGCGCGCATCGATGGTCACGATCAGCGGCTCGTGCTTTTGCAAAAATGCCGGATCGATCGGCCGCGCTCCGGCGTTCGGCAAATCCACTTTGATGCCCTCCTTGAGCAGCGGCGCCGTGATCATGAAAATGATCAGCAACACCAACATCACGTCGATGTACGGCACGACGTTGATTTCACCCATCAACTTCCGGCGGCGCGGCTGTGCAGCCATGGAAGCTAGGCCTGCGCGCGCGACGGCGCGTGGCGCTGCAGAATGGTCGAGAACTCCTCGACGAACGTGTCGAACCGAAGCTCCAGGCGGGCCACTTGATCGGCGAACCGGTTGTAGGCCACCACGGCCGGAATCGCCGCGAACAAACCGATCGCCGTCGTGATCAAGGCCTCGGCGATTCCCGGCGCCACGGCGGCCAGCGTCGCCTGCTGCACGTTGCCGAGGTTGTGGAAGGCACTCATGATGCCCCACACCGTCCCGAACAGCCCGACGTAGGGGCTGGTGGATCCGACCGTGGCGAGCGTCGCCAAATTGCGTTCCAGACGGTCGATTTCGCGCATCTGCGCCACGCGCATCGCGCGCCTCGCGCCCTCGAGCAACTGCTCGCCCGGAGTGCCCTGCTGTCGCAGGCGGCTGAACTCGCCAAAGCCGGATTCGAAAAGGCTCTGCATACCGGTGCCGGCGCGGCCCTTGGTTTCTATATTGCGGTAGAGCGCGGTCAGGTCCCCGCCCGACCAGAACTGGGTTTCGAATTGATCCGCGCCATGTCGCGAATGCGAGATCACGCGGCTCTTGCGAAATATGATGGCCCAAGACGCCACCGAGGCAAGCAAAAGCAACACGACCACCGACTGGACGATGGGGCTCGCGTCGAGCACCAATATCCAGACCGACAGATCATTGGGCATTACGCCACTCCATGAAGAGATCCTTGGGGATAGCGCGCGGTTTCAAGGTGCCGGAATCGAGGCAGGCAACGCGGGTCGTCGCCTCGATGAGTTGCGCCTCGCCGCGCCAAATCGCTTGCTTGAAGGAGATTGTCGCACCGCTCAGCCGCACCAGTTCGGCGGTGACGATAACTTCATCATTGAGAAGCGCAGGCCGCAGAAAACTCACCGCGACGCTGACCACCGCGAACTGCAGCTCGCGCTCCGCTCGCAATCGAAGCTGATCCACTCCCAAGGCGCGCAACCACTCGGTCCGGCAGCGCTCCATGAATTTCAAATAATTGGCGTAGTAGACAACGCCGCCCGCGTCGGTGTCTTCCCAATATATGCGGACGCGATGCTGGTGGGAAAAGTTCCGCGCCCGCGACATCTACTGCCCGTCCCTGAACAGCGGCAGGTTGAGGTCGCGCTCGACGCTCGGCGCCGCCAGGCCGAAATGCGCGTAGGCGGCGCGCGTCGCGACGCGCCCGCGCGCGGTACGCATCAAAAAGCCCTGCTGAATCAAGAACGGCTCTATCACATCCTCGATGGTGCCGCGCTCCTCGCTCATGGCCGCCGCAAGACTGTCCACCCCCACGGGGCCACCCTCGAATTTCTCGATCACGGTCAGCAGCAGCTTGCGATCCAGCATATCGAACCCTAGCGGATCGACTTCCAGCATGTCGAGCGCGGCGAGCGCCACATCGCCGCTGATGAGGCCACCGGCCTTGACGTCGGCAAAATCGCGCACCCGGCGCAGCAGCCGGTTCGCGATGCGCGGCGTGCCGCGCGAGCGCTCGGCGATGCGATCCGCGCCCGCGGGCTGCAGGCGCAGCTTAAGGATCGAGGCGCTGCGAATGACGATCTTTATCAGCTCCTCGGTGGAATAGAATTCGAGCCGCTGCACGATGCCGAACCGGTCGCGCAGCGGCGAGGTGAGCAAGCCCGCGCGGGTCGTGGCGCCGACCAGAGTGAACGGCGGCAAATCGAGCTTGATCGATCTTGCGCCCGGGCCCTCGCCGATCATCAGATCGAGCTGCGAGTCCTCCATGGCCGGGTACAGCACCTCCTCCACCACGGGACTCAGGCGATGGATCTCGTCGACGAACAGCACGTCGCGAGGTTCGAGATTGGTGAGCAAGGCGGCCAGGTCCCCGGGGCGCTCCAGCACCGGGCCGGAGGTCTGCCGCAGATTGACCTTGAGCTCATTGGCGATGATGTGGGCAAGCGTGGTTTTGCCGAGGCCCGGTGGCCCGAAAATGAGCACGTGATCCAACGCCTCGCCGCGCATGCGCGCCGCCTCGATGAAGATCCCCATTTGGGTCTTCACGTTCGGCTGCCCCACATAGTCGGCAAGCCTCTTCGGCCGCACGGCGCGATCGAGCACCTCGTCCTCGCGCCGACCTGCGCTCGCAATGATTCGATCCTGTTCGATGCCCATAGTCGCCGCTAACTCTTCACGGCGGATTTGAGGGCGCGCCGGATGATTTCCGTGGTTGAGAGTCCCGGCTCATCCGCCGCTTTGAGAAGCCGCGACGCTTCGGGTGGTTTGTAGCCGAGCGCGATGAGCGCGCCGAACGCTTCGCTCTGCGCGCTCATCGCGCCCGCCGAATCCGCTGCGTTGCCGGCGCCCGCGTTGGGGACTGCCAGCTTTTGCGCGCTGTCGCGCATTTCGATGATGACCCGCTCGGCGGTCTTGCGGCCGATGCCCGGAATTCGCGTGAGCATCGCGACGTCTTCGGCCTCTATGATGCGCAGAAAATCATCGACGCTTGCGCCCGACAAAATCCCCAGCGCGATTTTCGGACCAACACCGGATACCTTGAGCAGCCCGCGAAACAATCGCCGCTCGCCGTCGGTGCCGAAGCCGAACAGGATATGCGCATCCTCGCGCACCACCAAATGAGTGTAGAGCGCCACCGGCTCGCCCGCGGCCGGCAAGCCGTAGAAAGTCGACATCGGCGCCTCGAGTTCGTAGCCGACGCCGTTGACATCGACCACCATCGTGGGCGGCTGCTTCAACGCGAGCCGGCCTTTTAGAAATCCGATCATCCGCGGCTCGACGCGAGTTCGATTGAGGTACGCACCCGGCCCCGCAGCGCGTGGCAAACCGCGGTCGCCAACGCATCCGCCGCATCCGCGGGCACCGGGCCGTCGAGCTTCAGGATACTTCTCATCATGAGCTGAACCTGGGCCTTTTCGGCGTTGCCGGAGCCGACCACGGCCTGCTTGATCTGCCGCGTCGCGTACTCGAACACATCCGCATTCGCGTCGATGGTTCCGCAAATCGCGGCGCCGCGCGCCTGACCGAGCTTCAGAGCGCTGTCCGGATTGCGATTGACGAATACCCGCTCGACGGCGATTTCCTGCGGCCGGTACTGCGCCACGACGGTGCGAACACAGCGGAATATTTCGCACAGGCGCGCCGCAAATTCGCCATGAGGCGTACGAATGACGCCGCTCGCGACGTACGTCAAGCGCGGTCCGGCGGCATCCAATACGCCGAATCCGGTGCACTGCGAGCCCGGATCGATACCCAGGATTCGCACCGTCGAGAACTTAAGCGCCAAGCGTCTCGCCTGCCGCGGCGCGGATCGAGGTCTTCGTCATTGGAACTCGCATGGGCCGTGTATGATACCGGCAATGGGCGCTTAAACCCACCAACCTTGAGCGCTCGGAACCGATGGAAACCACCGCTCCAACCCCAACCGCAAGCTTAAGGCTTAAGCGAGAGCTTTGCCGCCGTGCGCGCGCTCGACCTGCCCGCGGCGGCCCTGCCCGCGCGCGACGCGGCGCTCGAAGTGGCCGAGATCGTGCGCACGCTCGATGCCGACGATGAGGTGGTGCTCGCCGCGATGCTGCAGCCCTTGCTCGAGGAGAAGTTTCTCGACGTCGACGCCGCCGCCAAGCGCTTCGGCGAGGAGCCGACTCGGCTGGCGCGGGGCTTGAGCCAATTGGGCCACTTTGGCCTGCCGCCCGATTGGACCCCGGAGCGCGGCCTCGAATCGGCCCAAGCCGAGGCGCTTCGCAAGATGCTGGTCGCCGTCATCGGGGACGTGCGCTTGGTGGTGGTGAGGCTCGCCGAGCAATTGCAGAAAATGCGATCCTCCAAGGCGGCCGAGGCCGCGATCAAGCGCAAATTGGCAATCGAAACACGCGAAGTGTATGCCCCGCTCGCCAACCGGCTCGGCGTGTGGCAGGTGAAATGGGAATTGGAGGATCTGGCGTTCCGCTATCTGCAGCCGGTCGAGTACAAGCACATTGCGGCGGCTCTCAAGGTGCGCCGCTCGGAGCGCGAACGCTACATCGAAGAGCTCATAGGCGCACTGCAGGGCGAATTGCGCGCCGCCGGCATCGAGGCGAAGATCGATGGCCGACCCAAGCACATCTATAGCATCTGGCGCAAGATGCAAGCCAAGCAACTTGCCTTCGAGCAGCTCATGGACATCCGCGCGGCGCGCGTGCTGGTGAACACCGTGGCGGAATGCTATGCCGCGCTCGGCATCGTGCATTCGCTGTGGCAATTCATTCCCGGCGAATTCGACGACTACATCGCCACGCCGAAGGATAATCTGTATCGCTCGATACACACCGCCGTCATTGGGCCCGGTGCCCAGCCGGTCGAGATCCAAATTCGTACGCACGAAATGCATGCCGATGCGGAGCGAGGCGTGGCGGCGCACTGGCGCTACAAAGAGGGCGGCCGCGGCGACCAGGCGTATGAACGCAAGATCAATCAGCTGCGCGCGTTGCTTGCCCCCGACGGGGCGGACAGCGCGCACGATTTCCTCGACCGGATGCGCATCGATCTATTCCAAGACCGCGTCTACGTGCTGTCGCCCAAAGGCGAAATCGTCGATGTACCGGTCGGCGGCACGCCGCTCGACTTCGCCTATCAGGTTCATACCGACTTGGGCCATCGAACCCGCGGCGCGAAGGTCAACGGCCGCATGGTGGGGCTCGATTACCGGCTGAAGAACAGCGAGACGGTTGAAATCATCACCGCCAAGACGCCGCAGCCGTCCCGGGATTGGCTGTCGCCCCAGTCGGGCTTTCTAGCCAGTCCGCGCCACCGCAACAAGGTGCGGGCATGGTTTCGCAAACAGAACGAGGCGCAAAACAAGCTCGAGGGCCGGGCGATGCTGGATCGCGAGATCCAACGGCTGGGCGTACAAAGCCCGCCGATGCCGGAATTGTTGAGCGAACTGAAGCTGCCTAGCACGGAGGCTCTTCACGAGGCGTTGGGGCTCGGCGAGATTACCGCCAGCGCAGGTTACCGGCGCGATTCAGCGCCTGCTGCACGCCCGCGACACTCGTCCGGTCGAGACAATCCGGCCGCGGGCACCCGCGCCGCGCGAGCCGGACATCGAAATTCAGGGCATCGGCGAACTGCTCATCTACATACGCGGGATGCTGCAAGCCGGTGCCGCCGGAACCGATAGCCGGTTACATCACGGTTGGCCGCGGAGTGAGCATTCACAGCCAATCCTGCGCAAACCTTGCGCGCCTACGCGCAAAATCGCCGGCGCGCGTCCTGGAGGTCGCCTGGGGCGCGCAGGCAGGCGGAGAGTTCCCCGTGGATATCGAGGTCGAGGCCTTCGATCGCCGCGGCCTCGTGCGCGATGTGAGCGCGGCGCTTGCCGACGAAAAAATCAGTATTCGCAGCATGAATACACGGACGGACGGACGCGACCACGTTGCCCGCATGAAGATCGCCATTCAGATTAGCGGCCTGCCGCAATTATCGCGGGTGCTGGCCCGCATCGCGCAACTCCCCAACGTCTTAGGCGCGCGACGAAGAAAGTAGCGCTTGCCCGCCGCGACCCTGCCCGGCGGGATCTGCACTGGGGCTCCGGCACTAGCGGTTAATGGCGTCGATCGATTTCCTGTCCACCGCCAACGCAGCCTCGTGGATGGCCTCGGAGAGGGTCGGGTGCGCATGGATGGTGCGTTGGATGTCCTCGGTGCTCGCCGAGTATTCCATCGCCAGCACCGCCTCGCCGATCAATTCGCCCGCCATCGGCCCGATCACGTGGACTCCCAAGATCTCATCGTCGTCCACGGCGGAAACGATCTTGGCCATGCCTTGCGCAGCTTCCATGGCGCGCGCGCGTCCGCTCGCGGCAAACGGGAAAACCCCTGTCTTGTACGCCCGGCCGCTCGCCTTGACCTGCTCCTCGGTCTGACCAACCCACGCGATCTCGGGATGAGTGTAGATCACCGAAGGAATGGTCTTGTAATTGACCTCGCCGTAACGGCCGGCAATCAAATCGGCCACCATGACACCCTCCTCCTTGCCCTTGTGCGCCAGCATCGGTCCGCGCACCACATCGCCGACGGCCCACACATTCGCCGCAGCAGTGCGGCAGTGCTCGTCAACCTGGATGAAGCCGCGCTGATCGAGCAGCACCCCGGTGCCGTCGGTCAATAGATTCTGTAGGTACGGCCGCCGTCCGACGGCGACGACCAGCTTATCCACCTCGAGCGTGTGTTCGCCTTGCACATCCGTATAGATCACCTCGACCGCCGTGCCCACTACCGCGGCGCGCACCACCGTGGCCCCGAGTTTGATCTCGAGTCCCTGTTTCTTGAAATGGCGCTGTGCTTCCTTCGCGATGGCCTGATCAGCCATGGGCAGCAGCTGCGGCAGGGCCTCGAGCACCGTGACCTCGCTGCCCAAACGCCTCCAGACGCTGCCGAGTTCGAGCCCTATGACGCCCGCTCCGATCACGCCAAGGCGCGCAGGCACCGTGTCGAATTCCAGCGCATTCCATGAGTCGACGATGAATTTGCCGTCATGAGGCATGGCGTCGAGTCGTATCGGGATCGAGCCGGACGCCAAAACGACGTGCTTGGCTATCAGGGTCTTTTCGGCGCCGTCCGCACCGGTGACCAGCACCTTGTTTGCGGGCAGCAGGCGGCCGTGCCCTTGAATTCCCACCACACCGTTGGCTTTGAACAATGCCCCAATGCCGGCGGTCATGGTCTTGACGATCGATGCCCGGCGCTTTTGCATGGCCGCGAGATCGAGTTTGACGTCCCCGAGCTTGATGCCATGCAGCGAGAACTCCTCTTTCGCCCGCTGGTACAACTCGGAGGATTCGAGCAAGGCCTTGGAGGGAATGCAGCCGGCATTCAAACAGGTGCCTCCGAAGGCATAGCGGCCGTCCGTATTCTTCCACTCATCCACACAGGCGACCTTCAATTTGTTCTGGCCGGCGCGAATCGCCGCAGGATAGCCGGCCGGACCGGCACCGATCACCACCACATCGTAGGTATCGCTCATACGCCGAGCGCCATCCGCGCCGGATCCTCCAAACCCTGTTTGACCCACACCAGAAACTGCACCGCTTCACGGCCGTCGATGAGGCGATGGTCGTAGGTCAACGCGACGTACATCATGGGACGCACGACGACTTGGCCGGCGATCACGACCGCGCGATCCTGAATCTTATGCATGCCCAAAATGGCGCTTTGCGGCGCATTGACGATGGGCGTCGACAGCAGAGAGCCAAAAACGCCGCCGTTGGTGATGGTGAATGTGCCGCCGGTCAACTCCTCGATGGTGATGCTTCCGGCCCGGGCTCGCGCGGCGTAATTGGCGACGGATTTCTCGATCTCGGCGAAACTCAGTTGATCCGCCCCGCGCAACACGGGCACGATCAGGCCGCGATCGGTCGAGACCGCGATGCCCAAGTCGAAGTACTCGTGGTACACGATATCGTTGCCGTCGACCGAGGCATTGACGGAGGGGAACTTCTTCAGCGCTTCGACGCATGCTTTCGCGAAGAACGACATGTATCCCAATTTGACGCCGTATTGCTTTTCGAAAGGTTCCTTGTAGCGGGCGCGCAATTCGTTGACGGCGTGTAGATCCACCTCGTTGAATGAGGTCAACAGCGCCTGCGTGGCCTGCGCCTGCACCATGCGTTCGGCGATGCGCGCGCGCAGACGGGTCATGGGCACGCGCTGCTCCTGGCGCGCACCGCGCACGCCGGGCGCCGGGGATGGCGGCGGTGGCGGCGCCGATGGCGGCGTCGGCGCTTTGACGGGCGCATCCTTGGCTTGAAGATAATTCACCAAATCCGATTTCGAGACGCGCCCATCGCGACCGGACCCCACCACCGTCTGCGGATCCAGCTTGTTCTCTTCGGCCACTCGCTTGGCGGCGGGACTCAACTTGGTGGCACTCGCCGCCGGCGTGGCCGCCTTCGCCTCGGTAGCCACGGCGGTTGCGGTCACGGCAGGTGCTGCCACCGCCGTGGCGGCGGCGCCCGCGGTGGTTGCGTTTTCCTCGATAAGCGCCAAGATTTGGCCGCTGGTCACCGTCGCGCCGTCCGTAAGCGTGATCTCCTTGAGAACGCCCGCCACCGGCGCCGGCACTTCGAGCACGACCTTGTCCGTCTCCAAGTCGACCAAATTTTCGTCGCGCGCGACCGCCTCGCCGGGCCGTTTGCGCCAGGCAACCAACGTGGCGTCGGCCACCGATTCGGGCAACTGCGGCACGCGAACTTCAATTGTCATGAACCCGTCCTAGTTTGAGCGGCCGTTGGGCGTATCGTGCGGCGCGAGGACTCTTCCGGCGGCGCCCCATGCAGCGCCGCGGAAACCAGATTTTTCTGTTGTCGTTCGTGCAAAGCCACGATACCGGTGGCCGGAGCCGCCGCCCCCGCCCTTCCCGCGTACAGAAGCTCACGGTTCTCGCCGAGCGGGGCTTGCAGGCGGTGTCGAATTTGGTACCAGCCACCCTGATTTTGCGGCTCCTCCTGACACCAGATGAATTCACGGGCATTCGAGTATTTGCGCACGATCGCTTCGTAGTCGTCGGTTGGGAACGGATACAATTGCTCGACGCGAACGATAGCCACCCCATTCACCTTGTCTTCGCGACGCATTTTCAACAAATCGAAATACACCTTGCCGCTGCACAAAACCACGCGCGTGACCGCGGCGGCATTGAGTTCGTCGATTTCGTCGATCACCGGACGGAATCCGCCGGCGGCCAGTTCTTCCAGTCGCGACACCGACAGGGGATGACGCAGCAAGCTTTTAGGGGTCATGATGATCAGCGGCTTGCGTAACGCCCGCACCATTTGCCGGCGCAGCATATGGAACATCTGCGCGGGCGTCGATGGCACGCAAACCTGGATGTTGTATTCCGCGCAGAGCTGCAGAAACCGCTCGAGGCGCGCCGAGGAGTGCTCCGGACCCTGACCTTCATAACCGTGTGGAAGGAACAGCGTGATGCCGGACAGCCGGCCCCACTTTGCTTCCCCCGAACTGATGAACTGGTCGATGATCACTTGCGCTCCGTTGCAGAAATCACCGAACTGGCCTTCCCAAATCGTCAAGCAACGCGGCTCTGTGGTGGAGTAGCCGTACTCGAAACCCATCACCGCCTCTTCGGACAGTATCGAATCGGTTACCGTGAACGTGGGTTGGTTGGTGGCCACGTGCTGCAGCGGAATATAGCGCCGCCCCGTGGTTTGGTCGTGCAGCACCGCATGGCGGTGAAAGAACGTGCCCCGTCCGCTGTCCTGCCCGGTAAGGCGCACCAGGTAGCCCTCCTGAAGCAAGCTGGCGTAAGCGAGGCTCTCCGCGCAGCCCCAGTCGAGCGCCAGTTCGCCGCTCACCATGCGCTCGCGCGCCCGCATGACCGCCAATACCCGCGGATGCAAAGTCCAGTCGGCCGGATACGTGGTAATCGCCCTCCCAAGCGCGCGCAGACGTCCCATGTCGACGGCGGTTGCCACAGGCTCCGACCAATCGGCACCCATATATTCGCTCCAATCGACGGTGTATTTGTTGCCGATCAGCCCGAGCGCGGCACGAGCCTGCGGCTTGCCTTCATCCAAACCGGTGCGGTACTGATCCATCATCGTCGCGGCGTCGGCGGCCGACAGCACGCCCTCGGCCGCGAGCTTTTCCGCGTACAGCTGCCGCACCGTCGGCTTCTTGCGGATGATCTGGTACATGAGCGGCTGAGTCGCGGCCGGCTCATCGGCTTCGTTGTGGCCGTGTCTGCGATAGCACACGAGATCGATGACGACATCCTTGTGAAACCTCATTCGGTAGTCGAGAGCGAACCGCGCCACGAAACAAACCGCTTCGGGATCATCCGCATTGACGTGAAAGATCGGCGCTTCCACCATTTTCGCGACATCCGAACAGTACAAAGTCGAACGCGCATCGCGCGGATCGCTGGTGGTAAAGCCGACCTGGTTATTGACGATGAGGTGCACCGTCCCGCCGGTATAAAAGCCGCGCGCTTGCGACAGCTGCAACGTTTCCATGATGACGCCCTGGCCCGCGAACGCGGCATCGCCATGTATTTGAACCGCGAGCACCTTATCGCCCATGGCATCTCCGCGGCGCTCTTGCCGCGCGCGCACCGAACCTTCCACCACCGCGTTGACGATCTCGAGATGCGATGGGTTGAAGGCCAACGCGACATGCACATTGCCGGAGCTGGTTTTGAGATCGGCGGAGAATCCCTTGTGATACTTCACGTCGCCCGAGCCGCGCAAATTATCGATGTCGTAATGACCCTCGAATTCGCCGAACAGATCTTTGGGGGATTTGCCCAGCAGGTTCACCAGCACGTTGAGGCGACCGCGATGCGCCATGCCGATGATGGTCTCCTCGATGCCGGCGTTGCCGCCTTGCTGCACCAAATCGTCGAGCAGCGGGATGAGACTGTCCGCGCCTTCGAGGGAGAAGCGCTTTTGGCCCACATACTTGGTGTGCAGATAGCGTTCCAACCCTTCGGCGGCGGTCAGCTGCCAAAGAATATTCTTCTTCTCCTCGGCGCTGAAACGGTGCCGAATTCGCCTCGATTGAAACTGATCCTGCAGCCAGAGCCGCTCGTCGGTGTCGGAAACATGGGCGAATTCCGCGCCGATGGTGTCGGTATAGATGAATTTGAGGGTGGCCAGAATATCCTTGAGCTTGCCGCGCTCCGCGATCGCCTCGGTACGGCTGCCGGTGAAGAACTCCGTATCCAAATCCGCATCGTCCAGGCCGAAGTATTGCAGATCGAGCACGTAAGGCTTGGCCCGCTGCTCGAGTCCGAGCGGATCCAAGCGGGCGATCAAGTGGCCGCGATTCGCATAGATTTGAATCAGCCGCGACACCGCGCCTTGCTTGGCGCTCGCCACCTCGCCGCCTTGCCTCGCCGCGCTTCCCGCAGCGGCAGGCGTACGCCGCATCGCCGACAATCGCTCGCGAATTTGCCGGTGAGCGCTGCCATCGGCGCCGGTCGCAGGCAAACTGCGGAAGTATCGGGCCCAAGAGGGGTCAACCGCCGCCGGATCCTTTAGATATTTTTCGTAGAGATCCTCGATGAAATCCGCGTTTCCGCCATACAGCGCCGTGGCCGCCCATTGATCCGCAAGTGCTTCGCTCATGAGTGCATCAAACAGGTAAAAACCTCAAGTACATCAAGGTCATACGAACGAGAATAGGATTCGGCAACCGCGCCCGAAGTTTAGCTCAACGCGGCGCAATAGGGAATGTGAGGGCGTAATTGAAAATCAGTAGAGGTACAGGTCCGGAATGTTCTCAAGCATGCGGAACTCATGTCCGATCAAGATCATGTAGGCGGCCAGCACGCCATACAGAATCAGCTCGACCCGCACCGCACGCATGAACCGGTAGCGCGCGAGAAACACCATCATCATGACGCTGATCCCGGTCATCGCGATTTTCAGCGCGGCGAATACCGCCGGGCTGCCGACCAACACCGCCATGACCGGATTGATCTCGACGGCGCCGTAGGACATCAGGGTGAGCGTCAGCACCGCGTCCGCGACGCTCATGATCAAGATGCCGATGGATACGGCCAAGAGATGAGCGTCGTGCCAATCCAACGAGTGATAGCGTGATTCGGTTTCGCGACGCGGCGGCCGGCGACGTCGCGCATTGAAGCTGCCGTATACCACCGACCAAAGGACCCGCCGACGCCTGTCGGGGAGCCTGCGCTGCTCGCTCGGTGCGCAGCCCTCATTGGCCTGCAGGTGATTTGAGACCCGATCGCGGGGACTTGGTGTATCGGATCGCTGCACCCAGACACTATCCAGATGCGGGGGGGCCTTCGGCAAGCCCGATGCGTCATAATCCCCGGCCGCGGCGCGGTATTTTTTTTAACCCCCCCCCCGCCGTGAGCGCTCATCCGCTCACCGCGGTTTATCCGGCGCTGACCATCTGTGCCATGAAATCGGTGACCGCCATCGCCTGCAGAGCGGCCCGGTCGCCAAACATCCTGTTGATGGCGGCGCTCTGTTTGGCGCCAAAATGCGCGCCAACGCTGGCTTCGAACTTCTTGACCAATACCGGCATGCCTTCGGCTCGGCGTTTGCGATGACCGATGGGGTAGTCGACCTGGATGCGGGGGCTCGCGGTGCCGTCCTTGAACAATACCTGCACGGCATTGCCGATGTAGCGCTTGTCCGGCGCGTAGTAGTCGCGCGTGAACCCTGCGTTCTCCTTGACCTGCATTTTGCCCCGCAACGCGTCCACTGGCGGATCCGCGGCGATCCGATCCTCATAATCCGCCGCGGTGAGCCTGCCAAAGAGCAGTGGTATCGCGACCATGTACTGGATGCAGTGATCGCGATCCGCGGGATTCGCGAGGGGTCCCGTTTTATCGATGATGCGCACCCCGGGTTCCTGGGTTTCGATGATCACGCGATCGATGAGCCCGAGTTTGTCTTTGATTTGCGGATGCAGAGTCATCGCCGCTTCGACCGCGGTCTGAGCGTGGAATTCGGCCGGATACGATATCTTAAACAGCACGTTTTCCATCACATAGCTGTCAAACGCCTGGGGCAGCACCAAGTGCTTGGATTTGAACAGCACGTCCTGAAAACCCCAGGTCTTGGCGGACAGCGCCGACGGATAACCCATCTCGCCCTTCAACGCGAACAGCGCGAGGCGCACGGCTCGGCTGGTGGCATCTCCGGCGGCCCAGCTTTTTCTCGAACCGGTGTTGGGCGCATGCCGGTAGGTGCGCAGCGCCCCGCCGTCGATCCAGGCATTGGACACCGCGTTGATGACCTCGTCGCGGTTGCCCGCGAGCAGCGCCGTCACCACGGCGGTCGAGGCGACTCGTACCAAGAGCACGTGATCGAGCCCCACCCGGTTGAAGCTGTTTTCCAACGCGAGCACACCCTGGATCTCGTGCGCCTTAATCATCGCCGTCAATACATCGCGCACGATGAGCGGCCGGCCGCTGCGCGACAGGTAGTCGGCTACCGCCAGGATGCCGCCGAGATTATCGGAAGGATGGCCCCATTCGGCCGCCAGCCAGGTATCGTTGAAATCAAGCCAACGAATCATGGCGCCGATATTGAATGCCGCATTGACGGGATCGAGTTCATACGAGGTGCCGGGAACGCGCGCGCCGCCGGTCAGCGTGGCGCCCGGCACGACCGGACCCAAGAGCTTGGTGCACGCCGGGTACTTAAGCGCCTGAAAGCCGCATGCCAACGTATCCATCAAGCAGTAGCCCGCGGTCTCGTAGGCGAGCTCGCTCGTGATCTCATGACCCAATACATAGTCCGCGATGGCGGCGAGCAGATGATCGGGCGTGGCCCGTTCGGCCGATTTGATGTCGTGCGACATGGAAAGCTTCGTGTTTACCTAAAGGAACGGGCTCGGCCGGCGGTCAGGGACGATCGGCCAGCGGCCGGAATTTGAGATTCTCGGGACCAATGTAGCTCGCGCTGGGGCGGATGATCTTGCCGTCGATGCGCTGCTCGATCACGTGCGCGGCCCAGCCGGAAGTGCGGCTGATGACGAAGAGCGGCGTGAACATGGCGGTCGGCACGCCCATCAGATGATAGGAGACGGCCGAGAACCAGTCCAGATTCGCAAATAGGTTCTTGATCTCCTTCATCACCCCCTCGATGCGCTCGGCAACCGCGAAGCCCAAGGGTTCGTTGGCGGCCAGCGCGAGACCGCGCGAGACTTCTTTGATCACCTGATTGCGCGGATCCGAAATCGTATACACGGGATGTCCGAAGCCGATAATGACCTCTTTGGCGGCAACGCGCCGCTTGATGTCCTCTGCGGCCGCATCGGGCGTGGCATACCGATTTTGGATCTCGAAGGCGACCTCATTCGCGCCGCCGTGCTTCGGACCGCGCAGCGCGCCGATCGCTCCGGTGATGCATGAATACAGGTCGGAACCGGTGCCCGCGATGACCCGCGCGGTAAAGGTCGAGGCATTGAACTCATGTTCGGCATAGAGAATCAGCGAGGTATGCATGGCCCGCACCCATTGTGCCGGCGGTTCACGGCCGTGCAGCAGATGCAAAAAGTGCGCGCCGATCGAATCATCGTCCGTCTGCACCTCGATGCGCCGTTGGTGCTGCGCAAAGTGGTGCCAGTAACACAGCATCGATCCCAAGCAGGCCAAGAGCCGGTCGGCCAAGTCGCGCGCGCCCTCGGTCGGATGTCCGGCGGCTTCGGGGACCCAGCAACCGAGCGCCGAGACACCGGTACGCAGCACGTCCATCGGATGGCTGGCGGCAGGCAATTGCTCGAGAACGACGCGCACCGCGGGCGGCAGCTCGCGCAGCGCCTTCAGCTTGATCTTGTACGCCGCCAACTCCGCCCGGTTAGGCAATTTTTCATGAACCAGCAGGTAGGCGATCTCCTCGAACTCGCACGTCGTCGCGAGATCGAGAATATCGTAGCCGCGATAGTGCAGGTCGTTGCCGGTCATGCCGACGGTTGACAACGCCGTGTTGCCGGCGGGGACACCGGACAGCGCCACGGATTTCTTCGATTTCAAACCGGCCGCCTGAAGATCCGTCATTTGCCCTTCCCCTCCGCGAACAGTTGGTCCAATTTGGCTTCATAGGCGTGGTAGTCGAGATAGCCGTAAAGATCCGCGCGGCTTTGCATGCGATCGAGCACATGCTTTTGCGTGCCATCGCGCCGGATCGCTTGGTAGGTGGCGAGCGCGGCGGCATTCATCGCGCGATAGGCGGAGCAGCAGTAAAGGACGATATCGACTCCGACTGCGGCCAATTCAGCGCTCGTATACAGCGGCGTGCGGCCGAATTCGGTGATGTTGGCGAGGATCGGCACGCCGACCGCGTCCTTGAAGCGCCGGTACATGCCAAGCTCGGTGATCGCCTCGGGGAAAACCATGTCCGCGCCGGCCTCGACACAGGCGACGGCCCTTTCTATCGCGCGCTCGATGCCTTCCGCGGCCAAGGCATCGGTGCGCGCCATGATGACGAATTGCGAATCCGTGCGCGCATCCACCGCGGCCTTGATTCGGTCCACCATCTCCTGCGGCGGCACGACTTCCTTGCCCGGGCGGTGCCCGCAGCGCTTGGCTTGCACTTGATCTTCGATATGCAGCCCCGCTGCACCGAACTTGATGAACGACTTCACCGTACGTGCGATGTTGAACGCTCCGCCCCACCCGGTGTCCGCGTCCACCAACAGCGGCAGGGAGCAAGCGTCGGTGATGCGGCGCACGTCGGTCAGGACATCGTCCATGCTGCTGATCCCCAGATCCGGCACCCCCAAGGAGTTCGCGGCCACCCCGCCGCCCGAAAGGTATAGCGCCTTGAAACCGCAGGCAGCCGCCATTCGTGCCGCATAGGCATTGATTGCGCCGACCACTTGCAGCGGACGCTCGGCGGCGAGCGCAGCACGCAAGCGCGCTCCGGGCGAGTGCATCGGCGCAGACTCATCGGCGTTTGCCATAGGATAGCTACCTAGGAGTGCGAAATGATTGGTGTCGGCGCAAGCGCGGCAAGGCGTTCAAGCATCAGAATATCCCATGCGATTCCTCTTCTGACTGTATATAATTCCAGTGACCATCAAGGTACCGCGGCTTGGATTTTCGAGAATGACCGTGCCGCAAGCCGGACGGTCCCTGACTGGGACGTGAAAGTTTACGCTATGCAACCAACTCAGGCCTTCAGGAAATTCAATCGGTGGAAGCCTACAGCGAAGAGCAGCGGATGATTCGCGATTCGGCGCGCGAATTCGCGCGCCAGGAATTGAAGCCTCATGCCGCGCAATGGGACAGGGACGGCTGGATCGCGGAGGCCGCGATCGCGAGGCTCGGCGAACTGGGCCTGCTCGGGATGATGGTGCCGGAGGAATGGGGCGGCTCCTACACCGACTATGTCGCTTACGCTCTGGCGATCGAAGAGATCGCCGCCGGCTGCGCCGCCACCGCCGCGCTCATGAGCGTGCACAGCTCGGTGGGATGCGGCCCGATCTTGAAATTCGGCACGGCCGAACAGAAACGCCGCTATCTCCCCGACATGGCGCAGGGCAAAGCGATCGGCTGCTTCTGCCTCACCGAGCCGCAGGCCGGCTCCGAAGCGCATAACTTGAAGTCGCGTGCGGTTCTCGAGAACGGTTCTTGGATCCTGAACGGCGCCAAGCAGTTCGTGACCAACGGCAAACGCGCGAAAGTTGCCATCGTGTTCGCCGTAACCGATCCCGATCTGAAGAAGAAGGGCATCTCGGCTTTCATTGTTCCCACCGCATCGCCGGGCCTTGTGGTCGGCCGGCCGGAACACAAACTCGGCATCCGCGCCTCGGACACCTGTGCCGTCACGTTCGCGGATTGCCGCATTCCCGAGGAGAGCTTACTGGGCGAGCGGGGCAAGGGGCTGTCGATCGCCTTGTCCAATTTGGAGGGTGGGCGCATCGGGATCGCGGCGCAGGCCATCGGAATCGCCCGCGCCGCCTTCGAGGCGGCTCTCGCCTATGCGAAGCAGCGCAAGCAATTCGATCGGCCGATTGTCGAGTTCGGCAGCATTGGCAATATGCTGGCCGACATGCATACCTCCATCAACGCAGCCCGCCTGCTGACGCATCACGCGGCCCGCCTGCGCGGTGCCGGTGAACCCTGCCTATCGGAAGCCTGTCAGGCTAAACTATATGCCTCGGAAATGGCCGAGCGGGTCTGCTCGAAGGCCATTCAGATTCACGGCGGCTACGGCTATCTGGAAGAATACGACGTGGAGCGGCATTACCGGGATGCGCGCATCACTCAGATTTACGAGGGCACCAGCGAAATTCAACGTCTGCTGATTGCGCGAACCCTAACGACACGAGAGGACCCTTCATGAACACCAACCCTGCGGCGCTCGCGAATCGGGCGCCGACCGTCAAAATGCTGCTCGACGGTAAATTCATCGAATCGCGCAGCAACGAGTGGCACGACGTCGTCAACCCGGCGACCCAACAGGTCCTCGCGCAGGTGCCGTTCGCCACCGACGCCGAGATCAACGCCGCAATAGCCTCGGCCAAAGAAGCCTACAAGACCTGGAAGCACACGCCGATCGCGGCGCGCGCGCGCATCATGCTCAAGCTCCAGGCGCTCGTGCGCGAGCACATGAGCCGGATCGCGCAGACCTTGAGCGCCGAGCAGGGCAAGACCCTGGCGGATGCCGAGGGCGACGTGTTCCGGGGTCTCGAAGTGGTGGAACACGCGTGTTCGATCGGCAGCCTGCAGCTCGGCGAGTTCGCGGAGAACGTCGCCGGCGGCGTCGATACGTATACGCTGCGCCAGCCGATCGGGGTGTGCGCCGGCATCACGCCGTTCAATTTTCCGGCAATGATTCCGCTCTGGATGTTTCCGATGGCCATCGTCTGCGGCAACACCTTTGTGCTCAAACCGTCGGAACAGGACCCGATGACGCCGATGCTGTTGGGCGAACTCGCACTGCAGGCGGGTGTGCCGCCGGGTGTGCTCAATATCGTCCATGGCGGCAAGCGCGCGGTCGATGCGCTGTGCAGCCACCCGGATATCGTTGCCGTCTCCTTCGTGGGTTCAACCGCCGTGGGAACGCATGTTTACAATCTCGCCTCGCAGCACGGCAAGCGCGCGCAGTGCATGATGGGCGCCAAGAATCACGCGGTGGTGCTGCCCGACGCCAACAAGGAGCAGTCGCTCAATTCGCTGGTCGGCTCGACGTTCGGCGCCGCGGGGCAACGCTGCATGGCCACTTCGGTCACGGTCCTGGTCGGTGAAGCGCAGAAGTGGATACCCGACATCATCGCCAAAGCCAAGACCCTCAAGGTCAACGCGGGCAGCGAAAAAGGCACCGATCTGGGTCCGGTCGTCTCGAAGAGCGCGAAGCAGCGCATCCTCGGGCTGATCGAGGACGGTATCAAGGAAGGCGCCAAACTCGAACTGGACGGGCGCGCGATCAAAGTCGCCGGTTACGAACACGGGAATTTCATCGGACCCACCGTGTTCTCCGGGGTACGGCCTTCCATGAAGATCTACACCACCGAGATCTTCGGACCGGTGATGGTCATCGTCGGCGTCAATACCCTGGACGAGGCGATTGCGCTCGTGAATGCCAACCCGTTCGGCAACGGCACCGGAATCTTTACGCAAAGCGGTGCGGCCGCGCGCAAGTTCCAGAGCGAAATCGATGTCGGCCAGGTGGGCATCAATGTGCCGATTCCCGTGCCGGTGCCGTTCTTCAGCTTCACCGGATCGCGTGGCTCGAAGCTCGGCGATCTCGGGCCCTACGGCAAGCAGGTTGTTCAGTTCTACACGCAAACCAAGACCATCACGTCGCGCTGGTTCGACGACAGCAGCGTCACCGCGGGTGTCAATACCACGATCAGCCTCAAATGAAAATCGCGTTCATCGGCTTAGGCCATATGGGCGCTCCGATGGCGCGAAATCTCCTGAAGGCGGGCCACGCGCTCTCGGTATTCGACTTGGTTGCGGGCAACGTCGAGGCGCTTCAGTCCCTGGGCGCGAGCGCCGCGGCCTCGGTCAAGGCCGCCGCGAGTCAAGGCGATTTGGTGATCACCATGCTGCCCTCCTCGCCGCATGTGAAGGGCGTGTACCTCGGCGACGAGGGTGTACTCGCCGGAGCGGCCCGGGGCGCGCGCTTCATCGATTCGAGCACCATCGATCCGCATACGGCGCGAGAAGTAGCCGCCGCCGCCTTGATGAGCGGACACCCGATGGCCGATGCGCCGGTTTCGGGAGGCACCGGCGGCGCCGAAGCCGGCACATTGACCTTTATGGTGGGCGCGGAGCCCGCGTTGTTCGATCACATCAAGCCGATTCTCGAGCACATGGGCCGCCATATCGTGCATTGCGGCGGCACGGGCACCGGTCAAACCGCGAAGATTTGCAATAACCTGCTGCTCGGCATCTCCATGATCGGCGTGTGCGAAGCGATGAGCTTGGGGGCCGCTCTCGGCATCGATCCGAAAGTGCTGGCGGGAATCCTCAATACCTCAAGCGGGCGGTGCTGGAGCTCGGACACCTACAACCCCTACCCCGGGGTCATGGATAACGTGCCCGCCGCGCGCGGCTACTCCGGGGGCTTCGGCACGGATCTCATGCTCAAGGATCTCGGGCTCGCCACCGATGCGGCGAAGCTCGCCAAACAGCCGGTGGTCCTCGGCGCCATGGCGCAACAGCTCTACCAGATGTGGAGCGCCGCGGGCGCCGGCACCCAGGATTTCTCCTCCATCATCAATCTCCTCAAGCGGCCCCCTTGAGGACGCACCGGAGCAGGCCATGATCGAATGCAAGGTCGAAGGGCATGTCGCGCTCCTCACCATCAACAATCCATCCGCCAACACATTCACCGCCGAGGGGCTCGGCGAACTCGAGGCGTTGATCGGCGAACTGAATAAGGACACACGCGTCTACGCCGCCGTCCTCACCGGTCACGGGGAAAAATTCTTCAGCGCCGGGGCTGATATCAAGACATTCGCGGGTGGCGACAAAGTTCAGGCGCGGCTCATGGCACAGCGCTTCGGCGCGGCATTCGAGGCCCTTCAGGAGGCGCGCCCGGTGGTCATTGCCGCGATCAACGGCTATGCGATGGGCGGCGGGCTTGAGTGCGCACTCGCCTGCGATCTCAGGGTCGCGGAGGAGCATGCGCAAATGGCGCTGCCGGAAGCGTCGATCGGACTGCTACCGTGCGGTTGCGGCACCCAGACCTTACCCTGGCTGGTCGGTGAGGGCTGGGCCAAGCGCATGATTCTCACCAACGAGAGGCTCGATGCCGGCACGGCGTTGCGCATCGGCTTGGTCGAACAAGTCGTGCCGCGCGGCCAATCGCTCAAGACGGCCCTGGAGCTGGCGCAAAGGGTCACTTCGCTGCGTCCACGCGCCGTGACCCTGTCGAAACGCCTGATACATCAAGCGCGCTACGGCACCCCGCGCGGCGCCGCGCTCGCCGTGGAGCGCGAACACTTCGTCGATTTGTTCGACGGTGCGGACCAGCAGGAAGGCGTGAACGCCTTTTTGGAGAAGCGCACACCCCGCTGGACCAACACCTGAACGAAGCGATCCTATGAGCGATACGGACGTGCTCTGCGATATACGCAACGGGATTGCGATCCTCACGCTGAATCGCCCCAGCGCGCTCAATGCCCTGACCTTCGAGATGATCGGCGAGTTGCATTCGCGTCTGCGCGCCTGCGCGCTCGATCCGAAGCTCCATGCGGTACTGATCCGCGGCGAGGGCGACAAGGCATTTTGCGCCGGTGGCGACATTCGCGCGCTGTATCAAAGCCTCAAGGAGTCGGGCTCCCTGCACCATGAGTTCTTTATCGCCGAATACTCGCTCGACTACGCGTTGTACTCCTATTCCAAGCCCTGCATCGCGTTGATGGACGGCATCACGATGGGAGGCGGAATGGGCCTCGCCCAAGGCGCGGGCCTGCGCATCGTCGGCGACCGCACGCGGATCGCCATGCCGGAGGTGGCGATTGGGATTTTTCCCGACGTGGGCGCCAGTTACTTTCTGTCGCGCCTGGCCGGGTCCTTGGGGCCCTATCTGGCGTTGACGGGCGCACAAATCCGCGGCGCGGACGCGCTGTATTGCCAATTGGCCGATGTGTACCTGCCTGCCGCCGCCATCGCCTCGCTCACGGAGTCCCTCGAGGGATTGAATTGGAGCGCAGACCCGCGATCGGACTTGATGCGCCTCATCCACGCCGAATCCGCGCAGGGTTTGGCCGCGCCTTCCTTGAGCGTGCTGCGGCCCGCAATCGATGCGCATTTTTCGCAGCCCTCGATTCCCGCAATCATCGCCTCGCTCGAGCGCGAGACGCGCATCGAGTACGCTGATTGGGCGCAGCAAACCCTTAAACTCCTTCTCGCGCGCTCACCGACCCTGCTCGCGGTAACGCTACGGCAGCTGCAGCGCGGCAAGACCATGGCCCTGGCGGATTGCTTTCGCATGGAACTCGGCATGATGCAGCAATGTTTTGTGCACGGCGATTTCCTCGAAGGCACGCGCGCCTTGATCATCGACAAGGACAACGCGCCGCGCTGGACGCCGGGCCGGATACAGGATGTCACGGAGGAGATGATCGAGCGTTTCTTCAAAGAGCGTTGGCCCCCTGGCGCCCACCCGCTCGCAAACCTGGAGGCTCAGCCTTGAAATTCAGTCAAACATTGGCGGTCGTCACCGGCGGCGCTTCCGGATTGGGCCGCGCCGTCGCCGAGCGCGTCGTTGCCGCGGGCGCAAAGGCCGTCATTCTCGATTTGCAGGAGGCCGCCGGACACAGTGTGGCCAAGGAAATCGGCGCCTCCTTCATCACATGCGACGTCAGCGTCGAATCGCAGGTCATCGCCGCGATGGCTGCCGCTCGCCAGGCGATGAACGGCATCACTCTGCTGGTCAATTGCGCCGGCGTCATCGGTGTGGGAAAGCTGCTCGGCAAGGAAGGGCCGATGGCCGGCGAATATTTCGAGAACGTGATTCGCGTCAATCTGGTCGGCACCTTCCTGTGCGACAAAGCGGCGGCCGCCATCATGCGCGACAACACTCCGAACGGCGAAGGCGAACGCGGCGTGTTGATTCACACCGCCTCGGTCGCGGCATTCGAGGGTCAAATAGGCCAAGTCGCCTATGCGGCGACCAAGGCGGGCATCGCCGGCATGACTTTGCCCATCGCCCGCGAACTCGCTCAACTCGGAATTCGCTGCGTGTCGATTGCGCCGGGAATCTTCATGACCCCCATGCTGGCGAGCCTGTCGAAGGAAGTGCAGGACTCGCTCGGTAAGCAGGTCCCCTTCCCGTCGCGCTTGGGGAAGCCGGAAGAATTCGCACAGTTGGTGCAATCCATCGTGGAAATCCCGACGTTGAACGGTGAAATCATCCGCTTGGACGGCGCCATTCGCATGCAGCCGCGCTAGCGCGCTAGGTCGAGCTCGCACTCCTTAAGGGAAATGCGCCGGCCCGGCTCAGCATCCCCGGCACCTCGCGCCCCATCGTGGAGCCGAGCCAACGCGCCGACTCGATCAGCCGATCGAGATTGAGCCCGGTCCGATATCCGGAACGCTCCAACAAGTACGCCACGTCTTCCGTCGGTACGTTGCCCGTGGCGCGCGGCGCAAACGGACAGCCGCCGATCCCGCCCAACGAGGCATCCACGATCTTCGCGCCGGCCTCGACCGCCGCCCACACATTGGCAAGACCGGTATTGCGCGTGTTGTGAAAATGCACGCGCACCGGCACAGGCTTGATCGCAGCGGCCACGCGGCGCACCAGAGCCGATACTTCTCCGGGACCGGCGACGCCGATGGTGTCGGCGATTGCAATTTCCACCGGACCGGCCTCGGCGGCGGTGCGCGCCATTTCGACCACCCGCTCGGGATCGACTTCGCCGTCGAAGGGGCAACCGAAGGCCGTTGATATGGTGACTTGCGCACGGCGCCCATGTTCATCTGCGAGGCGCACGACCTCGCCGCACATGGCGAGCGATTCGTCCGAGGACATGCCCTGGTTGCGGCGCGCAAAGCCGTCGGATGCCGCGCAGACCGCGCCCAATTCGTCCATGTCGGCCTCGATGGCACGCAGCGCCCCGCGTTTGTTCAGCACCAATCCGATGAAGATAACGCCGTTGCGGCGCGGCAATCCGGCAGCAACGGCCTCGGCATCGCTCATCTGCGGGACGAGTTTCGGATTCACAAAGCTGGTCGCCTCGATGCGCCGCGCGCCGGCAGCCAGTGCACGCCCGATCAGCTCAAGCTTCTGCGCCGTCGTGAACAGCATCGACTCATTTTGCAGCCCATCGCGCGGGCTGACTTCGACCATTTCAATGTCGGGCATGGCGGCGCTCGTCAAGAACGGTTTCCATGACTCCGATGTTACGCGCTTTGACTAGGGGCCTGTCTGAGTATTCCGCGTGAGCCGCCACGGGGAATACTCAGACAGGCCCCCGGATTTCACCGTAGCCGCCGCCGCCCGGGGTGCTGATGACGAACACATCGTCCGGCGCCATTTCGGCTTGCCCGATGGCCATCAGCCGTTCGAGGCGGCCGTCCGCCCGCTCGATGTGGTTCTCCCCCGGCGCGCCGGCGCCGCCGCCCGCCATGCCGAATGAACCGCTGCGGCGTCCGTTGCTCAAAATTGACGCCGTCATGGGCTCCAGGAAGCGGATGCGCCGCACCCCGCCGTCGCCGCCGCGCCAGCGACCCGAGCCGCCGGAACCGTGGCGAATTTCAAACGAATCCACGCGCACCGGATAGCGAAATTCCAACACTTCCGGATCGGTGAGCCGCGAGTTGGTCATATGGGTCTGCACCACGCTCGCGCCGGCATACCCCGGACCCGCGCCGGAGCCGCCTGCGATGGTCTCGTAGTATTGATGGCGCGCATTGCCGAAAGTGAAATTATTCATGGTGCATTGGCTCGCCGCCATGACGCCCAGCGCGCCGTATAGCGCATTGGTCACGCAGGTCGAGGTCTCGACGTTCCCGGCCACCACCGCGGCCGGCGGCCGCGGATTCAACATGCAGCCCTGCGGAACCACGATATCCAACGGTTTCAGGCAACCCGCATTCAGCGGAATCTCATCGTCCACCAAGGTGCGGAACACATAGAGCACGGCGGCCACCGTGATCGATCGCGGCGCATTGAAATTGTCCGGCAATTGCTCGCTGCTGCCGGTGAAATCGATGCATGCGCTGCGCCGCGCGGCATCGACCCGGACGCTCACGCAAATCCGCGCTCCGTTGTCCAGCGGCAATGTGAATTCCCCGTCCTTCAGGGCCGTGATAGCCCGCCGCACGCATTCCTCGGCATTGTCCTGCACGTAGCGCATGTATCGGACCACGGTGTCGAGCCCGTACTGCTCGACCATGAGTTCCAGTTCCTGCGCGCCCTTCTCATTGGCGGCAATTTGCGCGCGCAGATCGGCAAGATTTTGCGCCGGATTGCGCGCCGGATAGGGCCCATGCTTGAGCAAATCGAGCAAAGCCGCCTCGCGCAGCACTCCTGCCTCGACCACCTTGCAGTTGTCGATGAGCACGCCCTCTTCGGCAATCGAGGTCGAAAACGGCGGCATCGAACCCGGAGTCGAACCGCCGATGTCCGCGTGATGTCCGCGCGACGCCACGAAAAACCGCGCAACGGCGCATCGCAAAAATACCGGAGTGACGACCGTGATGTCGGGCAAATGCGTGCCGCCGTGATAGGGATCGTTCAGCACGAATACATCGCCCGCCTTGATTCCCGGATTGCGGTGAATCACCGTTTGGACCGACTCGCTCATCGAACCCAAATGCACCGGCATATGCGGCGCGTTCGCGATCAAGGAACCGGCGGCATCGAATAGCGCGCAGCTAAAATCCAGCCGCTCCTTGATATTGACCGAATGCGCCGTGTTCTGCAGGCATAAACCCATCTGCTCCGCAATATTCATGAACAGGTTGTTGAACACCTCGAGCATGATTGGATCTGCAGGGGCCGGATCGGCATGGGTGCCGGCGGCCGTTGCGGGCCGCGGGCGAGCGCGGCGCAATTCCAGATTGCGCGCGGCGCTAACCAGTGCCCGCCATCCCGATTCGACCACGATCGTCGAATTTCGCTCGACGATGAGGGCGGGCCCGTCGATCGTTGCCCCGGGCTCGAGGCTCTCGCCCTCGAACAGGCGCGCGGCGCGCCAACCGGCAGGCCGTTGATCGGCGAGACAGTACATCGAGATCTCGGCGCGCGCGGCAGGTGCGAAGGTCCGCTGCGGCTCGGCTGCGCGGCCGCAGGGATCTGCACCGATGCCCTGCTCGGCAAGTTCGCCTGCCGCAATGCATTCCACCGACACCGACTCGATGATCATGTCCAGATCCGGCATCAGGAACGCGTAGCGCCGGCGATACGCGCTCTCGAACTGCGCGCGAACGCCGAGGGAGTACCCGACCGCCGCCGAGGAATCCGCCGGCAGCTCGCAAGGCAACGCGGTGTCGGTACCGTGATAACGAACATAGAGACGCGCGACGCTGCGCAGCCGGTGCGGATCGACACCTTGAATCGCCAGTTCAGCCCCCGCCTCGCGCTCCAAGCGCGCGGCGAGTTTGCGCGCCTCGGCGATTCCGTCCTCGTCGAGCACTCGTTCGAGCGCGGCCTCGCGCATCGCGATCTGATCGGCCATGCCCATGCCGTAGGCGCTCAAGACTCCCGCCAACGGGTGACAAAACACGTGCTGCATACCGAGCGCATCCGCGACCAGACAGGCATGCTGACCGCCCGCCCCGCCGAAGCACTGCAGCGTGTAGCGCGTGACATCGTAGCCGCGCGCCACGGAGATGCGCTTCACCGCATTGGCCATGCTCCCGACGGCGACCCGCAATGCTCCGCCCGCGGCTTCCTCGGGATCGACCTCACCTCCCGCGCTGCGGCTCATGCATGCCGCCAGATCGGCAAAGCCCTGCACAACGACGTCGCGGTCGAGCGGCTGATCCGCCCGCGCTCCGAAGACTCGCGGAAAGAATTCCGGCTGAATGCGCCCGAGCATGAGGTTCGCGTCGGTGATCGTCAGCGGGCCGCCGCGCCTATAGCTCGCGGGACCAGGATCCGCGCCCGCCGATTCCGGGCCGACGCGCAGACGCGCGCCGTCGAAGCGGATGACGGATCCGCCGCCTGCGGCGATCGTATGAATGCTCATCATGGGCGCACGCATGTGCACGCCCGCCACTTCCGTATCGAACGCGCGTTCGTACTCTCCGGCGTAGTGGCTCACGTCGGTGGACGTGCCTCCCATGTCGAAACCGATCAAGCGCTCGTGTCCGGCAGCTCGCGCACTGCCGACCATGCCGACGATCCCGCCCGCAGGACCCGACAGGATGGCATCCTTGCCCTGGAAGCGGCGCGCCTCGGTCAATCCGCCGGAACTTTGCATGAACAACAGCCTCACGCCCGGCATCTGCTCCGCCAATCGATCCACATAGCGGCGCAGGATGGGCGAGAGGTAGGCATCGACCACGGTGGTGTCGCCGCGCGCGATGAGCTTCATCAGCGGGCTCACGCGATGCGATACGGACACTTGCGTGAATCCGCAGGCGCGCGCCAGCGCTTCGGCCGCCAGTTCGTGCGCGGGAGCCCGATAGGCATGCATGAACACGATGGCGCATGCGCGAATACCCGCCTCGTAGGCCGCCTGCATCCCAGGTTTGAGCGCGGCCGAATCCAACGCGCTCACCAGCTCGCCACGCGCATCGATGCGCTCCCCGGATTCGATCACGCGCTCGTAGAGGAGCTCGGGCAGCACGATGCGCCGGTCGAACAGCCGCGGTCGGGCTTGAGTCGCAATCCGCAGCGCATCGCGAAAGCCGCGGGTCGTCACCAGCAGCGTGCGTTCGCCGCGGCGTTCGAGCAGCGCATTGGTCGCGACGGTGGTACCCATCTTCACGCATTCGACGCGCTTCGGGTCGATCGCCTCCTCGGCCGCCAGACCCAACATGCGGCGCATGCCCTCGAGCGCCGCGTCGCCATACTGTTCCTTGTGCTCCGACAGCAATTTCAACGTGCGCAGCCCGCCGTCGGGCGCGCGCCCCACGATATCGGTGAAGGTACCGCCGCGGTCGATCCAAAATTGCCAGCGGCCGGGCATCCCTAGCCCGCTAGCCCGCGGACGGCGGTTGGGTCGCCTCGACCGGCGGCGCGATTCGAATACCGAGCCACGCGGCCGCACTGACGAGCGCGAACCCCACGCCGATGATGAACGCGGTGTGCCACGCGTGCTGATCGGAAAAATACCCCACGATGGGCAGCGCGATGATGCCGCCCAGGTTGCCGCCGGTGTTCATGAAACCGCACACCGCCATGGTGTCGCCGCGACCGACGGTCATCGCGGCCCCCCAAAACGCGCCTTCGGTCAGCTCCACCGAGCCAAAGCAGAGCGCGAGTGCGGCCACGGCGAGATACGGATTGGCGGCATTCACGGCGACCATCAACAGCACGGCGGCAGCCGGCAGCGCCACCAGGGGAACGATGCGGTAGCCCCAGCGATTACCGAAGCGCCGCACCAGCAAGGCGGTCACGAGACCCCCGAGCCCCGCACCGACCGCGGCGGCCAGCGGCGGCGCGCTCGCGAGCCAACCGCTCTCGAGCGCGGAAAAATGCCGCTCCTGAACCAGGTAGAGGAAGACCCAGTTCGACAATAGGTAGAAAGTGTAATTCATGCTCGTGTAGGCGATGAACAGCAGCAGCACACTCCGATTTGCGATGAGCCTCAAGACCTGCCGCATGCTGATCGAGGAATGCACCTGCGGTTGGTTGCCGATCTCGAGCAGTTCGTGCGCGTCGACCGACGGATGCTCGCGCGGCGTGTTGCGCCCGTACCAGGCCCAGAGCGCGATCAGGCCGAGCGCCGGCAGGCTCGCCCACATCAGCGCGCGCTGCCATCCCAAATGCGCCGTCAGATTCACGATGAGCGGCGGCGTCAGTGCGGCGCCGAGCTGCAGGCCCATGGTTTGCAGGCCCTGCACGTATGACCATCGGCTCGGCGGAAACCACGCCTCGAATACCCCGGCTGATACCGGGAAAATCGCTCCTTGCGAAACCCCAAGCAGCAGCTGTGCGCCGAGCAAGGCGGCAAAAAGCGCTGGCCCGGAGAAGAAATTCGGCGCCAGCGGCATGGCGATGGTCGCCAGAAACGCCGTGAGCCCGATGATGACGAAGGTGCGGCGCGCACCGATGCGCTGGCCGAACAATCCGCCCGGCAGCTGGAACAGGGCGTAGCCCCAGACGAACGCGTCTTCGAGCCAACTGATCTGCAGCTGCGTCAAATGCAGTGCCGGCATCATCTGTTCGGCCGCCACCGTGATGGTTTTCTGCTGCACGTACGCAAGCAGGCCGAAACCGAATAGAAAGGAGAACATTCGCCACCGGATGGGAACCGCGCGGCGCCCGGCGGATGTGATCACGGCGACTCAATCATCAGGTTATATTCCGGTCCTGAAGCCAATCGAGACCTATGTGCAGCGCCTCGCTAAAGGAGGCCGCCGCTTTGTCGGCGCCCCGTACACTGTCGATTGCGGATGGCGGCTGCAACAGCATTCCGGGCAGAAACACCGTGACCAGGCGGGCGCCGGGAAAGCGGCCGCGTATGTGCTCGGCGGCCGAGTCGGCGCGCCTGCGCTCTTGGTTGGGAAAGGCGCTTACCAGATACACCATCGAGATGCTGTCGGGAGAGGCGTCGGGAGGCGGCACCCGCTGCAAATCATCGAGCGACAGATGCCGCGCATCCACATTCTGATCGCGCAGGATGCGCACCAACAGTTCGGTCGCGAGGTCATCGGGAATCGAACCTAAGCCAACGCAGAGCATGACTGAGCCCGGCGGTACGGCGAGCGGCCCCTGCCAACGGCCCAACACCTGTTCGCGCTGCTGCCGCAAGAGCCGGCCCGCGCTCGACTGATCGAGGACCGAGACCCGCTTGCGGCGCCGGCCGAGACGGCGGCTCTCGCCGCCGATGACTGCGATGACCGAGACGATGGTATTGCGGACCTTGAGCTGCTGCTCGGTGCTGATCGCGCCGCTCGCGACATCGAGGCCGGCCAAATGCAGTGCAGGCATCAACACCAGGTCGCAGTATCCTGCGAACGAATCGTGCTTGAGAAAAGCGCGCGCACTGGCGATGATCTCATCGGAATCTTCCGAGAGTGCGCGCTGGTAAAACCGCTGCGGCATGGTGAGCGCATGATTGTCGCTCAGCAGAATATCCAGCAAACTCAGCGCCCTGATGTGGCGCCCCGCGACCACCAAACATAAAGTCAACGGGGTGGAAACGATGAGACCGACCGGACCCCACAGCCAACTCCAAAAAATCGCCGCGATCACCACCGACAACGGCGACATGCCCGTGGTATGGCCGAACAGCTCCGGTTCAACTACCTGGCCGGCGATCAGCTCGACGATCACGAACAGGGCCAGCGTGCCGATCGCCAGCGACCAGCCCGGATCGACGGCTGCCGCCAGCACCGCCGAGAACAGCGCCGCGATCCATATGCCGACGTAGGGGACGAATCGCAGAGCGGCGGCCAATGCTCCCCACAGCATCGCATGGGGTAAGCCGATGATCGCGAGGCCGATCCACAGCGCAGTGCCCACGCCCATATTGACCGTGAACTGCGAAACGAAGAATCTCGAAAGACGTTCGCCGGCATCGTTCAGCGCAAGCGTCGTTGCCCGCAGGTCGGTTTCGCCGGCGATGCGGATGAATCGATCGCGCACGGCTTCGTGCTCGAGTAGCACGAACACCAAAACCACCAGCACGATGCCCGCGGTTTCGAGCGGCACCCACACCGAAGCCAGTACCTTTTCCAAGGTCTGCGCGGGACTCATCGCAGGGGCGTGCACTTCCACGGGAATCGGGGCGGTGGCCGCGGCGGCTGCCGCCGCGGTCGCTGCCACGGCCGCCGGCGGCTCCACGTGCTCGCCGATAATCCGCCCCGCCTGGAAGTTAATCGCCTTCAACCGACCGACGGTCATTTTATCCAGCGTCGTCAATTTGTCGCGAATGGTATGTTCGTATTGCGGAAGACTTGCCGCCATCCGCGCCACTTGCACGCCGATCACCGCGGCGAACGAGCCAACGATGACGGCGAGCGCAAGCACCGCGACCAGCACCGAGGAGGTTGCACCGAGGTTCAAGCGGCGCAGAGCACGGACCACGGGTGCGATCAACAAACTCAGGATGACCGCAAGCGTGATGGGCACCAGCACGTCGCGCGCAAAATACAGAATCGCCAATATCGTGCCGGTGGCGACGATGCCGCCCGCGCGGTCACTGAGAGAATGGCGCGCTGCAGTGTCGGTCATTCGCCCGCCGGCGCGTCCGGATTGACTCTTTTCAGCGGCTCCTTGCGGTGCAGGCCCGCATCCTCGATCAGGAGCTTGCGTACATACAGGAAGCGAATCGTGTCGTATTCGAAGGGCGAGCCCGAGGCATAGTAGCGGAAATCGACATTCGCCCGCTGATCAACCGCATTGAGAACGCCCAGGCCCCACGACTGATCGCCCCGATAGAGATCGGCGACGTTAACCGCATACGAGGTGCCGTAGTCTGCGGCCAGCCCGACGCCCTCGCGCAGCGTCGAAGGCCCGTAAAACGGAATCACCAGATACGGACCGGGATGCATGCCCCATTTGGCGAGCGTCGTGCCAAAACCGGTCGGCACCCTGGGTAAATTCAGCTTCTCAGCAACATCGAATAGGCCGCCTAGCCCGAGCGTGCTGTTGATCGCGAATCGCCCGAGGCTGCGCAGACCGCGGCCCAAACGCCCTTGCAGCGTGTAATTGATGACGTTGTCGACTTCGGCCAAATTTCCGAAGAAATTATTCACACCTGCGCGGATCGGCGAAGGCAAACGCCGGTAGCCGTTCGCAACCGGCAGAAACACCGCCTCGTCAAAGCGCGCGTTGAACCGATACATCGAACGGTTGAAGTGCGCCCAAGGGTCGTAAGTCGTCAGGGACGGCGCGTCGGCCGGGGTTATCGGAGCGAACTCGCCGCCGGCCTCGGTCTTGGCGCTCTTGGCTGCGTTCGCGGCCTGGGCCGCCAGCGCCAACGCCTTTTCCAGATTCACGGCATTATTCGCCGCCGGCGTATCGGGCGGCAATGAATGATACCGGACCTCCTGCGAGGCGCAGCCGACCAAGGCAAGCAGCAGCAGGATCACGGGTCCGGTAGCTCTCACGGCGCGCTCCCCTTCCAGCGCCCGCCGAGCATGTCGAGCATGTCCGCCACCTGCTGCCGATCGCCCAGGTTGCCCAAATGACCGCCGTGATCGTAGACCTGGATGCGCGCGCCGAAGGTGCGCTTCAGCCAGTCGAGTTCCGCCGCGTCGAGGATCAGATCGTCGCTGTTGGTCTGCACGTAATAGTCCGGATCGCCGCGCAGCGCATCGCCGATGTAATCGAGCCGGCTCTCGGCAATCAACTCATCCACGGTCGAGTTCGGCCGGTGGCGCAAATAGTACGGCGCGAAGACTTTGGTGAAATATTCCGAAAACGGCTTGCCGCGCAAGATTCGGAAGGTCCCTTCCAACGAATCGTTCACATTGGGCGGATGCTGCGGATCGACCACGATGCCCGAACCGGAATACAGGTCGCCGGCGAAGAACACATTGATCAACGCGATTCGAAACGTCAGCGCAATGGCGGCCGAGAATTCCGCGTCCGTCTTCAATATGGCGGCGGCCGCGCCCAACAAGAAATCCTCGTCCAACGCCACCCGGTCCGAGGCGCGGTACAGATTCGCGAGTGCTGCGTACAGTTGCTGATAGAAGCGCTCGACGCCTGCATCGCCTAGCCCAAGCGTAATGGCGTACAGTTTGTCGAGCCGGCCGACCGTGGAAAACAGGCTTACGGGTGGATTGATCATCAGCGCGCGATGGATGTTGAGCTTGCGCTCGGCGGCGTCGATCGATTTGACCATGGCCGCATTCGCGCCGCCCAAGCTGTAGCCGAGGATATCGATATCGGTGATCCGCACCTTGCGCGGCAGATGCGCAATAATCTGTTGGATCGCGGCGTACAGATCCCGGCCGTCCTGCACCAAATCGCCGGCGACGCCGGTGCTCGACGCGGAGACGATGAAGCCCGGGAAGGTCGGCGAGGGCATGGTCAGGACGTGATAACCGGCGCCGTAGAGCACGGCACGCAGGATGGCCAACTTCGCCGTGTTGCCGTCGCCGCCGGTACCCGCAATGACGATGGCGAGCGGCGCCGGCTTATCCTGCGCCGAAAACCACACCCGCAGCCGGCGGTCGAACCAAAAGACGGCCGGCACCGGCCGCGCCCACGGCAGCGCGAGATCCATCTCGAGGAGCGGCACCTTCTCGGGCAGCGGCGCGATATCCTGCGGCGGAGTGCCAAACACCGTGGCCCGCAGCGCCGCCAAATCGGCCAGGCCCGTGGCCGGACCAGATGCCGGTGCCGGTGGAGGCTGGACCGGCGCCGGGCCCGCCGCGAATACCGGAAAGACAAATAGAATCGCAAGGGCGAGAGCCACGACGCATTGCTTCATCGTGTGCTTTATAGCTCATTCGAGCACCGAACGCTCGGTCCGGTTTTTTGTTATCCCAATCCCACCGGGATGAAAATCCGGCTGTCGCCGCGTTGAATCAACAGCGCAACCTGTTTGTCATGCCCGCGCACCAGTGCGCGCAGCTGCTCGACGCTTTGCACCGGCGTACCGTCGACGGACAGGACCACGTCGCCCGGCTGAATGCCGGCCTCGGCCGCGCGGCCGCTCGCCTCCTCCACGACCAGACCCGCTGAGACGCCGGCTTGTTCGCGCTCCTCTGCGGTGAGCGGGCGCAATCTCATTCCGAGGTGCGCCGCCTCCGGCGCGGTCTCGGCGTTCTTTGCGACGCTGCCGTTGGACGCCGAGCCGATGATCGCGGTGACGGCGAGCGGCTTGCCATCGCGAATCACTTCCAGCGTCGCCTTATCGCCGGGTGCCGTGCCGTTGACGCGCACCGATAACTGGCCGGCATCGGCAATGGCGTTGCCGTTATACTTGGTAATCACGTCACCCGCCTTGAGTCCGGCGCGCGCAGCCGCACTGCCGGGCTCGACTTTGGCGACCAGGGCTCCGCTCGGCGTGCTCAATTTGAAGGACTGTGCCAGCGACTGATTGATGCTTTGAATTTCGACACCCAATCGCCCGTGCTCGACCTTGCCGGTTTTGACGATTTGCTCCTCCACTCCTTGCGCCAAATTGATCGGGATGGCGAACGAAACGCCCTGATAGCCTCCGGAGTTGGTGTAGATCTGCGAATTGATGCCGACCACGGCGCCGCCGGCGTCGAACAGCGGTCCGCCGGAATTTCCCGGATTCACGGCTGCGTCGGTCTGGATGAACGGCACGGCGCCATCACCGGGGAGCGACCGGCCAGTGGCGCTGACGATGCCGGCGGTGGCCGTCTCCTCAAGGCCGAAAGGCGCACCGATAGCCAGAACGTAATCGCCGACGCTGAGCTGATCGGAATTGCCGATCCTCACGAACGGCAGCCCTTTCGCCTCGATCTTGAGCACAGCAATGTCGCTGGCCTTGTCCGTGCCCAACACCTTGGCGGTGAATTCTCGATGATCGATCAGTTTGACCGTGACTTCCTTCGCGCCTTCCACGACGTGGGCGTTGGTGAGCACGATCCCGTCCGGACTCACGATGAATCCGGACCCTTGCGCGTGCGTCGGGACATGCCCCCGCGGGCTCGGCAGGTGCCGGAAGAATTGGCCCAGCGGATTGTTGTCCTCGTCACCGCCAAATGGATTCTGGCCGAACGGATTCGGACCGAACGGCTGAACGGACGCGACCTTCATCTCTCCTGCGGTGGTGATGCCGACCACCGCGTCGCGATTCTGCGCAACGATTGCACGATAATTCGGCGCCGTCCCCAGCGGGATCGGACCGGTCGGGGCGGTTGTCGACGAGGGGGCGGTCGGCCTCGCGGCGGCGGTCGAGGACGAATCCGCGGTTGTTCCCGCGGTCTCGGCCCGCGCCGTCCGCAATAGCGAGGGCGCCATCCACCCTGTGAACGCACCGACCGCAAACACGCCGGCGGCCGCTACGGCGATTAAATTGGTGTGAGCTTTCATTGAAGGTCTCCTGGCAACGGGGGATATCTTGCCCCTGCCCGCTTAAGCGAATCTTAAATTCGCCGCGCAAAGTCGACCGACACCTGCAACCCCCCGCCGGGAGCATCTGCGAGGGTCACCCGAGCGCCGTGTCGATCGGCGATTGCCTTCACTATGGCGAGACCCAGTCCACTGCCGCCTTGCGGCGCGCTGGCCCGCCGATAGAACCGGTCGAAGACGCGCTCGCGATCCGCCGCCGCGATGCCGGGCCCCGAATCGCACACCTCGAGCATCGCGCCCTGCGGCGTCTTGGCAGCGCGCACCTGGACGCGGCCGCCCGCCGGCGTATAGCGCACCGCATTGTCGACCAGATTTCGCACCAGCGTGCGCAGCGCGTCGCGGTCGCCCATTACCCGCACGTCCGGCTCAGCGTCTAACCCTAAATCGATGCCGCGCGCCAGCGCCAGTGCGTGGGTATCCGCGATGCCCTCGGAGGCGGCGGTCTCGAGCAAAACCGGCGACAGATCTCCTTTTTCGTCGCGCGGCTCATTGCGCGCCAAGGTGAGCAACTGCTCCACCAAGTGGATGGCACGGTCGACCGCCGCGCCGAGATTGGCGCGCGCTTCGAGACGCGCGGCCGCGTCCGGCGCCCGATCGAGCAGTTGCAGATCCAGTCGGACCGCGGTCAGGGGCGAGCGCAATTCATGAGCGGCGTCGGCGGTGAAAGCGCGCTGAGCCTGAAATGCCGAGTGCAAGCGGATCAAGAGCCGATTGAGTTCGAGCACCAGGGGCGCGACTTCCCGCGGCAGGCTCGTCACGGCGATGGGCATCAGGCTGTGTACGTCGCGACGCTGAACTTCGCTCGCAATGCGCTGCAGCGGCAGCAATCCGCTGCGCACCACGCCGACGATGGCGGCTCCCAGCACCGGCAGCAGCAATAGCAGCGGTATCACAACGCGCAGCGCCGCGCCGCGGGCCAACTGCTCGCGAACCCGCTGCGGTTGCGCGATCTGGATCACGCCGTCGACCGTCTGCAGTCCGTAGGTGCGCCACGGCTCGCCGCGCACGCGCACATCCGCGTAACCTAACGCGGTTTGGTTGATCATCGGCAAGCCGGGCCGAGACAGATACACCCGCGTGCCGAATAGATCCCATATTTGGATGACGAAATCCGCGTCGATTTGATCGGGCGGCAGCTCGAGGCGGGGCGCCATCGATATCTGGGTGCGCAGGGACAGGGCCATCTGGCGCAGCTGGTAATCAAAGAGAGTCGAGGTTTCCGCCAACACGCGCCGATACGTGAGCGCTCCGGCCAGCAGCGAAATCACCGCCACCAGCGCCAACAATGCGATCAACAATCGTGTGCGGATGGAAACCATTATTTCGGTATGAAATAGCCGACGCCGCGCAGCGTGCGGATCGAGTCGCTGCCGAGCTTGCGGCGCAGAGCGTGGATGTAGACCTCAACGGCATTGCTCTCGATCGAGTCGCTCCAGCCATACAACCGGTCCTCGAGTTGAGCCCGGGAAAGCACCGCCCCCGGGCGTTGCAGCAGCGCTTCCAGCACGGAAAACTCGTGTGCCGACAATGCAACCGAAATCCCGTCGCGCTCCACCGCATGAGTGACCGGGTTCAAGGAAATACCTCCATGCCTGATGCACGGATCGCCGCGGCCCGCCGCTCGGCGCAACACCGATCGCATGCGCGCGGCAATCTCATCGAGATCGAAGGGTTTGATGATGTAGTCGTCCGCGCCGGCGTCGAGCCCCTCGATTCGATTGCGAGTGTCGTCCCGGGCGGTCACGATAATGACCGGGGTCGAATCGCCGCGCCCGCGAAGCTCGCGCAGGACCTCCAGCCCGTCTCTGCCGGGGAGCCCGAGGTCGAGCAGCACGATATCGAAGCTCTCGGTACGCAGCGCCTCGGCGGCGTGGCGCCCGTCGCTCACGCCGTCCACCGCGTAGCCGTCCTGCCGCAACGCCGTTTGCAGCCCCTTGGCGATCATCGGATCATCTTCGACCAGCAGCACGCGCATACGGCCGACCCCCACGGCCATCTTCGGATCACAATTTGCAGGGCACCCGCAAGAATCCGCGAAACCGGGCCCGGCCGCCACGCGTGGGCGCGGTCGCGAGCGAGTACGAAGGAAATCTTCCGAGGAAACGGCCAATCGCGGTCGCCGCCTCAAGCCTCCCCACCCCCATGCCCACGCACTGGTGAATGCCGCTCGCGAACGCCAAATGACGATTGGGGGAACGCCCCACATCGAGTGTATCGGGCTCCAAGAATTGTTCGGGGTCGCGATTGGCCGCGCCTATGCACACGGTGATTTGAGTCCCGGCGGGCAGCGACACCGCGCCGAGCTGCACGGGCACGGCGGTGATGCGATTGCCCAGCTGGTTGGGGCTTTCGTAGCGCAGGAATTCCTCGATTGCGGTATTGATCAAGCCCGGATCGGCGAGCAGCCGATCGCGCTGATCGCGATGCTCCGCGAGCGCGACCAGGCCGTTGCCGATCAGGTTGGTGGTTGTTTCGTGTCCGGCGTTGAGCAGGAAGATGCAATTGTGGACGAGCTCCGGCCCGCTCAAGCGCTGGCCCGCGTATTCGCCGTGCAGCAGCAGGGAAATCAAATCCGATTGCCCATCCGCGCTCGGCGCGCACCGTTGGTCGATCAGTCCCTCGAGATACGCCTCGAATTCCCGAACCGCGTCGTTGCCTCGCCGGGCGGCATCAGGCGTCAATCGCGGCTCCAAGGCGCCCAGAATGGCGAGCGACCAGTCCCGCAGCGGCGCGCGTTCGTGGCGCGGCACGCCGAGCAAATTGCCGATCACTTCAATGGGAATCGCGGCGGCGAAATCCTCGATCAGATCGGCCGAGCCCCTTGCCGCCATGTCATCGAGCAATCGATCGACCCATGTTCTCGAGGTCCGTTTGAATTTGCGCAACGGCGCGCGGCGTCAAGGCACCGTCGATCAACCGACGGATTCGCGTATGCAGAGGCGGATCGTTGAACACCAAGCTCGTCGTGTGGTGCGCGAACAGCGGCGTCAAGCCGAACTTCTCGCCGAATTCGCGCTTCTTGTCGGAGCTGAACATCCTCTCGTTCTTGTAGACGAACTCCACGTCCTCGTAGCGCGTCAGCAGGATCGAGCCGTCGGGCATTGGTTTGATGGGCGATCGGGCCTGCAGCGCCGCATAGTAGGGAAACGGATTCGCGTAAAAATCCGCCGGCAGGGCGCGCAAGTCGAAGCCGCTGATGTCGTGCATGAACCCATGATATCGCGGATCGCGGGCCGGAAGCGCGTTCCTAATGCTCTCGCGGATCGGCGCTCGCGATATCGAACAGGCTGGTACCGATCAGCGACAGCACCCTGGCGTGGTCTTGGTTCCACAGTTCCCAGCGCCAACGCACGATGCCGGTTCGGCCGGACCCCGAGTGCGCACTCGAGTCCTCCATGCTGCCAGCATGAATATGCAATATATAGCATCATAGTGTGTTTCAAACTGCGTGCCGCATGCAAATCAAGTCCCTGAATTTCGGTACTCGTCAAATCGAGTATCGATTCGTGCTGCCCGCGCAGCCCCTCGGCATCGACATCGTGATGCTGCATGAGGGCTTGGGATCGATGTCGATGTGGCGGGATTTCCCCGAGCGCCTGGCGACCGCCACCGGATGCCGCACACTCGTGTATTCCCGTCATGGATACGGCCGATCGACGCCGCTCGATCGGCCGCGCACGGTCGACTACCTGCACGAAGAGGCGCGAATTTGGCTGCCGGCGATTCTCGAGCGACTCGACATCCGGCGTCCGCTGCTATTCGGTCACAGCGACGGCGCATCCATCGCGCTGATTCACGCGGCGCGGCCGCAGAGCGATGTCTGCGCCGTGGTGGCCCTGGCTCCGCACGTCAAGGTGGAAGAAATCACCGTTCGCAGCATCGCGCAGACCAAAGGGGCTTATGGCAGCACGAATTTGCGCGATCGCTTGGGCCGCTACCACGCCGATGTCGATTCGACCTTTTGGGGG
Source organism: uncultured Gammaproteobacteria bacterium (assembly GCA_963793685.1). Lineage (GTDB taxonomy): Bacteria > Pseudomonadota > Gammaproteobacteria > Steroidobacterales > Steroidobacteraceae > Bog-1198. The sequence continues at coordinate 38,712 of CAWCBJ010000008.1, read as the reverse complement.
TGGAACCGGATCTGGCTCGACCCCGAATTCCGCTCCTGGAACATCGAGGGGTTGCTGTCCTCGATTCGCTGTCCGGTCCTCGCCATTCAAGGCCAAGACGACGAATACGGAACGATGGATCAGATCGAGAGCATCGGCCGTGGCGCGGCCGCGGCGACGCTGCTCGCACTGCCCGCGTGCCGTCATTCCCCGCATCGCGATCAACCCGAAGCGGTCATCGAGGCGACTCGGCGCTTCCTCGAGGCCGCGCGCCGACTCATTTGAAATTTGGTGCGCCGGCCTCGGCGACGCGATGACATGCTAGAGTTGGCGCAGATCGGCTAACCCACCAAGCAATCCTTACGGAGGCGCGACATGAAAGCACTAGAGGGGCGGCGAGCGTTGGTAACAGGGGCGGCGCGCGGCATCGGCCGGGCAATCGCCATCGCCCTTGCAGCCGAGGGAGCCGATATCGCCATCAACTATCAATCGAGCGAGGCCGATGCGCGTTCTCTGGCCGAGGAGTTGGCCAAGGCAGGCCGCAAAACTCTGCTATTCAAGGGCGATGTGGGCGAGCGCTCGACGTGGAATTCGATGATCGAGAAAATCAAGCAAAGTTGGGGCGGACTCGACATTTTGGTCAACAACGCGGGCATCACGCGCGACAAGACCCTGCGCAAAATGACCGACGAGGACTGGCTCGCCGTGCTGCACACCAATCTCAACGCCTGCTATTTCGGGGTCTCGGCCGTCGCGCCGATGATGATTGAACAGAAATTCGGGCGGATCATCAACATCAGCTCCTTCGTCGGCCAGGCCGGAAATTTCGGACAGGCCAATTATGCCGCGAGCAAAGGCGGCATCATCGCCTTCACCAAAACCGCCGCGTTGGAGCTCGCCAAATACAATGTGACGTGCAATGCGCTTGCCCCGGGATTTACCGAGACCGGCATGCTGGCCAAGGTGCCGGAGCCGGTGCAGACAGCGATCCTGGCGCGCATCCCCATGGGGCGTTTCGGCAAGCCGGAGGAAATCGCGAAAGCCGTGCTGTTTCTGGCGGCGCACGGCGATTACGTCACCGGTCAACAGATCAACGTCAACGGCGGCGTGTATATGTAGGCGAGGGTTCAGCGCGCCGCGAGCCAACCGGCAATCGCGCCCGGCACCTCGCGTTGAGCCCGCTCGCTGATGTACATGCCGATGTGCCCGAGATCCAATTCGAGCGCCGTGTAGTCATCGCTCCCGACCAGCCGCTTGAGGGCCGCCGAGGCTTCGGGCGGCACCAAGTGATCGCGCTTGCCGATCAGGTTCAATATCGGCAGCCGCAGGGCGTGCAGATCGACTTTGCGGCCGGCGATCTCAAGCGTGTTGTGGACCAGTCGATTCTCCTGATAAAGCCACACCACGAACTCCCGAAAGGCCGTGCCGGCCTGGTCCGGGCTGTCGAAAATCCATTGCTCGACCCGCATGAAGTTCTCGATGCGCGCCGAATCCAATCCCCCCGCCAGCAGATGCATGTATTTTTGCTGAGTCAGACGAAACGGCATGAGCGATAGGAACAGCTGATTCAGCGCGTCGCCCGAGACATTGCCCTCACCCACCCACGCCGGCACATCGATTTTTCTCGCCCATTTCGACAACAGATCCGCCGGAGTGTGAAAGTCCACCGGCGTGACCATGGTGACCAAATTCCGCACGCGCTGCGGATACAGGGCGCTGTAACACAGGCTGAACACCCCACCCTGGCAGACGCCGAGGATATTGAGGGCATCCAACCGGTGCCGCTGCAGGATGCGCTCGACGCAGCCCGCGAGAGAGTGGTCGATGTAATCGGCCAGGGTGGTGAACCGATCCGCCCCGTCGGGATAGCCCCAATCGATGAGATACACGTCCAACCCGGCGGCCAGCAGGCCTCGGATCAGCGATCGGTCTTCCTGCAAATCCATCATGTGCGGCCGATTGACCAGCGCATAGACGATCAGCAGGGGCACGCCGCCCGCCGCCGGCCGTGCCATCGGCCGGTATCGAAACAGGGTGAGCTTACCCGACTGCCAGACAGCCTCTCGCTGCGAACAACCGGCGACAATCCGCTTGGCCGCGGCGCGGCTGGCATAAAAACCCGCATCCGTCATGCTTTCGCCTTGCGGCGGGCGCGCCGCGTGCGACTCGTCGCGACCGGCTTGCGTCTTTTCAGATGTGGCAGGCGGTTTCGATGTGGCAGGCGGTTTCGATGTGGCAGGCGGTTTCGATTTGACCGACGGCTTCGGTGCCTCAGGCTGCCGCTCCTCCAGGGCCTTCAGCCGCTGCGTGAGCGTATTGATCTCGCTGCGCGTCGGCAAATCGAGCATCTTCGCCCACTGCTCGATGGTGGTCTGCAATTCGCCGCGCCAGTGACTGCTCGCATTCACGAAATCGGCGAGTGCGCTGCAGAATGTCTCGCTGTGCGCGGTGCGAGCGTAGGCATCCTCCGCACAATCGATCCACGTGTCGTAGAGCTTATTCAGCAGCTCGGTGCTGGATGCGCTCGGTTGGATCTGCCCTAACCGAGCCGCGAAGGTCGCGGCCGCGTCGCGCAGCGCATCGGACCAAAGGCGCTGCAAGCGGCGCTGCGCATCGTCCATGCGGCGCCAAGCTTCCGCCATGCGCTGCGCTCGCTGCTGATGTTCACGGCTCGCTCCGAGCGCCGGCAAGTCCCCTTGCGCCGCTGCGCCCGCGGCGTTCGGATTGCCGATGCCGAACGCGGCGCCCCACGGGGGCTCTGCGGCAGCGGCTTGATCCCGCAAAAAGTCGCTGAATTTTCGCGCCGCGTCGACGAGCGACGATGACGAAGCGTTCGCGCTGCTTTGGATGAAGGCGCGCGCTTCGGCCGCAAAACGCTCGGCCGAAACGATGAAGGGCGCAAAGCCGAAAGCGCCGTGGCCTCCTTGCCGGTGTTGCGCCGAGGGCGCCGAGCCTTGGCCCAACGGGGCGAATTGCGCCGCAAACGCCTGCCATTGCCGCCAAAGATCAGATTCCATGGTAAGCCCCACCGTATGCAATGCAACAGATGTCGGATTGTGCGCTGCCGCGGATATAAAGCCCAATGAATGAGATATAAATCATTGTTTTATATGAGCTCACAACCCCATGATTGTATGATAGTCGGCGCTTGCGGCATAGCTAAGTTGTGCAACGCGAAAGGTTGGCTTACGATGCCGACCCATTATTCGGACCGGACGATGCAACAAGAACGCGTCATACGCAAATATACGAACCGCCGCCTCTACGACACGACGGGCAGCCGCCACGTGACCCTCGAGGATCTGCGCCACCTGATCGTGGCGGGCGAGAAGATCAAAGTGATCGACGACAAGTCGGGCGAGGATCTGACGCGGCAAGTTCTCTTGCAAATCATCTCCGAACAAGAGCACCTCGGTTCGCCGGTATTGGGCACGGAATTGCTTGAAATGATCATCCGCTTCTATGGACGCCCGATGCAAGCGCTGCTCAGCGGTTACCTTGAACAAGCATTCACCGCCATGCTTCGGCAGCAGGAGACGATGCAGTCGGAAATGGCCAAGGCCATGCAGGCGCCATTTGCGCCATTGACCGAGCTGGCGCACAAGAACCTGGCCTTGTGGGAACAGATGCAGGCGGCTACTCGCGACGCGTTCATGGGCGGCGCCGCCGCCGCCAAGACCACCGAACGGAACGACAAGAAGCCGAATGACGGCAAAAAAGGTAAGTGACGCAACATCATGGACTTCGTAACAAGACCGTTGTGGTAACCGGCGCCGGGCGCGGCATTGGTCGCGCGATCGCCTTGCAACTCGCTCGTCACGGCGCCGATATCGCGCTCTTCGATCTGCAACGAAGCCGACCTCGACGAGGCGGCTGCGCTTTGCGCCGCCGAATCAGTTCAGGCGCGCAGCTATCGGCGTAAACGTGGCCGACGAAGCGCGAAGTGTCCGCCGCGATGAGCGAGGTCGCGCGCCGACTTCGGCCGCCTGGACGGGCTGGTCAACAATGCCGGCATCGTGCGCGACGGCTTGCTGGTGAAAGTCAAGGACGGCGCCGTGGTCGGGCGCATGACGCTTGGATCAATGGAACTCGGTCATCGCCGTGAATCTGAGCGGCGTATTTCTGTGCGCGCGCGAGGCCGCGGCGCACATGATCGAATTCGGCAACGGCGGCGTGATCGTCAATATTTCCAGCATTTCGCGGGTCGGCAACGCCGGGCAGAGCAACTACAGTGCCGCCAAGGCCGGCGTCGAATCAATGGGCGTGGTGTGGGCGAAGGAACTCGCGCGCTACGGCATCCGCGTCGGCTCGATCGCACCCGGCTTCACGCACACCGACATCCTCGCCTCGATGCGCCCGGAGGTGCTGGACAAACTCACCGCGCCGGTGCCGCTCAAGCGACTGGGGAAGCCCGACGAAATCGCTCATGCCGTGCGCTTCATATTCGAGAACGATTTCTTCACCGGCCGTTGCCTAGAGATCGACGGCGGCTTGCGGCTCTGAAGCCGGCCAATCATTGAGGCCCAAGCGCCGCGCAGATCCCCCTGCTCGCGCGCACCACGCGCGTAACCGACGCCGCCAGCAGTCCGTCGGTCGGACTGTCCTCGTATCGATCACCCGGATCGAAGCCTGCGCGCAAACCCAGTTGCGCCATCACCAGGGATTCGACCGCTTCCGCTTCGTACTCAAAAAGAGTGCAAAGCACAGTGGAGCGCACTTCCCAATGCACCAGCCAATGGGTGAATTCGTGCACCAGCGTCGATAGTTCCTGCTCCGGACTTTAACCCGTGCGCACCAGTAATGCGGTCGCGCAATACGCGGCCGCGACGCACTCGGGCAGGGTCGTGCGCACCAGGCGGGCGCCGCTGCGCTCGGCATAGACTTCCAAGGAGCGGATGTGATGGAGAATCGACGGTCAACGCAGAATCCTTTAGCGTCGGCACTGTTCGTGATCATGCGCTTCAGGTCGTGCGCCCGACAACGGCCGCGCATGCCGCGCCGGCCCGGTGTACCTCTCCGCCCATTCGGATATCTTTTGCAACGCATATATCCGGGCGCTAGTACCGATCATTAGATCCACTACAAAATATTTTTATATATATTATCAATCACTTATATAGATTCATCAGCTCCGTGATAGAGGCGCCATAAATTTCTCTTGCAGTGCATACAAATTGCGCTATAATGACGCCAGCACGTCAATCCCCCATCGACATCAGGAGATACATATGAGCGACTCGACTTTTGATCCCAAGGCCATCTTCGAAGCCTACCGCAACGCATTCGCGCCGACGCTGAAGGCTCAGCAGGAAGGCGTCAAGGCCATTGACCGCTTGGGCCGATACCAGTACGCCGTTGCCGGCGACTACTTGGAGTGGAGCCTGGCGCAGGCCAAGGCCGCCCTGGCCGCGCAGACGCCGACCGAGTTCGTGACCAAGCAAGTCGAACTCACCACGGCGCTCAGCGAGAAGCTGCGTGCGCGTGCGCAGGAATTCGTCACGCTGGCGACCGAAGCGCAAACCAGTGCCCAGACCACCTTCACCGAAGCGGTGAACGAGGCGACGGCCAAGGTCGCCGACGCGGCCAAGTTCAGCGACGCGGCCAAGAAGAAGGTCGGCTGATCCCGCGCCGGCGCCTCTACAGGCGCCGGTCTGCCAGCGCCCCCCGCGGCGGGTCTACGGCGGGGCGGGGAGTCGCATACGGCGCCCCCGCCTCCGCTGTTATTTGTATGCTGTAATCAGCGATCCGCAATAACGGACAGCGAGCAGCGTGGACAATCGTACGATCGATGCGCAACAACGTTGCCAAGTCACGCCGGATCCCGAGGAATCGGCCGAAATGGCGCGCACGCTGCGCGCGCAACTGGCGACCGTCACCGGCGGCCTGGCACCCGACGTCTACGTCAATGCCTGGTGGGACTGGTACCTGAACCTCGCCAAAGACCCGCCCAAGCAGCACGAGATCCTGCAGGATGCGCTGGCCAAGAGCGATCGACAGCTGGACCTTCGCACTGCGGGCGGCCAGCGGGCAGCCGCTGCCGCCGGCCGAGGGCGATGATCGCTATCGGCGCCGATGCCTGGGCACGGTGGCCGTTCAACGTCTATCGCACGCAGCTACCGCAATTACAGCGACTGGTGGCAGAAGGCGCTGGTCTGGCGTAGCGGGCGTTGCGCCCGAGAACGAACGCACGCTGGATTTCGTGGGCCGCAACGCGCTCGGAGGTCGTCTCCCCGGCCCACTACCTGGTCACCAACCCCGAACTGCTCGAAACCACCCGCGCCGAAGCAGGCGAGAATCTGGTGCGCGGCTTCCATCACTGGCTCGAGGACATCAAGCACACCGTGGGGAGCAAGGAACGGCACGCAGCCGATAAATTCGTCGTCGGCCGCGATGTCGCCGCAACGCCGGGCAAGGTCGTGTTGCGCAACGAGCTGATCGAGCTGATCCAGTATTCGCCGGCGACCGAGTACGGTGTATGCCGAGCCGATCCTGATCGTGCCGGCCTGGATCATGAAGTACTACATCCTCGACTTGTCGGCGAGAAATTCCTTGGTGAAATTCCTGGTCTCGCAGGGTCACACGGTCTTCATCATGTCGTGGAAGAATCCGCATGCGAGCGATCGCGGGCTCGGCATGGAGGACTACCTGCGGCTCGGCGTACGGTCCGCATTTGACGCCGTTTCGCGGATCGTACCGGAGCGGAAAATCCATACGGTCGGCTACTGCATCGGCGGCACTTTGTTGTCGATCGCCGCCGCGGTCTACGCCGCCGAAGGCGACCAACGGCTGGCGAGCAAGACGTTGCTCGCCGCGCAGCAGGATTTCAGCGAACCGGGCGAGTTGTCGGTATTCATCAGCCCGAGCCAGCTCGACATGCTCGAATCGGTCATGGAGCGCACCGGTGTGCTGAAGAGCGAACAAATGGGCGCGGCGTTCGCGCTGCTGCGATCGCGCGATCTGTTGTGGACGCCGGCTGTCGACACCTACTTGCGCGGCAAGCGCGCCTCGCCGAACGATCTGATGGCTTGGAATGCCGATGGCACGCGCATGCCGAGCCGCATGCATGCGGAATATTTGCGGCAACTGTACCTCAACAACGCGCTGGCGCGCGGCGAGTTCCACGTCGAGGGCCGCCGCGTCGATCTCGGTGCGATCGAATTACCGATGTTCGTGGTAGGCACCGAAACCGATCATGTCGCACCGTGGCAGTCCACTTACAAGGCGCGCAGCTTGACCCGCTCGAGCGATTACACCTATCTGCTGACCTCGGGTGGACACAATGCCGGCATCGTGAGCGGCCCCGTGCATCCGCGACGGCGCCACCGCGTGCGCACCTGGTTGAACGCCACCGAGACGCTTACCCCGCAAGAATGGTTTGAGGCGACCGAGCCCGCGGCTGGGTCGTGGTGGCCGATCTGGCAGCGTTGGCTCGCAGAGCATTCGACTCAGGCGCGGGTTACCCCGCCGTCGCTGGGATCCGCCGCGGCCGGCTTTCCGCCGATCGACGATGCACCCGGAAAATTCGTACTGCAGCGATAGCAAGTTGCCCTGGGGCAGGAATAAACAATAGGGGCATTGGCGCTCGATTCAGGAGTCGACATCGTCATCGATGCCCATTCCTGAGTCTTTCCGCGCATCATTCCGGTCGTTATCACTCGACAGATTGTCATTCGACTTTTCAGATTGCTGACTTCGCCGCAATTTCAACCAGTCTTCCCGACCCTGGGCGCGGATCCGGTGAATTTCGTTCATCGCCGGCGAGGCATCGGTTGAATATTCATGTTGTTGGATATTCTCGCTGCCGCGCAGCGCGACGACATCGGCCAAATCCTGCGCGCGACCTGCCGAGATCTTGGCAGCCAACAGATCGTCACGCGAAATAAACGGAACCGTCAATGTATCGTCGATTTTGACATTCACACGTCTCAGCCAAGCATCTTCAAATTCGACTCCACCTATTCTAGGGATTAGATCGACCATCACAGGCGGCGTGCCCATTCGAAAGAAGTTATCGGGTTCCGTGAAGTCTTCGGCGGTTAATCCTTCTAGCGGCGCGCCGAATTGAGTCAGCGCGAGGTATACGGCCTTACTGTTTTCGGGGTCTGCGCTGATGAGAACATCAAGATCCTTCGTTGCTCGTGGCTGAGCGTAAAGTGACACCGCATATCCACCGACAATCAGATACCTGACGTTACCGGCGTTGAATGCGGATAAGAGATCTTTGAAGTCGTCGAACACTCGGCGCCCGTTCCTTAAACGCGTACAGGGCAGTGCTGATTTCCATAACCGCGCGAAGGCGGTCACACGGTGCAACGGCGCGCCATGCGGCGTATTCGTCGCTCTTCATCATGTCCAAGCTACTGAATCGTCTAATGGTTTTATCCACGACCTCAAACTATCATTCCGCGCGCTGCAGATCTAGCACCGCATCAATTATTCGATGTCAGGCATCAGTACGGCCCCGTTCGCGCGCGCTTGAGGTAGTGCCCCGGGCAGGAATCGAACCTGCGACCTAGCGCTTAGGAGGCACTCGCTCTATCCACTGAGCTACCGAGGCTTAAAAGGGCCGGTGCCAACTGACATCCGGCTTTTGGGTTGGTGGAGGAGAAGGGGATCGAACCCTCGACCTTCGCATTGCGAACGCGACGCTCTCCCAACTGAGCTACTCCCCCCAAAACGGGCGAGAATACTAGCAGCAAAGCGCGGCCAAGCCAAAGTATCACCAATTATCTGCGAACTTAGCTAGGATGTGGATAAGAGGAGGATCCAATGCTGAAGGCGGGGGAACGCGCTCCGGAATTCACCCTTCCGGATGAGACCGGAACCGATCGATCGCTCACTGAGCTTTTGAGTACCGGCGCCATTATCCTGTATTTCTACCCCTCCGATTTCACCCCAGGCTGCACCCGCCAGGCCTGTAAGTTTCGCGATATGCATGCGGAAATCGAAAGGTCCGGCCTGCGGGTAGTCGGCATCAGCCCGCAAGGCCCGGCATCGCATGCCAAGTTTCGCGAAAAACACCGCCTGCCGTACGTGTTGCTCTCCGATGAACACAAGACCGTCATCAAGATGTACGGGCTCAACGGCCCCTTGGGACTGGGCGTGCGCCGAGCCACTTACCTCATCGACGGCAGCCGCCGCGTGCGCGGTGCGGTACTCGCCGATTTCTTGATCGGCCGGCATGCGGACTTTGTGCGCAAGGCCGTCCTGTTGCGCGCCGCGAGCTAATAGTTCAGCCGCAGATAATTGGCGTGGCCAAGCCGCGGCACCGTGACGATGTACATAGTGCCGTATTCCAGCACGCCGATCGGCGCAACGTCTTTGGTGCCGCTCAACGCGGCAACGATCGCCGGCACCGTATCGCTATGTCCGACAATAAGAATTCTGCCGCCGGGGTGTTCGCGCAACACGCGGCGTGCCAATCCGTACGGATCGTTCGCCGGCGCAACCACGGGCGTCAGCCCGAGCCGCGCGGCCAACGGCGCGGCGGTCAGCCGACTGCGCTGCGCCGGCGAGACATAAATCGCATCGATGCGCCCGGCCAGCCGCGCATCGCCGAACATGCGCGCGAGCAGCGCCGCGCGCGCCTCTCCCGCCTCGTTGAGCGGTGGATCCTCACCGACATCCATGACCTTCTCGGCATGACGCACCACGATGATCACGGTTGAGTCGGCCGTGACCCACAGCCACGCCGCGAACGCGAAAGCGATCGCCCCGGCGAGCACGGTCAGCGCCAGCAACCAGATTGGAGTCAAAAAGGGTTGGCGCTGCCGACGCGTAGGCTCGAAGACCATGGAGGCATGATACCAATGAATGGCGCCTCGCGGCCTACGCTGCGATTTGTGATTCTGGCGGCGGGATTCTCTACCCGCCTGGGTCAACCGAAACCCTTGGCGCGGGTGCGTGGCGTGACTTTGATCCGCAGCACCATCCGGCTCCTGGCGCCGCTCGCAGCCTCGAAAATCACGGTGGTGATTCCGCCTCGGGCCGTGCGCGCTCGAGCTGAAGTGCCGGGACGGCGAATCCTATGGGTGGAAAATCCGCAGCGCGCCCGCGGCTTGTCGAGTTCGGTACGCCGCGGACTCAGCGCCGCTCGCCACAGCGCCGCGGCGATGTTGCTGCCGGTCGATCTGGCGCACCTCAAGCGCCGGGACCTCGAGCGGTTGATCGCACGCTGGGACGGAGCCCGGCGGCGAGTCATCGCCACGCGCTACGGCGCCCACGGCGGCGCGCCGCTCATTGTGCCCCGCTGGCTTTATGCGCGAGCGCAGCGTATTCGCGGTGATCGTGGATTGAAAGAGTTAATCGCCAGCTTGCCGCCCGAACACCTGACGCTGGTGAATCTTCCCGGCGCGACGCATGACATCGACACGCCGCAGGATCTTGGGCGTGCGCGCAGGCGACGGATCGCGCCCCCGCGCTGAACTGCCCCACGGCAGAAATTGCCACGTAGCCCTACGAGTCGCGCGACCAACCCGGATATGCCCGGAATGCCTGCAACGCCGCGTCAATCTTGCTGCGCGGGGTGTCCAGATGGGTCACCAAACGGGTATGCGGCGTGATGCTCGCCAGGATACCGCGCTCGGCGAGATGCGCCGCGAGCGCGGCCACATGTGTTGCGGGGATATCGACGAAAACCATGTTCGTGTGAGGTTGTTCGACCGCAAGGCCGATGGAGCGAAGTCCCGCCGCCAGCCGTTGCGCATTGTCATGATCCTCGGCGAGCCGCTGCACATGGTGCTCGAGTGCATAGAGCCCGGCCGCGGCGAAAATACCGGCCTGACGCATGCCTCCGCCGAGCGCCTTGCGCCATCGCCGGGCTTGCGAAACGAACGAATCCTCGCCCAGCAGCAGGGTGCCCGCGGGGGCGCCCAATCCCTTCGATAGGCACAACGACACCGAGTCGAAACCGGCCACTGCTGTGCGCTCGTCTACTTGAAGTTTCACGATGGCGTTGAACAATCGAGCGCCGTCCAAGTGAGTGCGCAGGTCCCGACCATGCGCAAAATCCGTCGCCGCCCGCAGGTAGGCCGTGGGCAGTACGCGTCCGCCGAGGGTGTTTTCCAGCGTCAACAACCGCGTGCGCACATAATGCACGTCGTCGGGCTTGATGGCATGCGCAATCCGCGCGATGTCGATACCGCCCGCGGCGTCGTGCGGCAGCGGATGCGGCATGATCCCGCCGAGAACCGCGGCGCCGCCTTGTTCCGACGTATAGATGTGCGCATCTTGACCCACCAGAAACTCATCGCCGCGGCCGCAATGCGCCATCAGGGCGGCCAAATTGCTTTGCGTCCCGGTCGCGAAAAAGAGCGCGCTTTGATAGCCAAAACGTTCGGCAACCACTGCCTGCAGCCGATTGACGGTCGGATCGTCCCCATACACGTCATCGCCGACCTCGGCGGCAGCCATGGCGGCGCGCATGCCCGGGGTGGGCCGAGTCACCGTGTCGCTGCGCAGGTCGATCAGATTCTGCATAGGCTCGACGTGTCCTTCGCCTTCATCGGTGCATTTCCAGGTATCTTGGTGGAATGTATTTGCTCGTTCGGTATGGTAACAAGCGCGTAACCTTTTGCCGTCCCATTCGTTATGCTCTGTTGAGGCCTTGCAGGCCGGACTTCGTCGGAGAACCGTATGAACACACGTTGCAAATTCACCGCCATGCGCCAAAGCTTGATCGGCGCCCTCAGCTTGTCGAGCGCGACCCTGCCGCTCTTGATCGGCGCGCCGGTCGCGGCTTTCGCCGACGCCCCCGCGCCGGCACCCGCGCATGTCGCAGGCACCTGGCAGGAGCATAAGTACTCGTTTCAATACATGGGATTCACCAGCACCTATTCCTGCGACGGCCTCGCCGATAAGCTCAAGGTGCTGCTGCTCGCGGCGGGAGCGCGCGCGGACGTGAAGTCGCAGCCCGGCGCGTGCGCGTCCGGCTACGGGCGTCCGGATAAATTCGCACGCGCGGATTTGACCTTCTACACGCTGCAGCCGCTCGACGGCGGCGCGGTCAAGGACCTTGGGGCGGCCTACGACGCTCACGCAGCGAACGCCCCTGCCGCCGCGGCGGCTCAAGCGAAGCCGGTAGTGGCGATCTGGCGGCCGGTGGTATTCGCTCCCTTTTCGCCGCAGCCGCTTCGCGTCGGCGACTGCGAACTGGTCGATCAGTTCCGTCATGACGTATTGCCCATGTTCGCGACCCGCAATGTCGAAAACGGCATGACCTGCATCCCGCATCAGGAATCGGGGTCGCTGATCAATCTTAAGTTCGAGTCGCTCAGCGCTGCGCCGGCCGCCACTCCAGCCCAGCCCCATTGACGACAATGAGCGGCAGCGGCGGCGCTATTGCTGCGCCGCGTGATTCGCGTGGTCGGCCTCGACCTTCGCGATCGACGGCCGCCCCAGCATGAGCCCCGTATGCGCACCGAGCGCCGGCAGCCGCGCGTGCAGTTCCGCTTTGTCCGGGTACCAGCCGGCAAGCATGTATAGATACGCATCGGCAATCGAATACTCCGCTCCCATCACGTACGGACTTAAGGTGCGGCTGATCAGCTCCGCCTGCGTGAGGAAATCGACCGTGCCTTGTTCGCGGATCGCATCACCATCCGCATCGCCGCGCGATGAAAAGCGCGCGGAATAGTAGATGCGCAACACGGCCTCATAGAGGTTCGCCGACAGAAAGACCATCCACTGCAGGAACAGCGCATGCCGGGTCGTGCCCGGCGGCGGCGCCAGCTTGGCCTCGGGGTAGAGCAGCGCGAGGTGAATCAACATGGCGGCCGATTCGAACATGCGGGTGCCGTCCGGCAGCATCAACGCCGGTACCTTGCCGGTGGGGTTTAATTCGCGGAAGCGCGCAAGGTCGGCCGGTTCCTCGCCAACCCAGATCCGCTCGTACGGAGCCGCGATTTCCTCGAGCGCCACCTGCACGGCCAGCGAACCGGAGCCTGGCCTTCCGTAGAGTGTGAATGGCTTCTTCATAGGTCGCTCGCCGTTTTCGAAGAGGCGTCGGACAGCCGCAGATGTTTCATGACGCGCTTGAGATTTCTGCGAATTTCGTTCAGCTGACCGATGCTGACGGCGGTCTTCATCGCCTCTTTCAACGGCTGCAGCGGATAGCCGCCATAGGGTCCCGCGTCGGGCACGTCATTGGTCACCGCCGAGCGGCCGGCCAAGACCACATTGTCCGCCAACGTCACGTGCGAAGTCACCACGGAGCAGCCGCCGGTGACGAATTGGCGGCCGATCTTGGTCGAACCTCCCATCATGAAGCCGGCCGTATAAAAGCCGTTTTCCCCCAAATCGCAGTTGTGCGCGATGTGGCATATGTTGTCGAGCTTGGTGCCGGAGCGGACATAAGTGGAGGTGAGCGTCGCTCGATCGATGGCGCAATTGCTGCCGATTTCCACCGCATCGCCGATCTTGACGTTGCCGAGGTGGGAAATCTTGCGCGGCGTGCCGTCGGCCTCCAGCGCATAGCCGAAGCCGTCGCTGCCGATGGAGGTGTGCGGATGAATTTCGCAGTCGCTGCCGATTTCGCACGCCGATCCGATGAACACATGCGGATGGATCACGCATCCCGCGCCCACATGCGCGTGGTTTTCTATGACCGCATGCGCACCGATCAGGCACCGATCGCCAATCACGGCATGCGCGCCGACGACGCAGTACGGGCCGAGAAACACATCCGCGCCGATTTTCGCATCCGTATGCACCACCGCGGTCGGATGCCGTTGCCCCCATTGCGTGAAGCGCATCGGCTTGCGATCGAAGTACTTGAGCAATATCGCCATGCCCATCGATATGTCCCGCACCGAGAAGCAGCAGGTGTCGCAATCCGGCGGGGCCGCATAGGAGTCGGCCAGTTGCGAGGAAAGGATCAGGATCGCGGGCTCATGGCGCAGCGCCTCCGCCACCTGATCCTTGTTGCTCGCATAAACCAAGCTGCCGCGCAGCGCTTCCTCGGGAACCTTGCAATGGCTCGCCGGCCGCTCGAGATTTCCGTTGAGAAAGGTAAACACGTCCGCATGCTGATTTTTGATTGTCAGGCCGGTGAGCACGATACGACTCCTAAGATTGCGATGACCGACTATACGCTAGGAGCCTGTCTGAGTATTGGCCGCGGCGCCCGGCCCCGAGGGTCCGCCCACTCGAATTTATCGCGGAATAAGGCTTAGGATATGCGAACAATCATCCTGGATGGACGCCATGCTCGATAAACCCGTGAATTCCCCGCTCATGCATTCGGACGAATGGCGGCAACGCTGCCGCGCGGATTCCGCGGACCTCGGCGGCCACATCCGCATCACGAGGCTCGCGTTCGATGCCACCGTGCGCCGGATGAAATCCTCGGCGCGATGAGGCGATTTCTCCGCGCCTGCCTCACGGCGGTGCTGGCGGTCGTGCTCGCAGCCGCGGCTGCGGCGTGGCTCACGCTGCGCGCCAGTCTGCCGGCCATCGACGGACACGCGGCGCTGCCCGGTCTCGCGGCTCGCGTCTCCATTGTGCGCGATGCGGCGGGCGTCCCGACCGTCACAGGCCGCAGCCGCAGCGATCTGGCCCGCGGATTGGGGTACGTGCACGGCCAGGACCGCTATTTTCAGATGGACCTGCTGCGGCGCGCCGCGGCCGGGGAACTGTCCGCGCTCCTTGGGCCCGCTCTGCTGCCCACCGACCGGCAATTGCGGCGGCATCGATTTCGCGCGGGTGCGCGCGCCATCCTGGCGCGGCTCGATCCACCCGAGCATGCACTGCTCGATGCCTACGTCGCCGGCGTCAATGCCGGGCTGTCCTCCTTGCGGAGCCGGCCGTTCGAGTACTGGGTGCTGCAACAGCAAGCCGCAACTGTGGAGCGCCGAGGACAGCATCTTGTGCGTCGATGCCATGTTCCTGCAGTTGCAGGATTCCGCCGGGCACTGGCAGCTGCAGCGCGGCTTGCTGCGCTCGACGCTGCCCGCCGCATTGTGGCGGTTTCTGGAAGCCGGCGCGCCCGAGTGGGACTCGGCCATCGACGGCAGCCGCACCCCAGAGCCGCGGCCTCCCGGCGCCGACGAATATGACTTGCGCAGCCTCAAGGATTTGCCGGTCCAGCCGCCGCAAGACGCCATACGACCGATCGAGTTTCCGGGCAGCAACAACTGGGCGATCGCCGGGTCGCACACTGCCGACGGTGCAGCGGTTCTCGCGAACGATATGCATCTGGACTACCGGGTTCCGAACATCTGGTACCGCGCACGTCTGGTGCTGAGCGGTGCCGGCGATGCACTCGACACGATCGGGGTCACCTTGCCGGGCACTTTGTCCATCGTCGCCGGCAGCAATCGCCACATCGCCTGGGGGTTCACCAATAGCTATGGGGAATACGCGACGGTCATACGGCTCGTGGCGGTTGAACATGATTCCGCGGCCTACGCGACCGCGGCTGGCGCGCGGCCGTTCGTCTACGCCGATGAAGCGATCGAGGTCAGGGGCGCGCCGACCGAGCACATCAAGGTGGCCGAGACGCAATGGGGCCCGGTGATCGGCACGGATTGGGAAGATCATCCGTACGTATTGCAATGGACGGCACAGGATCCCGCCGCCGTCAATTTCAAGCTGATCGATCTAGAGCACGCGCATTCGGTCGAGGACGCGGTGCGCATCGCCGCCGACTTTGGAATTCCCGGTCAGAATTTACTGCTCGCCGACAGCGGCGGCCACATTGCCTGGACCATCGCCGGACGCTTGCCGGAACGCGGCGGCGCAGAGCCCGGCGTCCCGCAATTATCGACGGATGCCGGCCCCGGCTTTGTCGGATGGTTGGCGCCGCAGGCACAGCCGCATGTGATCGATCCTGCCGCCGGACTTTTGTGGTCGGCCAATGCTCGAGTGGTGGGCGGCCCTGCTGCCGCCCTGATCGGCGACGATGGCATGGACCGGGGGGCGCGCGCCGCGCAGATTCTTGCGGATTTGGAGCACGCGCCCGCGCCGTTCACGACCGCGGCCAGTTTGGCGGTGCAGTTGGACGATCGCGCCCTGTTCCTCGAGCGTTGGCGCTCGCTGTTGAGCGACGTCATCGAGCGAGATCGCGCCCTCGGACACCATGATCACGACGCGGCGCAGGAGGTACTTGCCGCCTGGAGCGGACACGCCGCGCCCGGCGATGCCGCGTATCGGCTGGTCCAACTGTTTCGCGCCCAGGTGGAAGCGCGGGCATTTTACATGCTCGTCGCCCCCGCGCGCCGCAGAGCGCAGGACTTCCGCTTCGAGATACCGGCCTCTTTCGAAGGACCGCTGTGGCGCCTCATGCGCCAGCGGCCCATGAATCTGCTGGCGGCGAACTATGCCGACTGGAATGCGTTCCTTCTCGAAGCGCTCATTGCCGCTGAGCGGCTGCCCGCCGCGTGCCGCGACCTCGCCTCCTGCAATTGGGGCCAAGTGAACGCGGTGCGGGTGGCCCATCCTCTGTCGGCGGCCCTGCCGCTGTTATCCCGGTTTCTCGACATGCCGACGGTGAGGGTGGCCGGTGGCCGCGCCGACATGCCGCGCATTCAGGGATCCGGCTATGGGGCATCCGAACGCTTCAGCGTTTCTCCCGGACACGAAGCTGAGGGTTATTTTCACATGCCTGGCGGACAAAGCGGTCATCCGCTGTCGCCTTTCTATCGTGCCGGCTTCGCCGCTTGGGCGCAGGGGGAACCGACGCCGTTTCTGCCCGGGCCCGCGGCGCATTCGCTCACTCTGGAACCTTAAGTTTTACCCGTACCGGCGCTATTGCGACGCCGGCAGGGGTGCCGAGGCACGCGCACCCACGCAGCCCTTGCCTTCGGTGCAGACTTGATTCACGGGACAGACCACCGGATTGCCCCGTACGCAGCCCCGCGCATCGGCACCGGCACTGCGCGGCTCGCAGCGCTCGCGGCCGTTGCAGCTGCGATGGTCGTCGCAATCCGCATCGTTGATGCACATCAGCGTGCTCACGTCGCGCTCCACCGTCGCAAGCTCGCCCTGCCTGTCGATTTCCCCGGACAGCGTGGTGTCGAGCAGCAACTGAGGCGGCGCACGGCCCGCCGACAGATCGATATCCGCGGCCACCACTTGCCAGGGCGGCGCCGCGGCGCTGGCGGCGCGATAGTACAGGCTGAAACGCACCACATCGCGTGGGTCGATCGGTTCGCTCAAGTTCAATGGAATGACGCGCGTCGAATCGCGCGGCCAGGCTTCGCCGTGCGTCAAGGGCAGCCGCCTCACGTCTTTGCCGGCCTGATAAATTCGCAATTCCACGTAGCTGCCCGCACCGAGGTCGGTCGACCCGGTGACGATGCGCACCTGCAATTGCTTCACCGGCAGGGCCTGCACGGCCGTGCACAGCGTCAAGAGCATCACTGCGAACCCAACTCGGTTTAACGCCAGGCGTAGCTTCACGGTTCCCCTCGCAACAAAACGACAAGACCGGTTTGGCGATCATAGCCGATCTGCGCGCGCATCCGGTAAACCGCGCACCCGCGAAGGGCTCGAGTTAACTTATTCTCAGCTCGCCCAGCCTGAACTATTCATGAACCATAAGAATCCGTGTGTACGGCGGCAGGATCGGGCAGTCATTTTCCGGACCGCCGTGAACCCGTCCCTGGGGGCTGCGGGAAAAACATCCTGTTTTTCACGCTCCGGAAAATGACTGCCCGATCCTGCCTCCTTCCAGCGCTTCCGATGTTTATGAATAGTTCAGGCTACGGCTCGTGTTTGTAGACCGCGCCCTCTTTCATGACGAAGGCGACATGCTCGAGCACGTGGATGTCGGCGAGCGGATCGCCCTTGACCGCGATGATATCGGCGGACTTTCCCGCCGTTATCGAGCCGAAGAGTTCCGAGCGGCCGATGAGATCCGCGGCGTTGACCGTGGCGGATTGAATGGCCTGCATCGGTGTCATGCCGTACTTGACCATGAACGCGAACTGACGGGCGTTGATGCCGTGGGGACAGACTCCCGCATCCGTGCCGAAGGCCATTTTCACGCCGGCCCGTACCGCCTTGGTGAAGTTACGGCGCTGCGCCTCGCCCAAATCGCGGTCGTGCCGCAGAAAATCCGCCGGCGTGTCCGGGGCGGACTGTATGCACTCCTCGTCATAGATATCCATGACGAGATAGGTTCCGTGCTGCTTGGCAAGCGCGATGCCCTCATCGTCGATCAGCGTCGCGTGCTCGACGGATGCGACGCCCGCGCGGATCGCGTTCTTGATGCCCTCGGCGGCGTGCGCGTGCGCGGCCACGCGTAATCCGAAGTTATTCGCTTCCTCGACCGCGGCGCGCAGCTCCTCCGGGGTGAACTCGATGGATTTTGGATTGCTGCCATGCGTGAGCACCGCGCCGGTGGAGAGGACCTTGATGTGATCGGCGCCGCGGTGCGCCAGCTCGCGGATCTTTTGACGCACTTCCCAGGGGCTGTTCGCCACGCCGTACTGCAGATCCCACGGCAGCTGGATATCCGGCGACAGGCCGGTCATCGCGCCGGCGCCTTCGCTAATGGTGATGTAGGCACCCGCGACGTACATGCGCGGGCCCACGATGATTCCCTGCGCAATGGCATCGCGCATGGCCACATCGTTGAAGGCCCGATACACGCCCACGTCGCGCACCGTGGTGAATCCCGCCAGCAGCGTAACGCGTGCATTGGGGATGGCTGCATAGGCAGTATCAGCGGCCGTTCGCTTCAGGACGTCCAACGGTTCGGAATAGGCGAGGTCCGCGAGATGGGTGTGGCAGTCGACCAAACCCGGCAACACCCACATGTTCGACAGGTCGATGACTTGAGCGCCCTCGGGAATCTTGAGATTGGCGCCGACCGCCTCTATCTTGGTTCCCCTGATGAGGATGAGCTGGTCCGAGCGGGTGCGCCCCGCCTCGACGTCGATGAATTTGCCCGCGCGTATGGCGATCAGCGGAGCGGCCGCGGACCCCTGCTCCGCCGGAGCCTGGGCCGCGAGAAGCACGCAACACAGGGTCAGCAGTGCAATTTTATGGATCACGACCCCTCCCACCCCGCTGATCGCGGCTAACTCGCCATCGCCGCCTTGCTCACCTGTGCGACCACCTCGTCGGCAATCTGTCTTGGCACGGGATCATAATGCGAGAATTCCATCGTATAAGACGCCCGTCCGCTGGTCATGCTGCGAAGCTGGCCGATATAGCCGAACATCTCCGACAGCGGCACGTTCGCGACCACGGCGATATTGGTGCCGCGTTCCAACTGGTCGAGGATCGTGCCACGGCGGCGATTCAGATCCCCGATCACGTCACCGAGATAATCCCCCGGCGTGACGGTCTCGACCCTCATCACCGGTTCCAACAGAATCGGCGCGGCCTTGCGGATCGCTTCGCGGAAACACGCCTTGGCGGCGATTTCGAAGGTGAGCGCGTTGGAATCGACATCGTGGTAGCTGCCGTCGATCAGCGTGGCACGAAAATCCACCGTCGGGTAGTGGGCTAGAACGCCGTCCTCCTTCTGGATACGCAGTCCCTTTTCCACCGACGGGACATACTCTCTCGGCACGGATCCGCCGACCGTCTCGTCCACGAACTCGAAACCAGCGCTGCGCTCGAGCGGTTCGAAAACAATCCACACCTCGGCAAACTGCCCGGCACCGCCGGTTTGCTTCTTGTGGATATACTGCTCGGTGAGCTTCTTGGTGAAGGTTTCGCGATAGGCCACTTGGGGCTCTCCCATGATGCCTTCGACGCCGAACTCGGTGCGCATGCGATCCAAGGTCACCTCGAGGTGCAGCTCGCCCATACCGCGCAGAATGGTTTGGCCGGTCTCGCGGTCGGTCTCAAGATGCAGCGACGGATCCGCGCGCACCATCTTGCCGAGCGCGGCGCCGAATTTCTCCTGTTCCGCCTTGGTCTTCGCCTTCACCGACACACTGATCACGGGTTCGGGAAAGCGCATGCGTTCCAGCACCACGGGATTGGCGGAGTCGCACAGCGTATCGCCGGTTTCGGTGTCGGCCAGAGACACGAGCGCAATGATGTCCCCGGCGCGCGCCTCCTCGACCGGATTGGCCTCCTTGGCGAACATCTCGACCATGCGGCCGATCTTCTCGCGCTTGCCGCGCGTGGAATTCAGCACCGAGGCACCCTTGGTCAACACCCCGGAGTAGACGCGGATGAACGTGAGCGCCCCATAGATGTCGTTGATGACTTTGAAGGCGAGCGCAGCAAACGGCTCGTCGTCGGAACACTTTCGTTCGCCAATGGGCTCGCCGTCGGCGTCCACCGTCTTGATCGAGGCCACGTCGGTCGGCGCCGGCAGATAATCGACGACGGCGTCGAGAACTTGCTGCACGCCTTTGTTCTTGTAGGAGGAGCCGCACAGCACCGGGGTAAAGGCCGAGTGCAGAGTGCCCTTGCGCAGGGCGCGACGCAGTACATCGCCCGAGGGGACGATGCCGTCGGTGAGGAAAGACTCCATCGCCTCGTCGTCCTGCTCGAGGCAGGTGTCGACCAATTCGGTGCGGTACTTGGCAGCGTCCGCGAGCAGCTGACGGTCGCTCGGCATCGTGATATGCAGCTTGTCGGCCAGATCCGGGGTGACATCGAGGACTTGCCACTGGGCATCCTTGTCGTCGGAGTCCCAGACCAGCGCCTTCATCTCGACCAGATCGATCATACCCTTGAAATGCTCTTCCGACCCGATGGGGATCTGCACCGGAAGCGGACGGGCGCCCAATCGCTTTTTGATCATATCCACGCAGCGCAGAAAATTCGCGCCGCTGCGGTCCATCTTGTTCACATAGCAAAAACGCGGGACGCCGTAATTGTCGGCGAGGCGCCAATTGGTTTCCGATTGCGGCTCAACGCCCGCGACGCCGTCGAAAACCACCACCGCGCCGTCGAGGACCCGCAGCGAGCGGTTGACCTCGATGGTGAAGTCGACGTGTCCGGGGGTATCGATGAGATTGATTTTCTTATCGCGCCAGAATGCCGATACCGCCGCGCTCTGAATGGTGATGCCGCGCTTCTGTTCCTGCTCGAGGTAGTCCGTCGTCGTCGAGGTCTTCAAGTCCTTGGTATCGTGAATGTCGATGATGGTGTGCTTACGCCCCGTGTAGTACAGGATGCGCTCAGTCGTCGTCGTCTTGCCGGCGTCGACGTGGGCAATGATGCCGATATTGCGGATATCGGAAAGGGGTATTGTGCGAGCCATATCGAACTTCCACGACAGATTTAAATGGGCGCAGAGTTTGACACGGCATCGTGGCGTGTGTCGAACCTAGAATCCTGTCATTGTCTTAATGTCCGCAGATGCGCGCCGGCTGGCGGTCAACGCGGCCCGGCTGCGCCCAACGCACTCATGGGCGGTGGTCAGTTGCACTCCGTATCGGCATGTACGCTCACCGTATCGCCGTCGTTCAAATTGGCCGCCTCGTCGTGTCCGCACCGGCGCATGTCCGCGTCCGAGGTCCTCGCTGTCCAGGACACATGCCCTTGTCCTCCGTCATCCGCCGCGACCGGAACCGATACCGACGCATTGCCGCTGATCACCTCGCTGGAAAGAACCCTTTGCGGGGGGCTGGCGTTCAAATCGACGACGCTCACCAGCAGCGTATCGTCCGAGTCATTGTTGATGGTGACGCTCAGGCCGCTGCCCCCGAAAACCGTGGCACTGGCCAGCATGCAGAACACCAAGGTGAGCAGAAAGCGATTCACGGCGCGCATACAGAATCCCCCGGTGCGGCAGCGGCCATCAGCCGAACGATCCGAAGAAATACCACGCCGCACGGCCCCGTATCAAGAAACGTGTACCCGCATGACCGATTTGTGCCGAAGGGCCTAGGCCGAGCGCGGCAGATCGAACTCCTCGCTGCGCACGGCCGGCAACGGTTCGCGATGACTCGCCGAATCCGAATGACTGGCTGAGAGCCGATTCATCAAAGGCAGCATGGCGATCGCAATCGCCGTGCACACGATACCGGCGAAGCCCAGTTTATTGAACAGGCTGGTATAGATGGTCAGCGATTCGAGCGGGTTCGTGATGTCCTCGGGTATGTGAGCGAAATTGGCAACCACGCTCCCCATGTACTGCGAAAGGCCGGAGGCGACAAAATACGCTCCCATCATGAAGCCGCCCATGCGCGCCGGCGCATAACGGGCAATCATCGCCAACCCGAGACCGCTCACCAGCAACTCTCCCAGCGAGTACAGGCCGTAACCCCAGACCATGATCCACGACGACACCTGGCCGTTGACCGCCCAGCGCGCACCCACGCCGTAAATGAAAAATCCGACCGCCACGGCGGCGAAGCCCCAGGCGAACTTGGCCGCAATCGACGGGTCCTTGCCGAGCCGGCCGAGCGAGTTGTAGATGAACACCAGTACCGGGCTCAAAACGACGATCCAGATCGAGTTGAGGTTCTGGTACTGCTCGGGAATCCAAGTGAACAGGTGCCAGCCGAACAGGCTGAAGTTGAGGTCGACGTTCTTCTGCGCGAACAGATTGAGCGAGGTGGACATCTGTTGGTAGAAGATGAAAAAGAAGATCGTCTGCACCACCAGCACCAGCGCGGCGATCAACCCGGCACGCTCGTCACGATGGCTGGTGCGGATCAAGTGCACGAAAATCCCCAAGATAACCACGCCCGCCGCATAAACGCATACGCGCGCGATAGCCTGGCTCTGCAATATGAAGGCCGAGATCAGCACCATGCCGATACCGCCCGCGAGCACCAGACCTAAGCGCCGGCGGTTGACAGGCGAGTCGTCTGCCGGAGATCCAATATGCGCCAGAGCGCGGCTCATCAACAAGTAGTTGACCATGCCGATGATCAATCCGATCGAGCAGACGCCGAAGGCGGTGTGCCAACCGGCCGAGTTCCCATAGCGGGCGCCGATGGTGTCGCGAATCCACGGAGTCAGCGTCATCGAGATCATCGAGCCGATGTTCACCGCCATGTAGTACATGGTGAAGGCGCTGTCGATTCGCGTCTCGTCGCCCTCGTAGATCTTGCGCACCAGATTGCCGGCGTTCGGCTTGAACAAGCCGTTGCCGACGATGATCACGCCAAGTGCAAAATACAAAAAGTACTCGTTGTTGGTGGGCAGCCACAGCAGCGCATAACCCGATGTCAGAACCAGGGCGCCGATCCTCATCGTGCGCCGCGTGCCGATCAATCGATCGCCGATCCAGCCGCCGATCGCCGGCGTCGCATAAATCAGCGCCGCCGCAGCTCCCCACACCAGATTGGCCCGGGTGTCGACGAATCCGAGCTTCTTCATCATGTAAGTGACCATCAGCACCTGCATTCCGTAGAACCCGAAGCGTTCCCACATTTCGATCATGAACACCGTGCTGAAGGCACGAGTCTGGGAGGCCGGCGGGTTCAAAGTTGCCATCAATCTTCTCCGTGCAGGTTCGTTGAGCGGCGCCGAGGCATCCGGCAGGTTAACAATATCGATGGCCGAGCGCGATTCGATCGGCGATCGGAGTGTAGCCGGTGGGACGCCGCTTGGCACCCGCGGCGCTCGCCAACCGAATGTGTGACGCAGTTAACGCCCTGCCCGCCGCTCCCGGCATAAGTTTGTGCTCCTTCAGACTCCGGAAGCTAAGGAAAATGCGGCCTGACCTTCGCTGGCTTCTTTACGGCGCTGCCACCCTCTTGCTGATCTGCGGCTGTGATCTCAAGTCCCCGTGGGGCAGCAGCGGCACTGGTTCGGACTACGGATCGAATAGTCCTGCGGCAATTGCCGGAGGAGGCGGCGGGACCGGCGGGGCCGGCGGCGCGAGTAAACCCGGCGTCGGCGGCGAGAGCACGATCAACGGCGCCGACGATTCGGTGATCGCGACACCCTCCGCCGCCGGCGTTTCCGTGGCTACCGGAGCGAGCCAGACCGTGAGCATCACCTTCACCTCCAGTGACGGACTCGCGATCACGGGGTTCGAGATTTCCGGCAGCTTAGGCAATCTTCCCGCCGGTTGGAGCGGGCCAAGCATCTTTGCATGCTCGTTGGTCAGGGCGGGCAGCGGCTGCGTCCTCAACCTCACCTACGCGCCGACGGCGATCGACAGCGGTTCGCTTCTGATCACCTACGTCTACATCGACAATGCGAACATCCCCAGGGCACCCGGCGGCACCGTGACCATCCCTTACGCGGCCACCGCGACCAATAACATCGTCGCTGCGGCCTCCCCGACCGGCCAGATCAACGCCATCGTCGGCGCGGGCGCTCAGGCCGTCAGCGTGAATTTCACGACCGATGACGGCTATGCGGCCACCAACCTCACTCTGACCACCAGCCTCGGCGCGTTGCCATCGGGCTGGAGCAGCACCGCGACGAGCTTATCGTGTGCCATCGTCAGTTCGGGCAGCGGCTGTCAACTGACTTTGGACTACGCACCGACCGCGGCAGGTCGCGGCACGCTCACGTTGAACTACAGCTACACGGACGACTCCGGTGCCCCTCGAACCGGGGCGATCAATATTCCCTATTCCACCACGTCCACCAACGCGATCGTCGCCAGCGCGTCACCGACCGGGCAGATCAATGCGGTCGAGAAGACCGGCGCTCAGGCTGTCGCCGTGAGCTTCACAACCAACGATGGCAAACCCGCGGCCAACTTGGTCGTGACATCGGCCCTCGCCGCTCTGCCACCCGGCTGGAGCAGCGCGGCGACTCGCTTCTCCTGCGCCAGCGTGAGCACCGGCAACGGCTGTCAACTGCACCTCACGTACGCCCCCACCACGCTCACCGGCGGCACGCTCACGCTCACCTACGCCTATGACGACGATGCGGGAACGCCGCAGAGCGGAACCCTGAACCTGGCGTACGCTGCGACGACCAATGACAATGTGGTCGGTACGGCCTCGCCATCCGGGCAGATCAATGCGGTGGTTGGCATGGGCAACCAAACCCTCGCCGTGACGTTCACCACCGACGATGGCCGCCCGGCCACCGCGCTTGACCTCACGAGCGATCTGACCGCGCTGCCTGCGGGCTGGAGCAGCACCGACAGCTCCTTTGCGTGCAGCGGTCTTTCCACGGGTAATGGGTGTCAGCTCAGTTTGACCTATGCGCCTGCCGCAGCGGGCACCGGAACACTGCTCCTCAGCTACTCGTACCTGAACAATGCGGGCGAAGCCAAGACGGGCACCGTCAGCGTCCCGTACCGGGCAACGACCGACGACAATGTCGTCGGCACACCCAATCAGAATCCGCTCGCCGTCGCCGTCGGCAGCCTCACGCCCGTCACGGTCACCTTCACGACCGATGACGGCAATCTCGCGAGCGCACTGTCCATCACCTCGGGATTGACCTCGCTGCCCGCGGGCTGGAGCAGCACATCGACCAGCTTGAGCTGCGCCAGTGTCAGCGTCGGCATCGCATGTCAGCTTGCGCTGACATACGCCCCCACGGCGCCCGCGACCGGTACGCTGGCGTTTGGCTTCAGCTACACCAACAATTCGGGAATCCTCAAGAGCGGCACCGTGACGCTCACCTACTCCGCCACCTGAAGAGTCCGCCTCAAAGGTTCGAGGAACTAGCGGTGAAGTGGATCCAGGATCGCGTGCAGGCGTTCGCGCACCTCGCGCGTGTGCACGGGCAAAACGATCACATCACCGGGCCTGGCCGCATCCAGGAGTTTCCGCGCCGCCGTTTCTTCGTCCGGCTCCGCATGGATGCGCTCCGCGGCAACGCCCGCTGCCAGCAGCGCGCGCTCGATCAATGCCGGCACCTCGCCCAATGCGCGCCCGCGAAGCACCCGGGGCAGCTCCTTGATCACGATGCAATCAGGCTCAAAACCCGCGGCGGTGCGCGCCAGCTCGGCAATCGCATCATCGTCCCGATTGCCGGCTTGACCCAACAGCAAACACAGCCGCTGCGGCCGCAGAGCGCGCGCCGTGCGCAGCAGCTGGCCCAGCGCATCGGGGTTGTGCGCAAAATCGATCAGCACCTGCGCTCCGCGAAGGCGCCAGCGTTCCAGGCGACCCGGGTTGTCCTGCGCAGCGGCGCCGAAACGGCGCACCGTGTTCGCAACCGATGCGAGCGGCAGACCGAGCGCGGCGCCGGCGAGCGCGGCGGCCGCGAGGTTGGCCACGTTGTAGCTCGCGGCTCCCTCCAAGGTGAGCGGCAGCCTCACCACATCGCCCAGCACCCACTCCTGCCCGGCATGATGCAGCACCAGCCGGCCCTCGCGCACGGCGCAGGTACCGCCGCCTCGTGCCCGGCAGGCAACCAGCGCCGGGTGATCGAACTCCAGCGCGAACAGCGCCGTGCGAGCGGCGGCGGCATGCGGCAACCGGATCGCAGCCGCCATCAGCCTCGCATCGTCGGCATTGAGCACCAAGGTTCCGTCTCGGCAAACCGCACGAGCCACGACCAACTTCGTCTCGGCCAGGTCGTCGGCGTTTTCCATGCCGTATTCGCCCAAGTGATCGGCCTGGATGTTGGTGACCACAGCCACATCCGCCCGCTGCACCGCCAAACCCCGCCGTAATATGCCGCCGCGAGCGGTTTCCAACACGGCAAGCTGCACATCCGGATGGCGCAACACCGAGCGTGCGCCATCCGGGCCCGAATAATCGCCAAGCGCCGCCGCTTGGCCGCCAACGAACACGCCTTCGGTGCAGCAATAGCCCGGCCTCACGCCGGCATCGGCGGCCATTGCCGCCAGCACGCGAACCGTGGTGGTCTTGCCATTGCTGCCGGCGACGAGCGCGGTGGGAACATCGTGAAGAGCGCTCCAATCCACGGCGCCGGGGGTCGGCAGCGCCTGGCGCTGCCAGGTGCGGCTGCCGCTGCCCGCGCCGATCGAGACCACTGCGTCGTCCTCGAATATCGGCAGACGGTGATCCGAGGCCGCTGAGCGCAGCGCATGGAGCCCTGTGCGTCGTTCCTCAGCGGCACGCGCCGCCAGCACGGCCGTGGGGTCATCGCCGAGATTCTGCGCGAGATCGAACGCGTATTCCCCGGCCTGCGCGGCAGCGCGCTCCCATGCCCATTCGCCGAGGTCGGTCGCGGTCAGCTGAGCGTCCCGAGGAGCCTTGAATGCCAATATCGTTCCGGCCGTGCGACGCTCGATGACGGGCATGGGGTCCGGCCAGCCGAGTGCGCTCGAGACGGCACGCACGCGGGCGGCCCAGTCTTGCAGCACGGAAGGATCGGTCGCCGCCTCCCCCAGCGGCGTCAGCGTCGCCGCCGGTGCGTCGAAGTAGCGGTTCGGACCGGTGAGCCTGCGCGAATTTTCGAAGCCATGGCGAGGCTCCGGCGCGTCGGTCATGATCGGTCTCAATCCGCCGCTTCGCCAATGAAACGAAGGCCGCGCTCGTCGCGCACGAACCCCTGGGCCTCGAGTGCCGCATCGTCCTGAACAGCGATCGAAGCAATCTCCTCGAGGGCGGCCGGAGTGCCGCGGCGCGCCCGGCGCTCCGGTTCCGTGTGCGCCGGAGCCGCCGAATCAGCCGCAGCCTCGGGCTTGAATTTTATGATTTGCTTCCACGATCGGGTCAGGGCATCGGCAAACACCAGCAGCAGATCGCCCGACCTCCCCATGCGCAATGCCGCCGCGAGTGCCGCCTGCTCCTCCGGAATGATCTCGATCGAGCTCTGCGGCACCCCATGAGAACGCAGTGCCTGCGCAATCATCGCCGGCACCTCATCGCCGGCGCGGCCGCGCAAGTTGTCGTCGCGGCGGCAAATATAGTGATCGAAGCGTCCGGCCACGCTGTTCGCAATCGCGCGAATGTCCTCGTCACGACGATCACCGGGTCCGGCCACCACCACGATGCGCCTGCCGCGCACCTCGAGTCTCGATGAGAGTTCGGCCATCGCGCTCACCGCATGGGCATTGTGCGCATAGTCGAATATCACCTTGAACGGATGCTCGTCGTAGACGTTCATGCGGCCCGGCGCCTGGAAGAACGTGCTGTCGAAGGTTCGCAATCCCTGGCGTATGGCATCGAGCTTGATGTCGAGCGAAAACGCCAGCGCCGCGGCGAACAACGCATTTTGCACGTTGTGCATCGCGCGCCCTTCGAGCGTCGCCGGGATCAGGTGCGTCCACATCAACGGGATATGACGGCCCTTGTCGTACAGCGTGATCATATGGCCGTTGACCCCGGCCTCGAGCGCACAGGCCCGGCCGCCGGCACGGATATGCTCGCGCACCAGCGCGTGCTGCGGATTCAAGGTGACGTAGCACAGGTGTGTCGCATTGGTGTGCGCCGACATGCGGATCGTATTTTCGTCGTCCGCATTGAGCACCGCGCAATCGCGCGCGACCTCGACCACGATGCGCTTGACCTCGGCGAGTTGCTCGAGCGTGTCGATGCCTTTGAGCCCCAAATGATCGGGCTGCACGTTCAACACCGCGGCGACATCGACAAAGGGGACACCCATGCCGGCGCGCAGCAGCCCGCCGCGCGCAATCTCCAGCACCGCCAAATCGATACTCGGATCGGCGAGCACCATGCGCGTCGCCACCGGTCCGGTCATATCGCCCTCAAAGGTGCGCTGGCCGTCGATGTAAACTCCGTCGGTGCTCGTCAAGCCCGGCGTAAAGCCCGCCATTTTGGCGATGTGGGCCAACATGCGCGCGGTGGTGGTCTTGCCATTGGTGCCTGTGATGCAGGCGATTGGCACCCTCGAGACGGCGCCGGGCGGGAACAGCATGTCGATCACCGGGCCGGCCGCGTCGCGCGGGGTTCCTTCGCTCGGCGCCACGTGCATGCGAAAGCCCGGCGCGGCGTTCACCTCGCAGATGCCGCCTCCGACATTCTTGTAGCTCTCCGCGATATCGGGGCACAGAAAATCGACACCGCCCACATCCAGCCCGATCGCGGTGACGGCGCGCACCGCCATGTCGCGGTTGTCGGGATGAATGACGTCGGTCACGTCGGTGGCCGTGCCACCCGTCGATAGATTCGCGGTGCTGCGCAGCAGGACGATTTGGCCCAATGGAAGCGTCGAGTCGGGGTTCAAATCCTGGCGTGCCAACATCACTTCGGCCTGCGCGTCGAGTTCCAAACGCGTCATCACTTTCTCGTGGCCGACGCCGCGTCGCGGGTCCTGATTGACGATGTCGATGAGCTCCCGGATGCTGTGCACACCGTCGCCGATCACTCTGCCGGGCGTGCGTCGCGTGGCCGCGATGAGTTCGCCGTTGATGACCAGCAGGCGATGGTCATCGCCCCGTAGGCAGGTTTCCACGATCACCGAGGCGGAGTGCGCCGCGGCCGCCGCGAATCCCGCCCGCACTTCCTCCGGGCCCGCGAGCCCGACGGAAATGCCCCGTCCGTGATTGCCGTCGTAGGGCTTGGTGACCACCGGATAGCCCAAGCGTTCCGCGGCGCGCACGGCCCGCTCGGCGGAGCGCACCAGTTCCTGCCGCGGCACCGGCAAGCCCGCAGTTGGCGAGGATCTTGTTGGTCTCTTCTTTGTCTTGGGCGAGTTCGACGGCGATGTGACTGGTGCGGCTGGTGATCGTGGCCTGGATACGCTGCTGATACTTGCCGTGGCCGAGCTGAATCAGGCTTTGGTCGTTGAGGCGCAGCCAGGGGATGTTGCGCTCCTCGGCCGCCTTCACCAGCGAGGCGGTCGATGGGCCGAGAGCCCGCCGCTGTGCGTAGCGGATATAATCGTCACGCTTTTCCTGCCAGTTCCAGTCGGGCGGCACGATGCCCGCGGGGCGCAACTCCGGCGGCAGCAGCGAACACAACAGCTCGATCCCGAGTTCGCCCGCGGCAATGCCTTCGTCGCGCTGCGCATACTCGTATACCACCGTGTAGACCCCGGGCACATCGGTGCTGCGCGTTTTGCCGAACGACACGTCTTCACCGGCGATGTTCTGCAGCTCGATGGCGACATGCTCGAGCACGTGGCCGAGCCAGGTGCCTTGGTCCTCACGCATGCGCCTAATCAAGCCGCCGGGCACCTGGTACGAACATCCGTGCTCTTGAAGACCCGGCAGCGCGCCCACGCAGCGCGTCGACGAAAGCGGGACCTAGTTTTCCGCTCGGCCACTGTTCCAATGTCCCGAGGTCGAGCAGCAACTTGATCACCGGGAAGTGAGCGTACATCGACGGACCCACATAGACATTGCGCTCGAGGATTCGCATTGGCGCCGCTCCCGTGTCTGGCCCTAACTTTTCGATTTAACGAGTACGCCGGCGTCCGGCTGCCGCGTATGCAGGTTGAAAGTCGCGCCCTGCGTCAGGATATGCAATTTTACGCCCAGAAGGCACACCGGCCGGCCTTCGTGGACCTCGTCCATCGAGGAGAACTGCACTTCGGAGGCGTCCACCACCGTAATTCCGCCCGAACCCTCGACATGCACCGTGTTGTCGGGGCCTATGAACGCGGCGGTGTCCTCGTCGAGACCGATGCCGACCGCAAACGGATTGTACGCCAGCGCCGTCAACAGGCGCCCCAAACGATCGCGTTGACGGAAGTGTTGGTCGATGATGAAGCGATTGGTGAGCCCCAAGCCGGGCGCCAAGCGCACCGAACCGGCGATTGGCGTACTGCCTTCATCGCCGAAGGCGATCATATGTTCGCTGATGAAGGCCGCGCCTGCGCTGGTGCCCGCGACCGGAATCCCCACCGCGTTCATTTGCCGCACCGCCTTGGCGACCGAGGTGCCCCCAATCAGCGTCGAGAGCCGCAGCTGGTTCCCGCCGGTAAAAAACACGCCGCTCGCCTGGCCCAAGCGCTCGAGCCGTCCCGGCTCCTCGGCGTCGCGCCGGGTATCGAAATCCAGCGAGGTTACCCGTTGCGCCCCCATGTCGCTGAAAAGGCGCTCGTAGCGCGCACCGGTACCGCGCGACATGCTCGCCGTGGGAATGATGGCAATATCCGCGCCGGTGCCGCCTGCCAAGCGGACGAAACGGTTCAAGATCTGCGGCGAGTTCTCCTGATCCTCCGCGCCCCCGATCGGAATGATCCAGCCGCGTTTGTTGCCTTCGCTCACCTTGCTTGCGCACATGCTTCAATCCCTCGTTTCGCAGAGGCAATCATGCCATCCCGGCGTCAAGGATTCAGCGAAATGAGGGATCGGTACCGAAAAGAGTGTTGCGCCCTTACCCCGCGGCCATGCGGAATACTTTAGACAGGCTCCTAAGCGGCGACGCCCATCTCGACCAGTTTGATTCGGCGGTCCGCCGCCGCGGTTTCGAATTCCGCACTGATGATGGTGAGTTCCCGTTCGTTATGAGCGGACACCGCACTGATCAGACAGGCACGGTCTCGGCCGCGCCGCTTTGGCCATGTAGAGCGCCTTATCGATGAGGCCAATGGCGCTGTCCAAGGTAATCTCGGTCTCCGATCCGGCCATCGGAAAGTACGCGTAGCCAATGGAAATCGTGCATTTGATCGTCTTGCCATTCCACAGCACCGGGTCGCGGCGCACCGCGTACAGCAGTCTTTCCACGGTTCGATCCGCCTGTTCAGGCGTTATCGGATCGAGCACCGCGAGGAATTCCTCACCGCCCCAACGGACCAGTTTATCGTTCTCGCGCAACGCCGCCGACAGCCGGTGGCTCACGGTCGCCAACACGGCGTCTCCCGCCTGGTGGCCGAGCGTGTCGTTGATGCGCTTGAAATGATCGAGATCGGCCAGCAGCACGCAGCCTCCGACGGGCCGCGCCCCGTCGACGCTCAACACGTGTTCGTTGAAAAAACGCCGATTGCGCAGGCCCGTCAGCGCGTCGCGTTCGCTGTTGAACCGCAGCCGATCGTTGGCCTTGCGCACGCGGGTAAATGCCCAACCGAGCGCGGCGCAGATACACGTGACGAACAGGGCTGCGGCCAGAATCAGTTGTTGGCGCAGACGTTGCGCGCGCATATCGGACGCCTTGAGCGCGTTGTCGCGCCGCAGGAGTTCGAGCTCACGCGCCTTGCGCTCGTCGTCGAATTTGGCGGATAACTCCAGAAACGCGCGCTGCCGCGTGCCGGTCATTATTTTCTCACCGAGCGCGTCGTAGCGATGATAGATCTGAATGGCCATCATCAAATAGCCTGCGCGCTCGAGCGCATTGGCGTACTCTCGCAGCAGCTCCTGTGCATCCATCAGGTTGTCGCCGGCCAAGGTTTGCGCGATCGCGCCCTCGGCCAATTTCTCCCCCGGCTTGATATTGCCGAGGCCGATGTTGGCGAGCCCTTCGTTGAACAATACGATCGGCTCATCGCCGCTGCCGCGCACTTTCATCACGAGCGGCAGCGCCTGCTTGGAATACCTGAGTGATTCGGCGAAATCACCCGTTTTCAGATACGAATCACCGAGATTGACGAGCGCATGCGCCAGCCACTTGGTGCTGCCCGAGCGCTTCGCGTGCTCGAGGGAGGACAGGCTGGCGCGCCGCTCCGCCAGGCGATCGCCGCGATCATCCTCGATGCTCGACACGCAGCTGTCGGTCTCGGCCAGCGCCGTCTCATCGCCAAGCGCCGTCGCCAGCGCGCCGGGCGCTCTCCAGCTCTTCGGCGGCACGATCGAAATTGCCGGTATTGCTGTAGATATGCGCCAACCAGAGCATCGCATGCAGGCCGCGCACCTCATCGTGCATGTCGTGCGCGAGATCCAAGGCCCTCTCCAGAAAGGGCAATGCAGCCTCCGCCTGGCCCAGGGTACGCAATGTGTTGCCGCGCAAGATCGACACGCGATAGCGCTCGGTATCCGTGGTGAGCGATTCCATATCGATGCGGTTGAGCTCATCGCTGGCCGCCGCGTATTGGTCGCGCTGATAGAGCGAATAACCCCGCACATAATGCTGCGCCAGCACGGCGGAATGAGCGCCGTGCTGGGCGATCGTCTGCAGCCGCGCGATGATCGCTTCGACGTCCGGATCCCGCCGTACGTCGACATACACCATGGCGCGCACTTCGAGCATTTCCACGTCGGACGCGCGGCTCTCCGCCGCCGTCGGCACCGAGTCGATGAGTTTTTCCGCCCGCTCCGGATCGGACCAATCGAGCATTTCGATCCGATCGACGAGGGTTTGCTCGGCAGCGGCACCCGCCGAGGCGGCAGCCCACCCCAAGATCCAGAGCAGTGCGCTTTTCCTAAATCGCCAGGCCGCCAAGCAGGTTGTCGTTGTACCATGTCAAGCGCTCGCTCTCGGGAATCAACAGCACCGCGAGGAAGCTGACCGCCGCCGTCATGAGCAGACTGTAAACAAAAACGATGAACGCCGCCTTTTCGAAATTGCGAATTTCGGGAATTCGACCTCGCGATACACCTGGGCCAGAGTTTCTTCGCCGCTCATCGCCAGTACCGAATGCCCAAACGCGATGATCAAACCGATGACGCCAATGACGCTCAGCATGCTGCCGGGCCGGCGGAGTTGGTCCGCGAGCCGGGGAACCATTTGCCGAGGTAGCCCAGTGGGTCTTCCTGTTCGTCCGTCACTTCGTTGCGTTTACGTATCTTGTTCCCCTCCTCGTCGCGCAAATATTTCGGCCTTTTGGTTCCATCAGCATCGACTCGAACGGAAGGCTCTTGTTGCCGTCTTCATCAAAAATTGGCTCTGCATCAATCAGGGATTTCTTGCTGAACTCGGGGTTCGGGCTCGGTATGGGATTCTCGGCCCCCCGAACGACCAGGGTGACGGTACTCCAGCTCAGCACGATCACGACCATGATCGTGGTGACAATCATGATCTTCAGGGCCTTGTCGCTCGATTCCGGAATGCCGCGCCAGGTTCTGCCAGAAGAAGTAGAAGGTGATGGCGCAGGCGATGATCGCCGAAAACCAGCCCCGGATCGCCTTCAGCTCGCTCTTCATCCATCGGCGCTCCGCCAGGATACATAAAGTCGATGACCAGCCCGACGATGTACTGCCCGGCCGCCACGGCACTGATGGGCCCGGTGAGCACGTAATCGAACAGGAGGGCCGACACCGACAATTTGGCCAGGAATCCCCCCATGGCCTCCTTCACCACCCGGTAAACGCCGCCGCGAACGTACAGGGCCGATGCTCCGATGTAGACCGAACGCATGGCATAGCTGAAAAGCATGACCGCGAGGATGAACCACGGAGCCGCCCTGCCGATGGCGTTTTCGACGATGGCGCCAATGTAATAGGCGGT
Organism: uncultured Gammaproteobacteria bacterium; assembly: GCA_963793685.1. GTDB lineage: Bacteria > Pseudomonadota > Gammaproteobacteria > Steroidobacterales > Steroidobacteraceae > Bog-1198. The sequence continues at coordinate 4,693 of CAWCBJ010000008.1, read as the reverse complement.
GCTGGAAAGGTCGCACAAAACCACGGCGGCGGTGCGCCAGTAGGAGATGAACGCGAAGGTGACGCTGCTGACGATCAGGACCTTGGCGGCGCGACGGAGTGCGCGCTTCCGGGCTGGATTGACTTGCTGGTGCACCGTCCGCCATCGAGACTTCCCACAGGGAATGAGAACTGGGCCGATTGACGAGTTATCTTATGGAAGTTGGGAGTGGGGAGTTAGCGGTTGGGAGATCCCGAGAGATTGCAGCGAGTTGGTCGTAATTCGCTATCGCGCAAATGCGCAAAGGAGTGAAAGTCTCAATAGCCGCCCAGGCCCTTGAAGACCCACCAGAGACCGTAGCCGACGAGAAGCGCGGCGCTGACGGCGGCGGCTGATTCCAGAATATCGGCAGCCAGTATCCAGCCGACGTGACGGTTTCCTCTTCCGGCTCACTGCGCTCCAGCTCGTTCTTCTCGATCTTCTGGTAAAGATAGTGGTAACGCGAGGTTTGCTTGTCGACGCCGGTGCGCGTCGAACGGCCCACGGCGACAGCGTGAAATTCTTTGAAAGTAGCCAGGGCCCGGTAACCGACCTTGGCGTGCCGGCTGATCTTCACCGATGGCTTGAGCGTGCCTTCCTCGATCATCTTCGTCATTTGCGGCGTCGACATCGTCTTCACGATCGGCTGCCCGTCGCCCCCCTTCAAGCGGACGAACCAGCGGTCGACAACCGGCTCGGAAGCCACCGATGACGTGGCCATGGTCGCTTCCATCGACGGGGCGGAGCCAGCTTCAGCCCGGTGTTCCTCTTCTTGATGCCGCGAACGAAGTCGAGCCGGGGCCCGGACAGGTTCAGGCCCTCCAGATCGCGGATCAATTCGGCACACGAGGCATAGCGATACTTCGGCAGCTTGTGGGCCATCTTGGCGATGATGAGGTCGAGGCGTTCGGGCACATCTTCGTGCACCGCTCGGGCCGGCGGGAAGGTGCCGTTCTCCTTGGCGTGAATCACTTCCACGATGGTTTGCCCGGTGAACGGCGGTTGCCCGGTGAGCATGCAGTACAGCATGCAGCCCAGGGAGTAGATGTCGCAGCGGGCGTCGGCGTCCTTGGCGTTCTTGGCCTGCTCGAGCGGCATGTACCACGGGGTGCCGACCGCGTGGCCGGTCATGGTCAGACCTTTTTCCTCTTCCTCCTCGAGCTTCTTGACCATGCCGAGGTCGGTCACCTTGACCTTGCCCGTGCGGTCGATGAGGACGTTGTCGGGCTTGATGTCGCGGTGGATGGCCCCATGGGCGTGGGCGTGTTCGAGGGCTCGGGCACAGGCCAGGGTCACGTGCAGGGCGTCGCCGACGGAGACTTTGCCGATGCGATTGATCCATTTCTGCAGGCTCTCCCCCTCGACATATTCCATGGCGATGAAGTGCCAGCCGTCATCTTCGCCGACGCCGAACGATTGGACGATGTTGGGATGGTCGAGGCTGAACATGACCTCGGCCTCGCGGTGCAGGCGTTCGACGAGCTTTTGGCTCTCGGCGATGTGGGGAAACAGCACCTTGAGTGCGACGAGGCGGTCGCCGAAGCTTGGGCTGTCGGGCCAGAAACACGGCTCCCATGGCTCCTTCGCCGAGCTTTTTGATGATCTGGAAGTCGCCCAGGACCGATCCTTCCTGCCCAACCGGAATGTCAGGCTGGTATCGTTCGTCCTGATCGGCCAGCTTTTGCTCTTCTTCCATGGACAGTACCCGCGTGGCTCCCATGCTTTTGGCGGTCGGTACGAAAGCCTCGCCCTTTGGGACTACCTTCTTTTCCGGCAGCGCAGTCTCATCGGCGTCGAGACAGGTCTCTTTTCGCTGTCCGGCGAGATCCAAGGCGTTGATGTCACCAATTGCGGCGCCGTATTTTATCGGTTGATCGGTTGTCCGGCCAGGGGAAGTCTTTCCTCTGGCGGGAGGTTACCATCATGACTCATCCAGGCACCGTCTCGATGAAGGCAATCCCTATTGTAATTCGGCAAAGCCCGACATGAAAGGCAATTACGCAACGAATGTGATCCGTAACGCTTTCTCCGATTATAGCACATTTTTCGATATTTCAAGATAAAGTTGTGCATTTTTTGATCAAGATTGACAGTTGGTTGACACTCGTTCCGCCTGGGGTTTGGCGAGCCAGAGACGTAAGCCCCCGGATTCGGGGGCTGACGCCCCTCGGCTCGCCTGATTTCATACAACAACACCAACGGAATCGCCCACAACCACCTTCCGCGGAAAGGAATTCATGGCAGCCACATCCCCTGCGCGCTCAGCCGGCGTTCTTTTGCATCCGACCTCGTTGCCGGGCCCGTTCGGCATCGGCGACCTGGGGCCGACGGCGCTACGCCTGGATCGATTCGCTGGCCAGGCCGGCCAGAACTGGTGGCAAGTGCTGCCGCTGGGCCCGACCGGGTTCGGCGATTCCCCCTATCAGTGTTTCTCCGCGTTTGCCGGCAATCCGCTGCTGGTCAGTCCCCAGTTGCTCCTGCAGGACGGCCTGCTGAACCGGCCGATCTGCATGGGGCCGGCTTTCCCGCCGATCACGTCGAATTACGGGCCGGTCATCGCCTTCAAGAACCAGCTTGCTCGACAAGACCTGGAGCAACTTCCGCACCGGTCGCGGCGAGCGGGCTCAAGCAGCCGCTTCGAGGCAGTTCCTCCACGAACACCAAAGCTGGCTCGACGATTTCGCCCTGTTCATGGCCCTCAAGGATGCCCAGAAGGCCGCGGCTGGAGCGATTGGCCCGCGACCTGCGCACTGCGCGAACCGGGCGCCCTGGCCGCGCCAGGCAGGAGCTGGCGCGCAGAGCGTCGGGCTCGCATCAGTTTCGCCAGTTCCTGTTCTTCCGCCAGTGGCTCGAGCTGCGCAATCACGCCGGGAAAAGCGAATCGGCATCATCGGCGACATTCCGATCTTCGTCTCCGCGGACTCGGCCGACGTCTGGGCCAACCCGCAGCTTTTCCTGCTCGACGCCCAGCGTCGGCCGCGCGTTCGTCGCCGGCGTGCCGCCCGACTACTTCAGCGCCACGGGCCAGCTCTGGGGCAATCCGCTCTACGATTGGCAGGCCATGCAAGCGAACCGACTATGCCTGGTGGGTGGAGCGGCTGCGCGCTGCCCTGCGGCTGGTCGACCTGGTCCGGCTCGATCATTTCCGCGGCTTCGAGGCCTACTGGGAAATTCCCGCCGGTCGGCCCAATGCCGTCGATCGGGCAGTGGATCAAGGCGCCGGGCTGACGAGCTTCCTCGCAACAGGTCGAGCAGAAGCTCGGCGGGCTGCCGCTCATCGCCGAGGACCTCGGCGTCATCACGCCGGAAGTCGAGGCGCTGCGCGATCGCTTCGACCTGCCCGGCATGCGCGTCCTGCAGTTTGCCTTCGGCGACCGGCCGAACCTCTACTTGCCGCACAACTACCAGCGCAGGACGGTGGTCTACACCGGCACGCACGACAACGACACACCCGCGGCTGGTACGCGCACGGCTGCGGAGCAGGAACGCGATCATGTCCGCCGCTACCTGGGCCGCGACGGCAGCGACATCGCCTGGGACCTGATGCGGCTGGCCTGGTCGAGCGTGGCCGATTACGCCGTCGACGCCGCTGCAGGACGTTCTCGATCTGGGCACCGAGGCGCGCATGAACCTGCCCGGCCGGCCCGCGGGCAACTGGACCTGGCGATGACAGCCGCAGCAGCTCACGCACGGCTCATCTGCAACGGCTCGGCGAGCTGACCGGCCTGTACGGGCGGTGTTAAATGTCTTCGTTTTGCGTTCGAGACGCCCCTCGCTAACGCCAATCGCATCCGAGGCGCCGAGCGAACGCTAAACGGGAACCTGGATGATGCTCCATGTCCTTCATCTTGGCCATCGATCAGGGAACCACCAGCACTCGCGCCCTCGTCTACGATGCCACGGGCCGTTGCCTGGGCAGCGCAAGCCGGGAATTGACGCAGCATTATCCGCAGCCGGGCTGGGTCGAACATGACGCCGCTGGAAATCTGGCAGAGCGTGGCGGAAGTCGTGCCGCGCGCCCTGGAGCTGGCCCAGGTGTCGGCCGCAGAAACTCGTCGCCGTCGGGCTGACCAATCAGCGTGAGACAGTCGTCCTCTGGGAAAGAGCGACGGGCCGGCCGATCGCCAGGGCCATCGTCTGGCAGGATCGCCGCACCGGCCGAGTTCTGCCGGCAGCACGACCATGAGGAAGACCTGGATCGCCGAGTCGACCGGTTTGGTGCTCGATCCGTACTTCTCGGCCACGAAGATTCGCTGGCTGCTGGAGCAGGACAGCCGGTCTGCGGCCGCGGGCCGAGGCCGGCCAGCTGGCGTGCGGCACCATCGATAGCTGGCTGATCTGGAACCTGACCGCGCGGCAAGGTCCACGCCACCGATGCCAGCAACGCTTCGCGGACCCTGCTGCTCAACGTCAAGAAAGTTTGCTGGGACGACGACCTGTGCCGATTCTTTGCCGTGCCACGGGCCCTGTTGCCGCAGGTCCGGCCGAGCGTCGCCCACTTCGGCACGACCGGCGGCCCTCGGGTTTCTGCCGGCCGGGCTGCCGATCACCGGCGTGGCGGGCGATCAGCAAGCGGCCCTGTTCGGCCAGGGAGGCTTCACCGCCGGAGCGGCGAAGTGCACCTACGGCACCGGGGCGTTCTTCCTGCAGCACGTTGGTCCGAGTTTCCTGCGCC
>CAWCBJ010000007.1:0-80808 GCA_963793685.1 uncultured Gammaproteobacteria bacterium | reverse complement strand
TTTCACGACGGGCTTGAAGTCGAGCGCCTGGTCCTGTCGGTCGATGGCGGCGCGTTGCGCGGTACCGTTGGCGAGCAGACGGTTTGCCGTCGGTCGATGAGTGTCAAGTAGTCGGGACCGTCATTAGGCGACCCGGATGGTCGCGACGACGAAACCCCGGAGGGTGAGGTCGGCTGCCTTTTCGACGAGATTGGTAATCTCGTCGAACCGACCGAACGCCGGCACAAGGATCGTGCCGGCAGGGCCGCAGCGAGGCAGGAGCCGAAGCGGCGAGGTCGGAGCTCGCGCGCCAGACTCGCCGATGGCGGGCGAGGGCAGGGATGTCCGAACGGCCCGGCCAGACGAAGGATATTCCGGTCCCCCTCCCCGGACCGCTGGGGTCCGCGAGGAACCGATCGAGATCTCCGTCACGACGCAGAATACGGCTAGAGGCAAGGGCAGCACCGGGCGTGCGGCGGCTGCGCTGGCGCGACCGGTGCAGGCTCAGCGACTCGAGACAGCCGAGTGGATTTTTGCGATTCCAGTCGTTCTTTAGGTTGCGTGAACGACATGTTCGTCAGTAATGACATCGCGTTGACGCTCTTCTTAGCGTATCCGACGCGACGCCTGTCATTGGTGCTGATCAAGGCTGCAGGGGATGCGGCCGCTGCGGTGTCAACGGCGCTCGAGGCGCCCGCGGCGCGGCTGCGCCGCCCTCACTGCAGGAAGAAGACCGCAGAGAACGTAGCAGTCGCAAAGCCAAGACAACGAGGTATTCCGAAGAATCCTCACATGACCCAGTTCAGCAACTTCGCTATGCCCTTTCTTCGAATGCGCCGCTCTCAAACATACTTTATGGCAATGTTGAGGGATCCGGCAGCTGGACAATCCGGACATCATTTGAGAAGTTGCCAGAATCGTGTTTAGGAACCGGAACCGGATTCAGCGGATAGGGCGGTTTGGGAGTTGGCTGACGAGTTACCTTGCCTGCGACTACGACTAGGCGATTGTTGAGGCCATCGATATAACAGATAGGAGCATGACGTGGCTCCAATCCCAAGGATAGGTCGTCTGGGAGCTCTGATCCAACACCTGCCTTGAATTGCTTCCATGTGATCCCATCTTTCGTGTACCAAACATCGGCAAAGTTGGTCTCGTATCGAATCTCGTTGGGAATACCGGTCACGAAATCAGCCATGTAACCTCCAACGAGCCAGACAGTGCCGCTGGAATCGGTCGTAACACACGGCCACTGCCGAGGTCCCCACGCAGGTGTTGTCGATGCTCGAGTCCAAGTGATTCCGTCAGATGTTGACCAGATATCGTTGGTGTAGTCAGTGTTTGAATCACAATTCGGGACGGCATCCCGTCCACCTTCAATCCAAAGTTTTCCTCCCAACACGAATACTGCTGTTCCGCAGCGTGGCTCCATGACCACAGGAGGAGAGCTCCCGGTCTGAATCTGGCCCATGTCGCTCCATGGAGTACCAGTTGAGCTGTTGGTCCTTTGCACGTCAGTGGTAGTACCGTCCAAATGCATGTAGTACATATAGGACCCTAGCACGACCCCACCAGGAGTATTTTCGTCCTCACCGACTGTTGTCGGCGTCGCGTTTCCACCAGGGGTGGCTCGCCGTGTCCAACTGGTTCCATCGGTCGAACTCCACACAGAGGATCCAAGGGCCCACAGGGTCGAATTCCACACCACCAGGGGCCCGAAGGCATCCCAGCAGGAGAAGTCAGGGGGGTTTAGTACTACCGCCTGTGGCAGATCGCCATAACAATCTTTTACTGGGGAATTGTTCCAGGTCGTTCCCGATTCGTCGTTTGAGGTGTTCCAGAGATCGAAGTAACTGTAGGTACCCGTTTGGTCTACATTGTAAACGCCGCCACTGAGAAAGAGCCGGTTGTTGTAGACGGCGCCCTTGGCACTGTCTCTTTTGGGGAACGGTCCGTTGGGTGCATGAATCCAATTCGCCACCGAGATCGTCGCGGCTCCTCCACCCAGGTTCTGCCCATTTGGACTTAGATACACCGCGCCATTTTGAAATTCAGTTAACAGTCCGCTTCCGACTTTGACAATACGCGCCATAGCTATCGAGCCGTTGTAAGCCGAAACTGTGCTCCCTCCGCCGCCTACGCTGCGATTGTTTGGACTGTAGTACACGGCACCATTGCTAAACCAAGTCACAACCGAGGATGCATCCACGGGAACAATCTCGGTTATTGCTGACACTTCCGCTGTAGATCGAAACGGAGTTACCGCCGCCCCCAAGATCAAGGCCATCGGGACTGTAGTAAGCGTTCTCGACGCCATCGCTAGTTGCCAATACCGCATCCACTCCTCCGCCCGCGGCGACGATCTCCACCATCGGGACCGTGGCACCGCTGTATGCGACCACGGTACAAATCCATCCCGAGCAGCCGCCACCTAGATTTTGTCCGTTCGGGCTGAAGAGACGAAGCATTCGCAAAGAGCGTATCCACACCCCCGTTGATCGGAACGGCAGCCTGAATGTTGAGGGACCCCATGTAGGTGTTCACTGTCGATCCGCCGTTACCTTCCAAGTTCTGATCCATCAGGACTGAAGTAGGCAGCGTTAACGGCCGACGTACCCAATGTTGGGTTAGCAGGTATATTGAAGAATGCCAGCGTACCGTTTGCGAGTACGATTTTCGTCGTCACGGGTCCGCACTGGGCCGGTTCTGTGTTCTGATCCATGCACACCTCGCCTGCTGCGGAGTATGCGTACGGACATGCAAACGCAAACAATAATAGCCACGCGGCTTTCATAGCGCTCTCGTTATAAGACCGCGAGCCGATGCGATCGGATGGTCTCGTTTTCAATAGGTTCTGAACTGCCCAACTTCAAGTAGTTTGCTGTTGTCGGCAGCTGGCAAGGACCAAGATCTTATCACGATGCCGGCGCCGCCCGGAGCTACCAACCGCTTTTAGGAGCCGATCTGAAAATAACGTCGCAGCACTCACGTGGAAAGCCATCGTCAGTCATTATATGAACCGCGACAACTTTCAGAAGTTCTTTGAAGGTATATTTGGCGTCGGAATTCCATCAACGACTCAAGGCATCATATAACCGGCCGAGGACGTTCGTGACAAGCTTATGCATGGACGTGGTTTGGATGATGGCGACATCGGAGAAGCAATCTCGCGGGTGCTTCGCTATGCCGATCAGATAAAGGATGCCGACGTTATCATTCCGTAAAGTTTGTGCGGCGATCGTGCGCGTAACAGATAACTGCCGTACTCGCCGACGCTCATCGTACCGCTCGACGCGCCCAGACCATGGGTAAGGTGCGATCGCCGGTCTAAAGCGATCGTAGGCGGTTGGACTTTGGCGAGCGGCGCAGAAAAGTAGCAAAAGTGAGAAAGCCGCCGACCCGAAGGCCGGCGGCGTGAGCGTAGCGTCAAGTGACAACGTAGTTTATCTTCCCTTTGAAGATATAGGCCTCTCAAGGCTTCTCAAAACGCAGCGTCATCCGATCGGACTCGCCGATCGCCTTCATGCCGGCGCGCTCGCTCTTTGGCCCGTCCAAATCCGGCAGCAGCCGATGTACGTTGACGCCTTCCGGGTCCTGCGGATTCGCGTTGATTTCCGACACCCCCTTGCAGCCGGAAGCCGGTCTGCAGACCCAAGCTGATCAGGTAATCCTCGGGAATGCGGTGCAGTTGTTTCGAACTCTGTACGGCATCGGCGAACGGCCTGGCCCGATGTTCTTCGATGCCGAATGTGCCGCCGGGTTTGAGCACGTCGAACACGGCTTTGAACGCGGCTTCCAGCGTCGCCGGGCTGTCGTTGAGCCAATCATGGATATTGCGGAACGTGAGCACCATGTCGGCGGAATTCGGTTCGCCCAGCGCCACATTGAGCGGCGGCTTAAAGGGCACGACCTTGACGATGTGCCCGAAGACCGCCGGATTGTCCTTGATCTTCTGCTCGAACTTCTGCGATCCGGCCTCGATGAGGTGACCGTTTGCGGCCAAGAAAGGAGCCAGGATTTCGGTATACCAGCCGCCGCCGGGCGCCAGTTCGATCACCGTCATGTCCGGCTGGATCCCGAAGAACTGCAGCGTACCGAGCGGGTGACGATAGCGGTCGCGCTCCCGGTGCTCCGCTGATCGCCAGTCGCCGTCGACTGCCCTCTGCAACAGCGCCGCGGTATCGTCAGTGGACACGCCGGGCGCCGCGCCGGCGGCGGCAGCAAATAGCACCGTGCTGGAAAGCCAAATACCCCAAGTGCGGACGCGAGGGAACATATTGCGACCCCTTTGACGGAAAGAGCCGAAGACTACGCCCGAAGCAAATCGCCGGCAATGGGCGGTACTCCGGCAAGTTGTAAATGGGATGGCATGACGAAGGGAGAATACGGTGCCTAAGCCCAAGATGCTTGAAGCTTGTGTTCCGACAAAACCACTGGGGATCTCGAGGCATGGGGTAGGGTGCGATGGCCGCTGTAAAGCGATCCTAGGCGGTCGAATTTTGCCGAGAGATGGCAAAAGCGAGAAAACCGCCGACCCGAAGGCCGGAAAGGAAGTTCGCTGGAAACGCGTTGTTGGGCTACTTGAGCAGCGCGAACGCGTGTGTCCATTCGTTGCGCAAAAATCCCGGAATACACCAGAGCATGCATAGTGGTTCTATCGCGCGTGCGGCTTCGACTTTGCCCATGTCCGCCGTTTCCCAGCCAAATTGATCAAGGATCTTTGTCACAATACCTTTTGCCTGCTCGTTGTTGCCACAAATGAACATCGTGGGCTTGCCGACTTTGAATTGCGGATTCACCATCCGAGAGTTTCCGACCGAATTAAACGCCTTGACAAGGTGTGCGTCGGGAAACTCCCGCTGAAGCCGTTCCATGAGCGACTCATCCAAATTGGTGAAGAATTTCAGAACGCCGTTGATTGGCGGGGCGTCGGCAATTGGATTGGTCGCATCGATAAGTGATTTCCCACTCAGATTCTTCGCACCCGCTGACCGCAATACGTCCCCTGCAGCAGTTCCCTTGACGGCCAATACAACGACTTCACCAAAAATCGCGGCTTCGGCAAAGCTACCGATGCGCCCAAGTGGATTCTGCCTGAGCCAAGCCGCCAGTTTAGTGCGATCACGCGTGCCAAGCATCACCTCGTGTCCATGCTTGAGAAAGCCAATGGCCAGTACTTTGGCAACGTCGCCAGATCCCAATACGCCAATCTTCATTACAGTCTCCTGTTAGCAAATGCTTCCCAATGCCCAGTAGCGAACCGGAAACCCTCAGAGCTGGATCACGCCAAGGCGCAGTGCGTGTGTGACCGCATCGGTGCGACCGATCGCCTCGAACTTGTCGAGAAGCGAGGCGACATGAAACTTGACCGTGTGGACTGAAATTCCGAGGCGACGCGCGATCGATTTGTTCGAAGCCCCCTCAGCCAAGAGGCGCAAGACCTGTATTTCGCGCGGCGTCAGTGCGGCGTCCTGCTCGGGAGCTTTCTCGGCTGTTGGTGAGGAGACTACCGCAACGTCTCCTACTTCGTTCCCCCGCGCCAGTCGAAGTCCTGGGACGTCGGAAAGCAGTGCCGTCAGCCGGTCCGCAAGTACCGGATCATCAAGCATGATCGCGAGGACAATCAGCTCCGATACGACTTCGCTGGTCAAGTTTCTGGCCTTTCGCCTACGGTCAGACGGGCCTCGGCCGGATCACCTCCTCGCCGCAAGGCAAGCTTGACGGTGGTTCCGATAGTATCGGGGCCGAGGGCTCGCAAGAGCGTCCGCACGCCTTTAATCTCCTGATCGTTCCACTTGAGGATGAGGTCTCCTTGCCGAATCCCGGCGGCGGCGCCCGGTCCATTCGGATCGACACTCATCACCATGACCCCTAGTCCGTCGTCCCCGTCGAGCTTGGTCGGCTGAAGGCCGAGGCCGAGGTAGCCACGTGCAACTTTTCCATGGGTTTCCAACGTGGCGGCAACCCGTTCGACGGTTGCCGCGGGAATGACAAGCACCTGCTGTCGGGGACCAAATACCACCATGCCGAAAGTGCGGCCAGACGCATCAAGCGCAACGCCGCCTTCGCCGGCGCGACGCAAGGAAAGATCAAGCTCGATTCTTGCGTCGATCTCCCCGCCGCGAAAGCTGCGCCATGCTCCGCCGACGAACGAGATTGTACCGAATGCCGCGATCGATGCTCCATGCAGAGAACCGACAGCCCATGCGAGTGCACCCGCTGGCACCGACGCGAATTGGAGCGTGACCGGCGCGGAATTGGCGCGATCAACGCACAGAAGAGCTACATCAGTCGTCGGATCACGGCCGACTAAGCTTGCAGCGGCCATTTCACCACCTGGCAGCACCACGGCGATGTCACCCTCGTCATCAAGCGCCTCATCTGCCGTGACGATCAAGCCCGGTCGCCAGACGAATCCACTGGAGCGAGAGCGCGTGGAGTGAACGGCGACAACACTCTGTGCCGCTTGAGCCACGACATCGGTGAGCGCATCGGACAGTTGCTGCAGCGGAATGGCGGGCGTGAGCGTCGCATTACGTGACGATGTGTCCGCAGCTGCGCGCTTCCTCGGCATAGGCGGAGATCGGTTTGTCGGCTTTGAAGTGCAGGTCGCGCTCGATCGGAAGTCCGAGTTCGCTGCGCACGGCGTGAAGCTCGGTAAAGGATACATAGCCGAGTTCGGGACAGCCCATGCCGAGATCGCAGAGGCCGAAGGCGAGGTCGGTGCCATCGTCGATTTCGGTGAGGAGCCAGGTGCATTGGGCGTCCACAGAGGAACAAATGACACTCGCATTGTAAAAAGCGGACGTGCCACAGGATGTGGCAGCGGACGGTAGTCCGTAAGGCGAGTCGGGCTCGCGCGCCTGACTCGCCGTCGTCGGGCGAGCACAAGGACGTGCGAATGGCCCGGTGCCACATAAGCGCATTCGCTGGTCAGACGCCGCTGCGCGGCCGATCATGCCCGAACTGCCGGATACGATCAGCCGGGGCATCGCTGAACCCGCCGGGGGGTGACGTCGCCAACGACGATACAGCAAGGCCGATTGCGAAAGTCCCAGCCGCGATCGCTGCGACCGGACCTGAGATCGGCGCTCAGTCGTCCATCTTAACCTTCAGCGCACTCTTCACCGCGCGTACGCCGTCGGTCGCGCGTGCGATCGAAATTGCACGGTCGGCAGCGGCCTGGGTGGGTACTTTGCCTTTCAGAGTAACGACACCATGATCGTCGGTGTCGACGTCGATGTGCGACAGACCCTTGGACGGATCGGAGGCCAGCTGCGCCTTAATCGACGACGTGATCGAGGAATCCTTGATTACGAGCGTCGGCTGCGTGCTGTCCATGTCGGGGGCGGGAGTAGCGAGCGCGACAAACGGCGCGAACGCGGCGAGCGAACACGCCACCGCAATGGTGAGCGTAGGTGTCTTCTTCATGATTGTGTCCTTGGGTGGAGTAATGCTTGAGTGTCGGCGCAAACGGGCGCCGGCACCGTGCGCTGCCGTACCGTGCGTAAAAATCCCCTTTTTGAGGTGACCCCGATACCCTCAGCTTCGATCTGGGCATCTGCAAAGCAATTTAGTGGTTACTATTGCGTATGATAAAGGACGTTATCAGTCCCAATGATCGACGCTGCATTCAACCCCCGGTAATGGCTCTTGTTATTGTCCGGTCTTGAACTTCTGCCAAAGGCGGGTGATCGCGCGAGATTGCTCAGGAGTCGGTTCTGATGGCACGTAGAGCCGTTTCTGTTCTTCGGCGGTCGGATAGATAGTGGTATCTGTTGATACGGCGGGATCAAGGAGCCGCGTAGAGGCGGGATTGGCATTCGCGAATCCGATGGCGTTCGAGATTTTAGCGATGACCGAAGGATCCATCAGGTAATTGATCAGCAGGTACGCGTTGGACACATGGGGTGCGTCCTTGGGTATGGCTAGCAGGTCCACCCAAAGTTGTGTCCCTTCCTTTGGGATAAAGAAATTGATTGTTTGACCGTTCTTTGCCTCTCTTGCTCGCTTGCGTGATTGGACCACGTCGCCGTTATATCCGAGCGTGATGCAGATGTCGCCGTTGGCGAGCGCTTCTATTTCCCCCGACGTGTCAATATTGCGGACATAGGGACGGATCTTCGCTAGCACATCTTGTACGTGAATAAGATCTTGGTCTGTCGGAGCATCCGGGTTCTTGCCCAAGTACTGGAGAACCATACGTACGGCATGGAGAGTGTCTCCACGGCTCTCCCAGGAATGCAATTGCTGCTGGGTGAATGAATCGAGGACTACAATCTTAGGAGACTGGCGCGATTTCTTCGGGCGGCGGTTCCTTTTTTCATGGCATTCAGCGCACGGAACAATCCACCGGAGCAACCTCATCGAGGCGTGGCGGCCTCCGCTGCACGGGCCTCGATCACGAAAATTTAGCAGCCGTTTGTATCGGCCAATTCGAATCATGTCCCTCGGAGATATGTTGCCGAGCATCGGATTAGCAATTTCAAACCACAGACCAACCTTCTGTGCATCACCGGCAAAAAATTCGGCGACGAGGTTGGCGATGTTCGCAATCTCGCGTAATCGTTCAGCGACGGGTTCCGGAATGTGCGCATCGAAGCGCACCGAGGACTTCGCAACGCCGGATATCTTCCCTAGATCCGTTTTGCTAAGTTTTGCTAATTCGGCGATGCGCTTGTAGTTAGGGTGTCCATCCCGATACAGATGAAGAAGATCCTCTCTCGCTATGTGATTTACGATCGAGGGTGTCGGGGCTCGAAAAGCAGTAACTGGCGCGTTCATAAGCACAATAATACCACGAATTGACCACGATTCCACCAAGGTCAAATCGGTATACTTTAGAATTAAACTTAATGCTTATTATCGGTATTGCAGTAGCAGCAGACAATAAAACACGGTAAAACATAGGGTTGCGGAGCTACCTTGAGCCTGCGACTCCTACGTCCCGAAGGTAGTAGTCGCCGGTCACTCCTCGCTCGAGGCTGCACCGGCACCCGCAGTGGCGGTATGCGATGAGAGCGCTCGATTCCGTCCCGGTCCGGATCCGCGATTAAGGGCTGCCTCGCGTAATTCATCGAGGTGATCCGCCCAGGCTTGCATCATTCGACGGCGCTCAGGTAGATGCTCAGCGTAGTTATAGGCGGCTCGAACCTTGTTGCGAGGGGAGTGGGCAAGCTGGCGCTCAATTGCATCGGGATGCCACCGCTGCTGCTCGTTAAGCAATGTTGAGGCCATGCTGCGAAAACCATGTCCGGTCATCACGTCACCCGCGTAGCCTAGAGTGCGCAACGCCTTGTTGATGGTGTTTTCGCTCATGACGCCTTCCTTGGTACCGAGGACCGGAAACATGAAGCGAGCATCGTCGTCAGCCATTCTCTTGAGGTCATACAGAACCACGAGGGCCTGCTTGCTCAATGGCACGATGTGGGGCGAGTGCATTTTCATGCGTTCGGCTGGTATACGCCACTCGGCCTTTTCAAACTGAACTTCGGACCATTCGCCGAATCGCAGTTCGCTCGGTCGCAGGATGACCAGAGGCGCGAGCTTCAAGGCGCAGCGCGTCTCCGTTCGTCCGAAGTAGCGGTCAATGGCCAAGAGGAGATCGCCGACCGCATTCGGGTCGGTAATGGCGGCGTGGTGGGCTACGACGGTCGGCGCAAGAGCGTCCCGGAGTGAAATTGTGATGTCCCCTTGAGGTGCTCGGCCGGTCGAGTGGGCGTAGCGGAAAATGCGGCTCGCCAGCGAGCGCACGCGATGCGCGGTCTCGCTCTTGCCCTCTTGCTCGATGCGCTTGAGCACCGGCAAGAGTTGCTGAGTCGAGAGTTGCGCCATCGGCCACTTCCCGATCGCGGGATTGAGATACGTGTCAACGAGCCAGCGGTGCTTCTTGAGGGTGGCGGGATCGAGCACCGCCCTCACCGGGCCGCCTTCCTCTTCCGTCTTGGCGGGCGTGGACATCATGCGGATCCACTCTTCAGCGATCCCTGCGAAAAACACCGTCCGCGCTTCTCGCGCCGTCTTCTTCTCGAGCCTGGGATTGAGGCCCCGTGCAAGCTGCTGGCGAGCCTCCACCCGGCGCTCGCGTGCGAGCTTCAAACTCACGGCGGGGTAGGTGCCGATGGACACTTCTTGGGGGCGAGCGCTCAAGTGATACTTCAGGTACCAATACTTGCCACCGTTCGGATGGACGAGGAGGTAGAGTCCATCGCCATCGAAGACCTTGTACCTTTTCACTTGAGGTTTGAGGGCTTGAATTTCCTTGTCGGTCAGCGCCACAGGACCTCACTTCAGGAACCGAACCTCACGGAATCGAACTTGATTTTACCCCCTATTTTATCCGCTGGCACTCCCGGGTAGGCACAAACGAATACGAACCGTCGTGGACAATATTCGTGTATTAAAACAATGAGTTAAGAGAGATTAGCGGACTTACGCGGACGGTGGCGAAACGCTGCGGAAGGGGTGTTGGTGCCCAGGAGAGGACTCGAACCTCCACGAATTGCTCCACTGGTACCTGAAACCAGCGCGTCTACCAGTTCCGCCACCTGGGCAAGATGGGTCCGCCGAAAGCGAGGCGCAGGAATCTACGCACCCGCTTGATCCTTGTCAATCCAAAGGGTGCCGCAGCCGTTGGTGCCGCCGGCGTGCATACTTGAGGAACCTTGAGGCTTGGAGTGCCGAACGCATGTCGGTAAGGATGCCAGCTCCCGATCCGCGCACGCTCGCGAACCGCGCGAGCATCGTGGCCGCCATGCGCGACATCGTGCAAGGCGAGGGCGTGATCGATCAGGCCGACGAATTGGCGCCCTACGAATCGGATGCCTTGACCGCTTATGCCCAAAGGCCCTTGCTGGTGGTGCTGCCGGAGACTACCGAGCAAATCTGCGCAATCCTGCGCTGGTGCAATGACCATGGGGTGCGGGTCGTGCCGCGCGGCGCGGGAACCTCGCTGTCGGGCGGTGCGCTGCCGTCGGAAGACGGCATCGTGCTCGCCTTGAGCCGGTTGCGCGGGATTTTGCAAATCGACTACGACAATCGAATCGCGGTGGTGCAGCCCGGCGTCACCAACCTCGCGGTCTCGCAGGCGGTCGCTGCGCGCGGCTTTTATTACGCACCGGATCCTTCGAGTCAAATCGCCTGCACCATCGGCGGCAACGTCGCAGAGAACTCGGGCGGCGTGCATTGTCTGAAGTACGGCATGACCGCGCACAACGTGCTCGGCTTGAAGATCGTATTGATGAGCGGCGAAGTGATCGAACTCGGCGGCAAAGCGCTCGATGCGCCGGGGTACGACTTGCTCGGTCTCGCCGTGGGCTCCGAGGGGTTGCTCGGGGTGGTGTCGGAGGTCACGCTGCGGCTGCTGGTCAAACCGCAGACGGCGCAAGCGGTGCTGATCGGCTTCACCGAGGTCGAGCGGGCCGCGCGCTGCGTCGCCGAGGTCATCGCGCACGGCATCATTCCCGCCGGCATGGAAATGATGGACCGGCCGGCGATTCACGCCGCCGAGGATTTTCTCGGCGTCGGTTATCCGCGCGATGTCGATGCCTTGCTCATCGTGGAAGTTGACGGACCCGAGCAGGAGTGCCGGCACCTCATGGAGATGGTGTGCGAGATCGCCGCGCGCAACGGCGCTGCGACCGTTCGAGTATCGGGGAGCGAAGAGGAGCGGCTGCGGTTCTGGGCCGGGCGCAAGGCGGCATTTCCCGCCATCGGCAGAATCTCGCCGGACTACTATTGCATCGACGGCACCATCCCGCGGCGCTGCCTGCCGCAGATGCTCAAACGGATGTCGGGCATGGCCGTGCGTCACCGCTTGCGGGTGGCCAACGTGTTTCACGCCGGCGACGGTAACTTGCATCCCCTGATTCTCTACGACGCCAATGTGCCGGGCGAACTCGAGCGGGCGGAAGAGTTCGCCGCGGATATTTTGCGCACCTGCGTGGCGATGGGCGGCGTCCTGACCGGAGAGCACGGGGTGGGCGTAGAGAAGCGCGATCTGATGGGCGAAATGTTCAACGAAGTGGATCTCGCCCATCAGGAGCGCATCAAGTGCGTCTTCGATCCCGCCATGCTGCTCAATCCCGGCAAGGTGTTTCCGAACTTGCATCGCTGTGCCGAATTGGGGCGCATGCACGTGCATCAGGGGATGCTCCCGTTCCCGGACATTCCGCGCTTCTGAACCATGGCGCAACAGCAATGCCACGCGCCCACGACGGCGGCCGAAGTCGAAGAAGCCGTGGCCGCAGCGACGGCCGAGAGGCGCGGCTTGGAAATACGCGGCGGCGGATCGAAGCGCCTGTTGCGCATGCCGGTCGAGTCGGCCGTGCTGCTCGATATGAGGGCCGTTGCGGGCATCACCGATTACGATCCGGATGAGCTGGTGCTGACCGCGCGCGCCGGAACACCGCTCGCCGAGATCGAAGCCGCCCTCGGCGAGCGGCAGCAGATGCTGGCATTCGAGCCCTTCGATCACGGACCGCTGTTCGGCGCATTGCCGGGGGGCGCAACGCTCGGCGGCATCATCGCCGGCAACGTGTCGGGTTCGCGCCGCCTGTCGATGGGCGCGGCACGCGATCACATCCTCGGTTTCACGGCGGTCTCGGGGCGAGGCGAGGCACTCAAGGGCGGCGGCGCGGTCGTCAAGAACGTGACCGGATTCGACTTGCCCAAGCTGATGGCCGGATCCTGGGGCACGCTCGCGGTGCTCATCACGATCACCATGCGCGTGCTGCCGCGGCCGCGCACCGAGACCACGGCGCTGTTTCGCGGGCTGTCGGACCAAGCGGCCAATCGGCTGATGAGCGCGGCGCTGGCGTTGCCGGCGGCTGTTTCAGCGGCCGCCCACCTGCCGTCCTCGAGCGCGGCGGCATCGTACGCCACCACGGCATTGCGGCTCGAAGGCTTCGGCCCGTCGGTCGACGCGCGATGCCGCGAACTTCTGCGCGCGCTGGCGCCATTGGGTGCCGGCGAGCTCGTCACGGGCGAGGAGAGCCGCGCGTTCTGGCGGAGCGTGCGCACGCTCGATGCACTGCCTCGCGAGGGGCATGTGCTGTGGAGAATATCGGTGCCGCCCGCGCTCGGTTGGCGGGTGGGCGAGTTGCTCGCATCGAACGACGCGCGCTATGTGTACGACTGGGCGGGCGGACTGGTGTGGGTGGCGGTTGCCGAGAGTGCGCTGCGCGGCGGCGCACGCGACGGCGGCGCGCAGGCGGTGGGCGCCGGGATTCGCGCCATCGCCCGCTCCCTCGGCGGTCACGCCGTTTTGGTTCGCGCGCCACCGGCGCTGCGCGAATCGCTGCGGGCGGCCGAGCCAGCCGCCGCGGGCGGCGATCAGGGGCTGAAGGCGTTGCATCAGCGGCTGAAGGCGGCATTCGATCCGCATGGGATTCTCAATCCCGGCGTGGATCTGGCGGGTGAATTGTAGATGCAGACGAAATTCGACACCGCACAGCTCGCCGATCCGGGGACGGCGGCCGCGGCGGCCGCGATCAGAGGTTGCGTGCATTGTGGATTCTGCACCGCGACCTGCCCGACTTATGTGCTGCTCGGCAACGAACTCGACAGTCCTCGCGGGCGCATCTATCTGATCAAGGAGATGCTGGAGAACGACGCTCTGCCGTCGGCGCCGGTGGTGAAGCATTTGGATCGCTGCCTGTCATGCCTCGCATGCGAAACGCATTGTCCGTCCGGTGTGAGCTACCGCCGGATCATCGACAAGGGCCGCGCGTACGTGGAGGCGCACTATCGACGACCGTTTGCCGATCGCGCCTTGCGCGCCCTGCTGGCCTGGGTCCTGCCGCATCAGCGCCGCTTTCGTGGTGCCCTGATGTTGGCAGCGCTGGCTCAGCCGATCGCGGGCTGGTTCGAGCGCATTCCGGGTACGCGTCCGCTCGCAACCTTGTTGAGCCTCAAGCGGGCGGCAAAATCACTTGGCCGGGAAGTCTCGACGCGTCGAGGCGAGGAATCCGCGCCGGTGCGGCCGGCGGTCACCTTGCGCGTGGGTCTGGCCGCCGGTTGCGTGGAGCCGGTACTCGATCCTGAAATTCAGCAGGCGTGTGTGCGCCTGTTGCAGCGTGCCGGGTGCGAGATCATCAGGGCCACGGGCGAGGGCTGTTGCGGCGCCTTGTCGCATCACTTGGGTCGGGAGGCCAAGGCCCTCGAGCTGGCGCGTGCCACTGTGGATGCCTGGCATCGGCAGCTCGAAGCCGGACCGCTCGCCGCGATCGTGGTGACCGCCTCGGGTTGCGGCCCGCTGATCCGCGATTACGGGCACATGCTGCGCGACGATCCGCGGTATGCGGCCAAGGCTGTCCGAGTCTCGGCGCTCGCCTGCGATCTCAGCGAATTGCTGGATCGCATCGGTTTGCCGCCGACGGTCAACGTGCCGCCCACCGTGGTCGGTTACCATGCTGCCTGCTCGCTGCAGCACGGACAGCGGGTCGCCGCCGCGCCGTCCCGGCTTCTCGCCGCTGCGGGCTTCGAGGTGCGCGAGCCGAAGGAGTCGCACCTGTGCTGCGGTTCGGCGGGCGTCTACAACATTTTGCAGCCCGATATCGCCGCGCAACTCGGCGCTCGCAAGGCGCAGGCGCTCGGTGCGCTCACCCCCGACGTGATCGCGACCGGCAACATCGGCTGCATGGTGCAAATCGGCGCCGCAAGCCGCGTGCCCGTGCTGCATATCGCGCAGCTTCTCGATTGGGCAACCGGCGGGCCGGAACCGGCCGGCATGCGCCGGCGGCCCGATGCGCAGCAAATCATCGGCAATACAAACCAAGAATTCACGGACTTGTGAGGATGGTGCAACCATGAACGGCTCATTTTTGCGATTCTATGTGCACGAGGGACATCGCCATCACCGTCACCTGGTATGGGAATGGTTGATGCAGCAGGCGAATAAACTCGGCATCCGCGGAGGCTCGGCGTTCAAGGCCATGGCCGGATTCGGACGGCATCACATACTGCACGAGGCCACTTTTTTTGAACTGGCTGGCACGCTTGCGGTGGAGGTCGAGTTCATCGTCACCGACGAGGAAGCGCAACAGCTTTTGGCGCTGATTCAAAGGGAGAACATCCGGCTCTTCTACGCCCAGATCCCGGCGCACTTCGGGGTGATCAATCCGGATTCCGACGATTCTCCCTGCGCATAGCCACGGCGCTCTCCGAGATCGTCGTCGGGACGGTCGCTCAACTGATCATCGGCGCGACCATCGACACATCGCGGCGGCACGCGGCACCCCCGCCTGATTTTATATACGCTCGACCGGGCGCAAAGCTGCTAACCTCGTGCGCCGAATCATCGAGCTCGAGGCATTTAGATCTTATGACACGACGTGGTCCGAAGGGTCCGCGCCGGCCGAAAAAGCCGGACGGCGCAACCGCCAAGGCGCACGACTGGCGCGCCCAGGACCCTAACCTGGAACTCGAGAAACTGCGCTACGCGGATCCGATCGCGAGCCGCGAGCTGTTGCTCAAACATTTGTCGGAAGCGCCGGAGCCGCTTACCGCGGCACGCCTCGCGAAACGGCTGGGGCTGCACACCGATGCGCAGCGCGCTGCGCTGTCGAAGCGCCTGGCCGCGATGGTGCGCGACGGCCAGGCGATCGAAGGACCCAACGGCTTTGCGACCGCCGGCGACGGGGAACGGGTGGCGGGTCGGCTGCGCGGTCGGGCCAGCGGCGAGGTGCTGGTGCTGCCCGATGACGGTTCGGCACCCTTGGTGCTGGCGCGCGCCGACACAGCGACCTTGATGCACAATGATCGAGTCGAAGTGCTGGCGGTGGGAGTCAACGATCGGGGACGCCGCACCGCACGCTTGATACGGCGCACCGCCGATGCACCGAAGCAAATCGGCGGCGTTTGGCACGCCGGCCACGGCCACGCCCGATTCGAACCAGAAGACCCGGGCCATTGGTACGCCATCGAAGTGGCGGCGCGCCTCCCGCATGGCGCCAAGGACGGCGACAACGTCATCGTCGAGATCATCGAGCGGCCGCAGGGCGAGGCGCCGGCGCACGGCCGCATCGTCGAAGTGCTCGAGGACTGTGCGGCCATCGGACATTGCGGCGCGCTTCGCCATTCTGCGCCACGATTTGCCGCAGGAATTCCCTCCCGAGGTGCTGCATGGCGCGAATCTATTCGCGCGGGACGTGCGTCCCGAGGACCGCGCCGGCCGTGAGGATCTGCGCGATCTGCCGCTGGTGACCATCGACGGCGAGGATGCCAAGGATTTCGACGATGCGGTGTACGCGGAAACCGTGCGCGGCGGCGGCTGGAGACTCATCGTCGCGATTGCCGATGTGAGTCACTACGTGCGCGTCGGCAGCGCACTCGACGTCGAAGCGCGCGCGCGCGCCACCTCCGTGTATTTTCCGGACCGGGTGCTGCCGATGCTGCCGGAGCATTTGTCCAATCACCTGTGCTCACTGGTGCCCCACGTCGAGCGGTTGGCCTTCGTTTGCGACATGCGGGTGAGCAAAGCCGGCATACCGGGCCGGACGCGCTTCTATGAAGCCGTGATTCGCTCCCATGAGCGGCTCACCTACGACCAGGCTTGGCAGTACCTCGAGAATCCCCGAAATGCGGCACGGCAAGGGCTTGTCGGCGGAGGTGCGCACGTCGCTCGATAACCTGTACGCGGTGTACGGCGCCTTGAAATCCGCGCGCGAGGCGCGCGGAGCGCTCGATTTTCGAGGCGGCGAAGTCAAGGCGCGCATTGGCGAGGACGGCAGGATCGAGGGGTTTTATGCGGTGATCCGCAACGATGCGCATCGCTTGATCGAAGAGTGCATGATCGCCGCCAATGTGGAGGCGGCGGTGGCGCTGCGCCTCGCGAAGGTCGGCAGCCTGTATCGGGTGCACGGGCAGCCCGAAGAGAAGCGAGTGACCGAGCTGCAGAAGGTCATGAATGCGCTGCAGGTGGGTGCGACGTTTTCGGAAAAGCCCAGCCCGCGAGAATTTCGCCAATTGGTCGAGCGGCTGTCCGCGAGACCGGACGGGGCGCTGTTGGAGGGGCTGGTGATTCGCGCGCTCGCTCAAGCCGTGTATCAGCAAACGAACATCGGCCATTTTGGTCTCGCGCTCGAGGAGTACGCTCACTTCACGTCGCCGATCCGCCGCTACCCGGATCTGCTCGTGCATCGTGCGATCAAGGCGGCCGTCGTTCCCGGTTCAGCCTCCGGGCACAAATACGGCACCGCGGAGCTGCAGACGCTCGGCGCGGAAAGCTCGCAGCGCGAGCGGCGCGCGGACGACGCGGCGCGCGACGTCATGGGATATCTCAAATGCCTGTACCTGCAGCCGCGCGTGGGCGAGGAATTCGAGGCCACCATCTCGAGCGCCCTCGAGTTCGGGTTGTTCGTGCAGCTCAAAGAGATGCCGATCGACGGGCTGGTGCATATCTCGGCCATTCCGGGCGATTATTGGGAGCTGGAACACGGCGGCATGGGACTGGTCGGTCAGCGCACCGGCCGGCGTTGGCAGATGGGAGATTCGGTGCGCGTGCGACTCAGCCGCGTCGATCTCGCGCAGCGTCAAATCGACTTCGAATTGCTCAATGCGGATGCGGCCGCTTCTCATGGCACGGTGCGCGCGCCGCGGCGCGGCCGCGAGCATCGCGCGCGACGCGGTGCGGGCGGCGGCCCGGCGGCGCGGCGGGCGCGGCTGATCGCATCGGCCGTGGCTGCACGGGCGCGCAATTGGGTGTATGGGCTGCACGCCATCGGCGCGGTCCTCGAACGCGCACCCGAGCGCGTCCTGGAGCTGTGGATTGCGGCGCCGCGGGACGATGCGCGCGCGCGCAACTTAAGGGAGCGCGCGCTGGCGGCGGGTGTGCGGGTGCAGACCGCGGGCAATGAATCGCTCGCCAAATTGGTGGGCGATGTCGCGCATCAGGGCGCGGTGGCGGCGGTTCGGCCCCTCAAACCCTGGGATGAGCATGATTTGACCGCTGCGTTAAGCAATCTTCACGACCCCTTGCTGTTGGTGCTGGATGGAGTCACCGATCCGCATAACCTGGGGGCGTGCCTGCGCACCGCCGATGCGGCGGGCGCGCAGGCCGTGATCATCCCGAAGGATCGCGCCGCGGTGGTGGACGGCACGGTACGCAAGGTGGCGGCGGGCGCCGCCGAATTCGTTCCGGTCGCCACCGTCACCAATCTCGCCCGCACCCTCGACCTGCTGAAGGAGCGGGGCATTTGGGTGGTGGGGACGGATGGGGAGGCCGAACAGAGGCTGTATGCTGCCGATCTGACCGGACCGCTGGCCTTGGTCATGGGCGCGGAGGGCGCCGGAATGCGGCGGTTGACCCGCGAGCGCTGCGATTTTCTGGTGCGGATTCCCATGGCCGGCCAGGTTGAATCCCTCAACGTGTCGGTGGCGGCCGGCGTTGCGCTGTTCGAGGCGCGGCGCCAGCGTACCCAGCTGACCGGCCGCGGCCCGGCTGGCCGAGCGGGCGGGTTGAGGGACACCCGGCCGGGTTGACCGGCACTGCCCGGACCGCGTATTCTTCGCGCTCTTTTTCGCCGGCTGACCGGCATTACTCCTTGCCTCACCGCTCGCAACGGGAGGCTAAAACCGTAGGGAGCCTACAATGCGGCATTATGAAATCGTGCTTCTGGTCCATCCGGACCAGAGCGAGCAAGTTCCTGCGATGGTCGATCGCTACAAAGGCATGATCAGTGCCGGCGGCGGACAGGTGCATCGCTTCGAGGATTGGGGCCGGCGCCAGCTGACATTCCCCATCTCGAAGGTGCACAAGGCGCACTACATTTTGCTGAACATCGAATGCGACCAGAAGACCCTCGCCGAGCTCACCGGCTCGTTCCGCTTCAGCGACGCCGTGCTGCGCAGCTTGGTGGTTAAAATGGACGAAGCGGTGACCGAAGCCTCGCCGATGGCGCGCGCGCCGGACGAGAATGCCCGCCGCCACGATGATTTCGGCGACGATGGTGACGATGACGACATGCCGATGGGCATGCGGTAACAGGAGCACGACATGGCACGTTTTTTCCGTCGCAAGAAGTTTTGCCGATTCACCGCCGATGACGTCAAGCAGATCGATTACAAGGATCTGGCGACGCTCAAGAGCTATATCACCGAAACCGGCAAGATCGTTCCGAGCCGCATCACGGGCACGCGCGCGCATTATCAGCGGCAGCTGCAGCTCGCGATACGCCGCGCACGCTTTCTGGCCTTGCTGCCGTATACCGATCAGCATTAAAACCGCGAGCAAGAACCATGGAAATCATATTGTTGCAGAAGGTTGCGAACCTCGGCCTAATCGGCGATCGCGTCAAGGTGAAGTCGGGATACGCGCGCAACTATCTGGTCCCGACCGGCAGAGCGACCATGGCGACGGCGGCCAACATCGCCAAGTTCGAAGCGCAGCGCCACGAGCTCGAAGCCAAGGCCCACGAAGAGCTCGCCGCGGCGCAGGCTCGCGCTGCCAAGTTCGAGAACTTCAAGCTCGAGATCAAGGCCAAGGCCGGCGCGGAAGGCAAGCTCTTCGGCTCCATCGGCACGGCCGACATCGCCGAGGCCGCCGTCCAAGCCGGGCAGCCGATCTGCGCGCAGCGAGGTGCGCATGCCGACCGGACCGATCCGCTCACCGGCGAGCACCAGGTGCAGCTGCACCTGCACACGGACGTTGATGTGACCTTGACGGTCACAATCGTCGCCGAAGAGTAGCGGCCGGCAAAGCCGCGGCGCGCAGGCTTTGCACATGGCCACTCGCCTCAATAATCAGTTGTTGGGTCCGAATGCAGCGGGCGAGGGCTTGCGGCTGCCCCCGCATTCCATCGAAGCCGAGCAGGCGGTGCTCGGCGGACTGATGCTCGATTCCGCGGCCTGGGATCAAGTCGCCGATCGAGTGAATACGGAAGATTTTTACCGCAATGACCACCGGCTCATTTTCGCGGCCGTCGCCGGCCTGATCGAGCGCAACCAGCCCTGCGACGCCGTGACCTTGTGCGGACATATGGAGAGCCAGGGATTGCTCGATCAGGTGGGCGGCCTGTCCTATCTCGGATCGTTGGCGCGCGACACGCCCACTGCCGCCAACATTCGCGCCTATGCGGACATCGTCCGTGAGCGATCCGTCTTGAGGCAGCTGATCACGCGCGGGAAATCGCATCGTCGGCAGCGCGCTCGAGCCGGAGGGTCGGGAGGCGCGCGAAATCGTCGACGATGCGGAACGCGCGGTATTCGAAATCGCCGAGCGGGGCTCGCGCGGCAAAATCGGATTCAGGAGCGTCAAGAGCATCCTGCCGGACGTCGTCAACCGAATCGACGAGCTCTATCACTCCGACGGGAAACTCACCGGCATCTCCACTGGCTTCAAAAAACTCGATGAAATGACGGGCGGTCTGCAGGCGGGCGATTTGGTCATCGTGGCCGGACGGCCGTCCATGGGCAAGACCGCGCTCGCGATCAATATCGCGGAGAACGCCGCGCTCGGATCGAACAAATCGGCAGCGATCTTCAGCATGGAAATGTCGGCCGAGTCGCTCACCTTGCGCATGATTTCCTCGCTGGGACGGATCAATCAAGGGCACCTGCGCTCCGGCCGTCTGCACGAGGACGATTGGCCGCGCATCGATTCGGCGATGACGCAGCTCGGCGGCGCCAATATCCACGTGGACGAGACGCCGGCGCTGACCCCGACCGAAGTGCGCGCGCGGGCGCGACGATTGAAGCGCGAGCGCGGCCTCGACTTGATCGTCGTCGATTATCTGCAGCTCATGCAGGTCTCGGGGACCAAGGAGAATCGTGCCACCGAGATCTCCGAGATCTCGCGTTCGCTCAAGGCCCTTGCCAAGGAATTGAAGTTGCCGGTGATCGCCTTGTCGCAGCTCAACCGTGGCGTCGAACAGCGCGTCGAGAAAAAGCCGGTGATGTCGGATCTGCGCGAAAGCGGCGCTCTGGAACAAGATGCTGACCTTATCCTGCTCATCTATCGCGAAGAGGTGTACGACCCCAATACCACGCGCAAGGGCATCGCCGACATCATCATCGCCAAACAACGCAATGGTCCGACCGGCGATGTGCAGCTGACCTTCCTCGGGCAGTACACCAAGTTCGAGAACTATGCGCCGGAGTCGTACGCCGAGGGCGTATTTTGATGAGACTCCGGTGACGCCCCGGTGACACCGATGGTAAGTGCGACGGTCGATACCGCCGCGCTCGAGCACAACTTGCAGGCGGTGCGGCGCTTTGCGCCGCGATCGCGCGTCATGGCGGTGATCAAGGCGAATGCCTACGGACATGGACTGGTCGCGGTCGCGCGCGCGCTGCGAGCGGCGGATTCATTCGCGGTGGCGCGGGTCGATGAGGGACTCACGCTGCGAAATTCCGGCATCGATAAGCGCACCGTGCTGTTGGAGGGAGTCTTCGACCGCGAACAGCTGGACGCGGCTGCGGCCGCCGGCTTTGAACTGGTGGTGCATACCATCGAGCAAATCGAGTTGCTGCGCGCGGCGCGGGCCGGGGCGAATTTCAACATTTGGCTGAAGCTCGACAGCGGCATGAATCGCCTCGGCTTCAAAGGCGCGGCGTTCGACGCGGCGTTCGCGGCCTTGGGCGCCTTACCCGGGGTTAAGTCCCCGGTCAATTTGTTCACGCATTTGGCCTGCGCCGACTCGCCGGAACTCTCCGCTACGACCGATCAGCTCGCCCGCTTCGCACGGGCCACGAACTCGCTGCCCGGCGAGCGCAGCATCGCCAATTCCGCGGGCATGCTGAATTTTCCGCAGGCGCAGGCCGATTGGGTGCGGCCGGGTTTGTTGTTGTACGGCGTTTCCCCGTTCGCCGGCTCGATCGGCGCAGATCACGGACTGCGGCCGGTGATGACGCTGCATTCGCACGTGATCGCTCTCAAGGATCTCGCCGCCGGCGAGCGCGTGGGCTACGGCGGCGATTGGACGGCGCGGCGGCCCACGCGCTTGGCGGTGGCCGCGGTCGGCTATGGCGACGGTTACCCCCGCAGTGTGTCCTCTGGCTCGCCGGTGCTGGTCAACGGTGAACGGGCGCCGCTCGCCGGCCGCGTATCGATGGACATGATCGGCATCGATGTCACCGATCTCAAACGATCGCCACGGTTGGGCGATCCGGTGATTCTCTGGGGCAGCGGATTGCCGGTGGAGGAGATCGCGGTGTGGGCGGACGCCATACCGTACGAATTGCTGTGCGGAATCAGCCAGCGTGTGGCGGTGACCCTGCGCTGACGGGACGGCACGCCCGCAGAGCGCCGCGATCATCTAGATGTTAAATTAATAAAATGCTATAAGATATTGAATTAGAGATAATTGTATGCCTATAGTACAAACCAAATTTTATTTTCTGTGGCGCGGCGCCTCGCTCGGCGGGACGCTGCTCGGGTTGCTGCTTGCGACGTGTTCCTCGTCGCCGGCGAGTGAGCCGCCCTCATCCGACTACGACCTGATCATCGAGCACGGTCGAATCATCGACGGCACCGGCGCGCCGTGGTATGCGGCGGACTTAGGCATTCGCGTGGGGCGCATCGCGGCCATCGGCCGGCTCGACCAGGCACGGGCAAAGCAGCGCATCGACGCGACGGGACGGGTCGTGGCGCCCGGATTCATCGACATGCTGGGCCAGTCGGAGCTCACGCTGCTCGTCAATCCGCACGTGCCCTCGAAGATCTTCCAGGGCATCACCACCGAAATCACCGGTGAGGGCAACTCGGTGGCGCCGGTGAACGAGGCGATCGCGAAGCACGATGCGGCAAGCGTTCGCCCACTATCAACTCAAGCAGGACTGGACGGATTTCACCGGCTACTTCGCGCGCCTCGAACGCGCGGGGTTAGGCATCAACATGGCTTCGTACGTGGGCGCCACCACGGTGCGCGAGATGGTGGTGGGCTACGAGGATCGGGCCGCCACGCCGAGCGAGCTCAAGCGCATGCAGGGCCTCGTGGCCGATGCGATGCGCCAGGGCGCGGTCGGGGTCTCGAGCGCGCTGGAGTACGCGCCGGCGCCGTACGCGAGCACCGAGGAGTTGATCGCGCTCGCGCGCGCGGCGGCCGAATTTGGCGGCATCTACGCGACGCACATGCGCTCCGAGCAAGAGGCGATCATGACCGCGCTCGAGGAGACCATCCGCATCGGCCGCGAAGCGCATATCTCGGTCGAGATCTGGCACCTGAAGGCGGGCGGGGTCAATAACTTTGGATTGATGCCCGAAATCGTCGCGCGCATCGAGCGCGCCCGCGCCGCCGGCGTCGACATCGCGGCCGATACCTACGCCTATCCGGCGTGGTACAACGATCTGTCGGCGTTCATTCCACCCTGGGCGCACGACGGCGGCGATGCCAAGCTCATCGAGCGGTTGAAGGACCCGGTGATTCGCGCGCGTCTGAAAAAAGAGCTTGCCACCGTGTCCACGGATTGGGACAACGAATGGCAATCGGTGTCGGGCCCGGAGGCGATCCAGATTGCGACCGTGCTCAATCCGAAGCTGCTCGGGATCCAGGGCCACACGCTCGCCGACATCGCCAAGTCGCGCGGCACGGATCCGATGGATACGTTATTCGACATCCTGGTCGAGGATGAGGCGCATACCTACGTGGCGGTGTTCGCCATGAGCGAGCCGGACATCGCCTTGGCCGCTGTGCAGCCCTGGGTGTCGTTCTGCAACGACAGCGAGGGTACGGCGCCGGACGGACTGCTCGGCAAGGAGTTCCCGCATCCGCGAGCCTACGGAACATTTCCAAGGGTGCTGCGCAAGTACGTCCGCGAGGAGCGGCGCATGCGCCTGGAGGAGGCCATCCGCAAGTTCACCAGCCTGCCGGCCTCGCGAATGCGCCTCGACGACCGAGGCGTGCTCAAGGCCGGTATGTGGGCCGACGTCGTCGTGTTCGATCCGGAAACGATTACCGAGCGCTCGACCTTCTCCGCGCCGAATCAGCTCTCGGTCGGCATGCAATGGGTGCTGGTGAACGGGGTGCCCGTCGTCGCCGACGGCGTGGCGACCAACGCGCTGCCCGGTCGAGTGCTGCGCGGGCGCGGCTTCAAAAATTAGCGTAGCAGGGGAGCGTGCAGGCGATTTATGTGCACTGACGCACCCACGCTCCTGCGCC
This sequence comes from uncultured Gammaproteobacteria bacterium, assembly GCA_963793685.1. Lineage (GTDB taxonomy): Bacteria > Pseudomonadota > Gammaproteobacteria > Steroidobacterales > Steroidobacteraceae > Bog-1198. The sequence continues at coordinate 56,734 of CAWCBJ010000007.1, read as the reverse complement.
GTGCGCCTATAATTCGGCCGGCGTTGGGAGGGCGATCTTAAATGAGGACACATGGAACCGACCGATACCGGGCACGCTGATTATTTCCATAAAGTGGTTGACTGCCAATGGGCCTGCCCGGCACACACCGATGTCCCCGAGTACATCCGGCTGATCGCTCAAGGCCGGTTCACCGAGGCCTACATGGTGAATCGCGCGTCCAACGTGTTTCCCGGCATTCTGGGCCGGGTCTGCGACCGCCCCTGCGAACCCGCCTGCCGGCGCGGGCGGATCGAGAACAAGCCGGTGGCCATTTGCCGGCTGAAGCGGGTCGCGGCCGATCACCGAGACGAGATCAGCGCGCTGCTGCCGCGCGCCCCGGAGCTGAAGAACGGCAAACACGTCGCCTGCATAGGCGCAGGACCGGCATCGCTCACCGTGGCGAACGATCTTTTGCCCTTGGGGTACCAAGTGACCATTTTCGAGCAATTCGCCGTCGCGGGCGGATTGATGCGCACCAATATCCCGGCCTTTCGCCTGCCGGCCCAGGTGCTCGACGAGGAAATCGGCTACATCATCAACATTGGCGCCGACCTGCGCCTGAACTCGCCCGTCGGCAGCATGAAGCAGCTGCTCGATTCCAAAGAGTTCGACGCCGTGTTCGTAGGCAGCGGCGCGCCGAAAGGCAAGGAGCTCGAGTTGCCCGGCAGGTACGACAGCAAGCGCATCCACATCGGCATCGCCTGGCTGGAATCCGTCGCCTTCAAGCACATCGAGTCGATCGGAGCGCGAGTGCTCATCATCGGCGTGGGCAACACGGCCATGGATTGCTGCCGCACCTCGCTGCGCCTCGGCGCCAAGGACGTCAAAGTCATGGCGCGCAAGCCGCGCCAGTTCTTCAAGGCCTCCGCGTGGGAACTCGAGGACGCCGAACAGGAAGCCGTGCATATCATGGTCAATCGGGCGCCGAAGAGTTTCGTGATCGAGCAATGGCGAGCTCAAGGGGATGCTGTTCGAGCATCTCGAGTATGAAATGCGGGAGGGCGAGATCACCGGCGACCCGCGTGCTCGGCGAGGAGTTCTATCCCTGCGACGACGTCATCCTCGCCATCGGCCAGGAAAACGCCTTCCCGTGGATCGAGCGCGACATCGGGATAGAATTCGGCCAGTGGGACCTTCCGGAGGTGGACAAACACACCTTTCAATCGACGCTTCCCGAAGTCTTCTTCGGCGGCGACGCGGCGTTCGGTCCGAAAAACATCATCTGGTCGGTGGAGCACGGCCACCAGGCCGCCATCTCGATGCACAAGTACTGCTTGGGCGAACCGGTTTCGGATCGCATGCCGCGCGGAGTGACGCTGGAAAGCCGCAAGATGGGCATGCACGAATGGTCCTACAAGAACGAATACAACGCCGCCGAGCGGCGCTTGATGCCCCACGTGGGATTGATCGAGAGATTCAAGAAAATCAACGTGGAAGTCGAATTGGGATTCACGGCCGAACAGGCCGCGCTCGAGGTGCAGCGCTGCCTGAACTGCGATGTGCAAACGGTCTTTGCGGCGAAGCTGTGCATCGAGTGCGATGCCTGCATCGACATCTGTCCGGTCGACTGCCTCACCATTGCGCCGAACGGCACGGAAGCGGAACTGCGCTCGAGACTCAAGGCGCCGGCGCTGAACCTCGCGCAGGCTCTGTACGTATCGAGCCCACTGCCGCACACGGGCCGGGTCATGGTCAAGGACGAGGACGTCTGCGTGCATTGCGGCCTGTGCGCCGAACGCTGTCCCACCGCCGCGTGGGACATGCAGAAATCCACGATCAAGATTCCTCTGGCCGAGGATGAGGGCAAGACATGCCGAAACTAGCCGCCGCGCCGAATCGGGTGAATGATTTCGTCGTCAAGTTCGCGAACGTCAACGGCACCGGCTCCGCGAGCGCGAACTCGCTGATCATGAAGACCATTTTCCGCATGGGCGTGCCGGTGACCGGAAAGAATTACTTTCCGTCGAACATTCAGGGTCTGCCGACCTGGTACGAGATACGCGTGACCCGCCACGCCTATGCCGCACGCGCCGGCCGGGTCGACATCATGGTGGCAATGAACGCCGAGACCTACACGAAGGACGTGCGGGAAGTCGTCTCCGGCGGCTTTTTGATTTACGACGCGACCTGGCCGCGCAGTGCGCTGCTGCAGCGAGGCGACATCACGGTCATCGGCGTGCCCTTGGCGCAAATGGTGAACGAGAACTTCGACGGCGTGCGCAACCGCATACTGCTCAAAAACATCGCCTATGCCGGCCTGCTGGCCGCTTTGCTCGACCTCGATCTCGAAATCATCGACGGTTTAATGCGTCAAAACTACGGCAAAAAACCCAAGCTGCTCGACGCCAACACCAAGGCGCTGCGTTTGGGCTACGAGTACGCCAAGGAGCACCTCTCGTGCCCGCTGCCGCTGCGTGTGGAGCACATGGACAAGACGCGCGGCCACATCATGATGGACGGCAACACCGCCGCGGCCTTGGGCTGCGTGTATGCGGGCGCGACGGTGGGTGCCTGGTATCCGATCACCCCGTCCACCTCCCTGATGGATGCGTTCAAGGGATTCTGCGAGCGCTATCGGGTTGATCCCGCCACCGGCGCGCGCAACTTCGCGGTGATCCAGGCGGAGGATGAATTGGCGGCGATCGGCATCGTGTTGGGAGCCGCGTGGAACGGCGCGCGAGCCTTCACTCCGACCAGCGGGCCGGGAATTTCGCTGATGAACGAATTCGTGGGACTTGCGTACTATGCCGAAGTGCCTTGCGTCATTTTCGACGTGCAACGGGTCGGTCCTTCGACCGGCATGCCGACACGCACTCAGCAATCGGACATCATGCTGTGCGCCTACGCATCGCACGGCGATACCCGGCACGTGCTGTTGTTTCCGGCGAATCCGGAGGAATGCTTCTACATGGCCGTGCAAGCCTTCGATTTGGCCGAACGCTTGCAGACTCCGGTGTTCGTCCTCTCCGATCTCGATATCGGCATGAATGATTGGATGTGCCGCGATCTGCAATGGGACGATGCCTACCGCCCCGACCGCGGCAAGATACTGTCGGCGCGAGGAGCTGGCGGGTCTCGACAAATTCTATCGCTACGTGGATCGAGACGACGACGCGATTCCCTACCGCACGCTGCCCGGCGTGAATCCGAAGGGCGCTTACTTCACCCGCGGTTCGGGCCACAACCAATACGGCGGCTATACCGAGGATTCGACCGAATACCAGGTGGTGCTCGATCGGCTGAAGCGCAAATTCGTCCATGCGGCAAAGTACGTTCCCAAGCCCGAATTGACCGGCAAGGGCGACAACAAGATCGGGATCGTGAGCATCGGAAGCTGCGACGGCGCCGTGCGCGAGGCGATCGATGTGCTCGATCGCCAGAAGCTTCACATCGATTACCTGCGCGTGCGGGCATTTCCATTCGGCAGCGACGTGGAGAAGTTTTTGAGTTCGCACAGCACGATTTTCGTCGTCGAGCAGAACCGCGACGCGCAATTGCGCTCGCTCCTGACTCTCGAGACCGCGGTCGTGAAATCCAAGCTCAAATCCATATTGAGCTATAGCGGGTTTCCCATGTCCTGCGCGCCCATCGTCGACGGCATTCGCGCGGCGCTGGCCGAGGAGCCGCGATTATCCGCGGTCACCACCAAGAGGACCCGCTAAGGGGCAATCGCGAGAGCATCATGTCATTCATCAATAAGCCGAAAGTCGCACACCCTTCATTGCCGACCAACGCGCTCGGGCTGACGCGCCGCCAATACGAAGGCGCCATGTCCACCCTGTGCGCAGGCTGCGGACACGATTCGATCACTGCCGCGATCATCGAAGCGTGTTGGGGACTCGATATGCGTCCCGAACAATTGGTCAAACTCTCCGGAATCGGCTGCTCCTCCAAGACCACCAACTATTTCGTGAGCGGTGCGCACGGCTTCAACGGAGTCCACGGACGCATGCCCTCGATCGCGAGCGGCGCGAACGCGGCGAATCGGCAGCTGACCTACCTTGGCATCTCCGGAGACGGGGATTCCCTGTCGATCGGCCTGGGACAATTGGTGCACGTGATTCGCCGCAATGTGAACATGCTTTATTTGATCGAGAACAACGGCGTCTACGGCCTGACCAAGGGGCAGTTCTCGGCCTCGGCGGATATCGGAACTCAGGCGAAGAAGGGCGACATCAACCAGACTCCGCCCATCGATCCGGTGCTGCTGGCGCTCTCGCTCGGCGCCACGTTCGTGGCGCGTGGCTTCTCCGGCGACAAGGCGCAGCTTGTGCCCTTGATTCAAGCAGGACTGCGTCACAACGGGTTCGCGCTCATCGATGTGCTCTCGCCCTGCGTCACCTTCAACGATCACGAGGGCTCCACCAAGAGCTACACGTTCATGCGCGAACACTATCATGCCGCGATGGAGGCGGACTTCGTGCCACCGGCGCAAGAGATCGCGGTCGACTATCCGATCGGAGAGTCGATTCCGGTGCAGCTGCACGACGGCAGTCGCGTCGTCTTGCGCAAACTCGGCGCGAGCTACGACCCGACCGACCGCAGCGCGGCCTATGCTTTCATCGAAGAGAAGCTCAAGCAAAAGGAATACGTGACCGGCTTGATCCATATCAATGAATCGAGCGCCACCGAGTTTCACACGCTCAATAAGTCAAGTGCGGTTCCGCTGAATCGCATCCCGTATGAAGCCCTGTCTCCGGGCAGCACGGAGCTCGATAAACTGATGGGACGCTACCGCTGATGCCAATGCGCTAAAGCAGGGGGTTTGCAACTTTTTCGGCCCGGCCGTGTTATGGGTCTAAACGAACCCACTCCAGTGCAAACACCACCCCCCGAGCCCGGCAGCTCGATCGAGTTCACGACCTTTATGCGTGCCTATCAGGACATGGTTTTCTCGACCGCGGCCCGCTTGACGGGGGATGACGCGCAGGCGGAGGACATTTCGCAGGAGGTTTTCCTCAAGGCCTACGAGAACTTCGCCCAACTGCGCACCAGCCCCGCGGCAGGCGGTTGGCTCAAAACCGTGGCCACCAATCTCACGCTCAATCACCTCACGCGCTACCGCAAGCGCTGGCGGCTGTTTTCCGAGATGAGGCCCGCCGGTGAAGAAGATGAGTCGGTGCCGGATCCGCCGGAGCCGGGACTGCCGCTGCCGGACACGCTGCTCGCGGACCTCGGCGCCGAGCAGCAGCGCGCGGCGATTGACGGCGCCCTGCGGCGCCTTCCCAGGCATCAGCGGCTGCCGTTGGTGCTGTATCACTTTGAGGATTTGTCCTATGAGGAGATCGCGGTGCGATTGCGCGTCTCGCTCGCCAAGGTCAAAACCGATATTAGGCGCGCCCGCGCCGCATTGCTGCCCATGCTCGAATCGCAGGGTATCTCATGAGCGAACCTTCCGAAGCGGAACGAGGGTTGGAGCGGCTGCTCGAGCGCATGCTGCGCGAGCTGCCGGCGCGCCGGGCGCCGTTGACCTTGGAGTCGCGCGTGCTCGGCGAATTGGCGCGCCGCGCTGCGCTACCCTGGTGGCGGCGCAGCTTTGCGCACTGGCCGCAGTCCGCGCGCACTGCCTTCGTGTCGACGTGCGTCCTCCTTGCCGGGTTGGCTTTCGTCGCAGGCGGCTGGGTCGTTTCGGGTTTCAACTCTCTGCCTGAGTTCGGCGTCTTGGCGATGCCTGGGACGCGGCAGGCCGTGATGGCTTTGAGCGCCGCGCAATTGGCGGCGGGGGGAATTGCGCGCGCTGTTCCACCGGAATGGATCTATGGCGGCCTGGCGGTCGGTGCTGCGCTGTACGGGACGCTGTTCGGACTCGGTGCAGCAGCCTACCGCACGCTCTTTCTCAAACATGAATCCACAGGTCAATTTCAACCATGAACACGTTTCATTGGCAACGATTTGCACTGTTGCTGGTGGTCTTGCTGCCCGTATGGGGCGCCATCGAGCGCGCCCAGGCCGCGGCGCCGGCGAGCGCCTCGGACCTGTCGAGCCCGGCCACACAGGGCACTGCCGGATCGGCGGACGACGCGCCGGCGCAAGGTGCGCCGAAACCTCTCGACTCGGTTGGACCGGACGACTGGGGCGGACGGTTCGAGCGGCGTCACCGCCACGGCAACAGCGTGGTCAGCATCGGACATGGCTCGACTCTGCGAGAGGGTGAACAGGCCGACTCGGTCGTGTCGATCCTCGGTTCATCAAGCAGCGCGGGCACGGCGCGGGACGTGGTGTCGATCCTCGGCAATACGCGGGTCAGCGGACCGGTGAAAGACAGCGCGGTCGCGATCTTGGGCGACACCTACGCCGACAGCTCGGTCGACGGCAGTGTGGTCGCCATCTTGGGGAACGTCGTGTTGGGGCCTCATGCCGAGATCGGCGGCGATGTCGTTGCGATCGGCGGCACAGTGCAGCGCGATGAGGCTTCGATCGTGCACGGCGATGTCAGCAGCATCGCCGGCGGCGCCGCCGGCTTCGAGTGGCTGCGGCCGTGGATCGATCATTGCCTGTTCTACGGACGCCCGCTGGCATTGGTGGCGGGGATTGGCTGGGCGTGGGGCTTGGCGTTGGCGCTGCTGGCGCTGTACGTGGGCCTCGCGCTGCTGTTTCGCGAGGCCGTTACGCAATGCGTGAACACCCTCGAGACGCAGCCCGGGACGACCGCGCTCACGGCGCTGCTCACTGTGCTGCTGATACCCGTGCTATTGGTGCTGTTGTGTATCACGGTGATCGGACTCATCGCGGTGCCGTTTCTCGGCCTCGCGTTATTCTGTGCGGGGCTGTTCGGCAAGGCGGTCATGCTCGCCTGGTTGGGCCGTCGCTGCCTTGGCGGGGACCGTGCGGGCGCGCTCGGGCATCCGGCAGCCGCGGTGCTCATCGGTGGTGCAATCGTATTGGCGCTTTACTGCGTACCGGTGCTCGGCATTGTGGTCTTCAAGCTCCTTGGCCTGCTCGGGTTGGGTGCGGTCGCCTACACGCTCGCACTCGCGGTGCAGCGGCGACGAGCCTCGCAGGCGGAGCCTGCGCGCTCGGCCCAACCGCTCGCCGCGGCCGCTGCTGCGGCGGAAACAGCGCCTTCGGCACCGCTTTCGGCTGCGGCGGCGGAAGCAACGCCCGCTGCGGCGGCTGTGGCCGCGCCGGATATCACGGCGGCGCTGCCGCGCGCAGGGTTTTGGGTTCGCATGCTGGCGCTGTTGCTGGACGCATTGCTGGTCGGGTTGATCATGGGCGTGCTGCGTCACGTGTTTAATCTCGAGCTGCTGGTGCTCGCCGCCTATGGGGCGGTCATGTGGAAAATGCGCGGCTCGACGATCGGTGGAATCGTATTCGACTTGCGCGTAGTTCGGCTGGATGGACGGCCCATCGATTGGCAGACCGCGATCGTCCGCGCGCTCGGCTGCTTTTTGTCTCTGGCGGTCGCCGGATTGGGATTCTTTTGGATTGCCTTCGACCATGGAAAGCAGGCGTGGCACGATAAAATCGCCGGCACAGCGGTGGTGCGTGTGGCCAAGGGGGCACCGCTGCCGTGAGGAGTCGCGTAATTTAGCTCTCGAAGAACCCCATTTTCACGCCCGCGAGCTGCACCACGTCGTTATCGTTGAGCCGACGCGCCTGTGGACCGATGGGCACGCCGTTGACGAGCGGATAGTCGCCTTCCTTTTCGCTGTCGACGTGCACGATGAAATAGCCTTCGGCGCGCCGCGTAATGGCGGCCACCTGCACGCCGGGCCTGCCGAGCGTGGTGAGCGCCTTGGTCAGCTCGAGCTCGCGGCCCGCGAAAGCGCCGCTCAACACCTGTAGCTTCGCCTTCGGCAACGCGGTGGCATTCTCCGGCACGCCTCCCGGTCCGGCGGGGCGTTTTGCCGCAATGGCTTTGGCCGCCTGATCTACCGCGACGCCGACCCGCCGAATCCGCTCCTCGCCCTGCGAGCTCGGCGTGATGACCATCGTCTTTTCGAATTCGTCCTGCTCCGCCTCGCCATCCTGGCTGTCGACAAACCGCAGCTGGTGGTGTCCGACCGTGATGACATCGCCGTGCTGCATGGCGTGCTTCTTGATCAGCTTGCCATTGACATAGGTGCCATTGGTACTGTTCAAGTCCTCCAAGAAGGAGTCGTTGAGGATATTGATGATGAGCGAATGATGGCCGCTCACCGCCGGATTATCGATGCGAATATCGTTATCCGGGAGGCGCCCTATGGTGTAGCGCTCCTTGTTCATGTTGTATTCTGCGAGGACTTGACCATCCAAGCTGAGCATCAGGCGTGCCATTCAGACTCCAATTTGCTAGCCGAACCATCCCAATATTTTGTCAAATATACGCCGGTGTGCGGGGAACGGCTCAGCTACGTGCGCCATGATGACCGACACGTTGTCCCGCCCGCCATTGTCGTTCGACAGCTGAATCAATTGCTTAGCAACCGTATCAAGATTAGCACTAAAGGTGCTGATTGTTAAGTGAATATCCTCATCTTCGATCATGTCTGAGAGGCCGTCGGAGCAAAGCACGTAATAGTCGCTCTTTTGAACCGGCTCCTCGTGGATCTCCACCTCGACATTCTGCTCGACTCCAAGCGCCCGTGTAACATAATTCTTATTGGTGGCGCGCTGGGCCTCCTGCTGCGAATAAAAGCCCCGATCCACCAATTCCTGCAGCAGGGAATGGTCCAGGGTCATCTGTTCGAAGCGGTTGTCGCGCAGCCGGTACAGGCGCGAGTCGCCGACGTGCGCGATCGACATTTTATTATCATGGAACAGGCAGGCCACCACGGTGGTACCCATGCCCTCGCATTGCGGCTGAGTCTTGGAGGTGTGGTAGATGATTTTATTGGCTCTATGAATCGCATCACGCAAGATGATGCTGGGACGCGTCAAGCCCGTCTCCGGATCGCGCACCGAGAGGTCCTCGCGGCTCAGCGCATCGCGCACCAAATTGATGATGGTTTTTACCGCGATTCCGCTCGCGACCTCGCCCGCATTGTAGCCGCCCATGCCGTCGGCCAGTACGAACAGACCGATATCCGCCTCGGCGCCGATCATGTCCTCGTTGTGCTCGCGGACCTTGCCCGTGTCGGTGAGCGCCACGCTGGTGATTTTGCCCCGCAAGCTCATGATCGCATCTTCGCTTCTACAATCTTATCGTGATAACCCATTATCGCGGCCCGCTCGGCATACTCGCCCGACACTCATCCAATGCGGCCGCCATTTGGCCGCCTGACTCGAACCGCGCTTCGGGATTCTTGGCCAACGCACGATCGACGATGCTTTCCACGCAGGCCGGCAGATCCGGCCGGAAGGCTCGCAACGGCGGGTGCGGCGCTTCGGCGATCTGCTGCATTAGACCGGTCATCGAATCCGCCGCAAACGGCAGCTGGCCGGTCAACAACTGAAACAGGCTAACACCCAGGGAAAACAAGTCCGAGTGACCGGTCACAGTTCGCCCTTCGAGCTGTTCCGGCGACATGAACGAGGGCGTGCCGAGCACGATGCCCGTGCGCGTGGTGCCTGTGCCCGTCAAGCGCGCGATACCGAAGTCGGTGATCTTCAGCACATCGGTGCTCGGGTCGTACATGATGTTCGCGGGCTTGATATCCCGATGCACCACCTGCTGTTTGTGCGCAAATCCCAAAGCCTGCGCCGTGCGCCCGATCAAATCGAGCACCTTGCGCGGCTCCAGAAGCGTGTTGGACGTTGCAAATTCACTCAAATGACGGCCCTTCAAGTACTCCATCGCTATATAGGCAAGTCCGTGTTCCTCGCCCACATCATAAATCGTGACGATGTTTGGATGATTGAGGCGCCCCGCAGTTTCCGCTTCGCGAAAGAACCGCACTCTCGCTTCGGCGAGTTCGGTGTCGCTGAATTCGCTGGCAAGCGGGATGGCCTTGATCGCGACCTGGCGATTGATGGCGGTATCGCGGCCCAAATAGACGATGCCCATGGCGCCGCGACCGATTTCGCGCTCCAATTGGTAGCGGCCCAAGCGCTGCACGTTCTCGGCGGAGCCTGCGGTTTCCCGCGCCGTCTGATCGCTCGCCGCCGGGCCGACTGGCGGCGTTGCGGTTGCGGCAGCAGCGGACGATTCGCTTGAGCGAATCGAGGCCGTCGCTCGCGCGGCCGGGACCCCCGCAGTCGCCGATTTGGTGCGTTCGGCGTCCATCAAGCGCCTCAATCTCGCGGCCACATCGCGGTAGGTATTGTCGATGCGCGCCAAATGCCGATAAACGGCAGTAGCCTGCATGGCGCGTCCGCGCCGCTCCAACTGCGTGCCGAGCGTGTACAGATCGCCCGCCACCGTATCGCTGGCCTTGCGGCCTTTGAGTTCGGCGAAGCGTTGCTCGAAGTTGTCCAATATCCGCGCCGTGTCGGTTCCTATGGGGGCGGGGGCTTTCGGTGCAGGAATCACCGGCGCCGCGGAGGACCCGCGCGCCCACAGATACAGGCCGCCGCCGCCGCACAGCAGCGCGGTGCCCGGCAGCCACAGCCAGGGGCTCACATGCGCGAGTACTCGGAGCAATAGGTCCAGCCCAAGGATGCCAAGGCCCAGAATTGCCGCGATCAGCCCGAATTTGCGCATGCAATAGACATAATCCGTCCACAGAAGTCACGCAGTATAGGTGATCGGGACACCTAGGCTGCAATGCTAAGCTCACATATTCGGCCCGAAAGGTAGCCCAATGCCCAAATTTAAAGAGGTTTTCGTTTGCCAGAACTGTGGAATGGCGTCACCGAAGTGGCAGGGCCAATGCAGCGGTTGCGACGCATGGAACACTTTGCTGGCCGAGGCACAGGCGGCAGGCCCGCGCGGCGCTGCGGCGGGGCGGGCAAGAGAGGTCCGAAGCGACCTGTCGTCCTTGGCGGCGGAGGCGACGGTCGATCAGCCGCGCCTGACAACCGGTTCGGGCGAGCTCGATCGAGTGCTCGGCGGCGGTTTGGTTCCCGGGTCGGTGACCTTGATCGGCGGCGATCCCGGGATCGGTAAATCCACGCTGATGCTGCAGGCGGCCGCGGCGCTCAATCAATCGGGCCCGGTGCTCTATGCCAGCGGCGAGGAATCGCTCAAACAGATCGCGTTGCGGGGGCGGCGGCTGGGCCTTCAGGCCGCGAGCGCTCGGCTCATGGCCGAAACTCAAGTCGAGCAGATCGTCGGCGCCGCCGCGAACCTCAAGGCGTGCGTGCTCGTGGTCGATTCGATCCAAACGATGTATTCGGAGCGCATCGAGGCGGCGCCGGGCGCGGTCTCCCAGTTGCGCGAATGCACCGCCGAATTGGTCCGCTTCGCCAAGGGCAGTGGTACCGCCGTATTGCTGGTCGGCCACGTCACCAAGGAAGGCCAAATTGCCGGGCCCCGCGTACTCGAACACATGGTCGATACCGTGCTGTATTTCGAGAGCGATACCGGCAGCCGGTTTCGCGTGCTGCGATCGGTGAAAAATCGCTTCGGCGCCGCCAATGAGATCGGCGTGTTCGCCATGGTCGAGCAGGGGCTGCGCGAAGTCGCCAATCCGTCCGCGATTTTTTTGTCGCGTCACCAGGAGCCCGTTCCGGGAAGCGTGATCACGGTGATGCGCGAGGGTACACGCTCTCTGCTGATCGAGGTACAGGTGCTCGCCGATGCCAGCCTCGGCGCCAATCCGCGCCGCGTGGCCGTCGGAATCGACGGTAACCGCCTTACCATGTTGCTGGCTGTCGCGCACCGCCACGCCGGGCTGTTACTGCATGGCCAAGATGTGTTTGCCAACGTGGTCGGCGGCGTTCGGCTTGCGGAGACCGCCGGAGATCTCGCGATCGTGCTGGCCGCGCGATCGAGTCTGCGCGATCTGCCGGTGCCGAATTCGCTGGTCGCGTTCGGCGAATTGGGGCTGGCGGGGGAGATTCGACCCGTGCCGTTCGGCGAGGAGCGCTTGCGCGAGGCGGCCAAGCATGGGTTCAAGCTTGCGCTGGTGCCGCAGGCCAATGTCCCGAAGCGCGCGCCCGAAGGTATGACGGTGCGCGGCGTGACGCGGCTCAGCGAGGCGCTTGAGGTATCCTTGCGCGAGCATGCGGATCAATGCGGGGGCGATCGACATTGAGACATCACATGGGGGAGGGCGCGATGGCGAACGAAAAGATCTATATGGGTAGTTGCTTCTGCGGCGAGGCGCGACGGTGATAACAGACTCCACGATCGGCTGCGTGCTGATGCTGGTCATGGCGGTCGCCTCACCGGCCGCGTTGGCCGACTCGGCTGGCCACTCCATTGTCCTGCATGCCGCGCACCTGCTGGAAGTCGATACCGGGCGGCTGGTAACACCCGCTGAAGTCCTGATCGAAGGCGACCGCATCGTGGCGGTAGGCATGTCCGTGCAGCATCCGACCGGCGCCGAGGTCGTCGATCTCGGCGGGACCACGTTGCTGCCGGGTCTCATCGATGCGCACGTGCATCTTTTCCTGCATCCGGGTGCCGAAGACCTGCAGACCGTCGAAGAGTCGGTGCCGCAGCGAACCATCCAGGCAGTGCTCGCGGCACGGGCCGACCTCATGGCCGGCTTTACCGCGGAGCGGGACATGGGTACCGAGGGCGCGGGGTCCGCCGACACGGCGGTCCGCGACGCCATCGATCGGGGCCTGATTCCCGGACCGCGGCTGCGCATCTGCGGAAATGCAATCGACATTCTCGGCGGGCACGAGGATGCCATTGGATTCAATCCCGAGCAGCACGTCTTGTCGAACGCCAGCTATGCGAACAGCGCGGATGAGCTCGTTGCCGCCATCCGTGAGCAGCACAAGCAAGGTTCGGATTTCGTAAAAATCTATGAGACAGGTCCGGATCAGATGCAGGGCGGCGTGTTGAGCACTCCCTACCAGTACACGGCGGCGCAGCTGCGAGCCGCGGTCGAAGAGGCCGGTCGCCTCGGTAGCCGCGTCGCGGTGCATGCCGTGGGCGAGCCCGGGACGCTTTACGCGGCGCAGGCGGGCGTCGCCTCCATCGAGCATGCCAACCAACTGAGCGATGAGACCATGCGGATCATGAAGGCGAAGCACATTCCGGCGGTGCCGACCTTCGCCGTCTTGGAGGCTTTCGCCAATCGCGCGCCTTCCGCGGCCGCTGCTGCGGACGCCGCGATGCTCGACTACAAGATCCGGGAATTCAAGAGACAAATCGCCGCCGGCATTCCGTTTGCCGTCGGTTCGGATGTGGGGCCGTTCGATCATGGAACCCAGGCGCGCGAATTCGTACTGATGGTGAAATACGGAATGAAACCCCTCGCCGTGCTCCAGGCGGATCTGATCAACGGCGCAAAGCTGCTCGGATGGGACGGTCAGATCGGCGCACTGAAGCCCGGCTATTACGCCGACATCGTCGCGGTTCCAGGCTCTCCGCTCGACGACATGGTGGTCCTCGAGCACGTCGCATTCGTCATGAAAGGCGGCGTGGTCGAGAAGCCGCGCGCCGACGTCCGCTAGCGCGGCTCGGGGGGGCGAATGCGCACCGTCTTGATGGCGTTATCGCCGGTCTGCAAGACCTCCAGCATGTAGTCCGCGAGTTTCAGCGTGGTGCCCGGTTCCGGAATGGTCTCGAGGAATTCGACGATCAGGCCGTTCAGGGTTTTGGGGCCGTCCGTGGGCAGGTTCCAGCGCATGGAGCGATTCAAGGCGCGGATGGTGGTGGATGCGTTCGCTACGTAGCTGCCGTCCGCTTCGCGACGCACGTCCTTGTGCATCATGGCAGCGGGGTCGGTTGTGAATTCGCCGACAATCTCTTCGAGGATATCCTCCAGCGTGACCAGACCCTGGATGTCGCCGTACTCGTCCACGACGAACGCCATGCGGCGCCTGTCACGCTGAAAATTCAGCAGTTGTGCGTTCAGGGTGGTGCCCGAAGGGACGAAGTAGGCGTCGCGGACGCTGGCCGCCTCGATCAGCCCCTCCCTATCCAAGTGGCCGCGTGCGAGTTCGTGCACGACGCGCTTCATGTGCAGGACGCCGATGATGCGGTCGATGTCGCCCTGGAACACCGGCAAGCGCGTGTGCTGGCTTTGACGCAGCTGTTCGACGATCTGGTCCCAGGCGTCGTCGATGTCGATACCGATGATTTCGGTTCGCGGCACCATGATGTCTTCCACGGTGGCCTTCTCCAAATCGAGAATGCTCACCAACATCTGCTGGTGGCGATGCGGGATCATGGCGCCCGCTTCAGCGACCACGGTGCGCAACTCCTCACTGCTCAGGGAATGCGAGGCTTGCTGCTGCGAGACGCCGAGCAAACGCAGGACACCGTTCGCCAGCAGATTTGTGGCCCACACGAACGGGTACAGTGCCCATAACAACGGTGTGTAGACATAGGCGGCCGGCAGGGCGACACGCTCCGGACGCAGGGCACCGAAGGTCTTGGGAGCGACTTCGCAGAAGATCAGCAGCACCAGCGTGAGCATCACCGCGCCGAACGCGACCAGGAATTCGCCGCCGAGCCGCAGCGCTATGAATCCGACCAACATGGGCGCCGCCACATTGACGACGGTGCTCAACAGCAAGATGAGACCGATCAATCGGTCCGGTTTGGCGAGCAGGTTCTCCGCCAGTTTTGAGGCCCGATTGCCGGCCTTGGCGCGATGCCGGAGCCGGTATCGATTCAGACTCATGAGCGCGGTCTCGCTGCCCGCGAAAAACGCGGCCAGAATCAGCAGGACGCCCAGCGCAGCGAACAATGCACCGATAGGGATTTGTGCCATTCGCCTACGTGGTCAGCCCCAATGTCGCCCAAGCAGGTATTCGAGAACGAACTTGGAGCCGAAATACGACAGGACCAGAAAGCCGAATCCCCATAGCGCCCAACGCACCGCGGCGCGCCCACGCCAGCCATAGCGGACCCGGCCCAGCAGCAACACGGCGAATATCACCCAGGCGATGACTGAGAGGATCGTTTTGTGTTGCAGGTGCTGCGCCCAAAGATTGGTGACGAAGATGAAGCCGGTCAGTAGCGCGAGCGTCAGCAGTATGAACCCGGCGCCGATCAGCCGGAACATGACCTTTTCGAGCAAATCGAGCGGCGGGAGCCCGGTCGGCAGATCGGCGATCCGCCGGGCATGCAGCCGGCGATCCAGGAACACCAGCAGCAGGGCGGTGACGGCGGCGGCGAACAGCAATGCCGCCGCGGCCATGGAAAGCAGTATGTGCGCGGTGAATTCCCATCCGGGCGCGGCCTCCTTGGCGTACGTGTGTCCGGGGCCAAAGGCGGCCGCGCCGAATGCCGCGGCACCGAATGCCGCACTCGCCAGCAAGATGGCCCCCAACACGCGATTTTGCCTTTCGATGGAAATGAGGCACGCCAGCACGCTCAACGTCCACGCGAGCATCGAAAGGGCCTCGAGCAGGTTGATCGAAAACTGTCCCTGCGAGAGCATCATGCGCACGATGGCGTCGCTGTGAGCGACGATCGCCGTGACGGTGATTGCCCAAGCGAGGGGATCCAAGCGCGGCTTGCTCACCGTTCGCAGCATGAGCCAAGCACTGGCGATATAGAGCGCAAACAGGGTAATGGCGAGGATCACGGCCGCGAAATGATGACACAACGACGGATGAAGCGGAATCAGCCCGGTCCCTCGCCAAGGCAACTCGGCTCACGTGGAATACTTCCGACTGGCTCCCGGTTCCCGGCCGCCGCCGAGATTCCCGCCGCGAACGCTACTATAATGGCGACGATGTTCGACCGTCTCACTTCGGGTCTATCGAGCGCGCTTAAGGCGTTGTCCGGCCGCGGCCATCTGAGCGAGGACAATATCGCCGACACCGTGCGGCAGGTCCGGCTCGCTCTGCTCGATGCCGATGTCGCGCTTCCCGTCGTGAAGCGCTTTACCGATGCGATCAAGGCTCGAGCGATCGGCGTCGAAATCACCAAGAGCCTGACCCCCGGACAAGCCTTCATCAAGGTGGTGCACGAGGAGTTGGTGCGCCTCATGGGTGAGCCGAGCCCGGGCCTCAACCTGCGCGCGCAGCGTCCGGTCACGGTCATGCTCGCCGGCCTGCAGGGGGCCGGTAAGACTACGACAGCGGGCAAGCTCGCGCGCTGGCTCATCGAAAAGCAGAATAAAAAAGTGCTGCTGGCCAGCACCGACGTGTACCGTCCGGCGGCCATTCTGCAGCTGCAAACCCTCGCGTCCCAAGTGGGGGCCGGATTCTCAAGCGGCGACACGCGCGACGCGCCGGTGGAGATTGCCAGGCGCGCCTTGAACGAGGCGACGCTGCAGGCGTACGACGTGCTGTTGCTCGATACGGCCGGCCGCCTGCACATCGATACCGAAATGATGGCGGAAGTCAAAGCGTTGGAAGCGGCGATCAAGCCCCACGAACGGCTGTTCGTTGTCGACAGCATGGCCGGACAGGATGCCGTCAACGCGGCCAAGGCGTTCAATGAAGCGTTGAGTCTGACCGGCGTGATACTCACCAAGGCCGACGGCGATGCGCGCGGCGGAGCGGCCCTGTCGGTGAGGGAAGTGACCGGCAAACCGATACTCTTCGTCGGTACCGGCGAGAAATCCGAGGCGCTCGAGCTGTTCCTGCCGGAGCGGATCGCTTCCCGGATTCTCGGCATGGGCGATGTGCTGTCGCTGGTCGAGCAAGTGCGGGAGCAAGTCGACCAGGAAAAGGCCGAGAAGCTCGCCAAGAAAATCAGCAAAGGCAAGTCCTTCGATTTGGCGGATCTGCGCGACCAGTTGAGTCAGTTGCAGAAGATGGGTGGCATGAGCGCGCTGCTGGACAAATTGCCGGCGCAAATGCAGGCGAATGCCGCCGCCGCGGCCGGCGCGGTGAATCCGAAGATGCTCATGCGGCAGATGGGGATCATCGATTCGATGACCCCACGCGAGCGCCGGCGACCGGAAATGATCGATGGGTCGCGAAAACGACGCATCGCAGCAGGTGCGGGCGTGCAATTGCCAGAGGTCAACCGCCTGTTAAAGCAGTTTGATCAGATGCAAAAGACCATGAAGAAGCTCGCCAAGGGCGGGATGCTCAAGAGCATGATGCGTGGCATGGGTGGTCGATTACCCCCGGGATTTGGCCCAAAGCCGTAATTTGGGCCCTGAGCATCCTTTTTCTTGCCCTGATGCCTTCGAATTCATTACAATTAACGGCTAGGCATTGCAAGGTGAATAAAAGATGGTGACGATCCGTTTGACTCGACGCGGCGGCAAGAAGACGCCGTTCTATCACGTTGTGGTGACAGACAGCCGCAAACGCCAGGGCGGCACCAGCCTGGAGAGCGTTGGGCTCTTTAATCCCGTCGCGCGGGGCGCAGAAATCAAGCTGCGTCTAAATGTGGCTCGCATCGAGCACTGGCTTAAAGAAGGCGCGCATTTGTCGGATCGGGTCAAGCATCTGCTGACCGTCTTTCGCAAACAGGCTGCATAAGGAATCCCGAAGAGAACGCCGGGTGCTTAGGATGAGCGGCGAACCATCTTCGCTCATCGAGTCTGGGGCGCTCATCGAGCTTGGGGTCGTGGGTGCGCCATTTGGAGTACGCGGTTGGGTCAAGCTTCGCTCATACACAGAACCGCCTGAGCGCTTGCTGGAACATCGCAGCCTGCTGCTGCGCCTAGGCGGCGCCTGGCGACCGTACCGAATCGAATCAACCGGCCGCAGTGGCGGGCAGTTGACCGTCAAACTGGTCGGTGTGGAGGATCGCGACGGGGCCGAGGCGCTCAAGGGGGCGATGATCGGCGTGCCGCGCAGCGAGTTGCCGCCGCGCCAGGACAAGGACTTTTACCGGGCCGATTTGATCGGCTGCGAAGTGGTGAATCTTGAGGGCGAGCGGCTCGGAGTGGTGCGGCATTTCGTGGAGATACCGGCGCACGCGCTGATGGTGGTGCGCGGGGAGAAGGAATATTGGGTGCCGGCCGTTCCACAGCACCTGCGGCGGGTGGATTTGCAGGCACGGCGGATCATCGTGGACTGGGACGCGGCGACCCGCTAATTGCGGTAGGCTTCAAAGCTCATGCGTATTGCGGTGGTGACTTTGTTTCCGCTCATGATTCGCGATGCGTTGGCGCACGGCGTCTTGGGGCGGGCGCTCGAGCGGGGAGTGGCGCAGGTCGAATGTTTCGATCCGCGCGATTACACCACCGACCTGCACCGTACGGTGGACGATCGTCCGTACGGCGGGGGACCTGGCATGGTGCTCAAAGTCGAGCCGTTGCGGGCCGCGTTGCGGGCCGCCCAGGCGGCGCTCCCGGCGGGAAGCCGGCGCGTGTATTTGGGTGCGGACGGTTCCACGTTCGAGCAGGAGAGGGCGCAAGGGGCGCGCGATTGGCCGGGCTTGATCTTGGTGGCGGGCCGCTACGAGGGTGTCGATGAGCGGTTCCTCGAGTTCGAGATCGACGAGCAGTGGTCTATCGGCGATTATGTGCTGACGGGTGGCGAACTGCCGGCGCTGGTGGTCATCGAGGCGATCGTACGGTTGTTGCCCGGAACACTCGGCAGTGCGGAGTCGGCGGTGCAGGAATCGTTCACCGACGGGCTGGTGGATTGGCCGCATTATACGCGGCCCGCCTCGTTGGACGGTCATGCGGTGCCCGAGGTGTTGGCATCCGGCGATCATGCGGCGATCCGGCGCTGGCGCTTGCAGCAGGCGCTTGGAAGGACGTGGCTGCACCGGCCGGAGCTGCTCGAGCGGCGCGGTATGAATAGTGAGGAGCGGGCGCTGTTGGAGGAATTCAAGTGCGCACGCGGCGAGTAACCGATAGTCCGGTCATTAGACGATTGTTACGGCGAGGACGATAGCTATGAACAAGATCATTCAAGAATTGAACGGCGAGCGCGCGACGCGCCAGCTTCCGGACTTCAACCCCGGCGATACCGTGGTGGTGCAGGTCAAGGTGACCGAAGGCGACCGCGAACGCGTTCAAGCCTATGAAGGCGTGGTGATCGCCAAGAAGAATCGAGGCCTAAATTCCTCCTTCACGGTACGTAAGATTTCGCACGGCGAGGGCGTGGAGCGCGTGTTCCAGACCTTCAGCCCCTCGATCAGCGAGGTCAGCGTCAAACGTCGCGGCGCCGTGCGGCGCGCGAAGCTGTATTACCTGCGCGACCTGTCCGGCAAGGCGGCGCGGATCGACGAAAAGATCTGACGCCCGGCGGCTGTCTTGCGCGCGCCGGCCGAGATGTCGAAAAGCATTGAATGGGGGTCGGGGCGGCTCTAATGGGGTTTTTCGGGCTCGTTTGGCGAATTCTGGAGGGTATCCGCAAGACCCTTCACCTCATCCTGTTGCTGGTCATATTCGGCTTCATCCTCGCCGCATTGCATACGTCGGTTCCGCTCGTGCCGCGCAGCTCCGCACTGTTGATCGCGCCCGAGGGCGAACTGGTCGAACAGTTATCGAGCGATCCGGTGCGCCGCGCGATCGGGCAAGCTTCCGGCGGCCCTGCGCCCGAGACCCTGCTCAAGGACGTGATCGACGCGATCGAGTCGGCCAAAAACGATTCACGCATCAAATTGATCGTGTTGGATCTCGGCAATCTGGATGTGTCGGGTCTGTCGAAATTGCAGGAGATCGGCGCTTCCTTACGTGATTTTCGCTCCGCCGGTAAGCGTGTGGTGGTGGGCGCCGATTCCCTCGATCAGACCCAATATTATCTCGCCGCGCAGGCCGGCGAGGTGTACCTCGATCCGCTGGGGTTCGTCTACGTCGACGGCTTCAGCTACTACCGCATGTTCTTGAAGGATGCGATCGAGAAACTCGGCGTCGACGTCAACATTTTTAAGGCCGGCACCTTCAAGAGCTTTACCGATCAATTCTCGCGCAGCGATATGGCGCCGAGCGAGCGCGAGGAAAGCTCCGCGTGGCTCACGGCGCTGTGGAACGCCTACAGTCAAGACGTCACACGGGCGCGCTCCTTGCCCGCCAACGCCTTGAGCGAGTACGTGGCGGAGGCGCCGGCGGCCCTGGCCGCCGTGAACGGCGACGCAGCCAAGCTCGCGCTGCAGCGCGGTTTGGTGACCGCGCTGAAGAGCCGCCGCCAGCTCGCCGACGAATTGAAAAACCTGGTGGGCGAGGACAATGACACTCATTCCTTCAATTCCATCGGAATGAATCAGTATCTTGCCGCAATTCGCCCCAAGCGCGTGCTCAGATCCAAATCCGACGCCAAGGTCGGCATCGTGGTCGCCTCGGGGGAGATTTTGGACGGCCGGCAACCGCCGGGCAGGATCGGGGGCGAGAGCACGGGTGATCTGTTGCGCCAGGCGCGCTATGACCGCACCGTCAAGGCAGTGGTGCTGCGCGTCGACAGTCCGGGCGGCAGCATGTTTGCCTCGGAACAAATTCTTCGCGAGGTGCAGGCGCTGCGCAAGGCCGGCAAACCCGTAGTGGTATCGATGAGCACTTACGCGGCGTCGGGCGGATACTATATTTCCGCAGCCGCCAATCAAATATTCGCGAGTCCCACCACCTTGACCGGTTCCATCGGAGTTTTCTCGGTGGTGCCGACCTTCCAGCGCACATTGGAGAAATTCGGCGTCAAGGTCGACGGAATCGGCACCACGCCGATGGCGGGAGACATGCGCTTGGATCGCGCCTTGGATGCCCCGGCGCGGCAGATCCTGCAAAGTTCGGTGGATCACGCTTACGCCGAATTCTTGCGCCGCGTGGGAGAAGGGCGCAAGAAGAGTGTGGAGGATGTGGACAAGATCGCGCAAGGCCGCGTCTGGGCGGGCATCGATGCGCAACGCATCGGCTTGGTCGACCATCTCGGCGGACTCAAGGATGCAAGCGACGCTGCGGCAAAGCTTGCCGAACTCGGTGCGGACTATGATGTGGAGTACATCGAATCGGAACTTTCGCTGCGCGAACAGCTCATGATGCAGTTGCGTGCCGAGGCGCTGCGCCTCGGACAGATGACCGGTCTCGCTGCGCCGCGCAGCGACATCGAGCGGGTGATCGACCCTCTGCTGGAACAGGCTCGCGCGATCGCGAGGCTGAACGATCCCCGCGGGCTATACGCCTATTGCTGGTGCAAGGAGCCGCCCAGCGCGCGCCGAGTGCTCGCACCTCGCTAGATCGGCGGGCGGTGCGGTGCCATGCGGCCGCACAAATAAGTCCACACCAGAGTCGCGGCCGCGTTGCTGGTCAATTCGGCATGATCGTACGGCGGCGCGACCTCGCATAGGTCCATTCCGATCCAGTCGAGGTCGTGCAATTCCTCCAACAGCGTCATCACCTGGTCCGTGGCGAGGCCGCCCGGCTCGGGCGTGCCGGTTCCAGGCGCATAGGCCGGATCCAGGCAGTCGATATCCAGCGAAAGATAGACCGGCGTGCCGGCACCGGAAGCGAGGCGCGCGCGCACCTCGGTGCAGATGTCGCGCAGCTGCGCCGGGCTGGTCCGTCCGCGCAAGTCGCGCCCGGTGTAAATCAATCCGCCCCGCGTGCGCACGTACTCGCCGATCTCCGGCTGCGCCGAGGAGCGAATTCCAAACTGCACCGTGAGCCGCGGATCCACCAGGCCCTCGATGATTGCTTCGCGGACCCAGGTGCCGTGCCCGGAGGGCTCGCCGGCGTGATCCGGCCAGGTGTCGCAGTGCGCATCGAAATGCACCAGCGCCAGCGGTCGACCGTGCCGCGCACGATAGGCTCGCAGCAACGGCAAGGTGATCGAGTGATCGCCGCCCAGCCACACCATGTGATGCCGCGCAATCAGCTCCGATGCCAGCGGCTCGAGCACCGCGCGCATGGCGGACAACGAGGTGTTGGGCAGGGCGAGGTCGCCGACATCGGCAAGGGCCTCGACCGGCGAAACCTTGAACAGCGGATGCCATCCGTCGCACAGCATGTGGCTCGAACGGCGGATGGCAAAGGGACCGAAGCGGCTGCCGGGGCGGTTGGTGGTCGAGCCGTCCCACGCGATTCCGGCCACGACGACTTGCGCGTGGGGCCGCCCGGCAAGCGGCGGTGCGTTCAAAAAGCCCGGATGGGTGGTGGAGGTCAAGAACGCGAATTGATGATCGGCCATCGGATCTGCCACTCGTAAGGGGATGCGGGCGACATTATCGCCCAAATTTTCCGAGCCGGGCGCTGCGCAGGGCGGAACGGCACAATGCCGTCATCGCCGCGCAACGGCTCGTTCACGAACTCAAATGATCTCGGTCGCTTGTAGGCCACCAGGCGCCCCTCCAAATGTGCCCGCAACGCTTCAACCCAAAGCGCCTGCGCTTGGACGATGGCGTGTCCGGTTGCAACGCGCGCGTCCTTAGAGCACCGACCAGTCGAGGATGACCTTGCCGGATTTTCCCGAATTCATGATCTGGAATCCTTCGAGATAATCGTTCACGCCCAGCCGGTGCGTGATCACGGGCCGCACGTTCAGGCCGCTTTGCAGCATGGCCGCCATCTTGTACCAGGTTTCGAACATCTCCCGCCCGTAGATCCCCTTGAGCACCAGGCCTTTGAAAATAACCAGATTCCAATCGATGGCGGTTTCGCCGGGCGGTATGCCGAGCATCGATATGCTGCCGCCGTGATTCATGGTGCGCAGCATGTCGCGCAGCGCCGTGGGGTTGCCCGACATTTCGAATCCCACGTCGAAGCCTTCTTCCATGCCCAATTCGCGCATCGCGTCGTCGAGGGACTCGCGCGCCACGTTGAGCGCGCGCGAGGCGCCCATGGTCGCGGCAAGTTTCAGCCGGTAATCGTTCACGTCGGTGATGACGATGTGGCGCGCTCCGCAATGGCGCGCAATGGCCACCGCCATGATGCCGATGGGCCCGGCGCCGGTGATCAGCACGTCCTCGCCGACGACGTTGAACGCGAGCGCGGTGTGGGTGGCATTGCCGAACGGATCGAGAATGGAGGCTATCTCATCGTCGATGGCAGGGGACAGCTTGAAGACGTTGGCCGCGGGTATCGTCAAGTACTGGGCGAATGCGCCCGCTCGATTCACTCCGACCCCCAAGGTGTTACGGCACAGGTGGCGGCGCCCGGCGCGGCAGTTGCGGCAATGTCCGCAGGTGATGTGTCCTTCGCCGGAAACACGATCGCCGGTTCTGAAGCCGCGCACCTCGCTGCCCATTTCGACGATCTCGCCCGAGTACTCGTGGCCCACGGCCATGTTCACGGGCACCGTCTTCTGCGCCCACGCGTCCCAATTGAAAATGTGAATGTCGGTGCCGCAAATGGCCGAGCGATGCACTTTGATCAGGACGTCATTGTGTCCGACGGAAGGCTCCGGAACGTCCTGCATCCAGATCCCCGGTTCCGCACGAGCCTTAACCAACGCCTTCATGGCTTGTCCTCAGTGAATGATGCCGATCTCGCGACCGGCGCGCGCGAATGCCTGAATCACCTGACCGAGCTGCGTCTGCGAATGCGCAGCACTCATTTGGGTGCGAATTCGCGCCTTGCCGTGCGGTACGACCGGAAAGGCGAATGCGACGACGTAGACCCCCTCGGACTGCATGCGCTGCGCCAATCGCACCGCGAGCGGCGCATCGCCGAGCATGACGGGAATGATGGGATGCTCCCCGGGAAGCAGTTCGAAGCCCAAGGCGCGCATCCCATCGCGGAAATACCGCGCATTCGAATGCAGGCGCTCGCGCAGCTCGGTCGGGCCCTCCAGCAAATCGAGCACCCGCAGAGTTGCCGCCGCGACCGGGGGCGCGATGCTGTTCGAGAACAGATAAGGTCTGGAGCGCTGGCGCAGCCAACCGACTATTTCCTTGTGCGCGGCCACATAGCCGCCGCTTGCGCCACCCAGCGCCTTACCCAGCGTGCCGGTCATGATGTCGACTCGATCCATGACGCCGCGCAGCTCGTGCGAGCCGCGGCCCCGTGCGCCGATGAACCCCGTGGCGTGCGAGTCGTCGACCATCACGAGGGCGCCGTAGCGCTCGGCCAGATCGCAAATCTCCTTGAGCCTGGCGATCGAGCCGTCCATCGAAAAGACGCCGTCCGTCGCGATCAGACGCACCCGCGCGTCCTGAGAATCCTTCAAGGCTTGCTCGAGCTCGTTCAAATCGTTGTTCGCATAGCGCAGCCGCCGGGCCTTGCACAATCGTATGCCGTCGATGATGCTGGCGTGATTCAGCGCGTCGCTGATAACCGCATCTTCGCTGTCGAGCAACGTCTCGAACAGACCGCCGTTCGCATCGAAGCAGGACGAATACAAAATCGTATCTTCCATCCCGAGATAGGCGCTCAGGCGCTCCTCGAGCTTGCGATGCACGCTCTGAGTGCCGCAAATGAAGCGCACCGATGCTACGCCGTAGCCGAATCGCGACAGCGCATCGTGCGCCGCTTGCAGCACGTCCGGATGGTTTGCGAGACCCAAGTAATTATTGGCGCAAAGATTGATCATCTCGCGGCCATCGGCGAGTTTGACGACCGGACCCTGAGCGGAGCCGATGATCAGCTCGCGCTTCAAAAGGCCCGCGGCTTCGAGTGCTCGAGTCTCCCGCTCGAGTCGTTCACGAAATTCCTTGAGCACTGTATCCTTGAAATTGTCGGTGTGGCCGCAAGCCAATAGTATAGCGCCGTCGGCACCGGATATGAGACGCCCACCCATGACACCGGATATCCAGATCGACAGTCATCGTCTGGACAAATGGCTTTTTTAAGCCCGCTTTTATAAAACGCGCTCGTTGGCTGCCCGCGGCGATCGTTTAACGGCGGTAAGCGCGCACAGTAGCAATTGGCGATCGACTCAGTCCCTCAGGCATCGCGCGGAGTTCGAAATCCTGGGGTTGCCGCGGCGCGGGGTCCGGCCCCGCAAGCCCAAGCGCATTATGTAGAGACCGCGCTAGCGCCCTACGTCGCGCGAAACTGCTCGAACAACAGCGATTGGCGCAGCTCTCGCGCCCGCGCCCGCAGGCGTCCCGACAAGCGCGAGCGGCGCCGCCTGATGAGGCTGCAGCGCGGCAATCCTAGAGCCATCGGCCTCCGCTTCGCTGTCGGGGTCGTCCAAATTGCAGCTGCGGGCCGCCTCCGGCTGCAACGTGTGCCAATGGGCATTGTGCCAAACCGCGGTGGCGAACCCGGCGGTGGGCAGGATGCGCCGCTCGGCTAGGACCCAGGCGACTCGCGATTTCGCTCAAGCCCGGATTGT
This sequence comes from uncultured Gammaproteobacteria bacterium, assembly GCA_963793685.1. GTDB lineage: Bacteria > Pseudomonadota > Gammaproteobacteria > Steroidobacterales > Steroidobacteraceae > Bog-1198. Next base: position 31,657 of record CAWCBJ010000007.1, on the reverse strand, counting down.
GGCCGCAGACGAGGATGTGGCCGATGCCCGGGTCTTGCCGCGCGATTAAGCGCCAAGTCGCTTCGGGGCCCGCCAAGTACAGTTCGCGCGCGCAACGTACCTGCGAGACATCGAGGTCGCAGGCGCCGGCGACGATCTCGGCAGTGCTCCACGCGCGCTCGGCCGGACTCACCAATATCAAGTCCGGCGCCAGGTTGCGTGCGACGATGCGCGCCGCAATTTCCTTCGCCTCGATCGTACCGCGATGCGTCAGCGCTCGCTCGAAGTCCTCGGTGCAAGATATCGATGGGTTGCGCCTGCCCGTGCCGCAGCAGGGTCAGTCTGAGCGTACCCACAGGTGTCCATCATCGATCTTGGTTGCGAACACGCGGACCGGCTCATAGGCAGGCGGAGTCAGCGCCTCGCCGGTTCGTAGGCAAAATCGTGCGCCATGGCGCGGGCAGATGATTTCCGTGCCCTCAATCGTCCCGCCGCCGAGCTCGGCGCCATCATGCGTGCAAATGTCCTCCACCGCGAAATACGCTCCGCCGCTGCGCGCCACGACAACCATATACCGGCCCACGGCGACGGTCACCATCTGCCCCTCGCCCAGGGCGGAGGCGGGTCCGGCATCGATCCAGGTCATCGATCTCTTCACATCATCCCGGTTTGCAGGCGGGCCTCATCCGACATCATGCTTTGGTTCCAGGGCGGATCGAAAACCAGTTCGACATTGGCGCGAGCGACGGTCGGCACCATCTCAACCTTGTCGCGCACATCCTGCACCAGGATCTCGCCCATGCCGCATCCGGGAGCCGTCAGGGTCATCTTGATGGCGACCGTGCGGGTCGAATCCTCGTTCTTGGCGACGTCGCATTCGTAGATCAAGCCCAGATCGACGATATTGACCGGGATCTCCGGGTCATAGCAAGTCTTCAGTTGCTGCCAAATGACCTTACGGATGTCCTCCTCGGAGGCGCCGGGGGGCACCTCGGGCGCCTTCGCGGCGGTCATGCCGATGGCGTCGGCATCCTGGCCGGCGATGCGGAATAGATTGCCGTCGATGTAGGCGGTGAAGCTGCCGCCGAGCGCCTGCGTGATGTAGCCGACGGAGCCGATTTTCAGGTTGACTTCGACGCCGGCCGGAATGGCGACGGCCTTCACTTCTCGTTGCACCACGATGGGTTCGTTTTCGTGCGACCGCATGGCTTAAAATCTCATTCGGTCGACACCGCCGGCAACACCCCGGCGGCGGGCGAGTGCAGGGCGGAGGCGAGGGTGTGCCAGCACAGACTCGCGCACTTGACGCGCGCGGGAAATTCGTGAACCCCTGAGAGCGCTGCAAGCTTGCCGAGATCATCGGGGCCGGCCGCATCGTCGGTGAGCAAACGGTGCACGCGATCGAACAGCTCGAGCGCTTGGCTCCGGGTCAAGCCCTTGACCGCTTCGGTCATCAGAGAAGCCGAAGCGGTCGAAATCGCACAGCCCTGGCCATCGAAGCGGATATCAGCAATCCTGCCGCCGTCCATCCTGAGCCTGAGCGTCAGTCGGTCGCCGCACAGCGGATTGAAACCCTCGACGCTGACGTCGGCCGGTTCCAGCGGCCCGAAATTGCGAGGCCTTCGATTGTGGTCGAGGATTACGTCGCGGTACAGATCTTTGAGTTCCATGGGCGATTATCCGGCAAATATCGCGCGGGCACGCCCGATCGCGGCCGTGAGCCGGTCGATTTCCTCGAACGTGTTGTAGAAGGCGAACGAGGCGCGTGCGGTCGCCGGCACCTTGAAGAACTCCATGACGGGCATGGCGCAATGGTGGCCGGTGCGAATCGCGATGCCGTCCTGGTCGAGAATGGTGCCGAGATCGTGCGGGTGCGCGCCGGCGACCGTGAATGAAATCAAGCTTGCCTTGGCGCTCGCCGTACCGATGATGCGCAGATAGTCGAGACCGCTCAAGGCGCGCGTTGCATACTCGAGCAGCGCATGCTCGTGGGCGTGTGCGGCCTGAAGATCGAGTCCCTGCAGGAAATCGACGGCGGCGCCGAGACCGATGGCGCCGGAGATGTTGGGTGTGCCGGCCTCGAATTTATAGGGCAGGGCGTTGTAGGTGGTTTTTTCAAAGCTCACCGTGAGAATCATGTCGCCGCCGCCCTGCCAGGGCGGCATGCGCTCGAGCAGCGCTTCGCGGCCGAAAAGCACGCCAATGCCGGTCGGCGCGAACAATTTGTGCCCCGAAAACGCGTAAAAATCGCACCCCAGCTCCTGCACGTCGACTGCCGTGTGCGGTACCGCCTGCGCGCCGTCGATGAACGTGGCGATGCCGCGCGCCTTGGCCGCGGCGATCAAGCGCCGTACCGGAAGCACCGTACCGAGCGCGTTGGATACATGTGCACAGGCGAACAGACGGGTGCGCGGGCCGAGCAGCGCTTCGACGGACTCGACGTGGACCTCACCGCTCGCGTCCATGGGCGCGACCTTAAGCGTTGCGCCGGTCTGCTCGCAGACGATTTGCCACGGCACGATGTTGGCGTGATGTTCGAGGTGGGTGATGAGCACCTCGTCGCCGGCCTTGAGCAGCGGTCTTGCGTAGCTTTGCGCGACCAGATTGATCGCTTCGGTCGTGCCGCGCACGAAAACGACCTCGTGGCGCGAGCGTGCATTGATGAAGCGCACCAGTCGATCGCGCGCGGTTTCGTATAGGGCCGTCGCTTCCTGGCTCAGGGTGTGCACCCCGCGATGTATGTTGGCATGGTGACGCCGTTCGTAGTCATCCACCGCGTCGATGACCGCATTCGGACGCTGCGCCGAGGCGCCGTTGTCCAGGTAGGCGAGCGGCTTGCCGTGCACCAAGCGCTGCAGAATCGGGAATTCTCGGCGGACTGCCCTCACGTCGAAGGGGGAGCGCTGATCGCGCGCGGCCACGCTGCTCATCGGAAACTCCGCAACACTTGCGAATCCGGCAATTGAGCGATCAGCGCGTCCTCGATGGCGGAGCGAGCCGAGATCAAAGACATGCCGGTCAACACATCGGCAAGGAACGCATAGATGAGCAAGCTTTGCGCCGTCCCGCGATCCAAGCCGCGCGAAAGCATGTAAAAGAGCATGTCGGGGTCCAGTCGGCCGGTGGTGGCGCCATGGGCGCACTTGACCTCGTCGGCGTGGATTTCCAGTTGCGGCCGCGAATCGATTTCGGCGGCGTCCGACAACAGCAAGCCGCGGCAGGATTGGCGCGACTCGGCCTGTATCGCCCCGGCCTCGACCACGACCTTGCTGTTGAAGATCACGCGGCTGGTGCCGCTCGCAATCGACCGCGCCGTTTGCTGGCTTCGAGTATTCGCGGCGCGGTGCGTGGCGATGTTCACGCAGTCGACATGGCGCTCCTCGTGGCCCACCAGCAGCGAGTAGCTGTCGAGGCAGGCTCCCGGCTCATTTAAGTGCGCGTCGAGCGAGGCGCGCACCAAGCCGCCGCCCAACGCGATGGTGAACTGCTTGCACCGGCTTCCCCGCTGCTGACGCACGTCCAGCGAGTCGATATGTGTGCAGCCGGAGCCGGTCGCAAATATGCGGTAGTGCTCGATCGCGGCGTCCTGCCGGAGGGCCAGCTGGGTGGCGGAATTGCACAGCGGCGTCCATTGGCCGCGCTGAACATGGTGTTCGATGATGGTGGCATTCGATCCGGGCGCCGCATCGACGATGACCCGAGGATAGGCGATGGTGCCGGGGCGGTCCGCCGCCGCCGTGTGCACGATGACCAGCGGGGCGGCCAGACTGCCGTTGATCTTAAGATACAGCCCGTCGGTGAATAAGGCGCTGTTGAGTAGCCCCCAGCGCGCACCTTCGGCGTCCGACAAGGGTGCAAGATGGCGCGCCAAGAGATCTGGATTTACTCTAGATAAATCTCGTAAGTTATTGATATAAAAATATTTTGATACGGCATTGATGCCCGCGGGCAGCGTCGGGAAGCCGTTCACCATTTGAATGGTGGCGAGGCGTTCTCCGATGCGCCACGAGTCCATCGGATCGGCGGCGTCGAGGCAACCGGCTGGTGCGCGCGGCGCCTCGAGGAAACTCTGTGCGGCCAAGCGGCGCAGATTGGTGTAGCGCCAGCTTTCATCGCGCGTGGTTGGCAGCCCCAAACGCAAAAAACGCCCCATGGCTTCCGCGCGGAGCGCCGACAAAGGATCGTGCGCGGACCACGGTTCGCGCCTCGGCGAATCGGATTGGCGCGCAAGCCACTGCGCTTCGAAGGATCGAAGCGCGGCTGATGGCGCCGCCGCGGCGACGGAAGGCTGCGGCGAGTTCATGCGACTTTGCTCTCCTTGACCCAATCGTAGCCGCGCCGCTCCAGTTCGAGCGCAAGCGAACGATCGCCCGATTTCAAGATGCGGCCCGCCGACAGCACATGCACCTTATCCGGCACGATGTAGTCGAGTAATCGCTGGTAATGGGTCACCAATATCACCGCGCGTTTGGAGTCGCGCAGACTGTTGACGCCCGTCGAGACCACCTTCAGCGCGTCGATATCCAGGCCCGAATCCGTCTCATCGAGGATCGAGAGCTTAGGCTCCAACACCAGCATTTGCAGTACTTCATTGCGCTTCTTCTCGCCGCCGGAAAAACCTTCGTTGACGCCGCGCGTGAGGAAGGTCTCGCTCATATGCATGAGCTTCATCTTTTGTTTTATGAGCGCCAAGAACTCGTACGCGTCGACCTCCGGTTCGCCGGCGGCCTTGCGTTTGGCGTTGAGCGCCGCTTTCAGCAGGTAAACGTTGTTGACGCCCGGAATTTCCACCGGGTATTGAAAGCCCAGAAACAGACCGGCGCGTGCGCGCTCCTCGGCGGGCAAAGCGAGCAGGTCGCGCCCCTCGAAGAGGACCGAGCCGCCGGTGATCTCATAATCCTCCCGGCCGGCCAACACCTGGGCGAGGGTGCTCTTGCCGGAGCCGTTCGGGCCCATGATGGCATGCACCTCGCCGGCTTCCACCTCGAGGTTGATTCCCTGGAGGATCTCCTTGCCCGCAACCCGGGCGCTCAATTCTGAGATCTTAAGCAACATTGTTTCCTCGAACCGGCGGTCAACCGACCGCGCCTTCCAAACTCACGCTCAACAGATTTTGCGCCTCCACGGCGAATTCCATCGGCAGCTCCTTGAACACCACCTTGCAAAATCCGCTGACGATCATATTGACCGCGTCTTCCGCGCCGATGCCGCGCTGCAGGCAGTAGAACAACTGATCCTCGCCGATTTTCGAGGTGCTGGCCTCGTGCTCGACCGTCGCCGTGGGATTCTTCACTTCCATGTAAGGGAAGGTGTGAGCGGCGCATTTGGCGCCCATCAGCAAGGAATCGCACTGGGTAAAATTGCGTGCGCCGGCGGCGCTCGGCAATATCTTCACCAGGCCGCGATAGGTGTTCTCGGCATGGCCCGCCGAGATTCCCTTCGAGACGATCGTGCTCTTGGTATTGCGGCCGATGTGGATCATCTTGGTGCCGGTATCGGCCTGCTGATAATTGTTGGCGACCGCAACGGAATAGAACTCGCCGATCGAATTCTCGCCCTTCAACACACAGCTCGGATATTTCCAGGTGATGGCCGAGCCGGTTTCCACCTGTGTCCACGAGATCTTGGAATTGCGGCCGCGGCACTCGCCGCGTTTGGTGACGAAATTGTAAATTCCGCCAAGCCCGTTCTCGTCGCCCGGGTACCAGTTCTGCACGGTCGAGTACTTGATCTGGGCGTCGTCCAATGCGATCAGCTCCACCACCGCCGCATGCAGTTGATTCTCGTCGCGCATCGGTGCGGTGCAGCCTTCCAGGTAGCTGACGGACGCGCCTTCGGCCGCGACAATCAAGGTGCGCTCGAATTGACCGGTCTTGGCCGCGTTGATGCGAAAATAGGTGGACAGCTCCATCGGGCAGCGCACGCCGGGCGGCACGTAGACGAAGGAGCCATCGGAGAACACGGCTGAATTCAGCGCGGCGAAGAAATTGTCCCCCGGAGGCACGACGCTGCCCAGATAGCGCTCTATCAATTGCGGGTGGTCGCGCACGGCGTCCGAGAACGAGCAAAAGATGACACCGGCCTTGCCCAGCTTCTCCTTGAAGGTGGTGGCCACCGAGACGCTGTCGAAAACGGCATCGACCGCGACTCCTGCAAGGCGCGCACGCTCATGCAGCGGAATGCCGAGCTTGGCATAGGTGGCGAGCAATTTCGGGTCCACCTCATCGAGGCTCTTCGGCGCATTCTGCGGTGCGCGCGGCGCGGAGTAATAGGAGATGTCCTGATAGTCGATCGGCTTGTAGTGCACGTGGGCCCAATTAGGCTCCTGCATGGTTTGCCAATGTCGAAACGCCTTCAAGCGCCAATCGAGCAAAAACGCAGGCTCCTTTTTCTTGAGCGAAATCGCGCGCACGACGTCCTCGTCGAGCCCCGGCGGCAAACTATCGGAATCGATGTCGGTGACGAATCCATGCCGGTACTTTTGGCCGATGAGCGCTTCGACGTCTTGTGATTTGCTTGACACGATTGAATTCCGGTTCAGAGTCCGCGCACGCTCATGACGCGTGGCGTCGAATTTCCAAGGCGAGGCCGGAGACGCGTACCGAGGTCGAATCGAGGCCGGCCAATTGACGCAACGTCACATCCTCCAACGCGCGGCGAATCGCGGCATTGACCCGCTGCCACGCGCCGCCGACTCGACACTGCCGCTCGATGCCGCATTGGCTCGAGGCGCCGCTGCATTCGGTAATGGCGATCGGGCCTTCGAACACGTCGAGAATTTGCGCCGCAGTGATTTGCTCCGGTTCTCTTGCCAGACGATACCCCCCCAACGAGCCGCGCGAGGAGATCACCAGGCCGGCTCGTTGCAAGCCCTTCAGCACCTTGCTCACCGTGGGTCGGCTGAGGCGCGTGCGCTCCGCCAATTCCGCTGCGGCGCGATGCCGAGGCGGATCTTGGGCTAGACTCGCCAATACGACGGTTGCGTAGTCGGTCAGTTTGCCCATTCGCAGCATAATGAATTGCCCTTCGTCAAGCGGACCTGCATGTGGGACTAGTTTAGTCCTATTTAAGTTCAAGTGCCAGCCCGGGCGCGGATCCATCCTGATTTTGTTATCCTTGTAGGGGTTATCCCCCGAAATGCAGCAGTGAGATACTTTAACCTATGAACACCGTAGAGCTAGCCGCTACAGCCCGTGCGTTGGTCGCCAAGCACCGGGGCATTTTGGCCGCGGACGAGAGCAGCGGCACCATTGCCAAGCGATTCAACAGCATCAAGCTGGAGTCGACCGAGGAGAACCGGCGCGGGTATCGCGAGATGCTGTTCACGGCGCCGGGCGTGGGCGAATTCATCAGCGGCGTGATTCTGTACGACGAAACGCTGCGTCAGAGGACCAAAGCGGGCGTGCCGTTTCCGGCGTATTTGAGCGAGCATGGAATGATCCCCGGCATCAAGGTCGACACCGGCGCCAAGCCCTTGGCCGGCTTTCCCGGCGAGACCATCACCGAGGGGCTTGACGGCTTGCGCGAGCGTCTTGCGGAGTACCGCAAATTGGGCGCGAGATTCGCCAAATGGCGGGCGGTGATCGACATCGGCACGGGCATTCCGAGTGCCTACGCGATCGATGCCAACGCGCAGGCGCTGTCGCGCTACGCGGCTCTGTGCCAAGAGGCCGACATTGTGCCGATCGTGGAGCCGGAAGTCCTGATGGACGGCAGCCACTCGTTGCAGCGCTGCGAAGAGGTCACCAACGCCGTGCTCCAAAGGGTATTCGGCCATTTACATTCGGCACGCATTCTTTTGGAGGGCATGCTGCTCAAACCGAACATGGTGATAGCTGGCAAGAAGTGCGCGGAGCAGGCGACCGCAGAGCAGGTTGCGGAAGCCACACTGCGCACGTTGAGGCGCCACGTGCCCTCGGCGGTGCCCGGGATCGCGTTTTTGTCGGGCGGCCAAAGCCCGACCGAAGCGACACTGCATTTGAGTCTGATGAATGCGGCCGGACCGGCGCCGTGGGCCCTCACGTTCAGCTACGGGCGCGCCTTACAAGAGACGGCCTTGCGCGCCTGGAGCGGCAACCCGGCGGCTTTCGCGGCCGGCCAGAAGGCGCTGTTCACCCGCGCCAAGCTCAATGGCTTGGCGGCGGGTGGTACCTACAAGACTTCGATGGAAAGCGCGGCGGCTTAGTCCTGCGCGCTGCCGGCGAATCCGCACCTTGCGGCGCGGAGTTCAAAGCTCAAGCAAATCCTTGAATCAAAGCACCTCCATCGTCGAGATCCGCAATCTGGGTTATGCCGTGAGCTCCCGCGCGGTGTTTGCCGGCCTCGACATGGATATTGCGCGCGGGCGGGTGACCGCCATTATGGGGCCGAGCGGCACGGGTAAGACCACGTTGCTGCGCCTGATCACCGGCCAGGCGGTCGCCGACAGCGGCTCGATTCACGTGGCCGGGACCGATATGCGCACGGTGCGCCGCGCCGATTTGTATTTGCTGCGGCGGCGCATGGGCATGCTGTTCCAAAATGGGGCCCTGCTCACCGATTTGAGCGTCTTCGAGAATGTCGCCTTTCCGCTCCGCGAGCATACGGACCTGCCGGAGCGGCTCATTCGCCAATTGGTGCTCACCAAGCTGCAGGCGGTGGGTTTGCGCGGCGCGGCGCCGCTCATGCCGGCCGAGTTGTCCGGAGGTATGACCCGGCGGGTGGCTTTGGCGCGCGCAATCGTGATGGATCCGGACATCTTGATTTACGACGAGCCGTTCGTCGGCCTGGATCCGATCTCCATGGGCGTCATATTGCGGCTGATTCGCCGTCTGAACGATGCTCTCGGTCTAACCAGCATCGTCGTGTCGCACAACGTGCAGGAAATTTCGACCGTGGCCGACACGGTTTTCTTGTTGTCGGGCGGCAAGGTGGTGGCGCGCGGCACGCCGCAGGAGATGCAATCCTACCCGTCGGACGTGGTGCGCCAGTTCGTCGGCGGATTGCCCGATGGACCGGTACCGTTTCACTACCCCGCTCCTGATTATTTCACCGAGCTTCTGGCGCAGGGCGAGGATCATTGAACGTCATACGAGAGCTTTGGCAGAACTTCATCGATGCGTTGCGGGGCCTCGGCGATATCACGCGGTTCCTGCTGAACCTTATCGCCCTTTCGCCGCGCGCGTTTTTGCGGTTCGATTTGATCGTGCAGCAGGTTTTCAATTCGGGCGCGTTGTCGCTGGTCATCATCATGCTGTCCGGCCTGTTCGTCGGCATGGTCCTCGGACTGCAAGGCTTTCAACTGCTGCAGCGTTTCGGTTCGGAGGAGGCCTTGGGCACCGCGGCGACGATCGGCTTGGTCAAGGAATTGGGTCCGGTGGTCACGGCGCTGCTGTTTGCAGGGCGTGCCGGCACCGCATTGGCCTCGGAGCTCGGTTTGATGCGCGCCACCGATCAATTATCGGCGATGGAAATGATGGCGGTCGACCCGATACAGAGAGTGGTGGTGCCTCGCTTCCTGGGCGGCGTCATAACGATGCCCTTGCTCGCGGCCATCTTCAGCCTGATCGGCATCTACGGCGCGCAGCTCGTGGGTGTGCAAATCATGGGCGTCGATTCAGGCAGCTTCTGGTCGCAGATGCGGGCCTCGGTCGGCCTGCGCGACGTCAATGAAGGCATCGTCAAGAGCTGCATATTCGGCATCGCGTGCAGCCTGATCGCCGTCTACGAGGGCTATTACGCGACACCCACCGCGGAGGGAGTCGGGCGGGCCACCACGCGCACGGTGGTCACATCTGCCGTGGTGGTGTTGTTCTTGGATTATTTGCTTACCGCAGCGTTCTTGTAAGAGGGTATCGTAATGAGCAAGTCGAGTACGTTGAATCTGGGAACGGGGGCCTTTGTGGCGCTCGGCTTCGCGGCGTTGGCATTCTTGACTACGCAGACGACCAGCCGCGGCTTGCACTTCGCCAGCCCACCGCACTACGACGTCACGGCGAAATTCGACAATATTGGTGATTTGAAGGTGGGCGCACCGGTCTCCATGTCGGGCGTCGAGATCGGGCGGGTGGCGCGCATCGACCTCGACACCAACGAATACAAAGCGGTCGTGCTGCTTCGGTTGAACGCCAAGTACAACCGGATTCCCACCGACAGCGATGCCAGCATCTACACTCAGGGCCTGCTCGGGGGTAAGTTCATCGGTCTGACTGCCGGAGGCTCCGACGACTATTTGAAGGACAAGAGTCAAATAGACTTCACGCAGTCGGCGTTCGTGCTCGAAAATCTCATCGGTCAACTGGTCGCGAATTTCGCGAAAAGCGCGGGCGCATCCGGCTCCGCGCCGGCAAAAACGGATCCCCCGGGAGCGCCCATGGAGAAAGCCAAATGAAGACATCTAAGCCGGGCACTCGGCTGACCATTGCGCTCAGCCTGTGGGTGATTGCCGTCGCGCTTACGCTACCCAGCATGAGGGCACAGGCCGATGCCCAAACCCAAGTGCCGGGCGCGCCGGCAGCCACCGCGGCAGGGGCCGCGAACACATTGGGGCCGCAGGAGCTGGTCGAAGACTCCGCGAAGCGCATGCTCGCCGAATTGGATGCGCACCGCGCGACGTACGCCCAGGATCCGGCGAAGCTTGATTCGCTGGTCGCCAACGTACTGCTGCCGCATTTCGACAGCGATTACGCGGCCAGGTTGGTGTTGGGCCAGACTTGGCGCACGGCCACGGCCGAGCAACGCAAGCGCTTCGTGGATGCGTTCTACCACTCGCTGCTGAGCAATTACGGGAACGCGCTGCTGAATTTCACCGCCGATCGGTTCGTGATCCTGCCTTACCGGGGCGATCCTGGCGAGACGACAGCGACGGTGCGCACCGAAGTCAAGAAATCCTCGGGCGAAAAGGTGCCGGTCAATTTCAGTCTGCGCAAAACAGATTCCGGCTGGAAAGCGTGGGACGTCGTGATCGAGGGCATCTCGTACGTAAAGAGCTTCCGCACCGACTTTGCCGCGGAGATTCAGCAGAAGGGACTGGATGAAGTCATCGCGCGGCTCGAGAAGGAAAACGAGACCCGCGCCGGCGGCGCGGGCGGCGGCAACAAGTGAACAAACAGGTCCACGAAGCCGCCGCTCTCGAAACGACCAAGGACGGGCGCGCCCGCGCCGTAGGTTCGCTGGGCTTCTCCACCGTGAATGCCCTGCTGCCTGCCGGCAGCGATGCGATCCGTGACGGCCAGGCGGGCGTCATTGACCTGGCCGGGGTCACGGATAGCGATAGCGCGGGTCTGGCCTTGTTGATCGAATGGCTGAGCGTGGCGCACGGAGCGGGGAAAAGCTTGCGCTACGATAACGTGCCCTCGCAGCTTCACCAGCTTGCCCGGTTGAGCGAAGTGGAAGAGCTGATCGCCGTAGGGTGACCCGTCAACCGAACGCCTCGCCGGGCGTTTGGATTATTACGTTCAGCCGAAGGGGGTATTGCCGTGCGTAAGCTCGCTTGCATCGCGTTAGTGGTCGCTTTAGGGTTCTGCGCCGCGAGCTTAAGCTCCCGCGCTGAGGCAGCAGTCGTTGTCGGGGTGGGCGTTGGGCTACCCGGATTTGCCGTCGTGGCGCCTCCCGTGATCGCATACCCGCCGCTGCCCGCGGCTCCCTACTATTTCCGCTATCCCCGTTACACTTACCCGGCTTTTGTTCCGTACGGCTTCGGCTACCGGTACGGCTATGGGTTTCGGGGTTACGCCTACCGACGGCACTGGCGCTAGGAGCGGCTGACTTCGGCTAGTCCGGCTGCGAGCGCTCGGGAGGCTGCGAGCGGTCGGGAGCCGGGAAATCCGGCGCCGCGCTGTCGGCTGCCGGGTTGTCCGGCGCCGAGCGGTCCGACGCCGGGAAGTCAGACCCGGAGCTGTCGGGAACCGGGTTCTTGGGCGCTGGGCTCTGCGGCGGCGGGATTTCAGGCGCCGGTTCTTTGGACGCGGGAGGCGCCAATGGGGGCGCCTTGGGATTTGGCGGAGAGGAGGCGTCCGGAGTGTCCGCCTCCGGATCGATCAACGGCTCCTCGGTGATTTTGCCGTCGGACACCAGAAAGGCGCGGTGCGCCAGATAGGCGTCGCGAATGAAGACGTATTTGTCAAAGACGTTCTTGAGCGTCTCGTCATACGGCAACAGCGCGGCGCGGCGTTCGACCAAGTAGGGAAGTAATAACCCATACTTCACGTCGGTATTCTTTATGTATTGACGCGGATTGGTATAGGCGTCGACGACCGTGGCTGGCGCGTCGCGCAGATCCGATGGGCCGAGCACCGGGAGCTCGATGAATGGGCCGGCATGCACGCCCCAATGGCCGAGGGTCTGGCCGAAGTCTTCATCGTTGCGGTCCAACCCCGCGGAGGTCGCCGGGTCCAAAAGGCCGCCAATGCCGACCGTCGTATTGAGCAGGAACCGCCCGAGATCGTTGGCGGCCGCCTTGAATTTGCCCTGCAGCGCGTCGTTGATCATCACCGTCGGCGTATTGAGATTGGAGAAGAAATTGCTGATGCCCGTGCGGATGGGTTTGGGCACCGCGCGCACATAGGCGCGCGCAACCGGTTTGGCGATACCCCGGTCGATAGCGTCGTTGAATTTGTAGACGCCGCGGTTCCACGACTCCCACGGGTCTTGCGGCGACCGCGGGCTGTTCGGCGACAGGGTGACGCAGGCGCTCAAGGTTGCCGCAACGATGATCGTGAGCGCGCGGTGCGCCCCCCTTCTGATCAGCATGATGATTTTTCGATCTCCCTTGAAATTGACGGCCGTGCAGCTATCGTTGCGCGGATCGTGATTCCCGGCCGCGGTCAATGGCGGCCGTTTCCGCTACCACCGTCGTCCGCGACCGTATTTTTTCGATTTTTTGGCATTGCCGCCCGCACCTCTTCAAGCATGGCGCTGATTCGCGCGCGCTGGACGGGGTTCAAATTAGGAAGCCCCAAGGCGAGCTGCAATTGATTCGATGCCGTCGCGAGGTCGCCGTTCATCAGATAAAAATCAGCCATATAATAATACGAATCGGCAACATTGCCGGCCGCATTCGCCGCCTTGGCAATGAGCCTAGCCTGATTGGGTGTTGGCTCCACTTGGTTGAACAGATCGTCGAGAATCAGCTGCGCGCGCTGATTGTCGCCCGCGCGCATCAATGTGTCCGCCAGGCGAAGCGTGATCGGCACGTTGCGGGGAAACAGCACCAATGCCTTGTCGAGGACGGCCTGCGACTCCTTGATCTGGCCGTTGGCGAGGTAAGCCTGCCCCAGCGCGCCGTAGAACTGCGTCACTTTCGGGTATTCGCGCAGCAGCGCCTGCAGATCGGGTATCGCAGCGGCCGGATCCCGCGCATAGATGTCGGCGACCGCCTTGCCGTAGCGGTCTTGGACGCTCAGGCCCGCGCCATTTTTCAATAGATGAGCATAGTACTCGCGCGCAATCTGCGGCTCCTGCACCAGGGACCTCAGGCGCTCGCGTATCAGCGTGTAGCTGAGCGAATCGGTGTGATAAATGCGCCCGAGCTGCGCCGCGCGATTGCGCGCTTCCGCAACGCGCTCGGCCGAGAGCGGGTGATCGAGCAAGAATTCGATCTGCTTGGTTCGGCTCGGTTCCGGGCCACTTCGCTCCAGAGCTTCAAAAAAACTGGCCATCGCCAACGGATCGTAGCCGGCACTCGCCATCGTGCCGATACCGACTCGGTCGGCCTCGAATTCCTGAGACCGCGTGTAATTGATTTGATGCTGGATGGCGGCGCTCTGGGTCGCCAGAATGGCGCCCTCCATGGCACCCGGGTCGCCGCGTCCCGCCGTCGCGCCCACCAGAATCGCGGCCAGCATGGCCGCCATCGACACCAGGCCGGCATGTGTTTGGTCGATCATGCCGCGTACCAGATGCCGCTGCGTCACGTGCGCGGTCTCGTGAGCCATAACCCCGGCCAGTTCGTTCTCGTTGCGCGTGGCGATGATCAAGCCGCTATTGATGGCGATGAAGCCGCCGGGCATCGCAAAGGCGTTGATGGCCGGATCGCGCACCACGAAGTAGTTGAACTGGTGCTCGCCTTCCTCGGCATGGCTCGACAGGCTATGGCCGATTTCTTGGATGTAATCGCTGACCTCGGGATCTTCGATGACCAATCCTTGGGCCCGCATTTGCCTGGCCCACATGCGGCCGACTTGATACTCCTCCTCGAGCGATACCGCGGCGGTGGCGGGACTGCCGAGGTCCGGCAGCTCTTGATCGTTTGCGCTCGGACCGGCAGCCCAGCCGACATTCATGCTTGCGCCGACCGTAAAAGCGGCCGCAAGGGCGCTCCAGGATCCTTTGGCGATCCAGGATTTCATGGCGGTTGCCGATCTTACGAGCCTCATTTTGTCTCCGACAAACCCCATTGGAGTGCCGTCGGTACCCCAAAGTTCGCGCATCCGTGCCTCGAAACCCCATGTTTGGGCTCCGGAAAGCCTATTGCAAGGGTTAATTCAAAGGACTTCGGATGCATAGTCTGCCAGACGCGAACGCTCGCCGCGCATCAGGGTGATGTGCCCCGAATAAGTCCATCCGTGGAACCGGTTGACGACATAAGTCAGGCCGGTCGTGGTTTCGGTGAGATACGGCGTATCGATCTGCGCGATGTTGCCGAGACAGACCATCTTGGTTCCCGGCCCGGCGCGCGTTACCAATGCCTTCATCTGCTTGGGCGTGAGGTTCTGCGCCTCATCGATGATGATGAAGCGGTTCAAGAAGGTGCGGCCTCGCATGAAGTTCAGCGATCTGATCTTGATCCGATGCCGCAACAAATCGGTGGTCGCGCCTCGTCCCCAAGTTCCGCCCGGATTGGCTCTGCGTCAGGACCTCCAAATTGTCCATCAGAGCGCCCATCCACGGTTCCATCTTTTCTTCCTCGGTGCCGGGCAGGAAACCGATGTCTTCGCCCAGGGGAATCGTCACGCGCGTCATGATGATCTCGCTGAAGCGATTGTGATCCAATGTCTGCGCGAGGCCGGCCGCCAGCGTCAACAGCGTCTTACCGGTGCCGGCGGGGCCCAGAACCGTGACGAAATCGATTTCCGGATCCATCAATAAATTCAGCGCCAGATTCTGCTCACGATTGCGCGAGCTGACGCCCCACACATTGTTGCGCTCGGTGCGGTAATCGATCGTGAGCTCGAGAACCGCCGATTCGCCGTCCCGCTTGCGCACGATCGCTTCCACGCCGTTCTCGCCCGGATCATAGACGAAGTGATTGGTTTGCCACTCGCGCACCAAGGGTCCGCGGACTCGATAGAAAGTGCGGCTCTGCTGCTGCCAGGACTCCATGCCTTTGCCGTGCTTTTCCCAGAAGTTGGGCGGCAAACGCTGTACACCGCTGATCAGCAGATCGGCATCTTCGATGGTTTTGTCGCTGGAGTAATCCTCGGCCTGCACTCCGACGATCGCCGCCTTGATGCGCAGATTGATGTCCTTGGATACCAAGGTCACGCGGGCCAAGGGGAATTTTTGTTGCAGCGCCAGAGTATCGGCGAGAATCGCGTTGTCGGCTCCATGGCCGGGCAGGCTCGCCGGCAGCACCGATTCGAGCAGTTGGGTCTGAAAAAACAGGCGACCGCCCGGCGGACGCTTGCCGTGATTGATCGGTACCGCGGTCGGCAGCGCAAGACCGCGGTCGATCTGTTTCTTGGTTGCGTCGCGCATCAGCTCGTCGAGAAAGCGGCTGACCTGGCGCACGTTGCGGGCCGACTCGGACAGGCCCTTCTTGCCGCGCATCGAGCTCCTCGAGCACCGTCATCGGTATGTAGATATCGTGCTCTTCGAAGCGAAAGATCGCCGTCGGATCGTGCATCAACACGTTGGTGTCGAGCACAAAAATACGCCGCGACCGCTTGGGCGGAGATCCCTTGGCGAGCGCGGCTTTGACGGGCCGCAAGGCGACCGTCACAGTGCCTTCACCGCCGCCAGCACCGATTCGGTATGGCCGTTAACCTTCACCTTGCGCCATTCCTGGCGAAGTACGCCCCGAGGCGTCGATAAGAAAGGTGCTGCGCTCCACACCCAGGTATTTTTTCCCGTACATGCTCTTCTCCCGAATCACGTCGTACAGTTTGCACACCGCTTGATCGGGATCGCTCAGCAGTTCGAACGGAAAGCCCATCTTTTTTTTGAACTTGACATGCGAGTCGACGGTATCCGGGGAGATTCCGCGGATCAGCGTCTTCAATTTCTTGAATTGAGCGTGTGCGGCGGCGAAGCTCGCGCCTTCCTGAGTGCAGCCCGGGGTATTGTCGCGGGGATAGAAATAAATGACCACGTTGCTCCCGCCGGCATCCTGGAGCGACCAAGAGCCGTCGGTGCCCTCCAGTGTGAAAGGCGGGGCCTTTCGGCCGACTCCGATTGTGCTCATGCCCTTAAGGTTCCGTGCGCCGCTCAATTTTTCACCGGCTCGAAAATGGCATCCAAATTCAAGTGATCGCAGAAATCCATGAATTCCTCCCGCAATACGCCGATGTGCAAGCGGCTCGGCACGTTCACGATCAGCTGCACCGAAAACATCGGCGCTCCCGTGTGAGCGGCCGCATAGGAGCGCGTGGACAGCTCGGCGATGTCCACTCCGCGCTGTGAAAAAAAGCCGGACAACCCCGCCACGATGCCGGTCTGGTCGAGGCACACCACGTCGATGGAGTAGGGCAGCATGTCACTGCGCACGGCTCGCTCCTCGGTGCGCCGCAACTGGATGTTCATGCCGGTGGCATCGGCCAGCTTTTTGAACTCGCCTTCCAGTTTAGCAAGGGTGTGCCAGTTGCCGTTAACCAAGAGGAGCATGGCGAATTCGTTGCCGAGCGAGGTCATGCGGCTTTCGCTGATGCTTCCGCCGCAATCGGCCACAGCCTTGGAAAGTTCGTGCACCATCCCGACGCGGTCGCTGCCGACGGCGCAAATCACGATATGTTGTTTCATTGGCGCAAATTCTACCGGATGGACGCTTGCCACGGTGCATGTCCAGCACTTAAGGTAGCGATTATTTCCTTTGGGAGTTGCTTGAATGTTTCGCGGATGCCTGGTCGCCATTGTGACGCCCATGACCGCCGACGGCGGCTTGGACTGGCCGGCGTGGGACCGGCTGCTCGATTTTCACATGAGCGAGGGCACGGACGGCATCGTTGTCGCGGGCACCACCGGCGAATCGCCGACGCTTGCGCTCGATGAAATCGAAGAGCTGACCCGCAGGGCGGTGGCGCGCTGCAGCGGAAGGCTCAAGGTGATCGTCGGCGCCGGGACTCACTCGACCTCGAGCACCGTGGCTCGCACGCGCGAATTGTCGAGACTGGGTGTCGATGCGGTCATGCTGGTGACTCCCTACTACAATAAGCCGCCGCAGGAAGGCCTGTACCGGCACTTCATGTCCGCCGCGGACGCCTCGGTGGTGCCGATCATGCTGTACAACGTGCCGAATCGCACGGCGGTGGACTTGTTGCCCGCCACCACGGCGCGATTGGCGCGACATCCGCTGATCCGGGCGGTCAAGGATGCGAGCGCATCGATGGGCCGTGTGCGTGATTTGTTGGCGATATGTCCCGCGCAGTTTGCGGTGTTGTCCGGCGACGATGCGACAGCCATCGACTGGATTGGCGCGGGAGCGCGCGGTGTCGTGTCCGTTTCGGCCAATGTCGCGCCCCGCCGCATGCACGAGGCGTGCATGGCGGCCCTTGGCGGCAACATGGCGGCCGCCCGTGCGTTGGACGCCGATTTGCAGCCGTTGCACAGGGACTTGTTTGTCGAAGCGAACCCGATTGCGGTAAAATGGGCAGTTGCGAAAATGGGGCTCATCGGGAACGCCATGCGCTTACCGCTGGTCGAATTGTCGCCTGCGCATCATGAGACTGTGCTGCGCGCGATGGCGGCGGCGGGGATTATTAAGGAACGAGCAGCATGAGCTTTGAGCGGATGACTTTGATCATCGCCGCCGCGATGATCGCGAGCGGCTGCCACATGTTTAGCAAGGCCATTCCGGATTGCCATCGGCCTCAGGAGTATCAACGCGCCGTGCAGGTGCCGCCGCTGAAGGTTCCCACGGGACTCGATACGCCGAATACTCAGGGTGCGCTGGTGATTCCCACACTGGAAGTCACTCCGCCGCCGCCGGCACGGAACGCCGCCTGTCTGGATGCGCCGCCTCGCTACAAGCCCGCGCCGGCCAACAAGGCGGCCAGCGGCTAGATTTGATCGCCCAAGCGGCCTCCGGTACCCTTGCGAACCCGCCTAGGTTGGGTTTGCGGTTTCCGAGTGGAGAGGTGGCCGAGTGGTCGAAGGCGCTCGCCTGGAAAGTGAGTAACATCCCAAAAGGTGTTCGAGGGTTCGAATCCCTCCCTCTCCGCCAATGGGCTCGAAAAAGCTCAGAGTTGATTCTGTGCTTAAATGGCAATGGTATCGTGATGAGTCTATGGCGGCTCGCGTTGGCATCTTCGCGACGACTGGCCACGAACCCCGTCAGGCCCGGAAGGGAGCAGCGGTAGAGGCATCAAGTCGGGCGCCGAAGCCTAAGCTGGCGCGGGCCGCCTCCTTGTCGCGCGCAGTTGCCGCGCGCGCACGCAACGTGTAACGGCTAAACTGGGTGCATGAGCTATATCGTACTAGCGCGCAAATGGCGCCCCAAGCGCTTCGCGGAAATGGTGGGACAGGAGCACGTGGTGCGTGCCCTCAGCAATGCGCTCGACAGCGGCAAGGTCCATCACGCCTTCCTGTTCACGGGCACTCGCGGCGTGGGCAAAACGACGGTCGCGCGCATCCTGGCCAAATCGCTCAACTGCGAAATCGGCGTGAGCTCGAACCCCTGTGGCGCGTGCGCGGCCTGCCGGGAAATCGACGAGGGCCGATTCGTGGATCTCATCGAGGTCGACGCGGCGTCGCGCACCAAGGTCGACGACACCCGTGAGTTGCTAGACAACGTGCAGTACTCGCCGACCCGAGGCCGCTACAAGGTGTATCTGGTCGATGAAGTGCACATGCTGTCGAATCACTCGTTCAACGCGTTGCTGAAAACGCTCGAGGAGCCTCCGCCGCACGTCAAATTCCTGCTGGCCACCACCGACCCGCAGAAGCTGCCGGTCACGGTGCTGTCGCGCTGCCTGCAGTTCAGCCTGAAACGCCTTTCGGCGAACCTCATTGGCGAGCGCCTGAAATTCATCGCGGCTGCCGAGAGCTTGACCTACGAGGCGCCGGCGCTGGCGCTGCTCGCGCGGGCGGCCGACGGCAGCATGCGCGACGCCTTGAGCTTGCTGGATCAGTTGATCGCCTTCGGCGGCGGCGCGCTGAACGAAGCGAATGCACGGGCTATGCTCGGGACCATCGATCGCGACCATGTGTGGCGGATCGTCGATGCGTTATCGCGCGAGGATGGACCCGGTTTGCTGGCGCAGGTGCGCGAGCTCGACTGCGATGCACCCGACTATGATCGCGCGCTGGTCGACCTGGCGGCGTTGCTGCAACGCATTGCGATCGCGCAAATTCTTCCCGAGGCGGCGCAACAGGACGAGGAGTTCGATGCGCCGACCCTGAGGCGTCTGGGCGCGGCCATGTCGCCCGAGGACGTGCAGCTCTATTACCAGATCGCCTTGGCCGGCCGGCGCGATTTGCCCATGGCGCCGGAGCCGCGCCTTGGCTTCGAGATGACCTTGCTCAGGATGCTGGCATTTCGCCCCGAAAAGATCGCGGCGGCCGCCAGCACGGCGAGCGCGCCGGTTGCGCTTGGGATCGATGCGGGCAATTGGCCCAGCGTGGTCGACGCGGCCGGTTTGAGCGGCTTGACGCGCCAGTTCGCCTTGAACTGCGTAGCGGCCTCGTTTGACAACGATGTGCTCACTTTGCGGCTCGATCAATCGGTTGCGGAACGGCGCGCGCGACCCACCGAGGAGAAACTCGTGCAAGGATTGAGCAAATATCTTGGCCGCGACATTCGCGTCGTCTTCGATGTTGCGGAGGAAGCGCTCGCCACACCCGCGCGGCAGCGCGTCGCGGCGGAGCAGGACAGGGCGGCGCGCGCCGCGGCCGACTTCGAGCAGGACCCTGCGGTCAAGGGTTTGCGGGAGCGTTTCGGTGCCGAAGCGGATGCCGCTTCGGTGAAGCCGGTGAACTAGAACTTCAGGAGAATTCACTCATGATGAAAGGCGGACTGGGCAATCTGATGCGCCAAGCTCAACAGATGCAGGAGACCATGCAAAAGGCTCAGGCGGAACTTGCGGACATCGAGGTGACCGGGGAGTCGGGCGCCGGCATGGTGAGAATCGTGATGAACGGGCGGCATGAGGCAAAACGCGCGACGATCGATCCCAAATTGGCGGGCGAGGATGCCGGGCTGCTCGAAGACTTGCTGGTCGCGGCCGTCAACGACGCGGTACGAAAAATCGCCGCGCGCAGCCAAGAGAAATACGCCGGGCTCATGTCCGGATTGAATCTTCCGCCCGGTATGAAGCTGCCGTTTTGAATATCTCGCGCCGATGAAATACACGCCCACCCTCGCGCGCTTGATCGACTCGCTGCGCTGCCTGCCCGGCGTCGGCCCGAAGTCGGCGCAGCGCATGGCGTTTTATTTGTTGGAACGCGATCGAGACGGGGGCCGGATGCTGACCCAGGCATTGGCCGACGCGCTCGAGCAGGTCGGGCGCTGCAAGCGCTGCCGCATGCTCACCGAGAGCGAGCTGTGCACGATATGCGCCTCGGATCGCCGCGATGTCGCACAGCTGTGCGTGGTCGAATCGCCCGCCGACGTGGTCGCCATCGAGCAATCGGGCGGTTTTCGCGGCCGCTACTTCGTTCTGATGGGACACTTGTCGCCGCTTGACGGAATCGGGCCTGCGCAGCTCGGGTTGGACGAGTTCGAGCGGCTGCTCGGCGGAGGCGAGGTGCGCGAAGTGATTCTCGCCACCAATCCGACCGTGGAAGGCGAGGCGACCGCGCATTACCTGGGCGAGCTGGCTTTGCGTTTGGGCCTGAAGGCGTCGCGCATCGCACATGGGGTACCGGTCGGCGGCGAACTGGAATACGTCGATGGCGGCACGCTCGCTCATGCGCTGGCGGGCCGCACCAGCCTCTCCTGAGCCGCTTTGCTTCACGGCGCCAGCCTTTCGTAGAGCCGATATAGCCGGCGGTAGCTTTCATAGCGGCGCGCGGCGATGCGTTCGCTCGACACGGCGGCGCGCACCGCGCAGCCCGGCTCTTGCAAGTGGCGGCAATCGTTGAATCGGCAATCGAGGCCGAACCTGTGGATCTCGACAAAGCCGCGCTCCGCCGCGCGCGCGATGCTTGCCGGCGGGGCGAAATCGCGCACCCCGGGCGCATCGACGATGGCCGAATCCGCGCCCGGCCGCAAGCGGTACCAGCGGGCGGTGGTCGTGGTATGGCGGCCCTCGGCATCGCGGGTCAACTCGGCGGTTTGCGCGGCCGCATCCGCGACCAACGCATTGACGATCGAAGACTTGCCGACACCCGACTGGCCGACCAACAAGGTCACCTGATCGGCGAGCACCTGGTAAAGATCGGGGATGCCGGCACCCGTCAGCGAAGCCACTTCACGGCATTCAAGGCCCAAGGCGCGATAATTAGCCAGCTCCGATTGGATCGATTCGCTTGCGAGATCGGATTTGTTGACGATCAGCATTGCCGCGATATCCTTCAGATGGGCGCCCGCCCAGTAGCGGTCGACCAGGAACCAGTCCGGGGCGGGCTGCGGCGCCACCACGATCGCGAGCCGGTCGATGTTGGCCGCGACCGGTTCGGCGCGGCCTCGCGCATCGATGCGTTCGAGCAGGTTGCGGCGCGGTTCGATCGATTCAACGGACGCACCGTCGGCGGCCGGTCCATAACCCCAAGCGACTCGATCGCCGCATACGACGCGCTGTTTGCGTCCGGCCAGGGCGCAGTGCATCGCGGTTTCTCCGGTCTGCACCAATACGCCGCGGCCGTAGCTGGCGAGGACGATGCCGCGGCCGCGCGTGCCTTTCAATTCCATCGCTCTGCTAACATGAGGGTTTTCACGCTCAGAGACACGATGAAATCTCCCGAAAATCTTGTTTGGATCGATCTTGAGATGACCGGCTTGCAGCCGGACACCGATCTCATCATCGAGATTGCCACGATCGTAACCGACAAGCACCTCACGGTGCTCGCCGAAGGCCCGGTACTCGCCGTGCACCAAAGTGAGGAAACGCTTGGCCGCATGGACGACTGGAACCGCAAACAGCACGGCGGCTCCGGCCTGAGCGCACGAGTTTTGGCGAGCCGCATCGATACGGGCGCCGCGGAGCGCGAGACGCTCGCATTTCTAGAGTCCTGGGCGGAGCGGGGGCGCTCACCCATGTGCGGCAACGGCATTTGCCAGGACCGGCGCTTTCTGGCGCGCCACATGCCCACTCTCGAGCGTTTTTTCCACTACCGAAATCTCGACGTGAGCACGCTGAAGGAATTGGCCCAGCGCTGGGCGCCGCAAATGGCGCAGGAATTCCAGAAGAGCTCGACGCATCGCGCCCTGGACGATGTGCGCGATTCGATTCGCGAGTTGCAATTCTATCGCGAACGGTTTCTGCGTACCGCTTGACGCGGCGGCATCAAATCGGCCGGTCGGCCGCGAGAAACATCCACGTTTCGACCACCGTGTCCGGATTCAATGACAGGCTGTCGATGCCTTGATCGACCAGCCAGCGGGCGAGTTCCGGGTGATCGGAGGGCCCCTGGCCGCAGATGCCCACGTATTTGCCGGCTGCCTTGCAGCTCTTGATGGTCATGGACATCAGCGCTTTGACGGCATCGTCGCGTTCGTCGAACAGTTTCGCCACGACCCCGGAATCGCGGTCGAGTCCGAGTGCAAGCTGCGTCATATCGTTCGAACCGATCGACATGCCGTCGAAATACTCGAGATAGCGGTCCGCCAACAGCGCGTTGGTCGGCAGTTCGCACATCATGATGTGCTTTAGTCCGTTGTCGCCGCGCTTGAGGCCGTTGTCGGCGAGCAGCTGCGTGACCGTCTTCGCTTCGAGCAAGGTGCGAACGAACGGGACCATTACCTGAATGTTGGTCAAGCCGAACTCGTCGCGCACGCGCTTCAGTGCGCGACATTCGAGCTCAAAGCAGGGTCTGAAGACCTTGTCGATGTAACGCGACGCGCCGCGGAAGCCGAGCATCGGATTTTCCTCATGAGGCTCGTAGTTCTTTCCGCCGATCAAGTTCGCATATTCGTTCGATTTGAAGTCCGATAAGCGCACGATCACCGGTTCGGGGGCGAATGCGGCGGCGATCTGCGCGATGCCTTCGGCCAGCTTGTCGACATAAAAGCTCACCGGATCCGCATAGCCGGCAATCTGTTGTCCGATGGTTTCCTGCAATTCCGGGCTCTGTTTGTCGAACTCCAGGAGCGCCCGCGGGTGCACGCCGATCATGCGATTGATGATGAATTCGAGCCGCGCAAGGCCGACGCCTTTGTGCGGAATGCCGGCGAAATCGAAGGCACGGTCCGGATTGCCGATGTTCATCATGATTTTCACCGGAATGGACGGCAGCGAATCCAATTCGATGCTGCGTTGATCGTATTCCAGCATGCCGTCGTACACGTGTCCGGTATCCCCTTCGGCGCACGAGACGGTCACCGCCTGATTTTCTCGAATCGCGCTGGTCGCGCTAACGCAGCCGACCACGGCCGGGATGCCGAGTTCGCGCGCGATGATGGCGGCGTGGCAGGTACGGCCGCCTCGATTGGTGACGATGGCCGCGGCGCGCTTCATCACCGGCTCCCAATCCGGATCGGTCATGTCGGCGACCAGCACATCGCCGGCCCGCACGCGGGACATTTCCTTCACGTCCCTGATGATGCGCGCGTGCCCGGCGCCGATCCGCTGGCCGATACTGCGGCCGCTCACCAGCAAGGTCGAGCGAGCCTTCAGCGTGTAGCGCTGGATCGAGCGCCCGGCGCGGCTCTGCACCGTCTCCGGGCGCGCCTGCAAAATATAGATCTTGCCGTTCACGCCGTCCTTTCCCCACTCGATATCCATCGGCGTGCCGTAGTGCTCCTCGATGATCAGTGCTTGCGTGGCCAAGGCGTGGATGTCCGCCTCATCGAGCGAAAAACGCTGCCGGTGCTCGGGCGCGACATCCACGGTGCGCACGCGCTCGTCGGTGCCCGGCGCGCCGTAAATCATTTTGATGGCCTTCTGTCCGAGATTCTTGCGCAGTATCGACCGGCGCCCGGCGCGCAGCGCCGGCTTGTAGACGTAGAACTCGTCCGGATTGACGGCACCCTGAACCACGGTTTCGCCGAGACCATAAGCCGAGGTGAGGAACACCACGTCGCGGAACCCGGAATCCGTGTCGAGCGTGAACATCACGCCGGCAGCGCCCAGATCGCTGCGCACCATGTGCTGAACGCCGACCGACAGCGCCACCGCGTTGTGATCGAAATTGCTGTGTACGCGATAGGCGATCGCCCGGTCGTTGAATAGCGAGGCGAATACTTCGTGTATGCAGGCGAGCAGCCGCTCTTCGCCCCGCACGTTGAGAAAGGTTTCCTGCTGGCCGGCGAAGGACGCGTCGGGCAGATCCTCGGCGGTCGCCGATGAGCGCACGGCGACCGCATATTCCTCGCCCTGGGGGAAACTCCGGCCCATCTTGCGCCACGCCTCGAGAACTTCGTTCTGCAGCCTGTCCGGAAAGGGGGTGGCAAGCATCCAGCCACGGATTTGCTTGCCGATGACCGCGAGCCTATCCACATCGTCGACGTCGAGGGAGGCGAGGGCTTCGCGGATGCGCTGATCGAGGCCGGCCTGCGCCAGGAAGTCCCGGTAGGCATGCGAGGTGGTCGCAAATCCGTCGGGTACCGATACCCCCAGGGCGGAGAGCCGTGAGATCATTTCCCCGATCGAGGCGTTTTTGCCGCCGACCAGATCGACGTCCTTGTTCCTTAACTTCTCAAACGGAATGATGTAGGGCTTCATAACTCATTGCTTGTCCGACGATTGGTTAAGTGAAACACTTCGCTGGCAAAGACGCGCCGACATATGGGACTACCGTGATCAAACGAACCGTGTTTTTTGTTTCCGATCAGACCGGCATCACCGCAGAGACGATGGGCCACAGCCTCATGACACAATTCGACGGCATAGAATTTCGACAGGTGACTGTGCCATTTATCTCCACCGTTGACAAGGCGATAGAGGCGGTTCGCAAGATCGATCTGGTCGGCAAGCACGAAGGCATGCGACCGATCATATTCAGTACCCTGGTGCAGGAGGACGTGCGCAACGTGGTTCGCGGCAGCTGCGGATTTTTCCTCGATTTTTTCGACCCGTTCCTGGCTCCCCTCGAGAACGAACTGAAAACGCAGTCTTCGCATTTCATGAGCCGGACTCATCGAATGGCCGACACCCACGCTTACGCCACGCGCATCGATGCCACCAATTTCGCGCTGGCAAACGACGATGGATCGGTGGTGCGCGACTACGAGCGCGCGGATGTCATCCTGATCGGCGTATCGCGCTCCGGAAAAACGCCGACCTGCCTTTATTTGGCCATGCAATATGGAATTTTCGCGGCCAATTACCCGTTGACCGAAGACGATTTGGAATCGCGAAAGTTGCCCAGAGGAGTCGAGCAGTATTCGCGCAAGCTGTTCGGGTTGACGATCAAGCCGGACCGTCTGCAACAAATCCGCAACGAGCGGCGGCCCGACAGTCGATACTCCTCGCCGCGCCAAGTCGCATTCGAAGTGCGTGCAGCGGAGTCCTTGTTCGAACGGCACGGCATTCCGGTCATCGACGCCACGGAATGCTCGATAGAGGAAATTTCGAGCAGAATACTCGATCGCACCGGTATCGAGCGACGCTTGCGGCCGTGATGCGCCTAAGCGGCTGCAGTTCGCATAGGCGGCTATGCCTGCATGGTATAGTCGGATCATGATTGCGGATCAATGGTGTGCAACATCGTGGCGGGCGCGGCCCGGCGGCTTCGTCGGCTTGATGACGCTGTACGAGAGCAATTTCATCCGCCTAGGATGGCTCGTGCGCGATCTGCGGGCGATCGACACGCATCGCGTATCGACCGTCAGTGCGGACTGTGATCTCCATCTCACTCCGTTGGAGCTGTCCCGCTACACCGGCGTATTTCGCCTCACGTACGAATTCCAATCGGGGCCTTCGTGGGTGCGCGATCCCGATCTGGAAGTGTGCGTGTATCACGATGCGCGCCTGGCCGAGGTTCGCAGCTTTCGCGGTTTCCAGCGGCATCCGCAACTCGCCAAAATGCAGTCCGGACTCAAGCGTGAACTGGATCAGCGCTGGACCCGGAACATGATGCTAAATAAATGGCTGGAATACTGTGCCGAGCGGGGGCATTGGTTCTAGCGGGCGGACCGCCATGGGTGTCCCGCGGATAAACTTCGAGTTCGAGGCGGGACTTTGATCGATAAGCTGACTTTTCTCAAAAACGGATTGGAAATCGGCGGCGTGAGTCCGGACGAAGAGCGGCTGATGCAGCTCTTCCAGAATCGCGCGGGCCTGAAAAAGGCCTACGCGGACCTCAAGGACGAATTTCATCTGTTGCGCGATCGCCTCAAGCAGCAAGAAGGCGCCACCATTCGCGTGCAGGAGCAATTGGACGGGCTGGGCGACCTGCTAGCCGATCTGCGCAGCGGGTTTGGCGCACTGGTGTTCTTTCAACTGCGCGGATTGTGGAAGACCTGCCACCAGCAGCTGTCCGGCTTCGCCACGGATCTCACGCGCCAAGCCGAAATCCGCGAATCCGCCAAGTTTCAGGCGGAGTGCGAAGCGGCCAAGAACGCTCGCCTCGCGGATGTCGACCGGCGGCTGCAGGCGGCGCAGGCCGAAGCCGACTCGCAGCGCGAGCGATTAGCCGCGGCGCAAGGCGAGCTGCAGC
Source organism: uncultured Gammaproteobacteria bacterium (assembly GCA_963793685.1). GTDB lineage: Bacteria > Pseudomonadota > Gammaproteobacteria > Steroidobacterales > Steroidobacteraceae > Bog-1198. The sequence goes on along the minus strand of CAWCBJ010000007.1, from coordinate 4,789 downwards.
GACTGACCGCATTCTGGCATTACTTCGAGCGCCGGCGGCGGCAGAAGGCGCTCGAGATTCTGCGCCAAGGCGTGGTGAACGCCGACGCGGCGGTCGGCGACTTGCACGCCGAGCGCAGCGCCACCAACAGCGAAGCGCTGAGCGAATTCCCGGGCATATCCTTGGGTGCGCGCCGCAACATCAATTTGGCCATCATCAGCTACGCGGAGTCGCTGTGCGAGCACGTGGATGCATACGCTCTGGCGGCTCGCGCCAAAGAGGCCGTCGCGCGCCGCGTCCATGAGATGAATTTCGGGACGCGAGCGGATTGTGAAGGATACATGCAGCGGGTGCAAAAAGCGCAGACCGCCGTCGCCAATCACAAACTGATCTACGCGGGCGTCAGAACCAAGCTGGAGCGGCTGCGCGCCACATGCGAATACCGCAGTACGGAGGACACGGTGCCGACCGCGGACTCGCTCGCCGCTGCGACGTCCGCGACGCCCCCGAGTTGGAATGTGTTGGCCGAAGACTATTGGGACCTTTACACCCTGCTGCTGCGCTAGCCTCTAGCCCCCGCCTCAATGTGCATCGGTGCGCCGTGCTTGCGTCGGACCGACCTTGTGCGCGGATGCCACCGCGAGATCGGCCGCGATCTGCGCAGCCTCGTCGAGTATGATTCCCGCCGAGGCATCCTCCTTGATATCCTCCAACGACTTGACCGGGGGTACACCATGGGCGGCGCGCCAAGCGTTTTCGCGAGCCAGGCGCTCGGTCTCTTGGCGTTTGCGCTCCGCCTCGCGGGTCTTCAGGTTCAAGGACAGCGTCTTCTGATTGCGCATCGCCTCGAGTGCGGCGATATCGTCGTGCAGATAGCGAAAGTCGGCGCTGTCGGCGGTGCGCTCGTCATGTAATTTTTGCAGCGTGCCCGCCAGCGGCTTCAGGTCGCCTTCGACCTTGAAACCGGCCGGCTCGATGTGATCCCAGGGCAAGGCTCGGTCGCGGGTGCTTTCGCCGACTTCGTTGGCATCGATGAGGGAGGGCAGCAGGATGTCCGGAGTGACTCCCCGATCCTGGGTGCTTTCACCGGTGATCCGATAATACTTGCCGATGGTCACGTTGAGTTGACCGAGCTCGGGCTTGCGGCCGAAAATCGTGTAGTTGAGCGGGTGCGCGTTCTGCACCGTGCCTTTTCCGTAGGTTTGCTGGCCGATGATGAGGCCGCGGCCGTAATCCTGGATCGCGCCGGCGAATATCTCCGATGCCGAGGCGCTGAACCTATCCACCAGCACGATCAAAGGGCCGCTGTAGAAGATCGCCGGATCGGGATCCTCGTCCACCTCTATGCGCCCGGTGGTGTCGCGCAATTGAACCACCGGACCGCGGTCGATGAACAGGCCGGTCAGCGACTCCGCCTCCGGCAGATAACCTCCGCCGTTGGCGCGCAAATCCATGATCAATACTTCGGCGCCTTCCTTGCGCAGCTCGCCGATCAGGCGCTGCACATCGCGGGTTGTGCTGCGAAAGTCCTTGGCGCCGGCGCGGCTCGCGTCGTAATCCTGATAGAAGCTCGGTACGGTGATGATGCCGATCTTTACGTCGCGGCCGTTTCGCTGGACGGTGTGAATCGTCTTATGCGCCGCCTGCGCCTCGAGCGACACGCGGTTGCGGGTGAACTCGACGACTTTTTGCACCGAACCCGGCGCCGCTCCCGCGGGCAGCACCTGCAGGCGCACCAGCGTACCGCCGGGCCCGCGTATTTTTTGCACGACGTCGTCCAGGCGCCAGCCGATCACATCGACCAGCTCCCCGGTCTTGCCTTCGCCGACGGCGGTGATGCGATCGTTGGCCGAGAGCTTGCCGCTGACGGCGGCGGGTCCGCCCGCGATCACGTCGATCACCGTGACATAGTCGTCGGTCAATTGCAGCGAGGCGCCGATGCCTTCGTAGCTCAAGCTCATTTGAATGTTGTATTCCTCCGAGTTGCGCGCGGAGAAATAATTCGAATGCGGATCCAGCGACAGAACGAAAGCATTCATGAACGCTTCGAATACGTCGTCGGGCTTGCTCTGGTCCATGCGCTTCGCCACGTGCTCGTAGCGCTTGCGCAGTATCTCCGCCGCCTCGGGCCACTGCTTGCCGGCGGTTATGAGCGACAACGAATCGTTCTTGACGCGCTTGCGCCACAACTCGTTCATCTCGACGGCGTTCGCCGGCCAGGGTTCCTTCTCGCGGTCGAAATTGAAGGATTCGTCGATATCGAAATCCGGTTTCTTCGCAAGCAATTCAATGGCGTAGTTCATGCGCTCGCGGCTGCGTTGCTGGAAGCGCCGGAAAATCACGAATGCCGGCTCGACATCGCCCGCCTTGATGGCGTCGTCGAGCTCGTACCGGTAGCGCTCGAACTCGGCGATATCGCTCGCGTAGAAATAGCTTCTGCCGCCGTCGATGGCGTCGAGATAGCGGTCGAGTATCAGGCTCGACAGCCGGTCATCGAGGGGCGCCCGCCGATAGTGCTCGCGGGCGACGATGTCGCTCACGCGGCGCGCCACATAGTTCTCTTGGTCCGTGGGCGCGAGCACGGCGCCTGCGGCCGGAGCGGGCGCCGGCGGCGTCATCGCGGCGCCGAGCAATGCCGCTAGTCCAACCGCGCTTGCGCAGACTGCGAGCGCCGTAATCCAGCGCGAGCCCTTGGCCCAAGGCCTGTTAGTCATCACCGTACCCGATCTCCTGTAAACTGTATGGTCCTTAAGGTCGCCCAAGGCTAGACGAGCCTATGCCCCAAGCCAAGTGTATACGAGCCTGAAGATATGCGTCCGTTCACGATTTTGACCGTCCGTGACGTCGCTCCCGCCCGGGGGGCAGGGCCAGTACGGCGAAATGCGGTGCATGACGCGCTGCGCTCGACGCTGAGGAGCATCCGAACATTATGGGAACTTGGGCGAGCCGCGGGCTGCAAGTCGGCTGTCTCGCGACATTACTCGGTGCCTGCGCGGGGCAGCACAAGGGGCCGCCGCCGTCCACGGATATCGATGAGACCGGTTTCAGGGACGACGTCCGGACGCTGGCTTCGGACGAATTCGCGGGCCGCAGGCCGGGCACGCCGGGCGATGAGCAAACCGTCGCCTTTTTGATCGCGCAATACCGCAAATTGCACTTGGAACCCGGCAACGGCGACAGTTATGTCCAGCGGGTCCCGCTGGTGGAAATTCTCGCCGGCGAGGACGCGACCCTGTCGGCGGCCGGCCGCGGCGCCACACGGCCGCTGCGCTACGGCAAGGACATGGTGATCTGGACCAAGCGCGTCGTTCCGGCGGTGCAGCTCACGCAGAGCGAGTTGGTGTTCGCCGGCTATGGCATCGTGGCGCCGGAGTACGAGTGGAATGACTACGCCCAGCTCGACGTCCGCGGCAAGACGGTGCTGGTGATGGTCGGCGATCCGGGCTTTACGGGCAAAGATCCGGCGCTGTTCAAGGGCAACACGATGACCCATTACGGGAGTGTGGCCTACAAGTTCGAGGAAGCCGCCCGGCAGGGCGCCGCCGGGGTGCTGCTGATCCATGACCCCGGGGCGACCGGCTACGGATGGAACGCGGTGGCGAGCGGCTGGACCGGGCCGCAGCTCGATCGAGCGAGAACCGACGAGAATGCAGGCCGTGCGGCGATCGAGGGTTGGCTCGCCAACGAAGCCGGCAGGACCCTGTTCGCTCAGGCGGGACTTGACTATGAGGCGCAGGCGCGCGCCGCCGCCCGCCGTGGGTTCAAAGCGATTGCCATGGGACTCAAGATCGACGCCGAGATCCACAATACCATCCGCCGCTTTAGCTCCTCGAACGTGATCGGGCTGTTGCCGGGGGCGCAGCACCGTCATGAATACGTCGTCTATGCGGCCCATTGGGATCACCTGGGCCGCGATTCACGCGGCGCCATTTACAACGGCGCAGTCGACAACGCCACCGGAGTGGCTGGACTGCTGATGTTGGCGCAATCCTTCCATCGCACGCGGCCGCCGCCCGACAGATCGATCGTGTTCATCGCATTCACGGCGGAAGAATCCGGGCTCATGGGCTCCGCGTACTACGTCGAGAACCCCGTATTCCCGCTGCGGCAAACCGCCGGAATGCTCAATCTGGATGGGCTGCACATCGGCGGCCGGACCCGCGACGTCCTGGTGTTCGGTGCAGGAAATTCGGAACTGGAGGAATTCGTGCGCGCGGCTGCGCTGCTACAGGGTCGAGAGGTACGCCCCGAGCCGCATCCTGAACAGGGTCTTTACTTTAGCTCCGATCAGTACAATTTCGCGCGCCACGGCGTGCCGGCGTTGTATTTGAGCGCCGGGATCGACGATTCGGCGCGCGGACCTGCGTGGGGCCAGGCGCAACTCGACGACTACATGGCACACCGCTACCGCCAGCCGAGCGATAAATACACGGAAGATTGGGACGTGCGCGGCGCGATCGACGACCTGGAGCTTTACTATGAAATCGGCGACCGATTGGCACGCACGCGGCGCTTTCCGCGATGGTACCCAAGCAGCGAGTTCAGCGAGGACTAGTTGCGCCTAGCGCTTGCCGACTCGCTCCCAGTGCTTTTTGCGGTCGAAGCTGCCCGAGGTGTTGTACGGATCGACTCCGTGCGCCTCGTTCGCCTCCGCCTTGGGCAGTGGCTGGTCCACTTTGAGTCCGTTCGCCGGCCGCTCGCCCGTTGATCGCGGATCGGATTCGCTCGCGCGCAACCGGTTACTCTGGGCTCGATCGTTCGCCGGCTTTTCCTTGCTTGCCATCGTGCTTCCCTCGTACATAAATCAACA
>CAWCBJ010000006.1:0-34154 GCA_963793685.1 uncultured Gammaproteobacteria bacterium | reverse complement strand
TAGCAATTGAGCTCGCGACGCTCACAACGGTCGTGATGGTGGGCATCTACCGCACCAACGCGGCACTTGAAGCGTCGTGGAAATATTTCATCTTGGGCTCGGTTGGTATAGGCCTAGCGCTATTTGGCACGATCCTCGTTTATCTCGCCGCTCAGGAACGTCTGGGCGAGGGAATGCCGGCTATGGCCTGGGACCGACTCGCGGCCCACTCGGCGGCTACCGATCCCGCGCTGCTCAACCTGTCATTCATATTTCTGTTGCTCGGCTACGGCACGAAAGTCGGCCTTGTGCCGGTGCATGCCTGGCTGCCCGATGCCCACGCGGAAGGCCCAACGCCAATCTCTGCCGTGCTGTCTGGCTTGCTACTCAATGTGGCGCTGTTCGCGCTGTTGCGCTTCAGGCTGATCATGGCGGGGAACCCAGCGGTCCTCTCCCCGGGGCCGATGATGGTCACGATGGGAGCACTGTCGCTGGTCTTCGCGGGCTTCATGATCTACCGCAGGCGCGACATCAAGCGCATGTTCGCGTACTCCTCGATTGAACATATGGGGATCATCACGTTAGCGTTCGGACTCGGAGGACCACTCGCGAATTTCGCCGGGCTCCTGCACATGGCCATGCACAGCCTGACGAAATCGGCCATCTTCTTCGGCGTGGGATACATCTCCCAGCTCGAGGGGACGCAGCGCATCGCGGACATTCGGGGACTGACGCAGAGCCAGCCGCTCCTCGGATGGTTGCTAGTCGTCGGGGCGGTCGCGATTGCTGGGCTGCCACCCTTCGGGATATTCACGAGCGAGTTTCTGCTCGTAACCTCGACCTTTGCCCGCTCGCCGTGGCTGGCCATTTTGTTAGTTATCGGCCTCATGATTGCGTTCAGCGCGCTCGCACTGCGCCTTCACGGCCTGGCATTCGGAGAGACGGTCAAGCGCCATGCGCTGCCCGCCTGGCGTCTCGCACCCATGGCCCTGCATCTGGGCTTGGTCGCAATCGCCGGCATCTATCTGCCCGTGGCCGTTGTCGCATGGTTCCGTCACGTCGCAACACAGCTCGGGTAGGTGCCGCAATGCTCAAAGCCCTATTCGGAGATCTCTCAGCCGCCCCAACTCACCGCCCGTGGCCGCGTGTCACAGCAGATTCGGAGCGGTGGCGCGGCATCGGTGAGGCGCTGCGGGAAGGGAAGCTCGACCTACTCGGCCTCTGGGGTGATCGGACGGCCGTGTATTGCGTCCTGTATGAGCCCGCGACGCGCAACATGGTGAGCGCATCCATCGAGGTCAGCGCGGGCAAGGCCCCGTCGCTCGCGGTCTTTCACGCGCCCGCGTCCCGCTTGGAGCGGGCGATCGGCGATTTGTTCGGCATCGAATTTGTCGGGCTGCCCGATCCACGGCCGTGGATCGATCATGGACGCTGGCCCCTGCATACGCCATTGGCCGAGCCGCACCGGCCATGCGCGCCGTTGCCACCGTATCGGTTTCTCGAGGCTCAGGGCCCGAGTCTGCATCAGATTCCAGTGGGTCCGGTGCATGCAGGGATCATTGAGCCCGGTCATTTCCGCTTTACGGCGAGCGGCGAAACCGTTGTCCGACTCGAGGAGCGTCTCGGCTACGCCCACAAGGGCGTCGAAAAGCTGCTCGACGACAAGTCGATCGACGAGGCTGCCCGGGTCGCGGCGCGCGTGTCGGGGGACAGTACCGTGGCGTATTCGTTTGCCTTCGCTCGCGCCGTGGAGGCGGCTCTGGAAGTTAACCCGCCACCGCGCGCGGTGTGGCTGCGTGCGGTGATGGCGGAGCTCGAGCGAATCGCGAATCACTTGGGCGACGTCGGTGCCATTTGCAACGACGCTGCATTCTCGATGATGCACGCGGAGTGCGCGATCCTGCGCGAAGTGGTATTACGTGCGTGTGCCGTCGCGTTCGGCCATCGTCTGATGATGGATCGCATTGTCCCGGGGGGCGTCGCCGCGGATCTCGAGCCGGCCGGTCAGGAGGCGATCCTCAGCCTGACGCGGCGCGTGCGGCGACAATTCCCGGAGTTGATCGAGCTCTACGACAATACGGCCTCGCTTCAGGACCGTACAGTCGGCACCGGTGTCGTGTCCGCAGCGCTCGCTGCGCAGTTCGCTGCGCCCGGATATGTCGGGCGAGCCTCCGGGCGCTCATTCGATGCCCGACTCGCCCTGCCCTACGCTCCGTATGACGTGGTACCGGTCGAAATCGCCGTGCGGCACGAAGGCGATGTCGATGCGCGCGTCTGGGTAAGGATCCGGGAGATCCTGCACAGCATCGGTTGGCTCGATGCAGCGCTCACCTCGATTCCAGGCGGCCCTTTGCGCTTGCCGGTCAACGCCGCGGCCGGTGCGAGCGTCGAAGGCTCGGCCCTTGTCGAGGGGTTTCGGGGAGACATCCTTGGGTACGTGCGCATCGGCCCGACAGGGCGCATCGAGCGCTGCCACTTACGCGATCCGTCATGGTTTCTGTGGCCGCTGCTCGAAGCTGCCATCGAGGGCAACATCGTTGCGGACTTTCCCCTGTGCAACAAGTCCTTCAATTGCTCCTACTCCGGGCATGATTTGTAGTTGCGCTCACGCTCGGTAACCCATCATGCGCAGGCGTCTGTTCAAAAACCTCTTCACCGCACCGTGCACCGAGCCCGTGACCGAAGGGACAGCGACGCTAGAGGCTCGCGGGCGCGCAGCTTCGAGGTGTCATCGCGCGAAGCCTCGGGCGCAGTCTCGCGATCCGCGAGGTCGACGCCGGTTCGTGCAACGGCTGCGAGCTCGAAATCCACGCGCTCAGCAACGCCTTTTACGATGTCGAGCGCTTCGGTATCCGCTTCGTGGCCTCCCCGCGCCATGCCGACCTGCTGCTCGTGACCGGCCCTGTCACGCTCAACATGCGCGAGGCGCTCGAACGCACCTACGCCGCAACGCCGGCGCCCAAGTGGGTGGTTGCGGTCGGAGATTGCGGCGCGCGGGTGTGGGGTGTTCGCAGACAGCTATGCGTGCGTGGGCGCGGTCTCAAAAGTGATTCCAGTCGACCTCGTGATTCGTGGCTGCCCGCCGACCCCGACGGACCTGCTGCAGGGATTGCTCGAACTCCTCAGCGGCGGCGCCGCGCTCGGTGTGAACACCCGACACTCATGATCGTCTCGACCGTGCCCCGAGTGTGCTCGCGTCCCGCCGCACGCTGCTCACCCGCTCGCCAGCCCCCGTCCGCGTCACGCCCGCGCCGTGATGGGGCGTATCGCCGCAGAATCGGGTTTCGTCGGGGGGTGTCCAGGGCTGTCCGGTCCGCTCCTCGATGTAGCGGCGAATCAAGCGCCGCACGACCTGGGAGGGCGTGGCGTCCTCCTCCGCACACAGGCGCTCGAACAACGCCTTCTTGCGCGGATCGATGAGGATCGTCAGTCGTGCGGTGCGGTCTTCGAGAGCCACGGCCATCCTTAAGCTAGCGACAGGGTACCCTGGCTGCCATTATAATCAAAGACGTATCCGCGTAGCACCCATTGTGATGCCACTTATCCATTCATCGCTCAGCGCCTGCCTGGGGCTGATCGCTCTCTGGGGCCTCATCGGCCTCGCCGGTCTGCTGCGCCCCATGAGCGTGGGTTTCGTCGGGCGGACGCTGTTTCCGCTGGGGGCCCTGTGTGGTGCGGCCCTCGCGGTCGTGGCCGCCGTGAGCCTCGCGGCGCCTCCGGAGCAGCTCACGCTTGCGGTCGGACTGCCCGACCTGCCGATGCACGTGCGGCGCGACGCGCTGACGAGTCTTTTTCTCTTTCTGCTCGGGGCCGCCTCGGCGGGCATCTCGGTCTTCGCTGCGGGGTACTTTCGGCGCGGCCACGGCACCGCGCCGGGCCTGTTGTGCCTGCAATACCACATGTTCCTGGCCAGCATGGGTTTCGTGTTGCTCGCCAATGATGCCTATGCGTTCATGGTGGCGTGGGAAACGATGGCGCTCTCGTCATACTTTCTGGTCACCACGCAACACGGTCTCGCGGAGATCCGTCGCGCGGGATTTCTCTACCTGCTGATCGCGCACGTCGGGGCGATCGCAATCCTGTTGAGCTTCGGCGTGATGCAGGGTGGCAGTTGGCAGTTCACCTTCGATGCCATGCGCGGCGCGCACCTCGCGCCGCAGTGGGCCGCGACCGCCTTCCTGCTCGCACTCTTCGGCTTCGGGGCGAAAGCCGGCCTCGTGCCCCTGCACGTGTGGCTTCCTGAGGCGCACCCGGCCGCCCCCTCGCCCGTCTCGGCGCTCATGAGCGGTGTGATGCTTAAGACGGCCGTCTACGGCATGCTGCGCGTCACCTTCGATCTGTTGGGGCATGCCCAATGGTGGTGGGGCCTCGTGCCGCTCACCTTCGGGCTCTTCAGCGCGCTGTACGGTGTGGTGTTCGCCGCGGCCCAAACCGACATGAAACGACTGCTCGCGTACTCTTCGATTGAGAACATGGGCATCATCTTTACCGGCCTCGGACTTGCGATCGTGTTCCTCGGCGTCGGCATGCCCTCCCTCGGCGCACTCGCCCTGATCGCGCTCCTGTATCACAGCCTCAATCACGCGTTCATGAAGAGCCTGCTGTTTCTCGGTACCGGCGCGGTTTTGCATTCGACGGGTGAACGCAACCTAGGGCGCCTAGGCGGGCTGATCCATCGCATGCCATGGGTCGCCTGGCTCACCCTCATCGGTGCACTCGCCATGGCCGGACTCCCGCCGCTGAACGGCTTCGTCTCCGAGTGGCTCCTTCTGCAGGCGTTTCTCTTTTCGAACGAAGTGCCCCGACCCTTCATCAACATGCTGCTTCCCCTCGGGGCCGCGCTCGTCGCGCTCGCCGCCGCCCTCGCCGCCTATGTCATGGTCAAGTTCTACGGCGTGATCTTCCTCGGCCAGCCGCGCGAGGCGAGCTTGAACCGCGCGCACGATGCGGGCGTGCTGGAGCGCATCGGCCTTATCTGGCTCGCGCTCGGCTGTTTCGCATTGGGCCTGCTGCCAACGTACGTGATCGGCGCACTGCGCAGCGTGGTCGAGCAATTGAGTGGCGCCGAACTTCCGAGCGCGCACGCTCCCTGGTGGCTGCTCGTGCCGTTGCCGGAACGGCGCGCCTCCTATTCCCCCCTCGTCTTCTTCCTCGCGATCGCCGCAGTCGTCGTGGTCACGATGTTCGCCGTGCGGCTCTTCTATCACCGTCGGGTACGGCGCGCGCCACCCTGGGATTGCGGTTTCGGAGGCTTAAATTCGCGCATGCAGGACAGCGCAGAGGGCTTCGGTCAGCCCATTCGCCACATTTTCGGGCCCTTCTTCGCGATGAAGCGCGAACTCCCCTCGCCATTTGATCACGCACCGCGCTACCGTGTCACAGCAGGGGACCGGATCTGGCTGGCGCTGTACTTGCCGCTCGGCACCCTCGTCCGGCGCGTGGCGGATACCGTCATGTGGTTGCAGCAGGGGCGCATCTCCACTTACCTGCTCTACAGCTTTGTGACGCTCGTCGTGCTGCTGGCGCTCGTGGTATGAAGCCGATCGAGATTATCACCCAGGTGCTCGAGCTGATCGCGGCGCTCGCCGCGGCACCGCTTTTTCTCGGCTGGATCAACCAGTGCCGCGCTTGGATGCAAAACCGCCGCGCACCGAGCCTGTGGCTCCCGTACCGCGGCATTCGTAAACTCTTTCACAAGGATGCCGTGATCGCCGAACGTGCTTCCCCCCTGTTTCGCGTCGCGCCTTACATCGTGTTCAGCGCGATGGTCGTCGCCGCCGGGATCATTCCTTCGATGGGCACGGAGCTACCCTTCACCAACGCGGCGGATGCGATTGCGCTCGTGGGTCTGCTCGCCACGACACGGGTCTTCTTGTCCTTGGCCGCGATGGACATCGGCACCGCCTTCGGCACGCTCGGGGCACGCCGCGAGATGATGGTGGGGTTCCTCGCCGAGCCCGCTCTATTGATGGTCATCTTCGTTGCCTCCCTCATTTCGGCAACCACCGCGCTGCCCGCCATCACCGAAAATCTCGCGACGCAGCATCTGGGGCTCTATCCGAGTCTCGCCTTTACGGCTATCGCCTTTACGATGGTGTTACTCGCCGAAAATGCGCGCATCCCCATCGACAATCCAGCGACGCACCTCGAACTTACGATGATTCATGAGGCCATGCTGCTCGAGTACTCGGCACGCCATCTTGCGCTCATGGAGTGGGCGGCGGCTCTCAAGCTCTTCAACTACGCGTGTATCGGCTTTGCGCTGTTTATTCCGTGGGGTGTCTCTACCGGCGAGAGCGGTCCCGGCGCACTCCTCGCCTCCATTCCGCTACTCGCCGTGAAGCTCGCAGTGTCCGGGGCCGCGCTTGCCTTCATCGAAACCGTCTCGGCGAAGCTTCGGGTGTTTCGCGCCCCGGAATTTCTCGCCGCCGCATTCCTGTTTGCGGTACTGGGTATGCTCGTGCACCTGCTGCTGGGAGCTTAGAGCGATGGTCGGCGTCCCCTTCGACCTACAACTGCTGAACCTCTGTGCGGCGCTGCTGCTGCTGCTTTCGTTTGCGATGCTCGCGCAGCGGCGCATCGTGAACCTGGTGAACCTCCTCGCCGTGCAGGGCGCGGTGCTCCTGGTCGCGACGCTTCTGCTCGCGTGGCGCACGGGCCAGCACCACCTCTACCTGTCTGCGGCACTCACCCTCGCGCTCAAAGTGGTGCTCCTACCTTGGATTCTGCACCGACTCATCCGTCGCCTGCAGGTCTACTGGGACACCGAACCGCTGCTCAACATCCCGGGCACGATGCTCGTGGGCGTCCTGGTCGTCGTGTTCGCCTTCGGTCTGGCACAGCCGATCTCAGCGCTCGCCAGCACCGCCACGCGCAATTCCATCGGCATCGCCGTTGCCGTGATCCTGCTCTCCTTCGTCACGATGATTACGCGGCGCAAGGCGATGTCGCAGGTGGTTGGTTTTCTCTCGATGGAGAACGGGCTGTTCTTCGGGGCCATGAGTGCCACCTACGGTATGCCGATGATCGTCGAGTTCGGGGTGGCGCTCGATGTCCTCGTCGCAGTGCTTGTGCTCGGCATTTTCTTCTTCCAGATTCGCGAGCAGTTCGACAGTCTGGATCTGCATCATCTCGAGTCGCTCAAGGAGACCCATTCTCCCGACGTGACGCGCTCCCTCGAGGAGGACGGTTAGAGTGGAATTCCTGCTCCTACTCGCAAGTCCCCTCGCCGGCGCGCTCCTTCTGGGCGCCTTCGGCGCGCGACGCTGGGCGCCGGAGCTAAATGTGGCGGTGAGCGCCGCGACATTCCTCGCGGCCTGTGCGCTCACCGCACGCGTCGTAGGCGAAGGTAATCTGCTCATGGCGCGCGAGCAATTCTTCATCGATCCGTTCAACGCCTTTCTTGTCACGCTCACCGCCTTCGTTGGACTCACCACCTCGCTGTTCTCGCGCCCCTACATGCGCGTCGAGCTCGAGCACGGGCGCGTGAGCGCGCCTCGGCTGCGTCTCTATCACAGCATGTTCCAACTCTTCATGACGACCATGCTGATTGCGCTTACGACCAACAATATGGGGCTTCTGTGGGTCGCAATGGAAGCTGCGACGCTTTCCACCGTGCTACTCGTCACGCTCTACCGGACGGCGGCGAGTCTCGAGGCCGGCTGGAAATACTTCATCCTCTGTGGCGTCGGTATTGCCCAGGCCCTCTTCGGCACGATCCTGCTGTACTTCGCCGCCGAGAAGATTCTCGGTGCGCAAGGGGTGAGCGCGCTTCTGTGGACGCACTTGAATGCGGTGAAGGGGCAACTTGAGCCCGCCGTGTTGAGTCTCGCGTTCGTCTTTCTACTCGTCGGCTACGGCACGAAGGTGGGACTCGCGCCGCTGCACAACTGGCTCCCCGATGCGCATGCGGAAGGCCCGACGCCAATCTCCGCAGTGCTCTCGGGTCTGCTGCTCAATGTTGCCATCTACGCGATCGTACGCTGCAAGGTGCTCGTCGAAGGCTCGCTGCACTCGCAACTCCCGTCGCGAATGTTGATGGGTTTCGGTCTGCTCTCGGTGGTGCTCGCGGCGTTTTTTCTCTGGCGTCAGCGCGACGTCAAGCGCCTCTTCGCCTACTCCTCAATTGAGCACATGGGGATCATCACCTTCGCCTTCGGCATGGGGGGGCCGGTCGCCAATTTCGCCGCGCTCCTGCATATGACGGTGCACTCGCTCACCAAATCGGCGATCTTCTTTGCCGTCGGGCACGCCGCGCAGAAGGCCGGCTCGCAGCTGATGGAGAACATTCGCGGACTCATCACGCTGAGCCCGACGATCGGTTGGGGCCTGATGCTCGGCTCGCTGGCGATTCTCGGCATGCCCCCGTTCGGCGTCTTTGCGAGTGAATTTCTGATCCTCACCACCGCGATGAGAGAGCAGCCCTGGGCGACGCCGATCCTGCTCACCGCGCTCGGCGTCGCCTTCGCCGCGATCTTCGGGCGCGTGCAGCCCATGGTGTTCGGTGAAACGACGGCCCGGCGCTCTGCCGCACCCGCCGGCCCTCGTGCCGGTGTTTGCGCATCTGGCGATCGTGCTCGTGCTCGGCCTGTACATACCGCCGTATCTGGCGCGACTGGTATCGCGCGGCGGCGCGCGCTGATCGGAGGCCGGTGAGATGGCGCTGCGAGCCTGGTTCGATCGCGCGGCCGACCAGCGTCAATCCGGCGCGACCGGGCGCTGCGCGAACTAGCCGCCGTCTCACGCGAGGAATGGCGAGAGGTGGCACAGGACATGGCGGTGCACGGGGGCCGGCTCCTGGCGCTCTGGGCGAGCGCGGATGAACGTGCCGCGGCCATCGTTCGCGCCGCATTCTCGCCGATAAGCGCGGACTCGTGCTGAGCCTCCCGGTCGCAGATCCGCAATGACCCGTACCCCGGACTCGAAGATCTCTTTCCTGCCGCCGCGCGCATGCAGCGCGCGCTGGCAGACCTGCTCGGGAACTGCGTTCTAGCGATTCGGATACGCGCCCCTGGCTGCGCCACACAGCATGGCCCCGAAGCTATCGGCCGCTGATTGATCCGCAACCCGTGCTGCCGGCCGCCGAGCCCGACATCGACGCCTATGAATTCGTGCGTGTCGAGGGTGAGGGCGTGCACGAGATTCCCGTCGGTCCCGTACACGCCGGCATTATCGAACCGGGGCACTTCCGATTCTCGGTCGTGGGCGAGAAAGTACTGAAGCTCGAGGAGCGCCTGGGCTACGTGCACAAGGGCATCGAGCGTCGCTTCACGGAACTACCGATCCTCGAAGGTCATCGTCTGGCCGCGCGGGTCTCAGGGGATTCGGCCGTCGCGTTCTCCTGGGCGTACTGCCAGGCGCTCGAGGGCATCGCGGGTACTCAGATTCCGCCGCGTGCTGCCTGGCTGCGCGCACTCTGCCTGGAACTCGAACGCGTCGCAAACCACCTTGGGGACCTCGGTGCACTCGGCAACGATGCCGGCTTCGCATTCGGATCTGGCGCAGTTCTCGCGCCTAAAGGAACACCTCCTACGCGCCACTCGACGAGGCGCTCGGGGAACGCTATCTGATGGGCGCTATCGTGCCCGGCGGGACACGCGCAGACCTCGCAGATTCCAGCGCTAGGCGACTCGCAATCTGTATGCACGAACTCTCAGACCAGGCGTTGACCCTGCGCACGATCTACGATGAGCACGAGGGCGTGCGCGATCGGTTCACCGGCGCCGGTGTCGTCGCTGCAGAACTCGCCGCGCGCTTGGGACTCACCGGACTCGCGGGCCGAGCGAGCGGCCAGGCATTCGATCTGCGCGTCGACCTGCCGTGCGAGCCGTACACAGAGCTTGCGCCGGCGATGATCGGACGGAGCGAGGGGGATGTGGCCGCGCGTGTCGCCGTGCGCTTCGATGAGCTGCACGAATCGTGTCGTCTCATCCAGCGCATTCTGCTCGCGCTCCCGGCTGGGCCCCATCTTGCTCCAGTACCGGTGCCGGCCGATCGGGCCGTGGGAGCAGGATCTGATCGAAGGATGGCGCGGTCCGGTGTTCGTTGCGCTCGAAGCGGGTGCCGGCGGCATGATTCGCCGATGTCATCCGCACGACCCGTCGTGGCTGAACTGGCCCGTTCTCGAGCATGCCATCATCGACAACATCGTCCCGGACTTTCCGCTGATCAATAAATCCTTCAACCTGTCCTACAGCGGGCACGATTTATAGCCATGTGGAAGACGCTGCGACAAATCGCCCGCACCGGTATCGTCAGCGAACCGCCGCCCTCGAGCGACGACACCCTGCGCATCGCCGAGGCGCTGCAATCGCGCATCCTTCAGGTGCTCGGCCGCGCGCTTTGCATCAGAGCCGTCGATGCAGGATCTTGCAACGGCTGCGAGCTGGAAATTCATGCTCTCAATAATCCGCTCTACAACATCGAACAGCTGGGTATCCGCTTCGTGGCAAGTCCGCGGCACGCGGACTTGCTGCTGATCACCGGGCCGGTTGCGAAAAATATGGAGCTCGCGGTGCGGCGCGCCTACGATGCGGCGCCCGATCCGAAGTTGGTGGTCGCCGTCGGCGACTGCGGCTGCACCGGCGGTATTTTCGGCGAAAGCTACGCGAGTTGCGGTCGAGTATCCAACGTGGTCCCGGTCGATGTGGCGGTACCCGGGTGCCCGCCGAGTCCCCGGCAAATCCTCGCCGGTATTCTGACGGCGATCTCCCCGCCAACCACTCGTTAAAGCGCGCCGGCGGGACGCATCGCGGCACGCGGCAGCCGGATCGGCAGGCGCTCGCGGATTGCCGCATCCACCGATTCGGGGATGTGCGAGGGGTAGTGAGTCGCGAGAATCGATTCGAGTTTGCGCCTGGCGCGATCCACCACGCTCGGCCGGCCCTGCTCCACCCACTCGTTCGGGCTGGTGCGGTCGCCGACGGTCGGATAGATGTATTCCTTTTGCATCAGCTGCAGAGTCTGGTCGGACCCGAGGTAGTGGCCGGGCCCCTCGATGCACACTTTGCGGATGGTCTCGAGCGACATCGATTCGTCGCTGACGTCGATGCCCTTGATCGTGCGCTGCACCGCGCCGATCACATCGTTGTCGATGATCAGGCCTTCCATGGAAAAACCCAACAGACTCGCCAGCATGCCGGCCGACTCGTAAATCAGGTTCGCCCCGGCGTTGCCGACCAGGGCGTGGTTGTAGGCTTTTTCGTAACCCGCCTGCATATCCGGCAGCTTCGCATCGCTCATTCCCGAAGCCGTCCCGCCCGTAAGGTCATAGAAGCGGGACATCTGGGCGCTCGCCGCCGACAGCAGCGCCTGCTCGGGACTACCGCCCGACATCGCGCCGGTGCGCAGATCCGACACGAAACACCAGGTGCCGAAAATCGCCGGCGCACCGGGTTTAATCGCATTCACATACACAAGCCCGGCGAGGCATTCCGCCGTCTCCTGTACCAGCGCCGAGGCGAGCGCCGCCGGCGCCGTGGCGCCGGCTTGGCCGGCCGACAAAAGGAGCACGGGCATTCCGCCTCGGACCGCGGTCTCGAGACAAAGACAGGCGTCATAGGCGAATTTGAGCGGCGGCACGACGAAGCAATTCGATTGGCTGACGAACGGGCGTGCCCGCCATTTGTCCTCGCCGCCGGCGATCAAATGGAACATCTCCAGGCTCGCCTCGACATGCTGCGGCTGCACCCAGCTCGTGCCCACGTGTTTCGTCGTGCCCGACACGCTGGCATAGGCCGTATTGGTGTCCATCTCCATCGGCGTCGAGACCTCGCGGCAGACCACCGATCGCTGGTAGAAGTGCAGGTGCTCGAGCGTGTCGACCACGCGCGCGATGTCGTACAGGTCCTTGGTGGTCGAGTCGCGATACAGGCCGCTCTTGGCATCGACGATGTGCACCGCCGCGCCGGCGGTGCCGAAATACACGCGCGAGCCCCACGGCTCCATGTCGTGCTTCGGATCCTGAGCGTGCAGCACAAAGTGCCGCGCCGCGCGCGCAACCGTATCCTCAATCAGCGCGCGCGGGAACAGCAGCCGGCCTTCCGGCGTGAGCTTTGCGCCCACCTTGCACATGTATTCGATGCCGCTCGGAGTGGCGTCGGCGAGGCCGATGTTCTCGAGCACGTCGAGCGCGGCATGATGGATGCGAAGCACGTCGTCATCGGACAAGGGCTTATAGCGGCCGCTCGACATGCCCGGGCGAACGGGGCGTATGTTGTCGGGCAGTGGCGCCGCGCGAGCAGCCCGGCGCGCCGCCCGCGCCCCGCCGCGGGCAACCTTGGCTTCAACTTCACCCATCGAAAGACCTCCACAACCCAAGCGGCAGGATCGGTGTGGCAGGATGCCCGGTTTCGGTCGGTTTCCGCAAGCGCAACCGTTGCCGCAGCGCCCGCGTCAGCGGAAGCTGTAGCGCGTGGCTATGGATGCGGCCCGTCCGGCCGTGTTGTATCCGTTCGCAAGCTGATACTGCCGGTTGAGCGCGTTGTCGAGCCGGGCGGTCAGCGACCAAGCCGGCGTCAAATTCAGCTTGCCGTAGAGCGCCGCCAAAAGGTATCCCCCATCCTCGCACCGGAGCGGTGGTGACCACATCGAGATCGGCGTCGGGGACCCGACAGCAGCAGATCCACGCCGAGCTCGCCACGGCCGATCTTGCGTGAGCCGTTGAGCGTGAAGCTGTGCTTGGTACGGCGCAGCAGCTGGCTGTTGTCGGCGAGGTCCACAGGATCCTCGAGGCTCGCTTCCGCGAGCACCGACCACGGGTCGGCACGCAGTGCCCAGCTGGCCTCTATCCCGCGGATGCGCGCGCGATCGACATTCTGGTTCTCGCCGCCGTAGAGCAGGTTGGCGGGATTGGGGACGAATACGATCAGGTCATCGATCGTGTCCTGAAACGCCGCGAACGTGATTTCCTGGTATGAGGCTATGCGCGACTTCATGCCGATTTCGAAGTTGCGGGATGCTTTCGGGCAACAAGTCGGCGTGCCGCCATAGCCGAACCGATCGGTGGCCGAGGGCGCGCGGAATGCGGTTCCCGCCGACATCGTCAACAGCGTATCGGTCGTGACGGAATAGCCGTATTCGGCGTTCCAGGTGGTGTGATCGCCGAACCCCGGATAATGCGCGACGCCGCTCGCCAGCAGCAGGCGATTCTTCCCGGCCTCGAGCTGGTCCTGCACATAATAGGTCTGCGCGTGGGTGTCGATCGAATAGCCGGTGCCGTAGATCAATGAGTTCGTCTGCTCCTCGTAGGCGATCGCACCGAAGGTGAGGGTCTGATTAAGTCGAGCGCCGGCGATCTTCACGTCGTTCTGCCAGTCGATCGTGTCGCGCGAGGTGTAATCAAAGTCGCCCCACGTTGCCGAGGACATAGGGGTCGTCCTGTTCCTGGCGCAGATCATCGATGACCCGGCTCAAGGTGAGCCGCGAATGCCAGAAATCCGTGAGGTCGCCGCTTGCGTGAACCGCGTACAAACTGTTCGAGAAATGCTCGGTGAGGGGAGTAAACGACTCGAACGCCGTGAAATCGGCGTTGTAGACCGCATTGGCGTAGTGCGTGGTGCCGGTCGCCTGGTAGTAGCGGGCCCCGAGCTCCATATCGCCCAGATGCGTGGTGATGGCAGCGGTGCCCGACAGATTTTTGTAGCCGCTGTCGAGCGTATCGGCCGCATAGGTCGGAAACCCGGAAGTCTGCTGACCGGTCAGCGCGGCCTGCAGGCTGGTCCCGCCGGCGCTGTAATTGCCATCGACGGCGAATTCCCCGGTGCCGTAGCGGCCGTAGTCGAGCATCGCGTCGGCGCCGGAAACGCCGTCGGTGCGCGTGAGCAGATTGACGACGCCGCCGATGGCGTCGGTGCCGTAAATCGCCGAGCGCGGGCCCTTGACGATGTCGATTCGATCGAACAGCTCCGGCGAGATGTTCATGAGCGGCGCGAGCGCCTGCGTGCCGGCATTGATGCGCACGCCGTCGATCATCACGATCGACTGGTCGCTGTTGGTGCCGCGGATGAACAGCGACAGCGGCTGGCCCGCACCGCCGGTCCGGCCGATGTCGAGGCCGGCGTGATAGCGCAACACGTCGCCGACATCGATGGCGAGCGAGTCCGCGAGTTCCGCGCGGTTGATCACCAGGATCGGCTCCAGGGCCTGGTCGAGCGGTTCCGCGACGCGGGTCGCGGTCACGATGATTTCGTTCAGCGAGGTACCTGCATCGGCGGCGGCGCGTGCCGCCCCGGCGCCCGCCGCCAGAACGAGAAACGCGCCGGCGGCGAACGCGCCGCTGCAAACTTGGGTGGTCATCGGCAATTCTCCACGTCATGCTTTCCCGCATGGCAGGTTCGGACAAATGGCCGAAGTATGGAGGTGGGGGCGTTCGCCGGCGCGATTAGCACGGGCGCCGCCCGGCGCCCTCCGCACCGCGGTTCGACGCCAGGCCGGTCTCCGGGCTTACGAGCTGCCATGCGTGGCATGGCGGGCACGGTCACCTTCCCAAGCCCGTGGGCTCAGTGGTTGCCGCTACAACTTAAGCGGCTGACCGTGTTACGGCTCGATCACCGTTGCGGGGGCAGCGTGGGAATTGCGCGATACGCGCGTCCTCACTTCCCGTTTAATCGGATTGCATGGCAATCCGACACCTGACGCCGCGCATGGTGCAAGCGCATCGGGACACTGTCAAGATCAAAGAAATCGCCTTTCAAAGCCTACACCGTAATAGCCCCGCGTTGACCGTGGGGCCGATCGCGGTCAGACTTGCAGAGCGTTCAGGAGTCCGTCGGCCACGCGGCCAGCGGGTGAAACGGGAAGCCGGTGAGACCCTCCGAGGTAATTCCGGCGCTGCCCCCGCAACGGTAGGTGAATAGCGCGAGTCTTCGTGCCACTGCGCTTCGGCGTGGGAAGGCGACTCGCCCGGGATGCCCCGCTCACGAGCCCGTATACCGACCTGCGACGCGGCGGCACGTGTTGCGGTGGGCAACGTCGGTGCGGATTGACCGGCGCTCGGCACGGCAAACTCCTGCATCGCTCCTTCCACCTCGACACTGTCCACGATTCGAACCCAAGTGCACGGCGGGTGCGCGGAGAGCGAGAGGTGTTTGAGCAATCCTGCGTGATAGTCGCACTCGGTCTCGCCCTGTCCCTCGGCGCGCCCGCGGCGCGGGCCACCGGCTTCGTGGTGCGTGACGATCTCGATCGTCCGGTCACATTCGCGCAGCATCCGCAGCGCATCGTCAGCCTGCTGCCGTCTCTCACCGAAACGATCTGTGCCCTCGACGCCTGCGGTCGGCTGGTCGCGACCGACCGCTACTCGGACTGGCCGCCGCAGGTGAGAGCGCTGCCGAAAACGGGCGGAATCGACGACGCCGAGATCGAATTGATCGTCAGCTTGAAACCCGACCTGGTGCTGCTCAGCCGCTCGCAGCGCATCACCGGCCGGCTGCACGAGCTCGGCGTGGTCAGCTTCGCCTTGAACACCGACAGTTATCCCGAGATCGCGCACACCGTGCAGCGTCATCGGCGAGATCCTCGGGTTGCCCGATCGGGCCAGGCGCCTCAACCAGTCGATCGATGATGCCGTGCAGGCGATCAGTGCGCGCGCGATCGCGCGTCTGCGCGGCAATGCACCGGCGGTTTACTTCGAAGTCGACGGTCCGCCCTATGCCGCCGGACCGTCATCCTTCATCGGCGAATTGCTCACGCTGCTGGGTGCACGCAACATCGTGAGCGCGGATCTTGGGTCCATTCCCGCTGCTCAACCCCGAATACGTGGTGCGCGCACGACCCGGACGTCATCTTCGTCTCTCCGGCGGAGGTGGCCCATGTGGCCGATCGCCCCGGCTGGGATCGGATTCGCGCAATCAGGGAGCACCGCGTTTGCTCATTCACGCCCGCCGTGCGCGATACCGTCGTTCGGCCCGGGCCGCGCGTCGCCCTCGGTATGCAGGCCATCGCGGATTGCCTGGCGCAGGCGGCGCCTTGAGCACGCTGCGGCACGCAGCTGCGGATCTCGGCGCGCAGCGCTTCGAATACGCCGCATCGCGGCGCCTCGGCACGTGGCTCCTTTGCTGTGTGGGAGTCACGATGCTGCTGACCGCAATCAGCCTGCTCGTCGGCACCACGAGTATCGAAGACTCCTTGAAGTGGCTGCTCTCTCCGGATGCGCAGTCCTCGGTGGTGCTCTGGCAAATCCGCCTGCCGCGCACGGTGGGCGCTTGGTTCGCGGGCGCCTTGCTCGGTCTCGCCGGCGCGGTTGCGCAAGGCGTGTTTCGCAATCCCCTGGCCGAGCCGTACCTGCTCGGCACCGCCTCCGGCGCCGCGCTCGGCGTGACGGTCTGCCTGATGGCCGCGGATGCATCGGTCGGTGGACTCGCGTTGATGGGTCAGATCGGAGTGACCGGCGCGGCCTGCATCGGTGCCTGCGCCGCTACCCTGCTCACCGTGACGCTGTCGCGCGGCGTGCTGCAGACCGCGAGCCTGCTGCTCTCCGGGATCGTGACCGCCTTCCTGCTGAGTGCCGTGACCTCGCTCCTGTTGCTGACGAAACCGGAGATTTGGCGCGAGATGCAGACGTTCCTTCTGGGCACCACGTCGTTCATCAGCTGGTCGTCCGCCCTCTTGCTCGGAATCGTGTTGTGCATCTGCATCGTACCGGCGGTGCTGCTGTCGCGCGGGCTCGACGCGCTCACCCTGGGAGAGGACACCGCGCAATCCCTCGGCTTATCGCTGCCTTGGCTGCGGCTGACTCTGCTCGGTGTGGTCGCACTCGCCACCTCGACCTCGGTCGGCCAAGTCGGAATCGTCGGCTTCGTGGGCTTGGTCGCACCGCACCTGGTGCGCGAGACCCTCTCGGTGAATCACCGGCAGCTCCTGATCGCCGCGCCCTTGGTCGGCGGTGCGCTGCTGCAAGCCGCCGATCTCGTCAGCCGGTGGATCATCCGGCCCGCCGAACTTCCCGTAGGCGCCGTCACGGCCTGCGTCGGCGGTTCTACCTGGTGTTCCTGCTTTGGCGCAGGAGCCGCGATGGCTGAAGCACGAGCACAACTCTCTAAGGACCCGGTCGTGCTGTCGTGCCGGGATTTGACGGTGGCCTATGGATCTCGAATCGTCTTCGAGGGCGTGTCGCTCGAGATAGGTGCGGGGCAATGGACCGCCGTGGTCGGCCCCAACGGCTCGGGCAAATCGACGCTGCTGCGCACGCTCGCCGGACTGACGCCGGCGAAGACCGGAATGATCCATCTGCAGGGGCGTCGTCTGTCGGCATGGCCCCGGCGAGAGCGCGCACGCAACCTCGCCTGGCTCGCGCAGTGGGCTGCGCCGACGGAGCTGACGGCGGCCGAAGTCGTGGCCCTCGGGCGCTTTGCGCACAGCGGTTGGCTCGCCCATCGAAAGGCGGAGGACGACGCCTCGATGCATCGCGCCATGCGCGCCACCGGCTCGCTCGCCTGGGCGCAGCGGCGGCTCTCCACCTTGTCGGGTGGCGAGCGGCAGCGCGTGCATTTAGCCCGTGTATTGGCGGTGGAGGCGCCGGTGCTGCTGCTCGATGAGCCCACCACCCATCTCGATCCGCCGCATCAAGAGGACGTCGCGCGCCTGCTGCGCGAACAGGCGCACCGCTGCGGCGTCAGTGTGCTGAGCGCCATCCACGACCTGTCGCTGGCGCTGACCGCCGATCGTCTCATCGTCTTGGGCCACGGCGGCGTGGTCGGCCACGGCACCATTCGCGAGGCGTTGGCCGGCGATTGGCTCTCCGCCGCGTTTTGCACCCGGGTCGATATCGTCGAGCATGGCGGCGTGCACCTGTGGAGGCCCGCGCTCGCGGCACCGGACGCTGCGCCCTGAGCTGCCCTGTGGGCGTGCCCAGTGGCCGATCAGAACTGGTACGACATCCCCAAGGTGTAGAACCGGCCGTAGGAAGACATAGCCGTCGCCCACGCCACTCGAGCTCTGACCGACGTTCTGGCCGAAGGCCCAGGGCAACAGCGGGTTGCCGTTCAAGTAGGTTCGCGCCACCGAATTGGTGAGATTCTTGCCTTCCACGTAGATCTGCAATGCCTTGGTGAACTTGTAATGCAAGCTCGCGGTCATCCATCTAAAGGGACTGGCGACCGCCGGCCACCCCGGCACCTCGGTGCATTGCGAGCAGTAGGACTGGTAACTGGCCGCGTAGTCCCAGTTGATGTCGGCGGTGATCGGTCCCTTTTCATAGAACACCCCCACCGAATAAGTCTCCGGCGGAACGGCATTGATGGCCCCCACGCTGTTGCCATTCTGGTCATAACTCTTGTTCCAGGTGTGGGTGTATTCCATGACGACGCCGAAACCGTTGTCCATGATGTATTGCCCCGCCAGCTCGATGCCGTAGAAATCGCTCTTGGCTCCATTGGCGGGAGCCGTGACCGTCCACGGAAACGGCACGCCGGGTACGGTTCCGGGCGGCCCCCCGGCATATTTCACGGTTCCCAGATTGACGTTCGTCTGGGTGCCGGTGTAGATGTCGTCGGTGATCTTCTTGTAGAACGCTGCCGCGGTCAACGCGGAATGCGGGCGGAAATACCATTCAACCGAAAGATCCGCTTGAGTGGCCTTGATCGGCCGAAGTCCCGCGGTGCCGTTGTAGGTCAGCTGCGGTTGTCCCGTTGATGGCGTTGTTGGTCGAGGTCGGCGCCAGATAGCTCAGGTTGGGTCGGGACATGGTCTCCGCCACCCCAAATCGTAGCTGCAGTTCACCCGGCACCGCCCAGTAATTCAAGTTGGCGGAAGGCAGCGCGAGGGTGTACTGACCGTTCGATGAGACCGACTGGGAGGTGGGATACTGCACATTCCAGGTCTGAGTCGAGCCCGTCGTGTCGTAAGTCCACAGCGAGCTCGGCACCGCTTCCGCGGTCGATGCGCTGGTCTTGGTGCGCACGATGCGCAAGCCTACGTTTCCCGACCAGTTGTTTCCGGAGAAATCTGCCTCGCCATAGATCGAGAACGTCCTTTCCGTCACGTCATAGGAATTGAACGGATTGAATTGCGGCAAGGTGCTGGCGAAGTTGAACGGCGTTTGGCAGGGCAGTGTTTGGCAGAACTGCGGATTGGGTTTGCCATTCAAACTTCGCAAGAATGCCAGCAGCTGGGCCGTATTGAGTTGCGGGAGGATGGTGGGATACGAGCCCCCTGCTCCCTGCATGAAGTGGGGCAAATTGACCATCGAGATGACGTTGAAACCCTGCGAGGCGAACGAGTAGGGGTTGCACTGAACCGGACATCCGGCCGTGTTGTACAAGGTTCCATACTGGCCGGAGCCGTTGGTCCAGTCGTTGCTGTCGTCGTCGCGGGTCTTTTCGCGCAGCGACTCGCCGAAACCGAACAAGATCTTATCCACCCATCGCAGGCCCGCGTCATACGTGCCGTCGAGCGTAAACCCCGTGACCTGATCGACCACCGAGTAGCCGTTCAACCCGACGTAGTGCGTCGACCAGTACTTGTTGTTGTTCAAGAACCCCGAGTTCATCAGCGTCGTATACGAGCATGAACCCGGGACTGGTCGCGCTTGCGGTACCGTGCGGGCAGGTCGATAGGCCGAGCTGGCTCGGCGGTACCACGACGTTGAGGCTCGGCAGGCTGTTGGGCAAATCCGTCAAGAACAGGGTATCCGGCGCGTTCGGCGTGCTCGAGACCAACCCGGCGGTGACGAAGGTATCCTGCCCGCCCTCCGGTCGATCGGCCTTGGTCCGATACACGTCCTCGGCTAAGGTCCATTTGTCAGCCGGCTTCCAGATCGCTTTCAATCCGTACAGCCAGGTATTGACCTGCCGATTCGTGGTGGCATTCACCATTTCCGGCTGGAAGTCGTTGGCAGTGACGGCGGTCACGACGCCGTTCTTGACCACCGGATTCGTCCAAGGGGTAACCCGTCGGATTCGCCGCCGCGAAGTAATACGACTCGTTGTAGCCGTATTGCGGATCGTTCAGGTGGGTGTAGATCCCGTCGGCGACCAATTGAAACGCCGAGTTGGGCCGCCATTCGAGACTGCCGGTGAAGGCATCGCGCTTTTTGTCGTCGAAGATCGAGCCGAAGGTGATGCAGCACGGCGTCGCCGCCAGCGGCACCGCGTTCGGCCCTCCGCTGAAAGGATATGTCGTCGGCCCGTAGACGTTCTGGTTGTACGCATTGAGCGAATCGGTGCGGGTGTTGGTTTTCGAAGACACCGCGCCGAGAACAAAGCCCATGGTCTGCGTCTTGTTGGTATCGGTAAGGAACGCGGAAAATTTATTGCCATGCAGTTGCGACATGTCGTTGTAGTTGGTTTCCGCGTGCGCTCCGCCATGAAATCCCGGGTTGTCGAAGGAACTGGCGGTGCGCAAATTCACGGTGCCGCCGATGCTGCCTTCGAGCGCCGATGCCTGCGATGCCTTGAGCACGTCGGCGGCTCGAGATCAACTCCGAGGGCAGCACATCGAATGCCAATTGCCGGCCATCGTCATCGGTCGCGAGAATGCGGTTGTTGAGGGTCACGATGTTGTAATCCGGCCCGAGGCCTCGCACATTGATGCGCAGACCCTCGCCCCCCGTGGTGCGCGTGATCGTGACGCCCGGTATATGACTCAGCGAATCGGCGACGTCGGCGTCGGGGAATCGGCCGAGTTCGGTCGCGCTGATCGAGTCCATGACCACCGCTGCATTCCGCTTGGTATCGAGCGATCGCTCCAAACTCGCGCGCAAACCCGTGACCACGATTTCCTGCAGCTCGGTGGAATCGTTGCTGGAGTTGGCGGGCGCCGCTTTGGCACCGGGCGTCGCCGTGGCCGCGGGCGTCGCTGCCGCATCGGGGGGCGCATCGAGGCGAATGCCGGCCCAGCTCCACCATGCCGCCGCCGTGGCTGCCATGAGCAGAGCAGAACGCAGGCGCATCCACTGCATAGGATCCCCCCTCCTAGAATCTTGTTGTCGATGGCCTTGCAAACCGGGGCGCGCGCCGCATCGGACCAATTCAACGCGACCTTAAACGAAACATTACTAACTTTCAATAGATGTTTTTTGATGATTTATTCCCTAAAGCTCCCATGATTACAGCGAGTTCTCCGGTAGTCGTAATAAGAATATCTCTATTGAAACTTATGTAAGTTTCGCATATAAGGGATTCTCGGAATGGCCGTAAGGTCCCGACACCTTCGCCGCAGAAGCCGTAGGAATCTAACTCTAATGAAATCAAGAACATGGTTGGCCTATGCGCTGCTGACGACCGGAGCGTGGGGGGTGTGGGGTGCGTTTACCGGTTTGCCGGCCAGCCACGGATTTCCTGAAACACTGATCTACTGCGTGTGGGCCGTGACCATGATCCCGCCGGCACTGTTCGCCTTGCATCGAGTCGGCTGGCGCTTGCAGCACGATGCGCGATCCCTGACCTATGGCGCCTTGATCGGATTCCTCGGCGCGGGTGGCCAGATGCTGTCTGTTCCACGCCGTCAGGACCGGTCCTGCGTACCTGATTTTTCCGGTGATCTCGCTCTCGCCGCTGGTCACCGTGGCCCTGTCGCTGGCGTTGCTGCGCGAGCGTACCGGCACGCTCGGTACGCTCGGTATCGTGCTGGCTTTGTGCTCGCTGCCCCTGTTCGATTACGCGGGCGGCGCATCGGAAGGCCTCGCGGCCGGCGCCCATGGCCTGTGGTTTCTGCTCGCGCTCGGTGTGATGGCTGCCTGGGGCGTGCAGGCGTTCTTCATGAAGCTCGCGAATGCGACCATGGATGCCGAGAGCATATTCTTCTACATGATGATCACCGGCCTTCTGCTGGCGCCGGTCGCGCTCGCGATGACGGATTTTTCCGTGCCCATCAATTGGGGTGCGGACGGCCCCTATCTCGCGGCCGCCACCCAGATTCTCAATTCCGTCGGCGCACTGTCCCTGGTCTATGCATTTCGTTACGGCAAAGCCATCGTCGTGTCGCCCCTGACCAATGCAGGCGCGCCTCTGATCACGGCAATGCTGTCGATCATGCTGCTCGGCACGGTACCCACAGCGACGAAAATTGCCGGCATCGTCCTGGCGCTCCTGGCCGCCGTGTTCCTGGCCATCGAGCCTGAGCCCATCGCGATCGCTGCGGCTGCGACAACACGGCGCGACCGCGCCCAACAGCGCGACGCCGCGGCGCTAGACCTTCAAGGAGTATGGTCAGTCATGATTATCCGGCGAGACACGAGCAATCGGCGCGAGCGCATCGTCGCCCTGCTGCGTGAACAGGGCAGCGTGCAAATTCCCGCGCTCGCGGAGCGCTTTCGCGTCTCCACGCAGACTCTGCGCAAGGATCTGAATTTTCTCGACGACAAGGGCATCTGCACCCGCTCGTCGGGCGGAGCAATCCTAAGGCGCGGTGCGCCATCGCCCAGCGAGCAGGCGCTCGAAGTCAAACGCACGCTATTCGCCGATGAGAAGGACCGCATCGGAAGATTGGCCGCCGGGCTGATCAAGGAGGGCGAATCGGTGCTGCTCGATTCCGGCACGACGACCCTGCAGGTTGCGCGACATATCGAGGCGGCGGCGTCGCTGGTCGTGGTCACCAACGACGCCAGCATCATGAATGAACTGCTGGGGCGCGAGAAGGTGCAACTCGTGTTTCTCGGCGGCACGCTGAGGCGCAAGAATCTGTCCTTCTACGGCACTCAGACCGAGCAGGCGCTGCAGGACCTGCACGTCGAGAAGCTGTTTTTGGCCGCCGACGGATTCGATATCGAGAAGGGCGTCACCACGCATTTCGAGCCCGAGGCGCTCCTGAATCGCATGATGTGCCGGGCGGCCTCCGAAATCATCGTGGTCACCGATTCTTCCAAGTTCGGCCGGATCTGCTTGCACAAGATTCTCGAGCCCCAAGGGATTTCGAAGCTCGTGACCGATGCCGGCATTCCCGCCTCGGCCCGCGAAGCACTGAGCGCGTGTCGGTGTCGAGGTCATCATCGCATGACAGCCCTTCGAGAAATCATCGCGCAGCACAAAGCCGGGCGCTCCGTCGGAGTCTACTGCGCATGCTCCGCGCATCCGTTGGTGATCGAGGCGGCGCTGAACCACGTACGGCGGCATTCCGGCTCGGTGCTCATAGAGGCCACCTCCAATCAGGTCAATCAGGATGGCGGTTACACGGGCATGCGCCCGGCGGATTTCAGTCGATTCGTGCTCGCGATCGCGGCGCGTCTCGGCATACCGAAAGAGCAGGTGCAGCTGGGCGGGGATCACCTGGGGCCGAACTGCTGGCAGGATTTACCCGCGGAGGCCGCGATGGCCAAGTCGGAGCAGCTCATCGCCGACTATATTGCCGCGGGCTTTCGCAAGATGCATTTGGATTGCTCGATGCCCTGCGCGGGCGATCCGACGGCACTGAGCGACGCGACAGTGGCCGCGCGCACCGTGCGCTTGTGCGCCGTGGCCGAGCAAACGTGGCGGCGCGTCGGCGGAGAAGCGCCGGTATATGTCGTCGGCACCGAAGTGCCGGTCCCCGGAGGCGCACAGCAATCGCTCACCGAACTGGCATTGACCGAGCCGACGGCCGCGTCCGCGACCATCGACGCGCATTGGAGCGCGTTCCAGGCCGCGGGATTGCACCATGTCTGGCCGCGCGTCATCGGGCTCGTGGTGCAGCCGGGCGTCGAGTTCGATCATCACAAGGTCATCGACTTCGAGGCGCCTCGCAGCTGCCGATTTGGTCGCCGTTGTCGAGGCGCAGCCTCACATGGTCTACGAAGCTCATTCCACCGACTATCAGACCCCCGCCAATCTGCGTGCGCTGGTGCAACGGCACTTTGCGATACTGAAGGTCGGGCCGGCGCTGACCTTCGCGCATGCGCGAGGCGCTCTGGGCGTTGGACCAAATCGAGCGCGAGTGGCTGGGAGCGGAGCAGTCCTCCCGGCTGCGCGAGACGGTTCACAAGGTCATGACGGCGACCCCGCGATTTTGGAACAAATACTACCTGTCCGGCGGCCGGCAGCTGGCGCTCGATCAACAGTACAGCCTGAGCGATCGCATCCGCTACTACTGGCCGATGCCCGCGGTCGAAGCGGCGCTGAATCGCCTGCTCGCGAACCTGGACGCGAACCCGCCGCCGCTCACTCTGTTGAGCCAATATCTGCCGCTGCAATACGAAGCGATGCGCGCCGGCCGGATACGGCTGTGCGCACGCGAGCTGGTATTGCACGCCATTGAGCGGGTGCTGCAGCAGTATTCGGCGGCCTGCATCGACGCGAGCTGACATGACGAGCTACCTGCAACTGGACGAAACACGCTTGAATCGCGCCGGCGCGCTGTGGACCGCGCGCGAGATCGCGCAGCAGCCGGCGAGCTGGCGGCGCACGCAGGACCTGCTGCGCCAGCATGCGGCGCTGATTTCCGGCTTCCTAACGCCCTTGCTGGCCAAGCCGGATCTGCGGATCATTCTCACGGGAGCGGGCAGTTCGGCTTTCATCGGCGAGTGTCTCGCGCCGCTGCTGTTGCGCCGGCTCGATCGCCGAGTCGAAGCGATCGCCGACCACGGATTTGCTGTCCGGTCCGCGCCAGTATTTTCAGCAGGACGTGCCCACGCTGCTCGTTTCCTTTGGCCGCTCCGGCGGCAGCCCGGAAAGCATCGCAGTGGTTGACCTTGGCGGAGCAGATGCTGCGCGAGTGTCATCAACTGGTGTTCACCTGCAATGAACAGGGAGCCCTCTATCAACAATGCCGCGAGCGGCGCAACAGTCTGGCGATATTGCTGCCGGCCGAAACGCACGATCGAGGCTTTGCGATGACCTCCAGCTTCACGGCCATGATGCTCGCCGCCACGATGGCGTTTCACGGCGCCGACGATGAAACCCGCGACGTGGACCTCATTGCGCGCGCCGCAGAGGATCTCATCGATCAACACAATGCGACGCTGCGGGAACTGGCCGCGATGAGCTATTCGCGAGTCGTGTATCTGGGGAGCAACGGCTTCAAGGCACTGGCGCGCGAAGCCGCATTGAAATTGATGGAACTGACGGACGGCAAGGTGATCGCCGCATTCGATTCCCCGCTCGGTTTTCGCCACGGACCGAAGACCATCGTGACGGGAGACACGCTGCTGTTCGTGTTCATCTCCAATGATCCCTACACGCGCCGCTACGATCTCGATCTATTGCGCGAACTGCGCTCGGATGCCCTGGCGGGCCGGGTCATCGCCATCACGGCTCAGGTGCACGATGAGGTCACGCAGAGCGAGTACCTGCACGTGCAGCGGCTCGCCCGTGCCGGCGATGGTGATCTTTATTTTCCGTACATCGTGTGTGGTCAGCTGTATGCATTTCACCGATCGCTGTCATCGGGCAACAAGCCCGATCTGCCGAGCAATTCCGGTACGGTGAATCGCGTGGTTCGCGGCGTGACCATCCATTCGCTGTAACGGGAGGGCTGCGGCCATGTATCTCGGTGTTGACGGAGGCGGGACCAAGACGGCCCTGGTGCTCATCGACCGCGATGGCGAGATCCGGGCGACGCACCTGGCCCCGGGTTCGTACTACCTCACGATTGGGCTCGATGCGCTCGGCACCGTGCTCGCCGACGGCGTCAACGCCGTTTTGGCCAAGGCCGAGGTACGCGCCGAAGATCTGGATTTCGCGTTCTTCGGTCTGCCCGCCTACGGCGAAGATAGCGCCCTCATCGGCGCATTGAGCCGGCTTCCGCGAACGATTCCTGCCGGCCGATGCCTATCTGTGCGGCAACGACATGATTTGCGGGTGGGCCGGTTCGCTGCTCTGCCGCGACGGCATCAGCGTCGTCGCTGGGCACAGGCTCCATCTGCTACGGCGAACGCGGCGGCGCTACCGCTCGCAGCGGCGGCTGGGGCGAATTGTTCAGCGACGAGGGTTCCGCCTATTGGATCGCCTGCCGCGGGTTGAACCTGTTCGCACGCATGAGTGACGGCAGGATGGCTCGGGCACCCTTGTACGAGATCGTCAGGCAACGCCTGAATATCACCGAGGATCTGGATCTCTGCGCCCACGTCTATTCGCGGCTGGGAGGCGACCGCGCGCGCATCGCGCAATTATCCAAGTGGGTCACGCAAGCCGCCCGCGAAGGTGACGGCCAAGCCATGGCCATCGTCAGGGACGCCGCCCTGGAACTCGCGCTCATGGTCGAGGCGACCCGCCGTCGGCTGGGATTCGCGGCTGCGGAGCCGGTCGCCGTCTCCTACTCCGGCGGCGTCTTCGATAACGTCGGCGCGATGCTGCTGGAACCCTTTACGGCATCCCTGCAGGCATATCACCCCGGGTACCGGGTTTGCGAACCGGTGTTGCCGCCGGCGATCGGCGCAGCACTGTACGCTGCGAAACGACACGGTCGGCCCTTGTCGAACGCGGCGATCGAGCACCTGCGCGCGCAGAGCAGCGCGCTGCGAGGCGAGTTCGAATCATGACGAACGCGACGATCCGCCGCGTATTGGCCTGCGGTTGGTTGATACTCGCGGCCACCGGTGCCCCGGCCGCGGGCGTCGGCCCAATCGCGTTCACGCTCGCCGATTTCGCCACGGTCGAAAAAATCGATGTCCACGTGCACATCAACTCGTCCGATTCGGCGTTGATCGACCAGGCCGCACTCGACCACTTCCGTCTCCTGTCCATCAACGTCGATTACCCCGATTTTCCGCCGCTCGCCGAGCAGCTGCGAATTGCGCAGGCGCATACCGCCAACCACCCGGCGCTGGTGGCCTATGCAGCCACATTCTCCATGCGCGGCTGGGACGAGCCGGATTGGCAGCAAAGCGTGATGCGACAGCTCGATGCTGCGTTCGCGGCCGGCGCCGTCGCGGTGAAGGTCTGGAAAAACATCGGCATGGAGTTTCGCGATGTCGAGCGGCCGCCTGGTCATGATCGACGACCCGAAGTTCGATCCGATCTTCGACTTCATTCGTGAGCGGCACCGGGTACTGATCGGACATCAAGGAGAGCCGCGCAATTGCTGGCTCGCCATTGTCGACATGACGCGTGAACAACGACAAGGAATACTTCCGCGATCACCCGCAATACCACATGTTTCTGCACCCGGAAATGCCTTCCTACGAAGAGCAGATGGCGGCGCGCGATCGCATGTTGGAGCGAAACCCGCAGTTGAAATTCATGGGCGCGCACATGGCCAGCCTCGAATGGAGCGTGGATCGAATTGGCGGCCTTCCTCGATCGCTATCCGAACACCGTGGTCGACCTGGCCGCGCGCATGGGTCAGGTGCAATATCCAATCCAACCGCGATCGCGGCAAGGTGCGCCGGTTCTTTGTCCGCTACCAGGATCGCCTGCTCTATGGCACCGATCTGACGCAGGACGCCGGCGGGGACCCCGGAGAGCTGCGCCGCGAGGCGCACGCGACCTGGCTGCGCGACTGGCGGTATCTGAACACCGACCAGACCTTCCACGTTCCCGAACTCGACGCGGCGGTGCGCGGCTTGAGTTTGCCGAAGAGCGTGGTCCGGAAGATCTACGCCACCAACGCTGAGCGCTGGTTCGGCAACCCTTGGCGATGAGATTGCTCGGCCAAGAAACACAGGAATCGAAATGAATGAATGGTTGAAATCGTGCTTATGCGCTGTCCTGGCGTCGGCGGCCCCGGTCTGCTGGAGCACTGCATGGGCGAGCGAGCAACCACAATCGACCTTGAATGACAGGTTGCACGTCCTGGGTTCGATTCAGGGAATGACCTTGTCGGTGGCCGTCTACTCCGACGGGTCTTACTCCATCGCCTCGCCCGGCATTGCGGGTACGGTGTTTCGTTCCGATGTCGAGGCAGACGTGGATTCTCGGGTCCTGCGATCGTCGGCCTACCCGCAACACACACTGGCGCAATCCGAGTCTCGAGACGAATTCGGTGCGGGATCGACCCTGACGGTCACTCACACCGGCCTTCCTGGCCTACCGGATCTCGTCTGTACCGTACGGCTGTTTCGGGATCAATCGTGGGGCGAAATCGCAGTCGAGGTGCGCAACACCACGGATCGAGCAATCTCCGTTCAGTCGATCCGAAGTCTTCACGCAACGGATGCTCCCGTCATCAATCTGAATGGCCCGGCTTTCCGCCGATCGCATCCTGTCCGACAGCTATAGTGAGGACCGACCCCAGCTCGCGATTCGTGACCTGGGGCGTGCCCCAAACGGCATGCACCGCGCCGTTGGCAGCCAGCTCATTTACAATCGCCAAAGCGGCCAAAGCCTGTTCTTGGGCGCGCTTACCTCCGACCGGCTGCTGACGATCTTTCATCTGCAAGAGCAGGGAGCGGGCGCCGACGCAAGCGTCCTCTCGTACGAAGCGGTGGCAACGGGCACGACCGAAATCATGAAAGGCGAGTCGCTCAAGGATTCGCCGGCATCCGAACAGGTGAATTTGAGCCTTCGCCTGAAATCCGGCGAGAGCCTGTCGTCCGAACGCCTCATGTTTGCCGTCGGCACGGACTACCACGCGCAGCTCGAGCAGTATGGGCGGGCCGTAGGGCTGCTGCATAAGGCGCGGGTAAGCGCCCCGACACCCATCGGGTGGTGGAGTTGGACGGCTTACTACTTCGGGCTCAATCAGGGAACCGCCGCCACCAACGCATACTGGCTTGCCGAGAACCTGAAGCAAATGGGGTACAGCTACTTTCAGATCGACGAGGGATACCAATACGCGCGTGGTGAATACACGACCGCCGACGCAAAGCTCTTTCCTCTCGGCATTCCGTACATTGCGGATCTAGTGCGTCACGACGGCCTTACGTTCGGAATGTGGACCGCGCCCTTTGAAGTATCGGAGCGTGCATGGGTGTTTCAAAACCATCAGGAATGGCTGCTGCATAACGCCGCCGGTCAGCTCATTCACATTGGTTACGTCACGGAGAAGCAGGATCCTCTCTATGTGCTGGACACGACCAATCCCGGCGCCCAGAACTATTTGAGGCAGACGTACAGCACGCTCTACAACTGGGGTGTGCGCTTTATCAAAATGGATTTCATGGATGACACCGCGGTCGAAGGGTCCTACTACCGTCCCAACACGACGGCCCTGGAGGCTCAACGGATCGGTCTGAAAATCATCCGCAGCGCCGTCGGCGATGATGTGGTGCTCGACAAGGACGGCAGCCCGATGCTGAACCCAGTCGGAATCGTGGATGCGGGCCGTATCTCCCAGGACACGGGACATAGCTTCGATGCCAGCAGAGACGCCGCCTCGGGCATTGCAGCGCGCTACTACATGAATCGCAATTTTTTCATCGCCGATCCGGACGCATTCACCGTCTCGACTCAGACCGTCGACGATCAGTCCTGGCACGGAGGTCAGCGCCCGCTCACCCTCGATGAAGCAAAGGTCTCCATCGCACTGGCGGCCGTTTCAGGCGGCATGTTCGAGATCGGAGACGATCTTCCCACCCTGGGAGCTTCTGCGGAACGATTGTCTCTGGTCAAGAATGCAGACCTCATCGACATGGCCCGTCTCGGCCGTGCATCCACACCCGTCGATCTGATGACCTATGCACCTGGCGACCAGCAGCCGAGCATCTTTCTGCTGAAGGAAAACGAGCGCCAGTCCATTCTCACGATCTTCAACTGGACGGACGGGGAGCTCACCCGCGCGATAAACTTCACGAGTCTCGGCTTGAAGCAACCAGGCAAGTATCGAATAGTGGACGCGCTCGGCGATCAAAGCTGCTGCAGCAACTCTGCGGATTCCATCAATCTAGTCCAGAAACCGCATTCCGTCCGCATGCTCAAGCTGATCGACAATTCCGTGCCTGCTATCGAGCCTGCATTCGAGGTACAGTCGGCCACCAGCGCAAAGGCGGGGGAGACCTTGACCTTCAAGGCGGTCGCCTCGTCCGCGGAAGCGCCGGTGCTTAGCTGTCACTGGGACTTCGGCGATGGATCAAGCATAGATGGCATGGAGGTACAGCACGCCTTTACTCACTCAGGCGAATACGACGTGCGCGCGACCGCAACCGGTCTGGATGCAACTACGAATCGCAAGACAATTACAGTCTCGATTTCCGGCGATGTCCCGACACGGTTCGAGACAGTCGGAAAAGCAGCGCTCCGAGTGACATCGACCCCCGCTACGTCCACTCGCCGCCGAGGCGGCCCTGTATGCGGAAAAATGCTGCTGCGCTCCTCTGGATGCGCTCTGCGCACTGTCATCGATCCACGTTCCCGATAACTGCGTTGCATTAATCGTGGTCAGCGCTCGCAGGTCTCGAATAAAAAATGTTTATGCCGAGACTCAATTATTTACGGTCCGGAGTATTGTCGCGGGCGTCATCGCCGGAGTGATGCTGATTGGAGTCGCCGGCAGGCTGTTCTATTTACAGGTGTTGAGGCACGAGTATTACTCGACCCTGTCTCAGGGCAATCGTATTCGGAATGAACCGATTCCGCCAAGCCGCGGACTGATTTTGGACCGTCATGGCGCGGTGCTTGCCGACAATATGCCGGCCTATCAAATCGAGCTTGTACGCGAACAGGTGGGGGACAATCACGCCCTCGATGCCGCACTAGTCCAGTTGGTCAATATCGGAATATTCCGCAAAGAAGAGATTCCCAGCATCAAGCGCACCATTCTTGTACATAAGGTGTATGAGAGCGTGCCGATCAAGCTGCAGTTGAACGATGAAGAAATGGCGTTATTTGCCGTCCATCGTTGGCAGTTCTCGGGCATCGACATCCGCACCCGTCTCGCGAGGCACTACCCGCTGCGTGAAATCGCAGTTCATGCGATAGGGTATGTCAGCGCCATCAACGAGGAGGACATGAAACAAATTGACAGCGCCGAGTATGCAGGCACGAGCCTCATCGGCAAGGTCGGTGTCGAAGGCGCGTACGAGCAGCTGCTTCATGGTAAGCCGGGGTTCAAAGAAATTCTCGTGAACGCCGCGGGCAGACCGGTCGACAAACAAGGAGAGTACACACCGCAACTCTCGTTCCGCGCCCCGGTGGCCGGCGCGGATTTGATCCTGGGGTTGGACGTACGCGTGCAAAAGGTTGCCGAAGAGGCATTGGCCGGCAAACGAGGATCAGTGGTTGCGCTCGATCCGCGCACGGGCGATGTCATCGCGCTCGCGAGCACCCCGGGATTCGATCCCAACGACTTTGTTCGCGGCCTTTCGCTCGCGCAGTACAGTGCTCTTCAAAATGACATTGATAAACCTCTTTTGAACCGCGCATTGCGAGGCGCTTATCCGCCCGGGTCCACGGTCAAGCCGCTGTATGCGTTGGCGGCCCAGGTATATGGGATTATTTCACCGCTTGAGACTCAATTTTGTCCGGGATTTTTCATGTTGCGAGGCAGCAGCAACAAATACCGCGACGACAAGAAGCACGGTTCCTTGAACATGCGTCAGGCTATCGCCGAGTCCTGTGACGTCTATTTTTACAAAGTCGCGGAGCGAATGGGCATCAATCGCATGGACGAATTTATGAAGACCTTCGGCTACGGCGCATTGACCGGCATCGACATCCCTGGGGAAAAGCCAGGGCTCTACGCGTCCCCGGAATGGAAACGGCACAACTTCAAGCGGCCTGCCGAGCAAGTATGGTTTGCCGGCGAGACCATCAGCATGGGGATCGGCCAGGGACCGATAACGGTCACCCCATTGCAGCAGGCTCACTTTGCTGCGGAAATTGCTGAAAGAGGACAAATCATAGCGACGCCGCGGCTGGTAACGGCAAGCCGTGCCGCGGGCTCCGACGCGCTCACGCCTCGAGATCCCACGTTCATGAAGCCGATCACTATCGCTACTGCGGATCAATGGGGTGTCGTCTACGACGGCATGATAGGAGCGACATCCGCAGGTGGTACCGCCTATGTGGCCGGGCTCGGAGCCAAGTATAAGATTGCGGGCAAGACCGGAACCGCTCAAGTTTTCACCATCAAACAAACCGAGAATACTCGTGCAAAAATCGTGGATGAACGAAAGCGCGATCACGCATGGTTCATCGCTTATGCGCCTGCCGACGATCCCAAAATTGCCATTTCGGTTCTAGTGGAGAATGGAGGCTTTGGAGCCGCAGCCGCGGCGCCCATCGCCCGCAAGGTTCTTGACGCGTATTTATTGGGAAGCGCGACGCCCGCGGAGGCGAAGAAACCCCTTATCAATTGATCTCGGCGAATTTCACACATCATGGGAGAGCTCGCCTCTTTGCACATCGCGCCCTAGCGCCGTGAGCATTGCGAACGCTGTGTGAGCCGACCAGAATGGCGCGTCATGACAAGTGCGTGACGCAAATTGATCAGCCGCAACCACCGACAGTGACCATACTTGTGGGCGGAATCCCGTGAACCCGCTGCGCCTCGGCGCCGGAATTGACGGCCCCCCAAATACCCGGGAGAGCGACATTGGATGAGCCACAAACGCAAACCAGTCACGCGCGCCGTCCCAGCGGCCGCGATGCGAAGCGGGCTTCGCGCGCCGCCCGCGCCGCCTCCTCGATCCCCTATATCACGCGCCAGATTCCTTACTACGAGGTCCTGACCGAAGAGGGCCTCGCGCTGCTCGAGACCAATGCCGATACCATTCTCGAGGAGATCGGCATCGATTTTCGCGATGACCCCGAGGCGCTCGAAATCTGGAAGGCCGCCGGCGCGGACGTCAAGGGCGAGCGCGTGCATTTCGCCCGCGGCATGTGCCGCTCGATCGTCAAGCGCTCCGCGCCGCGCCAGTTCACTCAGCATGCGCGCAATCCCGCGCGCAGCGTCGTCATCGGCGGCAAGAACACCGTGTTCGCTCCGGCCTACGGCTCGCCGTTCGTGCGCAATCTCGACGAAGGCCGCCGCTACGCGCGCATCGAGGACTTCCGCAATTTCGTCAAGCTCGCCTACCTGTCGAATTCCCTGCACCATTCGGGCGGCACGATTTGCGAGCCGGTCGATCTGCCGGTCAACAAGCGCCACCTCGACATGGTGTACAGCCATCTGAAATTCAGCGACAAGGCGTTCATGGGGTCGGTCACCGCGCCGGAGCGCGCCGCCGATTCCATCGCCATGGCGAACATCGTCTTTGGCGCGAATTTGAACGACCCCGAGACCGGCCGGCCGAAGACCACGATCATCAATCTGATCAACGTCAATTCGCCGATGACCTACGATGCGACCATGCTCGGCGCCGCCAAGGTCTACGCGCGCGCCAATCAGGCGCTGATCATCACGCCGTTCATTCTGGCGGGCGCGATGTCGCCCGTCACCGTGGCGGGCACGGTCGCGCAGACTCTCGCCGAGGCGCTGGCGGGGCTGGCCTTCGTGCAATTGGTCAATCCGGGCGCGCCGGTCGTGCTCGGCAGTTTCGCCTCCTCGATCTCGATGCAATCGGGTGCGCCGACCTTCGGCACGCCGGAACCGGCGCTGGTGCTTTACTCGATGGCCGCGCTGGCGCGCCGCCTCGGGATCCCGTTCCGCTCCGGCGGGAGCCTGTGCGCCTCGAAGATCCCGGACGCGCAGGCGGCGTTCGAATCGGCGAACACCCTGCTCCCCACCTGCCTCGCCGGCGTCAATTTCGTGCTGCACACGGCCGGCTGGCTCGAGGGCGGCCTCGCCATGGGCTACGAAAAATTCGTCATGGACGCGGATCAGGCCGGCATGATGCATACGCTGCTCGCGGGAGTGGACTTGTCGCCCAACGGCCAGGCTCTCGATGCGATGCACGAGGTCGGGCCCGGCAAACATTTTCTGGGTTGCGCCCACACACAGGCCAATTTCGAGAACGCGTTCTATCGCTCGCCGCTCGCCGACAACAACAGCTACGAGCAGTGGGAGGCCGAGGGCGCGACCAACATGTCGAAGCGCGCGAACGTCCTGTGGAAAAAAATGCTCGCCGAGTATGTTCCGCCGCCGATGGATCCGGCGGTGGACGAGGCGCTGCTCGACTACATGGCGAGACGCAAATCCGCGTTCCCGGACTCGAACGTCTGAACGGACGGCGACCGATGAAGCGACGATTGGCTCGCATGTGGGCACTTGCACTCCTCGTGCCGCTGCTGGCCGCGGTGCCGGCCGCCGGCATCGGCGCAAGCGCGGCCGCAACCACGGCTGCGGCCAACATAGCGCCGACCTTCGCCAATCTTCAGGGCGAAGTGGTGCTGGAGAACGCGCGAGTGTTGGTCCAGAAATACATCATTCAACCCGGGCAATCGACCGGTCTTCATACGCATCCGGGCAATCAGCTGCTGGTGTTCATCAAGGGCGGCGTGCTGCGGTCCGAA
>CAWCBJ010000005.1:0-180773 GCA_963793685.1 uncultured Gammaproteobacteria bacterium | reverse complement strand
TGTCGGGCCCAGCGCCGGCCTTCCTACTTACCCACCGCGGGATCACGTCCTCGTCAGCGCCGGCCTTCCGGCACAGGCCTCCGTGGCAAGGCCAGGCGCCCGCGCCAGTCCGTGCGCGGGCTAGGCGTTGTCAGCGAGGCGGTCGCGGGCACCGCGCAGGGTGTAGGCAGCGAGGCCCACGGCGAAAACGACCGAGGCGCAGATCCAGGCGCCGCGGTCGGCTGGCGGGCGGGCCGGCCAGGTCCACGGGCTGCGCCAGGCCTCGAGCAGCGCGTACTGGGCGAAGGCCATGTAGCCCAGCGGGAGGGTCCAGGCCAGCAGGCCGCCCGTCACGAGGGAGGTCAGCAGGCCGATGCCGGTCATGCCGATGACGTTGCGGGCCATCACGAGGATGCCCTCGTTCAGGCCGGCGCCGGTCACCGCGAGCTGGAGCAGCCCGATCGCCACCGCGGTCAGCGCCAGCGCGGTGCCGAACCGTAGGTAGGGCAGCCAGCGGCCGGTGGCGCGCTCCGGCTCGCCGAACGGGCTGTGGCTGGTCACGGCGATCGCCGCCGCCGCGCCGGCCTCGATGATCAGCGGGATCTGCTGCGCGAGGGGCCGCGCGAACGTCCAGTGCCAGTGCAGCGCCGCGCGCAGCACGGCGCCGCACACGGCCAGCGCGAGCACCCCCGCCGGGACGCGGCGGCTGCGCACGTGCAGCCACGTCAGGCGCACGCCGGACGGGCCGCGCCAGGCTATTCCAGCGGGGACGACCGGCGGATGGCGGACCCCTGCGGTAGTCATGGCGCGGCCTCCAACCGGCGGTGTGACAGGTCAGACGCGGCGTTCACGGGATCTCCCCGAGCGTGACCTGACCGGACTCCAGCGCCTGCAGGCGGGTGGCCAGCCAGGCGTGCCGCGAACCAGCGGGCAGCGACGCGAACCGCGAGGCGGCGGCGGTGATCTGCGCTTGCGACGGGCCACCGGACTGACCGCCCTGGCCGGCGCCCTGCGGGGCTCGAGCCGGCCGCGATCATCAGGGCGTCCTCCACCGCCTGCTGCGCCGCGCCGAGCGGCGCGGGCCCGGTCGGGCCGCGGCCGCCGAATGCGGCGATCCCGCGAGGAACGAGTCGAGGAGACCCTGCTGGAACGCGGCGCGCCAGAACGCCCCGGCCCCGGCCGGGAGTCCCCTGAACCCCCCGAACAGGTCGCCCACCTGTTCCCCGTTGTACTCGAACACCGGCGGGTTCCCGGCGATGTCGCTCGGCTCGTAGCCGCGCCCCAGGCGGCGGGCGCCATTCATACCGACTTTGAGCGCGGGTTCATCCGCGCCGAAGTCATCGCCTTCCAGGACTACCTCGCGGGTAAGGGCGAAGCAGGCGCCAAGGATGCCGGCAAGCTGCGCCTCGAGGGCAAGGAGTATGTCGTGCAGGAAGGCGATGTCATGCACTTCAGGTTCAACGTCTAGTGACGCAGGGCCTTGGTTTTGCGGTCCCGGATGGGAGGCGTTTCAGGTCCGTTTGACACCGGGGCTGCGCTGAGGACAATGCGCGCCCCTCATGGAAAGGTAGCTCAGCTGGTTAGAGCACGGCACTCATAATGCCGGGGTCGAGGGTTCGAGTCCCTCCCTTTCCACCAATCAATCAGGGAATAGCGATGCGGCGCCGATGCCTCGTCGCCGTAAGCGCAGGGTAAGCGCAAGAATCGCCCCTTTTTTGCGTTTTCAATCGAGAATTCCAAGCATTTTTGCTTGCGCTTATAGCGCAACTCCAAGACGGACAGGATTCCCAAAAAGCGGAATTTGCGCGGCTAGTGGCCTGTAACGGCTGATTGGGAAGTGATTCTTTTGGTCGGATCAAAGTACTTCCACTTCACGGTCTTGGGAGCTTTGTTGTAGTGGCGGATGTAGCGCATCAGTTTTCTCTTGAGGTCGGGCACCGAGGTGAACACGCCGCGGGCGATGACATCGCGCTCGATCTTGGAGAACCACAGCTCGACCTGGTTGAGCCACGAGGAGTAGGTCGGCGTGAAGTGCAGGCGAACCTTCGGATGCGCCGCAAGGAAGTCTTTGACCAGTGCGCTCTTGTGCGCCGAGAGGTTGTCTGCGATCACGCGGATCTCTTTGCCACGCGGTTGGTTGGCGACGATGTCAGCGAGGAACGCAACGAACTCCGCCGAGGTATGCCGGGCTGCGGTCTTACCGAGTACCTCGCCCGTCTTGGTGTTGAAGGCGGCGTACAGGGACAGTGTGCCGTGCCGGTAATACTCAAAGCCGTGCCGCTCGGCGCGCCCCGGGGAGAGCGGCAATACCGGATCGAGCCGATCCAGCGCCTGGATGGCCGTCTTCTCATCGACGCAGAACACCGCCGCATGCTGCGGGGGATGCAGATAAAGCCCGATGATCTCGGCGGCTTTGGTCTCAAACTCCGGATCGTTCGAGGCCATGTAACCCTCGAGCCGGTGTGGTCGCAGGGCATGCTTGCGCCACACTCGCGCGACCATCATGTGGCTGATGCCCAGCTGTGCCGCGAGCTTGCGCGTGCTCCAGTGCGTCGAACCATCGGGCGGCTTGCGTTTGACGCTCCACTCCAGGATGCGAGCTTCCACCGCCGGCGTGAGCGTCGTGGGCAACTGACCCGCGTGCCGGCTGAACAGGCCCGCCAAACGCTCCGCCAGGAAGCGCTTGCTCCAGCGATCGATGAAGCTGTCCGTGCAGTCCAGCTTGTCGCGGATCGCCGCCCACGTGTGCCCGCTGTCGAGCAGCAGGATGAGCCGCGCACGGCGCGCCTCGTCGGCACGCCCCGACTGACTTGTGGCTCGCTGAGTGAGTTCCGCTTGCTTCCATTTTCGACAAGACAATCGTGTTGCTCATGAACACGAGTATACTCGCTTTTCAGTTGTTACAGTCCACTAGTTCCCCGCCTCCAGTCGAATGCCCGATCAATACTGCGTCACGAAGATCGAGGGCGTTGATGAGGGCATCCAGATCGTCGGCCCAGGTGTCGACATCGTTACCGGATCCAGGTTGATCGGAATAGCCGTTACCCCGCCGGTCATGGGCGATGGTACGGTAGCCTTTGTCGTTGAAAAACAGCATTTGCGCTTCCCACGCCGCGCCGGTTAATGGCCAGCCGTGCGAGAAAACGATAGGCGGTCCGGAACCCCAGTCACGATAGTAGATCGCGGTACCGTCACGGGTTTTGATCGTCGCCATTGAATATCTCCTTAACTTGTTGAGAGGGCAACGCAAAAGGCGAGGCGCGATGACCCACGGCCAACTCTCGTAAGAAGGCGGAGTTACCTCCAATAAAAGGTGCACCTCCAACTCTCCAGTGGGATCTTGTGAATGTCAACGAGGAAAAGCCCTCCTGCCCGGCCTTCGGCCGCTCAGTCCGCGTCTCGGGTCGCACCCGGACTCTGGAAAATTGATCCTCGTTGAAGACAGGCGCCTGCGGAATACGAGAAGTGCGAGAGGAAGAGCCAACCTTAACGTCGACTTCATGTGATTTTCTCCTGGCGGGCCGCACACCGCTTCGGGATCACTCAAATTCGGCTCTGCGCTGGAGGCAAGTGCAGTGCGCTCAACCACGAAGCCGGAACTGATGCTGCAACGCCGCAGTGTTTGAAGCGCTCGCGGGCAATTGAACAGCATCAGAGATTCCAATATAACTGTATCAAATTGTCCGCCGCTATCAACACAGGAAGAAGGGCGCGGACGACCGAAATGAGTGCATCGAGCGCGAGCTTGAGCATTCGCAGGGAATGGTGGGTCGTTTCGCGGATGCGAAGTCTTCGCTACGAGGCCACACATGTCGCACGATGTCGATCGACGCCGCCTCATTCAATCAGCAGCGCTCTCGGTAGCCGCGAGCCAGCTGTGCGGTTCGACGCTTAGCTACGCCCAATCCAATCCATCGAAAGCCGGCCCCTCTTCACCGATCGGTATCGGTACCGTGCAATCCTTCGTCGCATTGAAGCAGGTCGACGCTGGAGTTCTGAGGGTCGGCTACGCAGAGGCGGGACCGTCGGACGCACCTGCAGTCATCCTTCTGCATGGGTGGCCATACGACATCCACGCCTATCTCGAGGTGACCGCGCTACTGGCCTCGGCCGGCTACCGCGTCGTCGTACCGTATGTGCGGGGTTACGGCACCACGCGCTTTCTGGCCGCAGAAGCACCGCGCAACGGCCAGCAGTCCGTACTGGCCGTCGACACCCTGGCGCTGATGGACTCACTGAAGATTAAGAAGGCCATCCTCGCGGGGTTTGATTGGGGAGGGCGTACGGCCGACATCATCGCGGCACTCTGGCCGGAACGCTGCAAGGCGTTGGTTTCCGTCAGCGGTTATCTGATCGGCAGCGTAGCCGCCGGCAAGGCGCCGCTGCCGCCAAGCGCCGAGTTGCAGTGGTGGTATCAGTACTACTTTGCCACCGAGCGCGGGCGCGCCGGATACGAGAAATACCGGCGCGATTTCGCGAGGCTCATCTGGACGAT
The DNA here is from genome assembly GCA_963793685.1 of uncultured Gammaproteobacteria bacterium. GTDB lineage: Bacteria > Pseudomonadota > Gammaproteobacteria > Steroidobacterales > Steroidobacteraceae > Bog-1198. Next base: position 176,299 of record CAWCBJ010000005.1, on the reverse strand, counting down.
CGCATCCCCGAAATGGAATTTCGACGACGCAACTTTCGATCGTACCGCCGCCTCTTTCGATAACCCCGATCATGTAAGCATCGTCATTCATAACTATCGCTGGAGGCTGGGTTTAGCCGAAGGCGAGCCGCAGTACGACGATCTTGAGCGTCGCCTTGCGCAGGGTCCGCCAATCACGGTGCCCACGATCACTCTTGAGGGCGATGCGAACGGTGCGCCCCATCTTGAGGCAGACGCCTATGCGAAGAAATTTGTCGGCAAGTACACGCACCGGGTCATCGAAGGAGGTATCGGTCACAACCTACCTCAAGAGGCACCGCAGGCCTTTGCGAAGGCCGTCATCGAGGTCGACCGCGCCCAGGCGCACTGAACACCACGGATGAAATCTACTGACACAGCTCTGAGTTGCGGATTAACTAAGCATCCTGGAAGGAGGACGCCACATGAGAGGGATCAGTTACTTATTGAGTGCAGTCGTGGCGATGACCGGTGTGGTCGTCTACATGGCCCGGGGATCTGAACAGCCCGATGGTAAAGCGCCCCCGCTCTTTGGAGTCCAAATTCCCCCCGGGTACCGCGACTGGAAGTTGATCTCCGTGGCCCACGAGGAAGGCAACAACAATGATATTCGCGCCATTCTGGGCAACGATATTGCGATTAAGGCTTATCGGGAAGGGAAGCTACCGTTCCCGGACGGCGCAATTATTGCCCGACTGGCCTGGAGTTACGTCGCGTCCGAGGAAAACAACAAGGTCTTTGGGCGTGCCCAATCTTTCGTTGCCGGTGCTCCCACAAATGTGCAATTCATGGTCAAGGACTCAAAGAAATACGCCGCGACGGGCGGTTGGGGATTCGCTCAATTTAAGGACGGCAAACCTATCGACGATGCGCTGCTCAAGCCCTGCTTTCCCTGCCACGTGCCGGTTGAATCTCGTGACTTTGTCTTTACCCGTTACGCGCCCTCGCCCTAATCCGACGGTCAAAATCTAGGACGTTCGGTTTTCACTGGGGAGGCCGTGCCGTATCGACCTGCCGTGTCTGAGCCAGGATCTTGGCCCAGCTTCGGTGGAACCACAGCTTCCGCGATATTCTGGACGTGGCCGCCGACGGCACCATACGGCTCGACTATCGAAAGTTCGACGAGATCGAGCCGATCGCGACAACGGGTCTCGTCACTGAAGGCGTGGGAGGTTCAGCGGCTCGACATCGCGATAACGCTCAATGATGTACGTTACCCTGGCCCAACGATCCGATCCGTGGAGGTAGCAATGCACCCATTTCCACACCACTATGTCGTCACCGCAACCGCACGTCCGTCAGGTGACGTGCCCCTTGCGGCGGAGGGCCTGCGAGTCATCGAATCAGCCATGCCCAAGGAGTTCGATGGTCCTGGGAATCAATGGTCGCCGGAGAGCCTTCTGGTGGCGGCGGTGGCCGATTGTTTCGTCTTGAGCTTTCGCGCCGTTGCCGTTGGATTCAAGTTCAGTTGGATTAGTCTCGATGTTCGCACCGAAGGGACTGTTGAGAGGTCCGATGGGAAGATGCGCTTCACGAAGTTCCTGACGCACGCGAAGTTGCGCATCGCTGCGGGTGGCGACGCTGACAAGGCAAAGAGATTGCTGGAGAAGGCCGAGGCAAGTTGTCTGGTGACGAATTCCCTCAGTAGCGATGTTCATCTGACGACAGAGGTAACCTCGGGCTAGAGTCTTCGCGCGTCGAAGTCTTGTTGACTTCGATTCAGCGAGAGTCGATTTGGCAGACGCGCGAGAGTCGTCCACACTCGTCGACCGTGGGAAGCTTTGGTCAGTACTCCAGTACTTGTTGGTTCGCGGCAGGAGTCTCCGAACGCGGGCGGCCCAGGCGCGATGCGCCCAGCACTCCAGACCTCCCACGTTGACGGTAGAGGTGGCACTGGTCAGCGCAGCGCCTTGAACGCCGCTCGCATCTCGCCCGCAAACACTTCCGGTTGTTCCCAGGCGGCGAAGTGACCGCCCTTCTCGAGTTCGTTGAAGTAAACCAAGTTGGGGTAGGCGCGCTCGGCCCACCTGCGCGGTAGGGGGATTATTTCTCGTGGGAACCTACTCACGGCCGCAGGGATTGAGACTTCGCCGGCCGTGGTCTTGTGGGGGTTGCTGTTCTCCCAGTAAATGCGGGCCGAGGACGCCGCTGTGTTCGTGAGCCAGTAAAGGGTGATGTCGTCGAGCATCTCATCTTTCGTGAGCGCCCGTTCGGGTTCGCCGTCCGTGTCCGTCCATTCCACGAACTTCTCGTAAAACCAAGCGGCCAAGCCGACCGGCGAGTCTGCAAGCGAGTAGCCGATCGTTTCCGGCCGCGTGCCCTGGATCGCCCGAAAGCCCGAGCCATGCAAGGCAAAGTTCCTAGCTCCTTCATAGGCGATCGCTTCCTCGACCGAGAGCCCCGTCGGCGCCGGTTCACCGTTCTTGAGCGCGTTCGTCACCTCGGGAGGCACGGTCGCTTGCATGTTCGGCGTTGGTGGCCGTTCGATCGCGCCGAGCAACGTGGTTACGTGGATACCCAAGAGACCTTCCGGCGCTCGGCGGCCCATCACGTCCGTAACGACCGCGCCCCAGTCGCCACCCTGGGAGACGTAGCGCCGGTAGCCCAGTCGCCTCATCAGCTCGATCCAAGCGCCCGCGATGCGTTCGGGATTCCAGCCTGTCGCCTGCGGTCTGGCTGAGAAGCCGAAACCGGGCATTGAGGGCACGACGAGATCGAACGCGTCCTCCGCGCGAGCTCCATGGGACTCGGGATTGCTTAGTGGCCCGATCACCTTCACAAACTCGAGGAACGAGCCCGGCCAGCCGTGGGTCATGATCAGCGGCAGCGCGTTCGCATGGGGCGAGCGGACGTGGATGAAATGGATATCGAGCCCGTCGATCTCCGTGATGAACTGCGGAAGCGCATTCAACTTGGCCTCGAGCTTGCGCCAGTCATAATCAGTGGCCCAGTAGTCGACGAACTTCTGAACCTTTGCCAGCTGCGCGCCCTGGGTGCGATCGCTAACGGTCTCCTTGTCGGGCCAGCGTGTGGCGGCGACGCGCGTGCGCAGGTCTTTGAGCTCCGCGTCGGTGGCCTTGTATATGAACGGCCGGATGGCCTGGCCCGCGGCCGGTGCGGTCGTGACACCCATGTTCGTTCCTCCTGGAGTCATTGAAGTTGCCAAGCTCGGCTCACCGAGAGCGGCAAAGCCGACTCCCGCGGCAGCTGAAGTCACAAGGAAACTGCGGCGTGACATTGGGCCCAGAAGTACTCACGGCGTGTCGGGATCAAAGCACTACGCGAGGTACAGCGGTATTGAGCTTAGGTTTATTGAGATACAGGCTGGCCGAGATTGTGACCTCGACTGTGATTTGTACGAGTTCTAACTTGACTCGAGCGCTGGCCCGCAGAAGATGTCTGCGGGCCTCTCTCGTCGCTTCGCTATGCGCGCAGAGATCTGAAGCCCGCTCGCACCTCCTCTGAGAACAGCTTCGGTTGCTCCCAAGCCGCAAAATGCCCGCCCTTGTCAAGCCTGTTGTAGTGGATGAGCTTCGGATAAGCCTGCTCTGACCAACTTCGCGGAGCTGGATAGAGCTCGTCCGGAAAGACGCTCACGGCGGCTGGTATGGAGACGCCTTTCACACCGAAGAAAGAAATCTTCCCGAAAACCTCCCAATAGAGACGTGCCCCGGAAATCGCCGTGTTCGTCAACCAGGTAATCGTGACGTTGTCCAGGACATCATCTCGGGTGAGGCCTTCGGGCTGCCCGTCAAAAGCGCGCGAGATCATTGCCAAACTACGCGCGTCGTGGTCGAGAAAGTAGCCGGCTATGCCGACGGGGGAATCTGCGATCCCGTATAGCGCCTGCGGGCGCAAGCCCATCTGGTAGCCGTAACCGATGCCTTTCGCATACACAAGGACCAACTGTTCGTAGGCGAGCTTCTCGTCAGGGGAGAGACCGGGTGGCGTCGGAGCGCCCGTGAGGGCAGCCTTGTCAATGTCGGCTGGAAATATGCCCGGCATGTTGGAGTGAATGCCGAGCAGTTCCGGGTGTCCCTGTGTGGCCATCACCTCCGTGATAATCGCGCCCCAATCGCCGCCTTGTGCCACGAACTTCCTGTATCCAAGGCGCTTCATTAGCTCGACCCACGCACGTCCGATGCGGGCGGGGCCCCAGCCGGTAGTAGTCGGCTTCCCTGAAAAGCCGTAGCCCGGGATTGACGGAATCACCAGGTCGAAGGCGTCCGCCTCACTCGCGCCGTGTGCCGTCGGATTGGTGAGCGGATCGACGATCTTCAGCTGCTCAATCACCGAGCCGGGCCAGCCGTGCGTCACGATGAGCGGCAACGCGTTCTTATGTTTCGAACGAACGTGGATGAAGTGAATGTCGAGCCCGTCGATCTCCGTAATGAAATTCGGCAGAGCGTTCAGTCTCGCCTCGACCTTGCGCCAGTCGTAATCTGTCGCCCAATAGCGTGCGAGTTTCTGGAGAGTCGCTAGCTGAGGGCCTTGCGATTGATCCGTGACCGTTTCCCGGTCAGGCCACTGGGTCGCGTTTATGCGCCGGCGCAATTCGGTCAGTTCGGCTTCCGGAAATTTCACTTGCAACGGGCGAATGGCGGCGATGTCGCCGCGCTTCTCTGGTACAGCATTCATAGCTTTACTCCTGTCTGAAATGAGAGCAGATAGAACGATCGGTACCGCAGCAACGGTTGCCGCTGCGGCCCGCAAAAGCGGCGGCGATCAGGGCCGGGCGCTTGTTTCATGGCGAACTCCTCGTGGGTGCGTTCACATCCGAGCAGCGATCGCACCAGATCCACAGATTCGCTTGTATTGCTCCAAGGTCTATTAATCGACACTCTGGTATAGACGGGCAGTGGTCTACCCTGGGTCTTCGTCGCGGCTCGACGCGCCTGAGATCTCGTTACCACAAGGTGACCTGGGCGTTTTCGCCCCGGGGAATCGAGCTCGATATGGAGGAGTACCGACGGCCGGTCGTCGGCCCGAGCGAGCGGATCTAGATCGCTGGAGGCGGTGAGCTTTGTTTAGTGGTGCACCGGGAGTGTGATTCTGAAGACAGTGCCACGAGGTTGACGTGCTTCTGCCCACACGCGATTCCTGTGGGCATCGATGATCGAGCGGCTTATCGAGAGTCCGACACATGACGACTCGGAATGGAAGAGCCCATCGAGCGCGACGCTGATACCCTCATCGTCGCTGCGCAATTGAGCCGCCTCCGCGCCTGCGCCGCCCCCCGTTAGCCGCCCATGGCAGCGAACAGCACCGCACGATCCAACCGAACCGTGGTGTCTGAATCCGCAAGCGCTGCCTCAGCGACGAAGCGCGCCCGATCCGCCTCCAGGACGTCAAGGATCGATACCTCGCCGGCCTTCCAGGAATACCGGATCTGCTCATCCGCGGCAGCCGCGCTACGGGCTGACTGTTCGAGTGACTTGAACCTCTCGCCATCCTTGGACACGCTGGCAAGGGCGTTCTCGACCTCCCGCACCGCATCGAGCACGGTTGCCTGGTAGGCCAACCGAGCCTCCTCGGCCTCGCTGTGCCGCAGGGACACCACGCTGCGCCGGCGACCGCCGTCGATCAAGGGGGCTGTACCGGTGATCTGCGCAAGCCAGTTGATCGACTTTGCAAAACTCGGACTGTTGAACGTGCTGATCAGGCTACCGACATCACCGCCAATGACGAAACGCGGCTTGAGATCGGCCTCCGCAGCGCCAAGTCGGCTAAAGGCGGCCAGAACACGATTCTCCGCCGCACGGACATCTGGGCGGCGGCGGAGAAGGTCGGCCGGGACCCCAGCGGCGGGCAGCGACGGCAAACTCAAGCCTTGCGTGTGCGGCGCATTCATCAGGTCATGGGCGGCCTTGGGCGTGACGTCCAGCAGGACCGCCAGCTCCTCGACGGCTTCCTCGTAACGGAGTTCGAGCGCCGGCACCGCGGCAGCCGTCGACTGGGCCTGGGCCTCAGCCCGCTCCTGGTCCCCGATGGGCGAGGCTCCGGCCGACACCAGCCGCTGCGTGTACAGCACCGTCTGCTCCTGAGCATCCTTGTTGGCATTCGCAATCTCGACGGACCGCTCCAGTCCCCTAGCCGTCAGGTAGGCGCGGCAGAGCCGCAGCAGAACGGCAAGCCGAGCGGCCTGCTGGTCCTGCTCGATCGCCGCAACCTCGGATTCGGCGGCATGCACCTGGTTGCGGACGTACCCGAACACATCGATTTCCCAGGAGACTTCGAACGCGCCGGCGTACTGCGAGGCGGTCGCCGAGTTAGGGAAACCCAGGGTGTACCCCGAGATACGCTGTCGGCCGGCGCTGGCCGCGAAGTCAAGCTCGGGAAGCAGGTCTGCCGCGGCCCGGCGCCGCAGGGCCCGCGCCGCCGTCACCCTGGACTCGGCGATCTTCAGGTCGATGTTTTCAGCCAGCACCCGCTGCACCAGGTCGTCGAGGACCGGATCGTTGAACGAGCGCCACCAGTCGTCCGGCAAGGCGGCATCGCCACCGTTGCCGTTGTCGAAGCCACCGGCGATCACCGGCGTGGGAATTTTGGACTGGTCGGCGCCCGCGTAGCCGGCCGAGGCTCCGAGTGCGAGGAGCAGGGTAATAGCAGCAGTGGTCTTCATGCGACGGCTCCCTCCTGCAGGCCTTCGGGCTCCTGGTGGTGCAAGGGCTTTGGAGCTCGGGCGTCAGCCTTGCCCTCGGACAAGTTGCGAACGAGGACGTAGAAGATCGGGGTGAAGATGAGTCCGAAGAGGGTCACGCCAATCATCCCGAAGAACACCGTGGTGCCGACCGCCTTGCGCATTTCCGAGCCGGCACCATCGCTGATAATCAGCGGGAACACGCCCAAGATGAACGCGAAGGACGTCATCAGGATGGGCCGGAGCCGCAGACGGCAGGCTTCGATCACGGCGGTGATCCGCTCCTCGCCGTTCATTTCCTGGTGTCGCGCGAACTCGACAATCAGGATCGCGTTCTTCGCCGCCAGGCCGATCAGGACGATGAAGCCGATCTGGGTCAGCACGTTCATGTCCAGCCCCATGATCCGGACGCCGGCAGTCGCGGCCAGCAGGCACATGGGGACGATCAGCAAGATCGAGATCGGCAGGGTCCAGCTCCCATATAGCGCGGCAAGGACCAGGTACACGAACGCCACGCAGAGCGGGAACACGAGCAGGCCGGCGTTGCCGCCGGTCGTCTGCTGATAGCTGAGGTCCGTCCACTCATAGGAGATGCCCGAGGGCAGCACCTTGGCGGCCAGCTTCTCCATGGTCTTGACCGCGAACTCAGATCCCTTGCCCGCCTCCGTGTCGCCGCTGATCTCGCTGGCGGGATAGAGGTTGTAGCGCGGCACGCGATCCGGCCCCAGCGTGTCCCGGAACGAGGTCACGTTGCCAATCGGCACCATGTCGCCGTTGCTGTTGCGGACGCGCAGCCGTGCCAGGGCCTCGGCACTGGTACGGAACGGCAGATCGGCCTGTGCCGTCACCTGGTAAGTGCGGCCGTTGATGTTGAAGTCGTTGATATAGGTTGAGCCAAAATAGGTCTCGATCGCGTCGTTGATGCTCTGCACGCTCACGCCGAGCATTTCCGCCTGGGCATGATTGACGTCGATCTTCACCTGCGGAGCGGAGGCGTTGAAGGTTGTATAGACACCGCGCATGCCCGGCGTTGCATTGGCAGCCGCCACCAGGTCATTGGTGGCCTTGGCGAGGGCCTGCGGCCCCAGGCCGCCCCGATCTTCAAGCCGCAAGGCGAAGCCGCTGGTGTTGCCCAGGCCGGATACCGGCGGCGGGGCCACCACCACGAATACGGCATCTGGGACGGCTGCCAACTTCTTCCGCAGCTGCGCCGCGATCCACTCCGAGGATTGCCCCTTCCTCAAGCGAGTGTTCGAGGGCGTCAAGACCACAAACGCGGTCGCCGCATTCGGCGCCAGCGTCTGGGTCACCGCAGAAAGGCCAACGAAACCGGGCACCGCTTTCACGCCGGGCGTGGACAGGGCAATCTTCTCGACCACGTGCGCAACCTGCTCGGTTCGTTCGAACGAGGCGCCGCCTGGCAGCTGGATCACGACGATCAAATAGCCTCGATCCTGGGCGGGAATAAACCCTTGCTGGGTGGTGATCAGCATGTAGAGCGTCGCCGCGATCAGCAGCCCGTAGATGCCGAGCATCATCGGGGTGATCTCGATCAGTTTGCCCACCATGTGCCCGTAGAAATCGGCCAAGTGTCGGAAGCCGGCTTCGAACCGGTTGCCGGCCCGGACGAAGAAGCAGTGCAGCCAGCCCATCCGCCCGCGTTGCGCCTCCTCTACGCTGGTCGGTTGGCGCAAGATCAAGTAAGCCAGCGCCGGGGACAGCGTCAGCGAGCAGAAGCAGGAGATGGCGGTTGCGGCCGCGATCGTGATTCCGAAGTGTCGGAAGAATTCACCCGACAGGCCAGGCACGAACGCCGTCGGAACGAACACCGCGCACAAGGTCAGGGCAATGCCGAACAAGGCGCCGCCGACCTCCTGCATGGTCAACATGGCGGCCTCTTTGGGGGTCTTCCCCGCCTCGATATGCCGCGCCGTGTTCTCGACGACGACGATCGCGTCGTCGACGACGATGCCCACGGCCAACACCAATCCGAACATGGTCAAGTAGTTGATGGACAGGTCCAGGACCGACATCACGGCAAAGGTCCCGACCAGGGACACCGGCATGGCCAGGATCGCGATCAACGACGGGCGCCAGCCACGCAGAAACACCAGGATCACCAGCACCACCAGAATGATGGCCTGGTAGCTCGTCTTCACCAGCTCCTTGATGCTCTCGATAATGTAGCCCGTGGGGTTGTAGACGGCGGTGTAGTCGACACCGCTCGGAAACTCCGTACGCTTCATCCGCGCCATCGTCTTCAAGACCTGCTGGACGGTGGCGATAGCGTTTGTTCCCGGTCGCTGGAGCAGTTCGAGGGCCACCGCGGGCCGTTGCAACACAAAGCCCGTGGTGTTGTAGGTAAGCGCACCTATTTCGACGCGCGCCACATCGCGGAGGCGAACGAGCCGCCCATCTTCTGCCGCCTTGACGATGATGTCGTCGAACTGGCCGGGCTCCTTGAGGCGCCCGTCGAAGATGAGGTTGGGCTGGAACGAGGATCCGCTGATCGGCGGCTCACCAGCGACGCCTCCCGCGACCTGGATGTTCTGGGAGCGGATCGCGGACACGAGGTCTTCCGCTGTCAGGCCGTAGTTGGCGGCACGTTCGGGATCGATCCACACGCGCATCGAATACTCTCTCGATCCCAGGATGTAGACGTCGCCGATGCCTTCGAGACGTTTGAGCACGTCGGCGACGCGACCGCTGGCGTAGTTAGACACGAACAGAGGGCTGCGGCTGCCGTCGGGCGAAAACAGCAAGATGCCGCACAGGATGGTTGGCGACGACTTCTTGGTCGTCACACCGTTGTGCTGAACCGGCTCGGGCAACCGGGACAGGGCCACGGCGACGCGGTTCTGAACAAGCACCTGCGCCTTGTCCAAATCGGTACCCGGCTTGAACGTGATCGTCAGCGAGAGGTCGCCGCTGGAAGTGGCCTGGCTATACATGTAGAGCATGCGCTCGACGCCGTTGACTTCCTGTTCGATCGGCGTCGCCACCGTGTCTGCAACCGTCTGTGCGGACGCGCCAGGATATGTGGTGGAGACTACGATGGTCGGCGGAACGACATCCGGGTATTCGGAGATTGGCAGACCGAGGTAGGCCAGGCCGCCCACGATCACAATGAAGAGCGAGGCGACGATCGCCAAGACCGGCCGCTGGACGGACGTGGTTCCGAGGCTCATCGAGATGCCTCGCCTCGAAGCCGGTCATGTCGATCGGACTGTCGTGCGGTGCGACGTGATCACCGACCTGGATCCGCTGGAGGCCGGCGATCACCACCCGATCCCCAGGTTGTAGGCCCGAGCTGATCTCCCGGAGCGCGCCGAATGAGTGCCCCAGGACCACAGGGCGCTCCACGATCTGATCCTCACCCTTGGCAACGACTTCGAGGACCTTGCCGGTCGGTTGCGACCCGATGGCGTTTTCCGGGACCAGCAGGGCCTTGTGGGACGGCGAGCTGACGATCTCTGCCCTGCCGAACTGGCCCGGGCTCAATGCGCCATCACGGTTCTCAAGCCGAGCGCGTGCGCGAAGAGTTCCGGTCGAGCGGTCGAGGCGGTTGTCGACAAAATCCAGGAGCCCGGACCGGGATGAACCCGCGGTGCCGGTGAGTGCCACAAGGACGTTGCCGCCCACTCCACCTGTCGAGGTGCGCTCGCCGCGCTGCACTTGCTCGCTGTATCGCACGTAGCTGCCTTCATCGATGTCGAAGTAGAAGTCGATGGGATCCGTCTGAACGATGGTCGTAAGCAGCGTGGCGTTGGCGGTACCACCCACAACCAGGTTGCCGGCACTGACGAAATGCCTGCTGACCCGTCCGGCCATCGGCGCGGTAACACGGGTGTATCCGAGATTCAGCTCCGCCTGCCGTAGTACACCTTCGGCAATCTGCACCGCCGCTTCCGCCCCGCGAATCGCCCGCTCGCGCCGCTCGAACAAGTCAGGGGCGATGGTGTTGGTGGCGATCAGAATCTTTGCCCGCTCCAACTCCTGGCCTGCGAGAATCTGCTGCGACTTGGCATCCGCCAGTCGCCCCCTGGCCTCTTCCACCGCCGCGGCGTAAGTCCTCGGATCGATAACGAAGAGCAGGTCGCCTTTCTTGACGGTGTCGCCATCTTTGAAGTTGACGGAGTCGACGTAGCCGCTGACGCGGGGCCGCAGTTCGACGGACTCGACCGCGTCGAATCGTCCGGGGAACGTGTCGCGATCGACGATGACCCTTTCCTCCGGCGCGGCCACTTCGACTGTAGGGGGGGCGGACGCGGCGGGGGGCGCTTTCGAACATCCGATAACGGAAAGGGCGAAGGCTGTGATGAGGGCGACGTGGGCAGTCCAGTTACTCATAGTGGCCTCAGTTGACAATTTTCGCGCTGTTGCAAAACCAGCAATGCGAGTATTGCCCTCGATCCCGGCCCACGTCGATCGCACTATCGTATGAGCCGCGCTAATCGAGACCTTCCGCGCCAGTGCGAGGAGACCGGATTCCCCGACGAACTGAACGATCCGAACGCGCGAAGCCAGTCGCGCCTCGACGCATGTTCGCGACGCTTCACGTAACTGCGGCCGGCAGCGGCGCCGCCAAACGCTCGAGCGCTTACGACGGCATTCTCTGATGAACCGGTCTCATTACTGGCTGCTGACCCAGGACTGCCGGAGAGAGGAATGGACTTGGTGATCGCCAGCTTGAGATAGGTGACCATCCCGCCTTGGACCGAATGTCCCCTGTCACGTCGGCGGCAAGCTGACTGTGAAAGCACGTAGGCTATCTCATCGCTCGCGCGCCGGTGGACTCATCGCACTATGGTGTTAGTCTCGGACCGCATGTTGCTGTGTGTGCTCGACAGCCATCGATCTTTGCCGTCTCCGTCATCCAGTTTTCACTACCTGATTCAGGTAGTCCCCGTAGCCATCGGCCGCCATGTCGTCCCGGTGAATGAATCGTAGCGACGCTGAGTTGATGCAGTAGCGCAGGCCACCGCGATCCGTGGGGCCGTCGTCAAAGACGTGGCCGAGATGACTGTCGCCGTGAGCGGAGCGCACTTCGATGCCCGTCACGCCGTGAGTAGGGTCAGGCAATTCTGTTATGTTGGCGGGTTCGATAGGCTTGGTGAAACTCGGCCAGCCAGACCCCGAATCAAATTTATCGGAAGAAGCGAATAGTGGCTCGCCTGATACGATATCGACGTAGATGCCTGGTTCCTTGTTGTGCAGATATGCACCGGTTCCGGGCCGCTCCGTATGGCATTGCTGGGTTACGCCATACTGCTCTGGAGAGAGCTTTGAAATTGCCGCCTGATCTTTGCTGTATTTTTTCATTTCCTTTCCTCCAGTGTTCGTACAAGGGAATAGTCGATTCGCTATGCGCGCAGCGACCTGAAGGCGGCTCGCATCTCGCCCGCAAAGAGTTTCGGTTGTTCCCAGGCGGCGAAGTGACCGCCCTTCTGGAGTTCGTTGTAGTACACGAGGTTGGGGTAGGCGCGCTCGGCCCACCTGCGCGGTAGGGGGATTATCTCTCGTGGGAACCTACTCACCGCCGCAGGAATCGAGACTTTGCCGGCCGTAGTCTTGTGGGCGTTGTTGTCCTCCCAGTAAATGCGGGCCGAGGACGCCGCTGTGTTCGTGAGCCAGTAGAGCGTGATGTCGTCGAGCATTTCATCTTTCGTGAGCGCGCGCTCGGGTTCGCCGTCCGTGTCGGTCCATTCCGCGAACTTCTCGTAAAACCAAGCGGCCAAGCCGACCGGGGAGTCCGCGAGCGAGTAGCCGATCGTTTCCGGGCGCGTGCCCTGGATCGCCCGAAAGCCCGAGCCGTGGGTGGCAAAGTTCCTAGCTCCTTCATAGGCGATCGCTTCCTCGACCGATAGGCCCGTCGGTGCCGGTTCACCGTACTTGAGCGCCTTCGCGATCTCGGGAGGCACGGCCGTTTGCACGTTCGGCGACGGTGGCCGTTCGATCGCGCCGAGCAACGTCGTGACGTGGATACCCAAGAGACCTTCCGGCGCTCGGCGGCCCATCACGTCCGTGACGAGCGCACCCCAGTCGCCACCCTGGGAGACGTAGCGCCGGTAGCCCAGTCGCTTCATCAGCTCAACCCAAGCGGCGGCGATGCGTTCGGCATTCCAGCCTGTCGCGTGCGGTTTGGCTGAGAAGCCGAAACCTGGCATTGAGGGCACGACCAGATCGAACGCGTCGTCCGCGCGAGCTCCATGGGACTCGGGATCGCTTAGTGGCCCGATCACCTTCACGAACTCGAGGAACGAGCCCGGCCAGCCGTGGGTCATGATCAGCGGCAGCGCGTTCGCATGCGGCGAGCGGACGTGGATGAAGTGGATATCGAGCCCGTCGATCTCCGTGATGAACTGGGGGAGCGCGTTCAACTTGGCCTCCAGCTTGCGCCAGTCATAATCAGTGGCCCAGTAGTGGACGAACTTTTGAACCTTTGCCAGCTGTGCGCCCTGGGTGCGATCGCTGACGGTCTCCTTGTCGGGCCAGCGCGTGGCGGCGATGCGCGTACGCAGGTCCTCGAGCTCCGCGTTGGTTGCCTTGTATGTGAACGGCCGGATCGCCTGGCCCGCGGCCGGTTCGGCCGTGACACCCATATCCGTTCCTCCTGGGGTCATTGGAGCTGCCAAGTTCGTATCGCCGAGAGCGGCAAAGCCGACTCCCGCGGCAGCTGAAGTCACAAGGAAACTGCGGCGTGACATTGGTGACATGATGCGATCGTCCGCGATGATTTGCACCCCACACCTACGCATAAGTACCCACGGATGTCGGGATCAAAGCACCACGCGGGGTATAACGGTTTTGAGCTACTGAACTGAAATGGGCGAACCGCGGTTCTGTCAAAGTCTGTATGTCTTGCGATGTCATCCATAACGGTGCTCCTCTCTGAAAAAAGCGATTTAAGAACATGGCGTGCCCGCAGCAACACCCTCAGAGCGAAAAGCGTTGACACCCAATAGCATCGCCGCCCTCCATCCTGACGACCCGATTAGAAGCCCGCATACAGAATCTGCGGGCTTCTAACGAATCTGCTCTATTCAGGAATTGCGTAGTGACTTGAAACCCGCGCGCATTTCCTCTGAAAAGAGTTTCGGCTGTTCCCAGGCTGCGAAGTGCCCACCCTTCTCGAGCTTGTTGTAGTAGACGAGTTTAGGATATGCCTGCTCTGACCAACTCTTCGGAGCTGGGTAGAGCTCATCGGGAAAGACGCTCACCGCCGCCGGAATGGAGACGCCTTTGACACCGAAGAAAGAATACTGTGCCGCGAAGTCTTCCCAATAGAGGCGCGCCCCGGAAATAAAGGTGTCGGTCAACCAAGTAAGCGTGACATTGTCGAGGACATCATCTCGTGTAAGGCCTTCGGCCTGCCCGTCAATCGCTCGGGAGATCATTGCCAAACTACGCGCGTCGTGATCGAGAAAGTAACCCGCTATCCCGACGGGCGAATCTGCGATCCCGTAGAGCGCCTGCGGGCGCAACCCCATCTGGTAACCGTAGCCGACGCCCTTCGCATAGACTCCGGCGACCCGCTCGTAACAGACTTTCTCGTCAGGGGTGAGACCGGTCGGCGTCGGGGCGCCGGTACGGGCCGCATTGTCAAGGTCGACGGGAATCACGCCTGGCATATTGGAGTGAATGCCAATCAATTCGGGATGTCCTTGCGTCCCCATCACGTCCGTGACAATCGCGCCCCAATCACCGCCTTGTGCCACAAATTTGTTGTACCCAAGCCGGTTCATCAGGACAACCCATGCACGCGCGATGTGGGCAGGGCCCCAGCCTGTAGTCGTTGGTCTGCCGGAAAACCCGTAGCCCGGCATCGACGGAATCACCAGGTCGAAAGGCGTCCGCCGCAGTGGCGCCATGTGCCGTCGGATTGGTCAGCGGATCGACGATCTTCAGCTGCTCGATGACCGAGCCGGGCCAGCCGTGCGTGACGATGAGTGGCAAAGCGTTCTTCTGTTTTGAACGAACATGAATGAAGTGAATGTCGAGACCGTCGATCTCGGTGATGAAATTCGGTAGGGCGTTCAGTCTCGCCTCGACCTTGCGCCAGTCGTACTCTGTCTCCCAATAGCGCGCGAGTTTCTGCAAAGTCGCGAGCTGGGGGCCTTGTGATTGATCCTTGACCGTTTCCCGCTCGGGCCACCGCGTTGCCTTTATGCGCTTGCGCATTTCCGTGAGTTCGGCTTCTGGAACATTTACATGAAACGGGCGGATGGCTGTGCTATCGCTAACCTTCGTCTGTACATTTGCATTCATAGCTGTGCTCCTTGGTGAAAACAAAAGATTGGAAAGACCTACTGGGCTCGCAGCAACGATTGCTGCCGCAGCTCCGCAAACATGACGGCGATTGAAGGTGCGCAAGCTTTTCATGGCGACCTCTTCGGCAACTGCGCGAGTGCCGATCGGACTCCGTCGTGAAATCCGACCGGCATCAGCATCGAGCGATGGCCTATCGCTTCCTTGAAAATGAAGAAACTCATGACGATTCTTCCGCGTTACATGGGGGGAGGATTGCGGAGCCATCTCACTAGATTCATCGTGCTTCGTCGATCGCACGATCGTATGAGTCGCGTTGGTGGGGAGCATCGTCGCGATCGCCTGCAGACCATATGGCTTGACGAGCGGGGTGTCCGAATGGGGGATTCAGGGTTAGACGTCTCGCTGCCCCACGAATGAGAGCCGGCTCCCCACTGTGCCAATGTGACCTGAGACACCTGGAACCCTCTAATTAAAGAGCATACAGGTACACTGTCCCATGAACTCAATGCATTCATCAGCCCTCAACGGAAGTTCCGATTCTGCCGCTGAGTCCGTCAATTCATCTATCAATCGGTCAGAAGCAGCGCAGAGGTTTTCCTCCGAAGCATCGAATCCCGAGGTTCTCGCCATCAAGCGACGACGCACGATCTCTCCGGCGGAGAAGCGCCGGATTTTGCAAGCGTATGACCGCTGCAAGACGCCTGCAGAACGCGGTGCCGTGCTGCGCCGAGAACGGGTGTATTCCTCGATGCTATCGGGCTGGCGAAAACACGATCGAGCCGCACTCGTGACGCCGCGGCGCGGACCGAAGGCCAATCCTGCCGTGGCGCAGCGCAACCGCGATGCGCAGCTGACCCGCGAGATCGTCCGATTACGTCGCCAGCTCGAGCGAGCGAATGCCATCATCGATGTCCAAAAAAAACTATGTACCTTGCTCGGTCTGCCGACGGCCGAGGAGCAGGAAGGGAAGGATTGATGGAGGCCTTCGCCACCCTTAGGCCCCAGATCGGCATCGCCGCGAGTTGCGTGGCGTTGTCGATCAACCGGGCCGGGATCTATCGGGCGCGCACTCGGTTGGCGCGTCGCCAGTGGTGCACGTTGCCGCGGAAACGTCGTCCGCGGCCACCGCTGGCGTTGAGCGAGGACGAGCGGGTCGTCTTGCTGCTGATCCTCAACAGCGAGCGCTTCGCAGACCTTGCGCCGGCGGCGGTGTTTGCGATCTTGCTCGATGAGGGGCGTTATCACGGCTCCATCCGCACGATGTATCGCCTTCTGGCCTTGGACGGCCAGAGCGGTGAGCGGCGCAAGCAGCGCGTGCACACGGCGTACGCGAAGCCGGAGCTGCTGGCGATCCGACCGAATGAAGTCTGGTCCTGGGATATCACGAAGCTCAAAGGGCCGGCGAAATGGACATGCTTCCACCTGTACGTGATCCTGGATATCTTCAGCCGCTATGTCGTCGGCTGGATGATCGCGGCGCGCGAATCGGCCGAGCTCGCCGAGCAGATCATCGCCGACACGGCTCACAAACAACACATCATCCCCGGCACGCTGACGTTGCACGCCGATCGCGGCAGCAGCATGCGCTCGAAGCCGGTCGCCGCGTTGCTCGTGGACCTGGATATCAGCAAAACGCACAGCCGGCCCCATGTCTCGGATGACAATCCGTACTCCGAAGCGCAGTTCAAAACCCTGAAGTATCGGCCGGACTTCCCGGCACGCTTCGGCTCGATCGAAGATGCTCGCGCGCACTGCCAGGTGTTCTTCCGTTGGTACAACACCGTGCATCGTCACAGCGGCATCGGCTTGATGACGCCGCACACCGTGCACCACGGCTACGCCGATCAGCTCACCGAACAACGTGGCGCCACCCTGATGACGGCTTTTGCCGATCATCCGCAGCGCTTCAAGGGGCTCGCGCCCAAGCCGCCGGCGGTCCCAACCGCCGCCTGGATCAATCCACCGAAAAAGGAAACCGAAACCCCAGAAATCATCATCCGCTCGCTAAACTCTTCACGCCTTGTGTCTCAAAGTCATTGACATGTTCCGCTCCGACGTAATCTTCCACACTCTCGGCCAGCAACATGACCTGGTTTCGGTCCGTGCCTTCAATGAATCGTTTCATGGAATTAGCCTTGTGCCGTGCGTTGCCCCATTTTACTTTAAGCAAACGTTTTTACACAGCCTCGGCCGGTTGCAGCCTCATGGCGATCTTTCGGGCTCGGACTTCCGGTGTCGACCCTTCTGAGACGTTCGCGAGCGGCCGCTTTCGGGTACTTGAGCTGGCCTGCTTCGGCCGCGCTCTCAAGGCGGAAACTTCAACTCCCGCTCCATCGCCTGGAAGCGCGGCTCCTTGCGCAGCGGATCCAAGGCCGGCGACACTTTCAACGCCTCCAAATCCGAGGCTCGCAACCGTACAGCGGTGTCTAGCCACTCCAGTGCCTTGGAGGTACTGCCCCACTGCGCATAGATCATTGCGTAGAGGACCGCGTCGGCGTCACCCTGCGAGGCCCGGATTTTTGTGAGCATGGCTTCTGCATCAGCGTGTCGCCCGAGTTTGTCGTAGGTTATCGACAAGCAAGCCTGCTTATAGTCTGCACCGATGCTTTCGTCCGCGTCTTCGCACGCTGCTCGTGCGCTCTGCAGGTCCCCGAGCGCGTTATAGGCGACCCCCAAGCCAACCTTATAAAGCGGATAGTCCGGGCGGAGAGCCAGGGCTTCCTTCCAGGCAGTGACGGCCTCGCTATACTCTCGCGCGTAATACAGTGTGCTAGCGAGGAATTCCCAACCAATGATTTGCAGCGGGTCGAGTACGACCGCTCGTCGGGCGGCGGATATGGCCCTCTCGGTCCGACCCATGCGAACGGCAAAGTGGGCATACCGCCACAAGGTGGGCACGTTGCCCGAGGCGAGCGACAACGCTCGTTCGAACTCGTTATTTGCCTTTGCGAAATCGAGAGATCCCAGCTCGTAAGCGACCGCTAACGCCAAGTGGCCCTCACCAAGATCAGGGGCCAGCGCAATCGCTCTTTTCGCATCGGCATGCGCCTTATCGAAGGTCTCGCGCATCGTAGACCCAGTCGCAACGTAACTGAACACACGTGATCGAGATGCGAACGCGAGCGCGTAGTCTGGATCTTGTCGAATAGCCTCCGAGAATTGGGCGATGGCGTCTTGGAAGGATTTATCAGTATTCAGCAGCACGGACCTCCTGCCGCGCAGATACGCATCGAAGGCGGAAGGATTACGGGTTCCGCCGAGCTCGATCTTCTCAGCGAGGCCACCGAGTAACGCAACTCTAAGGGAACCCGTCACAGCTTCCGCAATGTCAGTCTGCAGCTTCAGCACGTCTTTTAGGTCCCGGTCATAGGTCTCGGACCATAGATGAAACCCCGTGACCGTGTTGACGAGTTGCGTGGTTACTCGAATCGTATTGCCCGAGCGACGCACGCTTCCTTCAAGTACCGAGCCGACGTTCAGCTTGCGCGCGATCGTGCCGAGATCAACGTCCTTGCCTTTGAAGTAGAACGAAGAGGTGCGGCCCGCAACTTGGAGTTCGTTGATCCGAGACAGTGAGTTAAGCAGTTCTTCAGCCAGCCCGTCTGAGAAGTACTCTTGCTCCTTGTCCCCGCTCAAGTTCACGAACGGCAACACCGCGATCGAGTGTGGCGGCGGGTTAAAGCCGGTGTCGGGAGCGCGCTGAGCGACAGACCCCGGCACTGCCCCCAGCTGCGCGCCATGCTTCGAGAGTACCAATCGGTTGGCTACGAGGTAACCGAGCGCGAGGACGACCACGGCGATCGTTACGAGGAGTGCCGCCTTCGAGCGCCACAATGGCAGGACGGGCTTTCGGGTCGCCGGCGCAGCCGAGGCGCTCCTGGTCGGCTCCTGTGCCGGGTCCCCTAACAGCAGACGCCGTACACGCTCGACGAAGGCAGGCGGCGTGGTCCCGCCCGGCAGGCGCGTCCATTGCACCTCCCGGAACCGCTCCGGCACCCGTCCATCATCATCACGCGTGTCGTCGATGACTACCGGCAGCAGGAAGGCCATGTCGGCATCCATGAGGTGACAGCGATCAACCGCCAGCTTCCACTCAAGACGGAAGTACCCCTCACGACGGTCGTGCGTAGTGTGCGAGATGATCGGAATAAACAGAGCGCAGGTCTTGATCTGCTTGCGGATGGACTGGTCCCAGGCGTCCCCGCCCCGCAGCTCGCTCTGGTCGAACCAAACCTCGATTCCGCCGGCTCGCAGTGCCTCGCAAATCCTCTGGGCAGCCTCCGCATCCTGTGAGGCGTAGCTCAGAAAGACCGCGTTGCCCTGACCGCTCACAGTGCGCTCGTCACGGAGGGGCCATGAGGATTTTCTGGTTCGGCGCGGTTGGCCATGCGCAGGATCTTCGTTAGGGTGGCGCTAGCCTACCCTAAGCTATGAGCGGCCGCTTTCCTGCCGCCATTTCATCTGCTCGAATGCCTCTGATTGGCCGGTTGCAGCCTCATGGCGATCTTTCGGGCTCGGACTTCCGGTGTCGACCCCAAGCCGCCTGCGGCCACCGACCGCTTTACGGCACCTTAAACGAGCGAGTCGCTCGTGCCCTCAAAGTCCAACATGAACGGACCGGAGAAGAACGGGCGCATCCTGCGGGCCTTTGTAAAAGACGCTGTATTCACCTGGAACTATGACGCCGAGCGCCGCCGCCGGACAACGGGCGCTTTTCGCGCCGTCGGGTAGGGCGCTATAAATGGTCAGATAGATATCGCTGTCGATGATCTTCGCCAAGACACTGGAACAAACTAGCGCCGAATTAAGCGCCGTGGGTTTGGACGCGAATGATTCCAAGCCGGAAACGTCCGCTTGAACAGGCAACGACCATGTCCCGTTTGCCCGAACAGGGTCACCGACAGTAATTCCGCCCACAGACACTACAAACGCCCAAGACTGTGGCGTGGTAGCGGCAGCACTTGACGCACCAAAGACCAACCCGGCAAGAAAACCGTGGAGTCGCCTCATCGAACTCTATCGCGAGCTGTCAGTGAATCTCGAATTTCGTGAATTCTCGCGAGCCCCTTTGCGTTGAATCCGGCATCCCCACGCCATTGGGCTGTCGACTTGTCAATGTAGCAATCTTGTTCCAGTGCAACGCACTCCAGACGTACTCGCTCCAGGTCCACGTTGTGCCGGATTGGAACGCAGATGAATTCGTCCCAAGCAATGTAGGTAACTCTGCTCGCAAGCACCGCATCAAGAATCGAGAGAATCTGCTCAGTGGTAGGGCGGTAGGTTTGCGCCGTGCGCCAATTTAGGAACGCAAATAGCGCCGCCAGCAAGGCGATTGCAACGACAAGGATAGCGCCGACGGTCACCATTGTGTAAGAGTCACTGACGCAGACTCCTTGTGCTGCGGCGGGGGTTGTCCAACATCGGCGTTAGCTTACCCCACGCCTAGAATGTCCGCTTCGCGGCGGGTATTTCGGTGCCGTTACCGACCGGAGTTGGCCGGGTAGAGACCGTCGGTTGGCGCCGGCTCGCCAATGCGTACTCTCGACCCGCAGCTGTCCGTGGCAAACGTCTTTGCGACAACACGGCCACTCAATCACCCTCACCGATACCTACGGTATCAGGGGACGCCAACCACAATGGCATCGTTCGATCACAAGGGAAACAACCGCCTCAGAGGCAGGCGGCTCTTGTCCTGATCCGGAGGGCTTATGTCTTTTCGATTGCAGATGCGTGTGAGGCAACGACTTGCCAGGCGCCGCTCGGCATCTTCACCCAGGTGTCGGTCTCGCGCATATGGGTGTCGAACGCTTTCCCCTTGTTCGTATACTTCTGGCGTAAAGCATAAACGGCGATAGCCGTGTCGCCAAACACCGTAATTTTCAGATCGTCGATGTCGGAACTGCTGTATTTAATGGATTTTTCCTCTGCCAGAAATGCAGTGCGATCCAGGACCCGCCCTGTAGATTCCGTGACCGTGATTTTATCAGCGAGGAGAGGCGCAATCCGATCGGGGGTGTTCGCCGTCTCTGCTTGCGCCCACTGCATCTCCAAGGCGGTAATGGCCTTCTCGATATCGCCGGATGAGCCTTCGGCCCTTGAGACCGTCACATGGCTGAGTGCAAGAAATCCCACGACACACCAAGCAAAAGCAATCTTCATTGTGATGCTCCCTATCGTTATATTGATGACATTCCGGCGAGATAGACTCATGCGCTTTTACGCGCCCGTAAATGTTAGCGTAAATTCAAAACGTTGGCGTTAGCATGAGTTATTCAATCTCCAAGACGGATCCTCCCCGGATTTTCGGAGTCAGATACGGTTTGACCAGGAAAGCCAACCAGGCTGAATATTCGGCGCGGATGCACCGCGTGCTCGAAAACATCGACAGACACCTCGATCAGGAACTCGATTTGCGTGTCTTGGCCAGGGTGGCCCATTCTCCGCCTTCCATTTCCACCGGGTTTTCTTCGCATGGACTGGCGAGACGCTGGGTGACTACCTGCACATGTTGCCGAACCCCAAACCAAAGGCCCCAGCGACCACAAGTGAGGTTCGGCGGTACGATGGTTTGACCGGACGCGTGCTGGTCAGTGCCATTACTTGAGGTGGGGCAAGATCAAGATCCCGACGAATGCGACAACTATCGGGAAGGCTACCAGGACCCACATTACCCACGCTTCCACATTGAAATGATTCTTCATTTGCCATCCCCAGGGAGTGTTTTGCGTCCCCGTCTGAATCTGTGTCCTTTGAATCTACAGCGACCCGCGAACGTCAGCTATGTGGCAGTCAATTCAGGACTGCCACTGGGGGCTCATGGCCGACTAGAGCCGGTCGACGGTTTGCAAATTCATTTCACTAACTTCAGCGAGCCTGTCAGCGTGTCGATCACGGACTTATCACCGGCCGAGATCGCAACGCATTGCGGGCACTGGCGAACGGCCGCAATCTGGTGACTCAATCCCGCGGGCATGCATTGCTGTCGGCCGCCGGAGTAAAGGTCGTCGGCGGACCCCGAGACGGCGTCTGGTCATTGTCCGCTCGAGGTCAATTGAGCGTGTGGTCCCGTAGAGCCGAACGCAGCATGGCAACGGCAGCATACGTGATCACGCCGGTCACGGCCCAGCGCATCACTACCAGGTGATTGCTGAGCATCTTGACCAGGGGAAGTGCGAGGAGCACCCCGACGGTGCCACCGATCGTGAGCCCGACTGCCACCGCATTGGCGTATCGACCGGACTTCACGAAGCCTAGACTGGCGACGGGAATCAGCATGGCGTCACTCGCGATCATGATCGGGTAGGCCGCAATCGGATGCATCCCGAGGAAGGCAAGGAGCGCCATCGAGGGCGCGTAGTTCCCGATCCCGACGCACATCAGGGCGCCGAGAATGAAGTTTGCTGCGACCGCAATGGTGAAGCGCCAACCGGTGAGCCCTATGGCGGTCCCGGTCGGCGGCAGGATGCCGACGTTGGTGATGGTGAAGAACCCCGCGGCGACCAGCAGGGCAATGCCCATCAGAAGCTGAATGGCCCTGCGTGGGAGCTTGCTGACGATATCCGCGCCAACCCAGGCACCGATTCCGGCAGCGACGACCATCAACGTCAGCAGCACCGGCTCAACGTCGATCATTTCGACGAATAGCAGCGCGCTGAAGATAATCCCGATGGCATTGCCTACGTTGAGCGTGCCCGGGATGAGTTCGTCAGGTGGATTTCCTCTCAGCTTGAACAGCGCGGTGATTTGCGCATAGTTCCCGATACCGAGCGTGTCGAGAAAGCTGGTACCACAGCCAATGGCCATGTCGCCCAGCGACGGTCGCATGGCTAGCCTGTGTCGCTTGACCGCCCGCAACCACACCGCGATGAACACGAGTTGCACGACAGCAAGGCAGCCGTAGAGAACGGTACGCGCGATTGGCAAGTCTCCCCCCATCCCGAGCACGTGCGGCCACAAGGCTGGCTTACTAACGGCACATCGTCCAGGATGCACGCTGCCGCAATTATCTCTGTGCTAGCCAAAATGCCGCGCAGTTCGCACGATACTCTGAGGGCGTTGCGATAACCACCCGTATGACGCGGGGCGACGAATGCGGGTGCGGATCGTGTCAGGGGTCCCGGAATGACGGCTTCAGGGCGGCGATTTCGCGTAACTGGAGAACCGCTTGTGGCCGACAGCGCCAATTCGCCCTACAATCTTTCGAAAACGTCGGCATCCGGCAGGTCACGACGGTCCTTACCCGCGCCGTCACGCGACACCACGCCGGGAAGCCCAAGAAGTCGCGGCCGGCGCCTCGGGTGAAGCGACGCCCAAAGACTCGAATACGCCACAAGAAACACTCACAATCGCAGCCAGCGAACTGCAGAACCCCGAAGTGAACCATGAACAACGTCACCGAAATCGTTACCCTGATCCTGGCCGTGCGGGCCGATGCCGTCGCCACCGAGCGCGAATTGGAATCGACGCGCCGACGGCTCATCGCGCACCCCGAAGCCCTCCACGCGGTATTGGATTCAGCCCGCGGCCGAGGCTGATCTCACAGAAGCGCAACGCCGGGAACAACTCCGCGCCTCACAGGCGTCCGCCAATCGCTTCTGGACGGCATGCCGAGCCGCTTTGAACTTCGCCTTCACATCAGGGCGCGTCGATGCGGATCTCGCCTGGCGCCGGGTAAAGCCCTTCCAGGGCGTTGATCAGGCCCGCACTCGATTCCTGTCGGTGGCGGAGTGCAACAAACTCCTGCGCGCCTGCCCCACGCATTTCGGGAATCTTGCGCAGGCTGCGCTTCTGACCGGGCTGCGCCCCGGCGAACTGGTGCGCCTGACCGTTGAGCAGTTCAAGGGCACGCGGCTCGAGGTGGCAGCCGGCAAGGGAAAGCTGCGCTATGTCCCACTGACGAGGGCCGGCCAAGCATTCTTCAAGAAGCTCGCCAAAGGGCGCCAGCCGGGGGATCTCGTGCTGCCCAACTCTGAGGGCGGAAACTGGACGCCAATGCAAATCGCAAGGGCGATGCGCGCGGCTGTCACTGCGGCGAAGCTCCCACCCGCTGTGTTCTACGATCTGAGAAGGAGCTACGGCTCGCTGCTCGCGAATGCGGGCGCGGGACTTTCGATAATTGCGAATGCGTTGGGCCACGCAGATACCCGGATGACCAAGCGGCACCACGCCCACTTGCTCGACAGCGTGGTCGCGGCCGAACTGCAGGACAAGCTTCCGACCTTCCGGACGCGCAGCTCGCGCAAGGAGGCGGCGGGAAACGGGAAATCAGCAGTGCGCCGGGCCAAGCCCGCCGGGATGAGGGCCGAGGAAAATCGACTGCAAGCCACATTCGTGAAGGCGCTGACAACATTTCGTGCCCCCAGCGCTACCTTTTCAATGACTTACGAGGGTCGGCCGAACCATAAATGGAGACCGTCTAACTTTCGTCTAAGTTCCAACGAGTTCGTTCTGCGCACGTCTGCCCTAAAACGCAAGCCGCTGCCAGCGGCTTTTCTTTCAGCAGACCCGCCCGCGGCTTGAATCCGCATGTGGCCCCGGGCCGCAACTGTCTAGCACCGGCAAGAGCGATCAACACAGAAGAGCTACGCGATTGGCTTTTCGAACGCCCTGAGAGGAGAGGCTTCGACCCCCGACGCTCGCTCGCTCCATCATTTCGACAATCGTCGATTTGGAACAGAAGCGCGTTACCCCGAAACTTTAAGACGAGCCGTGCATTTGCATTTCACCAACGCAAGGTTGCTCCAATCACAGGGCCTGTCATGCGCACCTTCTCCAAGATCGGCCGGTCGGATAGCTGGTACGTCAGATTGCGAACGGCGAGCGATACATCGCCCCAGTGAAAGTGATAGCCGACACCGAGGAATTCGTTGTTCTGCCAGTTCTTGTTGCCGTCGGCGACGTCCGCCTCATAGGGGAGGTACCACTTACCGTCGCCGCTCAGGCGCAGCGACCCCCTCACGCCGATGAGGCCGTCGGTGAAATCCGCCTTCGGCCAAAAGCCACCGCCCACCATGATCGGGAGCGGCGGGGCGGTGAACTCGTAGGAGAGTGAGATCGCGAGGCTCGTGTAGCGCAGCCCCACCATCACATCGAGCGTGCCGACGTCATTGTTCATCACCGTGTACGAGGGAGCGAGGGTCCAGATCGACGCCCGCACTCCGACGTCGATGGTGCGAGTCACGGACAGCGTGGGAAGGCCACCCGGGCAGGCCGATCTGCCTCTCGTGCGTGGGGTTGGCCGACAAGTTCATGTACACGAGGTCCGTCCAGATCGCCCAATCGCCCTTGCGGAGGGTGCCATCGAGGAACGCGGCCAGATTTACATGCTTCAAGTATTGGCTCGGCTGGGTCTCGATGGTCGGATTGCCTCCGCCTGCAATGGGCGGGAGCTGCACCGTCGTGTACATCCACGGCAACCATCCGTAGGGCGATGCTTCGACGTGCCATTGGCCGTCCCACATGTTCACCCCGTTAGCGACGGCGATGACGTCCTGAGCCGCCGCACTGCCCGCGGCGAGTACACCGAAGCCGAGAATGAATCCTGCGACTCCGCGCTTGGGGAATTTGACGTGCTGCATGAAGTATCCAAGTTTATGAGGGGAAAACTCCGAGGGAGGGTGATTCGTGGAGATTTCCAAAGTGTTCATTTCACCAATTCAACGTCTGGCAACTTAAATGTCTTGTTCCAGAATGCTTCTGCCGGCGCGTACAGGCGGAACCACAAGTAGGGTTTTTTACCCGTCGTCGGCAACCAGTTCTTTTCAAATCCGGCCGGCGCATTTGGGCCGACATACAAATCGACGCTGCCGTCGGTGTTCACTTTCATGGCGTTCCTTTGCAACGAGGAAAGACCATTGCGCTTCACTGGATTGATGACGAAATTCCACGTCGCGTTGTCATAGAGAGTGAGCGACCAGAATTGCCTCACCGGTACCTCCTTTGGCACTCGCAGCCGATAGGTCTTGCCGGCTTCGAGCGGCTGCCCAGCCTGATCAGCCGTCGGGGCGAGATACACCGTTCCGACCCGGTCGCTTAGGATCTTTGGATAATAGGTGAAGAAGAACCAGGCCGCTGCGCGCTTGTCGATCTGTACTGCAGTGTCCGTCACGAACTCGAAGCCGCGCTTCTCGTCGGGAACCATCACGAAACTCCAGTGACGGTCGGGCCAGTATAGGTTCGAGGCGAACAGCTTCGTATCGAGTTGCTGCATGTAAAAGTAGGCATCCTTGACGCCCCTTTCCATCGCCTCCTTGATCCTGCCCTGCGGATTGAACGGCTTGCCGGGTTCGATGCCAATCGTGGCGAGCATTCCCATCATCACCATATCGCGCGGCCTGACCGGCTCCACGCTGATGATGTCATGAATGTCCTCAAGCGCGCGAATGTCGTAAAAAGGCAGCGTATGCACCGGAACGCTAATAGGGTCGACAAACTTAGTCGGCGGCGGAGCGGCGGCCTGCGACAACGGGTAGATTTTGAGCGTTTTACTGTAAGCGTAGGCCTCCGCATCGGTCGCGCCCGGTGCCGGCACTGAACGAAACGCCATCAGGATGCGATAAGAGCCGGACTGAATCGGGAAGTAGCCGCTCGGAATGGGCTTGTTATAGCCCGGCGGAATCAGTAAGTACTTGCCACCCGCGCCCTTGTCAGCGCCTGCCGGTCCCACATCGGCTAGCGTTACCTGCCAGGCATCGACAATCTGACCGTACAGACTTGCCTTGTCGTTCTTGGCCGGAACCTCGACCACCGTCGGCCCGTTGCGCAGGTCGGTGTTCGCGGCGATATAAGGCGTAACGGTGTTCCCCGTGATCGCCTCGGTCAATTGTGTGAGCGGTCCCGAATAGGCAAGGACGACATTATCAGCCGCGCCTGGGATCTCCAGTGAGCCGACTCGAAATCGGTAAATGGCCGATGCCGGCATGGCCCACACCACCGCTTCGAATGCGCGCTGATAGGCGACTTGCGCGTCCAGATCGGGCACGGAAGGCTTTGATCCAAGCGCCGGTTGTCCCCCCAAGGGCTCCTGAGCTGCGGCCTGCAGCGTTGCGAGCATCAGCGCACTTGCGAGCGCGGCGATGATTGGCTTAAGTTTTTGAATTCTCATGATGGATGTCTCCGCAATGAGGGGAGCGGCTGACCGTTGTCGAGACCCGACGCAGTCAATGCATCACGTCGCCAATCCACGTTTCCAGCTGCCGTCTGAATTCTGCACACTAATTTCGCCAGCGCCCCATTTGCGTTCCACTCCCAGAGTTACGTGACATCCACAGAAAGCCTCCGTTCATCGGTCTACGGCCGCTCCTTCGCGAGCCCGCTTCGTGAGGCGCTGATTGGTCCTAGGTCCCATTGCCGACGCTCCACGCCCTGAAACAAACTGCCCGCGCGTAGATGCTGGCCGCAGCTATCTGGACGTCGTCGCAGCGTGAACTGGGAGACGAACATTAAGAGAAAACTCCTTGTCATCGTCGGCGCGCTCTTTGTGACGGGCGTGATTCTAGCCGGCATTCTGTACGTGACTTTTCCGGTGCAGGTAACTACCTACGGGGGTACGGCGCGTAACTATCTCCTGACGCTCTCGACGCCCGCGGGCACGGTGAGCACGGAGGCGAATCCCGCCTACCGGTCCCCGGTAGCTGCTGCGCCTTCGCCTCCTGCAGCGGACGCGTGGCCAAACGCTGCGGTCGGGGACTGGCCAAGCTACAACAGAACACCTTCATCGCAGCGTTATTCGCCGCTGAATGAGATCAATACGAAGAACGTTGGCCAGCTGAAAGTGCTGTGCACCTACGACCTTCATGAGTTCACCTCCTTCGAGTCCTCTCTGATCATGGTGGAGGGCGCTTTGATTGGCACCTCCGAGTTCGATATCTTCTCCTTGAACCCAGCGACTTGCGCCGAGAATTGGCGCACGCATCTGGAGTACCCCGGCGCCCTCCTTCCGTCCAACCGAGGCGCTGCCTACATGGACGGCATGCTGTTTCGCGGCACCCAGGACGCGCGAGTGCTGGCCTTTGATTTCAAGACCGGCAAACAACTGTGGGAGACGAGAATCGCGGACCCGAAACACGGCGAGTCGGTGCCCTCAGCGCCGATTGCCTGGGACGGCATGGTCTACATCGGCAATTCGGGAGGCGACTACAAGGGCGGCAAAGGGCATATGTACGCCCTCGATGGAAAGACCGGCAAAATCGTCTGGGAGTTCTTTCTCGCCCCCCAAGCCCCCGGAGATGAAGTGCTTGGACCCTTGAGCAAGACGCCGCTCGACGGATCGACCTGGCAAATGGCGCCCGGCTTACCCATCAGTGGCGCCGGGACCTGGACCTCGTTCACCCTCGATATCAAGAATGGCCTGTTATACGTCCCGGGAGGCGATCCGGCTCCCGACTTTGCTGCAGGAGCCCGTGAGGGAACCAATCTGTTTAGCGATTCGGTGGTGGTCCTCGACGCCAAGACGGGGGACTTCAAGAAAAATTTCAAGGTCGTGCCCATCGATTGGCACGACTACGACGTCTCCAACCCACCCATCCTGCTTCAGACGATGGGCGGCAAGCAGATCCTGTCGGTGGCACCCAAAGACGGCCACCTCTATGCCTATGATCTCGGGGACAACGACAAGCTGCTGTACCGCGTGCCGCTCACCACGATCGAGAACGACGCCCAAACTTTCGCGATCGGCAAGCCCGTGCATTTTTGTCCCGGGGTGGTCGGAGGCGACGAATGGAACACTCCCGGCTACGATCCGACCACGAACCTCATCATCAGCGGTACGGTCGATTGGTGCGACACGGTGACTGTCGTGGATGACAGAAAACTTCAGCGGGTCGGGGTCGGGCAACCCTGGACCGGCATGGCGGCATTGAACCCGGTGAACATGTTCGGAAAGGAAGACAAGACCGACGGACACTGGGCGGGATGGGTGTATGCCACCGACGCCGACACCGGCGTGTGGAAGTGGCGTGTCAAGTCGAACTACCCCATCGTCGGCGCTGTCACGCCGACCGCTGGAGGCGTCGTGTTCTTTGGCGATGTGGGCGGCAACTTCTATGCGCTCGATTCCTCGAGCGGGGAGAAACTTTGGGGCCAGGTGCTCGGCGGCGGCGGTGGCATCGGCGGCGGTATCATCACCTATACCGTGAACGGTGCACAAAAAATTGCCGTGGCGGACGACTTTACGATGGTCGCGTGGCCGACGAAGCCAGTCAGCGCGAAGGTGATCATACTGGGGCTCGATGGCGCCGCCACGGGCCAGTGACCGTGTGACGCTCGCGGGCCCCGGACCTAGCGGGCGACCAATCGAACTCGGGCCCCTCCTATCGGCAGCGCAACCCCTCGGCAGTTCCGAGGGTCTTTATTGCCGTGCCAGATGCACGCGCATCTCGGCCTCATGGTTCTTGATCACCTCACCACTCACATCCACCGTCGCGCTGTAGAGCGTGCCGGTAAACTTGAACGGCGGCTCGATACTTGTCCCACACCGGCGAGCCGGTATTGGCGCCGCAGACCGTGCCCGCTGCGAGACCGATCAGGACGACCATCGTGAGAGGAATATCACCCTCCCCGACCGGCTTGTCGTCGATATAGAGCTTGGCGCGGCCCGGCGCGCCCTTGCCGCTCTTGTAGTCGAGTTTGCCGGTCACCTCGAACTCGTAGCGCAGCTCATGGCGCCCGGTGGGAACCGGGACGTTCGATTCAATGTGGAAGAACTGGCTGCCGACGAAGCTGTAGACGTAGTGGAGATTGCCGTTCTGCATATAGAAAGAAAAGCCACCCTGGCCATCGCCGGTGCAGAGTAGCACCCCCTCTGCGCCGCCTTTGGGAATCTCGACGTCCGCGGTGATGCTGAACGGTCGGTTCATCACATTGGGGCCGGCGTTTCCCGGCACCATCTGCGTACCGGGATAGTAGGTGTAGCGGGTGCGAGCGACCGCGATCTGGGGTCGCGGATCCGCCGCTCGCAGCTGGCCCCGCGAGTCGATGGGCAGGACGTTGTACTTGCCCGCCTCGACGTACCAGGTGGCGATCATCTCGATCAGCTTGGCGCGGTTCTCAGCGGCGACGTTATGGTTCTCGGCGAAGTCCGTCGTCGATGTGATACAGCTCCCAGCCCTTGGCATCAAGCTCAGTCAGCTTGTCCTTGTCGATCGGTGCGCCGAACGGCAGACCCGCTTCCTTGAAGGACGTCCCCGGCCACGGGCACACCGCCCGCCAACCGTCGTGATAGATGGACCGGTGCCCGAACATTTCGAAGTACTGAGTGAGGTGCTTGCTCGGCGCCTTCGCATCATCCAGCGCGTGGGCAAAACTCAAGCCCTGGATCGGCGACTGGGTCACTCCTTTGATGGAGGTCGGGGCCTCGATACCCAGCATCTCGAGCACCGTCGGAACCATATCAATCGCGTGTGCATACTGGGTGCGGATTTCGCCCTTCGCTTTGATTCCCTTGGGCCAGTGGACGATGAACGGATCGCTGATGCCGCCGCGATAGGTCTCGCGCTTCCAGCGGCGGAACGGCGTATTGCCCGCGAAGGTCCAGCCCCAGGGGTAGTGATTGAAAGTCGTAGGCCCGCCCAACTCATCGATCTTCTGCAGGTTCTCTTGCAGCGAATCCGGCACGTTGTTGAAGAACTTGTTCTCGTTCACCGATCCGGTCGGTCCGCCTTCCGCGCTCGCGCCGTTGTCGGAGATGAACATGATGACCGTGTTTTCCCACTCGCCGATCGTCTTCAGGAACTCAAACAGGCGGCCATAGTGGTCATCCGTGTGGGTGAGGAACCCTGCGAACACTTCCATCATGCGGGCATAGAGCTTCTTCTCATCGGCCGTGAGCGTGTTCCAGTCCTGAACGTCCGGATCATGGCGCGAGAGTTCAGCATCTTGCGGAATGAGGCCCAGCTCTTTTTGCCGCGCAAAGGTCTTTTCGCGATAGGCATCCCAGCCGTCGTCGAACTGGCCTTTGTACTTATCCGCCCACTCCTTCGGAACATGATGCGGGGCATGCCCCGCGCCGGGGCAGAAGTACATGAAGAAGGGCTTGTTCGGCGCGACCTGCTTCGAGTCGGCGATGAAGCTGATGGCCTTGTCCACCAGGTCTGGCGTTAGATGGTAGCCCTCTTCCGGGGTCTTCTCGGGTTCAACGCTGTGATTGTCGTAAACCAGTTCCGGGTAGTACTGGCTGTGTATCCCCGCCCAGGAATCCATAGTAGCGCTCGAAGCCTCGCCCCAATGGCCAGCGACTATACGGACCCGCAGCGGAGGCCTGGTCCGCCGGCGTCAGGTGCCACTTGCCAAGGGCAAAGGTGTTGTAGCCGTGTTGGAGCAGCATCTCGGAGAGCATCCCATTCTCGAAGGGGATGTTGCCGTTTCCGCCTGGATAGCCGGTAGAGCCCTCGGTGATACACGACATGGCGTTTGAATGGTGATTGCGCCCAGTCATGACGCACGAGCGCGTCGGCGAACACAGTGCCGTGGTGTGCATGTTGTTAAAGCGCAGTCCATCTCGCCGCGAGCGCATCGATGTTCGGCGTTTTGATGGGACTGCCGTAGCAACCCATCTGGCCAAAGCCCGTGTCGTCCTGCACGATGAACAACACATTGGGCGCGCCTTCCTTCGCGCGCAGCGGTTCCGGCCACGCCGGGCTCGAGACATCGAACGTGCGTCCGATCACCCCGGTGAACGCGGTTCCAGGCTTGTACTCTTTGAGTGCCATGCTGATTTTTCCTTGGTAGGGTGCTCGTGGGGTGCTTATCGAAATATCGCCGCGACGAGTTGGAAATGCAATTTTGTTTGCTTCACTTCACCAGCTCCACATCAGGCATCTTGAACGATTTGTTCCAGAACGCCTCCTCGGGAGCGTAGAGCCGGAACCAGAGATAGGGCTCCTTGCCCATGGTCGGAATCCAATTGGATTCCAGCCCGGCAGGGGCGTTCGGGCCGACGTAGAGATCGACGCTGCCGTCAGCATTCATCTTCATCTGCTTCAAGTTGAACGAGCCTAAGCCCGCCCGGTCCAGGGGGTTGTCTGACGAACGCCCAGGTCGCGCGGTCGTACATTGTTAGCGACCAGAACTGTCTGGCAGGAACGTCTTTTGGAACCCGGAGCCTGTAGGTCTTGCCAGCTTGGAGTGGCCGCCCGTCGCTGTCGGCGATCGGCGCTAGATACACGGTTCCGGCGTGGTCGGTCAGCTCCTTCGGATAGAACGTAAAGTAGAACCAGGCGGCGGCGCGCTTGTCGATCTCGACAGCATCCTTGCTGACGAAGTCAAAACCGCGCTCGGCATCGGGAACCATCGCAAAGTTCCAGTGCCGATCCGGCCAATAAAGATTCGCGGCAAACAGCTTGGTGTCCAGTTTCTGCATGTAGAAGTAGGCGTCAACGACACCCTTCTCCATGGCCGACTTGAGCTTCTCCGGCGGGTTGAACGGCTTGCCGGGCTCGATCCCGATGGTGGCCAGCATGCCCATCATCACTTTGTCCTGTGGCTGCACCGGCTCGACGCTGATGATGTCGTGGATGTCCTGTAGCGCGCGGATGTCATAGAACGGCAGCGTATGCAGCGGGTATGGCCGACCATCGACAAATCGCGTCGGACTCGGATGGGCCGCCTCGGACAGCGGATACATCTTCAATGTCTTGCTATATGCGAGGGCGTCGGCATCGGTTGCGCCCCCCAGAGGAATCGAGCGCAGCGCGACCATGATCTGGTAGTTGCTCGACTGAATCGGGAAGTAACCGGTCGGAACCTCCGCCTTATAGCCGGGTGGGAGAAATAAGTATTTACCGCCCGCGCCTTTGTCGAGTCCCGACGGACCGATGTCGGCGATGGTCGCCTGCCACGCATCCACGACCTGGCCATAGAGAACCCCCTTGGCGGTCTTGGCTGGAACCTCCAACACCACCGGGCCGTTGCGAAGGTCGGCGAGAGCACCGATGTAAGGGGTGACCTGATTTGGCGTGATCAGCTCGTGAAAGGTGTGCAAGGGTCCGGAATAGGCGGTGATCACGTTGTCAGCCATTCCAGGTTGCTCCAACAACCCAACGCGAAACCGGTAGATCGCGGAGGCGGGCATTGCCCACAACACCGCTTCGAATGCGCGCTGATAGGCGACTTGCTGATCCAGGTCAGCCACCGATTGCTTGGCGCCAGGGGCTGGCTGTCCGCCCAGCGGTTCCTGCGCCCCAACCCGAGTAGTCGTCAGCGCCAACGTGCAGACGAGCAGTACCAACGGGAACATAAGTTTGACTGCGAACTTCATGTTGAGACCTTTTTTTGTGAGGTTTCACGGACTGAGTATCGTCATCGTTTTGCGCGAAAAAGGAGCGTTCGATGCTACCGAGAATCCCCGTTGGACACCAATTAGCCTTAGGTACAATGCGTGATTACCGCGAGCGGCCGCTATGCGGCGGTCATTTCAAGACGGTCAATGACTGGTCGTGGCCTGCTGCCCCACGTCCCGCTCCGAACCTGCCGTTCCGCTCGAAAATGCCGAATTTGACAACGACGAATTGGCTGATGCCCGCCAATGAGCAATGTCGACCCCAAGCGGAAGTCGGGGAACGTCCGCTTCGGGAACGCAGTTCATCGCGTGCCCATCACCACTACTGCAGCGGCGGCCATCGTGGCACGGCTTAGTTCGCAAAGGCCTCGTAACTCCAGTCACACCGGATGGGCGGCCTCAAAGTGTTGCGTCGGGCGTGTTTAGTCCACCTGCTTCATCGGCGGTGCAGTCCACTTGCCGTCCACCGCCTCTGCCTTGGGCCAGTACAAGCGCAGATACACGATCATGGGTCCCTTGGGCGCTGGCAACCAATTGTCTTCCTTGTCCTTGCCGGGAGATTCATTCTGGATAAACAACGTCAATCCTCCGTCGGCATCTCGCTTGAGTTGCGGCAGCATCGGTGAGTTGATGAGGTAACGATTTATGGGATTGGCCACGAGCAAGCTCGCCGGTAATTCGTACATCGTCAGCGACCAGAATGCGTTAACGGGAGGTAATTGGCCCGGTGCGAACCGCAACGTGTAATGGTGCACTCCATTGAGTGGCTGCTTCGCCTCATCGATGGCGTAAACCGGATACATCGCTTCCAGCTTGGAATTGCCATAGATACCCATCACGGCGCCGGCCATGCGATAGAGATAATTGTTCTTCAAATATTCCCGCGTGCCGAAGACGTCGCCCGCAGTCACCTTCCCCAGCTCCACTTGTTTCCGCAAACTCCCGAAGTCAGCCCAGGCGTCGGCAATCCCGCCCTCAATCGCTTTCGCCATTTCGGGCGAGAGTTTGCTGGCATCGAAATTCTTGCCGCCGCCGACGCCGATCTTGGCGAATCGCGCCATGAGTTCCGTCTCGGAGGGATCGGTCGGGCAGAACTGCAGAGTGAAGTTCAAAATGCCGTAGAACTGCGGCGAGGTCTTTTCGGCTTCGGGCGTGAGCGGCTTGACGAAATCAATGGCGGGTGCCGCCTTCGGTGCCGGGGCCCCGAGGAAAGCCGACAGGGTCTGTGCCTTGTATCCGGCTTGCACCTTTTTCACGTTGTCGATATCGCTCGGGTTGAAGAGCTGAGTGCGATAGAGGGCGAAGACGAAGTCGGTCTCCGAGCGAATGACCTTAGTCACGCCTTTGGGCGTCTCTCCCTTCCAATTAGGCCCGGCAATGAGAAAGACCCCGCCATCGTTACCGGTGGCGCGACTGCCGATGTAGGCAAAGTTGAAGGTGTAAGCGTCGATGAGCTGGATGCTGAAATAGCGATTCTTTTCGATCACCGGCACGGTGAGAACCAGCGGTTCGGCGCGCAGGTCCATGCCGACGAAGGAATAGGGCGTATCCGAGTTCGGCGTCTGGATCGCGGTATCCGCCGGCGTGTAAACACGAGGGGTATTGACGAGATGGTTCCATGTCGCTTTGTACTGGGGCCCCTTGGCGTTCACGAAGTAGTCGTATTGGATACGGTAGTTATCCACCATCGGAAAGCCGTAGATATAGGCCTCCTTCGCGATGGCACGAGCTTCCGCTGGCGTCACATCCGCGCCGCGCGCGCCACCTGCGAGCAATGCGCCGAGCAATATCGCCACAATACCGGCAGCTCGTCATTGCTTCTCATGATGTTGATTTGCATTTTCATTCTCTTTTTCCTTGCTGCTACTTCGATGCGTTGACCACGCCGGGCGGCTGCCAGGTGCCTTCGCCCGGCGGCAAAATCGACGGTGGTTCCGTCTTCGGCCAGTACAGGCGCAGCAACAGGTAAATGGGGCCGTCGGGCGCCGGCAGCCAATTCGATTCCTTCGCCTTTCCCGGCGATTTGTTCTGGATGTAGATCGTCAGTGATCCATCGGGATTTTTCTTCATCCCCGGCAGCATCGGTGAATTGATCAGATAACGGTTGATCGGGTTTTCGATCAGCAGCTGGCTCTTGCCGTCATACATCGTCACCGACCAGAAAGCGTTCACGGGCGGGAACTGTCCTTTGGCGAAGGTGAGCGTGTAATTGTGCTTGCTGCCGTCGAGCTCCTCACCGTGGACTGTCTTTGCGGGTGTAGGGATACATCGCCTCGGCGGGTCATTCGCGTAGATGCCGGCCTTCGCGACGGCGGCGCGCTTCAGCCAATCGCCGTTGAAGAACGCGCGGTCGCCGCCGGATAGTCCGCCCACCAGCCAACCGTTTTGATCCTTGCCGGTGCTGGCCACCGCCGCCGACACTTTTGTCATCACCCTCTTTCATGCCCAGACCCACCGCGATCTTGTGTTCGGCCGAGAGGTCCTTGAAGTTAAATTTCTTGCCCGGACCAATGCCGATGCTTGCGAGCTTCGCGCGAATGGCTTCTTCCTCGGGCACGGCCGGGATGAATTGCAACGCGAAGTCGAGATAATCGAAGAAGCCGGTCTTGACCATCTCTTTGTCGATCTTCGGGAAGTCGATGGCCGGCGCGGCGGGCGGCGCGGGCTGGTGTAGATACGCCGAGAGCGGCTGCACCTTATAGCCCGCCTGAACCTTGACCACGTTCGGCATGTCTGCTGGATTGAAGAGTTGGGTGCGATAAGCCGCCAGCGAGAACTGCGTACCGGAGCGGAACACCTTCTTGATGCCGGGCGGGGTCTCGCCCTTCCAGTCAGGTCCGACCACCAGGTAATCGCCAGCCGTCATTGCCGGTGGCGCGGCTGCCGATGTAGCCATAGTTGTACGTGTTGCCATCGGTGAGCATCACCGAGTAGTAGCGTTTCTTTTCAACGGCCGGCACCGACACCACGATCGGCTCGGCGCGCAGGTCCAACCACAGACGATCGAATAAGGCGTGTCACTGTTCGGCGTGACGATGGCCGTGTCCTTGTAGGTGAAGACGCGGCTTCGTTGTGGATCTGATTGAAGGGCGCCTTGAACTGGCCGGAGTCTGCGATCCACGGCAAACGCATACATGACCGCGTAGTTCATCACGATCGGCAAGCCGTAGATGAAGCCTTCCTCGGCGATCGCCTTCGTCTCCGCGATGCTCGGCGCAGGCACGCCTTGAGCCGCGTCTTTCTTTTCGGCCTGGGAGATGGAGTCATTCTTGCCGCAGCCCGCGATCAGCATCGTCGCTGCCGCGACGAGAACGGCCAATTTCATGGTGACCTTCATGTTTCGCATCCTCTAGGGATTCAGATTTCAGGCAGTCGCGATTCGCATTCCAGTCCCGGCGATATCGGATCTCCACCTAAAACACTCCGCAGCATTTGGGGTGAGCGGGAAAGGCAGCCACGCGCCGAATGGGCGCGACTGCCAAACAGGAGGAGTTTGCGTTCCCCAGATCGAGGGCGTAACTGGACCTTAGGCCAAGCCGTTTGGAATGCTGAGTCGCTTGGCGCCGCCGATATGCTCTGCACGCCCGGAATCCGCGAGCGTCCGGTAAGAGGCGATCATTTCGGACTCGTCACGGGCGGGTTTTGGCCGGGTCTGATCCCGTCGAGGCTCCCTGACGCGCGAATGAGTACGCTCGCCGTTGCCGCCTGTCGTGTATGGCAGCTCGAGAAATCCAAAATCGCAAACTTTCCCGAACCGCGCTGTGCGCGACGACAACGACGCGACACGTGATTTGTACTGCATTCGTGGGTGTATTCGGTGGCTTTGCCGGATAGGCAAACTGCCGCTGATGTCAGACGATGTTCGACATGGCCGCAAGTCCCTGCATCCAATGTCGAGTCGATCCGCAGCTCAAGTTGCGGCTGCAGGCGATGGCTGTAGGGCAAGGAGTGACCGAATCGGCGGTGCTCAAGCGGCTGGTCATCGCAGCGGTTGGGATGGCGCCGGTGAGCGATGCCAGGGTGCTTGCAGCCGAACCGGTCGGCCCACGCGCTTGTGTCTATGTCCGGTTGCGGCGCAGCGATCACGCACAACTTCGCGAACGTGCTGCCGGCCGTGGACTGGCGGCGGCGACCTACGTCTCGATGCTGGTGCGCACTCACCTGCGAAACGTTCCACCTCTCCCCGATCGCGAGCTCGTCGAGCTGAGGAACGCCGCCGGTGCCCTGGGTGCGGTGGGCCGGAATCTGAATCAGATCGCCCGCGTCGCCCACCAGACCGGGCGGGTCGAAGGACTGACGAGCGCAGACCTTAGAGCGATGCTGGCGGCCTTCGAAGGATTGCGGGCCCATTTTAAAGGCTTGATTGAGGCGAACATCGCCAGCTGGGAGACAGACCATGCGAAAACGAGTCATTGATCTGCGCACCGAGCGTCCCTGTCTCGATATCGCCAGCTTCGGCCGGCGCGGGCCGGAGGCGAGACTAACCCCGAGCGAGGTGGCCTACATCGCAAGAACCGCCCGTCGAGCCCCGGAAGTCATGATCAAGGTGTCCGGCGGCGCTCGGACAATTCAGGGTGTCGGCGCCCACTTTGACTATATCGGGCGCAACGGTCTGAATGAAATCGACACCGATATGGGCGAGAAGCTGATGGAAAGAGGATTTGAGAGAGATCTGATGCTCGATTGGGATCTAGACCTGGATGTCCTACGACGCCATACCGATCGAGCGATTGCCCACGGCCGCAAGCCGCTCAAGCTCGTGCACAATCTTATCTTCTCGATGCCGAAGGGCACCCCGTCCGACAAGCTAGCGGCGGCGGTACGGGAATTCGCCCTGAACCAGTTCGCGCTTAAGCATCGTTACGCGATGGCATTGCACACGCACCAAGGCAATCCGCACGTCCACCTCGTCGTCCGAGCCATCAGCGAGCAGGGTGTGCGGCTCAACATACGCAAAGCGACACTTCGCGACTGGAGGCAACAGTTTGCCGCGCATTTGCGTGAGCAGGGCATCGCGGCGAACGCAACGGAACGCGCGGTGCGCGGCGAGACGCGAGTTGCAAAATCGGATGGCGTTTTTCGCTCAGAAAAGCGCAACTCCTCCACCTACGTCGAGGCGAAGCTCAATGCGTATATTCGTCGCGACCGCAATCAACCGGAACCGGGACAGGCGACCCTCGTCGCAACTCGTCGCGCAGTGGAGCAAGGCTGGTACGTCGTCCACGATGTGCTCGAACGCGACGGACACTCGGAAGTCGCTCGGGACATCCGACGGTTCCTGGCGCAAATGCCTTCACCCCGGACCGAACGTGAACAAATCACCCTGGACGTCCTGGCCAAGCAAGAAGCGAAACACAGAATCCGTGAGCCTCGGACTCGGTAGCATTTGACGGTTGGTTCCAGCCGTTTTCTTCGCGACTATCGCGGCGCGGGCCGGCAGGGCCTTCATTAGTACGCGGTCATTTGATAGGCATTCGTCGGCTGCTTTCGCGCGAAACGCTCTATGGCAATGGCCCAATCGGCTGCCGTAACGTGTCAGGCCTGCAGATCGCGAATACGGAGCATCTAGCCGAGTTCTCCGCCCATGAGTCTTTCAGCTGACATGCTTCTCACGCCACAAGAACTGCAGCGGCTTACCGGTTATGTCAGGCCTAGCGCCCAGGTCCGTTGGTTGCGCAAGAACGGTTGGCGGTTTACCGTGAGCGGGCTCGGGGCGCCTATAGTAGCGTTGGCCGAGTTCCAACGACACATGGTCGGTGGGAAAGCAACAGGGACACAAGAGCCTAACTTCGATTGGGACGCTATCAATGGGACGCAAAAGAAGGCTGGATAACCATCTACCGCGGCGAGTCTATCTAGTCCACGGTGCTTATTGGTTTCGTCCGAAGCTCGGTAAGTCGGTCAATCTCGGCCGCGACCTTGCAACCGCCTTAGCGAAGTACGGAACGCTCGTAGACGGCCAGTGGGCCGGTCGAACTTTGGGCGACGTCAATCGACAGGTACCGGACCGAAGTCCTTCCGTTGAAGCGCTCAGCGACTACGCGGGCAGATCAGGCCAAACAGCTAGACCGGCTCAAGCTCGCATTCGGCATCATGATCCCCGATAACGTCACCGCTCGGCACTGCTATGCCTACCAGGATGGAAGGAGAGGCGAAGACGGCAGGCGAGTGCCCGTAGCAGCTCGCCACGAGATTGCATTGTTGCGCCATGTGTTCACCAAAGCCATTCGGTGGGGTATCGCTATCAAGAATCCGGCTGACGGATTGGAGCTCGGGCCACGAAGCCCGAAGCGCAGCCAAGTCACGCTCGATCAGGTAGAAGCCGTAAAGGCGATTGCAAACGAGCGCATGCGGGCAGCTATCGACCTAGCAGTATCAATCGGGCAACGCAGAGGCGATCTCTTGACCCTCAAGTGGGAGCAT
Source organism: uncultured Gammaproteobacteria bacterium (assembly GCA_963793685.1). Taxonomy (GTDB): domain Bacteria; phylum Pseudomonadota; class Gammaproteobacteria; order Steroidobacterales; family Steroidobacteraceae; genus Bog-1198. The sequence goes on along the minus strand of CAWCBJ010000005.1, from coordinate 136,673 downwards.
GTGACGGACGCTGGCGTCTACGTCGAGCAGTCAAAGGGCGGCGCTCGTGTTTTGATCGAGCATAGCCCCGACTTGGATGCAGTTCTCGCGCGTTTGAAAGCTCTCAAGCCGGACAGTACCTCGAGAGTTCCTTATCAGGAAGCGCAACGGCCGCGGATATACCGAGGACGGATTCTCGGCGATCTGGCAGCGACTGCAACAGAAGTACGCGAAGGCCGGGGGCCGGCGCTTTACCTTTCATGATTTGCGGTCAGTGAGTGCGGACGGAGCTGCAACACCTGAGGAAGCTCGAGACCGCCTGGGACACGCCAGCGTCGAGACGACCAAGCGGCACTACCTGAGAGGAGTCACCCGAGCGAAACCGCGGAGCTAACGAAGGAAGCGCGCCATGCTGCACGACATGAGCAAAGAGTTCTGGAATGCGGCAGGTTGGATAATGTTTGTTCTCGCACTCGCAGTACCGGCAGCCGGTTGGTGGCTGGGACTGGACCGCACGTTCATTTTCGGTACGTTCATTTTTTGCTTCTTGGGCGCCGGCTATATGGCGCAGCTCGGAAGGTTCTCCAGGTCCAGAACGGAGCGGGACGAGTCCGAGGAAAGAACAGAATGACCGTGCGAAATATTCAACACTTGCCAGAATATTCAACACTTGGAAATTCTAGGCGCGTCCAAGTACTTGAATATTGGTGCGCCCGGAGAGATTCGAACTCCCGGCCTCCTGGTTCGTAGCCAGGCGCTCTATCCAACTGAGCTACGGGCGCATATCAAGCAAATCGGTCGCATGACATGGCGGAGAGGGAGGGATTGCTCGCGGCCGCGGCCGCTCGTCCCGTCGCTTTCGCTCGGGACCGCCGTCGCTAATGCTCCGGCGTCGTCCCTCCTCAACCCACTCAACTCCTCGCCATACAAGCACAGAACTAATTCTGAGCGATTTCAAGCCTATTGGCGGAGAGGGAGGGATTCGAACCCTCGATGGGCTTTTGACCCATACGCCCTTAGCAGGGGCGCGCCTTCGACCACTCGGCCACCTCTCCGGATCGGGTAATGAGCCCTAATCAAGGAGCGCGGGATGATACCCGTGCGGAGCAGTCTAGGTAAAGCGGTGCGGGGATTTAAACGCTTTTAATGCGCATCATCGGCGATTTTGTCATCCGTATCGGGCGACCTGCCGTCATGATCCTCTTCGCGCTTGATTCGCTCGTAGATCTCCTCGCGGTGGACCGCAACGTCCTTGGGGGCGTTGACTCCAATGCGCACTTGATTGCCCTTCACGCCAAGTACGGTGAACGTGACCTCGTTGCCGATCATCACGGTTTCGCCGACACGCCTCGTCAAAATCAACATACTCGTGCTCCTAATCTTCCTACGCAGTTACAGCGGCGCACTTGACCGTTTTGGGACCGCTTCGCCGTCAAGCACTTGCTCATGGAGAATGCTTGCGCGAATCACCACGCGAATTCATCGATCAGTTAAGGATATAGAATAGCAGATGCAAGTGTCGCACCGCGCCACCAGAATAAACAAACCGTTCAATTAGACAAACGGCTGCGCACCAAGGATTCAACACCCGCCAGAGCCGCGCCGAGATTCTCCGGCTGGGTTCCGCCGGCTTGCGCGAAATCCGCACGCCCGCCGCCGCGTCCGCCCACCTGAGCGGCGACTGCACCGGCGATGTCACCGGCCTTCAGCCGCGCGACCAAATCGGCTGAAACACCGGCAACCAGCGTCACTTTGCCATCCTGAACCGTAGCGAGCACGACCACGGAGGAGCCGAGTTTGTGTTTGAGCTGGTCGACCGCATCGCGCAATGTCTTCACATCCGCACTCTCGATCTGTGCAGCTAAAACCTTAACACCACCCACGGACTTCGCCTGAACAGATAGGTCGCCTCCCTGCCCGCTCGCCAGTTTCGACTTGAGCTGCTGCACTTCCTTTTCCAAGCGCCGCGCACGCTCAACGAGTTCGCGAACCTTCTCGTCCACGTCCTCTCGGCTAGCGCGCACCATGCTGGCAACGTCGCGCAGCGTGTGGTCCGTGCGCACCACCCATTCGTAGGCCGCCTGACCCGTCACCGCCTCAATTCGGCGCACGCCCGCGGCAACGCCGGACTCGCTGATAATCTTGAAAAAGCCGATATCTCCGGCTCTTTCGACGTGAGTACCACCGCAGAGTTCCATCGAAAATTCACCTATCGAAAGAACACGCACGTCGCTCTCGTATTTTTCGCCGAACAGCGACATCGCGCCCGCGGCGACCGCGTCATCCAGAGTCATCACGCGCGTTTCTGCCGGGGCATTGCCGCGAATTGCCGCATTGACGAGTTCCTCGATGCGGCGCAATTCCTCGGCCGAAAGCGCTTGACCATGCGAGAAGTCAAAGCGCAAACGATCCGGGGCGACGAGCGAGCCCTTTTGCTGGACATGCTTGCCAAGCACTTCGCGCAGTGCCGCATGCAACAGGTGAGTCGCCGAATGATTCAGCGCGATCGCCATGCGCCGCTCGCGGTCGACCTGCGCCTCCACCTCGTCGCCGACGCGTAATTCCCCCTTCTCGATCACGCCGATATGGACAAACGATGCGCCGAGCTTCTGCGTGTCTCTCACGGCGAATCGCGCCGATGGTCCGACGAGCGCTCCCGTATCGCCGATCTGACCGCCGCTCTCTGCGTAAAATGGCGTGCGATCCAGCACCACCTGGCCCTCTTGGCCCTCGCGCAGCGCCGCTACCAATTCGCCGCCGAATATCAACGCAGTGACGCGCCCGGTTCCGGCCAGTCCATCGTAGCCTTGGAAATCGGTTTTCCCCGATAGCTTGATCGAGTCGCGCAGCTCGGCGCCGAACTTGCTTGCGGCCCTCGCACGACCGCGCTGCGCCGCCATGGCTGCATCGAAGCCCGCCTGATCGATCGTGAGGCCCCGCTCCCGAGCCACATCGGCGGTCAGGTCTAAGGGAAATCCGTAGGTATCGTACAGCCGAAATACTGTTGCGCCCGGAATCACGGATGTGGTTAGTTTGGCGGTCTCGGCATCGAGCAGCGCCATGCCGGTCGCGAGCGTTTCGGCAAATCGACTCTCCTCCAGCGCCAGGGTTTGCGCGGCGCGAGCTTCGCCTGCGATCAATTCCCCATAATAGGAGCCCATCTCTTGCACCAGGGATGAAACCAGCTTATGCAAAAATGGCTGAGTCTGCCCCAATTTGTAGCCATGTCGGATCGCGCGCCGAATGATGCGTCGCAGTACGTAGCCCCGGCCCTCGTTGGAGGGCACAACTCCGTCGATGATTAGGAATGTGCTCGCGCGGATGTGATCGGCGATCACGCGCAAACTGGAGGAATTGAGATCCTGCGCACCGGTGAGTTCCGCCGCCGCGCGAATCAGCGACTTGAACAGATCGATGTCGTAATTGCTGTGCACGCCCTGCATGACCGCAGCGACACGCTCCAGACCCATGCCGGTATCCACGGAAGGCTTGGGCAGGGGTACCAACTCGCCGTCCGCCGCGCGATCGTATTGCATGAACACGAGATTCCAGATTTCCACATAGCGGTCTGCGTCCTCGTCATCGGATCCCGGCGGGCCGCCGGAAATCCCCGGGCCGTGATCGTAGAAAATCTCGGTACATGGGCCGCAAGGCCCGGTCTCCCCCATGGACCAAAAATTCGATTCTTCGCCCATTCGAGTGCAGCGCGTCGGGTCGATGCCGATCTCCTCCGTCCAGATGCGTTCGGCTTCGTCATCCTCGGTGAACACCGTGACCCAGAGGCGCTCCTTCGGGATGCCGAGCGTGCCGGTAATGAAATTCCAAGCGAAGTGAATCGCCTCGCGCTTGAAATAGTCGCCGAAGCTGAAATTGCCGAGCATCTCGAAGAACGTGTGGTGCCTGGCGGTGTAGCCGACGTTTTCCAGATCATTGTGCTTGCCTCCGGCGCGCACGCAGCGCTGTGCGCTCGCCGCGCGCGTATAGTCGCGAGAATCCCTGCCGAGGAACACGTCCTTGAACTGCACCATGCCCGCGTTGGTAAAGAGCAGCGTCGGATCGTTAGCCGGCACGAGCGAGCTCGACGGCACGATCGCGTGTCCGTTCTTGCGAAAAAATTCCAAGAAACTCGCCCGGATCTCCGAACTCGTCATCATTTTCAACTTGGCGTCGCGTTTCATAGGTTACTTAGTCTGCATCAAGGTCGGTGTCAAAGCCCAAAGCCATGCGAATTTGCGCACTGGTGAAGCCCCGGTAGCCGAGAAATCGAGCCTGGCGCTGTCGATCAGGGTAATTGCTCGGCGACGAAGTGCCAAACTTCTTTTCTCGCGCCCTCCGCAACTGCGCGATCCAATCGGGATAGGCGTCAATGCTCGCCTCGACCGCCTCGCCATGCATGCCGAGCTTGCGCAAATCGGCGCGCACCCGCTCGGGCCCCTGGCCGCGCGCCGCGCGAAAGGTCACGAAGTTCTCGAGGAAACGCCGATCATCCAGCAATTTGTCGGCGAACAGACGCTCGATCAGCTGGCCCACGACGGCTGAATCGTAGCCCTTATCCAGCAATTTGCGGCGTAATTCTTCCGAACCATGGTCGCGCCGCGCCAACGCGTCGAGCGCCGCGACCCGAGCCGCACGCGCATCGAGAGGCTCTACCTCGCGGCGGCGCAGATGCTAGGCCTCTTTGGCGTCGCCACCGCGATTCATGGTTGCCTTCTCCGGAATCAACTTGGCGCGAATTTGGCCTTCGATGTCGCTCGCGATTTCCGGATGCTGCTGCAAGAAGTTGCGGGCATTGTCCTTGCCCTGTCCGATGCGTTCGCCCTTGTAGCTGTACCAAGAGCCGGATTTTTCCACCAAATTGTGCAGCACGCCGAGCTCGACGAGCTCGCCTTCCTTGGAGATGCCGGTGCCGTACATGATCTCGAACTCGGCCTCGCGGAACGGCGGCGCCACCTTGTTCTTGACGACTTTGACGCGAGTCAGCGATCCGACCACTTCCTCGCCACTCTTGATCGCGCCGATGCGCCGAATGTCCAGGCGCACGGACGAATAGAATTTCAGCGCATTGCCGCCGGTGGTGGTTTCCGGACTGCCGAACATGACGCCGATCTTCATGCGGATCTGATTGATGAATATCACGATGGTGTTCGAGCGCTTGATGTTGCCGGTCAGCTTGCGCAGCGCCTGGGACATCAGGCGCGCCTGCAAACCCATGTGCTGATCGCCCATCTCGCCCTCGATTTCGGCCTTCGGCGTGAGCGCCGCCACCGAATCGACCACCACCACATCGACAGCGCCCGAGCGCACCAGCATGTCGGTAATTTCCAGCGCTTGTTCACCCGTGTCCGGCTGCGACACCAGCAAATCATTGACCTTGACGCCCAACTTCTCAGCGTACACGGGATCGAGCGCATGCTCGGCGTCCACGAACGCCGCGGTGCCACCGTGCTTCTGCACCGAGGCGATGATGGCCAACGTGAGCGTTGTCTTACCCGATGACTCGGGTCCGAAAATCTCGATGACGCGGCCGCGGGGTATGCCGCCGACGCCGAGTGCGATATCGAGACCCAACGAACCGCTGGGAATGGAGTCCACCTCGTAGATTGCGGCGGCGTCGCCCAACCGCATCACGGAGCCCTTGCCAAATTGCTTTTCGATCTGGCTCAACGCAGCTGCGAGAGCTTTCTTACGATTCTCTTCCATTGGTGGAGTCCTTAACAAAGTGTGGCGCCATTATTTCATATCCGGTGCCCGACACTCATCTCATATGCGTCGAAATGATGGAGTTTATCTAAGGTCTTGCAGACTCATCCAGTAGTGGCCATGTGTTCAATACTGTATAGGTGGGCTCTACGCCGTCCCTGATCGATTGCACCAAATTGAATGTCTGCGCCTTCCAGCCGAATGCAGACATTGCTTGCAACACAGGAGCTTGCAGCACCTTTCTCGCAATCGTTACATGCGGCCGCAGCAGCTGGGACTTTCGCGCCAACTGATGGCTCGCCAGGCCGGCATGAATCCGCTCGCACAAGCACGTCAAAGTGGAAGGAGTTTCTCGCGCCGCCGCCACCAGTACTGCGGCTTCCGGCCAGTATTCGTACGCATCGAACCGCACGGTGAAGCTGCAGGTGCGCTGCGAGGCGCCGATTTCTCGCACGGTGGCGAGTTGCGCCGCAGGCACCTCGCCGACGAATGCGAGCGTCATATGATAATTATCGGGCCGCACGAGCACCGACTTCGCGTCCAATGGAAGGCGAATTGCAGCCGCCGCGATGCCGTTTCGCACCTCGGGAGGGGGCAACACCGCAAAAAACAAGCGCACGATACATTCCTTCGCCGAGCGCGCGTAAGGATCAGCGCTCGAGCAATCCCTTAAGAGCAAGGTGCACGGTTTTTCGCCGGATGGCCTCGCGGTCGCCGCGCAAGCGCTTGCACTGCGAGGTCAGTCGAATCGCGCGCCCACGCCGCTCTGCCCAGCACAACCACACCGTTCCGACCGGTTTGCCCGGCACCCCACCATCGGGACCGGCAATGCCGGTGACCGCCACAGCCAATTGCGCCCCCGTGCGCCGCAAGGCGCCGCCGGCCATCGCGCGCGCAACGGCTTGGCTCACCGCACCATCGCGGGCGATCAAGGAACGCGGCACTCCGAGGGTGCGAAACTTCGCATCGTTGCTGTAGGTGACGAACCCCTCGCAAAACCATTGCGAGCTGCCGGCGACGTCGGTGAGCGCCTTGGCAATCCAGCCGCCGGTACACGACTCCGCCGTGCACACGTAACGTCCGGAACGCAGCAAGTGTCGTCCCACCCGAGCGGCGAGGCGCAAAAGTCCCTTGTCCGTGCTCTTCATTGGCCGCCCCTGTGCTCGAAATTCTGATAGCAAGAATAGCCACGACAGTCAAATATCCGCCCATCGGAAACCGCCGAAACATTGCGCGTGCGGTTCGGATTCCAGACGTGGACAATGGACCGAATGAACACCGAGGCACCCTCCGAAGGCTTGCGCCAAGGCAATCTCTTGCAGGATCACACCCCCATGATGCAGCAGTACCTGCGCATCAAGGCGCAGCACCCGAGCGTCCTGCTGTTCTATCGCATGGGCGACTTTTACGAAATGTTTTATGACGATGCGCGCCGCGCCGCCCAATTACTCGACATCGCGCTGACCCAACGCGGCGCCTCCGCCGGCGCGCCGATCCCCATGGCCGGCGTGCCGGCGGCCACTCTCGACGCCTACTTGGCGCGCTTGGTTCGCAAAGGCGAATCGGTCGCCATTTGCGAGCAGCGCGGCGAACCCGGTAAAACCAAGGGCCCCATGGAGCGGGAAGTGGTGCGCATCGTCACGCCGGGGACCGTCACGGACGATGCGCTGCTCGATGAGCGCCGCGACAACGTGCTCGCCAGCGTTTGCGGTGCGAGCGGCCGCTTTGGCCTGGCGTGGCTCGATCTGTCGGCCGGCCGCTTCACCCTCATGGAACTCGAGAGCGGTGCGGCGCTCGAGACGGAACTCGAACGGCTGCGGCCGGCGGAGCTGCTGGCCCCCGACGGCTGGCAGCCGCCGTCTACGGCCGAGCCGCGCACGCAGGACCGGCCGTGGAAGCTGCGTGCGCCGTGGCATTTCGACACCAACTCGGCGACCCGCTCACTGTGCGAGCAGTTTCATACCCGCGATTTAGCCGGTTTCGGCTGCGCCGATAAGCCCTTGGGCGTGGGCGCGGCAGGCGCGCTCCTCGCCTATGTGCGCGAGACGCAAAAGGCGGCGCTGCCGCATCTTTCGTCGCTCGCCACCGAGGAGCACGACGGCGCATTGATCATGGATCCGGCTACCCGCCGCAATCTTGAGCTGGACGAGAGTCTTGCCGGCAAGCCGGAGTTGACCCTCGCCGGGGTATTCGACCGCACCGCCACCGCGATGGGGGCACGCATGCTGCGTCGCTGGATGCACCGCCCGCTGCGCGACCGCGGCACGCTTCGCGCCCGCTATCATGCGGTTGGAACGCTGGTCGAAGGGTCCCGCCACGCAGCCCTCACCGAATCGCTGCACGGCGTCGGCGACCTAGAGCGCATATTGGCTCGGATCGCGCTGCGCTCGGCGCGACCTCGGGATCTTTCGCAGATGCGCGCCGCGCTCGGTGTGTTGCCGGCCCTGCATGAGTCGCTGCTCGCCGTGCAAGCTGCGACGCCGTCGCCGCTGATCGAGCGGCTGCTGGGCGAATTCAGCGATCATCGCGCCGAGCACGCGGTGCTCGCCCGCGCCGTGGTCGATTCGCCCCCGCACTTTTTGCGCGATGGTGGAGTGATCGCGCCGGGCTACGACGCCGAACTCGACGAGCTGCGCATGTTGGGCAGCAACACCGAGCAGTTCCTGCTGGATCTTGAACGAAGAGAACGCAAGCGCAGCGGGCTGTCCAGCCTGAAGCTGGGCTTCAACCGCGTGCAGGGATTCTTCATCGAAGTCAGCCGCGCCCAAGCGGATGCGGTACCGAAGGACTTCCAGCGCCGCCAAACCGTGAAATCCGCCGAACGATTCATCACACCTGAATTGAAGTCCTTCGAGGACAAGGTTTTGGGCGCGCGTGACCGGGCGCTGGCGCGCGAGCGGGAACTTTACGACGCCCTGATCGACCTGCTATCGGCGAGCTTGCCGGCGCTGCAACGAACCACGGCGAGCATAGCCGAGCTCGATGTGCTGGCGTGCTTCGCGGAACGCGCCGCGGCTCTTGATTGCGTGGAGCCGGAACTGACCGATGAACCGATGCTGCGCATCGACGGCGGCCGGCATCCGGTGGTCGAGTGCGCCAGCCGGGAACCCTTCATTCCGAACGACGTACGCTTCGATGAGGCGCGCCGCATGTTGATCATTACCGGCCCGAACATGGGCGGCAAAAGCACCTACATGCGCCAGACCGCCCTGATCGCCATTCTGGCGCATATCGGTTGCTTCGTTCCCGCGAAGCGCGCCGTCTTGGGGCCCCTCGATCGCATATTCACCCGCATTGGCGCCTCGGATGATTTGGCGGGCGGTCGCTCCACCTTCATGCTCGAAATGACCGAGACGGCCAATATCCTGCACAACGCCACCGACAAGAGCCTGGTATTGATGGACGAGGTGGGCCGCGGCACCAGCACCTTCGACGGACTCTCGCTGGCCTTTGCGTGTGCCGCCTTCATTGCGTCCAAAATCCGCGCCTTCACGCTATTCGCGACTCACTACTTCGAGCTGACCAGTCTTGCAAGCGAAGCGCCCGGCGTGGTCAACGTGCACGTGCAGGCGGTCGAACACGGCGACGCGCTGGTGTTCTTGCACAGCGTCAAGGAAGGACCCGCCAATCAGAGCTACGGATTGCAGGTTGCCGCGCTCGCCGGGATTCCCAAATCGGTCATCGCCGCGGCGCGGCGCTATTTGGCGGAACTCGAGCGCGAACGCGACGCGCTGCGCAACTCGGTCTCGCCGCAGACCGAATTGCCGCTCATCGTTGCTGCGCCCGGCGTAGCGCGCCCCGCCCAATCAGCCGCGCTCGATGCCTTGCGCGCCATCGATCCCAACACCTTGAGTCCGCGCGAGGCGCTCGACTCGCTGTTTCGCCTACGGCAATTGGATAGCGAAGAACGGGGAGAATGAGGTGTCTAAATTCACGGCCCGAATTGCCCATCGCGCAGGAAAGCCGCCGTATGCCGCGCCACCCTCGCGGACACCATCATGCCGCTGTGCGAAACAGGCAACGTCAATTGCGCCTTGGCGCCTGATAGGCGTGTCTCCTCGACCAGCACCGTGCCGTCGCTCGGCGCGTTCAACGGCCCAAGCAGTCGGCCGAAGCCGAACGCCAGATCCCCCGCGATGACGCCCAACTCGCGCGCACCGTTCCAGTGGCTCTCGCGCGGGGTCAGCAGCGCCTCACGGGCCGTCAACCCCATGACGCTCTTGCCGAACGGCAGCCGCGCTAGGCGCTGCGCGGCGCGGCTGCCGCGCACCGGCGAGCCGAGCAGCACGATGCGCCCCGCCGGCAATGGCCTGCCGTCACTCTGCAATCCGTCCGCCGACAACTCGCTCGAGAAGAATTTCAATATCACCGGGCCGCCCATGCTATGGCCGACCAAGTGCAGCGTGTCGGTGCGCAATCCGGCCAAGAAACGCGCGAGGGCATGAGCGTTGGCGGCGAGATCAGCGGTCACGGAGGGATAGCGAAACACGCGCGCCTCGCATCCCACCTGCCGCGATAACCGGCGGCGCAGCAATGTTGCCTCCCAGCCATGGAGCCATAGTCCATGCACGTACACGACATGGCCGTTCATCGCGCAAATCGCCTAGGGACGCAACCGCTGGATGACGGCTCGGTTAGTGCTCGAGGATGCCAATTCGATGGCCTCCACCGCCGGCAGCCAACGATACTGCGTGTGCTCATGGTCGCTCATGGTAACCGGCACCCTGTGCGCAAGCTCCAAAGCGAAGGCGTGCTCCAGATTACGCGTGATGCCCGGCGCGTACTTTTTGCCGAACGAGGGCAAAATGTCGTACTCCTGCGTCCAGTGCAGATTGCGCAATGCGCCTTGCGTGATGCCGGTTTCTTCCTTGAGCTCGCGCGATGCCGCCGCAGCGGCCGTCTCACCCCATTCGAGGCTGCCGGTGACCGATTGCCAGAATCCGGGCGGCCTGCGCCGTTCCAGCAGCAGAAACTCGCCGCCGGCGGTGTAAATCACGATCAATACCGATTCCGGGCGTCGAAACGGCTGCAAAGGGGCCTTCTACTCGTTCTTGGGCGGAACGCGCACGCGAATGTGCAATTCCTTCAACTGCGCCTCGCTCACCTCGGTGGGGGCGTCCATCAATGGGTCTGCGGCGGTCTGGGTCTTCGGGAATGCAATGACGTCTCGAATGCTATCCGCGCCGCGCCATCAGCATCGCCAGCCGATCCAGCCCAAAGGCGATACCGCCGTGGGGCGGCGCGCCGAATTTGAGCGCATCCAGCAGGAAGCCGAACTTGAGCCGCGCCTCTTCGGGTGAAATGCCCAATAGGTCGAACACGACGGACTGCAGATCCTGGCTGTGGATGCGCACCGAACCGCCGCCGATCTCCGAGCCGTTGAGCACCAAATCGTATGCCTTGGCGATCGCGTCCCCGGGACTCGCGGCGAGCGCGGCATAGTCCAGGTTCACGGGACTGGTGAACGGGTGATGCATGGCTGTCCAGCGCTGGAGCGTCCTTATCCCACTCGAACATCGGAAAATCGACGACCCATAGCGGGCGCCAGCCCGGAGTCGCCAGTTTGAGATCCTGGGCGACTTTTAAGCGCAGCGCCCCGAGCGCATCGTTCACCACCTTGGCGGTATCCGCACCGAAGAAAATTAAATCGCCGTCGGCCGCCGCCGTGCGTTGGAGAATTCCCGCAATGGTCGCATCGCTCAAGAATTTCAAAATCGGCGCTTGCAGCCCATCGCGACCCTTGGCGGCTTCGTTCACCTTGATGTACGCCAACCCCTTGGCGCCGAAACGCGCCACGTACGCCGTATAGTCGTCGATCTCCTTGCGCGTGAGCTTCCCGCCCTGCGGCACGCGCAGCGCCGCCACGCGGCCGCTCGGGTCCGCCGCGGGCGTAGCGAACACCTTGAAGTCGCTGCCGCAGCACCAGATCCGCCACATCGACCAACTCCAGCGGCACGCGCAAATCCGGCTTATCCGATCCGTAGCGGCGCATCGCCTCCGCATACGTCAGGCGCGGCAGCGGGTTTGGCAGCTCCACGTCGAGCACCCGAGCGAACAGAAACCGCACCAAGCCTTCCATCAGCTCTTGAATCTGCGCCTGATCGAGAAACGAGGTCTCGATGTCGAGCTGGGTGAACTCGGGCTGCCGGTCCGCGCGCAAATCCTCGTCGCGGAAGCAGCGCACGATCTGATAGTAGCGGTCGAAGCCCGCAATCATGAGAAGCTGCTTGTAGATCTGCGGGGACTGGGGCAATGCGAAGAACTTGCCCGGATGCGTGCGGCTCGGCACCAGGTAATCGCGCGCGCCTTCCGGAGTCGCCTTGGACAGCATCGGCGTTTCAATATCGATGAACCCGGCATCATCCAGATAGTGGCGCATGGCGCGCGTAATGCGATGGCGCAGCAGCAGGCGCTCGTGCATCTGTTCGCGGCGCAGGTCGAGATAGCGGAATCGCAGGCGGACCTCTTCGCTCACGAATTCATCGAGCTGGAACGGCAGCGGCTCGCAGCGGTTGAGAATTTCGAGGTTTTGGCACAGCAACTCGACTTGTCCCGATTTCAAATGCGCATTAGCCGTTCCGTGTGGCCGCATGCGTACCAGGCCGGTGACTTTGAGAACGTACTCATTGCGCACGCGCTCCGCCATCGCGAACACTTCGGCGGCATCCGGATCGAACACGATCTGCAGCAGCCCCTCGCGGTCCCGCAGATCGACGAAGATGACGCCTCCGTGGTCGCGGCGCCGATGGGCCCACCCGGCCACCGTGACGATGCTGCCGACCGAGGATTCGCCGACCTGACCGCAGTAGTGAGTTCGCACGTTAGCGACGCCGCGCCGGCTTCGCGGCGGTTCGCTTGACCGCCAGCCTGGTCGGCCGCTTGGACGCTGTCTTACCCTTGGCCTTATTCGGCTTAGGCGCGTGAGCTCGACGCGATGCGGCCGTCTTCGGTGAGGGCTCGGCCGCTGCGGCCTTCTCGGGCGCTGCCTTCTCGGCCGGCTTATCGGCACCCGTATCCTTCGGCTTGGCCGTATCGGGCGTCGCGGCGTCCTTCGATTGCGCCTCCGTCGTTTCCTTCTTCTCTTCCTTCGGGGCTTGCGCCTCCGGCCGATCCGCGAGGTTGCGTTTGGCGTCTTGGTCCGATTTGAAATCCGTTTCGTACCAACCCCCGCCCTTCAAACGAAACACGGGAGCCGACATCAACCGCTGCAACTGCGGCTTGCCGCATTGCGGGCATTTCTTCAGAGGCGAATCGTGAAGCTTTTGCATGGCCTCCAGCGTGTGGCCGCAGTTGTTGCACTGGTACTCATAGAAAGGCATGTGGTTCCTCGTTGTCGCGCCCGCCGAAGTATAGCGAAGCACCGGACCATGTCGCAGCTTCAGCGCGAATCCGGCCGCCCTTGCGGGCGCTCCTTGGCTACCGGCGCGCGTTAGTGCAGGCGCTCCTTCTCGAATACCAGGCCATCACGCTTGATTTTGGCGACAACCCGGTCGCCGGCGATAAAGTCGCCGCGCAAAATCTGCTGCGCCAGCGGATTCTCGATTTGCGACTGGATGGCGCGCTTCAAAGGCCGCGCCCCAAATGCGCTATCGAAGCCGGCTTCGCCGATGCGGTCCCGCGCAGCGTCCTCGAGCCGCAGCTGGATATCGCGCTCCGCCAACCGCTTGCGCAGCCGGCCCAACTGAATATCCACGATCGAGCGGATCTGCTCGCGGCCGAGTGGGTGAAACACCACGATTTCATCGACGCGATTGATGAACTCCGGTCGAAAATGCTGCGCGACCACTTGCAGGACGGCCGCCTTCATTTTGGCGTAGTTCGCCTCGCCCGCGAGTTCCTGGATGACCTGGCTGCCTAAATTCGAGGTCATGATTACCACGCAATTTCGAAAATCCACGGTGCGTCCCTGGCCATCCGTAAGCCGGCCATCATCGAGCACCTGCAACAGCACGTTGAACACGTCGGGATGCGCCTTCTCGATTTCATCGAGGAGGATCACGCTATACGGCCGGCGGCGCACCGCTTCGGTCAAATAGCCGCCCTCTTCATAGCCCACATAGCCCGGCGGCGCGCCGATCAGGCGCGCGACCGAGTGCTTCTCCATGAACTCCGACATGTCGATGCGCACCATGGCCTCTTCCGTGTCGAACATGAATTCGGCCAGCGCCTTGCAAAGCTCGGTTTTGCCGACACCGGTCGGCCCGAGAAACAGGAACGAGCCGCTGGGGCGATTCGGATCGGACAATCCGGCGCGTGAGCGGCGAATCGCATCGGCCACCGCTTTGACCGCCTCCTGCTGTCCCACGACGCGTTTGCCGAGCACTTCTTCCATGCGCAGCAGCTTATCGCGCTCTCCTTCGAGCATGCGCGAGACCGGAATGCCGGTCCACTTCGAGACGATCTCGGCGATTTCGACCTCGGTCACCGAATTGCGCAACAGCTGGTTGGGTTTGTGTTCGACCTCCAGGGCCTTGACGAGGCGCTGCTCGAGATCGGGAATCCGTCCGTACTGCAATTCGGACATGCGGCCCAAATCCTGCGCACGCCGCGCCGTATCAAGATCCTGGCGAGCTCGCTCGAGTTCTTCTTTGATATGGGCGGTGCCCTGGACCGAGGCCTTCTCCGCCTTCCATACTTCCTCGAGATCCGAATATTCCTTCTCGAGCGCCTTGAGCGCATCTTCCAGCGTGCTCAAACGCTTGCGCGACGCCTCGTCGGTTTCCTTCTTGAGCGCCTCCCGCTCGATCTTGAGCTGGATGATGCGCCGGTCGAGCTTATCGAGCGCTTCGGGCTTCGAATCGATTTCCATGCGAATCAGCGAACCGGCCTCGTCGATCAAGTCGATCGCCTTATCGGGCAATTGCCGGTCGGAAATATAGCGATGCGAAAGCGTCGCCGCCGCGACGATGGCCGGATCGGTGATCTCGACGCCGTGATGGACCTCGTAGCGCTCCTTCAATCCGCGAAGAATGGCGATGGTGTCCTCCACCGACGGCTCATCCACCAGCACCTTTTGGAAGCGCCGCTCGAGCGCCGCGTCCTTTTCGATGTATTTGCGGTACTCGTCCAGGGTGGTCGCGCCGACGCAATGCAGCTCGCCGCGCGCCAGTGCCGGCTTCAGCATGTTGCCCGCGTCCATCGCTCCTTCGGCCTTTCCGGCGCCGACCATGGTGTGCAATTCGTCGATGAACAGGATCACCTGGCCTTCCTGCTTCGCCAGGTCGGTGAGCACCGCTTTGAGGCGCTCCTCGAATTCGCCGCGAAATTTCGCTCCGGCGATGAGCGCGCCCATGTCGAGCGCGAGAATGCGCTTATTGCGCAGGCCCTCCGGCACTTCGCCGTTGACGATGCGCTGTGCCAGACCCTCGACGATGGCGGTCTTGCCGACCCCCGGTTCGCCGATGAGCACCGGATTGTTCTTGGTCCTGCGCTGCAGGACTTGAATGGTGCGGCGAATCTCGTCGTCGCGGCCGATGACCGGATCGAGTTTGCCTTGGGCCGCCCGTTCGGTAAGATCGATGCTGTATTTCTCCAGCGCCTGCCGATTTTCTTCCGCAGCCGCGTCCTCGACCTTCGCGCCGCCTCGAACCTCATCGATCGCCTGCTCCAACGCCGCGCGCGCGGCGCCGCAGGATTTCAAGATACGGCCGAGTTCGCCGCGATCCTCGCAGGCCGCGAGCACGTAGAGTTCGCTGGAAATGAATTGGTCACCGCGCTTCTGAGCCAGCTTGTCGGCGACATTGAGCAACTTGTTGAGATCGTTGCTGATCAGCACCTCGCCGGCCGATCCTTCCACTTTCGGCATGCGATCGAGCGCAGCGCCGAGTTCGGAACGCAGCTTTGCGACGTTGGCGCCGGCTTTCTCAAGCAACGGACGGGCGGTACCGCCCTGTTGATCGAGCAGTGCCGCCATCAAATGCGCCGGCTCGATGTATTGATTATCGCGGCCGATGGCGAGCGACTGGGCATCGGCCAGAGCCGCTTGAAACTTGGTTGTCAGCTTGTCCATTCGCATGAAAGTACCTATCAGAGTCGCTCGGAATTCACTCTAAGTGGGGATTCGGCCGTGTAATTCAACGGTTTACCGCTCCCTTGAGCCAAATGAGCGTGGCATGGCGGCCGGTCTGGCCGTCGCGCCGATGCGAGAAGTACCTATCGGGATACGAGTAGGTGCATTCTCCGCCACCGTAAATTCGCTCGATGCCAAGGCGTGTGAGCCGGCGGCGTGCGAGCGCCACCAAGTCCGCCATGTACCGGCCTCGTGCATTAGGCGTAAAAGCCGCTTCCGCCCCACCGTCGCCGCGCAGCAGCTCGTCGCGGACTTCGGGGCCGATCTCAAAATGCCTAGGACCGATGGCGGGACCCAACCAGACCAGCAGGTTTGGCGGGTCCACCGCAAGCGCCCGCACGGCCGCCTCGATCACGCCCCCGGCAAGGCCGCGCCAACCCGCATGCGCAGCGGCCACCAGCTCGCCCGACTGGGCCGCGAACAGCACCGGCAGGCAGTCGGCGGTCAGAATCGCGCACACGCGGCCGGGCTGGCGCGTGTGGGCGCCGTCCGCTGCCGCCGTTGAGCCGCCGACATCCAAATCCGCGATTCGTGTGCCGTGCACCTGGTCGAGCCAACGCGGTTCGGCCGGAAGATCCGCCGCGACCTTGAGCCGCCGGCGATTCTCCGCGACCGCCGCCGGCAAGTCCCCGACATGATCGCCCAAATTGAGGGACGCATAGGGGGCGGCGCTCACCCCGCCGCCGCGCTGCGTCGACAGCGCGCAGACCGCGGCCGGCGCCGGCCACTGCGGCGTGAGCCATCGGATGTCCAATCAGGCCCCCACCGTCCGATCGGCATCGCGCGTGACGCCGCGCGCATCGTCGCGCAACGCCGCGAGCAGCTGGGCGAAGTCGGGCGGCACGGGACTCTCAAAGGCCAGCCGTTTGCCGGAGCGAGGATGATCGAAGGCCAATTTAGCCGCGTGCAGCGCTTGGCGCTTGAATCCGCGCAAGGCGTCGATCAAGCCATCGGTCGCGCCGCGCGGGCGCGCCAGGCGCCGGGCGCCATACTTGGGGTCGCCCACGATGGGATAGTGCAGATGCGACAAATGCAGGCGAATTTGGTGCGTGCGCCCGGTCTCGAGTTTGACGCTGAGGTAAGTATGGGCGCGCAAGCGCTCGAGCACGCGATAGTGGGTAATCGCAGGGCGGCCGCCCTGGCGCACGGCCATGCGCAGCCGGTCGCTGCGATGCCGGCCGATCGGCTCATCGATGGTACCGCCGCCCGTCATCACGCCCACGCACAGCGCGAGGTATTCGCGCGACACCGAGCGCGCCGCGAGCTGACGGGCCAGGGAGGTGTGCGCTTCGATCGTGCGCGCGACCACCAACAATCCGCTGGTGTCCTTATCGAGTCGATGGATGATGCCGGCGCGCGGCACCGCGGCCAACGCGGGGTCCATGCCCAGCAAGGCATTTTGCAGGGTGTGATGCGGGTTGCCGGCTCCGGGATGCACCACCAATCCCGCCGGTTTGTCCACCACCAGCACATCGCGGTCTTCATGCACCACGTTGAGCGCGATCGATTCGGGCCGCACGCCCGTCGGCGGCACCTCAAGCGTCATTCGCACCTGCACCCGCGACCCCGCGCGCACCAGGTCTCGGGGCTTGCAGGGAAGCCCGCCGATGAGCACCTGGCCCGCATCGATCCAGCCCTTGATGCGTGTGCGCGAATGCTCAGGCAGAAGCCGCGCCAGCGCGCTATCGAGGCGCTGCCCGGCCGATGCTTGCGGAATTTCGAGGTCGATGATGTGGAACTCGGCATTCATAAAGGCACTCGAAGCTAGCAGACTGCTACCGGCGGAGCATCGGGTATACTGCCGCCCGTCTTGGGATCCACCCATTGTAAGGAATCGTTTGTGAGACTGCGTGATCTTGTCCGTCCGTACGGCGTTGTGCTGTTGGCCGTCGGCATTGCGATGTTGGCCACGGGCTGCCGCAGCCATCGGGACGACGCCAAATCCGGCCCCGAAGTGATCTATGCCAAGGCGCAAAAGAGCATGAAGAATTCGAACTACGCGGAGGCGATCAAACAGCTCGAAACCCTGCAATCGCGCTTTCCGTTCAGCGAGCCCGCGCACCAAGCGCAAATCGATCTGATCTACGCCTACTACAAAAATCGCGAGGTCGACCCGGCGATCGACGCCGCAGATACCTTCATTCGCGAGAACCCGACCAATCCCAGGGTCGACTACGCCTACTACATGAAGGGCTTGGTGTATTTCGAGCGCCAGTCGAATTTCTTGGAGCGCTGGTTCAACGTCGATCTATCGAAGCGGCCGCCGGTCAATGCCAAGAAATCCTTCGACGCGTTCGATGAGCTCGTAAAGAAATATCCGCACAGCCTATATGTGGGCGACGCCCGCCAGCGCATGATTTTCCTGCGCAATCGGCTGGCCGACTTCGAATATCACGTAGCGATCTACTACATGCGGCGCGGCGCCTACGTCGGCGCCCTCAATCGCGCCAAGTTCTGCATCGAGAATTACGACGGCGCTCCCGCCGTGCAGGGCTCCATGCAGGTGTTGGTCGACGCCTACCGGAAGCTCAAGATGACGGACCTGGCGGCCAACGCCGAGCGCGTGTATGCGGATAATTATCCGGCGAATATCCAGGGCATCAGGGAGAAAAAATCCTGGTGGAGGCACATTCTCTAGCCGGCGGTGCTGCCTCGCCTCCTCAGCGCGATTGGTAGCCGCTGGTGATCGGATAGCGCCAATCGCGGCCGAATGCTCGGCCGCTCACCCGCACGCCGGGCGGCGCTTGGCGGCGCTTGTATTCATTGCGTTTCACCAAATCCAGGATACGCCCGACGGTCTTGCGGTCGAAGCCGCGGGCCGCGATCTGATCCACCGACAGATCCTCCTCGATGAAGGCCTCCAAGATGGGGTCGAGCACCTCGTAAGGCGGCAGGCTATCGGTGTCCTTTTGGTTTTGGCGCAGCTCCGCCGACGGCGGCCGCTCGATCACTCGCGCCGGAATCACCGCAGATTGTGCATTGCGCCATGCACAGAGGCGGTAGACCAGCAGCTTGCTGCAGTCCTTGATCGGCGCGAAGCCCCCCGCCATATCGCCGTAGAGAGTCGCATAGCCCACCGCCATTTCGCTCTTGTTGCCGGTGGTGAGCAACATACGGCCGGTCTTGTTGGATATGCCCATCAGCAGCACGCCGCGGCAGCGCGATTGTATGTTCTCCTCGGCGGTGTCCGCGGGCCGCCCGGCGAACTCGTCCCGCAAAGCCTCCAGAGTCGCCTCGAACATGCCTTCGATGGAAATCTCGCTGTGCTTGACGTTGAGCAATCGCGCCTGCTGCGTGGCATCCTCCCGGCTCATCTGCGAGGTGTAGCGCGAGGGCATCGCCACCGAATGCACGCGATCGGCGCCCAACGCATCGACCGCGATGCACAGGGTCAGCGCGGAATCGACGCCGCCGGAGAGTCCCAGCACGACGCCCGGAAAGCGGTGCTTGTCGACATAGTCGCGCGTACCTTGGACCAACGCACCGTACACGCTCTCTTCTTGCCCCTGCGGGGGAACGACGGCGCCGGGCAGCGGCCTGACCATGCCGGCCGCATCGACCGCCAAATCGACGACGTACATGCCCTCGGTGAAGGCCGGAGCCCGCGTGGTGACCGCCCCTTGTGCATCCATGACGAAGGAATTGCCGTCGAATACCAGTTCGTCCTGGCCGCCGATCAAATTGACGAACACCAACGGAATCCCCGTCTCGCCAACACGTGCGCGGCCGACCTCCCCTTCACGCTGGATTTGCTTGTTCACCTCGTAGGGCGAGGCGTTGATCACCAACAGCACCCGGGCGCCGGCTTCGCGCGCCCAGGTGGCCGGTTCGGGTTCCCAAACATCCTCGCACACCAGAATCCCCGCTTTCACGCCGTTCAAGTCGACCACCGTCGGTAGGGTGCCCGGGGTGAAATAGCGCTTCTCGTCGAAAACCCGGTAGTTGGGCAGCGAGGCCTTGCGGTGATTGGCGAGAATGGCGCCGTCGCGAATCACGATGGCCGAATTGAAGATGAGCCTTCCCTCGTATTCCGGATAACCGGCGATCAGGGTGATTCCGCGCACCTCGGTTTGCAGCCGTGCGATCGAGCGCGCGATCTGCGCACGCATGCCCGAATGAAACAGCAAATCCTCGGGCGGATAACCCGACACGGCAAGTTCGGGCAGCATCACCACATCAGCGCCGGACTGATCACGCGCTTGGTTCGCAGCGGCGATGATGCGCGAGGTATTGCCCTCCACGTCGCCGACGATCATATTGAGCTGCGCCATGACGCAACGTAGACGCTGCGAGCGGTTCAACCCGATCCCCTACCATCGCCATACAAGATCATGGATTTTCCCACTGTGCCGATCCGGTCGCATCGAGGCGCGCTATTCTGAATTAAGCTTAGCGGCAGCGCAAAGCCGCCTTTAGGACCTGGACCTACGCAACGTGAACCTCTTTAATCGCACAATCGACCTCGGCGGCGGCTCCAAGCTCGCGCTCAATTGGCGGGTTCTCGGCCTGCTCAACCTGTATCGGGTGCTGGTACCGCTGGTACTCATGGGTCTTTATTCCCTGGGCGGATCGCGCGGCATCGCCGTCGACGACCCCCGGCTTTTCTTAGGGGTCGCGCTCTTTTATCTGTGTTTCGGCTTGTGCAGCGTCGTTTTAGTGCGCAGACGTCTGGCAACCCCCCATTTTCAGACCATTCTCCAGGCCAGTGTCGATATCGCCTGTTTGATGTTGCTGCTGCACGCCTGCGGCGGCATTGCGAGCGGCTTGGGACCGTTGCTGCTCGTGCCGGTGGGGGGCCTGGCGTTCTTGCTGCCGCCGCGCAGCGCGCTGTTCCTGGCTGCCGTCGCCGCCCTCGCGGTCCTCGTCCACACGATTTGGCAGCAGCTGTCCGGCCATACCGATATCACGGCCTACGCGACCGCCGGTTTTTTGGGAACGGTGTTGTTCACGTTCGCCGCATCGGCGAGCGTGGTCGCAAGCCGCATGCACGAGAGCGAGGACTTGATACGCCAGAAGGACGTCGATCTGGCAAACCTCGCCGAACTGTCGCAGTACATCGTGCAGCACCTGCGCGAGAGCCTGTTGGTGGTCGATGCCGCGGACAAAATTCGTCTGATCAATGAATCCGCGGCGGAGATTCTCGGCGACACCTATGCAGTCCCCGGGGCCTTGGTGGGCGAGGTGTCGCCGCGCCTGCTCTACTCCTTGAGTACCTGGCGTCACGGCGATCGGCACGAAAGCGCGCCCTCGACCTTCGTGGCCGCCGACGGTGCGCGCTTGATTCAACCGCATTTCGCACCCTTGGGCGGCCACGCGCCGGGCCCGACACTGATCTTCCTCGAAGATACGACCCTCATGGCCGAGCGCGTGCAGCAAAGCAAGCTGGCGGCCCTCGGTCGCCTTTCCGCCAGCATCGCCCATGAAATTCGCAATCCCGTCGGAGCCATGAGCCACGCCGGCCAATTATTGGCCGAAAGCCCCGGTATCGGGCCCGACGAGCGCAGACTCACCGACATCATCCGCAATAATTCCGAGCGCGTCAGCACCATCATCAACAACGTGCTGCAGCTCTCGCGCCGCGAAGCCACCAAACCGACTCGATTCATGCTCGGCGACTGGCTCGAGGACTTCGTGGGCGAATTCTCCGAAACCATGCAAATTCCGCTCGCGCAAATCGAGATTCGAAAAGAGTCGGACGAACTCGAGGTGCGTTTCGATCCCACCCACTTGCATCAGGTGGTGTGGAATCTGTGCGACAACGCCATCAAGCATGGCGCGGCGGCGGGCGGCCGGCTCGAAATAAAGTTAAACCGAACAGCCGTGGGTTATCGACCCTATTTGGAAGTTGCCGACCGCGGGCCGGGCATCGGAGGGGAGGCGGCTGACCGCATCTTTGAACCCTTCTTCAGCGGCCACAAGGGCGGCACGGGACTCGGACTGTTCATCGCCCGCGAGCTGTGCCAGCTGAATCGCGCCATCCTCCTCTACGAGACGCGCAGCGGCGGGGGCAGCGTTTTTAGAATCGTCTTCAGCGATCCGCAGCGCTGGGAGGCATAGCGCAGATGGCGGTCCGCTGACGGTACAATGGAATCATGACCAAACCTGCAGTCTTAGTCGTCGATGACGAACCGGATCTTTGCGAGTTGCTGTCCATCACCTTGGAGCGCATGCATTTGAGTCCCCGTACGGCCGCGAGCGTCGCCGAAGCGCAGCGCATGCTCAAGACGGAGTCGTTCGATCTGTGTCTCACCGACATGCGACTGCCCGACGGCGATGGCTTGGATCTGGTGAAATGGATACAGCAAAACTCGCCGAACGTACCGGTCGCCGTGATCACCGCCCACGGCAACATGGAAATCGCCGTGCGCGCGCTCAAGCTGGGCGCCTTCGATTTCGTCTCCAAACCGCTCGATCTTCCCGGTTTGCGCAAATTGGTCGCCACCGCCATCAAGCTTTCGGACGCCAAGGACGGCGACACCAGCATATATGGTCCCCGCTTGCTCGGGAGCTCGATCGCCATGCAGCACCTGCGCGAAATGATCGCGCGGGTCGCGCGCAGCCAAGCGCCGGTGCACATTTTCGGCGAATCCGGCACCGGCAAGGAGTTGGTGGCAAAACTCATTCATGAATCCGGCCCGCGCCGCGATGGCCCCTTTGTGCCGGTCAATTGCGGCGCGATTCCGACCGAACTCATGGAAAGCGAGCTCTTCGGACACAAGCGCGGCAGCTTCACCGGTGCGGTCAGCGACAAAATCGGCCTGATCCCGTCCGCAGAAGGCGGCACGCTGTTTCTCGATGAAATCGCCGACTTGCCGCTGCACATGCAGGTCAAGCTGCTGCGGGTGATCCAGGAGAAAGCCGTGCGTCCGGTGGGTGAGCAGCATGAGATCGGCATCGACGTGCGGTTCTTGTCGGCCACGCACAAAAACCTCGCCCAGCTGGTGGCTGAGGGCAAGTTTCGCGAGGACTTGTTCTATCGCGTCAATGTCATCGAATTGCGGGTGCCCTCGCTGCGCGAACGGCCGCAGGACGTCCCGGAACTCGCCGATGCCGTTCTGCGCCGTCTAGGCCGGCGCATGAAGATCACCACGCCGAGCTTGAGCAAAGAGGCGCTGGCGGCGCTCGAGGCCTATGCCTTCCCGGGCAACGTACGCGAACTCGAGAACATTCTGGAACGCGCCATCACCATGAGCACCGGCGGCGAGGTACGCGGCGGTGACATTCAGCTTCGCTCGACGCCAATCGGGGCGACCCCGGCCGCAACTGCGCCAAACGGCGGCGCCTTGGGCGACCATCTCGAAGACATCGAGCGCGATGCCATTATCAAGGCGCTGGAACAGACGAGATTCAACAAAACGGCGGCGGCAAAGGTATTGGGCATGAGCTTTCGGGCCCTGCGCTACCGCATCAAGAAGCTCGGCATCGAGTAACCGGCATCTCGACACGTATCCATGCTCATGGATCTCAGCTTAGGTCAATACGCTGCGCAAACCCTTGTAATTCCGGGACTCAGGTCACGCGCCGAAGGTTGTGCTTTGCCCACCGTGGTTTAGAATCGACCGCCATTATGATCAGTCCCATGCGACTTGAAGGCGTCCAAACCAACGAGTCACGCTCCGTGGAACTGACCATTCTCATGCCCTGCCTCAACGAGTCGGAAACCGTGGTTTCCTGCGTGCGCAAAGCGCGCGGATTTCTCATGCGAACCGGTATCGAAGGCGAGGTGCTGGTCGCCGACAACGGATCGACCGACGGCTCACCGGAGCTCGCGCGCGCGGCCGGTGCACGAGTCGTGAGCATCGCAAACAAAGGCTACGGCAGCGCGCTGATCGGCGGAATCGACGCCGCCTGCGGGCGATTCGTCATCATGGCCGATGCCGATGACAGCTACGATTTCTCGCAGCTCGACGCCTTCGTTGAGAGCTTGCGCGCCGGCAATACCATGGTCATCGGCCACCGTTTTCGCGGTGGAATCCGGCCCGGCGCCATGCCGTTACTGCACCGTTATCTTGGCAATCCGGTATTGAGCTTCGCCGGGCGCCTTTTCTTCTCTTCCCACATTGGTGACTTCCATTGTGGCCTGCGCGGCGTCGATCGTGCGGCGGCGCTGCAATTGGGTCTGCGCTCCCCCGGGATGGAGTTCGCGAGCGAGATGGTGGTCAAGGCAACGCTCGCGGGTTGGCGCATCGCGGAAGTACCCACCGTGCTTTCACCCGACGGTCGCTCAAGGGCGCCGCATCTGCGGAGCTGGCGCGACGGGTGGCGTCACCTGCGCTTTCTGCTCATGATGAGCCCGCGCTGGCTGATGTTATATCCGGGTGCGTGCCTGATTGCGCTCGGCGTCGCAGCCGAGCTTGCGATCCTGCACGGTCCGATTGTCATCGACGGCGTCGGTTTCGACATTCACACCATGCTGTACGCCGCCGGCGCAACCATCCTCGGGGTACAATTGGTGTTGTTCTCGCTGTTGGCGCGGACCGTCGGCGTGCTGAAAAAACTATTGCCGATGACCGGATCGCTGGCGCGCTTTTTGCGCGCCTTCACTCTCGAGCGGGGCATTCTCCTGGGCTTATCGCTCGGTCTAGCCGGTTTCGGGCTCGCGGCCTACTCGGTGGTGAACTGGGCGCATGCGCGGCTCGCGGCACTCGAC
Organism: uncultured Gammaproteobacteria bacterium; assembly: GCA_963793685.1. Taxonomy (GTDB): domain Bacteria; phylum Pseudomonadota; class Gammaproteobacteria; order Steroidobacterales; family Steroidobacteraceae; genus Bog-1198. Next base: position 112,275 of record CAWCBJ010000005.1, on the reverse strand, counting down.
CCGACAACCATGATGCGCGTCGCGATCCCCTCCGTGACCTTGATGCTGGCGGGCGCCGAGATCATTTTTGCCTCGTTTCTGCTTGGATTCATCGACGTCCGCTCGGCCGCCGCGGGCGATTCATGAGTCTGCCCGAGGACGCCCTGAAGCCGGGGCGCCTGATTGGTACGCTTCTCCCGGCGGTGGACTCTTCTGTCGCGCTCCAAAGGCTGCCCGTGTACCTCGCGTGCACCGTACTGGCGCTCGTTACCAATTATCTGCTCGGCAAGGACATCGCGTGGGATACGGTCAACTATCACCTGTATGCCGGATTCAGCGCCGTCAACGACCGCTTCGCCCAGGACTATTTCGCGGCCGGACCGCCGGCCTATTTCATTCCCTATGCCTACGTGCCGTTTTACGTTCTGGTCAGAGCCGGATTCACGCCGCTCGAAATCACCTCTGCGCTGGCGGTTCTGCACAGCGTCATTCTCTGGCTGACCTTCGAGCTGGCGGTCTGCGTTTGCCCCTCGGACGAGCGCCGCGCACGCATGACGTATGGCATTTGCGCGGTCACCGTTGCATTTTTGAATCCGATTCTGATGCAACAAATCGGCTCGAGCTATGCCGACATCACGACGACGGTTCCGGTGTTGGCCGGCTGGCTGCTGCTTGCTCATGCGGTGCGCGCGCCGCACCTCGCACGGGTCCTTGGCGCCGGACTGCTGCTCGGTGCCGCAAGCGCTCTCAAGGCCACCAACGCGGTGCATGCAATGTCCGGATTGGCCGTATTGATCATGCTGCCGCTCAACCTGCGAGGACGCATCCGCCACGGCCTCGCCTATGCATTCGCGCTCGGACTTGGCTTTGCGATCGTCGCCGCTCCATGGTCCTATCGTCTGGATAAGATGTTCGGCAATCCGTTGTTTCCACTGATGAACAACGTGTTCCGATCGCCGGAATTCACCACTGAACCGCTGCGCCATTTTCGTTTCATGCCGGATAGCCTCGCCAACGCGCTCTGGCGCCCGTTCGCGATCGTCGATCCGGTACCCATGGTGCAAACCGAACTGACCTCGCCGGATCTGCGCTACGCCGTGCTCGTGGTGCTGATCAGCGTGCTTTTACTGCGCCACCTCTGGCGGCGTTTCTCGCGCGCTTCGACTCAGCCGGCTCGAGCAGAGCCCGCCGTGGCTGGCCGCGTATTGGCGGCACTCGGCTGCGGGTTGGCCACGGACTGGGTGCTGTGGCTAAGCGCTTCGGGTAACGGCCGCTATTTCCTGCCGATGGCCAGCGTGACCGCTGTGGTGCTTGTCGCGCTGCTGTGCAAGCTCTTCGCCGGGCGGCCGAAGTTGCGCAATTACGTGCTGGCTGCGATGCTCGGAGTACAGATCGTTCAGCTCTACATTGGGGCCAACTATCGCTGGGATTCGCTGCCGTGGGATCGCCAGTGGCTCGCGATTGAGGTACCGGAGAAGCTGGCGACCGAGCCCGCCCTGTACTTGAGCGTGGGTGTGCAGTCGAATTCCTTCATTGCTCCCTATCTGGCGCCCGGCGCGGGACTGATCAATTTCTCCGGCGGCTATGCACTCGGACCGGAGGGAGCGAATGGGGCGCGAATCGAGGCGCTGATGCGACGGTATGCACCGCACTTGCGCGTCCTGTGGCGCGGTTCGCAACTGCAGGCGGAGGAGACCGGGCGTGAACCGGACCACGCGTCAGTCGATGATGCCTTGGCACGTTTTGGCCTGCGCGTCGATGCCAGCGACTGCGCCACGATCACCGTGCATGGCCTGCCGCCCGAACCGGAGATCACGTTCAAGTTCACCGAGTCGCCCGAGCCCGTAAAGCCGCAATCCTCCGACACCAGCTACCTGGCGAGCTGCCACGTTGTCCCTGACGCTACCGACCGCTCGGCCCAGATTGCTCGCCAGCGTGCGGTCGACCTGGTGCTCGATCGCCTCGAGGACGCCTGTCCGCAGCTCTTCCAACCGCGCCGGCTGCGCACCGAACACGTCCGTGATATCTGGCGGCGACTCTATGTCAATACCGATTTGGTGGCATTGGTGAGCCACGGAACGGTCAAGTTTCTCAATCCGGTTCGCGGCGGACCGATGGTTGAGCTGGGACGCGAGAGCGACTGGGCAAAGGCGCCCCGGCAGCTCGACTGCGGGCGTCGCGATGGCCGTTTTTTTGCCACGGTGCTGCCATGACGGCACCCCGCTCCCCGTGAACACCAGCGGCGCACCGGCGATACGAGTATCCACATGCCAACAAGATTATTGATCGTCGCCGTCACCGTAAATGCCGTCCTCGGGCAATTGCTGCTCAAGCGCGCGCTGGCAACCCTAGGCGGCCGGGCCGCGCTGGCGACGCTGCCCAAGTTCCTGTCGGATGCGCTCGCTTCGCCTTGGATGTACGCGTCGCTCGCGATTCAGGTATTGGGCTACATCTTGTGGATGGTGCTCATATCGCGCGTGAAGCTCGGAGTCGCCTCCGCCAGCGTCGGCGCCGGCTTCTACATCCTCATGCCGCTGTGCGCCTGGGTCGTGTTCGGGGAATCCCTGACGAATTTGCAGTGGTTCGGGATCGTCTTCATCACGATCGGCGTCACTTGCGTGAGCTTGGGTCTGGGTGGGTAGCGAAGCGATCTGGAACACGGAGTTCGAGCAATGGCGTTGGAGAAGATCAAGGAACTACTCATCAGGCGACAGCAGGAGTCCGGCACCCAACGGCTGCCGACCGAGGATGCCGAACGGCTGGCCGCCATGTTCGCATCCATCGAGTCGGGGGACAGCCGGGCGCGTCCGTCCAAGTATTGGGACGAACTCAACAAGATGAACTTGGCGCAACTGCAGGCAACACGGCTATGAGAACTTCAAGCGCACCATCGCACTCAACTACTTCACCTTCGCGCGCATCCTGCCCTGGGACGCGCAGTTCCGCTTCCTGCTGCGCCGGCTGCCGGCGCGGGTCACGCTGGATTGCATGAAGCAGGCCCTGCTCGCGCGCAAGCATGAGTATTTCTCCGCCTTCAACTGGATCCAGTCGCTGCTCTACAATTTTTTGACCTTGGCGTCCTGGGCCTACACACGAGGCGCCGTGTCCGATCCCGCCTTGCTGGCGCTTCGCGAGCCGGGGGAAGGCAATCCGGCCGTGATCAGGGATCGAGCCGGTGCGCTCATTTCGCAGGATCTCGCGAGCTCGATCCTCGAGATGTCCGCCATGTGCGACTCGCTCTGCGCGCCGGTTCGGTGGTGCTCGAACTGGGTGCCGGATATGGCCGAGATGCCTATGCAATGCTCGCCACGAGGCCGGGAATCAAGTATGTGATCGTGGATATTCCACCCGCCCTTTGGGTCGCGGAAACCTACCTGCGCCACCAGTTTCCCGATCGGCGCATCTTTCGCTACCGGGAGTTCGCGAACTTTGCCGACGTCGAGGAAGAGTTTCGACTCTGCGACATCGCTTTCTTTCTCTCGACGCAGATCACGAGCCTGCCTGACGGTCTCGCGGATCTCGCCGTCAATATCTCCTCGCTGCACGAGATGCGTCCCGAGCAGATCGCCTTCTATTTCTCCCAGTTCGACCGTTTGCTGAAGGACGGCGGCCGGTTCTATTTCAAGCAGTGGAAGCGCGGCACCGTGCTGTTCGAGAACATGGTCATCCGCCAGGAGGACTACCCCATACCGCCGGCATGGCGCTGCGAACTGTCGCGCGAAGTGCCGATCCAGACGCGCTTCTTCGAGGCACGCTATCGCAAGCCCAGCGCGGGCTCACGCCTGACGCGGAGCCGGCATCACGGCCGAACGAGGGTGGCGATGTTGTTCCACCAGGGTGCGACTCTCGCTTCGGCGATGAGCGCTGCCCCGCCGAAGCTGCGTGCAAGCCGCTCGCGCATTTCCTCGCGCGTCATATAGCTGATGCGATCGCCGGTGAGCCAACGGTCCGAGGCGTAGCACAGCCAGTGGATTGGCGCGTAGTTTCGCTGCCAATCCTTGAACACCAAGGTGCCGCCCGGCGCCATCGCCATGCGGATGGCGTCGAGCAGATCCTGGCGCAGATCGATGGGAACGTGGTGCAGAACGTCGCACAGCACCACCAGGTCATATTGTCCCGGTTCGCTTGCGGCAACCTCCTGCACGCGGCATCGAACGAATCGAACGCCGTCGAGCGAACCCTGATACAGCCGACCGACGCGCGGGGTAATGTCGATTGCGGTGATTTGGGCATCGGGATAGGCGGCGCTCAGACGCTCGCGTGACCGCCCCCTCTCCGCAACCCACTTCCAGAATTCTTTTCGCGTTCGGCTTCCATCGATGCATTAGTTTGACGAAGCATCGATGTCGATATAGATCGAACGATACGCCTTCGCTAATCTGGCGCTCATAGGGGCCGAACAGTTTGCGGATGAATGGTCCTAACTTCATAGGGAGAAGGCACCCGCCAATTTGGCCCGTACCGCGGCGCGACACGCTCCATGATGCGAGAATCGCGCAAATATCGGTAAATGCCGGCCGGCCCGAGCCGTAAGAACTTGCGCGCTGCGCGCAGTAGGCCGCTGGGATCGCCGGCGGACGCCGAGGCGAGGGCGGCATTGACGGCAATCGAGGCGCGTGCAGCAGGCTCGAGGTCTTGCGCAGGCGCCGCTGATCTTAGCCGAGATGTCGGTCCAGGACGATGTGCATCTGCTGTGCGAAATCAGCCGGCGTCGCGGCTTCCGGTCACCGTAAGCGAACCGTCATGAATACGGAAACCGACCGTAACGTCGTCGTGATAGTAGACGGTACCGCGGGCCACGAGCTTGAGCCACATGTCCCAGTCCGCGGTGTACCAGAGATTTCCGATCCAACCCGCCGCAGTCGAGCCACGCGTCCCTGCGGAAGACCGGTGCCGGAGCCGCGACGAAATTTTGAACCAGCAGCCGCTCCGTCACCAGCGCCGACGGGAGTCTCGGCGCTGCGAGTAACGGACACCGCCACACGCCCAGCGTTCGGCCCTCTTGGTCGATAATAGCGCTCGGAGCGAGGTGCAGAGGGGCTTCGGGAGCAGCATCGATCCAGGCTCGAACCGCTGCCGCGCGCCCGGGAAGCCACACATCATCCACGCCCAGCCAGCAGATGTGGCTCGACTCGGCCGTCCCGACGCCGAAATTGGTCTTCGCGTGCCACGACGTGAGGTCGCAGCGTTCGAACATCCGCAGCCGCACGCGATCCGAATAGCTTCGCGCAATATCGCGTGTGGCGGACGTGGGGCTGCTGTCGATCAGCAAGACCTCAACACCTTCCGCCGCCTCGGCGGCAATCGAGCTCGATCGCGGCGTCGATCCACCGCTCACCGCAGTAAGAGGGAATGATCACGGTGAGCCAAGGCGCAGCGGCGGTAGGGGTTACGCTAACGGTCATGGCGTCGCACTTTCTCTCTTGGCGTCCACAAATGTGCTCCTCACCGCCCTCATCGAGTGTCAGGCAGCGGATTTTGACCCAATGGCCGCGGTATTGCCGGACGATGTCCTCGGTCTGAGGCGATTATTGGGCACCGATGTACTCCCACCTCTATCCGGCAGCGCGCGTTCGCGGCCGGTACCCAGCCACACACTCCCGTGTCCCCACCAATAATGAAGCAGCAAATTCATGGGATAGCGCAAAGCGGCAGGCGCCAAAGTGCCGGACGGCCCTTGCGCGTTGAATGGCACCGTATCAAGAAGCCGGGAATCGCGTGCTGCTTCCGCGACCCGGCGCACAAAAACGCATCGCCTAAAAATGTAATAGTCTGCTGGCAGGGTCTTGTTGTTGCCGCGGGCACTCCCGTAGCGTGTATACGGAATAAAATATGTGATCGCTTTCACTGATTTTGCTATTTCGCAATACTCTAAGTTGCCGATTCCACCATACATAGCCACGGACACATCCAATTTTGCCAAGGCTGCCGACTGAACTATTTGGAAAGTAGAGGACCGCTTCCAACGGACAATTTAACATGCACGCAAATGCATTCAGCGTGGAAACCCCAGACTCCTTCGGTTAATCTGCAAGTGATTCGCGCAATCACAGTTTCTCTGGTCCGACTGGACATTTGTGGCAGCGGCAAACCCGCCCAAGTTCGAACATGGAAACAAAACGATGATTCTTGAATCGTTCAACGCCAGCGACGCTTCCAAGATGGGCGTTGCGTTAGCCGACCAATTTGCGCCTCCGCAAACGAGTTCGGCGGTGCCGGCGAAAAGATCAGCGCCAAAGCAGCCGGGTGACGCACTACTGGAGATCCTACACGGGGCCGATCACGAGGTCCGCAGCTTACGGCTGAACTTTTATAAAAAGGCAAAGCTCGCAAACGCCTTCAAGTGGAGATTGCTAGAAAACGGCATAGAAAAGGCCAAGGCGGCCGAGGTAACCCAGCGTTTGGTTATGCTCCTCTCGGAGAATCCGGCGACCTCGGCGCTCGATCAGCCCTCCGATGCCCAGCCGGCGTATCAGCACCAATCCACCAATACCAAACAGCTTCTTGCGCTCGGCAACAAATCGATCGCTCGAGGTGCCTACGCCGAGGCGATCGATATTTATCAACGCTTGATAAAGCTCGATCCCCGGCACGCCGCCGCGCTCAATAATCTTGGAGCGGCTCTCTCCAAAGTGGGTCGCTTTGGGGAGGCAGAGGCCTATTTTCATCAAGCAATCAGGGTAGATGCGAACTTTCCAGATGCCTACAGCAATATCGGAACCACGCTTCTACTAAGGGGTTTGTATGCGGACGCTGAAGGTTTCTTACGGCGAGCCCTCAAGCTAAACCCGCGCCTCGTAGAGGCCAGAATAAATCTTGGGTTGGCTCTCGCCTTCTTGAGTCGCCTGCGCGAAGCGAAGCCCAACTTCGAAAAAGCGCTGAAGTACGATCCGCGCAATCCAGACGCGTTGGTCGGCATCGCGCTCATCGCCAAGACGGAGGGCAGCTTCGATCAAGCAGAGACCATGCTCAAGCGCGCACTACAGGTCAGTCCGGGCATGCCAAAGGCCTTGGCATCCCACGTCAGCATTCGCAAAATGACCTCTTCGGACAGCGCTTGGCTGGAGAGCGCGGAGAAGGTCGCGGCGAGCGGGATCGGGCTCCTGGACGAGTCGGAATTGCGCTTTGCAATCGGGAAATATTATGACGACGTCGGAAACTTCAAACTGGCCTTCGGGAATTACAAACGCGCCAACGCCTTATTGAAGAGCATCGCGGCACCCTATGACCGAGATGCCTACAAGAGCTTCGTTGACATGATGATCGATGCGTATACACCCGAAGTCTTGGCCCGTGTAGAGGATGGCGCGTCGGCTTCGATGAAGCCTGTCTTCGTGGTCGGCATGCCGCGTTCGGGCACGTCGCTCACCGAGCAGATTATCTCTTCGCATCCGTTTGCGAGAGGCGCTGGGGAACTCGGGTTTTGGGGCCACGCGCTGCGAGAACACCAGGCCACCATGGGCAGCCCGCTCGGTGAATCGACGCGAAGAAAGCTTGCCGAGGCTTATTTGCGAGTCTTGGAGGCCAACGCTGGCGACGCACTTCGAATCGTCGATAAGGCACCGGTGAACGCGGACTATCTGGGGCTCATTCACTCGGTTGTTCCCGAACGCTCGCATCATATACATGCAACGTGACCCAATCGACATTTGCCTGTCTTGTTATTTCCAAAAGTTCGTCCTATCCCTGAACTACACCATGGATTTGTCGGACTTGGCGGATCATTACCGTCGAGCACGAGCGGCTCATGGCGCATTGGCGTACCGTCCTGCCGCCGGGAACGATTCTGGACATTCCTTACGAGCAAATGGTTGCTGATCAAGAAGGATGGAGCCGCAAAATACTGGATTTCGTCGGCCTTGAATGGGATGAGCGGGTGCTGGACTTCCACACCACGAAACGCTCCGTGGTAACCGCCAGTTTCTGGCAGGTGCGGCAGAAGATTTACCAGAATTCCGTGCGACGTTGGCGCAGCTACGAGAAATTCATCGGGCCGTTGCTCGATCTGAAGAATCCGGCCCGCTGAACTCACGCTGTCGCATCGGCGGCTTCCCGGTAGGCCGCTTCCCGGCGGATGGCCATTCGATCTTGCCGATGTTCATGCGCCGACAAAAAATGTCACAAGGTGACAGGAGCTGTCGCTCTATGGCGCCAAAAGACGACTAATCTATGTCATATGGGTCAACGGAATTAGTATAAAACATGTTTATTTTCAATAGGTTAAACATCGACTTGCGGGTGTTGGCACAGTGCTTGCTTTTCTTAGTATCACCGGCGCAGGCCGTTGTTGGAAATTTCAGAGTTCGTTGTGTTCATCTCAGGAGTCAATAAATGATTAAGCATATGCAAAAGGGTTTCACGCTCATCGAATTGATGATCGTGGTGGCGATCATCGGCATCTTGGCCGCGATCGCCATACCGGCGTACACCGATTACACGGTGCGCTCGAAAGTGACGGAAGGCATCAACCTGGCATCGGCCGCTGAAACGACCGTCGCTGAGGGTTGGCAGTCCGGTGACACGGCGGGATTGACCGCTGCGGCCGGTGCCTGGACCTTCTCACCGACCAAGTATGTGACCAACATCACGATTGCTCCGGCTACCGGCGTCATCACGGTGCTGTTCAATTCGAACGTCGCGACCGGCGGTATTGCGCAGTTGGCGGGCGCGACTGGACTCTCGTTCACGCCGAACATCAACAAGGCGCACCTCACCAGCGGTGTGAGCGGCAACATCGACTGGGCGTGCGCCTCGTCCACCAATGTGACGGCAACCAATGCCGGCCTGCGTGGTGACCGCTCCGCCCGCTCCGGTGTTGGCCAAGTACGTGCCGACGCAGTGCAAGTAGAGCTAGTTTAGTCAAGCTCTCAGGAAACCCCTCGATGGAGGGGTTTCCTTTTTTTGAGTTCTAGGGTCATCCACAGGAAATTGCGGAATTTACGGCTTGCTTTGACGTCCAAGGATCATCGCCCCGTCCTTATCAAATTATGGGCTTTTTGCCGCAGTTGAAGGCGCCGGAGCGGCCCATTTTGCGAGCGAAGTCACGCGCCTGCTGGCGCCAATGTGCGACCATTCGGGCTGATTTGACAATTAATCGGGTCGCTACCATATAGTGGGCAGGAAACAGTCGTCCGGGGTTTGATCTAAGTCCATGAATGACAACGCAATAACGGCGATCGGCAGCACCAGTCGCTTGGCTTTGGGCGGCCTTGCCCAACGACTCGTCCAAGATGGGCTGTTGGACGAAATCGCCATGCAGGACGCCATTGCCAAATCGAAGGAAAAACGCCTGAATTTGGTCAGCTATCTGGTGAGCTCGAATCTCGCCACCGCCCGCGAGATCGCCATTTCAGCGTCGAACGAGTTCGGTGTGCCGCTGCTCGATCTGGACGCCATCACCGTGGACCCGGACATCATTCGTGCGGTAAGCGACAAGTTGCTGCAGAAACACCGCGTCCTGCCGCTGATCAAGCGAGGCAAGAGGCTGTTCCTCGCCGTTGCGGACCCGACCAACCTGCACGCGCTGGATGAGATTCGGTTTCAAACATCGATGAGCATCGAGTTCGTCGTGGTCGAGGACGACAAGCTGCAGGCGGCCGTCACCAAGGCCATCGATCAAGCCGAATCGATCATGCCGAGCTTGACCGACGATGATTTCGATCTCGAGAATCTCGAGGTCACCGGCGGCGATGAAGACCCGAATGCCGAGGCGCTCGGCCGCGATGACGTGGAAGACGCGCCGATCGTGCGTTTCGTCAACAAGATTTTGCTCGATGCCATCAAGAAAGGCGCGTCGGATATCCACTTCGAGCCCTACGAAAAGTTATTCCGCATCCGCACCCGCATCGACGGCGTGCTCAAGGAAGTAGCCCTGCCCCCGGTGCAATTGGCTGTGAAGATCGTCGCCCGCCTCAAAGTCATGTCGCGGCTCGACATCGCCGAACGGCGCGTGCCGCAGGACGGCCGTATCAAGATGCGGCTCTCGAAGAACCGCGCCATCGATTTTCGCGTCAGCACCTGCCCGACGCTGTTCGGCGAAAAGGTGGTCACGCGTATTCTCGATCCTTCGAGCGCGATGCTCGGCATTGACGCATTGGGATATGAGGCGGTACAGCGCGAGATTTACCTTCGATATCTCGCCAAACCGCAGGGCATGATCCTGGTCACCGGCCCCACCGGCAGCGGCAAGACCGTGTCGCTTTATACCGGCCTCAATATCCTCAATACCGAGGACTGCAACATCTCGACGGCGGAGGACCCGGCGGAAATCAACTTGCCCGGCATCAACCAAGTGAATGTCAACAACAAGGTCGGGCTCACCTTTGCATCAGCGCTGCGCGCGTTTCTGCGCCAAGATCCGGATGTGATCATGGTCGGCGAAATCCGCGACCTTGAAACGGCCGAGATTGCCATCAAGGCCGCACAGACCGGCCACTTGGTTTTATCGACGCTGCACACCAACGACGCGCCCCAGACCTTGACCCGATTGGTGGACATGGGCGTCAAGCCGTACGCCATCGCGACTTCGGTCAGTTTGATCATTGCGCAACGCTTGTCGCGCAAGCTCTGCAACAATTGCAAACAACCCATCGATATTCCGGCCGAAGCGCTGCGCAAGGAAGGCTTCGAGGAATCCGACATCGCCAGCGGCTTCAGGGTCTACAAGGCGGTGGGATGCACTTCATGCACCGATGGCTACAAGGGTCGAGTGGGAATTTACCAGGTGATGCCGGTCACCGAGACCATCGGCCGGATCATCATGGAAGGCGGCGGCGCCATGCATATCGGCGACCAAGCGGCCAAGGACGGTATTTGGAATTTGCGCCGCTCGGGCCTGCAAAAGGTGAAAGACGGCGTGACCAGCTTGGAAGAAGTGAACAACGTCACGATCGAGTAGATAGCTAACGCAAGGATCGATTTATGGCGATATCGGCAACCGCAACCAAGAAAGAAACCCAGTACTTATGGGAAGGCAAGGACAAGCGCGGCAACAAGGTGCGCGGCAAATCGCTCGCGGCAAACGAGGCGACATTGCGCGCCGACCTGCGGCGTCAAGGTGTTGCCGCCACCCGCGTCAAGACGCAAAGCAACGCGTTCCGGTCGGGCGGCAAAGTCTCCAATGAGGATATCGCGGTATTCAGCCGGCAGCTCGCCACCATGATGTCGGCCGGTATACCCATGGTCCAGGCGTTTGAGATCATCGGCAACGGGCACGAAAAACCCGCCATGCAAAAGCTGGTGCTGGACGTCAAGGCCAACATCGAGGGCGGCAGTACGCTGCATGAATCCCTCGAGAAGCACCCGCTGTACTTCGATGCCCTGTACATCAATCTGGTCGAGGCCGGCGAGCAAGCGGGTGCCCTGGAGTCGCTGCTCGACAAGATCGCCACCTACAAGGAAAAGACCGAAGCGCTGAAGAAAAAGATCAAGAAGGCGCTCTTTTATCCCATCGCCGTGCTCTGTGTCGCGGTGATCGTGAGCGTCATTTTGCTCATATTCGTGATTCCGCAGTTCGAAGCGCTGTTCAAGGGTTTCGGCGCTGATCTACCAGCCTTCACTCAAATGGTGGTCAATTTATCGCGTTTCGTGCAGCACCAAGGCTGGTGGCTCGCGTGCGTGACCGGCGGCAGCATTTATGCATTCTTTTATTTCCTCAAGCGCTCGAGGAAAATGCAGCTTGCTCTCGATCGGGTGCTCCTCAAGTTTCCGATCATCGGTCCGATTCTCGTCAAGGCGGCGATAGCGCGCTTCGCCCGTACGCTCTCCACCATGTTCGCGGCGGGCGTGCCGCTGGTCGAAGCCATGCAGTCGGTGGCGGGCGCCACGGGCAACATCGTCTACGAGGAAGCCGTGATGCGCATGAAGGACGAGGTGGCGACGGGCGGCCGGCTGCAGCGGGCCATGGAGAACACCGGCCTATTCCCCAACATGGTGATCCAAATGATCGCGGTGGGCGAGGAGTCGGGTTCCCTCGATACCATGTCGGCCAAAGTCGCCGAGTTCTACGAGCAAGAAGTCGACAATGCCGTCGACAGCATGTCGAGCCTGTTGGAGCCCTTGATCATGGCCATTCTCGGCATCCTGGTGGGCGGCATGGTGATCGCGATGTACCTTCCGATCTTCAAGCTCGGCTCAGTCGTCGGCTAGATCATCGCGCGTACGAATCAATTGCCATGGCGCGCACTTCGGCTAAAGTTCGCGCTGACCTCTGTCGCCCATGTTGAACGACCTGGCCGCGCTTTACTCATCCAGTCCCTGGCTGTTCACCGGCTCGGTGTTCCTGCTCGGTCTGGCGATCGGCAGCTTTCTCAACGTGGTCATCCATCGGCTGCCGGTCATGCTCGAGCGCGAGTGGCGCGCCCAGGCGCTCGAGCTATTGCCGTCGGCCGCGGCCGCGACGACTATAACGTCCGTACCGGCCGAGCGCTTCGGTTTGAGCACACCCCGCTCCGCCTGCCCGGTTTGCGGGGCGCCGATCCGGGCGTGGCAAAACATCCCCGTGATCAGTTGGCTTATTTTGCGCGGGCGCTGCGCTGCATGCCGGAGCAAGATCTCGCTGCGATATCCGGTCGTGGAGCTCACCACCGGCATCCTCTCGGCGTGGGTGGCATGGCACTTCGGCTTCGGCACCACCGCGGCCTGCGCACTGCCGGTCACCTGGGCGTTGATCGCGCTCACGGGCATCGACATCGACCACCAGCTGCTGCCCGACAGCATTACCCTGCCGCTCCTTTGGGCCGGCCTTGTGGCCGCGGCGGTGCTCGGACCCCTCACTGGCGCTCATGGCGGCGGCACCGGTCTTCCGGTCTCGGCGCGAGATGCCGTCATCGGCGCCGCGGCCGGATATTCGAGCCTGTGGCTGGTGTATCACGCCTTTCGACTGGTCACCGGAAAAGAGGGTATGGGCTACGGGGACTTCAAGCTGTTCGGCGCATTGGGTGCGTGGTTGGGGTGGAAGCTCTTGCCGTTGGTGATTCTTCTTTCGGCCGCCACGGGGGCTGTCCTCGGGATCTTGCTGATCGTCCTCAAGGGCCGTGACCGGGCCGCGCCGATGCCCTTCGGCCCCTATCTGGCGGCCGCGGGCTGGCTCGCCATGATGTACGGGGATGCGCTGATGAGCGGCTATTGGCGCGTATCGGGCCTCGCGCCTTAGATCATGGCGCGACGCCTCCGTATCGGGCTCACCGGCGGAATCGCGAGCGGCAAGAGCACGGTCGCCGGCCGATTTAGCGAGCTGGGAATCCCGGTGATCGATGCGGACGAGTCCTCCCGCTTCGTGGTCGCAGCGGGACAGCCCGGGCGCGAGGCAGTGGTCGCGAGATTCGGCGAGGGTGTCTTGAAGGCGGATGGCGAACTAGACCGTCGCGCCCTGCGACAGCTCATATTCGCCGATCCTCACAAGCGCCGGGACCTGGAAGCGATCCTGCATCCGCTGATCCGGGCCGACATGGAGCGGCGAGCCATGCAGGCCGTGGGACCTTACGTAATCCTGGAAATTCCCCTGCTGGTGGAAGGCGGTGGTCGCGAGCGGGTGGATCGGGTCTTGGTCGTCGATGCGGACGAAGCGACGCAGTTGCAACGGCTGATGGCCCGCGACGGAGAAAACCTCGAGGGCGCTCGAGCGATTCTCGCGGCACAGACGAATCGCACGATTCGCCTCAAGGCCGCGGACGATGTGCTGGTGAATTCGGGGACCGTTCCCGAATTGCGACAAGCGGTCGACCGGCTGCACCAGCGCTATCTGCAGCTCGCGGAGGCGATCCCGCCCTAAAATTGCCGGCACTTGGGTTTGATTTAACCTAACTCCAAGGTTTACCCTGGCCCTTGTGTTGGCTCACAATAGCTGGATGAACTCCTACCCCGAACCGCGGGACGACTCCGACCCCGAATTGGCGCCGGTCGTCTACGAGCAGCCGCTCAACGAGCGCATGCGAACCTTCCTGCGCCTGGAATTCCTCTATACGCAGGCCACCTATCACAGCGAATTGGAAAACTCCTGGAGCTCGCGCGCGGCCATGTCGAGCCTGCTCGAGATCCTCGCGATCACCGCCCGCGGCGACTCGCGCAGCGACGTGCTCAAAGAGCTCGAGCGCCACGGTCAACGTGCTCAAGGAGTACCAGTGCAAGACCGGCGTCGATCCGAGTCGGCTGAAGTCGCTGATGTCGAACCTCATCAAGCTGCGCGAGGATTTGTCGACGGCCGGCGGAAACTACATGGCGCCGTTGCGTGACTCGGAGTTCTTGAGCGCCATCAAGCACCGCAGCGCCATTCCCGGGGGCACCTGCGATTTCGATTTGCCGGATTATTCCTATTGGCTCAATCGGCCTGCCTACGTGCGCGCCGCCGAATTCGGCAACTGGTTGGCGTTGATCCGGCCGCTGTGCGACAGCATCGCCGAGCTGCTGTGGTTGACTCGGCAAAACGCCAAACGAAAAGCGGAAAACGCGGTCGGCGGAATTTATCAATTGCAGTTCGATCGCGAGAACCCGTGCCAATTGGTGCGCATCACATTGCCGGCGGACAGCGGGTTGTTTCCCGAGATCAGCGGCAGCCAACATCGCTGCACCATTCGATTCTTGAATTGGACCGATGCCACGAGCCGCCCGGTTCACGTGGAAATGGACGTGCCTTTTCTGCTCACCTGCTGCTCTTGATTGGGGCAGCCGCCATCGATGGCAACCAGGGTGAAATGTCCGACCTGTGGCCGGCCGGTGGAGTGGTCGGAGGCATCTGCGTACCGGCCGTTCTGCAGCGACCGCTGCCGGCTCATCGACTTGGGAGCCTGGCTCGACGAAAAACACCGGATTCCAGGCGAGTCGGCTGCGGTGGACCCATCGGACGAACCGCACGAGAACTCTTGATCCGTGCAGCCTGAGTTCTGGCACGAGCGCTGGCGCACCGGCCAAATTGGTTTTCACCAATCATCGGTTGACCGGCAATTGATGCGCCACTGGCCCGCCCTTCGGCTTCGGCTAGGCAGCCGCGTGTTCGTGCCCTTGTGCGGCAAGAGTCTCGACATGCTTTGGCTGAGCGGCCAGGGGCATTCGGTGGTGGGCGTGGAACTCTCCGCCGTCGCGTTGGAAGCGTTTTGTATGGAAAACGGGATTCCGGCGCGGCGCAGGCTGCGCAACGGCTTCGAGGTGTACGAGGCGGCAAACCTCGAATTGTTGTGCGGCGATTTCTTTGCGCTCACTCCGGCCACGCTTCAAGAAGTGGCCGCGGTCTACGATCGCGCGGCCTTGATTTCCTGGACCCAGGAACTTCGGGCACCGTACGTGCGGCACCTGGCCGAAATGTTGAAGACCGGCACGCAGATTCTCCTCCATACGTTGGAATACCCGCAGGCACAAATGGCCGGCCCGCCTTTCTCTTTGGAGCGCGGGGAGGTCGAGCGCCTCTACACGCCTTACTGCAACATCCGCGAATTGGGTCGACAGGACATTCTGGCCACCGAGCCGCGCCTGCGGGCGCGCGGCGTCACCGAGTTATGCGAGGTCTGCTATCTCATGGTTCGCTCATGACCGAAATTCGGACCTCGGGGCGCTATTTGGCGCCTGCCCTGGTCGCTTGCGCGGCCGCCACTGCCTCCCAAGCGGCGGAGCTCACGATCGAACGGCTGTTCGACGCACCAGCCCTATCCGGGCCCTCCTTGGTGGGATTGAAGATATCGCCCGACGCCACGCGCGTGACCTACCTGCAAGGCAAACCCGACGATAAGGATCGACTCGATCTGTGGGAATACAATCTTCTTGAGCGTCGGGCGCGGATCTTGGTGGACTCGAGAGTCGTGGCGCCGGCCAATGAGAAGCTGTCGGCCGAGGAACTGGGCCGCCGTGAGCGCCAACGGACCGCGGCGCTTTCCGGCATTTTGGAATATGCCTTCGCTCCCACCGGTCGCGGGCTGCTATTCCCATTGGACGGGCGCCTGTACTACTACGATCTCGCCAAGCCGGCCCACGATGCCTTGCTGCAGATCGCACCCGGCAAGGGCTTTGCGACGGATGCGGCGATTTCACCGCACGGCCGCTACGTCTCTTATGTGCGGGATCAAAATCTGTTTGCGTACGATCTCACCGCCAACCGCGAAAAGACGTTGACCAGCGATGGGGCCGGCCCGATCAAGAACGGCATGGCCGAATTCGTGGCGCAAGAGGAAATGGATCGCAGCACCGGCTACTGGTGGGCGCCCGACGATCGCCACATCGCCTTCGCTCGCGTCGATGAGAGCCCGGTAAAGGTCTGGCAGCGCTTCGAGATAGCGGCGGACAACGTCTCGACCTTCGATCAAAGATATCCGGCGGCAGGCGGGGCCAATGTGTTGATTCGCCTCGGGGTCAGTCGATCTATCGACCGGCGCCGTGACCTGGATCGACTTGGGGCCTGAGCAGGACATGTATCTGGCCCGCGTGAACTGGCTGCCCGACGGCAAGACCCTGGCCATTCAGCGCGAATCGCGCGACCAGCGCCGCTTGGATTTGTTGTTTGCGAACATCGACACCGGCGCATCCCGCGCTGGTTTTGACCGAAACCAGCACGAGCTGGATTGAATTGAACGACGAACTCTCGTTTCTCAAGAGGTCGCCAGAGTTCATCTGGGCATCCGCTCGCGACGGCTATCGGCACCTGTATTTGTACGACTACGACGGGCGCCTGCTGCGGCAGCTCACGGCCGGCGAGTGGAGTGTCGATGATTTTCGGGCACGCGCCATCAAGGGGATCGACGAATCGCATCGCGTGATTTACTTTACCGCGACCGAAAAGAGTCCCATCGAGCGGCATCTGTATCGCACCTCGCTCGATACGCGGGATCCGCGATCGGTATCGCGCATCTCGCGCGAAGACGGCCTGCACGGCATTACCATGGCGCGCGATACGCGCTTCTATGTCGACGATTTCAACAGCCGCATACAACCGCCGCAGGTGAGTTTGCGCACCGCGGACGGCAGCCTTCACGCACGTATTTGATCGAAAACCGCCTGGACCAGCAGCATCCGGATGCGCCGTATCTTGCGGACAACTCGATAGCCGAGTTCGGCACTCTGTCGCCGCCGACGGCCAAGTGCTCTACTACCGGCTGTTCAAACCGCCGCACTTCGATGCCGGCAACGCGTTATCCGGCCATCGTCGATGTGTACGGCGGTCCGGGCGTGCAAAGGGTTGTCGATGACTGGAGCGGCAGCTCGTTCACGCAAATCCTCACCCGCGCAGGCTACGTGGTCTTCCAGCTCGACAATCGCGGCAGCGCGTTTCGCGGCACCGCATTTCAAGCGCCGATTCACGACCGGCTGGGCGATGTCGAGGTGGCCGATCAGGTGCAGGGTGCGCGCTGGCTGGGCTCCCAGACCTACGTCGATCCCAAGCGCATCGGCGTATGGGGCTGGAGCTACGGCGGCTACATGACGCTGATGTTGATGTTCAAGGCCCCCGAGGTATTTCGCGCCGGGGTCTGCCGGCGCGCCGGTGACCGATTGGCGGCTGTACGACACGCATTACACCGAGCGCTACCTGGATCGGCCCTCAGGACAATGCCGCCGGCTACGAAGCGAGCTCGGCTCTGCCCTATGCCAAGGATCTGCAGCGGCAAGCTTTTGGTCATGCACGGCATGGCCGATGACAACGTGCTGTTTCTGAACAGCACCAAGCTATTTCGCAGGCTGCAGGACCTGGGCAAGCCGTTCGAAGTGATGGTGTATCCGGGCGCCAAGCATGGACTCACGCGCCAGCATGACGGGTCGGCATGCGTACAAAATGATCAAGCGGTTCTTCGATCGAGAATCTTAAAGCCCTAGACCGGCGAATCGGCAGCTCGCTGATGCCGCTGGCGCCGAGCGCCCACGCCTCCGCGAGGGTGATACCCGCGCGACATAGACGGGGACGGCCGCCGCGCCGCACAGCGCCGCCAATTCGCTGTCCGGAAGGCGCCTCGCGCATGACCAGGAAGTCCGCCCCAGCCGCCGCCGCGCCGGCTGCCTCCTCGGCGTTGCGGCAGAAGACGCCGCGCAGGCCGGCGCGTCGGCAGCCCCGCGAACGGCGGCTGCGCACGGCGCCCATGTCGCCGATGCGGTAATAGCGCGTGCACATCCGCCGCAAGCGCTCCGGCAAGCGCAATGCCGCGACGATCGGCTCGATCCGCCGGCAGCAGCTCGGCGTCGACTCCAGCTCGATCGCGGGTGCACCAGCGCAGCTGCCTGGCCGTCGAGCCCTTGCGGCTCGCCCCGGTAGTGGCGCACCACCCAGACATCGAGCGAGACTTCGCCGTACGGGTAGGTATGGCGCAATCGCAGCAGCGGCCGCGGCGTGCCTATCTCAATGCCGATTTCTTCGCGCAGCTCGCGCGTAAGCCCCGCCCGACGATCTTCGCCGCGGCTCGAGTTTGCCGCCCGGGAACTCCCATCCGCCCGGCCAGGTGCTTGCCCGCCGGTCGCTGCGCGATCAGCACGCGATCGTGCGCGTCGATCACCGCGCCGGCGACCACATGAATGATGCGGAACTGGCGGCTGTCCGGTGCTGAACCGCTCGCGGACTCAACCGCTCGCTTGCTGCAGGGTGCCGTGGCAGTGCTTGTACTTGCGTCCCGGATCCGCAGGGACAGGGCTCATTGCGGCCCACCTTGGGCACCGTGCGCACGAACGGCGTGGCGGCGGGCGCGGCGGCGCGCGGCTCCAATTCCATGACAGTCGCCGGACTCGCCGCGGCCGGCGCGCCCTGCGCATCCGCTCCCGGTGCCGCCTGAATCGGCGAGACCGCTTCGGCATGCTGCGCCTGCAGCGCGCGCGCCAGGCGCTGATGCCGCTCGAGTTCCTCGCGCTCGATCTCGGCCTGACTGCGCACTTGGATCTTCGACACCGTGGTCACGGTGTCGAATTTGATGCGATCCAGCATTCCGGAGAACAATTCAAACGCTTCGCGCTTGTATTCCTGCTTCGGATTCTTCTGCGCATAGCTGCGCAAGATAAATGCCCTGGCGCATGTAGTCCATCGCCGCGAGATGCTCGCGCCACATGTTGATCGAGGGTGCGCAGCGTCACTTCTTTTTCGATGTAGCGCATCACCTGCGCGCCGACATTGGTCTCCTTCTGGCCGTAGGCCTGCTTCCAAGCGCGGACACGATCTTGTTGCGCAGATCCGAGCCGTCGCCGCCTTCCTCGGCCTTCACCCACTCCTCGATGGGCAGTGCCGCACCGAAGTCGCGCTCGATCGCCTGCGTCCAATCCCTTGGCGTCCCACTGCTCTTCGGGAGCGCCGGCCGGGAACGTATTGGTCCACCAACTGCGCCACCACATCCTCGCGCATGCCCTTGATCGCCTCGGCGACGTCCTCGGCGCTCATCAAATCGGTGCGCTGCTGATAAATCACGCGGCGCTGATCATTCGCCACATCGTCATATTCCAAGCAATTGTTTGCGCGCATCGAAGTTGTGCTGCTCGACACGCCGCTGCGCGCGCTCGATCTGCCGCGTCAGCATGCCGCTTTCGATGGCCTCGCCCGCCTTCATGCCCACGCGGGTCATGAGCGCCTTCATGCGGGTCGGATCGCCGAAGATCCGCATCAAATTGTCTTCGAGCGACAAATAGAAGCGGCTGGAACCCGGATCGCCCTGGCGGCCGGAGCGGCCGCGCAACTGGTTGTCGATGCGCCGCGACTCGTGTCGCTCGGTGCCGACGATGTGCAGGCCGCCGGCGGCGAGCACCTGCTCGTGCCGCGCTCGCCAGTCGTCGTGGATGCTCTTCAGTTCCGCCTCGTTGGGATTCTCGATGAGCGTCGATCTGCGTCTGCGGGCTGCCGCCGAGAACGATGTCGGTGCCGCGGCCCGCCATGTTGGTGGCGATCGTGATGGCGCCGGGCCGGCCGGCCTCGGCCACGATGTGCGCCTCGCGCTCGTGCTGCTTGGCGTTCAGCACCTCGTGCGGGATCTTCGCGCCCTGCAGGAGCTTCGCGAGCCGTTCGGAAGCCTCGATCGAGGTGGTGCCCACCAGCACCGGCTGGCCGCGCTTCACGCAGTCCTGGATGTCCTCGAGGATGGCCTGGAACTTGTCCGTGCTCGGACAGAAACACCAGATCCGAGTGATCGTTGCGGATCATCGGCTTGTGGGTCGGGATCACCACCACTTCCAGACCATAGATCTGCTGGAATTCGAATGCCTCGGTGTCCGCGGTTCCGGTCATTCCGGACAAGCTTCGAATACAGCCGGAAATAATTCTGGAAGGTGATCGACGCGACGGTCTGGTTTTCCTCGCGGACCTTGACGCCCTCTTTGGCTTCGACCGCCTGATGCAGGCCGTCGGACCAGCGCCGTCCCTGCATGGTGCGGCCGGTGAACTCATCGACGATGATGACCTCGCCCTGGCGCACGATGTACTCGACATCGCGCTTGTACAGCGCGTGCGCGCGCAGCGCCGCGTTCAGGTGATGCATCAGGCGGATATTGGTGGCGTCGTAGAGGCTCTCGCCGTCCCGCAGCAGGCCGATCTCCGCCATCAGATTCCTCGACCTTCTCATGACCGTCCTCGGTCAAGCGTCGCCTGCTTGGTCTTTTCATCGACGGCATAGTCGCCCGGACCGTTTTCTTCCTTCTGTTTGCTCAAGCGCGGAATCAAGGTATTGATCTTGATGTAGAGCTCGGTGCTCTCCTCGGCAGGGCCTGAAATGATCAGAGGCGTACGCGCCTCGTCGATCAAAATCGAGTCGACTTCATCGACGATGGCGAACGACAGCTTGCGCTGCACGCGATCCTCGAGCCGGAATGCGAGGTTGTCGCGCAAGTAGTCAAAGCCGAATTCGTTGTTGGTGCCGTAAGTGATGTCGCGCGCATAGGCGGCGCGCTTCTCGTCCTGGGATTGAGCGTTCTTGATGACGCCGACCTCCATTCCGAGAAATCGGAACACCGGACCCATCCATTCCGAGTCGCGCTGCGCCAGGTATTCGTTGACCGTGACCACATGTACGCCATCGCCGGAGAGGGCGTTCAAATACGCCGGCAGCGTCGCCATCAGGGTCTTGCCCTCGCCGGTACGCATCTCGGCGATCTTGCCGGCGTGCAGCGCCAAACCGCCGATCAGCTGCACGTCGAAATGCCGCAGGCCGAGCTTGCGGCGCGACGCCTCGCGCACCAGCGCAAACGCCTCGGGCACCAAGGTCATCGAGCGGCGTGCCCGCCGCAAATCGCGCCTTGAGCTCTCGCGTCTTCTCCGGAAACTGCTCATCGGTCAAGGCCTGCACGCTCGACTCGAGGGCGTTAACGGCCGCAACCGTGCGGCTCGAGTTCCTTAATCAGGCGCTGATTGCGGCTGCCGAATATTTGCGTCAAAAGCTTCCACACGCGGGGGGAGTCCTTAAAAAACTGGGTATTGTACGGATAGACCGCGAAAGCGGGAAATCGTTTCGCTTTGGGCTTCCCAGTCGCGCGCGAACTCACGAGCCGCAACCCTATGGATCGTGGCGGCTCGAGGACCCACGCGGCTCAGCGATTCACGCTAGCCGCGATCCTCGGGCTCTTCAGGGGGTCTTTAGCGATCCTCGCCGATGAAGCGCAGAGGGTCGACCTGCGCACCGTTCTTGAGCACTTCAAAATGCAGATGCGGTCCGGTCGAATGGCCGGTCGAGCCCATCAACGCCACGTCCTGGCCCTTGCGCACCATGTCGCCCTGCTTCACCAACAGCTTCTCGTTGTGGCAGTAGCGGGTGGCCAAGCCATTGCCGTGGTTGATTTCCACCATTTGGCCGTAGCCCGAGCGATCGCCGGCGAAGGTCACCAGGCCCGGCCGCCACCGAGGTGACCTTGGTGCCTTCGAGGCCTGCGAAATCGACGCCCTTGTGGACCGCCGAATAGCCCGTGAAAGGATCGGATCGCTCGCCCGAAATACGAGGAAATCCAGCCATCCTGCACCGGCCGGCCTTCCGGGTAGACCTGTTTGTTCAATTCGCGGGTGAGAATCAGGTTCTCGAGCACGCCCAGCTGCTGCTCGCGGCTCGATAGCTGAGTCTGCAGATCGTCGACCATGGCGGTGAGATTCGGTATCTGTGCCGGCTGGCCGTCGGCGCCCTCGGCGCCGCCCATGGCCGGCGGATTGCCGAAATCGAACTCGCCGTCGTTCAGATTCGCCATGCGCGTCAAGCGCTTGCCGAGCGCATTCAGACGAATCACGTTGGCATTCATCTGTCCGACGCGCATCGCCAACGCGTTGACCTTTTCCTGCAGTACGCGGCGCACCTCTTCAATCTGCGCCTGCTCGCGCAGCAATTCAGCGGACCAGCCGCCCAGCTGATCGACCGGATTCGTGCTGCGGTGCCGCGAACCCAGGCCCATGCCAATGGAAAATGCACCGCCCACGATGGTAAGCACCAGTGCGAAGGCAGCCGCCAGCACCAACGGATGGCGCAGGTCCAGTTGTTTGACTCGGCCGGTCTTGCGGCCGACAAATATGACATTCATGGGGATGCGGGCTCCGAAACTGTCATCGTGCTACAGCTCCCGGTAGGCTGGTCCTCTAAAGGGGATAGACTATGCAGAATACGGTGACTCAAAACAAGGAAATTAAGCACGCTTTATTCACGGATTATCGGGCCTCGGCGATGTGCTGCAGTGCAAAAATATAAACATATCAAAGAGTTACTGACGAGGAGGGGGAAAGCGGCTTAGCGCCCTGAAGGCCCAAGCTCGCGACCGATCCGTGGTGGTCGAGCATGTCCGCTCCGCTCTTCCCAAGGAACTGGCGCAGGCGATCGCCAGCGCCGGTATTCTGCATGGAACCCTGACCATCGGCGTGCCAAGCGCCGCCTTTGCGTCTCGGCTGCGTTATCTCACCGAGGAACTGCGCAAACGGGTCAGCGAGTCCCGCGAGGTTGATATTCAGGCCGTCCGCATCAGGGTGGTGCCACCCGGCTCGTGAGGCTCGCCGCGCGCCTAAGGACCTTAGGCCTGAGCGGCAGCGGCCGCGACATAGGAGATCGGGGCTTCCGCCAAGCTCTCGAATGTCACCTCTTGCCAAGCGCTCTGGGTATTGATCAGCGCCCGCAGCAATTTATTGTTAAGTGCGTGACCTGACTTGTAGCCGCTGAATTCGCCGATCAGGCTGTGTCCGAGCAGGTACAAGTCGCCAATCGCATCGAGAATCTTGTGTTTGACGAATTCGTCCTCGTAGCGCAATCCGTCTTCATTCAACACGCGGTAGTCGTCGAGCACGATGGCGTTGTCCATGTTGCCGCCAAGAGCCAGATTCCGAGCCCGCAGTCCCTCGAGATCGCGCATGAAGCCGAAGGTGCGTGCACGGCTCACCTCGCGCAAGAACGACGTGGTCGAGAAATCCATCGAAGCGACCTGCGAATGCTTCTTGAAGGTCGGGTGATCGAATTCGATCTCGAAATTCACCTTGAAGCCGTCATAGGGATCGAACCGCGCCCACTTGTCGCCGTCATCGACTTTGAGGCTTTCGAGAATGCGAATGAAACGCTTCGGCGCCCGTTGCTCCTCGATGCCCGCCGATTGCAGTAAGAATACGAAGGGGCCTGCGCTGCCATCCATGATGGGCACTTCCGCCGCACTGACTTCCACCAGCGCGTTGTCCACCCCCAAACCCGCCAATGCGGACAGCAGGTGCTCGACGGTCGATATCTTGGCCTCACCGCTGTGCAGCGTCGTACCCATCGTGGTGTCGCTGACGTTCTGGGCGTGAGCCGTGATGTCGACCGGCTGCTTCAAGTCGGTGCGCCGGAACACGATCCCGGTGTCGGGCGGCGCCGGACGCAGGGTCATCAGAACCTTCTTGCCCGTGTGCAGGCCTACCCCGGTGGCGCGAATCGAATTCTTCAGTGTGCGTTGATTCAACATCTATAGGGAACCGGACTCTCGCGAGACTATGTCAACTGGCGCAAAGGTACCACAGGCGGCACACAAGCTTAAAGCCGCAAAAATTCACGCCCGCCAAAACTCCCACGCTAAATTACAGGTATCAATGCGCCGCCATTCAATACGGCGCCCTCGAGAACCTACGGACTCCCCCGGGCGCCAATATTTGAATCGACGCGCTGCTAATCGGCCTGCCGACGCAAGAACGCGGGAATATCGAGCAAATCCTCCGATTCGACCTCCGCCCGCAGGCCGTCGCCCACCGCACGCTGCCGCTGGACGGTCGGTTTGTCCAGAATCGCGTAATCGGTCGGTGCCATCGGTGACTTTTGTCGCACGACACGCATGGCGGGCGGCGGTGCGATCGTCGCGGCTAGCGGCTGAGGAGCGATCCGCGCGGCCGGCTTGCCGAGCCCGGTCGCCACCACCGTGACCCGGATTTGATTGGCCATTTCCGGATCGATGACGGTGCCGACGACCACGGTCGCATCGTCCGAAGCGAACTGCTTGATGACGTTGCCGACTTCCTGGAATTCGCCGATGGACAAGTCCATACCCGCGGTGACGTTGACCAAGATGCCTTGAGCGCCGGCGAGATTGATGTCCTCGAGCAAGGGGCTGGAAATCGCCGCCTCGGCCGCTTCGCGCGCCCGGTCGTCGCCCGACGCGGCGCCCGAACCCATCATCGCCATGCCGGTTTCCGACATGACGGTGCGTACGTCCGCAAAGTCGACATTGATCAATCCGGGCCGCGTGATCAGCTCCGCGATGCCCTGAACGGCGCCCTGCAACACCGTGTTCGCCGCCTTGAACGCATCCAGAAGCGTGGTGTTGCTGCCGAGCACGGTCAGCAATTTTTGGTTCGGAATCGTGATCAACGAATCCACGTATTTGGAAAGCTCCAGCATTCCTTGGTCGGCAACGCGCGAACGTTTGTTGCCTTCCATCTCGAACGGCCTGGTGACCACCGCCACCGTCAGAATGCCGAGTTCCTTGGCGACCTGCGCGACCACCGGAGCCGCACCGGTGCCGGTGCCGCCGCCCATGCCGGCGGTGATGAACAGCATGTCGCACCCTTCGATCAGCTCGATGATGCGATCGCGATCCTCCATCGCGGCCTGACGGCCCACTTCCGGATCCGCGCCGGCACCCAACCCCTTGGTGATGTTGCAGCCGATCTGCAGCGAGGTGCGCACCTTCGAGTGCTTCAGCGCCTGCGCATCGGTGTTGATGCAGATGAAATCCACGCCCTCGAGACCTGCCTGCACCATGTGCGAGACCGCGTTACCCCCGCCGCCGCCTACCCCCAGCACCTTGATGACGGCGCTTTGACTGAAAGAGTCCATTAGTTCAAACATTCAAGTTCTCCTAGTCTGTTGCAATCAAAAATTCCCCTGAAACCACGCCTTCATTCGCTCAATAATCGACTTCATGCCGCCCGCGAGCAGCGGCCCCTCCGTTCGCTGCACGTCCAAATTGCTTTTCGCATACAGCAACAATCCGACGCCGGTGGCATGAATCGGGTTGCTCACCACGTCCACCAGTCCGCTCACGTACTGGGGCACGCCGAGCCTCACCGGCATGTGAAACACCTCCTCCGCAAGTTCCACCGCGCCTTCCATCTTGGCGCTGCCGCCGGTGAGCACGATGCCGGTCGCCACCGACTCCTCCAAACCGGCGCGGCGCAACTCATCGCGCACCAAACCGAACAATTCCTCGTAGCGCGGCTCGACGATCTCGGCGAGCGTCTGGCGCGCCAGACGCCGCGGCGGCCGATCGCCGACGCTCGGCACCTCGATGGTCTCGTCGGGATTCGCCAACTGCGACAATGCGCAGGCGTACTTGATCTTGATGTCCTCGGCGTACTGAGTCGGCGTGCGCATGGAGACGGCAATATCGTTCGTGACCTGATCGCCGGCGATCGGAATCACCGCGGTGTGACGAATCGCGCCGCCGCCGAACACCGCGATATCCGTGGTTCCGCCTCCGATGTCGACCACGCAGACGCCCAGATCCTTTTCATCCTCGGTGAGCACGGCGTAGCTCGAGGCCAGTTGCTCGAGCACGATGTCATCTACCGCGAGCCCGCAGCGCTGCACGCACTTGACGATGTTCTGCGCCGCGCTGTCCGCGCCGGTGACGATGTGCACCTTCGCCTCGAGACGCACGCCGGACATGCCGATGGGATCGCGGATTCCCTCCTGCGAGTCGATGATGTATTCCTGCGGCAGCACGTGCAGGATTTTCTGATCGGCCGGGATCGCCACCGCCTTCGCCGCATCGATTACGCGCTCGACATCGCCCTGTACTACCTCCTTGTCCTTGATGGCTACGATGCCGTGCGAGTTGATGCTGCGCACGTGGCTGCCGGCGATGCCCGCATACACCGAATGGATCTCGCACCCCGCCATCAATTCCGCCTCCTCCACCGCGCGTTGGATGGATTGCACGGTGGATTCGATGTTCACCACGACCCCTTTTTTCAGGCCGCGCGATGGATGGGTGCCGATGCCGATGATTTCCAGCGCGCCGTCGGTCTTGATCTCGCCGACGATGGCGACGACCTTGCTCGTACCGATGTCGAGACCCACCAGCAAATTGCGGTCAGAACGCTTAGCCATGTCTATAAAAATTTCCTTCAAGCATCGGCGTCGTCGGGGCGTTTGGCGGGCGTCTGCGCCGGCGCGGCCGGGGCGCGCCAGCCGATGGCGAAGCCGTTCGAGTAGCGCATGTCCACATAGGCGATATCGTTCAAGCGGTGGGCGATCACTTGCGACGCGGTTCGGATGAACCGGGCGATTCGCTCGTCCACGTCGCGCCGGCCGAGGCGTACGGTCGCGCCGCTGTCCAGATCCATTTCCCACGCGCCGCGCTCATCCAGGCGCAGCGCCGCGATGCGCATGCCGGCTTCCAGCATGCGACCCTGCACCGACATATAGCGCTGCGCGACTTGCAATTCGGTGCCCTCGGGACCGCTCAAGCGCGGCAGCTCCGCCGGAACATGGGCGGCCGCCTTGATGAACAATTCGCCGCGGGTGTTGAGCAGACCCGATTCGCCCCAACGCGCGGCAGCGGTTTGTTCGATCACGGTGACATGCAGGCTGTTCGGCCAGCGGCGCTGGATTCGCGCATGCATGACCCACGGCAGCGCCTCCACGGAGCGCTGGATGCGATCGAGATCCGCCGACATGAAGCCCGTGTGGGCGTAGGGCGCAAGCGCCTGTTCGATCTGCCCGGGCGAGACCCGCTGAAAGCTGCCGTCCATCGAGATGACCTGCACCGGCCGGTCGAGCGCCCAGCCAAGCGCGGCCAGAGCGCCGCCGGTCAGCGCCGTGAGCGCCGCACGTCGCGCGTACCGGCGCCACTCGGTGACGAATGCCGGCCACTGCCACTCGGGCTTTTCGGTCTTCGCACGATTCTTGAAACGATTGCGGCGGATGAGCCAATTGAGGTTCATATGCGCTCCCTCGAAAAGCTGGTTTCAAGCACGCGCCACGCCAGCTCCTCGAAATCGATCCCGGCGCGCCGCGCCGACATGGGCACGAGGCTGTGATCGGTCATGCCGGGCGTCGTGTTGATTTCGATGAAATAGAATTTGTCGGTCGCCGCCTCGCGCATGAAGTCGACGCGCCCCCAGCCGCGGCAGTCGGTTACGTGAAAGCATGCGAGGGCGGCGGTTTGCAGCTCGGCTTCGTCGCGCTCGTCGAGTCCGCTCGGGCAGTGGTACTGCGTATCGTCGCGGAAATACTTCGCCTCGTAATCGTAGAACTCGGTGGCCGGCTCGATGCGAATCGAGGGCAGAGCGCGGTCGTCGAGCACGCTCACGGTGAATTCGCCGCCCGCGATGAACCGCTCGGCGAATACGACGGGGTCGACGCTTCGGGCCGCCTCGAACGCCGGCCCCGAGCTCGGCCGATGTTTTCACCTTCGTGATGCCGACGCTCGAGCCCTGCGAGGCCGGCTTGACGATCATCGGCAACCCGATGGCGGCGAGCGCCCGCGGGAAATCGGCCGGGCCCTCAAGCACCGCATACTCCGGGGCGGCCACGCCCGCGCCCATCACGACGCGCTTGGTCTTGAGCTTGTCCATGGTGAGCGCACAGGCGAGCACCCCGCTCCCCGTGTACGGGATTCCCAACCACTCGAGAGCCCCCTGCATCACGCCATCCTCGCCCCCCGGCCCATGCAGCGCGATCCACGCGCGATCGAATCCCTCGCTCACCAAATCCTGAACGGGACGTTCGCCCGGATCGAACGCGTGCGCATCCACGCCGCGCCGCTTGAGCGCCGCCAGCACCGCATTGCCGCTCAGCAGCGATATCTCCCGCTCGGTCGAGTCGCCGCCCAAGAGCACGGCGACCTTGCCGAAATCTTGCGCATCCTGCGCGCGGCGCGGCTCCGACCGGGCTTTGAGCAGCGTCATGCCGGATCTCCCACGATGCGCACTTCGGTGGCAAGCTCGATTCCGTGGACCGCGGCCACCGTGCGCTTAACCTGCAGGATCAGCGCCTCGATATCGGCGGCGCGTGCGGCGCCATGATTGATGATGAAATTGGCGTGCTTTTCGGACACCGATGCATCGCCGATCCGCAGTCCCTTCAAGCCCGCGCTTTCGATCAGGCGCGCCGCGTGCTCACCCGGCGGATTGATGAATACCGAACCGCAGCTCCATTCGCCGATCGGCTGGGTTTGCTTGCGGCGCTCCAATAGGTCGCGTATGGCGGCCTCGTTGACCCCCGCTTTGCGCTCGAACTCCAGCCGCGCGCCGACGAACCATTCATCGGCGGGTCCCAACACGCGGCGGTATCCAATCTCGTAGTCCGCGGGCTTGCGCGTGCGGCGCGTACCTCGGCGATCGATCACCTCCACCTCGATCACGTGGGTCCAGGTCTCGCTGCCCCAGGCGCCCGCGTTCATCGCGAGCGCGCCTCCGAGGGTCCCGGGGATGCCGGCAAAGAATTCCGCGGGGCCCAATCCCCATTTCACGCATTGCCGCGCGATGCGCGCGCAGGGGACTCCGGCGCCGGCATGTATGCGGGTCGCACTGCTGCGCTCGAGCGTGCCGAGCGCGCCGTGAGTAGATATCACGGCGCCGCGCACGCCGCCGTCGCGGACCAACAGATTGCTGCCGAGACCGATCCACAACAGCGGCAGATCGGGCGGCAGTTGGCGGATGAACGCCGCGAGATCCCCGGTGTCGCGCGGAGTGAAGAACAGATCCGCCGGACCGCCCGCATGCCACGAGGTGTGTTTGGACATGGGCGCGCCGCGCAAAACGCGGGCGGCAAATTCGGGCGCGATGTGCTGCGTGCGCGAAAAGTTGTTGGCGCCGCCGCTCACGCCGCCGCTCCCGCCGCGAAGCGGCTCTTTAAATCCTGCGCTATCGCGCCGATATTGCCGGCGCCCATGGTCAGCACCAGGTCGCCGTCACGCAGCATGCTGCGCAACGACTCGCCGAGATTGTCGACACGCTCCACAAAGACGGGCTCGATGAGTCCGCGGGTGCGCACGGCGCGGCAGATGGCGCGTCCGTCGGCGCCAGCGATCGGCGCCTCGCCGGCCGCATAGACCTCCGTGACGAGCAGTACATCGCACTCGCTGAGGACTTTGCCGAAATCGTCCACCAGGTCGCGCGTGCGCGTGTAGCGGTGCGGCTGAAACGCGACCACCAGACGTCGCGACGGCCACGCTTGGCGCACCGCATCGAGAGTGGCGGTCACTTCGGTCGGATGATGCGCGTAGTCGTCCACCAGCAGAGCGGAGCCGCCCGGCCAATGAATCTCGCCAAGCTGCTGCAGCCGCCGATCGATGCCTTGAAAATTGGCCAGCGCCTTCCGAATGGCGCCATCGGCGACATCGAGTTCGGTGGCCACCGCGACCGCCGCCAGCGAGTTCAGCACATTGTGCCGCCCCGGCAGATTGATGGTCAGATCGAGCGGCGGATGCCCCTCGCGAATCGCCTGGAAGCGCGATTGCAGTCCGCTCCTCTGCATGCCGACCGCCCGCACATCGGCGGTCGCGGCGAATCCGTAGGTGACGAACGGCCGCCCCACAGATCCTTGAATGCTCTGCACCTGGCTGTCGTCGGCGCACAGCACCGCGAGGCCGTAGAACGGCAGGTTGTGCAGAAAATCCACGAAACTCTGCTTGAGCCGCGCAAAATCGCCGTCGTGAGTCCCCAGATGATCGGTGTCGATGTTGGTGACGACCGCCATCATCGGCTGCAAATGCAGGAAGGAGGCATCACTCTCGTCCGCTTCGGCAACCAGGTAGCGCCCCGCCCCGAGCCGCGCATTGCTGTCGGCGCTCTTCAGGCGGCCGCCGATGACGAAGGTGGGGTCGAGGCCGCCTTCCGCGAGCACGCTCGCGACCAAACTCGTGGTGGTGGTTTTGCCGTGAGTGCCCGCGACCGCGATGGAATATCGAAAGCGCATCAATTCACCCAGCATTTCCGCGCGCGGCACCACCGGTACGCGTCTCGCGATCGCGGCCGCAACCTCCGGATTGGCGCGGTTGACCGCGCTCGAAACCACCACCACGTCAGCCTGCCCCAAATACTCGGCGGCATGGCCCAAGAAGATTTTCGCGCCCAATCTCTCAAGGCGCTGCGTCACGGCGTTTGCCTTCAGATCCGAGCCCTGCACCTCGTAGCCCAGGTTGAGCAACACCTCGGCAATGCCTCCCATGCCGCTGCCGCCGATGCCGACCAGATGTATGCGATGGATGCGGCGCATGCGATCGTTCATGCCCTGGCGCTCCCCGCGGACATGCATAGATCAGCGAGCCGCGCCGCCGCATCGACGTTGCGCGCCGAGCGCGCCGCGGTCGCCATCTTGAGCATTTGCGCTCTGTCCGCCCCCAGTTCGCCGATCGACACACTCAACGTATCCGCGGTCAAATCCCGCTCCGGCAGCAAGCGCGCCGCGCCGATCCGCACCATCGCATCGGCATTCTTGGTTTGATGGTCGTCGGTGGCCTGCGGCAGCGGCACGAGCAGCGCGCCCAAACCGGCGGCCTGCAGCTCG
Source organism: uncultured Gammaproteobacteria bacterium (assembly GCA_963793685.1). Taxonomy (GTDB): domain Bacteria; phylum Pseudomonadota; class Gammaproteobacteria; order Steroidobacterales; family Steroidobacteraceae; genus Bog-1198. Next base: position 81,424 of record CAWCBJ010000005.1, on the reverse strand, counting down.
GCAATGGTCATGGCGCCGGCGCGGCACAGCGCCAAATCCGCCCACGCGTACGCCGCGGCCATGTCCTCGATGAAGGGAAGAACCTCGGCCTCGACCTTAAGCGCAAGATAGGCGGCGCGCGCCGCCTCGATTCCCCGCGCGCCAGCCTGATGGCGGACCTGCGGGCGGCGCGCAGGATCGAGACGCGATAGCGCCTGCGGCACGACGGCATTCAGGCGCTGCGCGCCCTGGCTGCCGCCGAACACCAGCAAGCGCGCTTTGGGTTCGCGGCCGGCAAAGCGCGCCGCCGGCTCCGGAATGGCCGCAATGTCGGCGCGCACCGGGTTGCCGATGGCGCTGGCGTGGGCGCTCGGGCGAAAGCTGCCGGGAAATGCTTCGAGCACTTGGGCTGCGAAATGCGACAGCCAGCGATTGGTCAAGCCGGCGATCGCGTTCTGTTCATGAATCAGCAGCGGAATGCGCAGCAACCATGCCGCGATGCCGCCCGGTCCGCTCACATAGCCGCCCGCGCCGAGCACCACGCTCGGACGCACGCGGCGCAAAATTCTTACCGACTGCAGCACCGCGCCGATCGCACGCAGCGGCGCCAGCATCCAGGACCATAACCCCTTGCCGCGAATTCCCACGATACGCACCCACTCGATCGGGAAGCCGTTCGCCGGCACCAAGCGCGACTCCATGCTCGCCGGCGCGCCGAGCCACACCACGCCGATTCCTCGATTGCGCAATTCCTTGGCTACGGCGAGCGCGGGGAATACGTGACCTCCGGTGCCGCCCGCCATGATCAGCACCGGCCCGCCAATTGCGGAGCCGCCGATCATCGCACCGCTCCCGGCACGCGCATCACGGCGGAGCGCGAGCTGCATCGGATTTCGTGATAGATGCGAAGCAGCACGCCGAGCCAAGCCAGGCTCACCAGCAAACTGCTGCGGCCGTAGCTGAGCAGCGGCAGTGTCAGGCCCTTGGTCGGCAGTACGCCCATGTTGACGCCGATGTTCACGCTGACCTGAAGGCCGAGCCACACGCCGAAAGCGAGCGCGACATAGGCCTGAAATTGCATGCCCGCCTGCGCGGCCATGCGGGAAATTTGAAAGGCGCGCCACACCAACGCGACAAACAGGGCGAGAACGCCAATCACGCCCGCCAATCCCAGCTCCTCGCCGAGCACGGCGAATACGAAGTCCGTGTGCGCCTCGGGCAAATAGAACAACTTCTGTACGCTGCTGCCGAGCCCGACGCCCAACCATGAGCCGCGGCCGATCGCGATCAGCGACTGGGTCAATTGAAAACCACCGTTGAACGGATCGTCCCAGGGGTGAAGAAATCCGGTGAGCCGCTTCAATCGATACGCCGAAGTCAGCGCAAGCACCGCGAATGCCAGCGCTGCCGCACAGACCAGCAATGCGACGTAGCGCAGGCGCGCGCCCGCGACGAACAGCACCGCGAAGCCGGTGGCGAACAAGACGGTGGCGGCGCCGAAGTCCGGTTCCAGCAGCAGCAGCAGCGCGGCGACCGTCAACAGCCCCACCGGTTTGCCGAGACCCGCGAAGGATTGCTCAAGTTCGGTGCGCTTTCGCACGCAGTAGCTGCACACCCAGGTCAACACCAGCACCTTGGCGAGTTCGGACACTTGGAAATTCATGGGGCCGATGCGCATCCAACGCCGCGCGCCGTTGACCGTCGCGCCGAGACCCGGAATCAGCACCAAAAGCAGCAGCAGCAGCCCGAACAGACACAGCGCGAGGCTGTACTTGTCCCACATACGCACCGGTACGCGCGTGAGCACCCAGGCGCACAGCACTCCGACCAGGCCAAAGACGAACTGGCGCTCCAGAAAGTAAAACGGATCGCCGAATTCCTTGGCGGCAATCGACATCGAGGCGGACGTCACCATGATCAGACCGATCAGCAACAGCGCGGCGACCAGGCCGAGGGTAACGGTGTCCCACGCGAAAGGCATTCGCTCCCGTGCGCGCATGCCGTAGGACATGGTGACCGCGTTCATGACGACGGCCTTGCGAGCGCGCGTACCGCGGCCGCGAAAACCTCGCCGCGCTGAGCGTAGTCGCGAAACATGTCGAGACTCGAGCAGGCGGGCGACAACAGCACTGTCTCGCCCGGCCGTGCGGCTGCGGCGGCGGCGCTCACCGCCGCTGTGAGCGTCGCTGCCCGCTCGATCGTGCAGTGGCCTTGCAGCACGGCCGCGACGGCCGGCGCATCCTTGCCGATCAGCACGGCGTGCCTGACCTTACCGCTGAATGCCGCGGCGAGCGGCGCGAAATCCTGGCCCTTGCCCTCCCCGCCGGCGATCACGACCAACGGTCCGCGTAAGCCCAAAACCGCGGCGATGGTCGCGCCCACGTTCGTGCCCTTCGAATCATCGATGAAGCGCACGCCCGCCACATCGGCGATCCACGCCGAACGATGCTTCAGGCCCGGAAAGGATTCGAGCGCGGCGAGCATCGCGGGAAGCTCCAATCCCGCCGCCTCGCCAAGCGCAAGCGCCGCCAAAGCGTTGGCGGCATTGTGCAGTCCGCCGACCTTCATGCGCGAGGTATCGAGCAAGGGCTCGCCACGGCGCGCCAACACGGTTCGTCCCCCGTTGCCGAGCAGCGCGAAGTCAACGTCGGTGCGCTGCGTGGAGAATGTCACGACGTGCGCCCCGTCGCGGCGCATCGCCGTCACCAAGGGGTCGTCGGCGTTCAGCACCATCGTCGCCGCCTTGGCGAATATCCGCGCCTTGGCGCGCGCATAGGCTTCGATCGACGCATAGCGGTCCATGTGATCCGCGGTGACGTTGAGAACCACGGCGGCCTCGAGCGCGAGCGAGGAGGTGGTTTCCAGCTGAAAACTCGACAGCTCCAGCACATACAAGTCGGGAATCGGCTGCTCCAAAAGATCCAATGCGGGAACACCCAAATTGCCGCCGGCGAGCACCCGCCGTCCGGCGGCTGCGGCCATCGCTGCGACCATGCTTGTGACCGTGCTCTTGCCGTTGGTGCCGGTGATGCCGATGATCGGCGCGCGAACCGCTCGGGCGAACAGCTCGATATCGCCCAACACCTCGATGCCGCGGGCCCGTGCCTGCGATGCAATCGGCTCCTCGAGGGATACGCCGGGGGACATCAACACCTGTGATGCACCGTCGAGCAGCGACAGATCGAAGCCTCCCAAGCGGATGTCGATCGTCTTGGCGAGCCCACCGAGTTCGCTGAGCCCCGGAGGGGCGGTGCGCGTGTCGGTGGCCGACACGGCAATCCCACGCTTAGCCAGAAAGCGTAAGCACGAAGCTCCTGTCTTGCCGAGACCGACTACCACGCTTGCCATCAGCGGATCTTCAAGGTGGCAAGACCGGCCAACACCAGCACGAAACTGATGATCCAGAAGCGCACGATGACCTTGGGCTCCGACCATCCCTTGAGCTCGAAATGATGGTGCAGCGGCGCCATGCGAAAGATGCGTCTGCCGGTGAGCTTGAACGAGGCCACCTGCAGCATCACCGAGACCGTCTCGAGCACGAACACGCCGCCCATCACGAACAGCACGATCTCCTGCCGTACGATCACCGCGACGGTGCCGAGCGCGGCGCCGATGGCCAATGCGCCCACATCGCCCATGAAGACTTCCGCCGGATAGGAGTTGAACCAAAGGAATCCGAGACCGGAACCGACCGTGGTGGCGCAAAAAATCAGCACTTCGCCGACACCGGTGATGTACGGGATCTGCAGGTAGGCGGCGAATTTGACGTTCCCGGTGGCGTAGGCAAACACCCCAAGCGCCGCGGCCACCATCACCGCGGGCATGATCGCCAGACCATCGAGGCCATCGGTGAGATTCACGGCATTGCTGGTGCCAACAATGACGAAGTAGGCGAACGCGAGGAATCCCGCCGTGGACATCGGAACCGCCACGGTCTTAAAGAATGGAACGTACATCGAGGTCTCGGCCGCCGACTGATGCAGGGCGTGCAGGCAGAATGCCGCGCACAGGGCGGCCACCGACTGCGCCAGATACTTGTAGCGCGCCGGCAGGCCCTTGGAGTTGCCCACCACCAATTTCAGATAATCATCGTAAAAGCCGATGCCGCCAAAAGCGGACGTCACTCCGACGAGCACCCAGATGAAACGGCTGGACAAATCCGCCCACAGCAGTGTGCCGAACACCATCGACACCAGGATGAGCCCGCCGCCCATGGTGGGCGTTCCGGATTTTTGCAGGTGCGACTGCGGGCCGTCGCTGCGCACTTGCTGGCCGATCTGGTAGCGGTTCAAGACGGCGATCATTCGCGGGCCGATGAACATCGCCATGGCGAGCGCCGTCATCGCGGCAAGGATGCCGCGCAGTGTCAGATACTGAAACACGTGGAAGCCGGAGTAGCTCCTGGCAAGATATTCCGAGAAATAAAGCAACATAGGGGTCAACTAGCTCCTGAGCTAATCGCCTGCACCACGCGCTCCAAGCGATTCATGCGCGATCCCTTGATCAGCACCGTGACCCCCGGCGCGAGCTCCGCCTGCAGCCGGCGGATCAGCGAATCGACGTCGGCAAACCATTCCGCTCCGGGCCCGAAGGTCTCCGCTGCCCGCGAACTCTGGGTTCCGAAGGCGAATAAGCGCTTGACGCCGCAAATCCGCGCATAGCTGCCGGTGTGCGCATGGCTGTCCGATGTGTGCTCCCCCAGTTCGGCCATGTCCGCAAGCACCAGCCAGGTGGTACCCGGAATCGAGCGCAGCACCTCGAGGCCGGCGCGCACCGAACTGGGGTTGGCGTTGTAGGAATCGTCAATGATCCAACTGTCGCGCAATCCCGCCTTGAGCTGCAGGCGGCCGGACACTGCACGGAAATCCGCCAACCCCGCCTCGATGTCATCGAGGGATGCCCCGGCCGCACTCGCGCCGCTCGCCGCGCCGAGAGCGTTGGCAATATTGTGCGCACCGCCGACCTTGAGCGTGATCGCGCGCTCGCCCAGCGGGGATTGGAGAGTGAATCGGGTGGAAAATTCCCCGCGCTCGATCGCCTGGACGGGATTCCTCGCCATGAAATCCGCACCACCGTGCACTGCGAAGGTGAGGATGCGCGCCGCCGTCGATACCTTACGCCAATAGCCCGCATAGGGGTCGTCGGCGTTGATGACCGCGGTGGCCGTGGGTTCGAGCCCGGCGACCATTTCTCCTTCGCCTCGGGCGACACCATCCAGATCGCCGAATCCCTCGAGATGTTCTGCGCCGGCGTTGGTGATCACGCCCACCGTCGGTCGCGCCAGGCGCACCAATTCGGCCACATCGCCGATGCGATTCGCACCTATCTCGATCACCGCGCTGCGATGCAAGGGCTCCAAGCGCATCAGCGTCAGCGGTACGCCGATGTGATTGTTGAGGTTGCCGTGGGTCGCCATGCAGGGGCCCCGGCGCGCCAAAATTGCTGCCGTCATGCCCTTGACGGTGGTCTTGCCGTTGCTGCCGCCCACCGCCACGATCGGGATGGAAATATCTGCGCGCCACGCCTCTGCCAATTGCTGCAGAGCGCGCAACGCGTCCGGCACCACGATTTGCGGCAGCGAAACCGCGGGCACCGCTCGATCGACGATGGCGCCGACGGCACCGCGCGCCGCAGCCGCCTCGACGAATTCGGCACCGTCGAATCTCGGCCCGCGCAGAGCGACGAATAACGCCCCCGCCATCAGCGTGCGGCTGTCCGAGGACACCGAGCAATAGGGTCTATTGTCGCCAATCAGCCGGCCGCCGAGCGTGCTGGCCGCCTCGCTCAAGGTGCGCTTCATCGCGGCTGCCCGATCATGCCGCTGCCCCCAGATGGCGCAGCGCTTCTTGCCGATCGCTGAAGCTGCGGCGCGACGCTCCGTAAATCTGATAATCCTCATGTCCCTTGCCGGCGATGAGCACCACGTCGCCCGCGCCGGCTTCGTTGAGCGCCGCGGCGATCGCTGCGGCGCGATCGTGAATCACCCGCACGCCGTGCGACTTGATGCCATCGGCGATGCCGCGGATGATTTCCTGCGGATCTTCGGAGCGTGGGTTATCGTCGGTGACGATGATCTCGTCCGCGAGTTCGTCGGCGATGGCGCCCATCATCGGCCGCTTGCCGGGATCGCGATCGCCGCCGCAGCCGAACACACACCACAGCGCACCGCGGCAGTGTTCGCGCAGACTGGTCAATACCTTGGCGAGCGCGTCCGGCGTATGCGCGTAATCGATCACCGCCAACGGCTTGCCGCGCGACCGCGGCTCGATCAGCTCCATGCGGCCGGGCGGCGCGGCGCACTGCGCCAATGCCGAGGCCGCGTCCTTAAGCGGGACACCGAGCGCCAGCAAGCAGCCGAGCACCACCAGCGAGTTCTCTGCGTTGAAGCGGCCGAGCAGTTGAGTGCTCACTTGCAGCGTCCCGAAACTGCCGTCGATCGACAGCGACACCCCGCGCCGTTCGACCGACACCTGGCCCGCATGCAATGAGCCCGCTGCCGACCATCCGGCTTCGCCGGCGCCGACCCAAACCACCGTCAACGCAGCGCGGCCGGCAAAGCGCCGCGCCAGTTCGCGCCCGAAGGAGTCGCCGATATTGATGATGACGTGCTGCAGATCCTCAACCTCGAACAAGCGCGCCTTCGCCGAGCTGTAGGCTTGAATCGAGGGGTGGTAATCCAAATGGTCGCGCGTCAGGTTGGTGAACGCGGCCGAGTGGAAGCGCACGCCGGCCACCCGGCCCTGGTCCAACGCATGCGAGGACACCTCCATCGCGACCAGGCGCACGCCCTGTGATTTGAGCTCTGCGAGGATGCGGTGCACGCTGACGGCATCGGGCGTGGTGTGGGTCGGAACCTCGAGCGCTCCGATTCGGCCCCAGCCGATCGTGCCCATGTATGCCGCGTCGAATTTGAGTCGCTCGAGGCATTGCGCTATCAGGTAGGCACAGGTGGTTTTGCCGTTGGTGCCGGTGACCCCGACGACGCGCAGCTGCATTGACGGGCGGCCAAAGAACCGATCGGCAATGTGACCCACCAAATTGCCGAGGTCCGCGACCGGGGTCGCGAAAACCGCCGGCGGCAGTATCGGCGCCGCGGTGCCGGGACCGGGCTCCCACAGCACCGCGCTCGCGCCGCGCGCGGCGGCGTCGGCGGCAAATTCAAGCCCGTGCGACCGGCCCCCGCGCAACGCCAAGAACAGGCCGCCGGCGCGTACTTTGCGGCTGTCGAGCGTGATATCGACAACCTGTATGTCATTCTTCGGCACGTCGCAAATGCCGTCGAGGAGCCGCGTGAGCGTGACGCTGAGCTCGCTCATGGCGTTTCGCTGACCTGCACCAGCTTGGCCGCGGGTACATTCTGCAAATCATCCGGCGGCACATCCATCAAGCGCAGCGCCCCGGACATGACGCTGGCGAAAACTGGCGCCGCCACGTGGCCGCCCTGGTGCAAGACGCCCGGAAGAAAATCGCTGTTGGGTTCATCGATCACCACGATCGTCGCGAGCCTCGGATGCGACGCCGGCACCAGGCCCGCGAACACGGCCATGTATCGGTCGGTCGAATAACCTCCGGCAATCGATTTGAACGCGGTGCCCGTCTTCCCCGAGACCCGATAGCCGATGAGCGAAGCGCGGGTCGCGGTGCCGCCCTTTTCCACCACATGCTCCATCAATTGCACCAGTTCGTGCGCCACCTTCGGATCGAGCACTTGTTCGCCCGGCACCGGCCCGGATACGCGCTCGAAGGAAATCGGACGCCGCACACCGCCGGCGCCGATGGTGGCGTAGGCGTGCGCCAATTGCAGCGGCGTCACCGACAGACCGTAGCCGTGCGACAGCGTGGCGATGCCGACCGGCCGCCAATGCGCATAATTACTCAACATGCCCGCCGACTCGCCGGGATAGCCGCTGCCGGTGACCTGGCCGAGTCCCAAGGCGCTCAGCGTGTTCCAGATCTGTTCGGGCTTGAGCGAGAGGGCGATCTTGGCGGTACCGACGTTGCTCGATTTGGCGAGAATCGTCGCCATATCGATGACGCCGAGATTTTCCTCGTCTTCCTCCATCTTGTTGCCGACCATGAAGTACCCGGGCGAGGTGTCCACCACGCTGTCCGGGTGATACTGTCCTGAGGCGAGGGCCGCCGCCATGATGAAGGGTTTGACGCTGGAACCGGGTTCGAAAATGTCGGTGGCGGCGCGATTTCGGTACAGATCCGCCTTGAGCTGCTCCCGATCGTTCGGGTTGTAGGACGGCTGATTCACCATGGCCAGCACTTCGCCGGTGCCGACGTCGATGACGATGACGGAGCCCGCGTGTGCGCGGTATTCCTGCATCGCGGCCTTCAGCTCCCGATACGCCAGATACTGAATGCGCAGGTCGATGCTCGTCACCAGATCGCGCCCCGGCCGCGGCGCGCGAATGCTTTCGACGTTCTCGACGTAGCGACCGTACAGGTCTTGAATGACGCGCTTGGCTCCGTCATCGCCGTTCAGCAACTGCTCGTATCCGAGCTCCAGGCCCTCCTGTCCCTTGTCGTCGATGGTGGTGAATCCGATCACGTGCCCCGCGACTTCACCGGCCGGATAGTAACGCCGGTACTCGCGCAGCAGATAAACGCCCGGAATTCCCAAAGCCTTGATGTGCGCTGCTTGATCGGGAGGCATGTGCCGCACGAGGTAGAGGAATTCGCGGTCGAGATTGCTGGTGATGCGCCGCGCCAGCGACTGTTGATCCTCTTTCAAGGCCTTGGCGAGCTTCGGCAGCTGGTCGATGTTGTCGTTCAATTCCTGCGGATTGACCCACACGCTGTCGACCGGCGTACTGACGGCCAGCGGCTCGCCGGACCGATCGGTGATCGCGCCGCGATGCGCCGCGATCTTGACCACGCGCATCGATCGGTCGTCGCCTTGCTTGGCGAGAAAGCCGTGATCGAGCAATTGCAGCTCGACCGCGCGCAGCGCGAGCGCTGCGGCGGCCAGCACCACCAATCCGAGCACCACGGTCGCGCGCCAGCGATAGCCGCTCGCCTTCGGTGCGCCTTCGCTCGATCGCTGCTTCACGGGCGTACGATCCGAACATCGCGAGTTTGCGGCAAATTCATCTGCAGCTTGGTATTCGCGACTCGCTCGACGAATGCATGCGAGGACCAATAGCTCTGCTCGAGCTGCATACGACCCCACTCCATCTCGAGCGAATCGCGTTCGGCGTTGAGCTTTTCCAAGCGCACGAACAAATCGCGGGCCTTGTGCCGTGCGTAGATCACTTGCACGGCTGCCCCCAGCACGGCGAGCCACAATACGGGCAGAAGCGCGGGCAACAGTTTGCGAATCCTCATGCGGCCATTTCCTCGCTCAAGCGTTCGGCAACGCGCAGGCGCGCGCTGCGCGCACGCGGGTTGCACACGGTTTCCTGCGGCTGCGCCTGAATCGACTTGCCCACCAATCGAAGCTTCGGGCGCGCGTGCGCCGGTATCTGTGGAAATCCGGCGTACATCGGATCGGTGAGCGAATGGCGGCGCATGAATTGCTTCACTATGCGATCCTCGAGCGAATGAAAGCTGATGACGGCAAGCCGTCCGTGCGGCGCCAGGCGCTCGAGCGCGACTTCGAGCGCGGCTTCGAGCTCCGCGAGCTCCCGATTGACGTGGATACGCAGCGCCTGAAACACCCGGGTCGCCGGGTGTTTGCGGCGTTCGCCGCCGCGTGCAGCGCGCGTGACGCGTTCGATCATACCGGCGAGTTGAGACGTGGTTTCGAACGGCCGGGATCGGCGGTCGGCGACGATGGCGCGCGCAATGAGCGGCGCCAGTCGCTCCTCGCCGAACTCTCGAAATATGCGAATCAGGTCGGCTTCGGAGGCGCTGTTGACCACCTCGGCGGCGCTCGCGCCCTCATTCTTGTTCATGCGCATATCGAGCGGCCCTTCGTGCATGAAGCTGAATCCGCGGGTGGGGTCGTCGAGTTGCGGCGAGGAGACGCCCAAATCGAACAGCATGCCGTCGAATTTGAGGCCGGGCTCGACCTGATCGGCGCACGCCGCGAGTTCGGAAAAGGGCGCGCGAAAAATCGCAACGCGCGGGTCGGCGCCGAAGCGCGCCTGCGCGTCGGCAATGGCGACAGAGTCGCGGTCGAGACACAGCAATCGGCCATCAGCGATGAGCTTCTCCAAAATCGCCCCTGCATGCCCGCCCCGCCCAAAAGTGGCGTCCAAGTAAGTGCCACTCGCCCGTATGTTCAACGCGGCCAGTACCTGCGGTAACAGTACCGGCGTGTGCCCCGCTGTCGAATCGCCCATCGCTCGCGCTCGCCCGCTAACTCTTACAGCGACAGCGTTTCAAGCTCGCTCGGCAAATCGGTCGCGGTTTCCTCGCTCGCCAACCATTCCTCGCGCCGCTCGTTCCAGCGCGCCTCATCCCACAACTCGAAGCGCACGCCCTGGCCGATGAGCACGGCATCGCGCGTCAGCGAACCGAACTCGCGCAATTGCGGCGGCAATAGCACCCTGCCGTGCCCGTCGAGTTCCAAATCGGTGGCATGTCCGACCATCAGCCGCTGCAACCGCCGTGCCTGAGGGTTCAAGGTCGGCAAACGCATTAACTTGCGCTCGATCTCTTCCCAGTCGGGTAAGGGGTACAGGAGCAGGCATTGATCCTTATCCACTGTAACCACCAACTTGCCGCCGCAACGCTCCTGCAGCCGCTCGCGATAGCGGGTCGGCATGACCATCCGGCCCTTGGCATCGAGAGTGAGTTTGTTGGCACCCCTGAACATTTTTATATGGGTCTTAAGACCCATTCTCTCCCACTTTTTCCCACCGGCCACCACTATAGGGAGCGCCGTGTCGCACTGTCAACGGCTTAAGTTAAAAAAAACGCGGGACAACAGTGACTTAGGTCACATTTGTTGACCGGCGGGGAGCTACAGCGCATGAATCCTTCCAAATCAACCTGTTAGCAGGTTCTTCTCACGCTAAACGCGGCGCCTGGCAAAGGACGCGCAGCGCCTGGGTTTTGGCCGGTTTCTCAGCCGGCGAACGCCGCGCTCCGGCTCTTCTCTTAGAACAATATCGAACGGCGTCGCTTCGACGCCGTTGAAAGGTGGCGCGAAGCGCTCGGGCTCTTAGAACAATATCGAACGGCGTCGCTTCGACGCCGTTGAAAGGTGGCGCGCAGCGCTCGGGCTCTTAGAACAATATCGAACGGCGTCGCTTCGACGCCGTTGAAAGGTGGCGCGAAGCGCCCTAAAAAGGAGTCGGCCGTTAAGCCGGGTTCTGTCGTGGGCAGCCATTCCTCTGGGATGCGCGTCGCCGCGCAACTCTAGCGACCTACCCGGAAGCCCATGTGGGCCACATGTAGCGGCCAAAACACCGCTCGCTTCCCTATTTGGTCTTGCTCCAGGTGGGGTTTGCCGTGCCGCCGATGTTGCCACCGGCGCGGTGCGCTCTTACCGCACCATTTCACCCTTACCGGCGCCGCTTTCGCGGCGCTTAGGCGGTATCTTTCTGTTGCACTTTCCGTGGGCTCGCGCCCCCCAGGCGTTACCTGGCACCGTGCCCTGTGGAGCCCGGACTTTCCTCCATGTGCTCGCGCACACAGCGACTGCCTGGCCGACTCCGGTGCGCACCATAGCACGCCTCTCCTATGGTTCGGCTGCTTCCTGTTTAAGCTGCAGCGCCCGCTTGTACGCCTCGTTGTCGCGCACCGCGGCAATCTGCGCCGCCAGTCGAGCCGCTTGCTTGAGCGGCAGCTCCGTCAACAGCGGCTTGAGCACGCGATCCAGCTCGCCGGCTGCATCCGCAAGCTCGCCGGCGTGGCGCGGCGCGCCCGCGACCACCAAGACGATTTCGCCGCGCGCAAAATCCGCCTCCGCTGCGGCGCGAAGCGCCAGCTGCGACAGCGAACCGCGATACAGCGTTTCATGCAGCTTGGTGATCTCACGCGCGACCGTGGCGGGCCGCTCGGGTCCAAGGATCCGCGCGCAGTCCTCGAGCATATCGTGCACACGATGAGGCGCTTCGTAGAACACCAGTGTGCGCGGCTCCAGAACGAGCTCATTCAAGTGCGCGCGGCGGGCGGCCGATCTCGCCGGCAAAAACCCCTCGAAGCAAAACCGATCGGTCGGCAACGCGGCGATCGACAGCGCGGCCACGGCCGCGCAAGGCCCGGGAATCGCGATGATCTCTATGCCGGCCGCAGCGCACTCACGCACCAGGTCGAAGCCCGGATCGCTGATGCCCGGAGTGCCGGCATCGCTCACCAATGCGACCGTGACTCCGCGCTGCATCCGCGAGACCAACTCGGGCGATCGTTTGAGTTCGTTGTAATCATGCAAGGACACCAAGGGCGTTTGGATGCCGAAATGCTTCAATAGTCCGCCGGTATGGCGCGTATCCTCGGCTGCGATCAAGCCGCAGGTCCGCAATGCATCCAACGCGCGCGCGCTCATGTCGCCCAAATTGCCGATCGGCGTCGCCACGACGTAGAGCCGACCCGCAGGCTGGTTTGTCACTATAATCCCCTGATTGCGATCGTATATGGTAGCGAGGAATGCAGGGTATGGCAGCGATCTCCCAACGTCCACGGCCGACGCTCTGCGCGGTGCTTGCCGCATCGCTGCTTGCCGCTCGCTCTCGCGGCCGCCTGCAGCCTGGTGAAGCCCGAGGAGACAACCCCCAACACGCAAACGCAGGCACAGCGTCTGGCGGACGAAGGCAAGCATGCCGATGCCGCGCGCGAGTATGCGCGACTCGCCGCACAGACGCCGGTTGAGCACGACAACTACGAGCTGCTGAGCGCCGAGCAATGGGTGATCGCGGGCAACGTGCCTGCGGCCAAGGACGCTCTCGCGGCGGCACCCGAGGCGCGTACCACGATGCCTGCATCTCGGGCTCTCGTCGCAGCGGAAATTGCGCTTGCGGAAAACGACGGGGCGCGCGCAATTCGCGAATTGGACACCATAGCCGTACCCACGCAGGCGGAGCTTGCGCAAAATTATTGGCGGCTGCGCGGCGAGGGCGCGTTTCTGACCGGCCATCCGGTGGAAGGTACGCGCGCTTTCGTCGAGCGCGAGCGCTATCTTACGGACCCCGCGGCACTGCGCGCCAGCCGAACAGAACTGTTCGACCTGATCAAGCACGCCGCCGACGGCGGCGCATCGATGAAAGCGCCGCCCAAGACCGACCCGATTGTCGCCGGGTGGCTTGCGCTGGGACCGGTAGACGTGGAGATGGCCCGCAGCCCCATGCATGCCGCGGCCGCGCTCGAGAATTGGAGGCGGTCGTACCCGCAGCATCCGGCCAACGACCTCGTGCTTGCGCTCGCACAAGATCATATTGCCGTTGCCGTTGCCGCCCAATTTCCCAATCAAATCGCGCTGCTGCTGCCATTGTCGGGCCGCGCCGAGGCGGTCGGCGTCGCGGTGCGCGACGGGTTCATTGCGGCCTATTTGGAGCAGGATGCCGCCTCGCGGCCGCGTTTGAAAATATACGACGTCGCGGTCGAATCCGCGGCGGCTGCCTATCGGCAGGCGATCGACGACGGTGCCGCTTTCGTGGTGGGGCCGCTCACCAAGGAGGACGTGGCCGCTGTCGCTCCCTTGAATACGGGTCCCACGCCGCTGCTCGCGCTGAATTTTCTCGGCGATTCGGCGAGCACCACGCCTAACTTCTATCAATTCGCGCTGTTGCCGGAGGACGAGGCGCGCCGCGTCGCCCGCCGCCTCGTGGCCGACGGCAAACTCAATGGGGTCGCGATCATTGCGGACGGCGAGTGGGGAAACCGCGTGCAAGCGGCATTTGCGGACGAATTGTCGCAGCACGGCGGCGCGCTCTTGGCCAGCGGGCGCTACGAAGCCACACGCTCCGATTTTTCCGACACCATCAAGCAAATCCTGCAGGTTCACGCGGTTAAGGGTGAGCCGTCGACCCACCGCACCGACGTCGACTTCGTGTTCATTGCCGCCAACACCGCGGGCACCGCGCGCCTGATCGTGCCGCAGCTGAAATTCAATTACGCGGGCGACATACCCGTCTATGCGACCTCCGATAGCTTCGAACCCGACCCCAGCGCCAATGGCGATCTCGACGGGATAATCTTTCCCGACATGCCGTGGATGGTGTCGGATGATCCGACGACCACTCAAATTCGCGACAGCGTCCGCGCGGCCTGGCCGGCGCGAACCGCGCGGCGCGATCGCCTGTATGCCTTTGGGTTCGACGCCTATCGCCTGGTGCCCGCGCTGCGCGCCAAGGCCTTGAGCCAGACCAACGAGCTATCCGGCGTGACCGGCCAATTGCTCTTGGACAATCACAATCGCATCCGCCGCGAGTTGCAATGGGTGCAGCTGCGCAATGGGATACCGGTCGCCCTTTAGAGTCCCGCTCGCCTTTTCCGTGTAAACACCGCAGATTGCGCCGGCGACGGTGCAGGCCTTCGGGCGCAAGCTTCGCATTCGATGGCACGGCAATCGGATCGCGGGCAATTGCGGCGGCAGCGCGGCGAGGCGGCCGAGGCGCTCGCGGCCGAATACTTGAGTGCCCGCGGCCTCGAGGTACTCGCGCGCAACGTTCGCTGCAAGGGAGGAGAACTCGATCTTCTCTGCCGCGACGGCGAGGTGTTGGTAGTGGTCGAAGTGCGGCAGCGTAGCCGGCATGACTACGGCGGCGCGCTCGCTTCGGTCACCTGGCGCAAGCGGCGCAAGATCATACGCGCCACGCGCTTTCTGCTCGCGACGGCGCCCCAATGGCGCGACTGCCTGCTGCGATTCGACGTCATCGGCCTGCAGGGGTTGCCGGACCGCGCCTCCGAGCTCGAGTGGGTCAAAGACGCCTTTCGCGCCGCGTAAGGGGCTTGCGCTGTGCCAGGGGTTCGCGCCGTTAGAGGTGCTTACGCTACTTGACCACCTGGAGCTTCGGCCGCTTCGACGCCGGAGCTCCCGGGGTCGCCTTGCCGGGCGATGCCGGCGGGCCGTCGGTCGGATCGGGGTCGGCGTCGCCTTCGGGGAAAATCATGCCCTGGCCGGTCTCCCGGGCGTAAATGCCCAATATCGCGCGCACCGGCACTTGCACCGCGAATCCGACCCCGCCGAAGCGCGCCTCGAAGCTGACGGTGTCATTGCCCAATTTCAACATCTGGGTCGCCGAAAAGCTCACATTCAGCACGATCTTGCCGTCTTTAACATATTGCCGCGGTACGGTCACACCCTCGGCCGCGGCATCCACGACGATGTGCGGAGTCTCGCCGCTATCGGTAATCCATTCGTGCAGCGCCCGCAACAGGTAAGGTCGGCGCGGTTTCAAGTTCGCATCGCCCGTTCGGCGGCGGTCATGCAAAGGCGAAATGTCGGTCGTGCGAATATCGAGTGCATGTATTTGACGATCGGCTGCGCCTGAACCGGGATTTCTATGCCGTAGTACGGCAAACGCCACAGAATTGGTGCGATGCTGGCATCCACCAACGAGAACTCGTCGCTGAGAAAAAACGGCTTCGCCTTGAAAACCTCGGCGCTGGCGCAAATCGCCTCACTCAAGACCTTGCGGCTTTGCGCGGCCGTCTTGCTTTGCGGATCGGACTCGATGTCGTGCGCCAAGGCATACCAGTCGCGCTCCACCCGATACAGTGCGACGCGAAACTGCGCCCGGGTCACCGGGTCTATCGGCATCAGCGGTGGATGCGGAAAGCGCTCGTCCAGATACTCGATGATCACCCTCGAGTCGTAAAGCACCAGATCCCGATCGACCAGCGTTGGCACGCTGTGATAGGGATTCAGATCGAGCAGGTCTTCCGGCAGCTTGTTGGGGTCGACATTCACCAACTCGATCGCAATGCCCTTCTCGGCGAGAACCAGCCGCGTACGGTGGCTCCAAGGGTCAGTCGGCGCCGAAAATAGAGTCATCACCGAGCGACGTACCACTAACGAATTCTCCTAGGACCTAAGGACAATTGGAAAGTCCCGCGGCTGCGTTCAGTGCACGTCCTTCCAGTATTCCTTCTTCAACAAATAGGTGAGCACGAAACCCACCAGCAAAAACAGCATCACGAATACACCCAAGGATTGGCGGTTTGCCTTGATGGGCTCGCCGGCATAATCCAGAAAGTTCGCGATGTCGCGCACCAACACATCATACTCCTGCGGCGACAGCGCGCCCGGCGACATCGGCTCGACTCCTACCAGCACCATGTGGGCGCCCCCATTCGCGTCGGATTCGTTCTTGAACACCGGCTTCTGCAAGCCCTGCCTGTCCGCCAGAACGTCCGGCATCGCGGCGTTGGGCAGATACAGGTTGTTGACGCCCCACATGCGGGTCGCATCGACATAAAAACCCTTCAGGAACGAGTAGATGTAGTCGACGCCCCGACTCCGGGCGGTCAGCGACAGATCCGGCGGCTGCTTCCCGAACCACTGCGCGGCATCCGGCGGCATACTGCTGTTGATCCCGTCGAATGCGTTATCCGAGTTGAGCATCAGGTCCGCAAGCTCCTTCTCGGATAGGCGCAAATCCGCCGCCATGCGGTTGTAGCGCAGGTAGGTCAAGGAGTGGCAGCCGGAACAATAGTTCATGAAATTGCGCGCGCCGCGCTGCAGGGAGTTCACGTCACGGATGTCCGTACCGGCATGCAGCAGCGCCGCTTCGCCTTCTTGGGCCGCGACCGGCACCGCGGTAAGGGCCAGGGCGGGCAGCAGCGCGACCGTGAGCAGCAGCGCGCGATTAATCATGTCAGGTGACCCTCTCCGGCACCGGCTTCACTTTGTCGAATCTCGAGTACCAGGGCATCAGCAGAAAGAACGCGAAATACAGGACGGTGCAGATCTTGGCCAGCAACGGGTAGATTCCCGCGGGCGGCCGCAAGCCGCATATCCCCAGCGTGATGAACGACAAAACGAAAACTCCCAACATGAATTTGTAGATCGGTCCGCGATAGCGGATCGAGAGAACCGGAGAGTGATCGAGCCAGGGCACAAAGAACAAGATCAGAACCGAAGCGCCCATCACCATCACGCCCCACACTTGCGTTCCGGCGAACGAGGGCACCGCCCGCAACATGGCGTAGAACGGCGTGAAATACCACACCGGCGCAATGTGCGGCGGCGTCTGCAGGGGATTGGCGGGCTCGAAATTCGGCGCCTCGAGAAATAAACCGCCGAATGCCGGCGCAAAGAAGATCACCGCGCAGAACAACAGCAGGAAAAACATGACGCCCATCAGATCCTTCACCGTGTAGTACGGATGAAACGGGATACCGTCGAGCGGACGGCCTTGCGGGTCCTTGTGCTTCTTGATTTCGATGCCGTCGGGATTGTTGGACCCCACTTCGTGCAGCGCCATGAGATGGGCAATCATGAGAAACACGAGGGCCAGCGGCATTGCGGCCACGTGCAGCGCGAAGAATCGGTTCAACGTGGGGTCGGCGATGACGTAATCGCCGCGAATCCAGTCCACCAGCCCGCCGCCGATCACCGGCAGGCTGCCGAACAAGGAGACGATCACTTGCGCGCCCCAGTAGCTCATGTTGCCCCACGGCAGCACATATCCGAGGAAGCCTTCTGCCATCAGCGCCAGAAACAGCAAACAACCGAATATCCACAGCAGCTCGCGCGGCTTGCGGTGCGAGCCATACAGCAGCGATCGGAACATGTGCAAATAGACCACGATGAAAAAGGCCGAGGCGCCGGTCGAGTGAAGGTAGCGGATAAGCCAACCCCAATTGACGTCGCGCATGATGTATTCGATCGATGCGAACGCTTCGGCGGAAGACGGCTTGTAATTCATCGTCAGAAATATTCCCGTGACCAATTGGTTCACGAGAACCAACATCGCCAACGACCCGAAGTAGTACCAAAAGTTGAAATTCTTCGGCGCGTAATACTCCGCAACCTGGCTGCGCCACAACGCGGTCAGGGGAAAGCGCTGATCGATCCACCCGATCAAGCCCTTGGTGCTTTCAGCGGATTCAGGTGCTGCGGCCATCGAGGAACCTCATTGCGTATTTCAAGCTGTCTTCGGGTTCTCGTCTGTACCGATCACGATGCGCGCATCGCCGGTGAACGTGTACGAGGGGACCGTGAGGTTCTTCGGCGCCGGCATGCTCTTGAACACACGGCCGGAAATGTCGAATTTCGAACCATGGCAGGGACAATAGAATCCGCCCGGCCAATTCTGACCCAAATCGGTGCCCGCCACCTGAAACGCGTTGTTCGGTTCGAATGCGCCGAGCGGCGAGCATCCGAGGTGGGTACAGACCGCCAAACCAACCCAGTATTCGGGATTGCGCGCGCGCGCCGCTCCCGTATCGGCGATGTATGACGGCTGCCGCGAATCTTTCGATTGCGGGTCGGCCAGCATGGCATCGTGGTTGCCGAGTTCCGCGACGATGGCCTTGCTCCGGCGCACGATGAACACCGGCTGGCCGCGCCAAACGACCTTCAGCATTTGGCCTTCCTCGAGCTTCGACGCATCGACGGCCACCGGCGCGCCGAGCGCTTTCGCCCGCTCGCTCGGGTTCCACGATGCGATGAACGGCACCGCAGCGAAAGCAATGCCCACCGCGCCGACTCCGGCGGTCGCCGCCGTCAGCAGGCGGCGGCGGCTATGGTCGACCGGCTCATACATTACAATCTCTCCACGCAGTTCGTCGGCGACGGGGGGTAATGTTGACAATTCTTCACGCAAACCCCTGTGGCCATAGTGTTTCCCAAAGATTATTGGGAGCGCATTATACACAGATAGTCGGTAGCCTTGACTCATGCGTGGGGAGTGCATTTGAAGAGCGCGCGAGTACTCGCGAGTTTCTTGCTGCGAGCGATTGTGGTCGGCTTGGCCTGCGCTTTCCTGGTGGTCTGGTGGAAGCCTGCGTTGTTGGGCGCCGTCAGCGCGCCGCTGCAAGACACGGCGCCGGCGCCCGCTCGCTCGGTGGGCATGCAAAGCTTTGCCGATGCGGTTGCACGCGCGGCGCCGGCGGTTGTGAACATATATACCGCACGCGTAGTTACCGAGCGTAGCCAGCCGGCGCCTCTGGACCCACTGTTCGGCGATTTTTGGCCGAGCTACCGCCAGCACGTCGAGCGCAGCTTGGGATCCGGTGTGATCGTGGATGCGAAGGGCACCATCGTCACCAATCAACACGTGATTGCGGGCGCCGATTCCATTAGGGTGCAGCTGGCCGACGGCCGCATCGCCGAGGCGGCCATCGCCGGTCAGGACCCGGACACCGATCTCGCCATTCTCGCTTTGTCCATCGGCAATCTGCCGGTCATGCCGTTGGGCCGCTCCGACACGTTGCGGGTGGGCGATATCGTGCTGGCCATCGGCAATCCATACGGCTTGAGCCAGACCGTGACGCAGGGCATCGTCAGCGCCACCGGTCGCGGCCAACTTGGGCTCGCCACGTTCGAGAATTTCATCCAAACCGACGCCGCCATCAACCTCGGCAATTCCGGAGGTGCGCTCATCGACGCCCGCGGCGATCTGGTCGGCATCAACACCGCGGTGCTGAACCGCACTTACGGGGGTCCCGAGGGCATCGGCTTCGCAATTCCCATCAACCTGGTGCGCGGCGTCATGGAGCAAATTCTGACGCACGGCCACGTGGTGCGCGGCTGGTTGGGGTTCGTGCCGCAGGATCTGACCAACGAGCAGGCTGCACAACTCGGCATCGCCGCGGGCGGTGTCACAGTGGTCAATATCCTGGTGAAGAGCCCGGCGTTCGCGGCGGGTGTGCGGCCCGGCGACCTGGTCACGGGGCTCGACGGCGAACCGGTTCGCAGCTCACAAGACCTTGTGAGCAAAGTGGCGGCGATCAAACCGGGCGCAGAGGTCGAACTCGCCGGCCGCCACGGACGAGAGTCTTATAAGATCAGGCTCACCGTGACCGAGAGGCCGACGCGCCTGGCGCAGCACTAGCTGCTCCGCACTCAGGCCGGCGTACGGCGAATACGCGCGCCCAGCTGCTGCAGTTTCTCCTCGATGGTTTCGTATCCGCGGTCGATATGATAGATCCGTTCGATCTCGGTGCGGCCGTCGGCGACCAATCCGGCCAACACGAGACTAGCCGAGGCGCGCAAGTCTGTCGCCATGACCGGTGCGGCGGTGAGCCGATCGACGCCCTTGATGATGGCCGTGTTGCCCTCGAGCCGGATTTCCGCGCCCATGCGCCGCATCTCCAGCATGTGCATGAAGCGATTCTCGAAAATAGTCTCGATGATGGTGCCGACGCCGGTGGCCACGGTGTTGAGCGCCGCGAATTGCGCCTGCATGTCGGTGGGAAATGCCGGGTACGGCGCTGTACGAATATCGACCGCATCCGGCCGCCGGCCGCGCATGTCGACTTCGACCCAGCTCTCGCCCACACCCACCGTGGCGCCCGCTTCCCGTAATTTGCCGACCACGGCGTCCAGATGGTCGGGCCGCGTGTTCTTCACCCTGATGTGCCCCCCGGTGATGGCGCCCGCTACCAAGTAGGTGCCGCTCTCGATTCGATCGGGCAACACATCGTAAGCGGTGCCGCGCAGCCGCTTCACACCCTCGATGATGATCTTGTCGGTGCCCGCGCCCCTGATCTTGGCGCCCATGGCGCACAGAAAATTCGCAAGATCCACCACTTCCGGCTCGCGCGCCGTGTTCTCCAGCACCGTCTCGCCGTCGGCGAGCACAGCGGCCATCATGAGGTTCTCGGTGCCGGTCACGGTGACGGTCTCCAGCACCAAACGTGTTCCCTTCAGGCGCTTGGCGCGCGCCTTGATGTAGCCGTTTTCGATGTGAATGTCGGCGCCCATTGCTTGCAAACCGGCGACGTGAATATTGACCGGGCGAGCACCGATGGCGCACCCGCCGGGCAGGGATACGTCCGCGGATCCAAAGCGCGCGAGCAGGGGGCCGAGGACCAAAATCGATGCGCGCATGGTCTTCACGAGTTGGTAGGGAGCAAAGTATTCCTTGATCGTCGACGCATCGACCTCAATGCGCATTTTCTCGTCGATGGTGACCCTGACCCCCATGCGCCCGAGCAGCTCGATCATGGTGGTAACGTCGTGCAAGTGCGGCACATTCGAGACCGTCACCGGCCCGTCCGCCAGCAAACAGCCCGCCAATATCGGTAAAGTGGCGTTTTTGGCCCCGGAAATGCGGATTTCGCCTTCGAGCGGTATGCCGCCTTGAATTTGCAGTTTATCCATGTGCTTCAACCATGGGTCTGGCCCACATACTCTTCCGGTGTAAAAACCTGCAGAGCCAGCGCGTGAATCTCGTTGCCCATCGCGCTCCCCAGAGTCGCATACACCAATTGGTGCCGCTGCACGGGCCGCTTGCCCGCGAATGCCGAGGCGATTACCACCGCCTCGAAATGCACATTATCCCCGCTCGTGACCGACGCGCGGCTGCCAGCCAGCCCACGTTGAATCAGTTCGGCTACCTGTTGTGGGTTCATGCACTCTCCTTAGTTGTATCATTCACCGATGGACCCCGCCTACACGGACTCAAGCCTCGTCGATCTCGGCCGACAGGCGCTCACCATCGAGATCGACGGATTGCGGGCTCAGTTGCCCCGCTTAGGGTGGGAGTTTGCACGCGCCTGCCGCATTTGTCTTACCTGCCGTGGACGAATTGCCGTGACTGGTATGGGAAAATCGGGCCATATCGGCGGCAAGATCGCCGCGACCCTGGCCAGTACCGGGACTCCGGCCTTTTTCATGCATCCCGGTGAAGCGAGCCATGGCGACATCGGCATGATCACTCGCGAGGATGTGGTGCTCGCCCTGTCCAATTCCGGCGAAACGGACGAAATCCTGACCCTGGTCCCGGCGATCAAGCGTTTAGGCGTGCCGTTGATCGCCTTTACCGGCAACTCGACCTCGACGCTGGCGCGTGTCGCGACCGTGCATTTGGATATCGGCGTACCGGCCGAAGCTTGCCCGCTCAACTTGGCGCCCACGGCCAGCACCACGGCGGCCTTGGCCGTCGGCGATGCGCTCGCGGTGGCGCTGCTGAAGGCACGCGGGTTCACCGAAGAGGATTTCGCGCGCTCCCATCCGTCCGGCGCGTTGGGTCGGCGTTTGCTCCTGCACGTCAAGGATGTAATGCGCACCGGTGCGGAGGTGCCGAAAGTGGCGCCGGATGCGTCGCTCGCCGAAGGATTGATGGAGGTGACCCGCAAGGGTCTCGGCATGACGGCGGTCGTGGACGATCGAAATCGCGTGCTGGGCGTGTTCACGGACGGTGATCTGCGGCGCGCCTTGGACCGCGCGGTGGATCTGCGCGAGACTCGCATGGACCAGGTCATGACCCGCCAGGCAAAAACCGTACGCGCCAACACCCTGGCCGCGGAGGCTGTCCTGCTGATGGAAACCCATCGCATCACCTCACTCGTCGTGGTCGATCCGGACGACATTCTGGTGGGGGCGCTCAACGTGCACGACCTGTTGCGCGCCGGTGTCGTTTGAAAGCGCGCAAGGCCACGCCGCTCGCCAAGATCGAATTGCTGGTGCTCGATGTCGACGGCGTGCTCACCGACGGCCGCTTGTACTTCTCCGGGTCGGGTGAAGCGCTCAAGACCTTCCATGTTCGCGACGGTCACGGCATCAAGCTCCTGATGCAAAGCGGCGTTGCGGTCGCCGCGGTGAGCGGACGCCGCTCCCCCGCCGTGACGGCCCGCATGCGCGAACTTAAGGTGCGCCAAGTCGTACAGGGTTGCACCGACAAGGTCGCGGCCCTGATCGAGCTTACCCAGCGGCTCGAAATCGACCCTTTGGTCTGCGCCTGCCTCGTGGACGACACAGCGGATTTGCCGTTGATGGCTGCCGTAGGCTTCGCGGCGGCGGTCGCGGATGCACACCCGCTGGTTTTATCCGCCGCGCATTGGATCAGCGAGGCGCCCGGCGGTCTTGGCGCCGTGCGCGAACTGTGCGATGCCATGCTGCGTGCACGCGGCGCGAGCCGGAAACAATAATGCTGTTCAGATTGTTCACATTGATTGCGGTAATCGCGTTGGCGATCAGCACCTGGATATTGAGCTCGCCGAACCGCCGACCCGCGGCAGCCGCAGGCGCCGGACAGGGCAATCTGCCGGGCTATTATCTCAAGAATACGATACTGACCGATTATGATGCGACAGGCGCCCCAAGCGTGCGCATCCATGCCGAGCGCATAGATCAAATCGACCATGGGCCGGAAGTCGCGCTCTACAACGTGCGCTTCGACTATCAGCCTCCGAACGGGCAATCGTGGGTCATGTTCGGCAACGTCGCGCATGTCGAGGCCGGCGGCAAGATCGTCGAGGTGTCGGGCGACGTTCGGCTGGAGGGCCAGACCAGCGAGCATGAAGGCACCGCGGTGGTACGCACCGACGCGCTGACCTACGACGTTCCCGACGCGATCGCGAGCACCGACAGCGACGTGCGCATCGAATTCGGCGCGCATACGCTGACCGCTCACGGTCTGCTCGCCAATTTGAAAGAGCGCACCGTGCGCCTAGAATCGAAGGTCAATGGCCGCTTCCAGCCTTAAGAGCTTGGTTTTGATCGCCCTCGCGGTGCAAGGTGGCCATCCGGCGGCCGCCGCGCCGCCGGTCCAGCAAACCATCACCTTGGACGCGCAATCCTCCGAACTCGATCTGCGCAGCAACAACGTGGTATTTCGCAAGGTGCGGATCGTGCAAGGTACTATGTCGGTTTCCGCGGATCAGGGACAAGCCACGCGGCAGGCCTCGGGCCTTGATTTCGACAACAGTCTGTGGGTATTTCGCGGCAATGTGAAAATCACCATGGATCAAGGGCAACTGACCGCCGATGATGCGCAAATCAACTTCACCAAGAAACTGCTGGCCAAGGCGGTGGCCAACGGCAGCCCGGCTCAATTCCAACAGCGCATCGCGAAGACCGGCAAGATCGCCCGAGGCCATGCCGAAACCATCGATTATGACGCAGCCAAGGGTATCGTGCGCTTGTTGAAGAATGCGTGGCTCACCGACGAGCAAAACGAAATCCGCGGCGAGTCGCTCAAGTACAACGTGGTCGCGCAAAGCATTCTCGCGGAGGCGGCGGAGCAGGGATCGCAGCGCGTGCACATCATCATAACGCCGCCGCCCCCCAAGCCATGAGCGTACTGCGGGCGTTGAATCTCGCCAAAAGTTACAAAACCAGGCAGGTACTGAAAGATTTGTCGCTCGAGGTCGCAAGCGGCGAGGTGGTGGGCCTGCTCGGACCGAACGGAGCCGGCAAAACCACCGCCTTTTACATGATCGTCGGTCTTACGCGCTGCGAGCATGGCGAGATATTCCTCGACGATCGGGATATCGGGCATCTGCCCATGCATCGGCGGGCTCAGCTCGGTCTCGGTTATCTACCTCAAGAACCTTCCGTTTTTCGTCGCTTGTCGGTGTCGAACAACATCATGGCCATCCTCGAGACGCGTCCGGCCTTAAGCGAGGAGCAGCGCACCGCCCGCCTCGGCGAGCTGCTGGGAGAGTTGCATATCGAACACGTCGGCGATAGCTTGGGAATGAGTCTTTCGGGCGGCGAACGGCGCCGCGTGGAAATTGCCCGCGCCTTGGCCGCGGATCCCAGTTTTATCCTGCTGGATGAGCCTTTTGCCGGAGTCGACCCCCTGTCGGTTGCCGATATTCAAAGAATAATCAAACACTTATCGGACAAGGGAATCGGGGTCCTGATTACCGATCATAATGTACGCGAGACGCTAGGTATCTGCCAGCGGGCTTACATAGTCAACCAAGGATCGGTGCTGGCCGCGGGAACTGCGGACCAGATTCTTGCCAACCCGCTGGTTCGTGAGGTGTACTTGGGCCAGGATTTCAAATTGTAGGCTTGGATCTTAAAGAACTATGTTGAAGCCAAGTCTGCAGCTTCGCATCGGCCAGCAGCTCACGATGACGCCGCAGCTTCAGCAGGCCATCCGCCTGCTGCAGTTACCCTCTCTCGATTTGCAGGCTCACGTCAGGGAAGCCCTCGAATCCAACGTGATGCTGGAGGCGGACGACGAGGTCGCTTTGGACTCGCCTGCAGACGCGCTGCGCGGGCCCGGCCGCGAGTTCGAGGAGGAGCCGGGCGATGAACGCTATTCGGAACTCGACGGCAACACCACCCCGGTAGAGCAGCGCGAAGAGCCCGAAGTTGAAATTTCCGATGAGCCCTGGGGAGAACGATCCGGCGGACCCGCGGACACCTCGTGGTCGGGGGACGACGACCGCAGCAGCGATTTCAGCGACCGGCACAGCCAGACGCTGCAGGAACAGCTCGTTGAACAGCTGGAACTCGCCAAGCTCTCGGCCATCGATCTTGCGATCGCGCGCGTCATTGCCGACGCCATCGGCGATGATGGCTATTTGCAAGACGATTTGGAAGCGATTCGCTTGAGCCTCAAGCCTGAGATTGAGGCCACCTTCGCCGATATGGAACGAGCTCTCGCGGCCGTGCAGGCGCTCGAGCCGGCCGGAGTCGGTGCGCGCAATTTGGCCGAATGCATCGTCCTGCAGCTGCGGCAACTGCATCCCGATACCCCGGCGCGCGACACCGCCATACGTGTGGCACTCGCGCATCTGGATTTGGTGGCGAGCCACGAACATGCGTTGCTGCGCCGCCAGCTTCGTTGCAGCGAGCACGAATTGGAGACGGCGCTCGCGCTGGTGCGCTCCTGTCATCCGCGGCCCGGCGCCGCCGTCAATCCGGCCCAAGCCGAATACGTCATTCCCGACGTGTTCGTACGGCACACGGATCGCGGCTGGGTCGTCGAAATCAACCAAGCGACGGTGCCCCGGGTGCGCGTCAACCAGAGTTATGCGAACCTGATTTCGCGCGCACCCGACCATGCCATGCTGCGCACCCAACTGCAGGAAGCGCGATGGTTGATGCGCAGCCTGGAAATACGCAACGAAACCTTGATCAAAGTGGCTCGCTGCATCGTGCAACGCCAAACCGATTTCTTCGAGCACGGCGAGGAGGCGATGGTGCCGCTGATTCTCAAGGACGTGGCCGAATCGGTTGAAATGCACGAGTCGACGATTTCGCGAGTGACCACCGCCAAATACATGCACACGCCGCGCGGTGTGTTCGAATTCCGTTACTTCTTTTCGAGTCACGTCGAGGCTGCCGACGGCACTGGGCTGTCCTCCACCGCCATCCGCGCCAAAATACGCAAATTGATTTCCCAGGAGAATCCGGAAAATCCGTGGAGCGACAGCAAGCTCGCGGAGATTCTGTCGCAAGAGGGCATACCGGTCGCCAGGCGGACGGTTGCCAAATATCGCGAGGGCATGCAGATCGGTCCGTCCAACGAACGGAAACGCGCCGCTGCCCGAGCGTCGTAGAAACGTGCCTTTAGTCTAGGAGGAGCCTTATGCAGCTCGATCTCAGCGGTCATCATGTGGAAGTAACGCCAGCGCTTCGCGGCTATGTCCAAAAAAAATTCGAAAGAATCTCCAGACATTTCGAGCAATTGATCGACGTTCACTGCGTGCTCACGGTGGAGAAGTTGCGTCACAAGGCCGAGGCCACGCTGATGCTGCGAGGGAACAAGATATATGCGGACGCGACCGACGCCGACATGTATGCGGCCATCGACGCGCTTACCGACAAGCTGGACCGCTGCGTCAAGAAACACAAAGAAAAAGCCTCCGACCATCACGCCGAAGAAGTGATCAAGGCTCGCTCCTCGTCGTGAGGGGCTTCGATGCGCCTCATCATCGTTAGCGGGCTATCCGGCTCCGGCAAGAGCGTGGCTTTGCACCTTCTGGAAGACATCGACTTTTATTGTGTCGACAACATTCCGGCGGCGCTGCTCAAGCCGTTCATATCCCACACGATTCGCGGTACCGATGAGACCTATCCGCGGACCGCGGTCGGACTGGATGCCCGCAATCGGCACAATGAGATAGAAACCGTCCCGGCGCTGGTCGGTGAGCTGCGCCGCAGCGGCATCGGCTGCGAAGTGCTGTATTTGCATGCGAGCGAGGAGGTGCTGCTGAAGCGCTATGCGGAGACCCGCCGCAAGCATCCGCTGGTGTCCGAGACGGTGAGTTTGCGCGAGGCGATAGCGTCCGAGCGCAAGCTGCTCGAGCCGATAACGATCGCGGCGGATCTGGTGATTGACACGTCGAATATGGGCGTGCACGCGCTGCGCGAGAACATCCGCGAGCGCGTCGAGAGCAGACTCGAGGGGCGCCTCGCATTGATGTTCGAGTCCTTCGGCTATAAACACGGCATTCCGGGCGATGCGGATTTCGTCTTCGATGTCCGCAGTTTGCCGAATCCGTATTGGATTCAGGCATTGCGTCCGCTCACCGGCCGCGACCAGCCGGTGATCGAGTACCTGGCCGGCCAGGACAGCGTGCGCACGATGATCGCGGCTCTCGCGGAATTTCTGACCCCGCGCATCGCGGAGTTCGCGCAGGCGAGCCGCAGTTATTTGACCATCGCGGTCGGCTGCACCGGCGGCCAGCACCGCTCCGTGTACATCGCCGAACGGTTGGCCGAGCGCTTCCGAGAGAGTTACCCGCAAGTCCTCACACGGCACGACTCGCTGCGTAAGGCTTGACCTTGTCTCTGCCCGAGAAATGCGCGGATTTCCTCGGCACGGGCGCGCGCGTCGCGATAGCCCAGCGCGATGAGCTCGCGGGTATAGCCGCGCTCGAACAACAGGTAGCTCAGCAATTGCGTTCCCGCGCTTTTGTTGGCGCCCATGGTGCGCAGCAGCGCGCGCAGGCTGCGGGGCAGCTCTAGGCGGTGCTGGCGCGCGATTTCGCTCAGATCCTGCGATGGAGCGATCACCAGACAGTCGATGCGGCGCACCTTGGGATCTTGGTTGCGGTTATTGATGTGCTCGAGATCCGAACGTAATTGGTCCATGAACAGCGAATCGAGCATGAAACCGAACATCTGCCCGAATGTGGGCTCGGCGTCCGGATTGCGCATCCCGAGCCCTGAGGCCGAGGGGTCGTCCACACGGATGACCAAGAGGCGGTTGGCGCCCAGGTGAATGGCGGGGCTTAGGGGTGAGGTCTGGCGCATGGTTCCGTCGCCATAATATTGTCGGCTCAGCGGAATGGGGCGAAACAGGAATGGTAGGGCCAGGCTGGCCATCACATGCTCCAGAGTCAGTTGCACGCGCGCGCCTTTGCGCCACGCCTTGGCCCAGGGCTCAATCGGCGAGGCGCACGCATAAAATGTGACGGAATCCGCATCCGAATAGCTGGTTGCGCAAATGCCCACGGCCTGCAGGCGCTTCTTGTACAAATTTCGAGGAATTCCGTCGAAATTCAGATTCTTCCGCAGCAGTTCCCAAAGCGGGGTATTGTCGAACAGCGAACGCGGCGGATGAACCAGCCAGCCCCCCGTGAGCAGCGCCAGCACCCAGTGCAATCCGGACTTCAGGACGCTGGCCGCATCCGTCCTGATTACCTGGTGCAACCGGAAGTCGCGCCACACCCGCTCAATGGCGTATACGGACTGCCTGAAATGTGCTGGATCGGAGGCGAGAGCGACGGCGCTGACCGCGCCGGCGGAAGTGCCGGTAACAATCTGAAACGGGCAGCCGGAACCGCGCCGCACAAGCTCGGCGATGCCCTTGAGCACGCCTACCTGATAGGCGGCACGCGCCCCGCCACCGGTCAGCACCAGCCCCAACTGAGGTGCATCGTCATCCATGATTTTAAGTATGCCAAAGGGCCACGGCGCATTTGTGGCCTTGCGTCACGCGGCGGAGAAAGTAGCCCTTGGAGCCTGTCTGAGTAATCGTCGTGGCCGCGACCGTGGCAGAATTCGCTTCAGCCGAGGCGGAGCCGACGTGGTTGGGTAACACCCAATGAGGAGGCGACAACGACGGATGAAGCGAATTCTGCCCGGTCCCTCCGGGTTGGCTTGGTGAGGGGCGTCTGCGGTGTTGCGCGGCTTGGCCGTAGCGCTCGCTACGTCCTGCGCCGCGCGCCTTGCATCCGCTCCCTCGCCAAGCCAACGCGGCTCACGAGGATTACTCAGACAGGCTCCTATCCGAGGGCGTCGATGGCCTGGTCCAGTCCGGCCAGGTTCAGCGGATACATGCGCCCCTCCAACATGTCGCGGATGAGCACGATGGACGCGGTTTGGCGCCAGCGCGCCTGCGGCTGGGGATTGATCCATGCGAATTTCGGATACGCTCTCATCAAGCGCTCGAGCCACACGCTTCCCGGTTCCGGATTCCAATGCTCGACGCTGCCGCCCGCATAAGTGATCTCATAGGGGCTCATGGTCGCATCCCCCACCAGGATCAATTTGTAATCGCGCGGGTAGGTGCGCTTCACCTGCGCGGTGTCGATGCGTTCGTTGACGCGCCGCCGATTGTCGCGCCACAGCGATTCATAAATGAAATTGTGAAAATAGAAATGCTCCAGATGTTTGAATTCGCTGCGGGCGGCGGAAAAGAGCTCCTCGCACGTTTTGACATGATCGTCCATCGAGCCGCCGATATCGAGCAACAGCAAAACTTTCGCCACTCGGTTCCGCGAAACTCCGGTTGCATGCTTTATCCTACTGGCGCACAACCCGCAGGATTTGCATGGAATTGGTGCCGCCGGCCACGCCGCTCGATTCGCCTTTGGTGAGAATGATCAGATCCCCCTCGATGACCAGCTTCAAATCCAACAGCAATCCGAAAATCGAGGAATAAAACGTTTCGCGGTCCTTGTCCGTGACGTCGTAGGCCACCGGGTAGACGCCGCGATACAGCGTCACCCGACAGCGGGCGATCTCCTGGCGCGTAAAGGCGTAAATCGGTATATCCGAGCGCACTCGCGACATCCACAGCGCGGTTTCGCCGGACTCCGTGAGCGCGACGATGGCCTTAACATGCAGGTGATTCGCGGTATACATCACTGCGGCCGCGATCGCCTCGCTGGTGTGGTCGAAGTAACCGGTCCTGCGCTGCCGGATGCGCACGTGCGTGCCCTGGTACTTTTCGGCGCCCACGATGATCTGCGCCATCGCTTCGACTACTTTGGCCGGATGCTTTCCCGCCGCGGTTTCCGCCGACAGCATCACCGCGTCGCTTCCCTCCATCACCGCGTTCGCGACATCCGACACCTCGGCGCGCGTCGGCACGGTATTGACGATCATCGATTCCATCATTTGCGTCGCCGTGATGACCACTCTATTTTGGTGGCGCGCCTCCAGGATGATCTGCTTTTGCAGTCCGGCGAGCTCCGCGAAGCCCATCTCGACGCCGAGATCGCCGCGAGCCACCATCACGGCATCGCTCGCTCTGACCACGTCGACCAAATTCTTGATCGCCTCCGCGCGCTCGATCTTGGCGATGAGCAGCGCGTGGCCGCCGGCGGCTCGCAATAGCGCGCGCGCCTCGTTCATGTCGGCGGCATCGCGCGCAAAGGACACCGCCAGATAATCGACTTTGAGCCGCGCCGCGATCTGGATGTCCTCGCGGTCCTTGTCCGTCAGTGCGCCGGCCGACAATCCTCCGCCTTGGCGGTTGATGCCCTTGTTGTTGCCGAGTTCCCCGCCGACCAGCACCCTGGTCTTGATGCGCGGACCCGAAACCTCGAGGACTTGCAGACTGATCTTGCCGTCGTTGAGCAGCAGCACGTCGCCGGCGAAAACGTCCGAGGGCAATTTCTTGTACGCAATTCCCACGGCATGATCGGTGCCCGCATCCACAGCGAGCTCCGCGTCGAGCGTGAATTCGGCGCCGTCGGCCAGGTCCACTTTGCCCGCCGCGAACCGATCGATGCGGATCTTCGGACCTTGCAGGTCGCCGAGCACGCCCACGTAGCGACCCGCCATTTTGGCGGCTTGCCGGGCCAGTTCGAGACGCCGCGCGTGATCGGTGATGTCGCCATGCGAGAAATTGAGCCGCACCACATCGACGCCGGCGCGTACCATGTCGGCCAGGACCTTCGGATCGTCGGTCGCTGGACCCAAGGTTGCGACGATTTTGGTGCGGCGCTGAATGAAGCTCATGCAGCGCGTTGCTCGAGCACGTCGACCGCGGGAAGCTTCTTCCCTTCGACGAACTCCAGGAACGCACCGCCGCCCGTCGATATGTACGAAATGCTGTCCTCGATGCCGTATTTCTCTATGGCCGCGAGCGTATCGCCGCCGCCGGCGAGCGAAAATGCCTTGCTGCGCGCAATGGCGTTGGCGAGCGTGCGGGTACCTTCCCCGAATTGATCGAACTCGAATACGCCGACCGGACCATTCCACAGCACCGTGCCGGCCGCGGCTATGAGCGCGCTCATGTGCTCGGCCGAGTCAGGACCGATATCGAGAATCATTTCATTGTCGGCCACCGCACCCACCGGCTTGACGTCCGCCTCCGCCTTGGGAGAGAACTCGGTGGCCACCACCACGTCGGTCGGCATCGGAATGACGATGTCGCGCTTCTTCGATTGCTCGATCAGCCGTCTGCAGATATCCAGCATCTCCGGTTCATGCAGCGATTTGCCGACTCTGTAACCGAGCGCCGCCAGAAAGGTATTGGCAATCCCGCCGCCAACGATCAATTGATCGACCTTGCCGAGCAGCGACTCGAGCACGGTGAGCTTGGTCGACACCTTGGAGCCGCCGACGATCGCCAGCAGCGGCCGTGCCGGCTTTTCGAGAGCCGTTTCCAAGGCCGCCAATTCGCTCACGAGCAAGGGTCCTGCGCAGGCGATCGGCGCGTATTTCGCCACTCCATGGGTGCTCGCCTCAGCGCGGTGCGCGGTGCCGAAGGCGTCCATGACGTAGATGTCGCAAAGCGCCGCCATTTTCTTCGCGAGATCATCGGCATTCTTTTTCTCGCCCTTGTTGAAGCGCACGTTTTCCAGCAGAACCACTTCTCCCGGCGCCACATCGACGCCGTTCAGCCATTCCCGCTTGAGATTCGCCGGTACGCCCAAAAGCTGCGTCAGTCGCTTCGCCACCGGCGCGAGCGAGAACTCCTCGGCGTACTGCCCCTCTTCGGGACGGCCCAAATGAGACATCAACATGACTCTCGCGTTCGCCTTCAGGGCGGTCTGTATGGTCGGCAACGCCGCGCGTATCCGCGCGTCGCTCGTGACCGCACCGTCCTTGATCGGCACGTTCAAATCCTCCCGTATCAGCACCCGTTTGCCGGAGAGGTTCAGGCTCGTCATTTTATTGACTTTCATGTTTTTACTCCGTCGAGGCGGCCGGGCGGCGCCCCCGCGCCGGCTGCGCTGCAACCGATTAGGCGGCTTTCGACCATGCGAGGGTGGTGTCGAGCATCCGATTGGAGAATCCCCACTCATTATCGTACCAAGCACACACTTTCACCAGCGTACCGGCGATGACCTTGGTGAGCGTCGCATCGTAGGTCGATGAGGCCGGATCATGGTTGAAATCCACCGACACCAGAGGCTGGTCGTTGTAGGCAAGTATGCCTTTCAATGATCCATTGGCAGCCTCCTTGACGACCGAATGAATCTCCTCCACCGTCGTCTTGCGCGCGGCATTGAAGCTCAAATCCACCAATGAAACGTTGATCGTCGGCACCCGAATCGCACCCGCGTATTTCCCTTCGTACAAGGCACGCAGGGTATTGCGGCCAATGCGCCCGTAGCCGTTGATGCCTACCTTGATTGTCATGGTCTTTCCCTTTATGTCGCGAATCTAGGCCGTCAGCGTCCTGTCGATCGCCTGCGTCACATGTTCGGGCGTGAATCCAAAATGCCTGAACAACTCCGGTGCCGGCGCCGATGCGCCGAAATGATCGATGCCGACGATCTGCCCCTGCATACCCACGTAGCGCCACCACGGTTCGCGAGCTCCCGCCTCCACCGCCACACGGCGCTTAACCGATGGAAGGAGCACGCTCTGCTTGTAGGCGTCGTCCTGGCGCTCGAAGGTGGTGCTGCTCGGCATGGATACCAAGCGCACTCGGCGCCCGTTGGCCGCCGTGCTTCGGACCGCGGCGGCGGCGATGCCCACTTCGGAACCGCTGGCGATGACGATGATTTCGGGCGTTCCCTCGCAGTCGATCAGCACGTAGGCCCCCCGCGCGATCGCCGCGACCTGATGTGCTTCGCGCGACTGATGCACCACCGACTGGCGGGTCAGCACCAGGCAGGTGGGCCGCTCGCGATTCTCGATGGCGGCGCGCCAGGCGACCGTGGTTTCGACCGCATCGCAAGGACGCCACACCTCCATGTTGGGGATCACGCGCAGACTCGCCAGATGTTCGATCGGTTGATGCGTCGGGCCGTCTTCGCCAAGCCCGATCGAATCGTGGGTGTAGACGAAGATCACGCGCAATCGCATGAGGGCCGCCATGCGCAGGGCATTGCGCGCATAGTCCGAAAAAACCAGGAACGTTCCGCCGTAGGGAATGAAGCCGCCGTGCCCAGCGATTCCGTTGAGGATCGCCGACATTCCGAATTCGCGCACTCCGAAATGAACATAATCTCCGGCGGGCGACTCAGGCGTCAGCGTCAGCGAGTCCTTGCGCATCGTACCGTTCGAAGGCGTGAGATCCGCGGACCCGCCGAGAAGCTCGGGCAGCGCGGGTCCGAAGGAGTTCAGGGCCGCCTGGGATGATTGACGGGTGGCGAGCGCCTTGCCTTCGGCCTGCGCACGATCGATTGAGGCCTGCGCGAGTCCGTCGAAGCCACCAGGAAGATCTCCTGCCATGCGCCGCTCCAACTCGGCTGCCAAGGCGGGGAATTCGGCCTTGTAGGCCGCAAACTTGGCGCGCCACTCGTTCTCGGCCCGCGCCCCTTTTTCGCGCATATCCCATCCCGCACGGATGTCGGCGGGTATTTCGAACGGCGGCGATTTCCAATTCAAGTGCACGCGCGCTGCAGCAATTTCGTCGTTTCCCATCGGTTCGCCATGCATGGATGCGCTGCCCTGCTTGTTGGGCGCGCCCCAGCCGATCACGGTCCTGGCGCAAATTAGCGACGGCCGATCGGTGACGGCGCGGGCCGCCGCGATCGCGGCCGCAATCGAATCGCTGTCGTGACCATCGACCTGGGGCAGAACGTGCCATCCATAGGCCTCGAAGCGCCGGGCCGTGTCGTCGGCGAACCAACCCTTAACCTTGCCGTCGATGGAAATACCGTTGTCATCGTAGACCATGATCAGCTTGCCGAGCCGCTGTGTGCCGGCGAACGAGCCCACTTCGTGGGAAATGCCCTCCATCAAGCAGCCGTCGCCCAGGAACACGTAGGTGTGATGATCGACAATCATGTGGCCCGGTCGATTGAACCTCGCGGCAAGCGAGCGTTCGGCGAGAGCCATGCCCACCGCGTTTGCAAAACCTTGCCCGAGCGGCCCGGTTGTGGTCTCTATGCCCAGGTGCTGGTCGCGTTCCGGATGGCCTGGCGTCAATGAGCCGAACTGTCGGAATTTCATCAACTCGTCCATCGGCAACGGGTATCCCGTAAGATGCAGTACCGAATACAGCAACATTGAGGCATGGCCGTTCGACAGTACGAAACGGTCGCGATCCCACCATAAGGGATTACCCGGATTGAACTTAAGTACGTCGCGCCAGAGCACCTCCGCGATGTCCGCCATGCCCATCGGAGCGCCCGGATGGCCCGAATTGGCCTTCTGTACGGCGTCCATCGCCAGGGCGCGAATGGCGTTGGCAAACTCGCGGCGGGTCGGCATCGGGGGCTTCCAGGTCATGAAGAGGCCGACATTCTCCCCGATGCGCTCCTCGTCAGCAACGACCAGTTGGAATACGGCGCGCAAGCATAAACCGGGACTTGAGTCCCGCTTTCTAATGGAACGCATTCACATATTCGGGGTTTAACTATCTATCTCGCCAATCAAGCGCGCCCATGACCCAGTTCACCGTCGCGCGCCGGTGGCTTTGCTAGGATTTCTGACATGCAAATTCTACATATCACCGATCCGCATTTGTACGGCCACGCAGAGGGCAGGCTGCGCGGCGTGCCAACCGATTGGAGTTTGCGCAGGGTTCTCGGCGACGCATTCGAACAAGTTCCGGACTATGCGGCGGTGCTCGTGACCGGTGATATCGTCCAGGACGATCCGGCCGGTTATCTGCGCTTTCGCAGCATCCTCGGCAATCTGCAAAAGCCGGTTCTATGCATTCCGGGAAATCACGATGAGCCAGAAGCCATGCGCCGTGAACTCGCACATTCGCCGTTTCAGATTTGCGGCACGCATCTGCAGGGTGGCTGGCAGTTTATAATGCTGGACAGCTACGACCCGGGCCATGTCGGCGGGCGTCTGACGCCGCAGGAGCTCGAACGACTCGACAGCGCATTGGCCAATACTTCGGCACCCGCCATGGTATGTCTGCATCATCACCCGATCGGTATGAACAGCCGCTGGCTCGACGGCATCGGTCTTGCCGACCCCGATGAATTCTGGCGTATCGTCGATTCGCACCGCCATGTCCGGGCGGTTGCTTGGGGTCACGTGCATCAGGTATACGACGGCAAGCGCGGAGAGGTGCGCCTGTTCGCCACCCCATCGACCGGAGCGCAATTCATGCCGAACAGCGAACGCTACGCCGTCGACTCGCGGCCGCCGGCATATCGGCGGTTCCAGTTGCATCCCGACGGCAGCATCGACACCGAAGTCCGCTGGATTAATTCCCTGTCCATGCCGCAGATGGCGGTCTCGCGCTAACTCTTGCGCCGCTCGCACCCAAGCCCGTCCCGCTTCGGCCTAGGCCGGCGCCCGCTTGCATCGACGCTTTGCTGGGCACTGTGCTTCCTAGCGCTCGGCGGCGCCGCTCGCGCGGATACCGCGCTGCATTCGCTCTGGGAGCTGCATGGCAAGCACAACACCGTGTATCTGCTCGGCTCCATCCATGTGCTGCGCCCGAGCGATTACCCGCTCCCCGCCGTAGTGCAGGACGCCTACCGCAACGCCGCGTCGCTGGTGATGGAGATCAATCTTGCCGACATCGATGCCGAGCAAATCCAAGCGCAAATGCTGGCGAGCGCGCTGTTGCCGGAAGGCAAGAGTTTGCCCCAGGTCATGGGACAAAGCCGCTACGCGCGCGCGCAGAGCTTGACCCGAGATCTGGGGTTCGAATTGTCGACCTTCGACCTATTCGCGCCCTGGTTCACCGCCGAAGCGATCTCCCAATTGCAGCTCGCGCAGATCGGCTTCGAACCGCAAGCGGGGGTGGAAATGCACTTCTTGGATCTGGCGCGCGCCGACGGCAAAACCGTCTCCGGCCTCGAGACCGTGCACGATCAAATTGCGCTGTTCGAAAGCATGTCGATGGACGCCCAAGTGCAATACCTGATGTCGAGCCTCGAGCAGGCTCGCGATCTGCCCAAGGAGGTGGACGGCATGGTGCATGCATGGCAGCGCGGCGACACGAATTGGCTCGAGGCCCAAATGAAATCGGAATTAGGAAACGATCCCGCCGTCTATCAATCGCTCGTGATCGCACGCAATCGCAAGTGGATCGCGCGAATCGAGGCGCTGCTCGCCGACGACAAGAATTACCTCGTCATCGTCGGCACCGCTCATCTCGTCGGTCGCGACAGCGTCATCGATCTGCTTAAACGAAACGGCATCGGCGCCACGCAACGTTAGGTGCCACGCAAATTAGGCGCCGCGCAACGTCAATCGTTAATCGCGCGTCTCAATCCGAGGGCGGCTGCGGATGCTGGGCCTTCCACGCCTCCATCTTCGATTCGCGCGCGGCCTGGGCAGCGGCGACGATGGCCGGAATCTGCTGCTGCTGCTGCTTGGTCAGCACGCTCTCGTAGATCTGCTTCCAGGTCTGTTGCTCGAGCATGACGCGCGTCGCGGCGTTATGCTGCGCCGTCTCGACGAGCGCCGCATAGCCCGCGTCCGTCGGCGGCGTCGTGGCGAGTGCCTGCCGATTGGCCTTGGCGCTCTGGTGCAGTGCCTCGAACTGGCTCTTCTCACCGGCGAATATGGTCTTGACCTGGGCCTTCTGATCCGCCGCCAGGTTCAATTTATGCAGCGCCATGCCCATTGCGCCTGGCCCGCCGCCATGCCCGCAATGCCCGTGGTGCCATGCCGGGGCGCCGCCGGAGGCGGCTGGTGCGGCAGTCCCCTCGGCCGAGGCCGCGTACACGGCCAAACCGGGCAGTGCCGCCGCGAGACAAAGGGTTGGAACGATGCGTCGTATGTTGATCATGGCAACTCGAACTCCTTGTGCTGTACGCTGAGGGGTAGCTTACGGCGAAGCGGTTGCGCGCAATATCCAGCAGCGGCAATTTTTCGTGGGAATCATGCAAAGAAGTGTCAATTCCCCGACCGAGGCTGTCGCTCGCCGGAAACTCTGCCAAAGTACGCATATATGGGCTCGACTACGCTCAACCAACCCCCTTCGGAACCGGCGCGGCCGCGCGAGACGCGCGTGCTGCTGGTGGACGACGATCGGGAATTGTGTCAAATGCTCACCGAATATTTGATGGCCGAGAATTTCAAGGTCAACAGCGTGCACGATGGCGCCGATGCGCTCGCCGAACTTCAACGCAGCGATTATGAAATCCTGATATTGGACGTCATGTTGCCGAGCGTGGGCGGATTCGACGTCTTGCGCAAGCTCGGCGCTTCGAACGACACGCCGATCCTCATGCTCACCGCGCGCGGCGACGACGTGGATCGCATCGTCGGGCTCGAACTCGGTGCCGACGACTACCTGAGCAAGCCGTTCAATCCGCGCGAGCTGGTGGCGCGCATTCGCGCCGTCTTGCGCCGCGCAGGCAATCGCGCGGCGCGCGATGCAACTCAGGATGAGCTCAGCGTCGGCCCGATCGTCCTCAATACGGGAATGCGCCAGGTGCGCGTCGCGGATCGCCCGGTCACCCTCACCGGCGCGGAATTCCGCGTGCTCGAACTGCTCATGCGATCGGCGGGACAAGTGATCTCGCGCGAAGCGATCACCGAGCAGGCTTTGGGTCGCAAGCTCGTCCCCTACGATCGCGCCATCGATACTCACATCAGCAATCTACGCCGCAAACTCGACCTTGAGACCGGTGCCAATCCGGAAATCAAGAACGTGCGCGGCTCGGGCTACACTCTCACTTTGGCCGCCTCGTAAGCCGATCGAATGCATAGTCTATTCCTGCGGATCTTCCTGCTGTTTTGGCTCGCCATGGCGCTCATCGTCGGTGGCAGCATTGCGATTACGTTTACGATTGCCGCCCGCGAATATGGGGCGCCCGAATTGCAGCGCCGGCCGAGCGTGGCGATTCAGGCGTCCGAAGTGCTGGCGACCGGCGGCATCTCGGCCCTGAAGAAATGGCTCGCGGCAAACGAGCATTCCATTCCCGATCGAGATCTCTTCATCATCGGGCCGGACGGGGCGGACATCCTCGGCCGCCGCCTCTCCGAGGGCGCGGCGCGGCGCTTGGAGTTCTTCAACCGCGAGACCATGAGCGGATTCGAGCCTCCCGACGCCGGGCCGCCCGCGGCGGAACCACGGCACTTGGGGCAATCTACCCCGGGTAATTTTCGCCCGCAGCGCACCGCGCCGCAGATCGTCGGCCCCGACGGTTCGACGTATACGGTGCTGCTGGTGCCCCGCCGCCCGAGTATTTTCGGCGCCTTGACCCTGCCCGGGATATCCCTAACCATTCTCGGCATCGCGTTGGCGGTCAGCGCCTTCGCCAGCTGGTGGCTCGCGCAGCATTTGAGCGCGCCCATACGCCGCATACAGGCGGGAGCGCGCGCGCTGGCCACCGAGAATCTGGAGGTGCGCGTGAGCGCCGGTCTCGAAGGCCGCAAAGACGAGCTGGCAGTGCTCGCCAGAGACTTCGACGCCATGGCCGACCAACTGCGATCCAACCGCGGCGCCGTCACGCGGCTGTTGCGCGACATCTCGCATGAATTGCGCTCGCCGCTCGCGAGAATGCGCGTTGCGCTCGGATTGGCGCGCCAGTCACCGACCGATTCGCCGCGGCAGCTCGATCGATTGGAGGGGGAAATCGAGCGTCTCGACGGATTGATCAGCCAGGTACTGAAGCTCGCGAGATTGCACGGCAGCGAAGCGCCGTTCGCGCGAGAGGCTTTCGACATCGACGAGGTGCTCGAGGAGGTCGTGCGCGATGCCAACTTCGAAGGTGCCGTCAAGAACTGCAAGGTCAGGCAACGGGGTGCCGCAAGATGCGTGGTGCACGGCAATCGCGAGCTCCTGCGTAGCGCGATCGAGAACGTACTTCGAAATGCGGTGCGCTATAGTCCGGCCGGCGGGCTCGTGGACGTGACCGTCGAGCGCAGTGGCGGGGGACTCTCTATCTTGGTCACAGATCGGGGGCCGGGGGTGCCCGAGCGCGATTTGGAGCGTATATTCGAGCCGTTCTACCGTGTGGCGGAATCGCGCGATCGCGACACCGGCGGCGAGGGAATTGGCCTCGCCATCACGTCCCAGGTCATGATCGCGCACGGCGGTTCGGCTACGGCCAACAATCATACCGGGGGCGGCCTCGAGGTGCTTTTGCGCCTACCGCACGCAGCAATGACCTGAGGAGCGGCATGTTGAGCCTGTATCAAGAGGCCTGTAGGTATATTCCCGGAGGCGTCAATTCGCCGGTGCGCGCGTTTCGCGGCGTCGGCGGAGAACCTATCTTCTTCAAAAAAGCGGCCGGATCGCGCACCATCGCCGCGGACGGGCGGCAGTTCATCGATTACGTCGGCTCATGGGGCCCGATGATTTTGGGTCATGCGCACCCGCAGGTAATCGCGGCGGTGCAGCGAGTGGCGGCTGACGGCTTGAGCTTCGGCGCCCCAACCGAGCTCGAAACGGAGCTCGCGCGGCGCGTCATTGAGCTGATGCCGTCGATCGAGCTGGTTCGCTTGGTGAGTTCGGGCACCGAGGCGACCATGAGCGCGATCCGCCTGGCGCGCGGCTTTACCGGGCGCGACACCATCGTGAAATTCGAGGGCTGTTATCACGGTCACTCCGATTCGTTGTTGATCAAGGCCGGTTCGGGTGCTCTCACGTTCGGCGTACCCACCTCGCCCGGTGTACCGAAGGCCCTCGCGG
The DNA here is from genome assembly GCA_963793685.1 of uncultured Gammaproteobacteria bacterium. Lineage (GTDB taxonomy): Bacteria > Pseudomonadota > Gammaproteobacteria > Steroidobacterales > Steroidobacteraceae > Bog-1198. The sequence goes on along the minus strand of CAWCBJ010000005.1, from coordinate 41,504 downwards.
CCCACACCGTGACTCTCGACTACAACGACGCGGATCAAGTGCGCGAAGCGTTTCGGCAAATAGGCGGGCAAATCGCCTGCATCATCGTGGAGCCGGTCGCCGGCAACATGAACTGCGTACCGCCGGTCGCCGGCTTTCTCGAGACATTGCGCGCCGAGTGCGACCAGAGCGGCGCGCTGTTGATCTTCGATGAAGTCATGACGGGCTTTCGCGTCGCCCTTGGCGGCGCGCAGGCGTTGTACGGCGTGCGCCCGGACCTCACGACGCTCGGCAAGATCATCGGCGGCGGGATGCCGGTAGGCGCCTTCGGCGGCCGCCGCGACATCATGGAACGACTCGCACCGCTCGGCCCGATTTACCAAGCAGGCACCTTGTCCGGAAACCCGGTCGCAATGGCTGCGGGAATCGCCACGCTGGACTTGGTCTCGGTCCCGGGCTTTCACGAGCGGCTGAACACGATGACGGATTTATTGGTGCGGCGCCTTGCAGGCGAGGCCGCGAGTGCGGACATCGCTCTCGCCACCAATCAGGTCTGCGGCATGTTCGGGTTCTTTTTCACCGCCGAACGCGCCGTCGACAGCTTCGCCAAGGTGATGGCCTGCGATACCGAGCGGTTCAAGCGGTTCTTTCATCGCATGCTCGAGGAAGGAGTGTATTTCGCCCCGTCGGCGTTCGAGGCGGGCTTCTTATCGGCAGCGCATTCGGACGCCGATATCGATATGACGATCGCCGCGGCGAGCAAGGCGCTCGCCAGTTTGAATTCCGCGTAACGGATCCTTTAAGGATGCGGGCGTTCACCTGGCTATTGGGCTCGCTGCTCCTGGCGGGACTCATCGGCGCGATCATCGCCTTCCCCGCTTTTGAGCTGGCGTCGCGCCTCGGGCCGTGGCCGTTTCACCGAGTGGCGGGCCGCGTCACCATGCTGGTGTTGGCGTTCGAGCTCGCGTGGCTGTGCCGGCATCTTGGTATCCGCGCCAAAGCGGACTTCGGCTACGGCCTGCCCTGGCGCAGATTCTTGAAAGTATCCATGGGGTGGGGCGCGGCAGGCGTCGCCACCGGGGGCGTCGGCGCCGCATTTTTGCTGGCAACTCAATTGCGCATCTTGACCGATCCGTCGCAACTGGCGTCCGCGGCGGGTATTTCGCGCCTGCTGCTCGCCGGCTTGGCATCCGGAGTCAGCGTCGCCCTGATCGAAGAGACGGTGTTTCGCGGCGCCATGCACACCGCGATAGTGCGCGAATCGGGGCCCTTATGTGCGATGCTGTTGACGGCGCCGTTGTTCGCGATTCTGCATTTTTTCGCCAAGGCGAGCATCGCGCCCGAGCAGTTGCATTGGGGCAGCGGATTCGATCTTTTGGTGCGTTCCTTCGCGCCCTTGGGCAGCCCGACCCTGGTAATCGACTCGTTTCTCGCATGGTTGGCGGTCGGCCTCATTTTGAGCTTTACCCGGGTGCTGACCGGCAACATCGCGGTGGCGATCGGACTTCACGCCGGCTGGGTGGTGGTGCTGCGAATTCTTCAGCTCTGCACGGTCCGCGGCGGCGGAGCGCAATACTCCGCGTGGGTCGGCCGGTTTGATGGGTTGGTGGGTTATTGGTTGCTGCCTTGGGCCGCCGCGCTCGGTCTCGCGCTCTGGTATTGGCGCGGCGCGTGGGTGCCCTATGCGAGCGGTGTCAGCGGCGCCAACCTGTCCAAGCGGGCAATGGGGTCGTCGATCTCCAGATAGAGTTGCTTGTCGGCGAGCGGGATCGGCAATATTTCAGCCAGTCGATGACCCACCCAAGCGGCATCGTCGAGCCGCATCGGGATATCGGTGTACACCTCTCCCAATTGGGGCAGCACCGTGCGCAGCAATTCGGCCAAACGGGCATGCCGCGGCGGCACGGGCTGCACCGGTTCGGCATCGAGCCATTGCACCTCGCCGAGATACAGCCCGTCGGTTTGCCGGCGTTGATTGACTATGCGAAACCTTTGCCGCCCCACGCAGGAAAGCCCGAGAAAGCCGTCCTGCAACTGATGAAAGTCGGTGATCTCGGCCATGGTGCCGACGGCGTGGATTTCGGTATCGCCGCCGCCGACTTCCCGGCCTTCGCGAATCAAGACGACGCCGAAGCCTTGGCCCTCGCGCATACAGCGGCGCACCATATCGAGGTAACGTGTTTCAAAGATCCGCAGCGGCAGCGCGCCCTCGGGGAACAGCACGATGTTGAGCGGAAACAGTGCGATCGAATTCAGACAGGCTCCTAGGCTTCACGCCGGCGCAATTCGGCGAGCAATTTCTCGTGCAGGCCGCCGAAGCCGCCGTTGCTCATCACCAGCACATGGTCGCCCGGTTGCGCTTGCGCACTTAAGCCCTCGATCAGGGCGTCCACGGTGCTAGCAAGGCGGGCTCGCCCGTGCAGCGGCGCGACCGCCGCCGCCAAATCCCAACCGAGTTGCGGCGGATTCAAAAACCACGCCCGGTCGGCCAGCGCCAACGCGGGCGCCAACTGATCGCGATGCACGCCGAGCTTCATTGTATTCGAGCGCGGTTCGAGCACGGCGATGATGCGCGCATGCGGCAGGCGCGCGCGCAGAGCCTTGAGAGTGGCTTCGATTGCCGTGGGATGATGCGCAAAGTCATCGTACACGGTGATGCCGCCGACCACGCCGCGAACTTCCATCCGGCGCTTGACCCCGCGGAATTCGCCGAGGCCTTGGGCGGCGCGCCCTGCCGCCACGCCCACATGGTTGGCCGCGGCGATGGCCGCCAAGGCATTCATCACGTTGTGCTCGCCCAGCAGTTGCCAATTTACCCGCGCCGCCTCAACGCCCCGGCGCAGCACCGTGAACTCTCTGCCTGCGGAGTCGGGCTCGAGCACGGCGCTCCAATCGGTCTGCGCGCTCGACAGGCTGAACGTTTCACGCGGAGTCCAACAACCCATTGCCACGGTGGTTGCAAGCTCATCGTCCTCGCCGTTTTGCACGATACGGCCGGCCGCCGGCACGGTGCGCAGCAATTGATTGAACTGCCGGCGGATTGATGCGACGTCGGGATATATATCGGCGTGATCGTATTCCAAATTGTTGAGAATCAGCGTGCGCGGGCGGTAGTGCACGAACTTGGCGCGCTTGTCGAAGAACGCGGTGTCGTACTCGTCCGCCTCGATGACGAAATACGGCGCGGTGCCGCGCGACCCCTCGCCGAGACGCGCCGTCGCTTCGAAATTGCTCGGCACACCGCCAATCAGGAATCCCGGCGCAAGTCCCGCATGCTCCAAGATCCACGCCAGCATGCTCGCCGTGGTGGTTTTGCCGTGCGTACCGGCCACCGCCAGCACATGCCTCTCCGGCAACACATGCTCGGCGAGCCACTGCGGCCCCGACGTGTACGCCATGCCGCGATCGAGCATCGCTTCGACGACCGGGCTGCCGCGGCTCAGCGCGTTACCGACGATGACGAGGTCGGGCCGCAGGTCCAGCTGATCGGCGGCGTAGCCCTCGACGTATTCGATGCCGAGCGCGGTGAGCTGCGTGCTCATCGGTGGATAAACATTGAGATCGGCGCCGGTCACGCGAAAGCCAGCCGCCTTGGCGATGGCCGCCAGCCCTCCCATGAAGGTCCCGGCTATTCCCAAGATGTGGACGTGCATCGTCAAGGCTCCGGGAGCAGCCGCTGCTCCAACGCCATCGAGAGCAAGAGGTAACCGACGCTGATCGCCGCGCCCAATCCCAGCCGTGAATCGAGCGCGGCGCGCCATATGTTTGCGCACGCCAGCAAATACCAGATGAGTCCGGCGAGCAGCAGCACTCCCAAGGGTATCGACAGCGGGCGATCGGTACCCACGACATTCAGCAGCGAACCCAACGGGTACAAGATCAATTGCGCCAGCAGCGCCATGCCGAGCAATGCGGTGCCGGTTTGCAAAAAGCGTTGCCGCTGACGGGCGACGGCCAATACCACCCACGCGAACAGCAGCGGCAGCGCCGCGCTCAAGGCCATGCGAATCAAGACTCGATCGCTCGGATTGGGCGGCAACAGGGACCCCAGCGCCTCGAGAGCCGCGACCGCCGCGCCGACCAGCGACAGCAAGAATACCGACGCGGGCAGCTGCGCCGGCGACTTACGCCACAGCGCAATATCCCAGAATGCCTTTGCAAGTCGCAGCATCGTTCGATTCGGTCATAATGAATTATCAAATTGTACACGTGGATCAACGGAATGCCTGAGCCGATTTGGATCGATCGAAGCGACGATTTGCCGTCGCTTGCCCGCACTCTCGAGTCGTACGCCTCGATCGGCCTCGACACGGAATTCTTGCGTGAAAGGACCTTTTTCCCCAGGCTGTGCCTGCTGCAATTGGCGGCCGGCGATTCGATCTGGTGCGTGGACACCTTGCGGGTCGGCAGCCTCGAACCCTTGGGTAAGGCGCTCACGGCCGCCACCTCGCGCAAGGTCATACACTCCGCGCGGCAAGACCTCGAGGCGTTTTATCTTAGCGTCAAGCGCGTCATTTCGCCGGTGTTCGACACGCAAATCGCCGCCGGATGCGTCGGACTCAAACCCCAGATAGGCTACGCGGAACTCGCCAAGACGCTGCTAGACGTGACCTTGCCCAAGGGCCAAACACGCACCGACTGGTCGAAGCGTCCGCTGACTCGCGAACAACTCGAGTACGCGGCCGACGATGTGATGTATTTGGGCGAGATCGCCGATCTCTTGACCGAACGGCTGCACGCATTGGGCCGCGAATCATGGGTATTACAGGATTGCTTGACGCTCGAGGATGCGCGGCTCTACGAACCCAATGTAGGCATGGCGTGGACGAGATTGCGCGGCCTGCGGCAGCTGCCGCCGGCTCAGCGCGCACGCGCGCGCACTCTCGCGGTATGGCGGGAGAGATTGGCGCGCGAGCGCGACTTACCGCGCGGCTGGATCATTCCCGACGCGGCGATCTTCGATCTCGCCCAGATCAATCCCACGTCCCGCGCGCAGGTCGAGGCCGCGCGCTCATTGCCGCAACCCCTGAACAATGCCATCGCGGAGAGCCTGCTCGAGACATTGCGCGAAAACTCGCGGGCTGAACTGACCGATCAGGAGCCGGGCCAGGACTCGCGCCCCACGCCGGAGCAAAGGGCGGTGATCGAACGGCTAGCCCGCTTGGTCGATGCGCGCGCAATGGAACTTGGCGTAAGCGCTGAAATACTGGCGCCGCGCGGCGAGCTCAAGGCGCTTGCGATGGGCGAGCGCGGTTTGAATTCGCTGGCGGGCTGGCGCCTGAAGGAAATCGGCGAGAAATTGCTCGAAACTATCGGTTAGCCGCCCTAAGCTGCGCGCCCCAAGCTTGGCGCCCTAAAGTCAAGCGCCCCCGGCGAGCGATCGATGCGGACCCTGCACCGCGCGCTGAATGCTCTTGAACACCGTATCCACGTCGGCATCGGCGTCCACGACGCGCAGCAGACCGGCCGCGTCGTAATGCTGTATGAGCGGCTTGGTTTGCGCCTCATAGACCTCCAGCCTCTTGCCGATCACTTCTTCCTTGTCGTCCGGCCGTTGAATCAGCCGCGGCTCGTCGCCGCACTTGTCGCAATGCGGCAGCGTGCCGGGAGGCGAGGTATGCACGTTGAACACGCGACCGCAATCCTGGCAGATCCGGCGCCCGGTGAGCCGCTTGAACAGAACGCCCATGTCGAGATTCATGAGCACCACCGCCTGAAGCGGCTGCGCCAACTCCCCGAGGAGCTCTTCCAAGGATTCCGCCTGCGCGATGTTGCGAGGAAACCCATCGAGAATGAAGCCCTCGAGGGCATCGGGTCGCGCCAGCCGTTCGCGAATCATGCCGAGCACGGTCGCATCGTCCACCAGCTTGCCCGACTCCATGGCCGTCTTGGCGCGCAAGCCCAATGCGGTCCCGTTGGCCACCGCCTCGCGCAGCAAATCGCCGGTCGAGATTTGCGGAATGCCATACGCATTCACCAGTTTTTGTGATTGGGTGCCTTTGCCCGATCCCGGCGCGCCTAATAGGACTATTCGCATGATTTTCTGATGTTGGTGAAAGCGCCACCGTACCGTCGATGAATGTCATCGTCAAACCGGCCGTCCGTGCCCTAAGGGTCAGTGCCTAGAAAGCGCCGATCGGCTATCCTGCGCGCCTATTCTGGTGCAAGACAACTTAGGAACCCAATGCGAAACATGCAGCACTCGGCCCCGAAAAATGCCTTATATGCACAGTCCGGCGGAGTATCCGCCGTCATCAATGCCTCCGCCTGCGGCTTGATCGAAACGGCGCGCAAGCACCGCGACCGGATCGGCAAGGTCTATGCCGGCCGGCACGGCATCATCGGCGCGCTGACCGAGGACCTGATCGACACCAGCAAGGAAAGCCCGGCGGCCATCCGGGCGTTGCGCCACACGCCGGCCGGCGCATTCGGTTCCGCGCGTTACAAACTGGCTGGAATCGACAAGAGCCGCGCCCAGTACGAACGCTTGATCGAGGTGTTCCGCGCCCATGATATCGGCTATTTTTTCTATAACGGCGGCAACGATTCCATGGATACCGCACACAAGGTGTCCGAAATCGGCATGCAATTGGGATACCCGGTCACCTGCATTGGGGTACCCAAGACCGTCGACAACGATCTGGCGTTTACCGACTGCTGCCCGGGCTTCGGGTCGGCAGCCAAGTACATCGCCGTCTCGACGCGCGAGGCGGCTCTCGACGTGAAGTCGATGGCGCGCACGTCGACCAAGGTATTCGTGCTCGAGGTCATGGGGCGTCATGCCGGCTGGATCGCCGCGGCCGGCGGCTTGGCCGGCCACAAGCGCGGCGACGCTCCGCACGTCATCCTTTTCCCTGAAATTCCCTTCGATCGCGCCTTGTTTTTGAACAAGGTCAAGGCTTGCGTCACGACCTACGGTTACTGTGTGATCGTGGTTTCAGAAGGCGTGCGCAACGCCGACGGTCAATTCCTCGCCGAGGCGGGCACCAAGGATGCCTTCGGTCACTCCCAGCTCGGGGGTGTCGGGCCGGTTGTGGCGCAATTGACCCAAGAGGCATTCGGCTACAAATATCATTGGGCCGTCGCCGACTATCTGCAGCGGTCCGCGCGCCACATCGCATCGAAAGTGGACGTCGAGCAGGCTTACGCGGTCGGCAAGGCGGCGGTGGAATTCGCGCTGGCGGGCAAGAACGCGGTGATGCCGACCATCGTGCGCCGATCCTCGGTGCCGTATCGCTGGAGCATCGGCGAAGCGCCGCTCGCTGCAATCGCGAACCGGGAAAAGAAGGTACCGCGCAATTACATCACGGGTGATGGATTCGGCATTACCGCCGCCTGCCGCCGCTATCTGCTGCCGCTGATCGGCGGCGAGGATTACCCGCCCTATCGTGCCGGCCTCCCGGCCTATGTTGAGCTTAAAGGCAGGGGCGTGCCGAAGCGCCTGCGACGGCCCTTTGTGGTATAGTTTCGCCGCCGACAATTACAATAAACTGATAGTTTTCAATAACATAAGTACGCAACGCGTTTTTCCTAAAGCCCGAACTGCCCCTCTCGACGATCCGGAGACTTCAAGAAATGACCCTCGATAACGCCCCATTTCTGGCCATCGGAGCCGGCATCGTAGCCATCTTTTACGGCGCCATCTCGGTCCGCTGGATCCTGTCGCAGCCGACCGGCAACGAGCGTATGCAAGAGATCGCGGCGGCCATCCAGGCGGGCGCGCGGGCCTACCTGAATCGCCAATACCGCACCATCGCGATCGTGGGAGTCATCCTGTTCGTCATCTTGGGCCTGGCCTTGGGTTGGGCCACAGCCGGCGGCTTCGCGGTCGGCGCCATCCTGTCGGGACTCGCCGGTTATATCGGCATGTCCATTTCGGTGCGCGCCAATGTGCGAACCGCGCAGGCGGCACACATGGGAATCAATGCCGCGCTCAAGGTTGCGTTTCGCGGCGGCGCCATCACCGGGATGCTGGTGGTCGGGTTGGGATTGCTCGGCGTGGCCGGCTACTACCTCGCCATGCTGCATGTGCTCGGCGATGCGGAGTCGGCGTTGCGTGCGCTCGTCGGTCTGGCGTTCGGCGGCTCATTGATCTCGATTTTTGCGCGCCTCGGCGGCGGCATTTTCACGAAGGGCGCTGATGTCGGTGCGGATCTCGTCGGCAAGGTCGAGGCGGGCATTCCGGAGGATGATCCGCGCAATCCGGCGGTCATCGCCGACAATGTGGGCGACAACGTCGGCGACTGCGCCGGCATGGCCGCCGACTTGTTCGAAACCTATGCGGTCACGCTGGTCGCCACGATGTTGCTCGGCGGCCTCGTCATGGTCGACATGGGTCAGAGCGCGGTGCTGTTTCCCTTGGTGCTCGGCGCGATTTCCATCGTCTCCTCCATTGTTGGCACGTTTTTCGTCTCCACCAAGGAAGGCGGCAAGATCATGAACGCCCTGTACAAGGGCGTGATCGTCTCCGGGCTCATTTCCGCCGTCGCATTTTATTTCGTGGCGCAGTGGTTCATGGGTGGACAGGCCACCTCAATGTGGCTTTGCACGCTGGTCGGCCTCGCGCTCACCGCGGCGATGATCGTGATCACCGAGTACTACACGGCAACCGAATACAAGCCGGTGCAGCACGTGGCCTCGGCATCGCAGACCGGCCATGCGACCAACATCATTGCCGGCCTCGGCGTCTCGATGAAGGCGTGCGCATTGCCGGTGATCGCGGTGACCTTGAGCATCTGGGCTTCCTTCCAGCTCGAAGGGCTCTACGGCATCGCCATTGCCGCCACGGCGATGCTGTCGATGACCGGCATGATCGTTGCGCTCGATGCCTACGGTCCGATCACGGATAACGCCGGCGGCATTGCCGAGATGGCCGGTCTCGATAAGAAAGTGCGCGACGTGACCGATCCGCTGGACGCCGTGGGCAATACCACCAAAGCGGTCACCAAGGGCTATGCCATCGGCTCGGCAGGACTTGCGGCCCTGGTGCTGTTCGCCGACTACACGCACAAGCTCGGAGAGGTCCTGGGGCATGCCACCGCCTTCGATTTGTCGAATCCGGCGGTCATCATCGGCCTGTTCATCGGCGGCTTGATCCCCTACCTGTTCGCCGCCATGGCGATGGAAGCCGTGGGGCGCGCGGCCGGCTCGGTGGTCAACGAGGTGCGGCGGCAGTTCCGCGACATCAAGGGCATCATGGAAGGCACCGCGAAGCCCGACTATTCGCGCGCCGTCGACATGCTGACGAAGGCCGCGATCAAGGAGATGATCGTGCCGTCGTTGCTGCCGATCGCCGTGCCGATTGTGCTGGTATTCGTGGTGAATTGGCTGATGGGCCCCGGATCCGGCGTGCAGGCGCTCGGCGGATTGCTGATAGGGACCATCGTCACCGGTCTGTTCGTCGCCATATCGATGACCACGGGCGGCGGCGCCTGGGACAACGCCAAAAAATACATCGAAGAGGGGCACTTCGGCGGCAAAGGATCCGATGCGCACAAGGCCGCCGTGACCGGCGACACCGTGGGCGATCCCTACAAGGACACGGCGGGTCCGGCGATCAACCCGCTGATCAAGATCATCAACATCGTGGCGTTATTGCTGGTGCCGGTGCTCGGCAAAATGATGTGACGTGAGCGGTCAGGCTCCTATCCTAAGCTCCTAGATGTCGAAATAGATCGCATCCGGTTCGGCGGCGCCGTCCCGCGAGGCAACCCGCAGATCCGGCTCTTTGAGCGACACCCGTGAACGCGGCGGCACGCTGCGGGTCAGGAACACCGATCCGCCGATGACGCTGTTCGCGCCGACGACCGTTTGACCGCCGAGCACCGTGGCGTTTGCGTACAAAGTAGCGCCGCTCTCAACCGTCGGATGGCGCTTTCGGCCGCGGATGATTTGGCCGCTGGCATCCCTCGGAAAGGACAGTGCGCCGAGCGTGACGCCTTGGTAGAGCTTGACGCCCTCGCCGATTTCCGTGGTTTCGCCGATTACCACGCCGGTCGCGTGATCGATGAAAAACGCCGGGCCGATTTTCGCCCCGGGGTGAATGTCGCAGCCGGTCTTCGAATGCGCCCATTCGGTCATGATCCGGGCCATCATCGGAACGCCAAGATCGTGCAGCGCATGGGCGATGCGATACACGCTGACCGCCAACACCCCGGGATAGGCAAGAATCACCTCATCGAGATTGGTCGCGGCCGGATCGCCATCAAAGGCCGCCTGCACGTCGCGCACGAGTAGCCGGCGAATCTGCGGCAGCCTGCTCAGAAAGACTTCGGTCAATTCACGCGCGCGCGGCGCGCATTCGCCGAACTCCTGCCTCAGCGCCTCGCGCTCGCGCCCATAGCAAAGGCAATGTTCCATCTCGTGCTCGATCTTCGGCGCCAGCGCCGCCACGGCTTGCTCCACGTGGCTGCCGAGATTCTCGGCGTCCAAATCGAGACGGCCGTAATACCCCGGGTACATCAATTCGAGCACCCCTGCCAAAATCTCGGCGATCGCCTCGCGCGACGGCAAATAGCGGCGCGAGATGCGGCGTGCGCGCTCATCGCCGAGGTAACTGTCGAGCAGCTCATCTCTCAGCCGCTCGAACGGCGCGGCGCTTGCGGCGGGAGTGGCGAGCGCGGTCATGATGCGCTCAGGCGACCGCCTGCATCTTCTCGACGTCCTCGAACAGCCCTTCGAACAGCGCGCCCGACAGATACCGCTCGCCTGCATCCGGCAGCACAACCACGATCGTCTTTCCGGCTTGCGCGGGTTCGCGCGCCAGGCGCAGCGCCGCAGCCATCGCCGCGCCGCATGAGATGCCGCCCAAAATGCCTTCCTCGCGCGCCAGACTGCGCGCCACGGAAATGGCCTCTTCATTGCTGACCTGTTCGACGCGATCGACCAGCGCGAGATCCAGGTTTTTCGGTATGAAGCCCGCGCCGATGCCTTGAATCTTGTGCGGGGTCGGAACCGGCGTTTGGCCGGCCAGCGTCTGGCTGATGACCGGCGAGTTGACGGGCTCGACGGCCACGGTGACGATTTTCCTGCCCTTGGTGCCCTTGATGTATCGCGATACGCCGGTCAGCGTACCGCCGGTGCCGACACCGGACACGAACACATCGACTTTGCCCTGGGTATCCTCCCAAATCTCCGGCCCGGTGGTGCTTTCATGGATCGCCGGATTCGCCGGGTTGTCGAATTGCCTCATCAGTACGTATCGCGCCGGATCCGCAGCCGCCAACTCCTCGGCCTTGGCAATGGCGCCCTTCATGCCCTTGGCGCCCGGCGTCAAGATCAACTTGGCGCCGAATGCGACCAATACTTTGCGCCGCTCCATGCTCATGGTCTCCGGCATGGTGAGCACGCAGCCGTAGCCGCGCGAGGCGGCCGCGAACGCCAATGCGATGCCGGTGTTTCCGCTGGTCGCCTCGACGATGGACATGCCGGGCTTCAACGTACCGCGTACCTCGGCGTCCCACACCATGGCGGCGCCGATTCGGCACTTGACCGAATACGACGGGTTGCGGCCTTCGATTTTGGCGAGAACGGTCGCCGCACCGCCGGCATTCAATCGATTGATTCGTACCAACGGCGTGCGGCCGATGGACCTGGTGTTGTCTTCATAAATGGGCATGCTGCACCTCGAGTTTTTCGATCATGCGCGAATTTTCCTCCTAAGCGCGGGACAAGCGCCAGAGTAGTTTGTTATGAGCGCCTGCCGGACGGTTATAAGACCTTGAATTATAAGGCCTTGAGTTATAAGGCCTTGATTTATACGGGGACGGACATTACCGACAGGGGTTGCGGGCGGCCGATGATGAACCCCTGCACGAAGTCGATACCCATGCCCTTCACGGTATCGAGCGACAGCTGATCCTCTACCTGCTCGGCGACGACGCGAAAGCGCAAGCTGCGCGCCAGCTCTATCATGGCGGTGACCATTGCCCGATTTACGGAATCGGCGGCGAGATTTGAGATGAAGGACCCGTCGATCTTCAGGTAATCGATCGGCAGCGTCTTCAAGGTCGCGAACGAACTCAAGCCGCTGCCGAAATCGTCCAGCGCGAACTCACAGCCCATGCCGTGCAATACCGCGATGAATCGGCGTACATGGTCAATATTGGCCACCACCGCACTCTCGGTGACTTCGAAGCAGATGTCGCCCGGGTTTGCTCCCGTGTGATCGAAGCAGTCCGCGACGAACTCCAAGAAATCCGCATCGCCGAGGGTTTGTCCCGCGATGTTGATCGCGACGCTCCGCCCGGGCGGCAGCTTCAACCCGCCGCGGCCGAGAGCCGCCAGCACGGCCTGCACTACCCAGCGATCGACGCGCGGCATCAAGCGGTAGCGTTCGGCGGCACGAATGAATTCGGCCGGCGATGAGGCGGGTTGGCCGCTTTCGCCGTCCAATCGCACGAATACCTCAAGCGCCGGACCCCGTGAGCCGGTGAGTTGCGCATGCACGATGGGCTGGTAGTACAGCTCAAATTTGTTGTCGCTCAGGGCGCGCTGCAGCTTCTGCAGCCATTGAATCTCGCCGCTGTGGCGCGCGCTCGCCTCCTCCCGCGCGGAATACACGTGCACATGCACCCCGCCTTGGCTCTTGGCGACGTAGCAGGCGGAATCGGCCGAATTCATGATGTCTTCGATCGAACCGCCGTCGCGGCCGATTTCGACCAGCCCGATACTGACGCCGACATTGAAAATCTTGTCCTTCCAGACGAAGCGGTAATCGTTGACGGCACGCACCACGTCGTCGGCGATTTGCCGGGCTTTTTCGAGCGGACAACCCACCAACAGCAACGCAAATTCATCTCCGCCGATGCGCCCGGCCGTGTCGGAATCGCGCACCGCGTCTTTGAGAATCGTCGCCACTTCGCGCAGCATGTTGTCGCCAGCGGTATGCCCGCAGGTATCGTTCACGAGCTTGAACCGATCAAGGTCGAGGAAGCACAGCGCATGCGTCGCGTCTCCCGTCTGTGCCGAATCGAGCGCCTCCTGCAGCCGTCGTTCAAATTCCCGTCGGTTGACCAGGCCGGTCAACGCGTCGTGACTGGCCTGATAGGTAATCTGACGGGTAAAGCCGCGCAGCTCGCTGGTGTCGTGCAATACCAGCACCAGACCCAAGGTCTCCTTGGCCTCATTCTTGAGCGGCGTTACACTGATTTCGACCGAACGCTCCAGATCGGCATTGACGGGTACCAGCACGGCGCGCTTGCCCATCGTGACCCGACCGCCGGCCGCAAGCGCCTTGCTCACCGGATCTCCGAGGGAGTGGCGATCCGATTCGTCGACGAACGAGGCCACGTCGGCGAACAGCTTGCCCACCATCTGATCGAATTGCTGACCGAGCAGGGCCTCCGCCGCGTGATTGGCGTAGTCGATTCGGCCCTCCGCGTCGACCGTGATGACGCTCTCGCCCATCGCATCGAGCGTCACCATGGCGCGAGGCCGGGCCGGCCCGTTGGCCGGCATCATGCTCGGCAGCATCTCCAAGGCGCTCAGCAGCAGTGCCGGCTCGCCGGCGCTGTCGATCAAGGTGCTCGACAACTCGACGCGGGAGACTTCGCCGTGTGTTCCGACGAGTTCGACCTCATAGCGCTCGGCCGAAGGCTCGCCCGCCAGCCGCCGCCTCAGGTTGTTCTCCACCAACTCGACATATTCCGGCGCCACAAAGTCGGTCAGCGATTTTCCGACCACATCGGATGCGTTCGCGCCCAGCAGCGCCAAAAACCGCTTATTCGCGAACAAAATGTGCTTGCGGTGAACCAGAACCGCGTCGTGCACCGTCTCGACCAAGCGTTGAAACAGCTGCTCTCGGTCGTGCAGGAGTGCGCCGCGCTGCTCGAGATTTTCGAGCAGCGCATTCATTGCCGAACTCAACTGCGCCAGCGCCTCGGACTTACCCTCGAGCCCGACGCGCGCCGCCGTGCCGGTGTCGCGCGTGAGCCGCGATATCTGCCGGGAAAATTCGCTGACCGCGCGCTCTTGGCGCCGCTTCCAAACGAGGAGCACACCAATACCCACGGCTAAAACAGCGGAAATCAAGAACCATAGGATTACGGGAGACAAAATCAACGGACCTCGATAACGATACATTCCGACGACGCTTGGGCCGGGGGCCCCCATCAAGTGGGCGCATCACGAATCATCGTGACCGTCAGAATAGCGCACAGACGTGGCGCCGCCTGTGGAAATTGACCATAATCAGCGGCCTTATCGCCAAGAGACCCTATGGACACACTCGCCGCTCGACAGCAAATGGTGGATCAACAGATCCGCACCTGGGAGGTTCTCGACCGGCGAGTGCTCGAGGCGCTCTCGGCGGTGCCGCGCGAGGCATTTGTGCCTGAAGGCTACCGCGAGCTTGCGTTCGCCGATGCGCCGATTCCCATCCGTTTCGGTCAGTCGATGCTTGCGCCCAATATTCAAGGGCGCATCTTACAGGCGCTGGGGATAAATGCATCCGACAGCGCGCTCGAAGTCGGCACCGGCACCGGATATTTGAGCGCTTGTTTGGGCTTACTCGCCGCCGCGACGCATTCGATCGATATTTATGCCGAATTCGCCGCCGCTGCCAGCGCCAATGTCCGCGCCGTACCGCAGGCGCGGGTGCGCTTCGAAACGCGCGACGCATTCGGCCCGGCGCCGTTGGGCGAGTACGATGTGATCGCGGTTACCGGATCGATGCCGATTTACGACACGCGCTTCGAGCAGGCGCTGCGCCTTGGCGGCCGTTTGTTCGCGGTGGTCGGTTCGGCGCCGGTGATGGAGGCGATTCTGGTGCGCCGGGTCGATCAGGGTGAGTGGATTCGCGAGAGCTTGTTCGAGACGGTGATCGATCCGTTGATCAATGCCGCCGCCGCGCCGGGATTCGTATTCTGATGATCAGGGAACTGAGCCCTCGGGAGTTCCTCGAGCGGCGCGCCGCGGGGGTCGAAATGACGCTGCTCGATGTCCGCGAGGAGTGGGAGACTCAATTGGCCCCGGTGCCTTCGCGCGTGGTTCACATCCCCATGGGCCGGATCGCCGAGCGTCTCGAGGTACTGGAACCCAGCGCGACGACGGTGGTTATTTGCCGGTCCGGCGGTCGCAGCCGCGAAGTGGCGCGTTTTCTCGATTCACAGGGTTTCGCTTCGGTATTCAACCTCGCCGGCGGGATCTTGGCGTGGTCGCGGGACCTCGATCCGCAGATCCCACAGTACTGAATGCCACCCTCCGCAGCATTCTGCAACAGGCGGCGGGCATCCTTTCCGAACAGGGCCTGAATCGACTCAATGGTTTGCTCAGCGAATCACCGCAGCCGGCCGAGGCTTCCCCGGCGCCGGCGCCGCCAGCAACGGATCGATGAGATCGATCAGGCGTTCGACGCTGCCGCGGTGCGCATCGACGAACTCGCGGCCGCGTGCGCCCACTCGCTCTCTCAGGGCCGGACCGGCGAACAGCCGACACAGCGCGCCGCTCAAGTCCGGAGCATCCTCGACTTCCACCGCCCCGCCGGTCTCCACCAATAATCGCGCGATTTCCTTGCTGTTGGCGTTGTAGGGTCCGGTGATCACCGGCACGCCGAGCGCGGCCGGTTCCAGCAAGTTGTGCCCCCCGACCGGCACCAAGCTGCCGCCGACGAATGCCACATCGGCTGCGGCGTATAGAGCGGCGAGTTCGCCCACCGTGTCGGCCAACAGGACCTGCGCGTCCGGCCGCACCGCATGGGCGAGGCTACGGCGGTCAAAACGTATGCCGTTGCGCGTCAACAGGCTCGACACACTGTCGAACCGCTGCGGATGCCGCGGCACCAGGATCAATAACGCATCTGCGAATTCGTGCAACAAGGCGGCATGCGCTTCCAGCAGCTGCTCCTCCTCACCGGCATGAGTGCTGCCCGCGACCCACACCGGTCGCGGGCCAAGGTAGCGCAGACGCAAGGCGCGCCCCTGCTCGATGATGGCATCGCCCAGCTGCAGGTCGAATTTCATATTGCCGATGACGTGCGTGCCGGCTCGAGGTGCGCCGATCGCAATAAAACGCTCGGCGTCCTCCGCAGTCTGCGCCGCGACCAGCGTGTTGCTCGCCCATACGCCGCTGAACAGCGTGCCGAAGCGGCGATAGCGCGATACCGATCTTTGCGTGAGGCGCGCGCTCGCGAATACCACGGGCACGCCGCGCCGCCGGCATTCGTGGAGCAGATTCGGCCACAGTTCGGTTTCCATGATGATTGCCAAGCGCGGGTGTATTCGCGCCAGGAATCGCGCCACCGATCCCGGCGTATCGTAGGGCAGGAAGCGAATATCGGCCTGGTCCGCAAACAGCTCCTGCGCGCGGGCCCGGCCGGTCTGTGTCGCGGTGCTCAGCACGAACGGACTCCCGGGATAGCGGGCGCGCAGTGCACGAACCAGCGCGGCGGCGGCGGTTACTTCGCCGAGCGACACCGCGTGCAGCCAAATGCTCGCCGATCCGCCCACCGGCGGCCCCCATCCGAAGCGCTCGAGGAGGCCGGTCCAGTAGCGGCGATCGCGCAAGCCGCGGCACAGCACCACCGAGAAAGCCAGCGGTGCCAGAACCACCGTCAAGCAGCTATAGAGGCGGCGCACCGTCTAAACCATAGGAATCATAACCGGCCAGCAAGCTTCCCCATGCCGCAGACGGGAATCGATCGGACGGCGATCCGCGTGACACCTTCGTCAGCGAGCGGCGCAGCCTTAGCAAATTGCGCGAGGCCCAGGCGCCGCGGCCGCGAACACGAGCGCGATCGAAGTCAATGATGCTGACCGCGCCATTGCGGTCGAGCAGAATATTGTGCGCATTGAGGTCGGCATGGTCGACACCACTGTGGTGCAAGCGCGCGATGGTCGCGCCGATCGCACGCCATGCGCTCTCGCTCAACGCGCTCTCGGCGAGCAGCGAACTCAAGGGCACCGCATCCGCTATGCGCAGCATCACAAGATCACAGCGATAGCTCATGCCATCGCGCTGATAGCGCGCCGCGATCGGTACCGGCACCGGCAAACCGCGCCGCACCAGACCTGCCAGCAAGCGGTACTCGGCAAACGCACGCACTCGTGACTCGCCGGTCCAGAGGTACCGATCCAGCGAAATCCGCGCCATGAAACCGCCGCGCCGGTAGTGACGCAGCACCCAAGATTGGGACCCCGATGCGATAAACCACACGGCACCGCGTCCGCTGCCCGCAGCGATCAGCTCGCCTCGCGCGGCCCAGAATTGCGGCTCGAACAGGGTCTCCCCAGCGGCATCCGGCGAATTGCCAAGATGTGCGGGATCAGCCAGCATGGCGCCTCTCGGTGTGGCAATGCGTCGTTCCATAAGCATGATGACACAGTATGAATGAAATTTTGGTGCCCGTTTCACCCGGCGAAATGCTCGATAAGATCACCATTCTGCGCATCAAGTCGCAGCGCATCGCGGACCCGAATAAATTGACCAATGTGCGACTCGAACTGAATGCACTGGAAACGACTTGGAAGAGCTCGGCGTACGCCTCCATCGACGTGGACGGCGAGATGCGCGCCTTGCTGGCCGTCAACGAGCGCCTATGGACGATCGAAGACGCCATCCGCGACAAGGAGCGTGCGCAGGCCTTCGACGCCGAATTCATCCGCCTCGCCCGCTCGGTCTACATCGAGAACGATGAGCGAGCCGCCATCAAGCGGCGCCTGAATCTAAAACTCGGCTCGAGCCTCGTCGAGGAAAAGTCCTACAGCGACTACAAGACCTAGCCGCCGTCTCCGGGAGGCGCCTGCTGGTCGGGCTGTTCATAGGAGTGCGAGCCGCGGACAAGGGTGTACTCGGCTCCGCAGTACGCGCACTTGGCCCAGCCGGAAGCCTCGATGGGCAGGTATACCCGTGGATGCGAATTCCACAAAAGCATGCCGGGCATGGGACACGACAGCGGCAAATCGGCCAAGGTCACCGTGTATTGATGTTGTGCATTGGCCTGCATCATGGTCATCGCTCCGCTTGCCTCAATTGTCCGCGCCATCGAATGTTTTGCGCCAGATGCCTTGGACACGGGCCCGCGTCTCGGCATAGGGGCCCGCCTCCACCACACGCAATCCGCCTTCCAGCGACTGGTGGTGCAGCACGCTACGATAGCCTATATAGGCTTGCTTGAGCCACAGCGCCGTGGGTTCATCGAGCACGCCCGCCCGGGCAAGAGCCTCGAGCTGGCGAATATTGTCGCTGAACGTCACGACTTGCGGATGCGCGCTCGCGGCCGCCAATACCCAGTATTGCACCAAGAATTCGATGTCGGCGATGCCGCCCGCATCCTGTTTGATGTCGAACTGCCCCGGTCCCGCCTGCGACAGCTCGCGGCGCATGCGCGAGCGCATCTGCGACACGTCCGCGCGCAGCGTGTCGCGCCGCACGGCGCTGCACAGGACGCGGCGCCGCACCGCCTCGAAGCGCGCGCACAGGCGCTCATCGCCGCCTACCGCCCGCGCACGCAGCAGCGCTTGATGCTCCCAAGTCCAGGCGTCGTGTTGCTGATACCGTTCGAAGGCATCGACACCGGTCATCAAGAACCCGCCCTTGCCGTTCGGTCGCAGGCGCATGTCGACCTCGTACAGCCGTCCCGCCGCCGAATGCATTGTGAGCAGATGGACAATGCGTTGTCCCAACCTTAAGAAGAATACGCCGTTGTCCAACGGTCGATCGCCCGCGGTTTGTTGAATTTCGCCGCTCGAGTCATGCAGAAATACCAGATCGAGATCGGAGCCGTAGCCGAGTTCCAAACCGCCGAGTTTGCCGTAGCCCGCCACCGCCACCTTGACGATTCGTACGCTCGCCGCGTCATCCCCGCAATACGGCACGCCGTAGATCTTGGTCATCTGACCCCAAGCGAGGTCCATGCAGCATTGCACGATGAGTTCGGCGATGTCAGTCAGCCGGTCGCTGACCGACATCAGCCTGAGGCGACCCGTGAGGTCGGAGAGGGCCACCGCGAATACCGCAACCTTTTGGAATTGCCGCAGCGCCTCGACCTGCCGCTCCGGATCGTCTGCAGACAGCCGTTCCGTCCGGGCGGCGAGCTCTCGGGCGAATCCTTCGCGCGAGGGGACTTCGGCGAACGCCCTGGCGTCGATCAATTCGTCGAGCAGCAGCGGAAAGTCGGCGATTTGACGCGCCAGGAAACCGCTGATCGCGCAAACGTCGATCAATCGATCGAGAGCCGCGGGCTGCTCCTTGAGGAGCGCCAAATAGGACGAGCGGGCGCCGATCGCATCGAACACTCGCAGCACCCGCTGCACCACAATCGCGGGGTGCCCCTGCCCGGCGGCCGCTTTCAGCAATCGCTCGAGGACGACATGCAGGCGGCGCCGCCCGGCCTCGTCCAACCTGCGGTAGGGAGCCGATTTGCGATAGGTTTCCAGCAGCGCCGCGACCGCCGCGACCTCGGGCGCGGGAAATCCGCCGCCAGCCAATTCCTCCTCGATGGATGACGCCTCGATGCCGAGCCAGATCAACGGCGCCTCGCCGTTCGCTCGCTTGGTGTCCGGGCTCCCGAACAGCAATGCTTCGAACTGCCGCGCCACGGCTCGGCGCGCGGCGTCGATGCGCTCGCTCGCCGCAGACCAATCCGCAGCACCCATGTTCAAGCTGAGACGGGCACGATCCGCCGGGTCCAATGGTATCGAATGGGTCTGTTCGTCACGAATCATCTGCACCGCATTTTCGGCCTTGCGCAGCACCAGGTAAGCGTCGTGCAACTCGGCGACCTCGGCCGCCGACAATGATTTGGAATTAACCAGCTGCGGCAATACTTCGAGCAGGGCGGCATCTTGCAGGCGCCGGTCGCTGCCGCCGCGAACCAACTGCATCGACTGCACGATGAATTCGATTTCGCGAATGCCGCCCGACCCCAGTTTGAGGTCTTGACCGAGATCTCGGCGCGCCACTTCACTGGCGATCAGCGCCTTCATTTCACGCAAGCTTTCGAACACTCCGAAATCGAGGTAGCGCCTATAGACGAATGGCCGCACGAACTCTTGGTTTACGGCGCCGTAGGCCTCGGCGCCCACGATGGCGCGCGCCTTGATCCACGCATAGCGCTCCCAATCCCGGCCGTGCTGCTGCAGATAATCCTCGAGCGAGGCGAGACTCACGGTCAGCGGCCCGCTCTCGCCGAAGGGGCGCAGACGCATGTCCACCCGAAAGGCGAAGCCGTTTTCGGTTCGCGCGTCCAGCAAACGAATCAATTCCCGGCCGACGCGGGTGAAATATTCCTCGTTCTCGATCACGCGCGCGCCGTCGGTTTGGCCGGCCTGCGCGAAAAGAAACACGAGATCGACGTCGGAGGAAAAATTCAGTTCCATCCCGCCGAGCTTGCCCATGCCGAGCACGATCAGCGGCACATCGGCGCCGGCGGCGTTTCGGGCCCTACCGAAGGGATTTTCGAGGATCGCCTGCGCGGCCGCGGTCGCCGCCCCGATACAGGCATCCGCCAGCTCCGACACGGCGTGCAAGGTATCGACCACGCCGGCGCGGCCGGCGATGTCGCGCCACGCGATGCGCAGCATCTCGCGTCGCCGCCATTCCCGCAGCAGCCGCTGCGCGTCGGCGGATGTTGCGGCCGCGGAGACCCGCCGATGGTACTCCCGGTTCGCAGCGCCTGCGATCGACGGCTCGAGATGCCGGCTCACCCAGCCGAGCCCTTGCGGGTCCTGTATCAATGCCGATGCGGCGAACTCGCTCGCCGCCACCAGCCGCGGCAGCTCCGCTTGCAGCGCGCCGGGCAGGGCCGCATAGATCCCCGGCAGTGCGCCCTCCCGGCCGGCGCGCTCCCACCATCGCGCCACGGAGTCGTGCAATATTTCAGGCACGGATTGCAGGAAGTGGCTGGGAAAGATCATGCGAGCCAATTGAATCACATTCCAATCAAGGATACCTTTCACCGTCAGTTGCCAAGAAGGCCCTCAGGGAGATCGACCTGGTCGTATCATCGCAACGCGCCATTCTCTCTCCGGCATTCACAATGCTCAGGATGTTGCTCGCGTTCGCGGCGATCTTCGCGACCGGCGCGCTCGGCTTTGCGCTGACGAGCTTGGGCGCCCATCTGTCGCTGCCGCTGTTGCCAAGCGGCTTTGCGGTAGCCGCGATGTATTGCTGGGGGCGTCCAATGTGGCCTGCGGTGCTCGCCGCCGGCTTCGCCATCGACATGTGGACTCACCAACCGCTCATTGCTGCGATCGGTGTAGGGGTCGGACTCACCGGCGGCGCTGCGCTTACGGCGTGGATCCTCGAATGGCGCGGCTTCGATCCGAGCTTCAGCCGCGCCAGCGATGTGCCGCTGTTCATTGTGGCCGCGGCGGTCGGCATGACGCTTGCGCCGGTGGGAGGCTATCTGGGTTTCTATCTCGCGGATTCCACGGCCGAGGTGGGGAACCCGATCAACTGGATCCGCTGGTGGATCAACACCACCGCGGGTGTGATCCTGGTCGGCCCGATTCTCGTGGCCTTGAGCCGGCGGAGCCTTGCGCAATTCATCGGGCATTGGAAGTCGGGCGCGCTGTGGATGCTGGGGGTGGCGATTTGCAGCTACGCAATTTTGGGCGTTTCCAACCAGCAGCTCAGCAGGCCGCCATTGGCCTTATTCGCCATCCTGCTCGTCGTGGTGGGGGCCATCCGCTTCGGTCTCGTGCCGGCGGCCAGCGCGTCATTCGCAATCTCGGCTGTGACCGCGTACAGCATCGCCTTCGGCCGCGGCGCCTTCGATCACATCGACGACCTGCACGGCCTCATTACGATCTGGACGCTGATCGCCGCGCTAACCGGCCTGACGCTCATCGTCACGGCACTACTCGCGGAGCGGGATGCGGCGAGTCTCGAAGGACTGCGCGCAGAACAGCGTTATGCGCAGATATTCAACGGCAGCCCTCAGCCGATTTGGGTGCATGACCGCGACACATTGAGGTTCCTGATGATCAACGAGGCGGCGGTGCGCCAGTATGGTTGGAGCCGTTCGGATTTCCAGTCGATGACCGTCGCGGCGCTGATTCCACCGGAAGAGAATCCGCTGCCCGTGCAGTCGGGCGAGCTCACACCGGGTTCGGCCGCGGAACCGTTCGAGACGCGCCATTTGACACGGGACGGCCGCCTGCTCCAGGTTGAGGTCTGGACACGCTCGATCAATTTCGGCGGCCAACCCGCCGAATTGGTGTTCGCGGTCGATGTCACGGAACGGCGAGCGCTCGGCCATGCGCTGGTCGACGCGATCTCGTGCGAGCAGCGCCGGATAGGCCAGGAGATGCACGACGGCCTCGGCCAGGAACTCACGGGCCTCGCTCTGTCGGCGCGCGCCTTGGCGAATCGCGCAGTGCGGGAGCGCGATGCGATTGCCGGCGAGCTCGACCAGTTGGCACTGCTCGCGACAAGCTGCATCCAAAACGCCCGCCTCATTGTGCAGGGCCTCTCGCCGTTGACGGATGCCGACGGCAGCCTCGAGGCGGCGCTCGAGGCGCTGGCGCGAAATAGCTCCCTGAGCGGCATTCCGGTCCGGTTTCGGGTCGGCCACGAAGAGCCGGTTAGCGTCGACCTCAAGGCGCGCAACCACTTGTATCGGATTGCCCAGGAAGCCGTACAGAACGCTCTCAAACATTCCGGCGCGAGCGGGGTCGAGATCGATCTTTGTTCCCGCGACGGTAGCATCCGCCTTGCCATCAGCGATGACGGCCACGGTCTCTCGAGCGAGAGCGCCAGCGGTGCCGGTATCGGGCTCGGCATGCGCACGATGCGCTTTCGGTCCAGCGCCATCGGCGGCAGGCTCAGATTGGTGCGCGGTGCGAGCGGCGGTTACACAGTCGTGTGCGAGGCGCCCCAGGTGCGAGCACCCGTGCAGAGGCGGCCCGCCTCCAGAGCCTAGCGGGTCGCCACGATAAACAATCTAGGGAATGGCAACAGCACGGCGCCGTCCGGCCGGGGAGGATAGGCGCTCTTTACCGCCGCGGTATAGCGCATGAGGTAGGTTTCGCGCTCGGTCGGATTCAGCGGCTCGAGGAAGGGTCGCAATCCGCTCCCCTTGAACCACTCCACGACCGCATGTTCGCCTCCGGTCAAGGGATGGTAGTAAGTGGTCCGCCATACATCCACCTTGCCGCAATGCGCACGCAACCGATGATAGTACCAATCGGCGCCCGCGATCGGTTCGCGCGCCCGCGCGGCGCCGGCCAGCTTGCGCCTCCACGGGCCATCGGCGGCAAGCTCACGCATCAAGCGCTGAGCCGGCTCGTCGAGGTTATCCGGCATTTGCACGGCCAGTGTGCCGGCCAGCGCAAGCTTTGCGAGCAGCGACGGAAACAATTCGGCGTGATTGGGTACCCACTGCAGCACGGCATTGGCCAGTATCACATCGGGCTCCGGCCCACGCCCCGCATCGATCTTGATCCACGCCTTGATGCCGGTGACTTCGAATCGCAGCATGGGGAATCGTTTGCGGGCCGCCATGATCATGTCGGCGGAACTGTCGAGCCCGCTCACCGCAGCATTGGGAAATCGTGCCGCGAGCAGTTCGGTCGAATTGCCCGGTCCGCAGCCGATATCGACGGCGACTCTCGCGTCCACTGCCGGCAGCGCGGACAACAAGTCGCGCACCGGTCGCGTGCGCTCATCCTCGAACCTCAAGTATTGCGCTGCCGACCAAGTCACGAACGACGATCCGGTGCACCCGGTTGCGCAATAGCCAGCTGCGCCAGGCCCATTGAAATGCCGCGCTGTTCGCGGCCGATCACCACCATCACGGCAATCACGACGACCACCGTGCCGACGACTAGCGCCATTGCCAACCCATAGTCGTTGCCGTGGGCCTCGGCGATAGCTACCTGCAGATTCAAATTGACGGCGGCCAAGAGATTGCCGAGTTGGTAGACGAACCCCGGAAAGGTTGCGCGAATCTCCGGCGGAGACAGCTCGTTCAGATGAGCGGGAATCACTCCCCAAGCCCCCTGAACGGAGAATTGCATCGCGAACGCCCCGGCGGCCAGGATCAAAGGAGTCGAACCGAACGCCCAAAACGGCAGGGTCGGCAGCGCGATGAGCGCGGCAGCGACGATGGTCCGCCGCCGCCCGAATTTCTCGGATAGCGATCCAAAGAAAAGTCCACCGCAGATCGCTCCGATATTTGCGATCGCCGTCATGAGCGAGGCCAATTTCGTATCGAAGTGGTGCTGGACCTTCAAAAACAAATTCGGATACGCGTCCTGGGATCCGTGACTGAAGAAATTGAACGCGGTCATCAGGACGATGGCGTACAGAGCGAGCTTCCATTCGCGCCGCAGCACCGCGAGGAGCCCTGGGCGCGGAAGGGATTTGCGCTCCTGCCATGCGGGCGATTCGCTGACGCCACGGCGGATGAAAAAAACGAGCACCGCGGGAATCACGCCGAGCACGAACATATAGCGCCAGCCCAGTCGGTCATAAAAGAGGTACACGGCCAGAGATGCGAGGAAGTAGCCCGAAGGGTAGCCCACCTGCAGCAAACCCGACACGAAACCGCGCGCCGCCGGAGGGATCGTCTCCATCGTCAAAGCGGAGCCGACCCCCCATTCCCCGCCCATGGCGATACCGAACAAGGCGCGGACGATGAGCAGCGTTGACATGTTCGGCGCAAAACCCGAGGCCATTTCCAAGATCGAATAGGCCAGGACGTTCCATACGAGCGTTGGCTTGCGGCCGAAGCGATCCGCCAGACGGCCGAAGAACAAGGCGCCGAGCGGCCGCATACCCAAAGTCAACAGCACCGCGGAGGATACGAGCTGCATGCTCGAATGCAGCTCCGCCGAGATGTCCTTGAACATGAACACCATGAGAAAGAAATCGAACGCGTCCAACGTCCAGCCCAAGTACGCGGCGATCACCACGTTGCGCTGGCTTTTAGTCCATGTCATTTGCGGGCTGCGTCAAACGCCTTGGCACGCTGCCATGCGGGACGCTCCTGACAGCGTACCGCGTAGGCGCTCAAAATCGGATCGTCCCCGATGAGTGCAAATTGCTTGAGGTAGAACGCGCTCGTCCCGAGCAACACGTCCGCTGCGCAAAAGCGATCCCCCAGGATCCACTCGCCCCTCGACAGTTCGGATCGCAGGGTTGCCAGCATCAGATCGAAGCTGCCCCACCCAAAGGAGCCAGGCCTGGGCTCGAGCTTGGCGAACTTCTCGGCCATCGCCGGTTCGATCACCGAGTTCGTGAAGGTGATCCACTGCAGATATCGCGCGCGCTCCGGGTGTCCGACCGGAGGCGCGAGCCGCGCTTCGGGGTATTGGTCCGCCACGTAGATGCAAATCGCGCCGGAATCCGACAACCGCGCCGCGCCATCCTCCAGCGCCGGGACCTTGCCCATGGGCGAAACGGCACGAAACGCAGGGTCGCTCTTCGCAGCCGCATCGTGGATGTCGATGACGACGCGCTCATAGCGCACCCCCGCCTCTTCCAGCAGCCACGCGATGCGAAACGCGCGGGTATTTGCGCACCAATAAAACTTCATGTTGTTCCGCTCCCCACGCGCACGCCCAATCTTTTAGCGCAAAGAGCCGCTCATGGCCATCAATTCTTTGGGATCGATGAGCCCCGTCAAAAAAAGAGCGGGCCGAAGCCCGCTCTCTTTCAGACCGTTACCGGCAATTGCAGGGGTCGCCTGCAATGGCGCGATATTACATGTCCATGCCGCCCATGCCACCCATGCCGCCACCCGGCGCACCATGTGCATGCTCATCTTCCTTCGGCGACTCAGCGACCATGACTTCCGTCGTGAGCAGCAGTCCCGCTACCGAGGCGGCGTTCAGCAGCGCCAGACGCGTGACCTTGGTCGGATCCAAGATGCCCATTTCGACCATGTCGCCGTACTCGCCCGTCGCGGCGTTGTAGCCGAAGGTGCCCTTGCCTTCCTTGACCCGGTTCAACACCACCGCGGCGTCTTCACCGGCGTTCGCCACGATCTGGCGCAGCGGCTCCTCGATCGAGCGGGCCAGGATCTTGATGCCCGTCGTCTGGTCTTCGTTCGCGCCGACCAACTTCTCGATGGCCTTGAGCGCACGCACCAGCGCCACGCCGCCCCCCGGAACCACGCCCTCTTCGACCGCCGCACGAGTAGCGTGCAGTGCATCTTCGACGCGGGCCTTCTTTTCCTTCATTTCGATCTCGGTAGCCGCACCGACCTTGATCAAGGCCACACCGCCGGAGAGCTTGGCAACGCGCTCCTGCAGTTTTTCCTTGTCGTAATCGGAGGTCGCTTCCTCGATCTGCTGGCGAATGCTCTCGACTCGGCCCTTGATGTCCGCTGCCTTGCCGGCGCCATCGATGATCGTGGTGTTCTCTTTCTCCACCAGGATCTTCTTCGCTTCACCGAGATCGTTCAGCGTCGCCTTCTCGAGCGACAGACCGACTTCATCGGAGATCACCGTGCCGCCCGTGAGCACCGCAATGTCCTGCAGCATCGCCTTGCGCCGATCGCCGAAGCCCGGCGCCTTGACGGCGGCGACCTTGACGATGCCGCGGATGGTGTTGACCACGAGCGTGGCAAGCGCCTCGCCCTCGACGTCTTCCGCGACGATGAGCAGCTGACGGCCGCCCTTGGCGATCCCTTCGAGCAGCGGCAGTAGTTCGCGAATGTTGGAGATCTTCTTGTCCACCAATAGAACCAGCGGTTTCTCGAGCTCCGCGCTCTGGCTCTGCTGATTGTTGATGAAATAAGGCGACAGATAGCCGCGATCGAACTGCATGCCTTCGACCACTTCGAGTTCGTTCTCGAGGCCCGAACCTTCTTCGACGGTGATCACGCCCTCTTTGCCGACCTTCGCCATGGCATCGGCAATCGTCTTGCCAATGCTCTCATCGGCGTTCGCCGAAATGGTGCCGACCTGAGCAATGGCCTTCGGATCCTTGCACGGCTTGGACAGCTTCTTGAGCTCTTCCGTTGCGGTCGTGACCGCAAGGTCGATGCCACGCTTCAGGTCCATTGGATTCGCACCCGCGGCGACCGATTTCAGACCCTCGCGGATGATCGCCTGTGCGAGCACGGTGGCGGTGGTGGTGCCGTCGCCGGCCTCATCGGAGGTGTTGGACGCGACTTCCTTCACCATTTGCGCGCCCATGTTCTCGAACTTGTCCTTGAGCTCGATTTCCTTGGCGACCGAGACACCGTCCTTGGTGACGGTGGGGGCGCCGAAGCTCTTGTCGAGCACGGCGTTGCGGCCCTTGGGGCCCAGCGTTACCTTGACGGCATTCGCCAGAACATTCACACCCTTGAACATGCGTTGCCGAGCGTCGTCGCTGAAGCGTACGTCTTTTGCTGCCATTTGCTGATACCTCTAGTTGAATTTGATAACGATACGGGCGATCGAAGCGCTTACTTGCCTTCGACCACAGCCATGACGTCTTCCTCACGCATGACTACCAACTCGTCGCCATCCATCTTCACTTCGGTACCGCTGTACTTACCGAATAGGATCTTGTCGCCGACCTTGAGGTCGAGCGGACGAATCTCGCCGTTTTCCAAAATCTTGCCCTTTCCGACAGCCACTACTTTCCCGAAAATGGGCTTCTCAGTCGCCGTATCCGGGATCACGATGCCGCCAGGGGACTTACGCTCTTCTTCTTCTCGTTTCACGATCACGCGGTCATGAAGGGGACGAATCTTCATAGAACAAGACTCCTAATGCTTGAGTTACGGGTTAGCCTGAGCAAAGCTTGTTAGCACTCTCTGCTCGTGGCTGCTAATGATAGTGGCAGATTTCACCGATGCAAGGCCTCAATGGGGGGATATTTTTATTGCATCGCAGCATATTCCCCGCGCGGGTGCGCAGCGCCAGCCCGCTAGTGGCGTGATTATTGATACAGTGTGCGCATGAGGCTGACCCGTGTCCTGTTGCTGCTATCGCTGCTCGGTTTGATGAGCGGATCCGCCGCGGCAAAGCCCTGGTGGATGCGCGGAATCGACTCCAACGAGGGCGATTTTTTGCCTCCCGACGCCGCGTTTCGCGTCGGCGCCCGAGTCGACGGCGACCTGTTGCGCGTGCGCTGGATCATTGCGGACGGCTACTATCTTTATCGCCGCAAAATCGAAGTGACGGCGGAGAGTCCGGACTTGGTGGTTTCCGCGGTCTCCTTGCCGGGCGGCGTGCTCAAGACCGACCCCTATCTCGGCACCCAAGAGATCTTTTTGCATCAAGTTGAAGGGACCGTGGCTTACAAACGGCTCGACTTCGGGGCGCACCCCCTCCAGATCAAAGTCACTTATCAAGGATGCGCCGACGCGGGACTTTGCTACCTGCCCATCAGCAAGGTGCTGTTCCCGCAGAGCCCCGTCGCTTCGGCCGTTCAACCTCCTCCGCCCAGATGGGAAGGCATCGCGATCCTCGGCGGCGCATGCGCCTTTCTGATTGCCGGATTGCTGCTGCGCAAGGGACGCCGACTCGACCTGCCGGCGCCATGACACGCCGCTGGCCGCGCGTCATCGGCGCGGCCTTGACCGTCATGGTAGGGGTCTGGGCCGGCGCTGGCGTTTACTTGAGCCGCGATGCCTCGCCAATATACCTTGGCAGCCCTATCGCCGCGGCAAAGCCCAGCGAAACCACACGCGGTGAGCTTGCACCGAGTTTCGCCGAGGCGATGCCTCTCGGAGCGAAGATACCGGACCGCCTACCCGAATTTTCGCTTCAAGGCCGCGACGGCAAACCGGTCTCGATAAAAGCATGGGCCGGCAAATCCCTGGTCATCAACTTCTGGGCCACTTGGTGCGCCCCCTGCCGCCGCGAAATACCGCTGCTCGAATCGCTGCAGCGCTCATGGGCCGATCGCGGTGTGACGGTGATCGGGATTGCCGTCGATCACCGAGATCAGGTGCTCGCCTACGCGGATGAACTGAAGATCGCCTATCCGTTGTTGATCGGAGAGCAGGATGCATTGGACGCGGCCGCCGCCTTCGGTGTCGCCGACCCCGCACTCCCCTTCACCGTCTTCACGGATCGCCGCGGCGAGGTGGTTGCGCTTTACATGGGCGAGTTGCACAGGGCCCAGACGGATCTGATTTTGTCGGTACTACAACAGGTCAATCAGGACCAGGTTGCCCTACCCGACGCCCGGCACGCCATCGAACAGGGATTGCAGCGCTTGACCCAAGGCACCGGTTAGGGGTTTTCCGGCGACGTTCGCAGCCGAAGCTTGCCAATTCGGGTCATTTTCTGGTTAATATCGCGGACCTTTTCTGCGCAACAGCGCTGGATCAACTATCAGATGGCGCGTATTTTGCTGCTGAATGGACCGAATTTGAACCTGCTCGGGACGCGCGAGCCGGCGCTGTACGGTTCGGCGACGCTTCGCGAGATCGAATCAAAGCTAACCGGCCTGGCCCGCGCGAAGGGCCATGAATTGACAGCCTGCCAAAGTAACGCGGAGCACGAACTGATCGGCAAGGTGCATGGCGCCAAGGGCGACGGGATTGCATTCGTAATCATCAATCCGGGCGCGTTTACGCACACCAGCATCGCGCTGCGCGATGCATTTCTGGCAACAGCCGTACCGTTCATCGAGATTCACCTCAGCAACGTATTCGCGCGCGAGCAATTCCGGCATCACTCCTATTTGTCCGACCTCGCGGTCGGTTGCATATTCGGACTTGGGCCCATCGGATACGAACTTGCACTCGAAGCGGCCTGCGCACGCCTGACCGCAACTTAAAATCGAAGAAACTTCAAGGGGTTCGCGGATGGACATTCGCAAGGTAAAGAAGTTGATCGAACTGCTGGAAGAGTCCGGAATTTCGGAGCTGGAAATTTCGGAGGGAGAAGAATCCGTTCGCATCAGCCGCTATCAGCGCGTCACGATGCCGCCTCCCGTGGCGACCGCGACTACCGTTACCCAGCCCGCACCGCTCGCGGCACCGGCCGCTCCGGCGACTTCGGCCGGCGAACACAAGCCGCGGGACGACGAACATATGGTGACATCACCGATGGTGGGTACTTATTACTCCGCCTCAACGCCCGGCGCCAAAGCCTTCGTCGAGATCGGAATGGAAATCACAGTCGGGCAGATCTTGTGCATCATCGAGGCCATGAAGATGATGAATCAAATCGAATCCGACAAGGCGGGGCGCGTCACGGCGATCCTCGCGAAAAACGGCGAGCCCGTCGAGTTCGGCCAACCGCTGTTCATCATCGAATAGCTGCGATGATCGAAAAAGTCGTCATCGCTAATCGCGGCGAGATTGCGCTTCGCATTCTGCGTGCTTGCCGCGAACTCGGCATCAAGACCGTCGCGGTGCATTCAACGGCCGACTTCAATACCAAACACGTGCTGCTGGCCGACGAGACGGTCTGTATCGGGCCGCCGCAAGCCGGACAGTCGTATTTGAACATGCCCGCCATCATCAGCGCCGCCGAAGTGACCGATTCGGTGGCGATACATCCCGGATACGGCTTTTTGTCGGAGAACGCCGACTTTGCGGAACGCGTGGAGAAGAGCGGCTTCATTTTCGTCGGTCCGCGCGCGGAGACCATACGCTTGATGGGCGACAAGGTGTCCGCAATCAAGGTGATGAAGTCCTCTGGGGTCCCCTGTGTGCCGGGTTCCGACGGCCCGCTGGGGAGCGACGTCGACGAGAATTTCCGCATAGCCAAGGATATCGGCTACCCGTTGATCATCAAGGCGTCGGGCGGCGGCGGCGGACGCGGCATGCGCGTGGTACATACCGATGCGTCGCTTTTGAACGCCATCGGCGTCACCCAATCGGAGGCGCTTGCTGCTTTCGGGAACCCTCAGGTTTACATGGAGAAATTTCTCGAGAAGCCGCGGCATATCGAATTTCAGGTGCTCGCGGACAATTACGGCAACGTGGTGCACTTGGGCGAGCGCGACTGCTCGATGCAGCGCCGCCACCAAAAGGTGATCGAAGAGGCGCCGGCGCCGGGCCTTACGGCCAAACAACGAAAGACCATGGGCGAGCGCTGCGCCCGCGCGTGCCGCGAAGTCGGATACCGAAACGCGGGCACACTCGAGTTCCTGTATCAGGACAACGAGTTCTATTTCATTGAAATGAACACGCGTGTGCAGGTCGAACACCCGGTGACGGAATTGGTAACCGGCATCGACATCGTCAAGGCGCAGCTGCTCATCGCCGCCGGCGAGCCCCTGCCGTACGGGCAGAACGACATTCAAATCCGAGGGCACGCGGTTGAATGCCGCATCAATGCCGAAGATCCGAAGACTTTCGCGCCCTGTCCCGGTCCGATCAGGCTATGGCACTCTCCGGGCGGCCCGGGCATCCGCGTCGACAGTCACGTGTACACCGGCTACAACGTCCCGCCGTTCTACGATTCGATGATCGGCAAGGTCATCGCCTACGGCGACACGCGCGATACCGCCATCGCACGCATGCGCAATGCGTTGGCCGAAATGGTGGTCGAGGGGATCAAGACCAACATTCCCCTGCACCAAGAGATTTTCAACCACTCCGCCTTTCGTCAAGGTAGCACCGATATTCATTATCTGGAGCGGCGCTTGGGGCTGAAGTGAGCGGGTCACCGGACGATGACGTTTTATGAGATTGAATTTCCGCTGTCGGCCTTGAATTCGGAAGCGGTCGAGGCGGCGCTCCTCGAGATCGGCGCGAGCTCGATCACATTCTCGGACCGCGGCGATGAACCGGTGCTCGAGCCGAAACCCGGCGAGATCCGATTGTGGAGCGACACTCTGGTGAGAGCCCTTTTTGATGAATCGCACGACCCGGCGCTTGGTATCCATCAGCTCGCGATCCGGCTAGGACCGCACATCACCGCGGCCGCCCGCGTGCGCGCGGTTGAGGCTCGAGACTGGGCACGGGTTTGGCTTGCTGATTGGAAATCCATGCGGTTTGGGCGACGTCTATGGGTGTGCCCTACAATCGCAGCCCAGCCGGAGGACGCGAATGCCGTCGTTGTGCGCCTCGACCCGGGACTTGCCTTCGGCACCGGCACCCATCCGACGACCGCATTGTGTCTGCAATTACTGGATTCATTGCCGCTGTCCGGCCTCTCCCTCATCGATTACGGTTGCGGATCCGGTATCTTGGGGATTGCCGCCTTGATGCTCGGCGCGGCACATGTGACCGCGGTCGACTTGGACCCTCAGGCGCTGATCGCCACGCGGGAAAATGCGATCCGTAACGGCGTGTCCGACAAGCTCGAAACACAGGCGGTACCCGCGAAATTGCGGCCGGCGAACTGCGTGGTCGCCAACATCTTGGCGCAACCCTTGATTGATCTGGCGCCGACCCTCAAGGCGGCATGCTCCCCGAAAGGCGATCTGATCTTGTCGGGAATCTTGAAGACGCAGGCATACGCGGTTAAAGCCGCGTACACCTCGGCATTTGATATGGTGCAGGTCGTGCAGCGGGAAGACTGGAGCTGCATCCATGCCCGGAGAACGACCTAGGAGCCTGTCCGAGTATTTCCCGTGGCCGCGACCGCGACCGATTTCGCTTCAGCCGAGGCTGAGCCGACGCGGTTAGGTCAGACCCAATAAGGAGGCGACAACGATGGATGAAACGAAATCGGTCCGGTTCCGACGGGTTGGCCCGAAGAGGGACGTCTGCGGTGTTGCGCGGCTGGGACGTAGCCCCCACTACGTCCTGCGCCGCGCGCCGTGCATCCGCTCCCTCTCCCGGCCAACGCGGCTCACGCGGAATACTCAGACAGGCTCCTAGTGTTTACTCAGTGCGCAAAGTGCGAAACCGTCTTTAGGCTGTCGGCCGAGGACCTGCGTGCCGCCGGCGGTCAGGTACGTTGCGGACGGTGCGGCGAGGTGTTCAACGCGCTCGCCCGGCTCGCCGAGGACGCAACCGCATTTTCGGCCGGCGAGTCGCCGCTCGAGATGGAAACGCGTGCCGACGAGATCCTGCATTCCGCCGTGTCATCCCCGGAACTCTCGGAAACCATAGAGTTTACAGACTCCACGGACTCCAAGGTCTCCGCCGAACAAGAGGCCCCGGATGATTTAGCCGCCGCGGACGTAGAATTCGCGCACCTCCTGGTGCTGGAATTGTACGGCGACGAGAGACGGGCACCCACGGCCGCCGCGCCCGATACGCCCGCCGCGCCCGATACGCCCGCCGCGCCCAGCGCGCCCGATACGCCCGCCGCGCCCGCCGCGCCCGCCGTAGTGGTCGACGATGACGAACTGCTGCAAGAGGCTGCGCTCGAGTTCACGCTTCCTCCAGGTGAACTCGACCGAATTTTTGTCGAATCCAGGCCGCGGGTGTTTCAGGGCATGCCTACCTCACTCGCCCCCGCACCGGCACTCGCGGCGCAGAACGCGGTCGCCCCGGTTGAAAGACCGCCGAACCGCGCCGGTGGATTGGAAGTATCCGACGGGGCGAGGCGCGATGTGCTCGCCGGATTCGAGGACATGGCGCTGGCGGAAATTGTCGACCGACGACGCCGTGGATTGCCGTTCGCGGTTTGGCTCAGCGCCGCGATCTTCCTGGCATTGTGCCTGGGCGCGCAAATGATTCACGAAAATCGCGCATGGATCGCCAGGCATGCCCTTCTCGGCTCTCACCTCACCGGCCTGTACGCAGCTCTTGGTGTCGCACTGCCCGAGGCGGCGAATCTATCGGCGTATCAATTGCGCCAGTGGGGCGTTACCGGAGATCCGGGAGCCAACGGCACTCTGCGCATGCGCGCCAGCATCCTGAACACCGCGGCGCAGACGCAACCTTTCCCGCTGCTGCGAGTCACCCTGGCCAATCGCTTCGGCTCACCGCTCGGCGCCCGAGATTTCGAGGCCGCGGAATATTTGGGGAAACCCGTCTCGCGCATGCTCGCGCCGGCAGAGCGCGTCGATGCGACGCTCGACATATTGGATCCGGGCAATGACGCCGAAGGATTCGAGATCGACGTGTGCTTGCGCGGCGTCGATAAAAAAGTCCGATGCGCCGCCGATGCTGCGGCGCAGGCAAAGCCATGACACTGCGGATCGGACCGTACATGTTGCCCTCCAACATCGTGCTTGCACCCATGACGGGTGTGACCGACCGTCCGTTCCGCATGCTGTGCCGCAAATTCGGTGCTGGGCTCGCCGCATCGGAAATGCTGACGGCCGATGTACGGCTATGGGACACGCCGAAATCGCGCCGGCGCATGGACTTCGCCGGCGAAGCGAGTCCCCGAGTCGTGCAAATCGCCGGCTTCGATCCGGCAATGATGGCGGAAGCCGCACGGCGCAACGTCGATGCCGGTGCGCAAATCATTGATATCAATATGGGATGTCCCGCCAAGAAAGTTTGCAACCGCCTCGCCGGGTCGGCGCTTTTGCAAGACGAGGTGCTGGTGGCGCGCATCCTGCACGCCGTAGTGAACGCCGTTTCGGTGCCGGTGACCCTCAAGACGCGCACCGGCTGGGACCGCGGCAACAAGAATGGCCTTCGTATCGCGCGCATCGCCGAGGATTGCGGTATCCAGGCGCTGGCGATTCACGGCCGCACGCGAGCGGATATGTATCAGGGAAATGCTGAACACGAAACCGTGCGTACGGTCAAGGAAATGATCCGCATTCCGGTTTTTGCCAACGGCGACATCGAATCGCCGATTCGCGCCCGAGAAATTTTGGCGACGACGGGCTGCGACGGCATCATGATCGGCCGAGCCGCGCAAGGTCGGCCATGGATCTTCGACGAAGTCAATTATTTCCTTCGAACGGGTGAATTGCGCGAGGAGCTAGCGCCGGAAAATGTCCGTGATATTATGCGCGCCCACCTCGAAGACCTGTATGATTTCTACGGCGATGCGACCGGTGTTCGAGTGGCACGCAAACACTTGGGATGGTATCTACGGCTGAGTCTCGGTTATGAGGCATTGCGGAGTCGTCTTCTACGAATGGAGACACCGCGAGAGCAACTGGCCACGTTTATGGAACACTTTGACAATCGGGTGCATCAGGCAGCATGAGCGCACCAAGTTCGAAAAGAAGATCGCAATTTTTGGAATTTAGATTGCTATGGTCGCAAGAAAGAAACCGAAGACACGCAAAGAGATCGCGCCGGTGTTCAACGGGCGGGACCTCAAAGTCAATGGCAAGGGTGGACCGCTGCGTTCGCATGCGGAGGAAGCCTTGCGGTGCTATTTCGAGACTTTGAACGGCCACAAGCCCGCCCGTCTGTACGACCTCGTCATGCGCGAGGTGGAGGAGCCGTTGTTCAAGGTCGTGTTGAGCCATGTGCAGGGCAACCAGAGCCGCGCAGCGAACATTCTCGGCATCAATCGCGGCACCTTGCGCAAGAAGCTCAAAGAGTTCGGTATCAGCGAGTAGAGGCAAGCATTGCTCACGCCCGTACGCCGCGCACTGCTCAGCGTTTCAGATAAAACTGGGATCGTCGAGTTTGCGCGCGAACTGAAAGAGCGCGGTATCGAGCTGTTGTCCACCGGCGGCACCGCCAAACTGTTGGTGCGGCACGGCATTTCGGTCAAGGAAGTCGCCGAGCACACCGGATTTCCCGAAATCATGGGCGGCAGAGTGAAAACTCTTCACCCGAAAATACATGGCGGCCTGCTGGGACGCCGCGGCACCGATGACGCCGTGATGCGCGATCACGGCATCGAACCGATCGATCTGCTCGCGGTCAATCTGTATCCGTTTGCCGCAACGGTGGCTCGGTCTGCGTGCAGTTACGAGGACGCCGTCGAGAATATCGATATCGGCGGCCCGGCAATGGTGCGCGCGGCGGCGAAGAATCACGCCTCGGTCACCGTGGTGGTGGATCCCGGCGATTACCGCAGCCTGCTTGACGAATTGGCGGCCAACCAGGGGGCGACCCAGATTGCCATGCGCCAAAGGCTTGCCGCCAAGGCTTTTGCGCATACTGCGCAGTACGATGCGATGGTTTCAGCATACTTCACCGGTGCCATCGGCTTCGGCTCGCAGACCTTTCCGGAGGACCTGAATCTGTCGTTTCGCAAACGATCGGATTTGCGCTATGGCGAGAACCCGCACCAGCAAGCCGCCTGCTACTCGGATCCGCGCGCCATCGGCGCATCGGTGACTCAAGCGCGACAGATTCAAGGCAAGGAGCTCTCGTACAACAATATCGCAGACAGCGATACCGCGCTCCAATGCGTGCGCCAGTTCGATCAGCCGGCATGCGTCATCGTGAAACACGCCAACCCCTGCGGTGTCGCGCTCGCCGGGACAATCGCAGAGGCCTATGCGCTCGCCTATCGTACCGACCCGACCTCCGCATTCGGCGGCATCATCGCCGTCAATCGCGAATTAGATGCGCCCACGGTGCGGGCGATCCTGGAGCGGCAGTTCGTCGAAGTGATTCTTGCTCCCTCCGTGGCGCTCGCCGCGCGAACACTGCTCGCAGCCAAGGACGACGTACGCGTGCTCGAGGTCGGCGAGATCGGCAAGCAGGTTACCCAGTTGCTCGAATATAGGAGCGTCGCCGGCGGCTTGTTGGTGCAAACCAACGATGACGCTGCGGTGCGCGCCGAGGATCTGCGGGTGGTCACGGCTCGCGCACCTACGCCGGCGGAACTCGATGATCTGTTGTTTGCCTGGCGCGTCGCGAAATATGTCAAATCGAATGCCATCGTTTGCGTCAAGGACAAGGCGACAATGGGGGTTGGAGCCGGGCAAATGAGTCGCGTGGTCAGCAGCAAGATCGCCGCCCTAAAGGCCCAGGATGAGGGGCTGTCGCTGAAATCGGCGTCGGTGGCGTCCGACGCGTTTTTCCCGTTTCGCGACGGACTGGACGTCATCGCCGAATTCGGCATCAAATCCGTCATTCAACCCGGCGGCTCGAAACGCGATGCGGAAGTGATCGGCGCGGCGAACGAACACGGCATCGCCATGGTGTTCACCGGGATGCGCCACTTTCGGCACTAAGGAGCCTGTTCTCCCATGAAGGTGCTGATAGTCGGCGGCGGTGGACGTGAGCACGCGCTGGCTTGGAAATGCGCGGCATCGCCGCGTGTGCGGCACGTGTTCGTGGCCCCGGGCAACGCCGGCACGGCGCTCGAAGCAAAGACCAGCAACGTCGACATCGCGGCCGACGATATCGATGCGTTGCTCGCTTTCGCCGCACGCGAGGACATTGCGCTCACCATCGTGGGACCCGAAGGTCCATTGGTAGCCGGCATCGTCGACCGGTTCAGGCGCTGCGGCGCTCGCATGCTTTGGACCGACCCGCGCGGCGGCGCGCTTGGAGGGGTCCAAGGCGTTCGCCAAGGATTTTTTGCGACGGCATCGCATACCCACGGCCAGCTACGCCACCTTCACCGCCGCGAATTTCGATTCCGGCTTCATTCGAGCGCAGCGTCTGCCGCTGGTCGTGAAAGCCGACGGACTTGCGGCCGGCAAGGGCGTCGTGATCTGCGAGACGCACGATTCGGCGATTGCAGCCGCGAACGACATGTTCGCCGGCAGTTTCGGCGCCGCCGGCAACAACATCGTGGTCGAAGAATTCCTGCAGGGCGAGGAAGTGAGCTTCATCGTCATCGCCGCCGACGGGCAGGTGATCCCGCTCGCCACCTCGCAAGATCACAAGCGGCGCGACGACGGCGATCAGGGACCCAATACCGGGGGCATGGGCGCGTATTCGCCCGCGCCCATCGTCACGCCCGATCTGCACGCGCGCATCATGCGGGAAGTCATTGAGCCCACTTTGCGCGGCCTGCGCTCGGACGGTACTCCCTACACGGGATTGCTGTATGCGGGGCTCATGATCGCGGCAGACGGGACGCCGAACGTACTCGAGTTCAACTGCCGATTCGGCGACCCGGAAACCCAGCCGATTCTGATGCGGCTCAAAAGCGATCTCGTCGCGCTGTGCGAGGCTGCGTTCAATCGCTCGCTCGATCGATTCGAAGTGGAATGGGATTCGCGTGCGGCTCTCGGTGTGGTCATGGCGGCGGGCGGATATCCCGAAAGCTACCGCAGCGGCGATTTGATCGTCGGCCTCAAGGATGCCGCGCGCCTGCCGGGAAAAATTTTCCACGCCGGTACCCGGGCAAGCGGTCCACAGATTTTCACCGCAGGCGGCCGCGTGTTGTGCGCGGTCGGCATGGGCTCAACTGTCGGCGCCGCACAGCGCGAAGCTTACCAACTGGTGCACGCGGTTCATTGGAACTTGGTGCAATACCGATGCGATATCGGCTATCGCGCGATCGAGCGGGAGAAAGATCACAGCTAGCGGCGCTTGGAGCGAGTTGCCACTTCGAATCACAGGAGCACGCCCGGATTTCCCCGATCGGCGCTGCGCGAACTACGGCGCTAGGGAGCGCACTGGCGTTCGTTGTTATGCTCGTTGTTTGAGGCTCTAACTCGAAGCTTTGTGATGTCGACTGCAGGCTCGATTGAGGTCACGTTTGCTGTTACCGCGATTGTTCCAAGAAATTCGGCCAGGGCCTCCAATCGACTGGGCTGCGGAAACACACAAAATGATCATCCCCACGAACTGGACGTCCAGGTCGACGCACGGTCATACCATCCGATCCGACGCCTGTCCCGCAGAATGTGCGTTAACGACACCTGCCGGCAATCGCGACACTTGGTCAAGAGTCGCCACTATCCCCAAATTGAGCGCTGCGCCCTTCCCAGAAGCGCGACTGGTCGTAAAGATGCCTCGGGTATCTGGTCAATGGAGTTACGAGATGAAACGGGTAATTCTTGCGTTTATGGCGTGTCTGACGCTCGCCGCCTGCGGCCTCGGTGAGACTGCGGTTTCGGCCGCTGCCGGCGGTGCCTCGGAGGCCGAGCAGGCCAAGGCGGCGTTGAGAACTGAGGCGCGCGTCAAACAGCAGCTCGACGCGGCGGCAACGCTTGAGGCACAGCGGCGACAGGCCGCTGATACCAGCTCGCAGTAACACCACCGCCTGGCGTTTCGGCGGGCGCTCGACATGTGGCAACTTAGCAGACAACCTGACTGAACTGCCGCGAAGCAGACGTTCCCGACAGTCTTCTTACGGGTCGAGGGTGTGTGAAAACGCTGATAATTTTGGTAGCGTAGAACTTCCCTCTTCGGAGTAGCGGGAGCGACTGATGAAGCGATTTATCGAAGGCGAAGATCGTTCTCAAAGCACGTTATTTCCCGAGCATCTGGACGACTACATCGCTGAGGATAACCCGGTACGGGTCATTGACGTGTTTGTCGATGAGCTGGATCTGAACGGAGCTTGGCTTTGAGGGCATGCAGCCTGAAGTGACCGGGCGTCCGGCCTACCATCCCGCCTCGCTGCTGAAGATCTACATCTACGGTTACTTGAACCGGATTCAGTCGAGCCGGCGCCTCGAGCGCGAGACCCAGCGCAACGTCGAGCTGATTTGGCTCACGGGACGGCTGACGCCGGACTTCAAGACGATCGCGGATTTTCGCAAGGATAACGGCAAGGCGATTCGCCGCGTGTGCCGCGAGTTCATCGTGCTGTGCCGCGATCTGAAGCTGTTCTCCGAGGCGATCGTGGCGATCGACGGCAGCAAGTTCAAGGCGGTCAACAATCGGGATAAGAACTTCACCGACCGCAAGCTCAAGGCGCGGATGCAGCAGCTGGAGGAGAGCATCGCGCGCTACATGACGGAACTGGACCGAGCGGACCGGGAACCGGCGCTGGTGACGGAAGCTCGGGTCGAGCACATTAAGGAGAAGGTCGAGACGGTCAAGAAGCAGATGCGCGAGCTCAAGCAGATCGGCAAGCAAATGGCGCAGGCCCCGGACGGCCAGGTCTCCTTGACCGACCCCGACGCACGCTCGATGGCGACCAGCGGCCGCGGCACCGGCATGGTCGGCTACAACGTGCAAACGGCGGTGGATACGAAGCATCACATGATCGTCGCGCACGAAGTGACCAACGTCGGTCACGATCGCGACCAGCTCTCACCGATGGCCCACCAAGACACGCGATGCCATCGATGAGGAAGACTTGACGGTGCTTGCCGATCGCGGTTACTACAAAGGCGAGCAGATCCTCGATTGCGAGCAAGCGGGCATCAAGACGTTGGTGCCGAAGCCGCAGACCTCCAACAACAAGGCGGCGGGGCTGTTCGACAAAGCCGATTTTCGCTACATCCCGTCCAAGGATGAGTACCGATGTCCGGCCGGTCAACGAGCGATCTGGCGCTTCACGACGCTCGAGCACGGATTAACGCTGCACAAGTATTGGTCTTCGGCCTGCCCACGATGCGCGATCAAAGCGACAATGTACGACCGGCGAGTATCGGCGCATCGCACGTTGGGAGCATGAGGATGTCCTCGATGAGATGCAGCGGCGCCTGGATCGCACTCCGCAGGCATCGCGAATACGCCGCCAGACCGTCGAGCATCCCTTCGGCACGATCAAAGCCTGGATGGGAGCGACGCACTTCCTGACCAAGACGACTGCGCACGTGAGTACCGAGATGAGTTTGCACGTACTTGCCTACAACATGAAACGCGCGATGCAGATCCTCGGAATCGTACCGCTCATGGCGGCGATGAGGGCCTGAATGCCCTTTTTTTGCCTAGAAACGCCGCTCGCGCAGATTGCCGCATAGGCACTCAGAGTCGTGCTGAGAAAAACCGTGGATCAAGCCGGCTGCGCGTCATCGCAAATCCGGCCCTCTACGACCCAGCAAAGACCAAATGCACGCCATTCAACATGGCTACGACCCAAGTCCTGCGTTTTCGCACGGCCTCGACCGGCTGCCCGTCGTGATCGTCTGCTTTGCGGAAGCCCCTTCAGCCCTTCTGCCGCGTCAACCAGCCCTGGACACCTGAGTGCTCGGCGACAGCCCTGTTTAACCGCAGCAGCTTGGGCAAATGATCGAGCACGGATGTCTCTATGTGATCAAGGACGCCCGACGTAAGCCATCGCGCCATCATGTATAGCTTCAAATCGGCAACCTGCAGCGTCGCCCCACCGATGAACGCGGCATGCTGTCACCGAGTTGGCGCTCGACATGCACTGGCCCAAGTCTTCAATTCGTTGGCAGCTAGCCTCACGGGCCACCCGCTTCTGGTCCGGATCGGAGATACGCAGCGTGGGCGAAATCGTGTGGCGAATATCCTCGACGGCGGACATAAGCGCCTCATGCCGAGCAGCCTCGAAATCGTCACGTGGATGCAGCTGATGCTGCCGTCCGATGAACACCAGAATGGCATTGGAATGGGCGAGCGGTGGTTTACCCGGCATCTCGAGGACCGGCAAAGCGCCA
The DNA here is from genome assembly GCA_963793685.1 of uncultured Gammaproteobacteria bacterium. Taxonomy (GTDB): domain Bacteria; phylum Pseudomonadota; class Gammaproteobacteria; order Steroidobacterales; family Steroidobacteraceae; genus Bog-1198. The sequence goes on along the minus strand of CAWCBJ010000005.1, from coordinate 377 downwards.
AACGGCGTGCTGTCCTTCATCGCGGGCCAGTCCTTTGACTGCACGCGTACGTCTTCAAAATTGACTCCTGCCAGATGCAGCGCAATTGACACCCCTCGCCGCGACTTCCGGCGAAATCAAAGTAGATCAGACGCGGTCTGTTCATGAGAATCCTCGTGTCTAGTCCACTGGGCGAAGTAGCATACAACGCACCACTTTCGGCTGCGACTGTCGATCGCCGTATCAACAGGCGTGCCGGTTCTGGGCCGACCCGCGTAGGCGGCTTACGACCCTCTGCCCCTCGCGAGTGTCCGGTATTGGGAAACCCCGTTAGGACTTCTGCTTCGAAGCCGCCTCACGTGCCTCCTTCAGCTGCTTCCAGTTCGGCGCGTAATTGA
>CAWCBJ010000004.1:0-240970 GCA_963793685.1 uncultured Gammaproteobacteria bacterium | reverse complement strand
CCGCGCCCACCACCAGCACATCGCAGTGCGCATAGCGCTGCGCGTAGCGGTCGGGATCCGGCTGCGTCGGCGCCACGCCGAAGCCTGCGGCGCGGCGAATGATGGGCTCGTACACGAGCTTCCACGCTTTGCGCGGCCACATGAACGTCTTGTAGTAAAAGCCGGCCGGGAAGAACGCCGACAAGGCGTCATTCACTCGGCCGACGTCGAACCTAAGGCTCGGCCAGCGATTCTGGCTCTCGGCGATCAACCCGTCGTACAGCTCGATCTGGGTGGCGCGCAGGTTGGGCGTGTAGCGCGCCGCATCGCGGCTCACCGTCACCAGCGCATTCGGCTCCTCCGCACCCGCGGTCAAGATGCCGCGCGGGCGGTGATATTTGAACGAACGGGCGACCAAGTGCACGCCGTTGGCGAGCAATGCCGAGGCCAGCGTGTCGCCGGCGAAACCCTCGTACGATTTGCCGTCGAATGAAAAGCGCAGGGGCTGCGAGCGGTCGATGCGACCGCCGGCGGCGCAGCGGAAGCTCACGTCTCGCACGTCCGCCGGCGCGCCCGGGCACGGGCCGCGGTTCGCCCGTCTTGTAGACGGCGAGAAAATGATCGGTGGTGGTGTCGCGCAGCGCATTGAAAAATCGGCCGCAGCCGCGCGCGTGGCGCCAGCGCTCGGCATACACGCCCTTGGTGTTGCTTCGCATGTACAAGAAATCGGTCCAGGCCTGATCATCGAGCTGGGCGGGCTGCGCGGCGCGTACCAGGTGCGCCTCGCCGCCGTAGCTGAATTCGATCTCCGGGCGATTGCCGCAGTAGGGACAGGCGATGAGCAGCATGGAAGGCTAGGCTCCTAATGAGCCACCGCGGCTGCCGCGGCCTCGTCGATCAAATAGCCGTCGCGAAAGCGCTCGATGGTGAACGGCGCGTTGATCGGGTGCGGCTCGTCGCGCGCAATGGTCCAGGCGAACACATGCGCCGATCCCGGCGTCGCCTTGAAGCCGCCGGTGCCCCAGCCGCAATTGACGTACAGGCCCGGGACCGGCGTCTTGGCGATGATGGGCGAGCGGTCCGGGGTCACATCGACGATGCCGCCCCAGTTGCGCATCATGCGCAGGCGGCGAAACTGGGGAAACAACTCGCAGACCGCATCGAGCGTGTGCGTATTGATGTGCAGCGCGCCGCGCTGGGTGTACGAGGTGTAGGCATCGGTTCCGGCACCGATGACCAACTCGCCCTTGTCCGACTGGCTGACATAGGCGTGGATGGTGTTGGACATCACCACGCAGGGGAAAATGGGCTTGACGGGTTCCGACACCAGCGCCTGCAGCGGAAAGCTCTCCAACGGCAGCCGCACGCCGGCGAGCCCCATGACGACGCTGGTCGATCCCGCGGCGGACACGCCGACCTTGCGCGCACGAATCAGGCCGCGCGTCGTTTCGCAACGCCTCCACCGCGCCGCTCGCGGCGAGCCGGATGCCGGTCACTTCGCAATTCTCGATGATGTCGACGCCGAGCGCGTCGGCCGCGCGCGCATAGCCCCAGGCGACCGCGTCGTGTCGCGCCGTGCCGCCGCGGCGCTGCAAGGCCGCGCCGAGCACCGGATAGCGGATGTTGTCCTCGATATTGAGCGGCGGACAAAATTCCTTCGCTTGCTCGGGCTCCAGCCATTCGTTGTCGACGCCGTTGCAGCGGTTGGCGTGAATGTGCCGCTTCGAGACTTGGATGTCGTGCACCGTGTGGGCGAGCATCATCACGCCGCGCGGCGAAAACATGACGTTGTAGTTCAATACCTGCGAGAGGTCTTCCCACAGTTTGAGCGAATGATCGTAAAGAGCCGCGCTTTCGTTGAACAGATAATTGGAGCGGATGATGGTGGTATTGCGCCCGGTGTTGCCGCCGCCGATCCAGCCCTTCTCGAGCACTGCGATGTTGGTGATTCCGTGTTCCTTCGCGAGATAGTAGGCCGCGCCCAATCCATGTCCGCCGCCGCCGACGATGACGGCATCGTAGCCCGGCTTGGGTTCGGGCTTGCGCCATTGGGGCTGCCAGCCGCGATGGCCCGACAGGCCGCGCCGGATCAGCGACAGGGCGGAAAATGATTGCCTGCTCATGAATACGCGCTCGTCAGCTAAGCGCGAAGGTCCTTGTTCTCGGGATCGTACGGCGAATCGACGAGTATCGTCGCACGCTTGCGCTCGCCCAAGATTTCGATCTGCAATTCGGTGCCGACTGTCCGCAAAATCCGGCTTCACGTAACCCAACCCCAAGCTCTTTTGCAACGCGTGTCCGTAATATCCGGCGGTGGCCCTGCCGACCAGATTGCCCTTGCCGTCGAACAGCGGTTCATTGCCGAGCGGGTCGGCGTCGGTGACGCCGTGCACTTCGAAGGTCACGAAGCGGTTCGGAACACCCTGCTTCAGTTGCCTCTCGAGAGCCTCCTTGCCGACGAACGACCCCTTGTTCAGGCGCACGAAGCGGTCGAGACCGGCCTCGTACGGCGTGTAGTCGGGCGTCAGATCGCTGCCCCACATGCGGTAGGACTTTTCGAGCCGCAAGGATTCCATGGCTCGCATGCCCGCCATGCCGATCTTGAATTCGGCGCCGGCCTCGAAAATCGCGTCGAACAGATGATGCGCGTACTCGATGGGGAAGTGCAGTTCCCAGCCGAGCGCGCCGACGAAGTTCACGCGCAGCAGGTACACATCGGTCGCGAGGCCCACTTCGGCCACCTGCCCGGTGAGCCACGGAAATCCCGTGTTGTCCAACGGCGCGTCGGTGAGCTTGGCCAAGACCTCGCGCGAGCGCGGGCCGGCCACCACGAAGCAGCCGCGGCTGGTCGTGATGTTTCGCAGGGTCACGGCGCCGGAGGCGGCCGGATTGTCCTGAAGCGATCTCTGCAAATAATCGCTGTCGTAACGCTCGGCGGCGCCCGCGCTCACCACGTAGTAGTGCTGCTCGGCGATCTTGGTGATGGTGAATTCAGAGCGAATTCCGCCGCGCCGGGTGAGGGCATGACAGAGCGCGATCCGGCCGATCTTGGTCGGCACCTTGTTGGCCACCAAGCCGTCGAGCCAGGCTTCGGCGCCCGGGCCGGTCACTTCGTGCTTGGTGAAGGGCGTCAAGTCGATCATGCCGACGTGACGACGAATGAGCAGCGCCTCCCTGCCCACGTGCTCGAAATAGTTGGAGCGGCGAAAGCTCCACTGGTCCTTCGCCGCAACGCCCGGCGGGCGCGAACCAGTTGGCGCGCTCCCAGCCATAGCGTTGACCGAAGACCGCGCCCATGCGCTTCGAGCTTGTCGTAGATCGGACTGGTCTTGGCCGGGCGCGCGTCGGGCCGCTCCTCGTCCGGGAAATGGATGACGAACACGTTGCGGTAGGTTTCTTCGTTCTTCTGTACGACGTAGCGCTTGCTGGTGTACGGACCGTAGCGGCGCGGATCGACCGCCATCATGTCGATGCCCGGTTCGCCCTCGACGATCCATTCCGCCAATTGCCAGCCGGAGCCGCCGGCCGCGGTGATGCCGAAGCTGTGGCCCTCGTTGAGCCACAGGTTGCGCACGCCCCAGGCAGGGCCGATGAGCGGACTGCCGTCCGGCGTGTAGGCAATGGGGCCGTTGACGATGTCCTTGATCCCGCAATTGGCGAGCGACGGCACTCGGCGCTGCGCCGCTTCGACATGCGGCAGCAACCGCTCCAAGTCGCCTTCGAACAGACTCTTGCCGAACCAGTCGGGCACGCCGTCCGCAAACCGCGCGGGTGCGCCGGCTTCATACGGACCCGAGAATCCAGCCCATGCGCTCCTCGCGCAGATAATAGGATTTATCCGACTCGCGCAGCACCGCAAGTTCGCGCCCTCCGCCCTGCCGGTAGGCCTTGAGTTCGGGCGACTCGTCGTACACGATGTATTGATGCTCGACCGGAATGGAGGGCACGTTGATGCCGAACATCCGCCCGGTCTGCCGCGCGTAATTGCCGGTTGCGCACACCACGTGCTCGGCGACGATGTCGCCCTTGTTGGTGGTGAGATGCCACTCGCCCGAGGCGGTGCGCTTCACCGCCGTCACTTCGGTCTGCTCGTAGATTTCCGCGCCCGCGGCACGCGCGCCCTTGCGCAGCGCCATGGTGAGGTCGGCCGGCGCGATGTGCCCGTCGTCGGGGTGATACAGCGCGCCGACGATGTTCGGCGTATCGCCGCCGTTGCCGAGTCGATCAACGGCCAGAGCTTTTTCACCTCCTGCGGTCCGATCACTTGAAACGGCACGCCGATGGTGTTCGCGGTGCCGCAGTACTTCTGATATTCATCCATGCGTTCGCGGCAGGTCGCGAGCCGCAGATTGCCGGTGACGTGGAAGCTCACGTCCTGGCCGGTTTCGGCCGGCAAGCGCTTGTACAGGTCGACCGAGTACTTGTGCAGCTGGCCGACGGTGTAGCTCATGTTGAACAGCGGCAGCAGACCCGCCGCGTGCCAGGTGGATCCCGCGGTCAGTTCGGCCCGCTCCACCAGCACCACGTCCGACCAGCCCTTGTGGGCCAAGTGGTAGAGCGTGCTGACGCCTACCGCACCGCCACCGATCACCACGACGCGGGCATGAGTTTTCATCGGCTTGATCTCCCAACGCAAATGCGCCCCGCAGTGTAACGAGCGGCGCCAAACAAGACGCCAATTGCGACAGTCCTTGTGAAACGCGCCAGCTCGATCTGAAACAGCCGACGCACTGAATACCTGTCGTCTGGAAAACGACAAATTTGTCGGAATAGACACTTCGCACGCGATGGCATAATGGGCTCCATTGATTCGCTGCTTTTCGCTTCGGAGGCTTCATTGGAATCGCCCGCGATCCTGCGCAAGTGCAAGTACGCGTTTCTGACCCTGCCGAACTATTCCCTGATCGCCGTCGCCAATGCGCTCGAGCCGCTGCGCATGGCCAACCGCTTGGTCGGCAAGGAAGTGTACGAATGGTCCGTCATCAGCCTCGATGGCGGCGCGGTCGATGCGAGCAGCGGGCTTGCTCTGTCGCCGACCGGTGCGCTCGATCAAGTTGGGCGCCGTCGATATTTTGTTCGTCTGCGGCGGAATCAACATCCGCGAGGCCGTGTCCCCGGCGCTGCTCACCGCGCTGAGGCGCCTGGCCGACCGGCGGGTCGCCTTGGGCGCGCTTGTGCACCGGCGGCTACGCCTTGGCCCGCGCGGGCCTGCTGGATAATTTTCGCGCCACCATCCACTGGGAGAATCTGTCGGCGCTGCGCGAGGAGTTTCCCCGGGTGCTCATCAGCGATCAGCTGTTCACCATCGACCGCAATCGCTTCACCTGCTCGGGCGGCACCGCGCCTTTGGACCTGATGCTGAATCTCATCGAGGCGAAGCTCGGGCCGCGAATCTCGCAGCGGGTGTCCGAGCAGTTCATCGTCGACCGGGTTCGCAAGGACAACGATCGCCAATACGTCCCGCTGCGCGCGCGCGTCGGGGTGTCTCACCGCGGTCTGATTCGCGTGGCGCAGCTCATGGAAGAGAACATCGAGACGCCGCTGTCGCTCGAGAAAATCGCCAAGTCGACGGGTCTGTCGCGCCGGCAGATCGAACGTCTGTTCAAGCGCGACCTGAACTGCGTGCCGAAGCGCTATTATCTCGAGATGCGCCTGCGGCGCGCCCGCGAGCTGCTGCTGCAAACCGCGATGCCCATCATGGATATCACGACGGCGTGCGGCTTTCAGTCGCCGCCGCATTTCTCCAAATGCTACCGCAATCAATACGGGCATCCGCCGAGCGCCGAGCGCAAGATCGGCGATGCGCGAGCCTAGCCGGCGCCTGAGGATCGACGCACCGCGGACGGCCGATCGGCAGGCATTTTCCGACGCCGTAAATCCGCGGGGCTGCGAGAAAACGTCCGTTTCACGCTCCGGAGACTCCGTCAGCCGTCCGAATCGCATCGCGCATGGCGCCGTTAGGCGCCGATCACGGACCGGCGTTTGCGCAACGACCGCGGCGCCGCCGATCGTGCCGCGAACCAGCGCATCGCTCCAAACCGACTCCTGCCATAGATCCAGCCGTCCCGCAGGCCGGAGGCCCTCGAGCGCGAGGCGCGCCCGCACGGTGCCCGCTCGATTCGCCGGCTTATCGATGGTTCCGGAAACGGCCAAATCCTCGGTCCATCGCACCTGATCAAGCGTCATGCGCACGGATTCGCCGCGATGTGCGATTCGGAAGCTGCCGCCGCGCAGTCCCTGACCTTCGCCGGTTGAATTGCTGCCGAGCCGCGTGAGCACGTCGCCCGCGGTGAGCACCGCCGCGCTGACCCACTTGAGCGACTCGGCGTCGGCCGAGTTGCCGTTCAATCCGACCGCGGGCTCGAGCTGCGCGGCCTTTCGGGCGAAACGCGGCACCAGAGGCAGCGGGGGCACCTGCTGCCGCGCAGCCGACATCGCCGGGTTCCAGGGTGGCGATGAAGCGGCGCACGATCTCGGCGCCGCAGGCGCTGCGCGCGCGGGGCAGGGCGTTGACATGAAAGCTGTTGGCCAGGCGTATTTGCCGTCCGTGCTTGAACGCCTTGGCGACCGCCTCGCCTTCGGCCATGGTGGTGATGTTGTCGAATTCGCCGGAGAGGATCAGGGCGGGGATGTCGGGATACGCCGCATCGGCGGGAACCACCTGCGACGCAGGGTGGCCCGGGGGGGACACCGGCCAAGCGACACATTGATCGAGGTAGCTGTAATCCAAGGGCATCGCCCGGTATTCGTCGATGGTGAAGGGCGCATAGGTGTCGGGAAATGCGCGCTGCCGCTCGGCGACGACGCGATCGCGATCCGCGGCGCGCGGACCCGGCGCAAGCCGCATGTCGAATATCTGCGGCGGATCCTGGCACATCACCGCCGCCGCGAGGCCGGCGCTCCACTTGGTGGCATCCGCGGTGGGATCGCGGGAATCGACGCCGCTTCAGGGTTTCCGCCATGAGCCGCAGCAGCGGCGCGCGATCCTCTTCCATGAAGGCTCTGGCGGCCGCATCGAGCTCGCGCACCGAGGCGAGGGCTGGGGCGCTCGCGAACATCACGGTGGCGAGCAGCGAGGCATTGGCGGTAAAGGTGCGCTCCCGGCCGTCGCCGTCGACGGCATGCGCGGCGAACAGGCGCTGCGCGCAAGCGCTCGATGAGCGGGGTCACATGCTCGATCGAGCTGCCCGGCAATTCGGCGCAGGCCTTCGAGCGCCGGCAGGCGATATTGAATTTGGCGCGCATCGCCGGGGCATAAGTCGGATACCAGGCATAGTCCGGCCCATCCAGCGGATAGGCGCCATCGAGAACGATCGATCGCAGAGTATGCGGATGCCTAAGAGCAAACACTTGCTCGAAGTAGGTGCCGTAGGAATCGCCGTACAGATCGATTTGCCGCACATCGAGCGCCTCGAGAATCGCGGCCAGATCATCCGCCGCGTAGGCGGTGCTGTAGAGGGCAGCCCGGTCGCCCAACGACTCGCCGCAGGCGGCCACGGATTCGACCGTCCATCTCTCTCCGGTCTGCAATTCCCGGCAATCGATGGCGCCCGATTGGCCGGTGCCGCGATTGTCCATCAAGACGACGTCATGCGCTGCGCGCAGCGGCTTGAACAAGGCGAGGTAGTCGCTGCGCGAGAGGGTCGCGGGATAGCCGGGACCGCCCTCGGTCGCCACCAGCGTCTCCGCAGGCGTGCCGCGGCCCGTGTGCGGGTAGAATTCGAAATAAATGGAAATTCTGCCGGGAATCGCGCCGCTCGGATCGAGCGGCCGGTCGAGCCGGCCGCAGTACGCCGGCACATTGACACAGCGTTCGAGCAATATCGAACCGACCCGCATCGTCGCCGGCGCGGACGGCATCGAGGAGGCAGAGCCGCACAGCGCCACGCCGATCAGATTGCAGGCCAGGCGGCCCAGGAAATCAGCGAATCGGGGCATCGTCATTTCGAACCTGCCTCCCTCGCGAGCCGCGGGCGCACGCTTGCGCCATGTCATTATTATTTATATTATCAATAATATCGGTATTATATATAATGTTACTTATAGAAAATTCCATGCTCTCCGGTCGCTGGCATGAGGCGCGGTTTCGGTGATCAAGGGCCCGGGGACATGGGATAAAAACCTGCGGCAGCGTGATCCCGGATGAATGCCGCTGCGCGCTCGTGCGCGGTGAGATCGCGATCTTTGGCCGCGTCGGTGTCGATAGGCAGTGCCGTGCGAAACGCCGCCCAGACAGCCGTGGCGGCAGGTCCGAAATTGCGCGATGAATTCTCGGCCTTGCGCAGATCCAGCCAATATGTGCCCGTCAACAGGTCTTCGGCCAGCAGGTCGATCGTATCCTCGACCACCGTTCGTGCTCGCACCACTTTGAGTCGCGTTTGACCCTGTAAATCCTCAACCGTCTTCACCAAGGCATTGCCTTCGGGAGGCACCGGATTGATCAATCCCTGAATTTCCTGCATCAGCGCCGCGGCGTTGAATTCGCTGCCCGGCGTGGCACCGACACGTCCGAGTTCCCCGGGATCCTCCCCCGCGGGCGAAATCACCGTGAAGAAGGGGTTGGTGAAACGCACCATCCTTTGGGCGATCACGCCATCCATATTGGCGAGCGCGATCGAAAATGCCTCGATGTCATTGGCCATTGGGTACGGATCCCAGTTGGCATTCGAGAGGATGAAGCCGTGTTGACCGTTGCTGTGCGGGCCGCCCTTGACGTAGAACTGCGCCATCTGCGGCGTGCTAAGCTCCCAGGAATCGGAAGGCGAGGCGCCGACCCGCACGGCCGGGTTGTGATCGGACGAATTCATTTGAATGTTCACGGCCTCGCGCAGCGTGTCCCACGCCTGCCACGCCGATCCCTGGCGAATCGACGAGGCCCTTAGACTTTCCGGATCCTGGATGATGCGCTTGTCGTCCAACTCGAACAAATAGCTGCCCTTCAGCATGCCGAGCACGCGCGCCGCATCCCAATTGAGCCAGGGGAACGGGCGATTGGCCTGCACCGGCTGGGACAGCGGCGTGAGGCTGCTGTTCATGCCGTTCAAATCGATCGCGTAGATCAAATCCGCCCACGACAGCGCTTCGCGCGCATCATAGAGCAGCAGCGCCGCCTGACCCGTGGCGTAGGCGTTGCTGCTTTCCAGCTCGCTGTCATCCGCGGCGAAAGGCACCAGCGGCTCGAGACCGGATTCCTTGAGCGCCTGTGCGGCCGGCATGCGCACCCCTCGACGATATGCCGTGCCGGCGCCCACCATGGCGGCACCGATATTGGCCAAGGGCCCCAAGTCACCCTCGCCGACGGTGCCGCGTGACTGCACCACCGGCGTGATCCCATCGTTCAACAAATCGAGCAGCCGCTGCGTGAGCTGCGGACTCGCCGCCTCGTAGGTCATGGTGTTGGCGCGCACCACCATCATGGCGCGGACGATTTCCTCCTCGGCGACTTCGGTCCCAGCCCTTCGATCGCGCCCTGCCTGAAGATCGCCAACTGGCGCGCCTCCAGAAGCTTCTTGATTGTGCGGCGACAGCGGATCGCCCTTGAAGATGTATTTCTCCCGCCCCGACCCCGAGCCGCGGTTGAACCAATACACCGGTACGCCCTCGGCGGCCGCCTCGAGCAGCAGGCCGTACGCATCGGCCGAGCGCTGGCGCGCCTCGGGGCTCAAGCGTCACCTTCGCGCCGTAGCGCGCCACCTGCACCACTTGATCGATGGTCAAATCCCGCCCGGTCAGCACGATGGTCTGATCCGCCAGGCTCGGCGTGATTGCGCGGTAGGTACCGCGTCGGGCGGCGATGCCGGCAAGCGCCGGTGGGGCGAGCAGCACGCAGTGCCAGAGCGGCGACGCGCGCCCGCCTTAGCTCACTCGGTCGGCGCGAACGCCGCTGCTCATCGCATTGCCGCGTTGCCGCAGGCGCTCAAAATTTGTAGCCGAACGTGCCGCCGATGACCCGCGGCCGAAGCGGCGTCTGTGCGACGATGAATTGATCGGTGCTGATGAAGGTGCTGGCGTTCGAATTGCTGAGGTTCTCCCCGTACACGGTCACGTACCAGGCATCCTTCGCAACGCCCAATGACGCGTCGTAGGTCGAGTAAGCGGGATTCTCGAACCGACCCCGGGAGGTCGTTGACGGCTCCGCCCAGCCGCGTAGTTGGGATTCGCACCCGCCTGCGTGAATGAATGGCCGCTGTGGTTGGCGCCCGCTTGCACGAAAGGCGTGTAGCCGTTGAGGCTCCACTCGTAGCGGGCACGCAGGCTGAACTGGATCGGCGGCGCATTGGCGCTCGGGCGAGCCGATCGGGCCGTACGGGCTGGGACCGAGGGGCAGCTGCACAGTGGTGCGGGGCTGGCGCCGCAGCTTTGCGTGATCGGCTTGCCGTAGTTGCCGCCGGGGATGTTGTCCGCGGGATTGTTGTCGATCAGCGCCGGCGAATTCGTCTGCTCGCTCTGGTTCCAGGATGCCGCACCCCGCAGCGTCAGCCCGGTCACGACCCGGGCCTCCAGCGAGGTCTCGATACCCCTGATGCGGAAGTCCTGACCGTTGGTGTTGTAGAAAATGTTGCCGACCACGCCGGGATCGAAGAACGGCACCTGCACGTTGTTCCAGTTCTCCTGGTACACGGCCCCGTTCCACTGCAGGCGATGGTTGAACCATTCCGTCTTCCAGCCGACTTCGTTGTTGGTCAAACTGTCGGATACGTACGCCGATGGCGAGCAGGTACTGATGCACCCCGTTGGGGCCGGGGGCATGCGGCGTACCGCCGTTCTGGTTGAAGCCGCCCGGGCGAAAGCCCTGCGACCAGGTGTAATACACCATGACGTCCGGCGTGATGTGCCAGGTCAGATTGGCGCGGCTCTTGAAGCCGGACTCGGTGTCGCGCAGATTCGCTGGCGTTGAGGTTGTAATTATTCGGCGAGACATCCGGTGGCCGATGCGCCCTGCTCGAAGCAGCCGAAACTGCCGGTGACGCTGCCCACCAGGGAGTTCTCGAATCGGTAATGACGCGTGCCCGCCGTGACCGTCAACACCTTCGGAATGATGTCGAAGTCGCTCGACAAGAAGAACGCCGTCTGCTTGGTCTCGCGTTCCTGGTCCTGATAGAAGGAGGTGTTGTCGTTCTGAACGCCAGGATTCTACCACGCTCGTGCCCGGGGGCCGTGCCGACGTTCGACAAGCAGCCGATATTGCCCGTCCACGTTCGAGGTGCACGGAGGAATGGTCTTGTACTGCCACCCCGTCTGGTCGATACAGCTTGTTGTCCTCGTAGTACGCGCCGGCGATCGCGCGCCACCGCCAGTCATCCGGCGTGCTCAAGCGAATTTCGTGTTGCAGGTGCTCGTTTTTCTCGGCCGTCGTGCCAGGTGGCACTTGGCGAGAAGCAGGTTGAGGGGAGCGTTCGTCTCGCCGACCGTTTCCGGACCGTAGCACTGATAGTATATCGGCATAAAGGCCGCGCGCGTAATTCGTGTAGTCGTCGACCTGGCGACGTTGCGCACGAGGTAGCCGCCGGTAGTAGACGGCCTTCAAATCGCCGAACTTGCCGTTCACCGTCAACGCGGTGCTCTCGAACTTGTCGTTGTCGTAGCCGTTGTTGAACAGCGTGACTTCGAGCGGCGCCAGCGGCGCGCCATCCGAGGCATTGGGCTGCTGGTAGAACACGCCCTGCGAGTTCATGTTCTGATACGTCTGCGACAGCAGCGCGTTCCAGTCATCGTTGAACTTGTACAGCGCCTCCACGCGCATTCCCTGGTAGGTCACGGGGTTGATGTCATTGGCGACCACGTTGTTGTTATTGATGACCGGGCTGCCGGGCGGTACGCCGAAAGCAGTGGCACTGTTCCCGGCCCCCTTGCACGCACCCATTACCGGAGTGCCGGTTGCGCAACCGGTGGCGTAGTTCGCATAGTAGATGCCGATGTCGGTAGTTCTTGCGCGTGAACGTCGCCGGCACGTTGTCGATGTAGCCGCCGCGACTGTCGTTGTAGATCACCCCGCGCACGGCCAGGGTGTCGGCGATCAGCGGCAGGTTCAACACCGCCGTCGCGTTGCTATTCGGATTGCCGTGAGTGGTCACTCCGTAGCCGGCCGTGACGTTGCCCTCGGTCACGTCGAGCTTCGGTTCGTTCGTGATGTAGCGGATCGCGCCGGCCTCGGCGCCGGCGCCGAACAGCGTTCCCTGCGGGCCCTCCAGAACCTCGATGCGATTTAGATCGGCGGCATAGATGTCGAGGTTGCGATTCGGGAGCTGGCCGGATTGATTGTCGAGGTAGATGGCGACGTTCGGCCACAAGCCGGTCGAACCGCTGCCCTGGCTGGCCTGCGAACCGGCGCGAGGCCGCGCATGTAAACCTCGTTCTGGCCCGGCCCGTTGCTGGCGGCCGTCACGTTCGGCAGATACTTGATGTAGTCATCGAGGGTCTGGATGTTCAACTGGGTCAGCGTTTCGGCGGTCAGCGCCTGAATCGAGATCGGCACGTCCTGGATGTTCTCGGTGCGCCGCTGCGCGGTGACCGTGATTTCCTGCAATCATGTCGGTAACTGGTCTCGGCATCGGATGCGGGCGCGGCGGGCGCGGCGTGGACGAAGCCGGCGGAGGACCCGCTCAAGTATCGTCGCGATCGCATACGACAGCTTTGGATTGAAATTCATGCTCCATCCCCCTTTTTATAAGATTTCTACAAACGCCGGCTGTCGAAGGTTACCGCCTTACGGCTATTGGTTCAATTCATGAGGAATCGATGCTTTTGCCGCTGCCTGACGCGGCGCCTCGAGCCAAGGGGCCCAGTGCACTCTTCAGCGGCTCCAGCCAGGGTTCGAAATTACGCCATTGGTCGAGGCCCTCTTTGAAAATCGGCTGGCGGACCTGCTCGGAACTCGCGGTACGGACGCTGCGCTCGGTCTTGTAAAACTCGAGGCATGCCGGTTCGAATTCCAGGCCGCAATAGTCGAGCAGCCTGCGCACGTTGCCCTCGAGATCCTCGACCACGTCCTCGTGCTGAACTTTCAGGATCTTGCCCGGCAATACCGCGTTCCAATGCTCCATCTGCGCCTCGTACATCCGGTAATAGCGGGCAATGTCATCGATGCTGTAGGTGAACTCCTGGCCCGACGCGAACAGCTGTTTGAAGTTGCTGAAACAGCACGCCATCGGCTCGCGGCGCGCATCGATGATTCTGGCATTCGGCAGGATCAAATGAATCAAGCCGATGTGGCGAAAATTGTTCGGCATCTTGTCGATGAACCGCGGCTTGCCGGTGCGGTAAATTCGGGTGTCGGCAAGGTATTTTTCGCCGAATTGGCGCAACACCTCCGGCTTCAAATCGGCGAGCATCGCCGGGATACGGCGGATTGTCGGGATCCGGGTCGCGGCCTTGTAAATCCGTTACGAGGCGCAGGATGTCCGCGAGCTCCGTGGTGCCCTCAACCTTTGAGTGTGAGGCGAGAATCTGCTCGAGCAGCGTGGAGCCGGATCGGGGCAAGCCCACGATGAAGATCGGCTCGCTGGAGTCGCAGCCGTATCCGCGTCGCGCGGCAAAGAACTCCCGTGTGCAGTGGACGGACTGTAGATGGGCATTGCGTAGGAACGGCTCGATCCGGAAGCGGAGTTCCGCTTTCTTGAGCGCGTTGCCCCGCTCATAGTACCCGAACGACTCGGCATACTCGGCTCGATCCTCGAGCGCTTTGCCGAGCGCGAAGCACAGATGGTAGCGATCCTCCCGCGCGATGCTCGGTGCCGCCTCCTGGGAGCGCATTCGCTCAATCTCCTCCTCGCCAAATCGATAGGTCTTGAGGTTCGCGAGGCTCCAATAGGCATCGCCGTAGCTCGGTCTGCATTCGATCGCCGTGTGATAGGAGTCGATGGCTTCGGATCGTTTGCCGAGCGTCTTCAGGGCGTGCGCCACCGACAGATGAAGATCCGCGGCCGCCGGAGTTTCTTTCAATATCGCGCGATAGAGCTCGACCGCCCGCTCGTACTGGCCGAGTCCGATGCACGCCGTCGCGTAGCTGATGCGGTAAGCGCGATTGGCGGGATCGATCTTGAGCAACCGGTCGAGCTCTTCGAGCGCCCTCACGTGCTTGTGCCGCCGCGACAACACCATCGCGTAGTCGTAACGCGCCGCATGATAATCGGGCGCGAGCGCGAGAACGCTTTCAAGCAGCAATTCGGCATCGTCAAGCACGTCGAGCTTCATGCCGATCTTGGCGAGCAGCCGCATCGCCTCGATATGGTCGCCGTGACTTCAGAGATACTCGCGAATCAATTGTTCGGCCGGAAAGACCTCGCCGTCCGCGAACAGGCCCGCTGGCGGTGACGACCTCCGGCGGCAAGCGTGCGCGAGCTGCGCGACGTGAGCCGCGGCGTTGTCGGCATCGGCCTTTTGTCCCGTCGGATCGGAACAAGACCTCGCAGCGCCTTCCAACTGGCGGGCAGCGCCGGATTGATGTTCACGGCACGCAGGAACGCCTCGATTGCCGGCGGCGGGCTTCGCGCAGCGCCACGTAGCAATGACCGCGCTCTTGGTATAGGCGGCTATAGTCGCGGGTGCAGGTGCTTCCAACTGCACAAGCGTCGAAAGCGCGTCGGGAATTTGCTGCAGGTAGCGCTGGCTGACCGCGATGATGTACAACACGTCGCGAGTCTTCGGGGACTTCGTGCGCGCAGCGCTCGCGCGGCCGCGAGCGCCTCGGCGAACCGGTCTCGATCCGAGCAACCCCCGTACGCGCAGCACTTCGGCTTCGACGCGCGTCGCGGGGGAACTGAGCGCGCTAGCAGAAGCCGCCATCCGTCAGCCGACCGATGCGCGGTAGAATGGGCAGCGCGTTGGGCATACGGCCTCGTGCGAGTTCAGGTCTCGGCGAGCGGGACCGAGGGCCGTCTTCAAAGGGCCGAGCCACGGCTCGAAGTGGCGCCACTGGTCGACGCCCTCGCGGTTGACCGGCCGGCGCACCTGCTCGGAGCTCACCGGTGTGCACTCGCCGTTCCGTCTTGTAGAACTCGAGGCAGGCGGGCTCGAATTTGAGACCGCAGATACTCGAGGATGCGACGCACGTGGGTCTCGAGATCCTCGACGAGCTCCTCATGCTCGATACGCAGCACCTTGCCGGGCAGCACGCGGTCCCAGTGCTGCATGACCTCCACGTACCAGCGGTAGTAGTTGCCGAGATCCTCCTGGCTGTAGGTGAATTCCTGTCCCGTAGCGAACAATTGCTTGAAATTGCTGAAGCAGCAGGCCATCGCGCCGCGCCGGGCGTCGATGATCTTGGCCTTCGGCAAAATGAGCTGCAGCAGGCCGATGTTGCGGAAATTGTTGGGGTTCTTGTCCGTGAAGAAGGGCTTGCGCTCGTGTCGATAGGCCAGCGTGTCGGTGACGTACTGCTCGCCGTCGCGCGTGAACTCCTCACGGCTGCGGCCCTTCAAGGCCTCGAAATATTGATCCCAGAACTTCTTGTACGAATCGTAGTTGTCCCGCCCCTGCAGCGTCTGAACGAGGCGAGGAATGTCGGCGAGCTCCATCGTGCCCTCGACTTCGGAGTGCGAGGACAGTATCTGCTCGATCAGCGTCGAGCCGGATCGCGGCAGTCCGACGATGAAGATGGGCGAGGGATCCTGCGAACCGGATCCGCGCCGCGCTTCGAAGAACTCCTCGGTGAAGACCTCCTGCACCAAGCGCGTGTTGTACTCGATGCTCGCCGGCTTGTAGCGCGTCTCGGACTTCTTGAGCTCGTTGCCGCGGGCGTAATAGCGGAAAGATTCGGCGTACTCGCCGCGATCCTCGAAGGCCTTGCCCAGGGCGAAGCACAGATGATATCGATCCGCGAGCCCGATGCGCGCCGAGGACTCCTCGGCCCGCATGCGGGCGATCTCTTGATCCGTGAAGCGATATCGCTTCAGGTTCGCGAAGCTCCAATACGCCTCGCCGTAGCTCGGACGCAGCGTCGCCGCCGCGCGATAGGAGGCGATGGCCTGTTCCGCCTTGTTCATCGTCTTCAAGGCATGCGCGATGGAGAGGTGCAGATCCGGATCGGCCGGGGTCTCGGCCAGCACCCCCTGGTAGATCGGCAGGGCCTCATCGTGCCTGCCGAACCCCATCAGGATGGCGGCGTGGGTGGTGCGGAAGGCGCGATTGGCCGGGTCGGCTGCGAGCAGCTTTTGAATCTCCTCGAGCGCCCGCTGGTGCTTGTGCCGCAAGGCGAGGACGATGGCATAGTCGTGGCGGGCGATGGGGTGGTCGGGCTGCATCGCGACAACACCCTCGAGCAGGATCTCCGCGTCGTCGAGAATGTCGAGCTTCATGCCGATCCGCGCGAGCAGCCACATCGCATCGACGTGCAGCGGATCCTTCGTTCTTAGGAACTCGCGCACGATTTGTTCGGATTCGGCGATGTCGCCCTCGGCGAACATGCCCTCGGCGGCGATGAGCTCGGGCGGCAGCGCCGCCAGGCGCTGGACCTGGCCGGCCGCGCCGTCGGCCGCGGCCGGCCGGCCGACGAGCCGATACAGGGCGGCGAGCGCATTCCAGCTCGCCGGCAGCGAGCTGTTCAGCCGGATCGCGTGCTCAAAGGCCTCGATGGCCTCGCCGGCTTTGCGCTGGGTGACGTAGCAATGGCCGCGCTCCTGATACAGCCGGCTGAATTGCGGGTGCAGTCTTTCGAGCTCCTCGAGGGTTGCGAGGGCCTCGGGTACCCGCTTCAGAAACCGCTGGCAGACGGCGATCATGTACAGGACGTCGCGGTGTTCGGGCGCCTTCGCCCGCAGCGCTTGCGCAGCCGCCAGCGCCCGCGGGAACTCACCCTGCTGAATGAGCTCGCGCACCTGCTTCGCGTCCGCATCGACGCGCGCAGCGCTGGAATCGAGGCTCGTTGCGTTCATGGTGGCCACGAAGAGGCGGGCAGCATTGCCCGCTCTCATTCTACAGCAACCGCTCCGGCCCGAGGGCCCGCCCTATTTTGGCTCCGAGAACTTGTAGCTGAACTTAAGACCCAGCACCCGCGGGCGAAGCACCGTCTGCGTCACCACGAATTGTTGGCTCGAGGTGTAGGTGCTCGACTCGTTGTTCGACAGGTTCTGTCCGTACGCCATCACCGTCCATTGATCCTTGCCGATGCCCGCCGAAGCATCATAGGTCGTATAGCCCGGCATCACGAACGGCGCGACGTTTCCGGTCTGCGAGAGCGTCTCGCCGATGTGGGCGGCGCCCACTTGGGCGAATGCATGGTAGTCGAGGACGTTCCACTCGTACCGGACGCGTGCATTGCCCTCGAAGGGCGGCGACATCGCCAGCCGGCTGTAGGGAGGCCCGTACACGTTCGGGATTGACGTGATCGGCTCACCGTACTTCGTAGTTCCGGGGCCGGAATACGGATACAGCGGGGCTCCTCCCGCTTTGGTCACGCCGGTGCTCTGGCTGTACGGATTGTTGTTCACGAGCGAGGGCGAGTTGGTGAGCTCGCTCGAGTTCCAGGCCATGGAGCTCGTGAACGTCAGGCCGCGCATCGGCTGCGCCACGAGCTGCAGCTCGATGCCGCGCACCTTGTAATCGGGTCCGTTGGTGCTGAAGGTGAGGTTGCCGAGGCCCTGCTGCGGGTCGAAGAACGCGCTCTGCACGTTGGCCCAGATCTCCTGATAGACGGCGCCGTTCAGCTGCAGACGATGATCCAGCCACTCCGTCTTCCAACCGATCTCCTGGTTGGTGAGGTTGTCGGACTGCCACGTGAGCGGCGTGTAGTACTGACAGGCTGGGTGCTTGGGGTACCCGCACTTCGAGGAAGCCGACACGCCGGGTATGTAACCCTGAGGCAGAGCCCCGTTCGAGCCGCGATTGAATCCGCCCGGGCGGTAGCCCTGCGAGTAGGTGTAGTACACCAGCACGTCGTCCTTGATCTTCCAGCTCAAGTTGCCGCGGCTGCGAAATCCGTTCTCGGTGGTGTGGTTGATCGGGTTCGCGTTGAAGTTATAGTTGTAGGGTCCCGGGTGATAGCCGACGAGGGCCCCCGGCGGACCCGGGTAGAAATCATGGTTGAACCCATTGTTGTTGGCGGTGCTGCACGGACCAAAGTTTTTGGTCGTGTAGCCGCCGTAGAACTTGCAGTAGAAGCTGCCCACGTCGCCGCCCGCTATGTGATTGTCGAAATGGAAGTAGCGAGTACCCCCCGTTAGGGTCAGCACCTTCGGGATGATGTCGAAATCCACCGAGGTGAAGGCGGCTTTCTGGTCGAATCCGCGCTGCACGTCGTCGAAGAACCCGGTGTTGGCGTTGCGGACGTTCGGATCGTTCGCCGTCTGGCCTGGCGGCGGCTGGATGTTCAAGTAGCATTCGGTAGTGAGGTTGGGCGCGCACACCGGAACCGAGCGGTACAGCCACTCCGTGTTGTCGTCGATGTTGTAGTCCTCGTAGAAGAGGCCGACCAGCCCGCGCAGGCGCTTGTCGTCCGGCGTGCTCAGCCGGACCTCCTGGCTCAAGTGGGTCAATCGCTCGGTGTCGGTCCACACCGCGCTCGGGGTATAGCAAGTCTTGGGCTGGTCAAAGCTCTTGCTGAAGCCCGTGCACTGGTAGTAGTAGCCCCACTTGCCGCGTGCATAATTCGTATAATCCGTCGCCTGGCTGACGTTTCTGACCAGGTACGAGCCCGCATACACGATCTTGTAGTCGTTGATCTTGCCGTTGATGGTCAGCGCCGTGTTCTCGAACTTGTCCTTGTTATACGACGGGTTGAACAGACTCACCTGCAGCCGCTGCAGAGGCGCGCCGCCGGTGAGGCCGGCCGAAGGATTGAAGGACGCCGAGGTCGGACCGTACTTTCCGCCGCCGGTACTCGGCATGTCGTAAAAGACGCCCTGGGCATTCATGTCCTGGTAGCTCTGGGACAGCAACGCGTCCCATTGGTCGTTGACCTTCCACAGCAGGCCGACGCGAATACCCTGATAGGTGAGGGGGTTGATCTCACTCCCGGCCAGGTTGTAGTTGTTGATCGTCTGGCTGTTGGGCGGCACGAGGCCCGGGCTCGAGACCTTGCCGAAGAAGTTGGTCTTGCCGCCGTTGTACAGCGCGAGCCCGAGGTCATAGCCGCTCCGGCTGAAGGTGGAGGGCACGTTGTCGATATAGCCGCCGCGGCTGTCGTTGTAGACGACGCCGCGGATGGCGAGGGTATTCTCGATGAGCGGCACGTTGAGCACTGCCACGACGCTGCTGTTCTGGCCGCCGTGCGCGGTCGTGCCGTAATCGGCGTCGGCACTGCCCTCGAGGGTATCGAGCTTCGGCTTGTTGGTGATGTAACGCACGACGCCCGCCTGGGCGCCCGCACCGAACACAGTGCCCTGCGGCCCCTCGAGCACCTCGATGCGCTCCATGTCGGCGGCATACACGTCGAGGTTACGGCTCGGCAGCTGCGCCGATTGCTCATCGAGGTAGACCGCGACGTTCGGGAAGATGCCGACCGAGCCCTCGCCCTGGACGCCCAGAGCGCCTTGGCCCAGGCCGCGCATGTAGATGTTGCTCTGTCCCGGGCCATAGGTGCCCTGGGTCACATTGGGCAGATACTTGATGAACTCATCGAAGGTCTGCACGTTGAGTTGCGTCAGAACTTCCCCGGTGAGCGCCTGGATCGTGATCGGCACGTCCTGGATGTTCTCCGTGCGCCGCTGCGCGGTGACGACGATCTCCTGAATCGCTTCGGTGTTGGTGTCGGCGGTATCGGCCGCTGGCGCCGCCTGCGCCAGGCCCACCGCGGAGCCGCTCAAAATGGCTGCGATCGCGTAAGACAACTTGGAATTTGAGTTCATGGCGCCATCCCCTTAATTTGCCGCGACTCGCCGCGAGTGAGCCCGCGGTATTTTATTCTCACTTTAAGAATAACATCGTCGCTGTAGAACGGAAGCCCTTTTTTGTTGCGAACAAGCATCGCTGCATGCTGAATTTCGATTCAGCCATGCGAAAATTCGATGCGCGCCGCGCCTCGCCGCGCCGTCAGTCATGGTCGGGACCCAACCGAGCAGGGAATCCCGTAGCGCGCAGCGGCATCCCGACGGCATCCTCCAGAAGCTTCACGATCATCGACGACCAGGCAGTGCCGCCGTAGCGGGCCCGTCCCTCGATGAAGATCTGTTCCATCACCCCGGCGAGCCTCAAGGGGACCCCGAATCGGCGGCCGAACTCGAGCGCGAATCCCGCGTCCTTGCAGGCCAAATCCATCGTAAAACCAATGTCGTAGCTGCCGTTGAGAATGACCTGGCTTTCGGTCTCATGGACGAAGCTGTTGCCGGAGCTCGCCGCGATCGCCTCATAAGCCGCACGCAGATCGACGCCGGCCTTGGCGCAGAGCATCAGGGCTTCCCCGGCGGCGATCAAATGAATGAAGGCCAGCATGTTGGTGACCACCTTGGTGACGGCCGCCTGCTCGATGCCGCCCAGATGGATGACCTGGCCGCCCATCGCCTTCAGGGCGGGTTCGTGGGTTTTGTAGACTTGTTGCGCGCCGCCAACCAACACCGTGATATCGCCCGCTTCGGCCCGATGAACGCCACCGGTGACTGGGCAGGCGAGGGTGTCGATGCCTAGTCGCTCGGCCCGTGCCGCGAGCGTCTCGACCTCGGCGAAATCATTGGTGCTCATCTCCATCCAGGTGCTGCCCGAGCGCATGACTGGCAGAGCCTCGTCGAGCACCGAAGCGGTGGCCTTGGGCGAGGGCAGGCAGGTGATCAGGCAATCGCAGGATTGCGCGAGCGCGGCCACCGACGGCGCCCAGGTCGCGCCGGCCGCGAGCGCCAAGTCCGCCGAACGGCGGTCCAGATCGTGGACTCCCACCTCGAATCCGCCGCGCGCGAGATTCGCCGCCAAATGCTTGCCCAAATGTCCCAATCCGATGAAACCGTAACGCATCGACTGCCCCCTCCTTTAGCCGAGCGGACGGTCCGCCATCTCGAGATGCAAAGGGCCGCCCGCATAAGGGTGGGCGAGCGCCACCGCTTCATCGAGTTCCACCCCCAACCCCGGCGCGGTCGGCGGAATCACGTAGCCCGATTCCCAGCGGATCGGGGTCTTCAAGAATCGGGCGTGAAATCCGCCCCATTGCTGAATGCTCTCCAAGATCAGGAAATTCGGCGTACAGGCCGCGATCTGGATATTCGCCGCGCCGACCACCGGACCGCAATAGAGGTGCGGGGCAATTTGCGCATAGTGCACCTCGGCGAGCGCCGCCACTTTTTTCGCCTCGAGAAGACCGCCGACTCTCCCTAAATTCATTTGCAGGATATTGGCGGCGCCCATCGCCAATACCCGTGCGAATTCGTATTTCGTAGTGAGGCGCTCCCCGGTGGCGATCGGGATGCTGGTGCCGCGCGCCACCAGCGCCATCTGTTCGGGCATCTCCGGCGGCACCGGTTCTTCGAACCACAGCGGATCGTATTTTTCCAACTGCTTGGCGAGGCGGATCGCGCCCGAGGTGGTGAATTGGCCATGGGTGCCCACCAGCAGATCCGCTTGATGGCCCACGGCTTCGCGCACCAGGCCGCACCAGGCGCACGGTGCGTTCCAGCGCTTCCTGGGTCGGCTGGCGCGGATCGTAGGCCGAGTAGCCGCCGGTGGGATCGAACTTGAGGCCGGTAAAGCCCTGCTTCACGTATTGCGCGGCGCGCTCCGCCGAGGCGTCCGCATCGTGGTAGAACTCATCGCCCTCGCCGTCGGCCGGGTAGAGATAGGTGTAGCTGCGCAGGCGCTCGTGCACCTTGCCGCCGAAGAGGTTGTAGATCGGCTGCCCGACCGCCTTGCCGACGATGTCCCAACACGCCATCTCCAAACCGCTGATCACGCTCATGAGCGATAGGTCGGGGCGCAGGCTGAAGCCCGAGCCATAGGCCTCCCGCCACATCGCCTCGATCCGGAAAGGGTCGCGCCCTGCGAAGCGGCGCGCAAAAACATCCGCGATCATCGAGGCGATGAGCTGCGGGCCGAAGGTCGCCGCATAGACCTCGCCCACACCCTCGATTCCGCAGGCGGTCTTGAGCTTCAAGAAAACGAAGTAGCGGCCGCCGTAGCCGGGCGGCGGGTTGCCCACGACGAACACCTTGACGCTGTCGAGTTTCATGATTTGCCTTCCTTTACGGTTCGTGCCGCCAGGATCAGATCAGCCGCTTTCTGCGCCACCATGAGCGTCGGCGCATTGGTGTTCGCCGAGGTCACGGTGGGAAACACCGATGCGTCCACCACCCGCAAGCGCTCGATCCCGTGCACCCTGAGCGCGGCATCGACCACCGAGTCGCTCGGGCTCTTGCCCATGCGGCAGGTGCCGACCGGATGATAGACGGTGGCGGCGCGTGCGCGAAAATCGGCAATCAGATCCGCATCGCCCATCCGGCAAAGATCGGGCTCGATGGGCTCGCGAATCAGAGCGCGAATCGATCGGGTGCGGGCAATGGCCTGCATCAGCCGTCCGCCGCGCACCACGTCCTCGACATCCTTGTCGGTGGCCAGGTAGTTCGGCGCGATGGCCGGCGCGCGGCGAAAGTCGCCGCTCGCCATGTCGACGCGCCCTGTGCTGGTCGGCCGGGTCGGCTGGAAACAAAGATAAAATCCTGAAAATGCATCCAGCTTGATGCGCGTGCGCGCGGCGTCCCCCGCCGCATAAGTCACCGGATTGAAGTACAGCTGCATGTCGGGACGCGAGGCGCTCGCATCCGCGCGCACGAAGCCGCCGAAGTGATTCACGCTCAACGCCAGCGGACCCCTGCGAGTGAAAAGGTAACGGGCCCCGGCGATAAATTGTCCGAACGCGGAATTCAGCGCATCGTTCAGCGTCGGCTGAGTTGCCTTAAAGGAATAGACGACGGCCAGATGATCCTGCAGGTGGCCGCCCACGTGCGGGTTGTCGAGCAGCGGCGCGATGCCGTGAGCGGCCAGGGCCTTCGCCGGACCGATTCCGGAGAGCTGCAGCAGCTGCGGCGAATTGACCGTCCCGCCGCACACGATCACTTCGCGGGCGGCCGCGGCATAGCGCGACTCGCCGCCCTTTGCATAGTCCACGCCCAGCGCGCGGCGACCGTCGAAGCACAGCCTGCTGACCCAGGCCTCGGTCTCGAGCGACACATTGCGGCGCCGCAGGGCGGGGCGCAGAAAGGCGTCGGCGGCCGACCAGCGCCGGCCATTGCGGATCGAGACTTGGTAGCAGCCGAGTCCCTCCGGCCGCGCGCCGTTGAAATCCTCGGTCACGGGCAGTCCCAATTCAGCGGCCGCCTCGAGCCAATTCGTGCGCATCGGATGTAAAAACGGCGTGACGTCCTTGACGTCGAGCGGACCCTGCGTCAAGGCATGTCCGTCCGGCGCCACGCGCCGCTCCGATTTCTCGAAGTACGGGCGCACATCCTCCCAGCCCCAACCGCTGTTGCCGAGGTCTCGCCAATCCTCGAAATCCGCCGGCATGCCGCGGCAATACACCATGGCATTGATGGAGCTCGAACCGCCGACGACGCGTCCGCGCGGCCAGTACATGGTGCGGCCATTGAGGCCGGGACTTGGGCTGCACTGGTACTTCCAGTTGACTGCCGGATCGGCGAATGTGAACCCGTAGCCGATTGGTGTCTTGATCCAAAAACGCGCGTCCGAGCCGCCGGCCTCGAGGATGAGCACGCGATCACGCCCGCTCGCGGACAGCCGATCGGCGAGGACGCAGCCCGCGGTGCCGGCCCCGATGATGACGTAGTCAAAATTATCCACCCATGTGAGCTTAATCCTATCCCCCCAGCGCGCTATGCCATTTCGCGATTCGCCCATGTCATTTTGCGCAGGCCGATCCGGCCGTCGCAATGCGGATTCGAACCCTGTATGGTGCGAACGATCGAACCTAACGGGGTAAGCACGACCTTGAGCAGCACCGCGATAGACGTCCCTCGAGCCCATGCGCCCTCGTCGATCCTGCGCTGGTACGTCCTGATCCTGACCTGCCTGATCTACGCGATCAACATCGCCGACCGTTATGTCGTCTCCACCGTGCTCGAGCCGATTCGAATCGAATTGCACCTGGACGATGCGGGCGTCGCGTTTCTCACCGGCTGGCCTCTGGCGATCTTTTATGTCACGTTCGGGATCGCCGATATCGTGGCTGGCGGACCGATCCAACCGCCGAAACATCCTCGCGGCGTCTCTCATCGTGTGGTCCGCCTTCACGGCGCTGTGCGGCCTGTCGCGAACCTATGCGGAATTCTTTCTCGGGCGCATCGGCGTCGGCGTCGGCGAAGCGGGCGGCACGCCGCCTTCCACCGCCATCGTCTCGGATTACTTTCCGGCGGACCGGCGCCCGATGGCGATGACCGTGCTCGCGCTCGGCGCACCGATCGGCGCGTGGTTGGGCGCCAATATGGCGGGGGCCATTGCGCATGCCTACAGCTGGCGCGCGGCCTTCCTCGCGCTCGGCATTCCTGGCCTTCTCGTCGGCATCATCGTCTATGTGACGGTGCGCGAACCGGCGCGGGGCCGGCTCGATGCGATCGTCGATGAGATCAAACCCTCGTTGTGGGAGTCGCTCAAGTTTCTTTGGCATCAAAAGGCGGCCTTTCACGTGGTGATGGGCGGCGGCCTGTGCGCGCTGTGGGGATGGGGCCTGATCTACTGGACGCCCACGTATCTGCAGCGGGCTTACAATCTCGATGTCGGCCAAGCGGGCGCCGTCACCGGCGACATTCATTTGTGGGGCGGCTCGCTGGCGACGGTGGGCACGGCGTGGTTTCTGTCTCGGCCTTACATGGCGGATCCGCGGCGCGTGGTGTGGCTGCTCGCCGCCGGCATCGGTCTCGCCACCGTCCCCTCCATGATCGCCTACTGGACCCACTCGCTGGAGGCGTGCAAAATAATGTTTTGCCTATTCATTCCCGCCATTTATTTTTACATCGGACCGTGCTTCGGATTGCTCAACAATCTCGCGCCCTGCCACATGCGCAACATGTTCATCGCGATTTCGCTGCTGGTCGCCAATGTATTGAATCTGATGGTGGCGCCGTGGTTCGTCGGTCTGTTGAGCAATTGGTTTGCCGGAGCTCGGGCCACCGATGCCGCCTCGCTGCGCCTGGCGCTGCTGGTCCTGGCTCCGAGCGGTTTTTGGGCCGCCTGCCATTTGTATCTGGCGTCCAAGACGATCATTGAGGATCAAAAGCGCGCCATTGGCTACACCAAATCCTGGGCACCTTAATAAAGTCATGGGCAAGACAACCATCGATCGCCGCTGGCTGCCGTTGAACGCGCTGCGCGCTTTCGAAGGAGTGGCCAAGCATTCGAGCTTCACCGCCGCCGCCAATGCGCTCCTCATCTCGCAGAGCGCACTGTCGCGGCACGTGATCGCGCTCGAAAAATTGATCGGCGCGCAGCTCTTTGAACGCCGGCCGCATGCCCTGGTGCTGACCAAGGCGGGCCAGCATCTGTTGCCCGCCGTCCAAAAATCCTTCGACCGCCTGGAGTACGCCCTCGACGATATCCGCAACGAAGGCGCGGCGAGCCTGCGCACGCTGCGCGTGCAGATGCCGCCCAGCTTTGCGGCGCATCTCGCCGTGCCGATCTTGAGGGATTTTCGGCGCATCGTCGCGGAAGTGGAGATCGATCTGGTGAGCCCCTACGGCGTCGGCCCGCCGCCGAGCGACGTGGATGTGGCGGTGGTGTACTCGAAGCCGACGGTGACGGACCTCGTGAAGGACTTGTTGTGGCCGGCGCGCTTGAGCGTGCTGTGTCATCCCGCCCTCGCCGCCAGCTACGCGGGCAAGAGCCTGGGCGAATTCATCGAGGCGAACGAGCTCGTGCACGTGCGCCTCTCCGACTGCCCGCGCCATCACCTGTGGACGCAATTCGTTCGACAGGCGGGCCTCAGTTCGGTGAACGTCGAGCGGGGCCTGGTATTCGACACGGCGCTGCTGGCGGTGCAATACGCCCTGAGCGGCGAGGGCATCGCCCTCATCGACAGCTATCTGTTCGCCGACTACGTTCGCAGCGGTCGCCTGGTCAAGCCTTTCGAGGACATTCTGGACGACGGCTACGGCTATTATTTGATTACCCACCCCGAAGCGCTCGGCGATACGGCCATCGCCTTGTTCCGATCGTGGCTGATCGAGAGATTCGGCAACGGGCCGGCAGCGGCGGGATCCGGCATCCATCTGGCGGTATCCAATGAGTGATCGCTTGAAAAGCCATGCCCAAGCGGTGGTGATCGGCGGCGGTGTGGTCGGCGCCAGCGTGCTGTACCACTTGACCAAAATCGGTTGGAAGGACGTACTGCTGATCGAACGTGCGGAGCTGACTTCCGGGTCGACCTGGCATGCGGCCGGCGGCATGCACACCGTCAACGGCGACCCGAACGTCGCCAAATTGCAGCAATACACCATCGAGCTCTACCAGGAGATCGAGCGCATCTCGGGGCAGTCCTGCGGCGTGCACATCACCGGCGGCATCATGCTCGCCGGCACACGCGAACGGCTCGATTGGTTGAAGATGGCGAAGGCGCGCGGCCGATATCTCGGGATGGACCTCGAGATCATCTCGGTCGACGAGGCGGCGAAGCTGTTTCCGCTCATGGACAAGAAGCATTTCGAGGGCGCGATGTACGATCCCATCGAAGGCCATGTGGATCCGTATGGTGTCACGCACGCCTATGCCAAATCGGCGCAAATCGGCGGCGCACAAATCGTTCGCAAGACCCGCGTCACGGATCTTCAAGCGAGACCCGACGGCACTTGGGATGTGATCACCGATCAGGGCAATGTTCATGCCGAGCACGTGGTGAATGCGGCGGGCCTGTGGGCGCGCGAGGTCGGGCGCATGGTCGGCCTCGAGCTGCCGATACTCGCCATGGAGCATCAATATCTGATCACCGGCGACATGGGGGAGCTCGCCGGAAAGAAAGAGCAGCTGCATTGCATCGACTTCGAGGGTGAAATCTATCTTCGCCAGGAACGCGGCGGCATGCTCATGGGCACCTACGAGCGCGCGGGCGCGCCTTGGTCTCCCGTCACGACGCCGTGGGATTTCGGCCAGGACCTCTTGCCGAATGATCTCGATCGCATCGCCCCGAGCCTCGCGGTGGGCTTTGAGCATTTTCCCGCGCTGGGGCAAGCGGGCATCAGGAAGGTGGTGAACGGACCTTTCACGTTCGCGCCGGACGGCAATCCGCTCGTCGGTCCCATCAAGGGCCTCAAGAATTTCTGGGTTGCCTGCGGCGTCATGGCGGGCTTCAGCCAGGGAGGTGGAGTCGGATTGGCTCTCTCGCGCTGGATGGTGGAGGGCGATCCGGGCGCCGACATTTGGGGCATGGACGTCGCGCGCTATGGCGACTGGACCACCCTGGCCTATACCAATGCCAAGGTGCGTGAGAATTACTCGCGCCGCTTCCGCATCCGCTTTCCGAACGAGGAGCTTCCGGCCGCGCGCCCGCTGCGCACCACGCCGATCTACGAGAGGCTCGCGGCGCAGCACGCGGTGTTCGGCGATTACTGCGCTTTGGAACACCCGTTGTGGTTCGCGCCCAGCGCTGAGGAGGCCAAGGACGAAGTGAGCTTCCGGCGCTCGAACGCTCATCCGCACGTTGCGGCGGAGTGCCGCGCGGTGCGCGATGGCGTGGGGCTATTGGAGATCTCCAACTACGGCAAGTTCGACGTGCGCGGACCCGGCGCCGCCGAATGGCTCTCGCGCACCATGGCCAATCGGGTGCCGGCCGTGGGCCGGATCGCCCTGACGCCGATGCTGAACGAGCGCGGCAAGCTGATTGGCGATTTTACGATGTGCCGCGTCTCGCAGGATCACATTTTCTTGGTCGGCACCTATGCGGCTGAAACTTATTACATGCGCTGGTTCGAGCGGCACCTGCCGCCGCTCGGGGTTTCGGTTCGCCCGTGCGCAATGCAATACACGGGACTATCGGTGGCGGGACCGAAATCGCGGGCGCTGCTGCAAAGCCTGGTGCGCGATGACTTGGCGAGTGCGGCGTTCCCCTTTATGTCGTTTCGGCACATGGAAATCGGCATGGTGCCGGGCTACGTCGGCCGCGTCTCCTTTACGGGCGACTTGGGCTATGAAATCTGGGTGACCACGGATTATCAGCGCGCGCTCTACGATTCACTGATCAAGGCCGGCCGCGAATTCGGGCTCAAACTGTTTGGCGGCCGGGCGTTGAATGTCATGCGGATCGAAAAGGGCTTCGGCACCTGGGCGCGGGAATATCGGCCCATCTACGGCCCCTTCGAAGCAGGCCTCGGACGCTTCGTCGATTTCAAAAAAGAGGGCTTCATCGGCCGTGAAGCCGCCGCCCTGGAGAAGGAGCGCGGCGGCGCATTGCGTCTTCGCGGCTTCCGGGTGGAGACCACGGATGCCGATGCGATCGGCGATGAGCCCATTTGGTACGACGGCAAAACCGTCGGCTGGGTCACTTCGGGCGCCTTCGGGCACCGTGTCGGCCACTCCCTGGCATTGGGCTATGTGCCCGCGTCGCTGGCGGCAGCCGATGGGGGATTCGAGATCGAAATCATCGGCGAGCGCCGCAAGGCAACCCCTCTGTCCGCAGCCGCGTTTGATCCCAGCGGGGCATTGATGCGAGCATGAGCCCTGTGCGCGACGGGACGCGAGTCAGCAGGCGAAGGAGGGCGCCATGAGCACATCCGAGACCAGAGACCCGGGCTGCACCGGCCTCACCGAGCTCACGCCGGGCCTATCCGCTGATTCATATTTCGAGCCGCGCCACTTTGAGCGCGAACTGCAGCGGATCTGGTACCGGAACTGGATCTACATCGGCCGTTCGAGCGAGGTTAAGGCGGCGAGGGCGTTCCGCACTTTCGAGATCGGCGATCAGAAATTGTTGCTGGTGCGCGATGAGCGCGGCGCACTGCAGGGCTTTCACAACACCTGCCGCCACCGCGGCTCCGCATTGTGCCGCGAAGAGGCGGGAACGTTGCGTTCCGGCGCGATTATTTGCCCGTATCACGCATGGACCTACAACTTGCAGGGCGAACTTAAGCGCACTTCCTCGAAATCTCACGGCGCCGGCTTCGACATCGCGGATTACCCGCTCTACAAAATCAAGGTGCGGGAATGGAACGGGTTCATATTCATCGCCTTGACGGAGCATCCGCCGGCCTTCGAGCGGCTGTTCGATGTGCGGCTCGACCGGCTCGACGCTTGGCGGTTGGGCGAGCTCGTCGTCGGCCACACCTTCGTCAAGACCATGCAGAGCAATTGGAAAATTTTCTGGGAGAACTTCAACGAGTGCCTGCATTGCCCGGGCGTGCATCCAAAGCTGTCGAGCCTGGTGCCCATTTACGGCCGCGGCATTATGGAGGAGCGCGATGATCCGCACTGGACTCGGCATGCCGCGGATGCCGATCCGAAGTACAAGGGCGGTGTGCGCGCCGGTGCGCACACCTGGTCGTCGGACGGCCAGCTGAGCGGAACGCCGTTTCCGGGACTCTCCGAAGAGGACCGCAAAGTGGCTTACGTCTACATGACCGGCCTGCCGTCGGTGTTCATCGTCGGCCACCCCGACTACGTGCGCGTGGTGCGCCTGCGGCCCTTGGGCCCGGAACAGACCGAGCTGCGGGTCGAATATCTATTCATGCCGCAGACCTTGGCGGACCCAAAGTTCGACTTGCGCAATATCGTCGAATTCACCAGTTTGGTCATGACCGAGGACGCGGAGGCGTGCGAGCTGAACCAACGGGGGCTGCGCGCGGCGCCCCACGTTCGAGGGGTCGTCATGCCCGAGGAATATGCGATCCGGCAGTTTCATGAGTGGGTCGATTCCGAATTGGCGCGTGTCTAGATATCTCACCGCAGGATTGTGCGCCGCTCTATTGATCTGCGCCTGCAGCGGACGCAAGCACCCCCACATTCTCGACTACTGCGCGTAGGGTTCCTGCGATACTACCTGTGGGATGTATCGTGAGAGCGCTCAAGCACAACCTCGGCCCGAACTGACCCGGGGGGTTGGCCCATGGGCGGCGATTGCCGTCAACGTCACCAATATGATTGGCGCCGGAGTCTTCCTGAAGACCCGCGTCATGACCTGCAACGTGGGCAGCGCAAAATTGGTCATGCTGGTGTGGGTCGCTGCGGGACTGCTGTCGCTGGCCGGAAGCTTCTCGTACTCGGAGATCGCCGCGATGATGCCGGAGGCGGGCGGCGACTACGTGTATTTGCGCCGTGCCTACAGCCGGGTCGTGGGATTTCTCTTTGGCTGGATGGCGTTTGCGGTATTTCGCACCGGTGCGCAGGCCGCGCTTGCCGTCGGGCTCGCGATCTTCATGAATGTGGCGCTTGGCGGCGCCTTGCAGCAGTGGCACATCGACGCTCAACTCGTCGGTTTGAACCTGCAGGTCGGCGGTTTGACCCTCGTGGCGCTCGCGACCATCTGGACCGTGGCGCTCATCAATTGTGCGTCGGTATCGACCGGAGGGCGCACCGCACTTCTGGCGACGATCGCCAAGGTCGCGCTGGTGATCGGCATCGGCATCGGCGCCTTCCTATTTGCCCCCGGCGATTGGACGCATCTCGAGGGCTCGGGCATGCTCGGGAGCTGCGAGGGTGTTGCAGCCTCCGCGCGCGGCGGTATTGCGGGCTTCGGGGCTGCCATGCTGGGCGCTCTGTGGGCGTACGACGGCTGGAACAACGTCGCGCCGCTTGCGGGCGAAATTCGCGATCCGCAGCGTAACTTGCCGCGCGCCTTCGTCGGCGGCATGCTGGTGGTGGGCGCGCTGTATCTGTTCGTCAACACCGCGTATTACTATGCGCTGACGCCTCTCGAAATTGCCGACATTCCGGCCAGTTCGTCGGTGGCCACCGAGGTCCTCAAGCGCTTCTTAGGACCGGTCGCGGTCTCGTTGACCGCGGTGGCGCTCATGATTTCCTCCTTCGGATCCCTGCATGCAAGCGTGCTCGCCAATTCGCGCATTCCGTTTGCCATGGCGCGAGACGGCATATTTTTCCGCAGCCTCGTCAAACTGTCGCCGCGCTCCAATGTTCCGGTAAGGGCCATCGTGGCGCAGGCCATCTGGGGCAGCGTGCTCGCGGTTTCCGGAACCTACGATACGCTCACCGATTCGGTCATTTTCGCCTCCTGGCTGTTTTATGGATTATCCACGGCATCACTATTCGTATTCCGACGCACGATGCCCGATGCGCCGCGGCCCTATCGCGCCTTCGGTTATCCGGTCATTCCCTGCCTGTTTTTGCTGGTGACGGCCGCCTTGCTGGTCAATACCTTCGTCGCGGCGCCGCGTCAGGCGCTGCAGGGCGTGGCATTGCTGCTCATCGGCCTGCCGCTTTACTGGTATTGGTCGCGCCGCACCTGATCCGGCCCTTGTCCGCGAGATTACTTTCGTTCATGAATAGTTCCGGCTAGGGCGGAGGACAGGCAGGGTTCAAGGCAAGCATGGACAGCCGGCGCTCGTCCCAGATCACGAACAGTCCGCTGGCAATGACGATGCCGGCGCCGACGATCAAGCCGATCGAGGGGGTTGCCGACCAGAACAGCCAATCGATCGCAAACGCCCAGAGAATCGCGGTGTATTCGAAGGGGCCGACCACGGACGGCGGGGCCCGCCTAAAGGCATCCGTCAGCCAGAATTGCCCGAGGGCTCCGGATATCCCAATGCCGGCAAGCCACAGCCAATCGCCCGGGAGCACGGGGCGCCAATCATTGATCGCCAGAGCGCCCGATCCGATGCTGACCAGCATCAGATACCAAAACACCATGGACATGCTCGAATTGCTGCGGCCGAGCGTTCGCACGGTCAAGCCGCTCAGCGAATAACAGATGGTCGCCACTGCGGCCGCGGAAGCGGCGGCCAGGGACACGAAACCCTTGCTCCAAGGCTGCAAAATCCATAACACACCGCTCATTCCGACGACGATGGCGCACCAGCGCCGGCCGGAAACCTGCTCGCCTTGCAGCGGCACCGACAGCGCGGTCATCAACAACGGCGCCGCGAGGAACAGCGAATAAGTCTGCGCCAAGGTCAGGCGGTGCACGGCATACACGAAGCAAGCGAGCATCGTGATGCCGAGCGCCGCGCGCCACAGGTGCAATAGAGGGATGGTGGCCCGCAGGCTCGTCCACGAGCGCTGCCAGCCGATCATCAACACCAAGCACAGCAGGGACGACAGGCAGCGCAAGCACGACACCTGCAGCGGCCCGTAATGGGCCGACAGCCGCTTCATGAGGGCATCCATGATCGAAAACACGAATACCGCGGCGATCATGGCGGCGATACCGCGCAAACGTTCCCGAGGCGCGGCGCGCGAGGTCGTCGAAAGTGACAGCCCGCGGACACTCATAGCGTGCGGCTTCAATGCGCCTGCGGTCGCTTGAAATGGTCCGCGCGATCGATCGAATGGACGGTCACATTCAGACGCGTGCCGCTACGCAAGAGGGTGAGCGGCACATCGGTTCCCGCCGGGCCCAACGCCCAGAGTCGGCGATAGAACTCCGCCACACTGCGGACCTCGTGTTGCGCAACCTGGCTGATCAGATCTCCCTCGCGCATATCTGCATGGCGGGCCGGGCTGGCCTCCGCCGTACCGGTCACGTAGACCTTGCCGCTCACCTCCACGGCGTAGGCGCCCAGCCACGGGCGTGATTGCCGGGTTGCGCGACCGCGCGTGCGCAGGTCCTCGAGGATCGGTTGCAGCAAGTCGATCGGCACGAACATGTTGGCGTTCAATTCCTCGTCCGACACCACTTCGCGCACCAACAAGGAGCCGACACCGACCAAGCCTCCGCGTTGATCGATCAGCGCGGCGCCCGACCAATGAGGATGCGCCGGGATGGTGAATATCGCCCGCTCGAGCAGGTACTCCCACGCGCCCGCAAATTCGCGCCGCGCAAAGACCTGCACGCTCTGCGGTCTGGAGAATTCCGGACAACTCAACACATAGCCTTTGCTGCCGGCGTCCAACCCTTCGGGAGAACCAAACGGCAGCGGCGGGACCGACAGTTTTTCGAGCGGCAGCACCAATCCGAAGCCGGTGACCGGGTCATAGGCCAATGCGTGGCCAGCCACCTCACGGCCCCGATACGCGGTCAGCCACACGTCGCTTGCTTCGGCGATGAGGTAGCCGATCGTAAGGGTCAATCCATCGGGGTCGATGACGATTCCATTGCCGGTGCGTTCCTTGCCCAATATCCCGGCAGTGGAGGCGTCCTCGGGCACCACGGCACGCAGTTTGACCACCGATCGACCAAGCGCCTCCAGGTCGATGTCACTCGATGCAATCGAAGATGTCATGATCGGACGGTAGCGTGAACTTGCGCCCGTGTCACCAGTGGCTTTCGCCAAACCCCATGATCAATTAAACTCAGCACCTTCACAATGAGATATCCACGTATCACGCTAAAGTCCGCAAAGCGCGGAAAATGATTCTTTACTTCCCACCGATAGGATCTTGAAAGATGCAACACAAAATCTCGCGTCGCGCAGTCATCAAGGGCGGCCTCATGGCAGGGGCCCTGGTTCCAGCGATGGGGCTCATTGGCAATACGGCCGGCGCCGCGGCCCTGACGCCTCTTGACCCCAATGATCCGATGGCCAAGGCGGTCAAATACGCGCCCGACGGCAGCAAAGTCAATGCCAGCGCGAATCCCACCTTCAAGCCGACACAGAAATGCGCCAATTGCGCGCAATACCAAGGGAAAGCCGGCGATGCCTCGGCGGGCTGCAATATCTTCGCCGGTCACAGCGTTCCCGCGGGCGGCTGGTGCAATGTGTGGGCCCCCCAAAAGGCGGGTGCCTGAACTGAGGACGTTTTAGCTTCGGGGCGCGCCGTTGTTGCGGCGCGCCCTGCTTGGTTGCCCCGCACGCGCGCCGCGCTCAGGGCGCCGTGTAGAGGATTTTGCCGCCTGCATCGCGTTCCTGCTGTTCAATCCGAAAGGGAACTCCCTGCATTTCGCGCTGAAACCCATGCCGTGGGAACTGCCTCGCGCGGGCGAAGTTGAGGTAAAATAATTGTTTACGCTTGAGGCATTTCGGTCATGAGCGCCTATCGCGAATCCTCTGCCGACGAACCTGCCGCCGGCGCATCCGCCGTTCCAAGTGCCGCCGCGCGCACCATGGTCGAGCGCCTGATCGAGTTCCCTACCGTGTCGCGGGACTCCAATTTGGCTCTCATCGAGTGGGTTCGGGATTATTTGAGCAAGGCGGGGGCGAGCACTCGCCTCACTTACGATGCCAGCGGCAAGAAAGCCAACCTGTTCGCCACGTTGGGCGATTCAGAGAAACCCGGGCTGATTCTGTCCGGGCACACCGACGTGGTCCCGGTGGACGGCCAGAGCTGGGATACCGATCCGTTCGTGCCGGTCGAACGCGACGGCAAGCTCTACGCGCGCGGCTCAGCCGACATGAAGGGATTTATCGGCGTCGCGTTGGCGCAGGCGCCGAAATTCGTGGCCGCGCTGAACGCCAACCGGCTCGATGCGCCGCTGCATTACGCCCTGAGCTACGACGAGGAGGTGGGCTGCCTCGGGGTTCGCGAAATGATCCGCGACTTGGAGGAGAACGGCATCCGTCCGGCCGGCTGCGTGGTGGGGGAGCCGACCTCGATGCAGCCCATTATCGCCCACAAGGGCATGAATCGATTTCGCTGCGCGGTTCACGGGCGCGAGGCGCATTCGAGCTACGTGACGTACGGGGTCAATGCCATCGAATACGCCGCACGGATGATCGTGTTCATCCGTCAGATCGCCGACCGGCTCGCGCAATTCGAGCAGCGCGACTACGGCTTTACCGTTCCGTATACGACGATGTCGACGGGAGTGATTCGCGGCGGGATCGCCGCCAACGTCATCCCTAAGGAGTGTGAGTTTCAGTTCGACATGCGCACGCTGCCGCAGGCATCCTCCGATGCGCTCTATCAGGAAATTCGCGCCTATGCCGAACTCTTGACGCAGGAAATGCGGGCCATCGATCCCGAGTCCGGCATCGATCTGGTGTGGGCCAGCCAGACCGTCGGCCTCGCGGCCCGCGAAACCGATGCGATTGTGCAATGGGCGATGCGGCTCTGCGGAAGCAACCAGGTGGGCAAGGTGTCGTATGGAACCGAAGCGGGGTTGTTCCAGAAGATGGGAGTGCCGAGCGTGATCTGCGGACCCGGCGACATTGCCGAGGCGCATCGACCGAATGAATTCGTCGCACTTGCGCAGCTGGGGCAATGCGAACGATTCATTGAGCGCATTCTCGCGACCGGGTACTCCGGATGACGCGCGTCGCGCCAAGCGCGCACCGTCCTCTGCGGTAACGATCGTCAAGGGCGCATGCCCGCACGATTGTCCCGACACCTGCGCTCTCGAGGTGCACGTCAAGGACGGCGTCGCCCTCAAAGTCACCGGATCTGCCGAGCACGGCCCCACCGCCGGCGTGCTCTGTACCAAGGTGGCGCGCTACACCGAGAGAACCTATCACCCGGATCGGTTGCTGCATCCGCTGCGCCGGATTGGCGAGAAGGGGGAAGGGCGTTTCGAGCGAATCACCTGGGACGAAGCCATCGCGACGATCGCGACTCGCCTTGCCGCCGTCGCCGCGGACGATCCTCAGCAGATGCTGCCCTATAGCTACGCCGGAACCATGGGGTTGGTGCAGGGCGAGTCCATGTCCCAGCGTTTCTTCCATCGGCTCGGCGCGAGTCTCTTGGATCGCACCATCTGCGCATCGGCCGGCTCCGCCGGCCATGCGATCACCTTGGGTTCGCGTATCGGAGTCGACCTGGAGTTGGCCGATCAGGCCAAGCTCATCATCTTCTGGGGCTGCAACGCGATTACCTCGAGCGTACATTTCTGGGCGCGCGCCCAGCACGCGAAACGCCTCGGCGCGAGGCTCATCGCCATCGATCCCTACCGCTCGCTCACCGCCGAAAAGTGCCACACGCACATCGCCCTGCTGCCGGGAACCGACGCCGCGCTCGCGCTTGGCCTCATGCACGTGCTGATTCGCGATGATCTCATCGATCACGACTACGTGAGCCGGCATACGCTGGGATTCGATGAGCTGTGCGAGCGGGCGAACCGATACGACCCGGCAGCGGGTCGCGTCGATCTGCGGGATCGAGACGGCAGAGATCGAGTCGCTCGCCCATCTGTACGCGACCACCCGACCCGCCTTGATCCGCGCCAATTACGGCCTGCAGCGCGCGCGCGGCGGCGGCATGGCGATGCGCAACATCGCCTGCCTGCCGGCGCTCATCGGCGCATTTCGCGATGCCGTCCGGCGGCATCCTGCTCTCGACCTCCGGCAATTTCACCATCGACGATCGAGCGTTGTCGCGCCCCGACCTGCTGGCCGGACGCAGGCCGCGCACCATCAACATGTCGACCATCGGCCGCTCGCTCAACGATACGGCCGCCCCATCCGCGCGCTCATCGTGTACAACTCCAATCCCGTGGCGGTCGCGCCCGATTCGACGCGCGTCGCCGCGGGCTTCGCGCGCGAGGACTTGTTCACCGTGGTGCTCGAGCACTTCCAGACCGACACCGCCGACTACGCGGATATCGTGCTGCCGGCGACCACCCAGCTCGAGCACCTCGATGTGGTGAAGCCCTACGGCCATTACGACATGGTCGCCAACAATCCGGCGATCCGCCCGTTGGGAGAGGCCAAACCGAATACCGAAATCTTTCGGCTGCTCGCCAAGGCCATGGGATTTACCGATCCTTGCTTCGACGATTCGGATGAGGCGATCGCCCAATCGGCCGTCGCCGACGATTGGGATTTCGATTCGGTGCGCGCGCAGGGCTGGAAACGCATCGGCGCCGCGCAGGGCATCGCGCGGTTTGCCGATGGCGGTTTTGATACCCCGTCGGGCAAGGTTGAATTTTTTTCCGGCACGGCGCAATCGCTCGGACTCGATCCGCTTCCCGACTACATCGAACCGCTCGAGGACACCCGCAGCGAGCTCGCGCGCCGCTTGCCGCTCGCGATGATCTCTCCGCCCGCACGCAATTTTCTCAACAGCAGCTTCGTCAATGTCACCAGCCTGCGGGCCGCCGAAGGCGAGCCGTGGCTCGACATCCATCCCGACGACGCCCGCGCCCGGGGAATCGTCGAGGGCAGCTACGTGAGAGTGTTCAACGACCGCGGCAGCATCGAATTGCGCGCGCGAGTCAGCGATCGAGCGCGCCGCGGCGTGGTGGTGGCGCTGTCCGTGTGGTGGAAGAAGCTCACTCGTGACGGCAAGAATGCCAACGAGCTGACGAACAGCGATGTGCTCACCGATTTGGGCCGAGCGCCGCTTTTCTACGATTGCCTGGTACAGGTGCAGCCGGTGTAAGCGGCGATGAACGGATCCGGCTCACATGTGCTCGCCGCATCGATCATGACTGCCTTCGCGGCGGCCGCCCACCGTCGCGGCGACGGTGCGCTTTGCTCCACGGATGATACCGGCCTCACGCTTCCGCCCGGCTTCTGCGCAAGCATCTTTGCCGATGACATCGGCCACGCCCGCCATCTGGTGGTGGCGCCGAACGGCGTGGTGTACGTCAACACCCGGTCGGGTCGCCATGACGGCAACGCTCCGCCGCACGCGGGCGGATTTCTCGTGGCGTTGCAAGACACCACCGGCTCCGGCAAGGCGGACGTGATCGAACGCTTTGGAGAAACCGACGCGACCGGGGGAAAAGGCGGCACCGGCATCGGCATGTACAACGGCGCGCTCTACGTCGAAGTCGACGATAAGATCGTCCGCTTTACGCTGCCGAGCGGGTCGATCGTACCCAACGATAGCGGCGAACCGATTCTCACCGGGTTGCCGCTCGGCGGCGATCACCCGATGCATCCTTTCGCGATCGACGCGGATGGGATGATGTACGTCGACGTCGCATCGGCGACGAATTCTTGTCAGCTGCAAAACCGCACGCTGCACTCGCGCGGAGCGGATCCGTGCATCGAGCTCGAAACACGCGGTGGCATCTGGCGTTATGACGCGAAGCGGACACATCAAGCTTTCTCCCCGGCCGAGCGCTTCGCGACCGGCATACGCAACGCCGAAGGCTTTGGGATCGATACGGCGGGACATCGGCTATTCGTGACCCAGCACGGGCGCGATCAGCTGCACGCGAATTGGCCCGATCTGTACAAGCCCGAGGAGGAAGCCACCTTGCCGGCTGAAGAGCTGCTGCGCCTCGCGCAGGGCGGCGACTACGGCTGGCCGGAATGCTATTACGACCCCGCACAAGGGGCGTTGGTGCTCGCGCCCGAATACGGCGGCGACGGCGGTAAACGACGCGGCGTGTGCATGCAGAAACGTGGGCCGATTGCGGCATTCCCCGCCCATTGGGCGCCGGACGGCATGGTGTTCTATGATCAGCAGCAGTTCCCCGCGCACTACCGTCATGGCGTATTCATCGCGTTCCACGGATCATGGGACCGAGCGCCCTATCCTCAACAAGGCTACAACGTCGTCTTTCAGCCGCTCGCCGGCGACGCGGCCTCGGGCAGCTGTGAAATCTTTGCCGACGGCTTCGCGGGCGGACAAAAATCTCCCGGCGCGGCGCTTCATCGGCCGACGGGAGTCGCGGTCGGACCCGAAGGAGCGCTCTACGTGTCCGACGACGTGCGCGGCCGAATCTACCGGATCGTGTACCAAGGGGCACCGGGTCCCGAGGGCGGCGCTGCCTCATACATCCCCTGTCCAAGCGCCGCAGCACCGGCGAGCCCGTAGGCGGCGAACCCCGGTATTTCCTACCCCTCGTACCTGCGGTAGGATTGCCCGGTGCTCCGCTTTGCATAAGAACAGCAACGGAATCCCAGCAAGTCAAAGGCGCCAGGACCTCAACCATGAAACTCAAGACCCTTTCGGCGGCGATTTTCGCATTGACGGCAGCCGGAGGAACGGCGTTGGCGCAGGACTCAGCCGGCGCCGGGCAGCCATCCTGGGAGGGATTTTACGCGGGCGCCAACGTCGGCGGAGCCTGGAGTAACACGTGTAATACCTGGGAGCCGGGGAACGTCATCAAGGGCACTCCGCCGCTGGCCAACGCCTTTTACAATCGCAATTGTCCCAACGACAGCGCAGTCATCGGCGGCCTGCAGTTCGGCTACAACTTTCAAGTGGACCGGATCGTGTGGGGATTGGACTTCGATTACGACGAATGGGCCACCAACAATCACAACCGATCGTACACCTATACGGGAGCCACCCCGCCGCCCAACGGCACCTATACGTTCAACGGCAATGTCAGTCCGAGCGGATTCGGTCTCCTTCATCCGCGCATCGGCTACACCATCGATCAGTGGTTGCCCTACTTTACGGCCGGTGCCATCATCGCCGGCGGATCGCACACCAGTACCGTCAACGTTCACTCCGGTCGGTGCGTCCGCGCCCACCGCCGCCTTCAGCGGCGGTAAGAACTTCACCTCGACCGGTTGGATCGTCGGTGTCGGCGCCGAGTACGGGCTTAAGGGCCCGTGGTCCCTCAAGGCCGAATATCTATACGCCAATCTCGGCAAGGGAACCAATAGCACGACGTCCTGCACCGCGTCCGCATCAGTCTGCGCGGCATACTCCAATTTCTCGCTCGACAATATTCACAACAGCTTTACCGCGAATCTGTTCCGGGTGGGCTTCAATTACCGCTTCGGCGAACCTGACCGACCAGGACAAGGCGCTGCTCGATAAGATGATCGTGAACCTAAAGCGCCTGAATTTCGCCGACGGCGAGGTCGGCGGGTATGCCGACTCGACCGGCAGCCCGAACTGCGTCGCGTACCCATGCTGAAAGCTTCAGCATTTGATCCTCTCGTTCTTGGGGTCGTACAACGGACGCAGCGACGCGCTCGCGGGATAGCGGACACCCGCGACCTCGATCTGGAAATCCTCGGCGCCGATGGCAGCGTCCGCGGCGCCCTTGGCGGCGCCGGGGGCAGGGGCGGACAGCGCCACGTAGCCGAGCCCCACGGCCGCACCGAGTGAGTGGCCGTACATGCCGGAGCGGATGAACCCGACGATCGAGTCGCCTCGCCAAATCGGTTCATTGTGATACAGCAAGGGTTCGGGCGATTTCAGTTTGAGCTGCACCAGGCGCTTGCGCACGCCGGACTCCCTCTGCCGCAGCAGCGCCTCGCGCCCGATGAATCCGCCGGGCTTGTCGAGTTTCACCGCGAAACCCAAACCGGCCTCCCACGGCGTGTCCTCGTCGGTGATGTCGTGTCCCCAGTGCCGGTAGGCCTTCTCGATGCGCAGCGAATTCAGGGCGTGATAGCCCGCATGTACCAGGCCGTGGCGAACGCCCGCGGCGAGCAATTCGTCGTACACACCCTGCATGAATTCGGTTGGCACATACAATTCCCAGCCCAGCTCGCCGACGAAGGTGATGCGCGAAGCGCGCACCAGCGCATAACCTAACTCGATCACCCGGCTGGTCGCGAACGGGAAAGCCCGATCCGACACATCGTCCGGGGTCACGGACTGCAGCAGCTCGCGCGCCTGCGGACCCATCAGCGACAGCACGCCCATGCCGGAGGTCACGTTGGTGAGTACGCAATGCGCCTGCGGGTCGATGTGGCGCTTGAGCCAGTTGAAATCCTTGCTTTCGGTTTCCGCGCCCGACACGATCAAATACGCGGTCTCAGTCAGCCTCGTCACGGTCAGATCTGCCTCGATCCCGCCGCGCTCGTTCAGCCATTGGGTATAGACCATCTTCCCCGGGGCCACCGCCACGTCGTTTGCGCAGACGCGATTGAGCACGCGGGCCGCATCGGCTCCTTCGAGCCGAAATTTGGCGAATGAGGACTGGTCGAACAGCCCGACCGCAGTGCGTACCGCGAGATGTTCGCGGGCGCTGTGCTCGAACCAGTTTTGCCGGCCGTAACTGTAGGCGTAGGACGGTTCGACGCCCGCCGGAGCGTACCAGTTGGCCCGCTCCCAGCCGAAGGCTTCGCCGAAACAGGCGCCTGCCCGGGCCAAGCGATCATGCACCGCCGATTTACGAACGCCCCGTGCGGTTTCGTATTGGCGAAATGGCCAATGCGTCGCATACAGCAGACCGAGGCTCTCCGAAACACGCGCCCGCAAGTATTTGCGATTGATTTGGAATGGCATATTGCGCCGCACGTCGACTTCCCACAGATCGAGAGGCGGGTGCCCGTCTCGGATCCATTCGGCGACGACCTTGCCGACGCCGCCGGCGGATTGCAGACCGATGGAGTTGAGCCCGGCCGCGACAAAACAATTCTTCAGTTCGGTCGACTCGCCCAAGTGGTAGCGCACATCCGGTGTAAAGCTCTCCGGGCCGCAAAAGAATTTTTGAATTCCGGCTTGCTCGAGCGCCGGTATCCGGCGCATCGCATCCATCAGCACCGGTTCGAAGTGGCTGAAATCACCGGCAATCTCGCCGAAGGCGAAATCCTCGGGAATCCCCTGTGCGCCCCATGGGCGGGCATTCGGCTCGAAGGCGCCGACCAGCAGTTTACCGGCGTCGTATTTGAAGTAGCTGCAGTGATCGTAATCCCGCAGCACCGGCATATCCGAATGCAATCCGGGCACGTCCTGGAACAGCACATAGTAGTGTTCGCAGGCATGCAGAGGG
This sequence comes from uncultured Gammaproteobacteria bacterium, assembly GCA_963793685.1. GTDB lineage: Bacteria > Pseudomonadota > Gammaproteobacteria > Steroidobacterales > Steroidobacteraceae > Bog-1198. Next base: position 199,467 of record CAWCBJ010000004.1, on the reverse strand, counting down.
GCGGTGACGCCGATGCTCGCGGCGAGATCCCGGGTCCACATGCCCCCGCACAGCACGACATAGTCCGCATCGATGCCGCCGTGCTCGGTGTCAACGCCCTTCACCCGCTCGCCGTCATGGCGGATGGCTGTGACCTTGACCTCTTGGAAAATTCGCACGCCCCCGGCGCGCGCGCCCTTGGCGAGCGCCTGTGTGATGTCGACCGCGTTCGCGTAGCCGTCGCTCGGTATGTGAATGCCGCCGATCACATCCTCGAGATTGGCGAGCGGATAGAGGGAGCGAATTTCTCCGGGGGAGACGACATTGACGGGCAGACCGAATACTTTGGCCATGGAGGCATTGCGCTTCAACTCCTCCATGCGCCCGGCGGTGGTCGCGAGCGACAATGAGCCGCATTGGCGATAGCCCGTGGCTTGCCCGGTTTCCGCTTCGAGACCCCGGTACAGCTCGCCCGTGTAGCGCGCGAGCTGCGTCATGTTGATGCTCTGGCGCAGCTGGCCGACCAGCCCCGCCGCATGCCAGGTCGTGCCGCTCGTCAGCTGTTTGCGCTCGAGCAGCACCACATCGTTCCAGCCGAGCTTGGCCAGATGATAGGCGACCGAGCAGCCGATGACGCCGCCACCCACGATGACGACCCGTGCCCGGGTTGGTAGATCGATCGTCACGCTAAACCCTCATCCGCGAATTGTCGGCATCAAATGCCGGGGTTCCCAACACGCGAGCCCGGCGCCGCTCGCCTTGGATGAGCACGTCGAATACGCTGCCCGGGGCCGAGTGACTTGGATCGACGCAGGCGAATGCGAGACTCTTGTTGACGCGATGACCGTAGCTCCCGGAGGTCGTGATGCCGATGCAACCTTGCGCCGGCGAGCACCGGCTCGGCGCCGCGCGCGTCGGCGTCGGTCGCGTCGATTTCGATGTAAACGATCTTCAAAGGCCGCTGCGGCTGCGCGAGCGTCGCCGCTTTGCCCGCGAAGTCGCCCTTGTTCATGTTGAAAAATCGCGCCATATCCGCTTCGAGCATGTTCAATTCGTTGGTCAGCTCGGTCGACCAGGCCTTATAGCCCTTCTCGATGCGCATGCTGTTGACCGCGTACAGCCCATAATTCGCGATGCCGAATGCGCGGCCGTGTTCCCAAAGCGCAGCGTAAAGCGCGGCCATTGAACCTACCGGCGGATGAAGCTCCCAGCCGAGCTCGCCGACGTAACTCACTCGCAGCGCCCGCACGGGGTGTCCGGCGATGCTGATCTCGCGGGCTGTGAGCCACGGGAATTCCTCGTTTCCCAGAGGCGCGTCGGTCAACTGGCGCAGCAGCTCGCGCGAACGAGGCCCGCTCAACACGAGAACACCGCGCTCCTCGGTGACGTTGTCGATCTGCACCTCTTCCTTCGGCCTCAGGCTCTGCCTCAGCCAATCCTGATCGCGCAGTTCGGCGGCGGCGGCGGAGAGGGCATAGAAGCGATTCTCGCCCAGACGGCTCACCGTCATCTCACCGTAAATTCGTCCGGCCGGAGAGAGCATGTGCACCAGTGCGATGCCCCCGACCTTGCGCGGTATCCGAGCCGCGCAGACGCGGTTCAAAAACGACTCGGCGTGAGGTCCGCTGATGTCGTACTTGGCAAATCCGGTCAAATCGAGGACCCCAACACGCTCGTGGACGGCGGCGACCTCATCGCGGATCACCCCGAACACGTTGTTGCGCCGATAGCCGCAGTCTTCCTCACGTCCGTCCAGAGAAAACCATTTCGGGCGCTCCCAACCGAAGGTTTCGGTGTACACGCAGCCTCGCGAACGCAGCGTCTCGTACAAGGGGCTCATCTTGCGGGGCCGGCCGGCCATCTCTTCTTCACCGGGGCGCCGGGTGGTAAAGGTGAGCCGATAATCCAGAAACACCTTGTCGCGCACATACGACTTGTCGGCGAACGAACCGAAACGGCGCGGATCGAACTCGGTCATGTTGATTTCCGAATCCCCGTGCAGCATCCACTGCGCCAGATACTTGCCGCAGCCGCCGCCTTGCGCAATACCGAACGAGGTGCCGCAGCACATCCAGAAGTTCTCAAGACCCGGCGCGGGCCCGAGCAGCGGCGCGCCGTCCGGGGTGTGCGGGATCGCACCATTGATGATGCGACGAATTCCCACCTCGGCGAATAGGGGCATGCGTTCCATCGCCCGTTCCAGCCACGGCGCGATGCGATCGAGCTCATCAGGGAACAGCTCGTTGGAGGATTCCCACTCCGGATATCCGCGGGGTGCCCATGCCTCGTGCAATCCCGTGCTCTCATAGACGCCGATCAACCCCGATTTTTGCTCCTGACGAAAATAGCCGGAGGTATACGAATCGCGCATCACCGGAATCTCGCCCTGACGCTCAACGAAGGCCGGGATCGGATGCGTCACGATGTAGTGGTGCTGCATGTTGGTGATGGGAGCGTCGCTGCCGACCATGGCGGCGACCTCGCGCGCGTAACAACCGGCGGCGTTCACCACCATCTCGGCGACGATGGCGCCTTTCTCGGTGACAACCTCCCACTCGCCGCTGCCGCGATCGGCGTATATCGGTGACGCGGTTGTGACGCAGCACGGTCGCGCCCAAATCCCGCGCCGCTTTCGCGAGCGCATTGCAAAGTCCGGAGGGATCGCCGTGCCCGTCATCGCGTGTCCAAGCGGCTGCCAGCACCTTGTCCGTGGTCAGAAACGGATTCAGGCGGCGGATCTCATCGAGACCCACGATATCCATGCTGAAGCCGATGATCTTCGAGAAGCCGTAGATGTATTTCAGCCAGGCGAGTTCGTGCGCATCGTTCGCCAACCGCAACCCGCCGCACGGGTGCCAGCTGACGTACTGTCCGGTGAGGGCTTCCAGACGCGGGTACAGCTGGTTGCTGTAGGCATGAATTTTCGCGAGGTTGTAGCTGCCGGTGATGCTGGGACACTGCCCGGCCGCGTGCCAGGTGGACCCCGAAGTGAGTTCGCTCTTCTCGACCAGGATCGTGTCCGTACAGCCTTCCAGGGCCAGGTGGTACAGCAGGCTTGCGCCCATCATCCCGCCGCCGACGACGACGACGCGTGCGTGTGTTTTCATTGAGAATCGATGAGTTGTGTAACGGAGGGCATTGGCCACAATAAATTGATCGTCGGCGGCAGGCAACCGAGTATTTTGCGACCTTGGTCGCCGCCCGCAGTCAGCCGATTCGAGGCGCGGTCGACCTCGCGTGCCAAGCCATGGAGATGAGCGCTGAGCCGCCGAAGAGCATATTGACGCCGACCACCAGGCCGAGGATCCACACGGCCGTGCCCGGGAGGCCGAGAAATATGAACGCCGCCAAGATGAGATCGATGATCCCGCTTGCGAGCAGCATGCCCCAGTTTCCGGAGGCATTGCGGCGGTGATGCAGCGCCAACATGACCGATGCGATTCCCTCAAACAACAAGAACAGGGTCAGTATGAGTGTGAGCGAGAAGACGCCCGACAAGGGCCAGGCAAGGAGTATGACCCCGGCGGCGATGCCGAGGGCCGCCGAGAACAGCGACCACCAAAAACCGGGCGCGCTGCGCATGCGAAACGTGCTGATCAAACCGACGATGCCGCTCAACAACACGACCCAGCCGATGATGTTTTCAAGCGCAATTGTGGCCATCACCGGAAGCACCAACGCGATCACTCCCAGGATGACGAGAATGATGCCCTCGCCCAAAAAAAGTCCCCAATGCTTATGCAGCGACGTTGTCACTGCCGCCTGGATTTTTTTCAGATCTTCTTGGTTGATCGCCATGCTCGAAACTCCTAGGCCGCCGCTGCGTCCGCACACTTGATCCTCGCGGAGCAAAGGGCAATTGGACCAATTCCAATAACATATTAATAATTAATTACTTATACATGTTATGTAATCTTTTACATTACTATATTCCAACCTCGGGGCTAGCTTGCGCCGCTCTTAGGATGTTGCGCAACGCCGATTCAGTACACTGCAGAGTCACTTAACGAGAATTGGCACGCACATGGCACGAGGCGGAGGCAGCGGATTTGGACTTGAGGATTTGCCGAGAATATCGCACGGCAGGGGATCTTATCTGTACGACGAGGCGGGGCAGCGCTACATCGACGGTTCAGGAGGCCCCGCCGTGTTTTGCGTCGGGCACGGTCATCCGGAGGTCAATGCGGCCGTTGCACGCCAGATGGATGCCGTCGCCTATGGCTATCGGTATCTGTTCACGAGTTCGGCCCTCGAGGCCTTGAGCGACATGTTGCTGCGGATCTCTGGAAACTGCTTCACGGAAATCGTGTACGGCGGCGACGGTTCCGAAGCGGTCGAATCCGCGCTCAAGGTGGCTTTGCAGCACTTCGCGGCGCGCGGCCTGATGAAAAAGCGCCGCTTCATCGCGCGCGACAGATCGTGGCACGGCGACACCCTCGGTGCGCTGTCGATTTCGGGCTTCGCCGCGCGCCGCCGCGCGTTCGAGGGCAGCCTGCTCGAGGTCGCGTTCGTTTCCGCCGCGAATGCCTACCGGCCGCCCGACGGATGTTCCGCGGCCTCGCTGGCCGGCTTTCTGGCGGCCGAGCTCGAACAAACCATTCTCGCCCGGGGACCGGATACGGTGGCGGCGTTCGTCTTCGAACCCATCGTGGGAGCCGCCGGCGGCGTGGTCCCGGCGCCTCCCGGATATGCGGCCGCCGTCCAGGCGGTGTGCCGCAAATACGATGTGTTGTTGATCGCGGATGAGGTGATGTGCGGCGCCGGCCGCAGCGGCACGTGGCGGGCCCTGGAGCATGACGGCGTGGTGCCCGATATCATGTGCGTCGCCAAGGGATTGGCGGGCGGCTACATTCCATTAGGAGCGACGCTGGTCACCGCGGCCGTATCGGCACCCATTTTCAGCGAGCATGGGGCGTTCATGACCGGTCACACATTCTCCGGTCACACGGCCGCATGCGCGGCCGCGCTTGCCGTACAGCGCATCATCGAGCGCGACCAATTGCTCGAACGGGTTCGCACGGCGGGTGCGGCATTCCAGGAAGCCGTGCGCCACTCGCTGGCCAAATTCGACGAGGTCGGCGATGTGCGCGGACGCGGATTCTTCGTCGGCATCGAGTTGGTGCAGAATCGCAAAACGCGCGCGCCGTTTCCGCAGGCCAGGGGGTTGAGCTACGATGTTGGCCGTCGCGCATTCGCCGGCGGCCTCATATGCTATCCGTGTTCGGGCAATGTCGACGGCGCGGCCGGCGACACCATCATCCTTGCGCCGCCTTACAATGCGAGCGAAGCGGAGCTCGAGGAGATCACATCGAAACTCGCCCGCGCGATCGGCACGGCCTTAAGCGGCGGCTGAGGACTCAAGCCAGAGCGAGTTCAGCGGCGACCAGATCCTCGAGCGCGGTACCGACGCTTTTGAAAATGGTGATGGCATTCGGATTCGAGCGCTTGAAGGATCCCGAGGCGAGTTCGGATAATTCCCCGCGAACGGAGTCTTGATCGATGATACCGCGTGCGATGGCGCCCATGATTTCACCGGATTCACTGAGCGCGCCGGCACGGGTGTCGACAAATAGCTCGGCGCGTGCGATCGCCTCATCGTCGGTCTCGCGCATCTCAGCGTTATAGGCGCCGACCAAATCCAAATGCTGTCCGGCCTTCAGCCAGGCGCCATGAACCAGGGGCTGCTGTGACAGGGTGGCACAACTCACCACGTCGGCCCATCGTACCGCCGCCTCGAGATCCTTCGTGCCTTCGATGCCGACATCGGTTCGCGCCAGGGACACCGCCAACGCGCGAGCGCGATCCGCATGCCGTCCCCAAATGCGCACCTCGCGAATGGGCCGCGCCAGCAGATGGCTTTCGATCAGATGGGGAGCGAGCCTGCCGGTACCCACCATCAGGAGTCGCGAGGCATCGGGCGAGGATAGGTGTCGGGATGCGAGCGCGGAGGCGGCGCCGGTACGCCGCAGAGTCAATTCCTCGCCGTCGAGAATGGCGCGCGGTCGACCGGTCGAGGCATCGAGCAGCAAGTAAATGGCGCATACCGCCGGCAAACCCTTGTGCGCGTTATCGGGATAAACGCTCGCGATCTTGATCCCGAGCGCACCGCCCGGATTCCACGCCGGCATCATCAGCAAGGTCCCGCCGCTGTCGCCTGGGACCGCTGATTCCACATGATGCCGCCAGCGGGTCGGCACCGAGCACGGCTTGCGAAAGGCGGCATCCAGGGCATCTATGAGCGCCCGCCGATCCAGACGTCGGGCGAGTTCGGCGGCATCCAGCTGTAGCATCGGCAGATTAGATCACATTGACTTCGCGCAGCGGCGCATTCGCCAGGAAGCGCGAATACGACAGGGGAGCGAGATCGAGTGAACGGTAGCGGTCGAAACAGATGTATTCGGCAAGTCCGCGACCGATGCCGGGCGCTTGCTGCAAGCCGTGGCCGCTGAAGCCGCTCGCCAGCAGCAGATTCGAAATGCCGGGGACCGGCCCCACGAAGGCATTTTGATCGAAGGTATTGTAGTCATAGTGTCCGGCCCAGGCGGAGGTCATACGCACCGCCTCGAACGCCGGCACGCGGTGCGCCAGTACCGGCCAGGCAACGCTATCGAATAAGGCGAGATCCACCTCGAAATCGTCCGGCGCCACATCGGGATCCGAACTCGGGGGAGGACCGCACAGGAATCGATCGCGCTCGGCGCGAAACCAAAGACCCGAGGGGTCGATGACCAGAGGGCAGTTTGGAATGGACACGGGGCAGGTGAATACGAATACGCTGCGCTTGCGCGCGAACACCGGTAGATCGATTCCCGCGCTCGCAGCCAATTCGCGAGAGCGCGTGCCGGCGGTGTTGACGGCGAAGCGGCACTCGACCGGGCCAGCTCCCTGCAGCGTCGCGGCGAGGATCCGCCCATCGGCCGACTGCTTGAATCCGATCACGCGGTCGCGCACATAGCGCACGCCGCTCCGTTCGTTCGCGCCGCGCAGCGCCGCGAGCAGCGCGTGACCGTCAAACCAGCCTTCAGCGCCGTCGGTATCGGAGCCGGCCGCGAGATCCGCGGTGTTGAGCCACGGGTAGCGGGCTGCAAGCGCCTGTTGATCACGAAGCGTCACCGGAACCGACGCCGACTGTTGAATTGCCACCCGCTGCGCGAGCGCAGCCCGGCCGTGCGCAGTGGCGAGGAACAGATAACTCGATTCGACCAGTCCTAAATCCTGGCCCAACCCGCTATGTGCCCAGCGCCGCGGCGCATCGCGCAGAAACTGCATGCCAAACGAGGACAGAGCGATGTTGAGCGGCGTGGAGAACTGCTGGCGAATCGAGCTGGCCGAGCGCGTGCTCGCGGCCTCGCGGTAGCTCGGATCGGGCTCCACCACCAAAATGGATCCGCGAAATTCGGGAAGCGAGCGCAAAAAGTAGGCGCACGCCGAACCCATCGCCCCGCCCCCCGCGATCACGACGTCGAACCCGGTGCGCAACGCCCTTGACTCCTTAAGATTTAGGCGCGAACGCGCAGATTCTTCGGATCGTAAAGCGGCGTGAGCGAGGCGCGCGCGCTCACTCGCCCTACGCTAAGTTCGATTTGATATCGGCCGGCCTTGATATATTGATCGCTGCAGCCGTCCGGGTTCGCCACATAGCCGAGGGCCACTGCCGCGCCCAGTGTATGACCGTACATGGCCGAGGTGACGAAGCCGACCCGTTCGCCGTCGCGATAAATGGGTTCATTGTGATAAACCAGGGGCTGCGGGTCCTCCAACAGGAACTGGACCAGGCGCCGACGCGGCAATCCGGCATCGCGTTGCGCCGTGAGCGCCTCGCGCCCGATGAACCCGCCCGGCTTGCTCCAATCGCAGGTGAATCCCAAACCCGCCTCGAGCGGCGTGTCCGCGGGCCCCATGTCATGCGACCAATCGCGATAGGCTTTCTCGATCCGCAAGGAGTTCAACGTGTGGTAGCCGCAGTGGCGCAGCCCGTGCGCCTTGCCGGCTTCGATCAACGCGTCGTACACCGGCAGTGCGAACGGAGTCGGTATGTAAAGCTCCCAACCGAGTTCGCCGACGTAGGTGAGCCGTAGCGCGAGCACGCACTGGTAGCCGATGCTGACCTCCCGGCAGGTGGCGAAGGGAAACCCAGCAGGCGAAAAATCATCCGTCGAGACCGCACCGAGCAGCGCGCGCACGGCGGGTCCTTGCACATTGAGCATCGCGTACCCGTCGGATAGATCGGTCACGGTGCAAAACGCGCCATCGGGAATATGGTTGCGAATCCAGGCGTCGACATGTGTCTGCGTGAACGCCGCCGTGACGATGAGGAACCGCTCGGCGGCGAGGCGGGTGACCGTCAGATCCGCCTCGATGCCGCCGGCGCCGTTCAGAAACTGGGTGTACACGCAGCGGCCTATGGCCACATCGACATTGGCCGTCGCGATGCGATTCAGCACCCCGACCGCATCGCGACCCTGCACAACGAGTTTGGCGAAGGAGGATTGCTCGAACACGCCGACGCGCTCGCGCACCGCCGCGTGCTCCTCGGCATTGTTTGAAAACCAGTTTTGGCGACCCCAGCCGTAGACGTAAGAGGGCGTCTGTGCGGGCCGCGCGTACCAATTCGGACGCTCCCAGCCCGCCGACTCGCCGAAGCAGGCGCCGGCGGCCGCGAGCCGATCGTGAAGGATGCTCTTTTTGACGCCGCGCGCGCAGGTCCACTGGCGAAACGGCCAGTGGTCTTGATAACCGATACCGAGCGACTCGACGATGCGATCCTGCAAATAGCGGTCGTTGTCCTGCCAGGGATGCATGCGCCGCAGATTCACCGACCACACATCCATGGGCGCCTGCCCCTCGAGGATCCATTGGGCCATCACGAATCCGACTCCGCCGCCCGACAGGATACCGAGCGAATTGAACCCGGCGGCCACAAAGAAATTCTTGAGGTTCGGCGCCTCGCCCATCAGATAATTGTGGTCGGCGGTGAACGACTCGGGTCCGCAAAACAAGAGTTTGATCCCGGTCTGGAGCAGGCAGGGCACACGCCGCATCGCCTTTTCGATATAGGGGTACATGCGCTCCCAGTCGGGCGGTAGCTCGCCGAATCGAAAGTCCTGCGGCACCCCGCCCGTGGCCCATGGCCTCGCCACCGTTTCGAACAGGCCGACCATGATCTTGCCGGCCTCTTCGCGAATATAGGCCGAGTTGCCGGGATCCCTCAAAATCGGCAGCAAGGGATGCACGCCCGGAACCGGTTCGGAGATGAGGTAATAATGCTCGGCCGCCTGCAGCGGCACGTTGACTCCGGCCATGCGACCGACCGCCCGAGCCCACATGCCGGCGCAGTTGACCACGATCTCGGACCTCACGTCGGCGGCCGCGGTCCTGACACCGGTGGCGCGCCCCTGATGGGTGAGGATGCCGGTAACCCGGGTGTTTTCAAAAAATCGAGCGCCGCCGAGCCGGGCGCCCTTGGCGAGCGCCTGCGTCAAGTCCGTCGGATTGACGCGCGCGTCGTTTGGAAAATAAAACGCCGCCTCGAGATCGCCGACATCGGCCAGCGGCCACATGCTCTTGACCTCGGCGGCGGTGATTTCATGCGCTTCGACGCCGAAACAATTGGCCATGCGAATGCCGCGGCGCATCTCTTCGGCCTTGTCCGCCGTCATCGCCAACTGAATCGAGCCGCAGCCGATGAGTCCCGTCGCCTGCCCGGTCTCCGACTCGAGCTTGCGGTACAGGTCCTGGGAATATTTGGCGAGCCGTGTCTGCGTTTCGGTGTCGCGAAGGGAAGTCAGAAGTCCCGCCGCATGCCAGGTGGTACCCGCCGTGAGCTGCGCCTGCTCCAGCACAATGACCTCGCGGCATCCGAGCTTGGTGAGGTGGTACGCAATCGAACAGCCGATGACTCCGCCGCCGATGATGACGATGCGCGCTTGTTGCGGCAGATTTTTGTCGCTCATGTGATGCCCGCTAACCTTGATGGTACCCGCCGCGACCCGCACGAATGACCCGTAGGCTCGCCCTGTAATAGACCAGGGCCGCGACCCCGGCCGCCGGCAACGAGGCGCTCACGAACGCATACGGACCCCGCGATTGGAAAGTCAGCGGATTGAGCAGGCTCACGTAAGTGCAACAGCCTGCGGCGAGTGCGAGCATCGCGGCCGGATTGATGCCGCGCCAGAAATAATAAGGCCGCCCGGCTTGCACCTCGTAGATCGCGCGAATGTCGATGCGGCGGCGCCGTAGAACGAAGTAGTCGGTGATCTGGATGCCGCACAGCGGAGCGAACGCGACCCCGATAAACGCCAGAAAATTGCCGAATTTGGCAAAAAAGAGTTCGGGAATGAATATGCCCACCAGCGCCACCGGCATGATCGTGATCAATAACAAGGTCGTCCACGAGCGCCGCTGCATGCCCGAGAAATTACGCAATCCGATGGCCGACGCGTAGATGCCGGCGGTCGTGGTGCCGAAATTCGCCGCCGTGACGAATGCCAGCGAGACGATGGCGTAGCCGGGCCCGCCCACGGTACGCAGCCACTCGGCCGGATCGGATGATTTCAGCACCAGCACGCCGGCGAGTCCGATGAGGCTGAGCAGCGGCACCGGCGCGCCCATGCCGAGCAGCACCGGCAACACGATCGTGCGGCCGTTGGGCGCCATGCGAATCATGGCGCCGATATAGGGCCACCAGGACAAGGTCGCACTTATGCCGAGTTCGACCCCGGTGGTGTAGTTCCACAGCCGGTTCGGACTCGCCAGCGCGGGATGAGCGTCGATGAGCTCGGGCCAACGGTGCGACACCAACAAGTACAGCATCCAGAGTCCGACGAACACGTGCGCGAACAGGATATTCGACACCATCGATACGCCGGATGCCCCGCGGCGCAACGCGGCGAATATCACGGCGCAGGCAAACAGCGTCAGCAACGGCACCAGGATCGCGCTGCGGGGCCCCGAACCCAGGAGGCCGAGCGCCACGCCGAGCTGCACCGCGGATTTGGCGAAGAAGATGATCAGCAGCGAGTTCCACCCGATGATGGAGATGCCCTGCAGCACCGCCGGCAGCATCCACCCGCGGGATCCGAACTGCGGCTTGGTCGAGGCGATCGAATCGATGCCGAAGCACACGCAGATGGGTCCGGCCGCGAGCAGCACCAACAGCATGCCGATCAGACAACCCGCAGTGAGCGCCACTCCGCCTTTGACGAAGCCGAGGTAGCCGCCCACCGACTCGCCGATCAAATAGCACCAGGTTGCGGCCGCGGTCGTCGCAAGCGTCAGGGTGAGTCGTGCGCCACCCCAAGTCCGTTCGGCGGGAAGCAGGGGCCATGCGCTTTCATCGGCAAGCAAGTTCTCCCGGACGCTCATGCCCACCAACCGATCGCGAGCAACAGTATCGGAATGACGATTCCGATGAGAATCATCCAAAACCAGCTCAAGCCGTCGAAGTCCGAGCCCGCGGCGCCCCCCTCCAACGCCGCAAGGCGCGCCTCGAGTTCGGCGGGCAGCGCCCGCGCCGGGAGAGAATTATTCGCCGCTTCAGGCAAGGGGTCTACCGGGAAATGCCTCTGCGTCGGCGTACGGAAACCACCAGAAATCATGCGCCTTGGCCGCATGATCGATCATCGAGAGTTTGCTGTGCCGGAAGGTGTCCAAACCTTCGGAGCCGAGCTGCCGGCCCATCCCCGACTGCTTGCGGCCGCCGAATGGCCCCGCATCGTTATCGAGCAGCGGTGCATTGACCCACACCATCCCCGCTTCCAGCTCGTTCACCGCACGCATCGACTCGTCGAGATTGGTGGTGTACACGGTCGCACCGAGCCCGTATCGGGAGCGGTTGGCGAGCATCAGCGCCTCATCGAAATTTTTTACCTTGCATACCGGAGCGACGGGTCCAAAGGTCTCATCGTTCATGATGGGTGCCTCCGGCGCCACATCGCCCAGCACCGTCGGCTCGACGAACCATCCCTTCTTGAGATGCGCGGGCCGCCCGCCGCCGGTGAGCACCTTGGCGCCTGCGGTGTGCGCACGGTCGAGTACCCGCAGATAACGCGCCAATTCGCGCTCCGAGGCGAGAGGCCCCATGTCAACGCGTTCAAGGCCGTTGCCGACCCGGACCCGCGAGGTGTGATGCACCAGCCGATCGACGAATTCGGCGTACACCTGTTCGTGTACGTAGAAGCGCTCGGCCGCGGCGCACACTTGACCGCAATTCAAGTACGCGCCAAAGGCGGCGCCCCGTGCGGCGATGTCCACCGGCGCGGAGGGCATCACGATGAACGGATCGTTGCCGGACGTTTCGATCAGAGTTCGTTTATACAGACCTCCGCAAGTCTGCGCGACGCGCCGGCCGGTCTCGATTGCGCCCGTGAATGCGACCATGTGGGTGTCGGGATGCTCGACCAGTTGCTTACCCGGGGCCGCGCCGCCGGTGACGATCTGCACCAGTCCAGCCGGCAGCGCATCGAAGGCGGCGATGAATTGCAGCGTGGTGAGCGTGGTCAAATCGGACGGCTTGATGATCACGGCATTGCCGCTCGCGAGCGCGGCGGCTGCCTGCCAGCAGAGCAGGCACAGCGGGTAATTGAAGGGCAATATGATCACGACCACGCCGAGCGGATCCTTGGTGGTGAAGTGAAATTGACCGTCCACGGCGGCCCCCAGCACCTTGCCGTTTTCGTGGCGCGCAACCTCCGCGTAATAGTCGATTGCGCTCGCCGACCACGCGACTTCGTCGATGGACTCCTTGTACGGCTTGCCCATCTCGCGGGTCAGCATCTCGGCCACGAGCGGCCGATCGGCCATCACTCGTCTCGACACTTCGTGCAGCAGTTCGGCTCGCCGGTGATAGTTGACCGTGCGCCAGGCACGCTGCGCGGCATTGGCCACCGCAACCGCCTGATCGATATCGGCGGGAACCGCGTCGGCAATTTCGCCGATGCGCTGCTCGGTGGCCGGATCGATGACGCCGATCGATGTTCCGCCGCTCGATCGAACCAATCCTCCGCCAATTCTCTGGTGGCCGCTCAGTCGCTTAAATGCCGCGATCGCGCTCATGCAATGCTCCCCGGTTAACGCTATTGCGAACTGTAGCGTACAAAACGGCATTCGAAATAGATTTCAGGGACGAGGGCAGGGGAGATGCCCTTGAGCGAGCGGCCGGTCGCGGGATGGCGTTTGACGCAATTTGGAGAAGAGTCTATAAACTTGAAATGCCATCCGGGTATCGTGTGAATACTCATTCGTCTGCGTATCGATACACTCGTTCGGGCCGGCCATGCCGCCTCGCACATCGCGCACTGTTCGCATGGTTGTTGGGTGTTGCGGCCGGGCTGCTGTCGCAAGTCGCCTGGGCGACCACTTTCGGGAACGTCTACTACGACGCGAGCACGGATCAGCTCGTGGTCACCATGATTTATAGAGGCACGAATCCCAATCACACCTTTTCATTGAAATGGGGACGATGCAAAGCCGGGCCCGACGGCTCGCCGCAGATCTTCGCCAATGTGATCGACAGCCAATGGGACGATGCCGCGCAAAACGACTACCAGACGACCACGCATTTCAATTTGGGCAAACTGAAATGTCGACCCGTAAACGTCACCTTGAGATCGGCACCCAGATTCCTTTACCAGCTGCAGATTCCGGCGCCTCCCGCCGCCGCGCAGCAATAGCTCCGCGCCGGATTATCGGCCGGGGGTGACTACGTACATATCCGAATCCTCCGTCTGCGGGGCGCAGCGCATAGTGATCAGGGAGCGCCAGGAACGCGCTACGCTCCGATCAGGCGCGAGGAGGGCGATTGATGGGTAAGCCAGCGGAACCCGAAACGATTGCGCCGCGAACTGCCCCCACGGGGGTCGGTGCGCCGGTTCGCATGATGCCCGTTGCCATCTCCGCCCGCCACGTCCATCTCACGGAAGCTGTCATCGAGACTCTGTTCTGCGACAAATACCGCCTTCACACGCATTCCGACCTGGTGCAGGGCGGACAATTTGCCGCCGAAGAGTCAGTGACCTTGGTCGGTCCGCACGGACGGATACCGCAGGTGCGCATCGTCGGCCCGCCTCGATCCGTCAATCAGGTGGAACTGTCCCGAACCGATGCCATCACGCTCGGGATCAACGCGCCGGTTCGCGAGTCCGGAGATCTGGCGGGCACGCCGGGTATCGTGCTCGAGGGTCCCCGAGGATCCGTGAAACTCGACTCCGGCGTCATCTGCGCGCTGCGCCATGTCCATATGTGTCCCGAGGAGGCCGCCCGCCTAGGTCTCAAGGATCAGGATCGTATTCAAGTGGCCGCGCAAAGCGGCGATCGGCAAATGCTTTTCCAGAATGTGGTGGTGCGCGTATCTCCGACCTATCGGCTGGAAATGCACCTGGACACCGATGAGGGAAACGCCGCCGGATTGCACTCGGGAGACTACGTCCAGCTGAAGTAATCGACTGGCCATCCGCGCCCACTCCTGGCTTCGGCGGCAACGGTTCCTCGGAAATGCTGTGGAGGGGCATGGCACGATCGTACGTGACTTAAATGTTGCGTTATTACAACATCTATTTTCAAATAGGTATTGCGTCACAGCAGATTTTAACTATGCTAGGCGCACTTACGCAATGGAATGCGCGGACTCTCGCCTGCTTACGGCAGGGAGCTTCCACGCAACACGTCGGAACTAAAAATTTTAGGGAGATTCATGATGCAAACATCTCGAGGAAAGAGTTCCTCTGGCACCAAGTTGCCTTTTGGCAGTCTCAATCGCCGAGCCGTCCATGGTATTGCCGCTGGGTTGGGGGCTTCGCTGATCAGTCTTACCGCCATGGGACAGGAGGCCCCCGTTGCTTCTAACACCGCTGCCCCGGAGCTGCAGGAAATCGTCGTCACGGGCTCCATGATCAAGCGGCCCAATGCCGAAACCGCGGAGGCCATCACCATCCTCAAGTCGGACACCCTCAAGGAACTGGGTGTCACCAATGTGGAGCAGGTGCTGAGCCAGCTGACCTCCCAAAACACGTCGGTCAACGTCGCCTCAGCCGTAGGGACGTTTTCCGGAGGCGGTACTTACGCCGACTTGCGCGGCCTTGGCAGATCCCGCACTCTGGTGCTGCTTGATGGCCAACGGCTGTCCCCCAATGCCTTCGACGGCGCAGGGGTCGACTTGGGTGGTATTCCGTTCTCGGCCATCGACAGCGTCCAGGTGCTTCGGGAAGGCGCCTCGTCACTGTACGGCTCGGACGCGATCGCGGGCGTGGTCAACTTCATCACCAAGAAGAATTACCAGGGGTTCGAAGTCCAGGGCAATTACGACCACCCGCAGAACGACGGCGGCAGCTCGTTCAACGCAGAATTCACCTTCGGACACGGGGATCTGGCGAGCGACGGCTATAACTTCCTGATCACGGGAAGTTACAGCAAGCAAGATGAGCTCCAGGCGACGCAGCGCGGGTTTTCCGCCTACGGTTTTAATCCCGCGGGGGGCGTCTACGCTACGAACTATCCGGGATCGTGGCCCGGGAATGTACTGGATGCCAACGGTAACATTTGGCAGTCGGGCTATCCGGCCTGTGCGGGCAATGTGCAGCTGACCCGGTATTACGGCGACTGCTCATACCGGTATTCCGCCGCGACGGATCTGCTCCCGTCGTCCCATGAGGTTTCCGGGATGGCCGAATTCACCAAGGCGCTGCCGGCCAACAACCAGGTGCAGGTGCAGTACTTCTGGACCCAATCCGAATTGACCGGTTACGCCGGTCCCATGTTCTATTTTTACCAGATGGACCCGAAGAGCCCCTACTTCCCGAAGGCGTCGCAGCTGATATGCAACAGGGGCGCGGCGAACTGCGGCGGCCTGGCGCCGGATCTCACCGATCCGATCGATGCGATCTGGACCGACCCCGCCAACGGCCGCTACAGCGGCAACATCAATACCGAGCAGAGGGCTGTGTTGACGTTCTCCGGCAGCAACGCCGGTTGGGACTACGCTACGGACTTCAATTACAGCGTAAACAGAAACGACGACCGCAATATCGCGGGCTATCCCAATGAAGCCGTGCAGGCACCCGGCGGCGTCCTCAGCCCTCTGATCAACCCCTTCGGTCCCCAGAGCGCGGCGGGACAGGCGTTGATCAACTCGTCGTATATAAACGGCGTATACCAGGTCGGCACGTACAACCGGTGGAGCCTCGACGGCCAGGCCAGCCACCCGCTGGGCGATGCTTTCAATGCGGGCACTCCGGCGACCGTGGCGCTCGGCTTCACTGTGAACGGCGAACACTTCGATGAAGCGACCACGCCCTATAACACCCTCGTGCAGGCCGCAACCGGACTTACGAACTTTTCAGTCGAAGGCAGTCGCCAGGTACAGGCGGCTTTCGTCGAGTTGGACGTGCCGATCGCCAAGAGCCTCGATCTCGATATATCGGATCGTCAGGACCGATACAGCGATTTCGGCACGACCAACAACGCGAAGCTGCAGGTGCGCTATCAGCCGGCCAGTTTCCTGACCTTGAGGGGAACCGCCTCCACCGGCTTTCGGGCGCCTACGCTCTACGACCTGTACCAGGGGCCTTCCTTGGCAGCGTCGAGCAGCGGCACCATGGGACAAGGGAACCCGTTCTGCTCACCGGGCCACTACACCTCGCTGTGGACTCCAGCTACTTGCAACGCGCAGGGAATTGGGTTGTACGGCGGAAACCCTAACCTGACGGCCGAAACATCGCAAAACTTCGATTTCGGTGTCATCGTCTCGCCGGTCCAGGATATGGGCATTACGCTGGACTATTACCGAATCCTGCTCAAGAACCGCATTGGAGAAATTCCGGCCAACGCCATTTATGGTAATCCCACCGTGTTCTCGCCTTATATCGTAACGGCTACGAGTGGTCTTTACGCTGGGACACTCCCTCCGACGATCGCAGAGTCCAACGTGTGCATTCCTTACACGCTACCGACCTGTGGATACATCAAAATGGGCAAAATAACGAATACGGGCAGGATCACGACCGACGGGTTCGACTTAAGCGTCCAATACCTGCAGCATACCCCGATCGGGACGTTCCACGAGGATCTGGAAGCGACCGCGGTCACGAAGTTTCTACAGCAGCAGTACAACGGCGGGCCGGAGCTCAACCTGGTGGGCAATCTACAAATCCAAACACTTAACCCGGCGTTCAGGTGGCAGACTAACGCGAGGGTCGACTGGACGAGCCCGGAAAAGATGTGGGGTGGCGGACTGGCCGACCGCTGGTACTCGAGCTACGTCGATGAATTCACCGATAACAACGGCAATCTGCGGAACGTGGCCAGCTATTCGCTCGTTGATGGTTACGTGAGTGTCAAGCCGATCGAAAAACTGACCGTGGTGTTTGGTATCAAGAATCTGCTCGACAAGAGTCCGCCGTTCACCAATGCATCGCAGAACAACTTTGCGTCGGGGTACAACGCGCTCATTGCGGACCCATTGTTGCGGAACTACTATATCAATCTGAAATACACCTTCTTCTAAATTCCTCCAGGATTAAGTTGATTTGAAGCCCCGCCTCCGCGCGGGGCTTTTTTTGGTGCGCCCGGCAGGGCGCACCGGTTATTTATGTCCCTAGGCAGCGGCTCGTTACGGCGCATCCACCTCGTACCCTTTGGCGCGCAGGTCATCGAGCAGCCCGCCGCGCCCGGGCAGCATATCCATGTTGACGACCGCCAAGGTTGTCCCGCTGCTCTGCAAGCGCCGCTCCAAGGACTCGAGCCAGGTTCGATGCACGCGAGCGATGAGATCGTCCGCCGCGGAGCCGGAGTCGAGCGCGGCGAGACACGCGTCCACTTCCGCCGGCTCATGCAAGCTCTCGATGCGCTCCACATTGCCCGTCGCCCATGCCTGCGCACGGTCGATCAATCGCGGTAGCCCGCTTTCTATGGTTACCAAGGACGCTTCGACACAGGTGTTCTCGGTTGCGGGCCGCATGGTCTTGAGCGCGTCCAGCAGATCGCCGACGCCGGCAATTTTCACTTCCTCGACGCGAACGCCATGCTTTCTAGCGAGCGTGCGTACGGCGGCACCCAAATCCAAGCGAGCCGACAGACCGGCCTGATGAAACGCGGCTTGCTGCAAGAACGCAGTGGCCACGATGGGCCGATATCGTTCCCACTTCGTGGAGTCACTGGTAAACTTAGCCCGCTGCAGCGAAAACCTGTCATGAAGATTCGCCGGCAGCACATCCTTGAGCCGCTTACCCTCGCCGACCATCAGCAGATTGCGTTCGGTGATCAGCAGCCACAGAATTCTGACGATACCGATTTCGAGGGGTTTGGGCACCAGCACCATGTTGGTAGTGCCGAGCACTTGCTCCACCTGCTTGGAGCGCCAGGTAATGCCTTTGGGCAAGGGCGATAGGCTGCCCAATATCCACAGCTGTGCGTTGCCGCGGTGCACGTGCCACATTCCGGGCCCGGTGCGTTCGCCGGTCACGACGAGTTCGGCCAACTGCGTCGACGCCTGATCGGCCCCGCGCGCGCGCGATGGCCAATTGCCGGCCAGCAGACAGGCTGCGATGAATAATAGTGCTGCTGCTCGCGTTCGCATCGATCAATTTCAACCGCAATTGGCTCGCCATACGGCGAACCTCAATGATCTTCGCTCGACAATTCTACATGCTAAGGCGGTTCTACAGGCTGTCGCGGTGCGCGGCGCCGCATACAGGGTCGCATGCGCTCAATCACTCGGCACCAGAGCGGCCAAAATCGCTTCCGCGGGGATGCCATCGATTTCCAGTATTTTTCTGCGGCTCGCCGCTCCCGAAACGACACGCACACAGCGTTTGGCGATGCCGAAATGCTTGGCAATGAAATCGATCAAAGCGAGATTGGCGGCATTTTCGACCGGTGGAGCTGCGATGCGGATCTTGATCAGGCCGCCATGCGTTCCGGCCAGCCCGGTCTTGAGCCCTTGTATGTAAACCTCGATCCGTACCGGCATGTCAGAAACGATGACCCCGATGCCGCAGGAATCACCTCATCCTTGAATTCAATGTGATTGACTTCCCGTCCACCACAAACCGGCCGAAACCCTGATGGTGGATGGTCTTGGCGTTGCGTTTCGCGGGATCAATCCACGCTTTGAGCACTTCCAGGACGAAGAGATTATAGGTACCGACGAGACGAGTATCGACCACTTTGCATTCGAGATTCGCAAAGCATTCGGCTATCAGGGGCGCAGCGACGCGTTTGGCAGGTATCGCGGTCAACGCGAACCGGTCGAACTTCGCCACTTCGCGACCCGAGCAGTTACCGATCTTGACCACCGTGGCTGCCAGCTCGATCGCCGGAATGGCGATCACGCATTCTTTCGTGGCCCTCAACGCGTAAAAACTGTAATCCGCGCTGCTGACGACGCAGGCGATGAGCGGCGGTTCAAAGTCGACCATCATGTGCCAGGACATCGTCATGACATTGACGTGTCCCCGTTGAGCAGTGCTCAACAGCACCACCGGGCCCGGTTCGATCAATTGGTAGACTTTCGACAGCGGCAACGCTTTGATGGCGCCCAATCGAGCGCCTCTCCGACGCCGAGCCTCTAATGGAATGTGCGATTCAACACGCTTGCTAGAAATGGGGACGCGATTACGCACGGGATTGCAACAATCCAGGGCAGCGTTGAATTCTTGGCGGAGAAGTTGGCTTATCGATAAGCTACAGTGTGGCAATTAACCGTGGACAGTGCAAACCGTGCGCTAGGCGATGGGGATCGCGAGCCGTGCAAGTCATCTCCTTTAAGAACACCCGGTTATTCAAGCGCGGAATATGGCTCAGCGCCGCCGCGCTGATCGCGTTCGTGATGGCTCCTGCGGCGCTCAACGGCAGCCTGTGGTGCAACCCGGTGCCAAATTGGGGTGCGGTGTGCATTCTCGGCGGGTTTTTGGCGTATTTTCTTCGGAAAACGCCGATCCATCGTCTTGCGGACGAAGTGGTGGACTGTGAGGATCACTTGATGGTTCGCCGAGGAAACACCGAAGCGAATATTCCCTTTTCAAATGTTTCCGCGGCCGACGTTGCGAGCAGCGGTCGGTCTGCATCGGATCACGGTTCGTCTTTATGAACCCACCAAGCTGGGGGGACAAATTGAATTTCTGCCCCAAGCAAGCCTATGGTCCAATCTTTCCGGCGTTAAGCGCGTGGCCGCCAGCCTGACGGATCGGGCGCATCAGGCGGGAAGCGGACGCTAACAGGGCAGGGCAGGTCAGGGAGGCCTCGCCGGTCGACCGGCAAACGCGGCGTCGAATAGCCCTTCGAGCACCGCCGATACGCCCCGCATCTGATCGACGACCTGTTTGGCCCAGGCGAAATAGTCGACTCGGCGCTCGAATGACCAATCCACCGGGGGTGATCGACTCATATCCCGGATGTTGCAAATCTTGTCGGCTATTTTCACCAGCTGGGCGGGCCGACTTAAGGTCGCGGCATGCGCAATTTGCAGCTGCTTGCGCACCGGCTTATCGAGAGCCTTGTCGTCCGTGACTTCCACCACGATCGCGGCGATCCTGGGTCCGAATTCCGCCACGAGCTCCCCGGCTGTGGTGTCCGTATCCTCAATGGTGTCGTGCAGCAGGGCGGCGGCCAGGATGGTGGGATCCGTGATGCCCGCCTCGTTGGCGAGCACGTTTGCCACCGCAATCGGGTGATTGATGTACGGGCTGGCGTCGGCGCCCTTGCGTCGTTGATCGCGGTGCTTGTGGGCGGCGAAGGCGCTCGCCGCCAAGACGATCGAAACAGCGGCAGCATTATCTTCCATGGTGATCTCGTTGATCGCAACGCCCGTTCCACGATTAGACTACTCCAGCGGATGGAGCGGCGCTTTGATAAACTAAAAATAACAATCAATACTAATTGCGGCGCGAGGCTTCATTGAAAAGCAATCCAAGGACCTCTCCGGCACCTGCATGGCCTTGCACGCACTCCGAGCAGTCAGCGAGAGATCTGTGAACTTTGTCGACGCGGTAAAAATCTGTTTCGCTAAGTACGCCGATTTCAACGGCTGCGCATCAAGGCCGGAATTCTGGTGGTGGGTGCTGTTCACGTTTGTCGCGACAGCGGCTCTTCAAAGCGTCAGTTACCGCTTGTCGGGGGCTTTTTCGATCGCGACGTTTCTGCCGGGCATAGCGGTGACCGCCCGACGCCTGCACGACACCGATCGAAGCGGGTGGCTTCTGCTCCTTTGGTTCGTTCCCCTCGTTGGCTGGATCATTCTTGTCATTTTGTGCGCGGAGGAGGGCAAGCCCAATCGCTACGGCGGCTCGCCGCAAGGATCCACGGCATTTTAACGGGATTTGCATCGGTGGCAGCGGCCTGACGCGCGGCGGGTATCTGGACGCGTATCGCTAGAAGCCCGACAACACGAGAAAGCCGGCAAGCATCACTCCGATCACCGCCACAACCAGGTTGATGGTTGAGCCAACCAGCACCCACGAACCGCTCGGTACGTCCTGCTTAGGCAACTCGCGCACGAAACGGCGGAATGCCGCGGTCGAAGCAATCTCAACAGCGGCGCCGAGCAAGATCAACGCGACACCGCCGATGAGCGAAAACAAGTAGTGCGGCGAACGTTCGGGCGCCAGACGCAGGAGAGTGAGAAACAGGCTGAAACGCTCTATGACGAATCCAAACGCCATCAGCGCCAAGCCGGACCGCTGCCAGGCGAGCAGAAGCTGCACGGCAGCGAAAAACACGCGCGGGTCATGTAATTCAGGCATCGTTGGTCACCAGGATACTACGCGCTGTGCTGCCGCGGACCGAGAAAAACCGGCCTGGCGTACCCTTTAAGCGGCTATGCGCTAGCGCAAACGCTGCAAGGTTCGGTAATCTGGGGCTTGAAAATGCGCCGCTCGGAGCGCATACATAGGCATGTATTCGCCGCATCGGCGGTTGATTTCTAGGAGCAGGAAATGGCGACCGGTTGGGCCGGTGACGGTGCTGTCCAGGATCAAATTGACGCGACCCTAGAGGACGCCATCAGTCGCGTTCAAAGCCGGATGCCTCGTGGGCTGTCGGCAACGCACTGTGCCGAATGTGAAGTGGAAATTCCGCAAGCGCGGCGAATTGCCTGCCCAGGTGTTCGCCTGTGCGTTTCCTGTCAAGGCGCGCACGATCGTGAGCTCGCGCAGTTCAGCGGATATAACCGACGCGGCAGCAAGGACAGTCAGCTGCGCTGAGGGCGCCTCGCGCCGGGCGGATAGGGACCGCTATGCCCACGCTTCGAAGGGTCGCTCAAAGCGCTATTACGCAATCCATTATTTAACATAATATACATTATGCGAAGTGTGGATCGACACCAATTTAGGCGCACCTGACTGCCGAGTTGCTCGCTCAAGACCCGCATCCGACGGTATTGCAACTCGCAACCCGTGTTCCAGCTCCTTGAGGCGCGACTGCAGAACGAGCGCTCCCAGCGCTCGGTCATCGCTCGTCGGGTCTCCTGTAGCCACTGCTCGCGCAACTGAGTCCATGCGGTCACGGCCTTGCGGAAGGCTTCATATTCCTCGGTGACCCGCCTTCTCAGTTGCTCAATCTGGCGCCGCCCGACTGGCGGGCCAGCTGGCGTTCGGCGCGCCGAAATTGGTTATCGAGC
Organism: uncultured Gammaproteobacteria bacterium; assembly: GCA_963793685.1. Classification (GTDB taxonomy): domain Bacteria; phylum Pseudomonadota; class Gammaproteobacteria; order Steroidobacterales; family Steroidobacteraceae; genus Bog-1198. The sequence goes on along the minus strand of CAWCBJ010000004.1, from coordinate 176,882 downwards.
ATCGCGCGCTGGATCTTGAACCACGGCACGCGCTTTCAGGTTGTTGGCGAGCCCGATCCAGTGCATGGCGAAGATGAACCACTTGGACGGATCCCACTGCCACCAGCGCACGCCGTTGCGGTAATCATTCGCAAACATGTGATGGAAATTATGGTAGCCCTCGCCAAAGGTCAGCAACGCGACGACCCCGTTGTCGCGCGCGGTGTTCTCATCCGTGTAGGGTTGAATGCCCACAATGTGCGCCAGGGAATTGATGAAGAACGTCAGGTGATGGCTGACGACGAGCCGCAACACGCCGGCCAGGAGGAAAGTGCCGAGCATTCGCCGCTCGCCCAGCCAATCAGAAGCGGGAGGCCAAAATTCATGACAGCGCCAGCGGCAGATAATGACGATGCTGCCACATCACCAGCGGGTCGCGCTGCAAGTCGCGCACGCGTGCTGAGATCCGGCTCGCCGCTCGGATAATTGCGCAGCATCCAGCCGATGTGCGAAAACCAGAAGCCGCGGCGCGCGCAATACGGATCGCGCTCGGGATCGTCAATATACCGATGATGCGCGCGGTGACCGGCGCTCCAGAGCAGCGCGCTGTTCTGAAGGGCCATCGCGCCGAAAAGCAGATAAACGAGCTTGAGCACCGGACGCGCCTCGTAGGTGGCATGGGCGAACAGCCGGTGGTAGCCGCAGGTAATCGACAGTTCGTTGGCACTCAGGAGCACCACGAACCAGACCCAGGCGGCCGCGTGATAGCCGTACCTAAAGCCGTACCAAGGCACGACAGTGACCGCCAGCGCTGCGGTGATCGCAAACATCAGAGCGCAGGCCAATTGCGCCGCGCCGATTCCCATTCACCTGTTGTCATAATTCTGTAGTCCTGCCGTCGCCGTCCAAAAGCTTACTCATTATATCTATGAGTGCTGTGCCGCGCCGCACTCTTTATCATCATCTCAACCGAAATTTGCCCGTGGAAACTACGCATGGCGCCCAAGCGACCGTTATGCCGTTCTGGTCCTAGGCATAGCCCCAAAACCTGGGATTCACGCGGATTCCCAATATCGAGATCCCCTTGAGTTGACGAACCGGAAATCTACACCGCCGCCGCCGAAATATCGACTGGCTCAAGCGTCGCGGGCGCGAGGACACGAACCTCGCAAACCTCGATCACCGGCAGCTCCCATGGGTGGGATGCCGCCAGCGCTGCCACGAGTTCCGCCAGCCTTGCATCGGACACCGCTTGCGCCACATACGTCGTGACGATGATCGAGGCGGTGGTCGAGGTCTCCCCGGCCGTTCCCAAGGCCGGGGTGGGCCTCCGAGTTCGGCGTGAAACTCTCGTGGCCGCCGCTCACCTCGAAGACGTTCCGATACGGCCCCAGTGCGCCGAATTCGGCGTGGGCGCGCAATGTCTTGAACAGGGGTGCGACCGACGGATCCTGCTCCAAGCGAGCGGTGTCACCGGCGAGCAGCGCCAACCAGGCGTCGCGCGAGACCGGACAGTAGAACGTAATTCGTTGCGCGACGCATAGGCGCAAACTGCTTTTCGCGACTCGATAGAACCCATATTCGGCGGCTTATGCATTGAGCGGACGTAGACCTTAGTCCAATTATAAGGCCGCCCCTGAGCATGCGATGCTCCCTGCCCTTACAATGGCAACGCGTCGGCGATCTGCCCGTATCATGCAACCAACAGAACCTCAGGAGCCTAAAGTGACCCCAATTTACCGTATTACCGCTGCAGTCATGACTGCCGCCGTCGCGATGCCGCTCGCCGCACAGCCGCCCTCGTCCTCTGCAATGTCGCCTGCGGCGCAAGCACCCAAGGTTATTGATGCCGCCGGCGGATCCGACGTCACGACGCTCACCGCGAAGATCGAAGCGGTCGATCATGAGAAACGCACGGTCACCCTGAAGGGTCCCATGGGCCGCACCGAGACTCTGAAGGTTGATCCCAGCGTCAAGAATTTCGCGCAGGTCAAGGCCGGCGACGACATCGTCGTCAAATACGCCGAAGCCGTTTCAGTCAAAGCTCGAGAAAGGCCCCGTCAGCCGCAGCGCATCCGTCGCGACCACCGGGCCGATCACCGCTCCCGCCGGGGCGAAGCCGCGTGGCGGCCGAGCGGCAGACGGTCATCGTCGCGAAGGTGGTGGATCTCGATCCTAAGCGTCAAGAGGTGCTGCTCCAAGGTCCCAACGACGGCTACGCCGAAGTCAAGGTCAAAGATCCGGTGGTGTTCAATAATGTCAAGGTGGGCGACCACGTGCAGGTGACCTACACCGAAGCCGTGATCATCGACGTCGTCACGCCGGCGGCAGCGAAGCACTAGCAAGGGCTTCGCGCAGCGGCGCCCAGCCGCGCGCCGGCTCGACACGATGCGTAGCGCGCGTACCGACAGCAGCGCCAAAGCCGTAGGGCCGGTATGAACGAGCGGCCCTACGGCTCGCGGTGCTTGTCCGGATGATCGCCGGTACCGTGCTCGACGGCGTTTTTGTCTTCTCAGCGATTTCTTTCGCGACCACCTTGACCTCGTGCGCGCCCTTCTTCGCCGCATCGGCGACTTCGTGCGAGACCTTTTTCGCTTCGATTTTGACTTTCTCGGCGCCTTCTTTACGGCGGCTTCCACCGCCTTGGCATCGTGCTTGGCAGCCGCGCCGGTCGCTTTCATCTTGGCCGACATATTGGTATCGGCGGATTTATGCTCATCTTCCGAGGCGTACGCCACCGCCGTCGCCGAGCACACCGAGACCAAGGCCAGACAAGCCAGGCTGCCATGCCGGCTCTTCAATCCTTTCTCCCAACTACCTTTGGGGCGGCACGGTCCGCCGCACCGAGGGTAGCGATCCGGTCACTATCCAATCCATCGGCACATCGTGCGGCTGCGGATATATCGTGCGAAGCGCCGCACTCGGATAGCCTACACCAACGGCGAGCGCCTTTGGACTCAGCGTTGCCAGCGTCCGATCGAAGAAGCCCCCGCCGTAACCCAAGCGATAACAGCCGCCATCAAACCCCACCAAGGGTGCAATCACGATGTCCGGGGTCACCTGGGCGCCGTCGGCCGGATAGGGAATTTTCCAAAGACCGCGCGCGAGCCGCGCCTGGGGGTGCCAATCGCGAAACACGAGCGGCTGGCCGAGCGCCAAAGCGACCGGCAAGGCGATCCGCATGCCTGCCCGCGATAGCGTTTGCATCCACGGTCGCAGATCCGGCTCGGCGCGAATGGGCCAATAGACACTGACCGTGGTGCCCGGGGCGGAGGCGAGAATCCGATCCAGTGCCTGCGCAATGGCCAGCGCCTGTTGTGCTCGATATTCCACCGTCAATGCGCTGCGCTGCGCGAGCAGACGCTCCCGTTCAGCCTTGCGCCATCGGGCCACGTCTCGCGCCTGTGCCGGATCCACCCGCGGCGTGCCGTCGGCCCCGAGCTCATGCAGCGAACACGGCGGCGATGCCGGAACTGCGCCGTCATTGCCCTTGTCGGTGGTGATGGTCATGGGAGCGGGAGATTCATCTTGGTTCCATCTCGTCATCCCAACAGCGGATGGTCCTTTGGCAATTGATGGGCATACCAGGTCGCGAGGCGATGTCGAATCGTCTTCTCGCCGACTTGGTCTTCCGGCATCGGCGCAATAATCTTGTCGTGAACGAGTAAGCGGTAGACATACAGCGCCTTGTCGCTCGCCGAATCGGTCGCCTCGAACTCCACGGCACCGCGGTCTTCCGCATATCGAACGCCGGCAAGCAGCGCCGCTTTGAATAATTCCGCTTCGTGCTTGAGCTTCTTCATGTGCCGCATTCCGACTCGTCATCAATGCCGGATAGCGGCATAGGCTATTTGACCCCGTAATTTTGGGCAAGGTAATCGACGATCGCGGCCACTTCACTGTCGGGAACAGGGGCCCCCATGATCTTCACCATCTTGCGCACCTCGCCCTCCCAGGCGGTGCGAGACAGGAATATCGAATTCATGACTATGTAGTCCAGGCTATGGCAGGTGGAGCAGAGCGATTGGACCAGCGTGGCGTGTTCGCCCGGCGCGAGCTTGACGGGCATCTCAGCGCCATTCGCCGAGATCGCAATGCCGGCGCCGATCAACATCCATCCTAATCGCGCTCTCGTATTCACGCCGCAGCCCTCAGGCGATATCGACCGCGATTTTCTGAACGACATTATTGTGGTAGCCGGGCGCATTGAAGATCAACTCGGACGGCTGCGAGGTTCCCCGCACGTTGCTCGCGCGCGCCATGACCGTCATGCGGCCGGCCGATTGCGGCGAGAACCGATATTCCCATGTGCGAAACGAGTAGCGCCCGTAATTCTCGCCAAGCACGGCGCTTTGCCAGCTGCGCCCTTCGTCGATGGATACCTCCACGTCCTCGATGCCATACCCGCCGTCCACGCCACGCCTTTGACCGCCATGGGCTGGCCGGAGGGGAAACGTGCACCGTCGGCGATATTGGTGATGAGGGAATTCACCAGAATCTCGGTAATCGGCGTCGAGGTGTCCGATTCCTGCGAGGCGAATCGGTCGATGATCGGAAATTTGCCCTTGGGGATGCGATACGCCGTGTTCATCCAGAAGCTGGCGAGCGGTTGCGACAGCGCGCGAATGCTGCTGACCTGCTTCATCCAATATGTGGCCGCCCAACCAGGCACGACGACGCGCGCGGGAAATCCATTCCAATGCGGAAGCGGCGCGCCGTTCATTTCGTACGCAACCATCGTATTGTCGTCCAGCGCCTTCCACGCCGGAATGCTCTTCGCGAACGCCGGAGTCGCATCGAGCGTCCCGCGATCGCTGCCATTGAAGGCGATCTCGAGCGCCTCCTTTTTCAGTTCGGCTCGCGCCAGGATGTCTTTCAATCGCACGCCCTTCCAGCGCGCGTTGCCGACGGCTCCCGATCCCCATTCCACACCCGCAACATGCGGATCCGACAAGCCGCGGCGATTGCCGGCGCATTGGCAGACGGCCACGAGTTCCATCGGCTCGAAGTCGCGCTTCAACTGCTCCAGGGTCAGCTCGACTGCGCGCTCGGCGCCGTCCCCGCCCACCGTGAGCCGCCATGAAGCGGCATCGATGCGTGGGATATTCGACAGATGCCAGCGCACGAAGAATCGATCGTTCGGCGTGATGACGTCGTTGAAGACGTCCACCGGCGACTCATAGTTCGGGGGACGGAATGAGCGCTTGATGAGCGGTTGTTTGCCCGGCAGTGAATCGCGCAGCGCGGAATCCAAGGTTCCTTGCGGCAGATCCGCTCGCGCCCGCCCGATCAATCCCGTCGTGGCGAGAGCGATGCCGCCGGCCACCGTGCGTATAAATGAACGCCTATTCGGCATGGATTCGGCCCCGTCCAGCATTGTGAAGGCAGCCATAAGATATACCGTCGCCGCATACCTGCATAGGACTGAGCTAACCGCGCGAGATATCGCGATTAATTCCTGGCGCACGATCACGGTTGTTCATGGTATTCAATTCCTGTCAACCTATCGCCTACGGTGGGCGCTCGTCCGCCGGTTCCAACCAGATCGCAATCGCGCGGCCAAACTTTTCCGACAAGAGAGCAGAGCCGCCCAATCCCAACCCGATAGTCCCATGAGCGCCCGTGAACTCGGTGCCCGCCGCGGCGCCGATGGATTCATTCGGCGAATCGGTGATTTCTTGCAGCATAATACCGTTGGCACCCAACTTTGCGGCTGCTTCTCTCAGCCTCTTGACGACAACCTCGGTCTTTGCCCCCGCTGAAAACGCCCAGGAATATTTGCTTGACGCATCGATGATCGCGATCTGCTGGTACGCCCTCGCCGGCCGTTCCAGACAGACTTGCACCTGGTCAGCTAGAATCGGCGCACGCGCCTTGCCGACCAGCACTTGCGAGGTAACGCAGGCGCCAAGGGATAACGCCGCCGCCACGACGCCAACTCGAATTGATGTGCTCCAAGGATCGCCGAACATACCGGATCGCGCTCAACCTTGAAGTTCATAACAACGAGTCACGGAGATCGCGAGCGCCATGCAGGGCGTTACAGGTACGGCCGACACACGTGGAGGCATTCGTGCTGGAACTTCGACCGAACTGCGAGTGCTGCGACCGCGATCTGCCGCCGGATACGATGGACGCGCGCATCTGCAGCTTTGAATGTACCTTCTGTACGACCTGCGCCGATACGGTTCTCGCGGGCCGTTGCCCCAACTGCGGCGGCAATCTCGTACCGAGACCCATCCGACCGCCTGACATGCTGCTGCGGCATCCCGCCTCGAAGAGGCGCGTGGTGAAGTCGGCAGGATGTCCTACGGCGACATGACCGCGCGCTCATCGCGGGCGCCGGCGCGGCATCATTGGGACCGACTGACCCCATTGATTTACACACCGGACACGATGCGCACGTCGCGAACCGCGCCGCCTGCCAAAGCCGCGAGAGCAGCCTGATATGCGCGGCTGTCGTGTGCGGCAATCGCTTGCTCCACCGATTCGAATTCGATGAGTACCGTGCGCTCCGTTTGACCTGCCTCGTAAGTGTGAGCGGCGGTTCCCCTCGCAAGAAATCGACCGCCGCCTGCCTCGATCGCAGGTCCCGCAAGCTTCGCGTAGGCGGCGAGCTTAACGGGGTCTTTGACTTCACGATAGAAGGTAATCCAATACGCCTTGGCCATATCGATGCGTCCTTTATTTGGCGATGCCGGAAACTCGCTCCCAAATCTTTATGCGTGTGGATTCCTGTCCCGGCCGGCCGCTGTGCCCGGTAAAGACCAGGCGTCCGTTCTCGAGCGTGACATTCTGCGCGTAATCGAGACCCATCTCGGCCGGAATGAGAGACGATTTGACATGATGGGTAACCACTGACTTAGCCTCGTCGAAATCCCAAGTGCCAAAGTAGGCGTAATAGGTATCAAATGCGCCGGCCTTTAGTGCCGGGTCCTGACCCCCGGCGTCGGACGGCAACCGCGATGCCGGAACTTCCCAAGCCTTGCGATGCGGCGCGGCGATATGCACGCTCATCCACCCGGAGGAGTCGTAGATGATGATGCCGATCGAGCCGGCTTGATAAAAGGGGTCGACGATCGGACCGCTCCGATCCGAGTAGTCGATGCCCACCAGTCGCCAAGCGCCGATGAGCTGTTGTCTCGTGCGTAGCGGCACACCGCCTTGGTCGGGCGCCGCCGCCTGGCACAGCGGCACGCACAAGCAAATCACCCACAAGAGCGAGAGCTTCGCGTAACCGCCAGTGCGCATCGTCAATACCTCGGGTCGGCTCGATAGCGGAACTTTTTAGCATGCCGGGGTTGTGCGCGTCTTGGCTTTCTGGCATCGGCATAGCGAAGCTGGCCAAAACAATAAAGGGAAACATTATTTATTATTTAACAATCACTTAAATTATATATTTAAGGTTCGTTACCAGATAAACCAGGGCGCTCCACTTGCCGACCCTGCAGCGCCAACAGCGCCGCGATAAACCCATCAGCCCGGAAGATTGGCCATCCGCGCGGGCGGGTCCGCCGTTAATCGGACTAGCGTCGCATAAACCACGCCAAGATCGAAAGAACCGCACTCACGATGAGCATCGTCGTAATCGGCAGGAAGAATTTGAATCCCGGCCGATCGATGACGATGTCCCCCGGAAGATGAAACCACGATAGTTGTCGCAACCATGGCCACACGAGCCCGGCCACGATGAGGACGAATCCGAGAGCGATCAGCAGGCGGTTCATGGCGATATCAGCGCCCTTGTACAGTCGCTATTCTCGCATTGACAGGAATGTCTTTCGAACGCAGGCCCGGCGTATGGCCATGCAGGTCAAATTCGAGATTAACGCCCGACCGAAAGATCAGGCAATGGGTTGATCCTCCAAAGTGGAACATTCCGATTTGATCGCCTTTCTTCACATGCTGCCCTTCGTACACGGTCAATTGGCAGGTAGAGACTTCGGCCATTCCGACGGGCATGACGCACATCAGGCCGATATCCGGGTTATCCGCTTCGAGAAAGATAAGAGCCCTGGTCGCCACCGCCGTGATGTAGCCTTGTGAATCATTCGGACCCGCCGGGTCGAAGCCCTCCGACGGCGCCTCCGAGTAGTATGTCCCGTCTTTCACGTAGGCTTTCGTCACCGTGCCGCTCACCGGGCTGTGCCAGCGGTGATAACTGAGCGGGCTCAAGTAGGCCTGGTAAACCGTGCCGCCGACAAACAGCGGAACCAGGGGGTCGTTCGCGAGCATATGCGCAATCGAGTAAGGCTGGGACTTGATCCAGAACTTGTCGTGCTGCTTGACCTGTCGCGCCAATCGGTAGGGCGCGGATTCGCAGGCATTGACGATGACCGCGTCGTCATCCGGATTTGCAGCCGGGCGCACCCCGGGTCGAAATTCCCGGGTGAAGAAATCGTCCCATGAGCTGAATCCGTGATGGGGTTGATCGGGATCGCACTTGAACTCTTTCTCGAAGTTCGGCATGACCTTTTGAGCATCGGCGCCAAACCAACCCCTATGGGGGTGATCGTTCAAGACGTAGGTGGAATCGCTCGAGCTCAAGAATCGACCCCAGGTATTCAATATCTTCTTTAGCTGGGCATTGACCCGTTCGTTCAAAAACGCGGCAAATCCGGCTGCTGTCCCCATCGACCAGTCGAAAATCGTGTTGATCGGACAACCGACCAGACCTGTGTCGTTGAACTCAGGTGCGTGCGTCATGATCGTGTTCAGCAGCTGCAGCATGTGCTGATAGCTCCGCACCTGCGGCGTGCCCGTTGGATCCTTGTTGTAGGGCGGCTTTTTGGGAACTTGCTCAAACATCTGATGAAACAGCATCGCGATCTCAGCATCGTTCTCGATGAGATTCTGAAAGTCCGCAATAACCGGGTGCAGGGCTTTCGCCTCCGCCCGAGTCTTTTGGATAATGGCTTCCAGCCACTTGGCGAGAAAGACCTCATCCGACGGCAGCCATTTGCCCACGCGAAAGGGAATATCCTTTCCGGCGGTTGCATTCATAATTGACACCTCAATTGTCCCCATCGCCTCTGCCGATGCCGGGGTCGTTATCACGGTCACCGCCGCGATTTCACCACCAAGACGTCGCATTGCAGGCTGTCGAGCACGTGCTCAGCCGTGTTGCCGATGAAAATTCTCTTCAACCCGGAGCGCGATGTCGCTCCCATGACGACCAGCCCGGCGCGAATCGAGCGCGCAAGCACGGGAATTTCGGTTGCCGGGTCGCCGCATACCAAGTGAGCCTTGTTCCTGGGGATTCCATGACCATTGATGGCTTGGACAAATCCTCGCCGGACCTGAGCCTCGTAGGCCTTTTCCTGCGCCGGAATGGGGTTTATCACGACCGCACCGATCGGCGCGCCAAGCAGCGCTGGCGCAAGCGGCCGGTAAATATGCCCGGCATGCACGGATCCCCGAACCGCCTCCGCAACCGCGCACGCCGCATCGACGATGTCTGCATCGAGTGCGCTCGATTTATCGTTGCTGTGAAAGGGATCCAAAGCCGCCAAGATACGAGGACTGCGCCACGCCGCGCGTCCCTTGACGATAAGCAGTGGAGCTGGACAACCGCGAATGAGCTCGAAGTCGGTTTGGGTCAGCAACAACCGCGCGAAAATATTATGCTTGCGGGCCTCTATAACCAGGAGGTCCGCATTCGTGAGCCGCACTTGGCGCAGAATTGCTTGATGGACCGGAAGCCCGGTCTGCACGGTCACATTGACCATAAGCTCCTCGCGCCGCAACCGGTTCGCTGTTCGTTCCAACCGACGGCGGCTGTCGTCCTCGGCTGTGCGCGTAAAATGCTCTGCTTGGGCGTGGGCCATGCCCGCAGAAACGATGGACGGTATCGCATGAAGCAACTCAAGGCTGGCGCCCGTTTTGTGCGCCAATGCGCTCGCCCGCCGTACCGCCTTGCTGAGCCCTGCCAACGGGTCAGCAACGGCAACTAGAATTTTATTAAATCGAAGATTCGACATGGACTACCCTCCCCGACGGAGATTCGCTTTATTGGCCAACTTTTCTATTGTTGCGCGGGATCTGCGGCCTGGAACAGGCCTCTACGTACATTTGGCATTAACAACGGGCTTTCCACCTGCCTGCCGATTAGGAACGGTATACGCGTCGCAGCATCTTTCTCAAATTAAATTGAGGTTTCTCAAATATCGACGGTATCCCTCCGAGGCCGCGGCGGCAAACTCCCGGGCCTCTTGCTCATATGCATTGGCCCAATATCCGCGCCGTGTGGACTCGATCAAATAGCGCCAACGCGTCAAACGCCCTGTGCTCCATTGCCGCAGCACGTGAAAGTATTCGTGCAACAACAAATCCGGGTTCGCAACGAACTCGCTGCCACTGATCGCGAGCAGAATGCGGTTAGGACGCGTCGTTGCCGACATGCCTGGATGAATCCGTGCATAAAGCGAAAGCTCGATGACCGTCACACGCCCCACAGGCTCCCCGAACACGTGTTCGAGCGCTGCCGCCACCGGTTCGGGCAGCACGTAACGTCGGCCGATTAGCCCTTGGCTACCCACCCACCCACACCTTATTCACGACGCGACCTTGAGAGCACGTGAAAACAGTCCCCCAAACCGAGCCGTCGCGCGCCCTTCGCCGTCATTCGGCAACTCAAGTACAATACTTGGCGCCGCCATGATCGCCAGTGTACGGCCAAAACAAGGGGTATCGCGCTTGATCTCCCCCGCGTTTGCGATTTCTCTGCTCAGCGCTACCCGCCCTGAGGGCCATGGGTCATGAAAACCTTGTTTCTCGTGCGGCATGCGAAATCGAGTTGGGATGACACCGCGTTACCGGACAAAGACCGGCCGCTGAACAAGCGCGGCGAGCGCGACGCGCCTAGGATGGGTGAGCGATTGGCTAAGCGCCACATAAAGGCCGACTTGATCCTGTCGAGTCCGGCGCGCCGCGCGCTCATGACCGCCAAGGTCATCGCCAAAAGTATCGATTACAAACCGAATAGGATAGTGGTGGACGCTCAGCTGTATCCCGGGGCCGTGGACGACCTTCTCAAACTCATCCACAGCCTCGGCAAGAAGCAGGATCGAGTGATGATCGTTGGCCATAACCCAGCGTTGACGGAGCTCGCGCATCGTTTCTCGAGCCAGATCACCCGCATGCCCACTTGCGCCGTCGCCGAATTCACATTCGCTACCAAGTCGTGGCCATTGGTGGACAATTCCTCGCTTGCGACCGTGGCGCTGGAGCGTCCGAAGAAATCAAAGGACCCCTCTTCGTCCAACCGCCTCGAATAATCAATTCAGCCGCCACCAGTCTGGCCCTGAAATAGCGCGTAAGATTAGCGAATCGGCGCCGCCACGGGTGCGCCAAAGAGGCGGGTAATGCGACTCCACAAGGCGTTGGTTTGGAGTTTTATCTCAATAGTGCCGACAGCCTGCCTGGTGGTCCCTGTTCGCAGCACGTACTACGAACCGAATGCGATGGATGGCACGCCCGAGCGGTCGGATCCTGCGTCCAAACGCAAGGATACCGTCGGTCGCGAAGTCGATGGACTCTATATCCAGGCGCACGCTGACTCTACCGCTGAGCGGACTTTGATAGTCGGCATTCGCATTAACTGCCACGACCATTCCGTTGAGGTGAACCCCAATCTAATCGAATTGCAGGCAGTCGCCGCAGGAAAAACGCTTCCGGCCTCAATCTGTGATGAATCAAGACTTACATGGCGACCAATCCAACAGGAGTAACTATTGGATCACGCTCACTTTTCCCGACAGCGCGGTGGCCAACGAGATCGCGATCGTCTTTGCTCCAGGTGCCGTTAGAAAGGATGGAACGGATTTATCCCTACAGCCGTTTCGATTTGCCCGAGTGACCAAGTGGAATGCTCACGTCTATTGAGTGCGCAGGCGGCCGAGTCGATCCCGGCGATATCGATCGCGCAGCATCGTGCACGATGCCGTGATTTCCGAGCCATGCCGACAAAGCCGGCTTCGCCGTTACTCATCGCCGCTCCGTATTGCTCACTATCATCCCGGATTACGCCGCCGGACGTGGCAATCCGGGGAGAATTTTCATGACAAATACCAGCTGCGGCGCTCCGGCCGCCGATCGCGCGATCTCCTGGGACAAAACGTTCATCACAGAGCCTAGGTCACCCCAGATCTGCGTCGACAAGGTATTCGTGCGCACCATCAAATCCGGATAGGTATTCAATCGGTCGATGAACGCCTGTATCAATGGCCGGTAATCGCCGCTCAACGGGTACATGCTAATTTCGACGGCTGATTGCATTGCTGCCTCCGTTAATCCCCGTACGCCAGACGATCCATCATCTCGGCGAATCGACCCCAGTGAATGCGCTTAGCGCTCTGCCGCCTCGCGCCCGCCCAGAACAGCGATCCACGTCCAATCTGAAGCTCGCCCAGCTTTAGATCCCTGCGATAGATTTGCAACGTGAGCGCCGATTTCGCCTTGGCGAGTGTCGCGTTGGAAATCTCCGCCTTCACTTCATAAGTGCGCGCAAGCGGCTTCACTCGGCGCTTTAATCTCTTCATGGGCATGGGGACACCCCTCATTTGATCAGAACCCGCTTCGCGTCCGCAGGAAATTGTAGCTGCGGATTTTAACCGACTAACGCCGGATCTCTGCTAAATTCATGCCCCCGCTCGGCCCAAGGACCCCGGCGCAAACCGAAAACTCTCCCCCTCGATCGCTCCGTTGGCGCGAAATCTCTGTGCGAGTACCAACCAACCGCTACTGCATGAATTCCGGAGAAACAGTATTCGGCACGGCGTGGGTACGCAGTCTCGGCGCCTGCCCGCATGCGGGCATCTAGTTTCGCTTAGTAAGAACGACATGCGTGCAGTTTTCGGTCGCAACGTGCTCTGATAAATGATACCCGAGCTTTGGTAGTTCGATGCCCGTAAGAAGATGCTCCCCTGATCCGAGCAGGACCGGCGCAATGGCCAGATGCAGCTCATCGATGAGCCCCTCGCAAAGATACTGTCGAATGGTGGCAACTCCGCCGCCGAGTCGGATGTCCTGGCCGTTGGCGGCATCGGTCGCCCGCTCCAAGGCAGCCCGAATACCGTCGGCAATGAAATGGAAGACCGTACCTCCGGCCATGATAATTGATGGGCGCGGATGATGTGTGAGTACAAAGACCGGGGTGTGGAAAGGAGGATTGTCGCCCCACCACCCCTTCCAGACGTCATCGGGCCACGGTCCACGAATCGGCCCAAACATGTTTCGTCCCAGGATCCATGCACCGATACCGGCAAAGCCTCGTGCCGCGAAGTCGTCATCGATGCCCGTTGTGCCGCCCTCGCCGCCGTGCGTCCGTTTGAACGTACGGGTCGCAAAAATCCAATCGTGCAAGGCGATGCCGCCGACTCCAATTGGATTAGCGAGGTCCTGGTCCGGGCCTGCGCCGTAGCCATCGATGGAAATGGCGAAACAATGCACCCTCATCCTGCTCATGAAGGGCTCCTATTCACGAAATATCTTTATGTGTGCTCATGTACCTAAGGTAGGCGATCAGGTCCGAAAGTTCGGCATCCGGAATCGCCGCCTCTGAGAATCCACGCATCGCTCGGCGCGGCCAGGTCCGGACAGCCGCCGGATCCTCAATCGCCAGGAACGCCTTCGATGCCGTGGGGTCGGTGCTGAAGAGACGTGCTTTCTCCAGATTGGCCGAGAAGCCGTCCGTGGAATTGGATTGCACCACCGCGAGTTCCGGGATGGCCAAGCCCTTGAACAGGTTCGTGATAGGGATCGCCTTGAAAAGACTGCCGAGATCGATCGTATCGCCGTCGATTGTCTTGACGACTAAGGGGGGTGCTTTAGAGCCCAAGAGATCGCGCCCGGCCAATTCCGCTCGTTGTTGGCCCGTACTCTGCGCACCGGCGGCCGCGCAAACCAGCAATGAGGCAATCAAAGCGACATATCGTCCATTCCGGTGCATAACAGTTCCTTACTCTGCAACAACGCGTGACGCCGGCCTACCCTTGTCCTTGATCATCACCACTGGCATCTTGGCAAGCGCCGCCCTGGACCGTCGTGCACGTTGTTCACTGATCTTTGAATTTAATCGACGCATGTGTGCCGTCACAAAATGGCTTGTTCTTCGATGCGCCGCACCGGCACAAAGTCACCCGGTTGCGCACCTCGTAGTGAAAGCCGTCCGATCCGATCAGCTGAACGCCGCCTCTTATCCAGACCGGTCCCGCACATTGATTAACCGGATCTTCAATGAGGCCAATCGATGCCTCATGCTTGGGCTCGATGGCCTTGCCAGATGAATTATCCCAGGCCACCAACCGTCCCGACGGGCAGTCGCCAACCTGCTTGAGGAAATTCTTCTTCGCCACGGGATTGTCTGTCTCATTCACCAGATTCCAAACCTGTCCGTGCGGATCGCAAAAACGGGCGAACGCACACAAGACCTCCACGTCCGTCAACGACATCGTGGGACCCCGCATCACGCTTGCCTGTATTTGATAGGTTTCGCGGCTGGCGGTTTCCGTACCGTCGAATCCGACTTTGGCGTGGGTGCCATCGCAGTACGGCTTCTTCGCGCTTTGGCCGCAGCGGCACAGCGCGTATGTGGCTTGGTCGGGATATGCCTGACCCTCGATCCACTTGACTGACTCGCCCGTTGAATTCGTGCCGACGGTTTGCTTCCTCATCGGCAGATTGCCAGACACCAAATAGGGACCATTTTTGACAATTTGGATCTTTGCGTTTGTCGGTTTTTGCGGAATCATCACATTCCTCCGTTTGCAACAATGAATGCGAACAGGGCGCCGATCGATTCAATACACGGTTTTGTCCCTTGATCGACGCAGTCTTTTGGCGGTCCGACCTGACACCCTGTTTACTCCGTCGGTCGAGTATCCGCACACGTCGAAAGTTCATGAACCATTGCAATGATGCCTTCGAGGACCGCGCCGCCCACTCTTAGATGACAGGCCTCGATATCCTGGCGGGTAAATGACCTACCCACAGTTCTACCCTTTACGGCAATTTCGATTTTCGAACCCGTAGGTACCTGATCCACAGCCTCCATGTCGGCGTGTGTAATGTGTCCGAAAAATCCATGGGCCACCAGTCGGCCCTTTATTTCGCTCCTGATCTTGCTCAGTCCAGTATCGAATTTCTCTCTCTTTTCAGTTTCTTCCATGCGGCACCTCGCCACTTAACGATTACACGACATATGGTACGCGCTCGTGAGGGTGCACGATTGATTACGCGATCACTTCGAGGACCTGTTTAAGGGCCCGCCGGGATTCTTGGGCACGGTAAATTAATGATCCTTCACCGCCCGCGCCAACTCTCCTGGCGGCACCGCTACCGGGCTGCTAAACGGCGACCTCTGCCTCTACTCCCCTAATAAATGCAGAGCGAGCGTACGCGATTGCGGACGCCGACGATGCTCGAAGAGGTAAATCCCCTGCCACGTTCCTAACGTCACTCTTCCATCGATTATTGGAATACTGAGTTGCACCTGCGTGAGTGCTGTACGAATGTGAGCCGGCATGTCATCCGGTCCCTCGTCATCATGTTCATAGGCAGTGGGATCCTCTGGAGCGATGCGCGCGAAATAACCCTCCAGATCTCTGCGCACAGCCGCAGCGGCATTTTCCTGAATGAGGAGCGACGCGGACGTATGGCGGCAGAAAACGGTAAGCAGCCCTCCCTTGACTGCCTGAGCGTCCGCCCAGTTGACGATTTGATCGGTTACCTCGAGCAATCCCTGGCGCTCGGTTCTAATCGATAATAACGTGGTCATCTGTCTCATATTGCGCTCAAGAGCTAACCGCGTATTGAATGCTCAATCGGTCAAGGATCCGTCAATCGCGTGCTAGTGACCGTTTTTTGACGATGCACCGCGGTTCGCAGCATTTCGAGTACCGCTCGCACAACCGCCTCTTGTCCGTCATTTGTCAACACGGTAAACGCCAAAGAGATTTCCCCGACTCGAATGATACCCTGCGTCAGATACTTGGCCTCGCCCGGTTTTGGCGCACGGTCGGTCGCCGTGAAATAGAAACCTCGCCCGTCCATGCCCTTGATCTCCTGTAGCGGCAGTACGCCTTCCACCGATTCCGGCTCTGCGCTCTTGGCAGCGGCCGCCACCGCAGAACGAATCGTGTCCTCATCGAGCATCTTGCGTGCCGATGCCATTGGCCACGCCACGGTCATCGTTATCACAAATTTCGCACCGCTCCGCGGCGTCATCGTGATGGTCGGCGGCAGCTGACTTTCCGGCTGTTTCATTTCGCCCACCCATCCCTCGGGCATGAGTAGCGTCACTGCGCCGTGTTCTGGTAGCTCGAACACTTGCGTTGAAGCCGCCGCCGCGGCCGCAGATGTCGCGATGACTACAGACGCCACGAGCAGCGAACGATGCAGAAGTGAGTTCACGGTGAATCCTCGGTGTTTATGATCTTTGGATGATTTGGTGTCTGAAACAATGCAGTCCCCGTCTCCGCAGATAGTACTGCGCTGGGAATCTCGAGGCGCAGCCGTCTTCAGCCAGGGCTCCATCGCGGTATCATGAAACCGTACTTAGCGCACCTAGGCGAACACGTCGGCCGCGACCAATGACCAATGAGGGATCCCACCCAAAATAGTCGGTGGATGATCCGGGCGATCGCTCTCGCCCGAAACGTGGCGTTCGACAAGTTGCAAGAAAAATCCGGCGCCGCATTGCCATCGCCGCTTCTCGACGCCTTGCTCGAAAGGCGCTTAAATGGGTAAAAGCAGACCAATCAACAGTATAATAATCAATCTGTTATGAGATATTTCTATCTCAAATGTTATAAATAATCCCAGCGATAATTTCTCGCCAATCGACGCAACACTCAATCCCATCGAGCGCCGACGCCGACAGTCCACATTGCGCGCGCGGAACAGGAACCCGCTGCCGCCCTCACACGGCTCGGAGTCGAGCGGCCTGTCCTGAGGGCGAATCTATTGCTTGGGATGCAGGTCTGGAGGACAGATGATCTGGGGCAGTACCGCATATGACTTCGGCCCCGAACTCGCGAGTTGGTAGCAGCTTGCGTTAATCCAAACCATCCAATCGCCGTTAGCAGTCCTAAACCGATCGCCAGTTTGGTGCTGTGCTTGCGGCAATCCATTATCCTCCCAAAGCCTGCGCGAGATCGAGTTGTTGATGGGGGGCTGGTCGTTACGAATCTCATATGCCCGTAGGGCGCGCCGCGCTTCCGCGGCCCAATCGACACCCAACCCACTGCCGTCTGACGAGGACGCGGGTCGTGGCACCAAGGATGATGAGGGCACGTCGACGAGTATCGGTGGCGCAACCGGGACCGCCGTATCGCCACTCATTCGTCGAGGGCGCGCGTTCTCTGAGCGCACCCTGGGAAACGTTATGGGCGGCAAGAACACCAGTTCAACGGAATAATCCGTCGAAGCGGGGAGGTCACTGGTTGCGGCAGTCATGGTAAGCGCCGCCAATAAAGCCAGATGGAACGTAACCACGACCAGCAGCGTTACGTATCGCGACACTCCCCAACCGTTTGACTCATCCATTGTCCAGTCTTGGCTCGTAGGATAGACAGACTTCCGATGAAGGACCTGCATTTGTGACCCCAGGTACCGCCCTGAGCCTCGTGCATCTTCTGCCCGCTCGTGCATCTTCTGCCCGTGACGAGTCTCGTTCAAGCCCGTCATCAAACTACACGAGCCGTCTCGAACTTCGCACGGTCCGCGGCCAACTCGGAGTTCTTGCAGAGTGGGACCTGCACTTCGACGGCGACAGGCCCTTCTCCGCCTAAGCAGACGAAGGACGGACGCACGGCCACAAAGTCAGTTGATGTCGCGAGATGCTTTGAAGTCAATCGAGAACACCGACAACCGTTGGTCCTAAGCGCCTCCTTTTCTGTCGGTCTTACGCGACTATTGGCGACAAAGGACAATCTGCGCCACGATAACCACTCCATGGTGCACAGTCCGGCGACGTCATTGTTATGTCACACCGTTGCCGCACAATCGACCGAGTCCCATGTAATTCTGCGGTCGTCTCTGGTCACCATTAAAGGCTGAGGACATGAACGATGGAAACGCTACCGTCAGACGCAGAAGCGCGATCCTCACCCGGATGGTCTATGGCGTCGCAACACCGACGTGAGGTTCGATCCCGGGCGATTTCCGTCTCGCTGGCATTGACGGAACCGTCTGAGGTCACAGACATCGACCTTGAACTCATTGAGATGCGTTACCAACAGATGTTGGCACTCATGAATCTTGAAGACCTATTCGCCGAAGGTCAGCTTGACTGTATGTGAGGAACGGCGTGAACCCAATGCGCTGCGCTTTCCGTGCTTCGCGCAAGCCCTGAGCGACCATCGCTGGCCAGCCGTGAGAAGTCGTGCGTCGCACCCGCGGCTACATCGTCACTTGACGGTACCTTCGGGGCGCCTCGGCATCGAGGCGCCCGTATTTGCTATCCGGCACAAAAGAAATTCAATTTATTGCCATCCAGATCACGAAAATAACCGGCGTAAAAGCCCTCCCCTCGCGGACCAGGCGCGCCTTCATCCGAGCCACCCAGTTGCAAGGCTTTACGATGCAACGCGTCGACTTTCGCTGTGCTATCAACCATCAACGCGACCATCACTCCGTTGCCAACCGTGGCGGGTTTCTTGTCAAACGGCTTGGTCACGCCAAGTCCCGGCTGATCAGGCTTCACTGACCACGCAACAAATTGCTCGTTTTCCATCATCCGCTTGGCACCTATCTCACCCAGCAATGCGTCGTAAAAAGAAGACGGCGCGAGCCAAATCATTTGTTCCGATAGTGACGTATCCGATCATGATAATTTCCCTCCTTTGAAGATTAATAGGTAAGGATGCAACGCGCAGCGTTCGCATTTAGGTCGATCCATGCGCTCGTCGGAAACACAAGGCTACAAGCAAAAGGCAACATCCAAAAGAACCTCGGCAAGGTTTAAGCGAAATACGGCGACCTCAAGAAAAAGTTGCAGCGTGTGCCATACATCCGCTCTGCGTGATACGCTCGCGCCTTCGCAGTAAAGAGTGAGCGTCAAGAGTGAGAGCCTTCGTGCTGATGACATTGGCGTGCCTATCCGCCTGCAGTTGGTTCAGTTCGCGGAAGCCGCCGCCATTGCCGAACCCGACTGAGATCATCGTGACCGGAGCCCCTGCGGGTTCGATCGTGCTTATAGATGACGTACCCATAGGACAGGCGACGGCCGGCAACGGTCGATCTCGGGTTCTGGACGTCGCCGCCGGCGCCCACAAAGTGGAAATACGCATGGGTGAGCGGATCGTCTATCGCGAGGATACGTATTCCGGTATCGGCGAACGCACCGTAGTCATAGTCAAGTCGGGTTCAAGTCCATAACGCAAAAGAGTCAGAGACCCCCTTACGTCGAGGCGCGCTAGGGCCTCTTTATATCTCAGGAACCACCGTGGTCACCCGCAAAGCGCCCGACCCGCACCACGCGGGCGAGATCACCTTACGGACGCTCGCCTTCTACGAGCATCGAGCCGAGGAGTTTCGCGCAGGTACTCGGGATCATGATGTCAGCCAAAACATAGCGGCACTATTGAGGCATATCCAACGCGAGCCGCCCTTCACAATTCTGGATTTTGGCTGCGGACCGGGACGCGACCTCAAGACATTCGCGGCGCTCGGCCACACGGCGATCGGACTAGATGGCGCAGCCGCCTTTGTCGCCATGGCGCGTGCCGACACCGGGTGCGAAGTTTGGCAGCAAGATTTCGCTGCGCTTGAGCTTCCCGCCGAGCGTTTTGACGGTATCTTCGCCAACGCGTCGTTGTTTCATGTGCCGTCGCAAGACCTACCGCGTATATTGCGACAGCTGCACGCCGCGCTGAAACCCGCCGGCGTGCTGTTCAGCTCGAACCCGCACGGTGGAAACGAGGAAGGCTGGAACGGCGAGCGCTACGGTGCTTACCATGACCTGGCCGCGTGGCGCCGTTTCCTGTCGAACGCGGGTTTCACGGAACTCGCGCATTACTATCGTCCCGGCGGATTGCCGCGCGAACAGCAGCCTTGGTTGGCTAGCGTGTGGCGCAAGTCTGCAATCTAGCCGCTGCCCATCTGTCTGACGTCGCTTCGCGCACCCCGGCCCTGGATCGATGCAGGCGCGCTTAAGCGTCTTGAGTCCTCTTGGGTTATCGCCACATGAAAATAGTAAATTACACTGTATTTGTATAGTGTATTATCTAATACATGCCAAAAATGACCCTGGCACCGCACTTCGGTCCGCCCTCCCGCGGCATCACCGCGGGCGACGTCGAGCGCGCCGCGGATGCCCTCTTGCGCGCAGGTGATCGCCCCACCATTGAGAAAATCCGCGGGAAAATCGGCCACGGCTCTCCCAACACCATCAACCCGCTCTTGGATGCCTGGTGGAAACGCCTCGCCTCCCGCCTTGACGACGGTCCCGCCGCGTTCCATCGGCTCCCCGAATCCGTCGCCCACGTCGCGGAAGCCCTCTGGATGCAAGCGCTCGACGAAGGCCGCCGCCGCGCCGCGCTCGAGCAACGTTCCGCTGAGCGCTCAACCGCGGCCGACCGGCAGGCACTCGAAGTCCGCTCCCACGTGCTGACTTTGCGGGAAGGTGAACTGGAATCACGCCTCAAGGATCGCGAACGCACCCAAGCCGCCCTCGAATCGCAATTGCGGGAACTCACCCTGCTGCTGCGCAAGGCGGAAGCCGCTCGCGCCGCGCACGCTAAACGCATTGCCGGTCTCGAAGATCAACTCTTGGCACGCTCCAAGAGGTCCGCCACGACGCGCAGTGCCGGCGAGCGCCCTTCCGGGCGGTTTCATGCACCTAAGCGGAGGCAAAAGCGAAGCGCCGGATAAGCTGCGGCGCCCTCGGATCGGCAAGAACCGCCAGAGGCCGCGGCCTGGGAAATCCCCATCAGCGACGCGGCGCCGGTAACGCCCCTTGTACGGCCTCGCCGCGGGCCCGTTGCCCCGTTAGGGAATCTCCCCTAGGACCCCGACGTAAACCCCTACTCAATTGTCGGATTGATGCGAGTAGGGTACGGGAAGGCTTCGCGACCGAGGCGGCGAATGTATGACGTGATCCGCAAGAACCTCGCTGGCGTGCAAGATGCCTCCGAACCTGATGGAGTACGCGGCGGAGTACGCGCATTTTTCATGGGAGGATGCGCGCCGTGCGCTCGACGGATTGCCCGGCGGCGGCGGGCTCAACATTGCGCACGAGGCGGTGGATCGCCATGCCAGCGGCCCGCGCGCACAGCATCTCGCGCTGCGCTGGCTGGGCAGAAACGGCGGCCGTCCGCGATTTCACGTATGCCGATTTGTCGGCTGTGGACCAGTCGCTTCGCCAATGTGCTCGAAGATCTCGGGGTCGAGGTCGGGTGAGCGCGTGTTCGTCCTCGCGGAGCGCATCCCTGAGTTGTATTTCGCGGTTTTCGGCGGCCTGAAGCGCCGCTGCGTGGTATCGCCGCTCTTCTCCGCCTTCGGCCCCGAGCCCATCGCGACGCGAGTCGCCATCGGCGAGGGACGCGTTCTGGTGACGACGACCGGCCTCTACCGCAAGAAGATCGCCGCGCTGCGCGCGCGGCTCCCGACGCTGAAGCACGTGCTGGTGGTCAGAGACGAACCCGACGATTCGATTCCGCGAGGGCACGCTCGATCTGGTGGCGCTGCTCGGCGAGCGCCGCAGGCGCCTATCGTATCGGGCCCACCGATCCGCAGGACCGTGCGCTGCTGCATTTCACCAGCGGCACGACCGGCAAGCCGAAGGGTGCGATCCACGTGCACGAGGCCGTGGTCGCGCATCACGCCACCGCGCGGCTCGCGCTCGACCTGCATGCGGAGGATGTCTTCTGGTGCACGGCCGACCCGGGCTGGGTCACCGGCACCTCCTACGGCATCATCGCGCCGCTCACGATCGGCGCCACGATGATCGTCGACGAGGCCGACTTCGATGCCGAGCGCTGGTACGACACGCTGGCACGGGAGAGGGTGAACGTCTGGTACACGGCTCCGACGGCGGTGCGCATGATGATGAAGGGCGGCGCCGAGACGGTGCGCCGGCGCACGTTTCCGCAGCTGCGCTTCATCGCGAGCGTGGGCGAGCCGCTGAACCCGCAGGCTGTGTTGCTGGGGCATGGAGGCATTCGGTCTGCCCATTCACGACAATTGGTGGCAGACCGAGACCGGCGGGATCATGGTCGCGAACTTCGCCTCGATGGACATCCGTCCCGGGTCCATGGGGCGAACGCTGCCGGGGATCGAGGCGACGGTGGTCGAGCATCTCGCGGATGGCGGCGTTCGCCCGATCGAAACGCGCCGGGAGTCGAGGGCGAGCTCGCGTTGAAGCCGGGTTGGCCGTCCATGTTTCGCGGTTACCTGAACGAGGAGGAACGCTACCGCAAATGTTTCGTCGGCGGCTGGTATCTCACGGGCGATCTGGCCAAGCGCGATGCCGACGGCTACTACTGGTTCGTCGGCCGCGCCGACGACGTAATCAAATCCTCGGGACATCTGATCGGACCCTTCGAGGTCGAATCGGCATTCATGGCGCATCCGTCGGTGGCGGAAGCGGGCGTGATCGGCAAGCCCGATCCGGTGGCGGGTGAACTGGTGAAGGCCTTCGTTGCGCTCAAGCCGGGCTACACCGCCGATGAGAACGCTGCGGCGCGAGCTGCTGGCCTTCGTCCGCAAGCGCCTCGGCACGGCGGTGTCTCCGAAGGAGATCGACTTTCTTGCCGGGCCTTCCCAAGACCCGCAGCGGCAAGATCATGCGCCGTCTGCTCAAGGCGCGTGAACTGGGCCTTCCCGAAGGGGACATTTCCACGCTGGAGTCCGCCACGTGAACATCGATCGTGAACGCGCGCTTGCCTACTTGCGCCAAATGACGCGCATCCGCCGTTTCGAGGAAAAATGCGCGCGAAGTTTACAGCGCCGGCAAGATCCGCGGCTTCCTGCATCTGTATATCGGCGAGGAGGCGGTCGCGTGCGGGGTCATGCCCGAGTTGACCCGCGATGACGCGGTCCTTGCCACCTATCGCGAGCATGGTCACGCGCTCGTGCGCGGCATGTCCGGCACGCTCGATCATGGCGGAGATGTACGGCAAGCAGGAGGGCTGCTGCCGCGGGCACGGCGGCTCGATGCATCTGTTCGACTCCTCGATGCGCTTCTTCGGCGGCAACGCCATCGTCGCCGGGCGCATTGCCGCTGGCCGTGGGCTTCGGGCTTGCCGACCGCATGCGGCGTACGACGCGCATCACCGCCTGCTTCTTCGGCGATGGCGCGGTCGCCGAGGGAGAGTTTCACGAATCGGCAAATCTCGCCTCGCTGTGGAAGCTGCCGGTGCTGTTTCTGTGCGAGAACAATCTCTACGCCATGGGTACCTCGCTCGAACGAAGCGAGGCCGACACGGATCTTTGCGAGAAGGCGCGTTCCTATCGCATCACGGCGGCGAGCGTCGACGGCATGGACGTGCTCGCCGTTGCCGAGGCCGCCCGGGCGGCGGTGGACTACGTTCGCGCCGGCAACGGCCCCTATTTTCTCGAGCTGAAGACCTACCGCTTCCGCGCCCATTCGATGTTCGATCCAGAACTCTATCGCAGCAAGGCCGAGGTCGAGAGCTGGAAGCACCGTTGCCCGATTGAGGCGTTCAAGACTCGGGCACGCGAGGCCGGACTGATCGGCGAGGCCGAGATCGCACGCCATCGAGGCCGATACGGCACGGGAGATCCAAGATGCGCTGGACTTTGCCGAAGCCGGCACTCTCGAGCCGGTCGAGAACCTGATGTCACGACGTCTACGCGCGCGAGCGGCGCGTCGGCGAAGGCGGGGTCGTCGTGAGCGCCACGGTGCGCATCAACTATCGCGAGGCCTTGCGCCAAGGTTTGCGCGAGGCTCTGCTGCGCGATGAGCGGGTGTTTCTGATGGGCGAGGACGTCGGTCGCTATGGAGGCAGCTACGCCGTGAGCAAGGGCCTGCTCGAAGAGTTCGGCGAGGAGCGCATCCGCGACACGCCGCTGTCCGAATCGGCCTTCGTGGGCGCGGGCATCGGCGCGGCGCTGAACGGCATGCGGCCCATCGTCGAAGTGATGACGGTGAACTTCAGTCTGCTCGCCCTCGACCAGATCATGAACAATGCGGCGACCCTGCGGCACATGTCGGGTGGCCAGCTGAACGTGCCGGTCGTAATTCGCATGACGACGGGCGCCGGACGCCAGCTCGCGGCCCAGCATTCGCACAGTCTCGAGGGTTGGTACGCGCATATTCCCGGACTGCGCATCGTGACGCCGGCGACACTGGAGGACGCCCGCGGAATGCTCTTTACCGCACTGCAAGACCCCGACCCGGTACTCATCTTCGAGCACGCATCGCTGCTGAACGTCGAAGGGGAAATCGCCGCGGAACCCCAACCCGTTGGACATCGATTACGCGGCGGTGCGCCGTCAAGGCACCGACGTGAGCCTCATCACCTACGGCGGTTCTTTGATGAAGACCCTGCAGGCCGCGGCGAAACTTGCCGAGGACGGCGTGAGCAGCGATGTCATCGACCTGCGCAGCTTGCGCCCGCTCGACGACGCGACGATCATCGCGTCGATCGCAAAGACGCATCGCGCGCTGATCGTGGATGAAGCCTGGAAGAGCGGCAGCCTGTCGGCGGAGATCACCGCCCGCATCATGGAGCAGGCGTTCTACGAGTTGGATGCCCCCGTCTCCCGCGTATGCGGCGCGGAGGTTCCGGTCCCCTACGCCAAACACCTCGAGGACGCCGCAATCCCACAGGTGGATGGCATCATCGCAGCCGCGCGCAAATTGGTGAAGTGACGTGTACGAATTCAAGATGCCCTCGCTCGGCGCGGACATGGAGGACGGCACCTTCATTGAATGGCACGTCGAGCCCGGACAAAGCGTCGCGCGCGGTGAAGTGATCTGCGTGGTGGAGACTCAGAAGGGCGCGGTGGAGGTGGAGATCTGGGAAGCAGGCGTGCTCGCAAAGTTGATCGCCTCACCGGGACAAAAGATTCCGGTAGGCCAAGTGATGGCATTGGTCGCGGCCGCCGGCGAGGACTGGAAAGCAATCGCGGCGGCCGCACCGTCGCCGCCACCGCCGCCGGGCGGGAAGCCGCGAGCTGGAACGCCGGCCGCGGTCACCGAATCGGGCGCCCCGCCCCCGTCGGCGGAGCGGGTCAAAGTATCGCCGGCGGCTCGCAGGCGTGCCGAGGAATTGGGCATCGATCTCGCGGCGGTGACGCCTTCCGGCGCGCACGGCGCCATCTCCATGGCCGACGTCGAAATCGCTGCGGCGGCACCCAAGCCGCCGGATCGGCAGGCCGGGATGCGCGATGCGATCGCCGCGGCGATGTCGCGCTCCAAGCGGGAGATTCCCCATTATTACCTTGCATCCGAGATCAACGTGGAGAGCGCGATAGCCTGGCTTGAGAAGCGCAATGCCGCCGTGCCCATCAGCGAGCGCGTGCTGTTCGCGGCAATGCAGCTCAAAGCCGTGGCGTGCGCACTGCGTGAGACGCCCGAACTGAACGGGTTCTACCAAGGCGGCGCATTCCGGCCCGCCGCCGGCATGCACCTCGGGGTGGCGGTGGCGCTGCGCGGCGGGGGCTTAGTGGCGCCGGCGCTGCATGATGTGGACAAGCTCAGTCTGACCGATCTCATGGCGGGGCTCAAGGATCTGTTGCGGCGCGCGCGCAGCGGACAGCTTCGTAGCTCTGAAATGTCGGACCCCACGATTACGGTGACGAACCTCGGCGACTTAGGCGTCGACACCGTGTTCGGAGTGATCTACCCGCCGCAAGTGGCGCTCGTCGGCATCGGCCGATCGACCGCGAAACCCTGGGTGACCGCCGGGACGATCGTACCGGCGCGCATCGTACATGCCACGCTCTCGGCGGATCATCGAGTCAGCGACGGCATACGCGGCGCGCGCTTCCTGGTCGAACTCGACCGCCTGTTGCAGCAACCGGAGAGCCTCGCATGAGCATGAGCCGCGATGAAGTCCGCAAAGCGCTGATCGACAGCATCCTCGCGGTCGCTCCCGAGGCCGACTTCTCGCAGCTTCGGCCGGACCGGCCGGTGCGTGGGCAGTTCGACATCGACTCGTTCGATTTCCTCACCATCCTCGAGCATTTACACGAGAAGATCGGAGTGAACGTTCCGGAGTCCGACTACGGCAAGATGATGACGTTCGACGGCTCGGTGGACTATCTGGTGCGCCGCCTCGGCGCAGCCGAGTGACACCGGCCAAGACGCCGCGGCGCCAAACGCGGCGCTCCGTCCGCTCATTGAGCGCGCTGGTCGCAGGGGGCATCAATTGGCGGCTGTTGTCTCCGCTCTTTCGGTTGCATTGCCCCGCACGCTCCGTAGTGCGATCATTGGCGGCTTGGGGGGCCAACGAGTGCGTAGACCTTGGTCCAATTCTAAATTGGCTCATGCGCATGCGATCCTTGATGCCAGATCGGGCGCGGTTGCCGGCGGCGGCTACCCCACGGTCCCGGCGCGTAAAACCACCGCAAGAACCCGGTACAAGACACCCAATCATCAAGGAGATTCGATGTCCCTCGCACGCAACTTGATTCTCGCTGCCGCATCGGCCGCGTTACTTGCCGCCTGCGCCGGCCAGTCCGAGACCTATCAAATGAACCCGGGCCAGTCGGTGACCATGCCCAAAGGGACGATGACCGGCGCGGCATCCGTCGGTGATGCCAATGCGCTTGCGCAGATGATCGTGAATGACAACAACAACGCCATGGCTCAGTTCGACCAGTTGAACGGTAACATGGCGAAAATGCAGGCCATGCAGACCCAGCAACTCCAGAACTCGCAGCAGGCGCTTGTGAAGCTCGAGGAGCTCTCGAACAGCCAAGGTTCGGGCCAGATCACGCTGTTCTTCGCCGAAGGCTCGGCTCAACTGAATCAGGAACAGCAACAGCGCCTGATCAACTTCCTCGATTACCTTTCCCGCGAAAACCGCGGCCGCACGGTGATCTTGGTCTCGGTCGGAAGCGCATCGGCGGTGGGCTCTGCGGCCTTCAATCACAAGCTGAGCATCGAGCGCTCCCAGGCGCCGGTGAACATCATTGAACAATACCTGGTGAACACACCGCATCAATTTTACAAGGTCTCGGCGGTTGGCGACATGTATGCGCCAAAAAATGCAACGTACACGGTGGATGAGCGCTACCAGAGCGTGCGTATCGTGGCAGCATACGACCAGTCGCAGTTAAATGGATCATGAGCACGGCGCCCCAAACCGTCCATTAGCGCCAGGGTGACGACCGGCCGCCAGCGTCTTGCATCTCGGTATCGGAGGCATCTATGCAGCAAGCTGTCCGCAAGTATCTCCAGGCATTGGAAGCGGGCGAAGTCGAGAAGGCCGGCGCATTGTTCACCCCCGACGGCTGGGTACAGTCGCCGTTTTTGGGCCGGCTGCCGGTACGCGAATTCGTCGCGAAGGTAGCCGGCGCCTCGCGCGGCAGCAAGCTCACCGTGCACGATGTGCTGGTGAGCGCCGAAGGGCACATGCGGGCCGTCGCGTATTATCTGTATGACTGGCGGCTCAAGGACGGAACCCACGTCGCGTTCGACTGTGCAGACGTATTCAACTTCGATGCCAATAGCGGCCGAATCGCCTCCATCCTGCTGGTCTACGACACGCATCTGGTGCGCGACGCCGTGTACAAGAAATATCCTTAAGTCAGTTCGATCTCCACGAAGCGAAATTCGTGAGGATTGGGGTTGACGACGTTGTGCGCAACGCCCGCCGGTCGCGCGTACGAGGCGCCCGCCCTACTCTTCCTCCACCGAGTCCGTGAGCACCGCCTTGCGCGCGGCCATGAACGCGAGCATCGCTTCGTCGGCCGCCGGATCGATGCCGGGATCCTGATACTCCGCCAGCATTTTCTTCCACACCGCGTTGGCGCGCTGCTCCGCGGTCAAACGCCCCTCCATCGACCATTGCTCGTACGAGGAGTAATCGGCGATCGTCGATTGATAGAACGCGGTTTCGAAGTTCGCCTGCGTGTGCGCGCAGCCGAGAAAATGGCTGCCGGGACCCACTTCGCGCAGGGCGTCGAGCGCCTGCCCGCGCGCCGACAGGTCCATCCCCTGCGACAGCACCTGCATCATCGCCAACTGATCCGCATCCATGACAAACTTCTCATAGCCGGCGACCAGTCCGCCCTCGAGCCATCCGGCCGCGTGCGTGACGAGGTTCACGCCGGCGAGCAGCGTCGGCAAGAGCGTATGCGCACTCTCATAGGCCGCCTGCGCATCGGCGATCTTCGAGGAGCAGAGCGAGCCGCCGCTGCGGCATGGCACGCCGACGCGGCGCGCGAGCTGCGCGGTCGCGAATATCATCTGGGTTGCCTCCGGCGTGCCGAAGGTGGGTGCTCCGGTGCGCATCGAGATTGCCCCGACGAAGGACCCGAGGATGACCGGCGCGCCCGGCCGCACGATCTGTGTGAGCGCCATTCCGGCCAAGGTCTCCGCGAGAATCTCCGCCAGGCACCCGGCCGCGGTCACCGGCCCCATGGCCCCCGCGAGCACCGCGGGAACGATGATCGTCCCCTGATTGGCGCCGGCAAATTCGCGCAGCGCTCCGAGCATTCGGCCGTCGAAAACCAGCGGGGAATTCGAGTTGATATTGCCGAGCACCACCGGATGGGTCTCGAGATGATCCGCGCCGAACAGCACCCGGGCGAGTTCGACGGCGTCGCGTGCGTGTCCCGGCGTTTCCGGAGTCGCCTCGCAGCCCTGATCACTGTAGCGGAAGAACGAGTACTGCACGTCGAGGTGGCGCTTGTTCGGCGGAATTTCCATCGGCTCGCACATGCACCCTCCGGAAAAATGGATCGCGGGCGCCATGTGCGCGAGCTTGATGAAATTCTGCAGATCCTCGAGCGTGCCGTAGCGGCGACCGCGATCGAGGTCATAGACGAACGGCGGACCGCCCACCGGCGAGAAAACCGTCGCATCGCCGCCAAAACGCACGTTGCGCAGCGGATTGCGCGCATGCAGCGTGAACTCCCGCGGCGCGCTCTTCAGCAGATGACGGGCAAGGCCGCGCGGAATACGCACGCGCTCGCCCTGGACGTCGGCACCGGCGGCCCGCCACAGGCGCAAGGATTCGGGATCGCGCCGGAATTCGATGCCGATCTCCTCGAGGATGGTATCGGCGTTATCCTCGATGATCTCGACCGCTTCGGTACTGAGCAGCTCGACCACCGGCAGCGTACGACGGATATACGGATACTTGGCGGCTTGGGTGCGGGCACGTGCCAGGCGGGATTCGCGGCCGCGGCGCGGCGCTGCTGGATTGTCGTTCACGGTGTGCTCGCTATGGCCCGCGCAGGGCGCTCACTATGCCTTGGCGGGGCGCTGCGTACAATGCCTATTGAACGAGCGCACGATTACTCGCCGCGCTCATTCGTCGTCCCGCCAGGGGATCGTCCACTCCTCACCGCGAGCGGTCGTCACATACTCCGGCCAGCGATACTGGTGGGGCACCCTGAAATCGGCCGGAAGCAGCGGAGCCAGCCAGCGCGCACCGCCGACGCCGCCGCCGGTTCGTTCCTCGAATTCGCGCTTTGCCGCCGCCAGCAGCCCCCGGTCCGTGAACAGATCGAGCAGCGTCGCGCCGATGGTTTTCGCGGCCACGCAGATCATCGGCTCGATCGTGGCTCGAATGCCGCCGAGCGCGTTCGCCACCCACGCGGGGTAATGGAAGCCCGCGGGACCCGCGAGCACCGGGCGAGCGACGAACAGCCGAACCGTCGGGCACTGCCAGCAATATTCCGTGTAGTCATCCGAAGTCAGAAACTGCTGCCAAGCCGGCATCATGGTGCGCAGCTGCCGTTCGCACTCCTCCGGATCGATAAGCCGCTCGGTGTCGGGCGAAAAGGGCCGCTCCAGCGGCTCGATGCCGAGGTTGGATTGAATCTCCCGTGCGATACGAATCGCCTCCCCGCCCCAGCGCGGCGCGCCCACCCGATCGAGATTGCGGAAGGTGGCTCGCGCCAGTGCGTGATTGGCAAGGCCGCCACGAGACTTCGTCACCCAGGTCTTCTGCCAGCGGCAGAAGGCCGCCTTGGCAGCCGCTTCGGCGTTATTGTCCATCACCGAGCCGATGATGTCCGCCTGCTCGACCGAATCCGTGCGCACCATGTAGTCAATCTGCGCCACCTGCGGAGCGAGATTGTCCGCCGTGGCCTGGCCCGCCGTAAGAATCGCCTCATTGAAGCTCCACAGACCGGTCGCCGGCAGCATCGATCGGCGCAAGCCTTCGTTCAGATGATAGAACAGCATCAGTGCATCGTTAGCCCCGGGCGCACGCGCGCTCAGATGATTCTGGGGGATGGGGTTAACGCGATCGGCGGCGATCCAGTTCTCCGGGTCCGCGCAGGTGAAGGTATAAATGTAGTTGTAGCCAACCCCACAGTGAGTGTCCCACGCGACCGTATTGCAAAGCGGCGACAAATAGTGCGGGTGAAAACTCACCGCTGCGTCGAGCGCGTTGTAATACCCCTTCGCCGCGTGGATGGGCTTCGAGGCCCTAAGTTTCTCGGCCGGCTCACCGAATAGCTTGAGCGTTCCGCCAATGCCGCGCTGCTGCATCACGGCCTTCACCGCGAGCGCGCCGCCGAGCGCGCTGATGCCGAGGGCCGAATGCGGATCGGTGTGCCCCGGGGCATACTTTGATAGCCCGCGCCGCGGTTGGCGCGTGGTGGTGGCGGCCTGACAATTGCCGGGAACCGCATCGTATTCGGCATAAGTGGCGACGGTCGGTCCGGGGCCATTGGTGAAGGAGGCCGCGAACGCGGTGGGCATCCCGCCGGAGCCAACCTCCACCGTAAAGCCGGCCGCACGCAGACATTCGACATACCACGCGCTCGACTTGTACTCGCGAAAGGCCGGCTCCGCAAAGTGCCACAGGACATCGTGCCAATCGGACAGTTCGCTCAAATGGCTATCGACCCACCCGAGGACTTCCCGCTTCGCTTCCCCCATCATCGATCTCCATCCGCCGCGGCTCGGGCGCGCTCAGCGACCGTCGGATCGAGTGTACAAGAAAGCAGGAGGAAGGCGCTTGCGCTCGTGGCGCGAACGGGGCCGCGGCCTCGCCGCTAAGGATCAGAACCAGCGGCTCTTTTGGGCGACGGCTCGCGGCGCGCTTGGCGGGTCCGCGGATTTTGCCGGGGTGGCGCTGGCGATTCGGCTTTCGCGAACAACCCGGTCGCTGGTGATCTCGATCGCCGCGTGTTGGCCCGTGGCGCCGACGTCCTTGCGCGCCTCGAAACGTTCATCGGCAAATCGCTGTCGTTCGGCGGCGCTCACCCGCTTCACAGTCGAGCTTTGGTAAAAGGCGGCCAGATAGCTTGCCACCGCACCCGCGGCGATTTCATCGCTGAAGAATCCCAGGCGCAGCGCATGCATCACTCGGTCTTGCTCGAGGCCGGCCACGGAGTACAAGCGGTACACGCTGAAAATATCGAGATTGGGCAAACTGTCCGGGTCGAAGCCTTGTTCGGCAGTCGACAGTTGGATCACAAACCAGCGCGACGCCCCCGCATCCTCCAACTCGAGCGGTGTCAGGGGTCGTATCGTTTGTGTGCTCTCGAAGCTCGGCAACTTGGCCTCGAGTTGCTCGGCGGATTTCGGGGCCGCGGCGGGCGCCGCCGACGGTTTGACCGCCACCGGCCGGACAACCGGCGATTGGACTGCGGACGGCTTGACGAGCGCTGGCTTGGGCACCGCTGGCTTGGGCACTGACGGCTTGGCCACCGACGGTTGCACTGCCGGCGGCTCTACCACCCACGGTATGGCGTCCGGCGCGGCGGCTGCCGGCGGCTGCGCCGGCGGCGGCTTGGGCACCGACGGCTTGGCCACGGACGGTTGCATTTCCGGCGGCTCCACCACCCACGGTATGGCGTCTGCGACCGCATCTGCCGGCGACTGCACCCGCGGCGGCTTGGCGACCGACGGTTCCACCAACGGCGGCTCCATCACCCACGGTACGGCGTCTGGCGCGGCGGCTTGCGGCGACTGCACCCGCGGCGGCTTGGCGACCGACGGTTCCACCAGCGGCGGCTCCGCGACCCACGGCTTGACCTCTGGCGCGGCGGCTTGCGGCGATTGGGCCCGCGGCGGCTTGGCGACCGACGGTTCCATCACCGGCGGCTCCGCGACCCACCGCTTGACCTCTGGCGCCGCGGCTGGCGGCGGCGCCCGATCCATCACAGTGCCCGCGACATTCGACCGCCGTTCACGTGGCAGCGGCTGGCGTACCGGCTTAGGTCGAGCCAGCGGCACCTCCTCGCTGAGCACCGGTATGGAGACACGCGGTGGCTGCGTTACATCGATCGCCGCCGGCGCATCAACTATGGCCGGCGCATCAGCTATTGCCGGCGCATGAACCTTAGGCTGCGCATGAACCCTAGGCTGCGCATGAACCTTAGGTTGCACATCAACTTTAGGCTGCGCAGCGGCTTTGGTGTGCGCAGTGATCTTCGCCTGGATGGCTTCCAGCGCGCGTAAATCGTCCGCTTCCGCTGTCGCTGTCAAAGCGCCGGGATAGATATCGCGTACCTTCTCGAGGACGGCATCGGTTTCGTCTTCGGTCGAGAATGGACCGAGCCGCAGCCGGTAGCGCAGGCGCCGGTCCTCGGTACGTTGAATCTGATAGACATGCGCGTCGGGACAGCCGACCACGCCTTTGATGGGTTCGCTAATCGGCGCCGTGGACGCGCTTAAGTTGATCACGAATGGTCCCGGGCCACCCAGCCGAGGCGATTCCGGCAATGGCGCCAGCAGGTCGTCGATGCTCAAGTGCCAGATATCCCCGCTCAACGGCCTCGCCATAATTGTCTTTCCACGAAGGGTTCCGGAATTGAACAAGATATTGGCCAAGCTCGCCGAATGAATCCGTGATGAGCGTCTCTTAGTTGCGACAAACACCGTGAAACCGGTTTATGTCACATCCGCGCAATGCGGGAATTTTTCGGGCGGTCCTGGAACTCAAGCCGCCCTGGCGCCCGCTCGCACAGTCCTTGCCGCGGTCCGGCTTGCGAACTAAGAGGCGCAACGCGCCGCGCTGCCACGCAATCGGCAACAAGATCAAGGTCGCGAGCGAGACCCGTCCCCAGGCAATGACCAGCGGGGACAGTTCGGGCACTACCAACTTGACGAAGAAATACGGCAGCCCCCAAATAATACCGAGCGCGATAACCGACATCCGCCTACGATTCACCCGATGAGCGCCGACAAACACCCAGCTGCCAAACGGCCTCACGCGCACATCAACCCCACTCGGTCGCGTGCGAGCGGGCTGCGGCGCATCAAGGTCGGCCAACGCGAGGTCATCACGCAGGGAATCACTCGCCCGGTACTGCAGGATCTGTACCACTACTTCATGACGATGAGTTGGCCGCAGTTGTTCGGCACCATTGCCGTGCTGTTTCTGGCCTTCGATGTCCTATTCGGCTGCCTGTACGCTCTGGTGCCGGGATGTATCGCCAATCTGAATCCACCTGGTTTCGTTGGTGCGTTCTTCTTCAGCGTTGAGACGCTGGCCACCGTCGGTTACGGCGACATGCACCCACAGACCTTGTATGGCCATGTGGTTGCAATGATAGAGATCTTCATCGGGCTGATGATGCTCGCGCTGATCACCGGTCTCATGTTTGCGCGCTTCTCGCGTCCGCGGGCGCGCTTTCTGTTCGCGAGGTACGCCGTTGTGCGCCCGATCGACGGCAAGCCGACACTCATGTTCAGAGCCGCCAATGCGCGCCAGAACGTGGTGCAGGAAGCCTCGGCACAGCTGCGCATGCTGCGCAACGAGGTGACCGAAGAGGGCTTTCGCATTCGCCGCATCATCGACTTGCCGCTGGTGCGTTCCCAGCATCCGGTGTTCGCCCTCGGCTGGAACATCATGCACATCATCGATGAGGCAAGTCCGCTCAAGACGGAGACGCCGGAAACGCTGCGCCAATCGGCGAGCTCCTTCATATTGAGCGTCAGCGGCACCGATGAGACGACCGGCCAGACGCTGATGGCGCGTGAGGAGTATCCGAGCACCGCCATCCGCTTCGAGTGAAGCCTTCCGCGACATCCTGGAGCTGGCCGAGGACGGTACGCTCTACATAGATTACGGCAAGTTCCACGACGTCGAGCCGCTGTCGAAACCCTAGGAGCCTGTCGAGTATTCCGCGCAAGCCGGCACGGATCGCTTGGGGTCGGCTCCGCCCCGCGATACACTACCCCAAGCCGAAACGCGAATCAGAATCAACAACCATGGGAGCTATTCATATGCATCCGCTCAATTCCGTTAAGGGCGCCATCACGACCGGCGTCGTACTCGCCGTCGTCATCGGCTCTTGGCTCACCGCTTGGGCAGGAGTAGGTACCGATTTTCATCCGGTGCGCGTCGATCGGTGGCTGCACATCCTCTCGGGCGTCATGTGGATCGGCCTGCTGTACTACTTCAACGTGGTGCAGACGCCGGGGCTCGCGGCCGCGGCCGCCGACAAAGGCGGCCCCGGCGGCGCGGGTGTATCGAAGTACATAGCGCCGCGGGCGCTGCTGTGGTTCCGATGGGCCGCGGTGGCCACCTGGGTGACCGGAGCGATCTACCTGCTCGGAGGTTACGGGAGCGGCAACGGGAGCGGCATCGTCAACGCCTTCACCTTGCAGCCTGGATTTCGCACGATAGGCGTCGGCGCGTGGCTCGGAACGATCATGTTGCTCAACGTGTGGGTATTCATCTGGCCGAATCAGAAGAAAATCCTCGGAATGGTGCCGGCAACGGACGATGAGAAGGCAGCGGCGCGCAAGACCGCCGGCCGGGCATCGCGCATCAATTTTATCTTGTCGTTGCCCATGCTGATGTGTATGGGCGGCCAGGCGCACGGGCTGCCGTTCTAGCGGCGCATGAATTGATCCAGTCGCTCGATCACATCGAGCGGCTGGATCAAATCCATGACGCCCGGCCGCTCGATTTTCACCCACCACGGCAACTGTTCAGGTTCACAGCGCATGAAGGTTCTGGCTGCCTGCGGAAAGCGGTTGACGCACCACTGTTGGCTCAGGTAGGGGCCGCTGCGCGCCGGATTGGTCGCCGCGTACAGGCCGATGACCGGTGTGGCGACCGCCGTCGCCATGTGAGCGGGCCCCGAATCCGGCGTCAGAAGCACGGTCGCCTCACTTAACAAGGCCAGCATTTGCGGCAGCGTGTCGCGGCCGATCTGGTCAATGGGCGTACAGGTCGATGCGGCGATGATGCGATCGCCCGTTTCGCGCTCGATCCCGCTCGGGCCGCCGCAAAGCACCACGCGCATATTCCAGCGCCGCGCCGCATGATCGGCCACTTGCGCGTAGAACTCGGGTCGCCAGTTACGCAACGCGTGGCTCGAGCACGGACTAATCAGCAAAGTTGTGCGCGAATCGGCAATGATCCGCCGCGCATACGCGACCGCCTCCGCCGGCAAGGGGATGTTCCATTCGAGCCGGCGGTCGAAAATACCGAGCGCCTCGGCGAACGCCCAAAAACTGTCGAGCACATGTTCGCAGCGGCGCGCACCGATCCGGCGATTGGTGAAAAGCCACTGCAGATCGCGCGCCCGCGTCCGATCGAACCCCAACTTGATCGGCGCGCGTACCAGCGCGCACAGCAGGTTGGCGCGCATGGTTGCATGCAGGTGCAGGAGCAGATCGAATCGCCGTCCGGCGAGTTGCGGCCGCAGCCGCGCCCACTCGGCCGCGAAATGAAGCTTATCGACCGTGAGGAATTCGATTTCCGGCAGCAGCGACATCAGCTTCGCCTCGATGCGGCCGATGATCCACGTGATCCGGCATTCGGGCCACCTGCGCTGCAGCGAGCGAATGAGCGGTACGGCGTGACAGGTGTCGCCGATGGCCGAGAGCCGAATGAGGCAGATGCTGCGGGGCGGGCCGGCGAGCGTGCGTGCCAGATCCCCCCACGAGCTTGGCGCCCGATGCGGTCTATGCATCATGGGGTTAGCGTCGCGACGCGCTACTGGCTCATCTGCGCCAATGCATCGCGCAAAGGAGCGCTGGAGACTTGCATCCATCCCCCGTAGGGCTGGTTCATTTCGAGGATCAGGAATATCGCGCCCGCCACGGACAGGCAGCCGACGCCAAGGGCCGCCACGACGGTCGAGTTGATGCGCGTGAACAGGCCGAAGCCGAAGAACAAGACGACCAGCCAGGAGACGAGCACGACCAGAAAAGGCCGGGAAAGCGAGCCTTGCGATTGCTCCGCTAAAAGCCGCCGGGTTTCCGCGACGCTAGCGAGCAGCTGCAGCGCGCGGCTTTGCCCAAACCGTTCCAGATCGGTCTTCGCGGGCAAGCTGGCGATACCGTCGAAAAGCCGCCCACCCTCCCGCTCGACCGACAGCGTAGCGTACCGCGCGGTCCCGCTGCGGTCGTTGGCCCATATCCGCTCGATGTCGGAGGCCACGATATTGCGAAGCAGGGTGCGGTCATCGGCCGCATCCGTGCCGAACCGGCCGAGAATACGATCGATCTGGTAATAATCGACGCTGAGCCGCTGCACTTCGGCCTGTTGCGCATCGAATGCGGAATGCGCCGAGGAAATGAGTAGGCCGAGCACCAGCGCCGTGATCGTGGCGATCAATCCCAGCACGAGCTTCAGGAACTCTTGCGACTCGCCCTTCAAATGGTGCGCCGGCAATCGCTCCCGGACGAAAATCCCCGCCAGGGCCGCAAAGAAGGTGCATCCGAAAGCCACCAGGCTGATCCACGTGGCATTCATCGCGGCCGACTCCCGATCAACGCGTCCCGCTCGGCGTGTAGCTGAACTTTTGTCCGGCAACAGTGGCCGCATACATGAGGCCGCCCTTGGCGATGGTGAACACCGCCATCCCCTTTTGATACCCCGCGGTCGCGGTGGTGGCATCTTTCTTGCCGCCGCTCGCCCCCGACGTGGCGCCCGTGGTGCCCACGCTGGCGGAAGCACCGGCAGTGATTGCTACCGCGCTCGCCCCGGCGGAAAACTCGAACGAACCCGTGGTAAATTCATCGAATGCGCGCTTGTCCTCGAAAAAAACGATTTGGCTGTAGCCCTTGCCGCCGAGCTGAAATCCCGCGCTCACCTGCGTCATGCTGGTTTCGCCCACCGGTTTCCCGCCCACGTAAACCCGGCCTTTGCCATACGCGCCACCGACGATGAACCCCCCCTCGCCCACGGTCGGAAATACCGCATAGCCGTAACACCTGCCAAAAAACGTGGAGCTGGCGCCGGCATTCTTGAAAAGATCAATGGTATCGGAGTAGGAGTCTGCATGCGCTATGCTCGCGGTTAGCAAGAGTATCGGGGCGAACGCGGCAAGGCGAATGGTGGATTTCACAGGGATTGGTTCCAAATGATCGAAATAAGGCGGTTATTCTGACCTCAGCGCAAGGTGAGCGCAATGGCCGGCGCGGCCACCGCGCTTTTCGATCCACGGCCGGAAACGACATGCGCCAACAATGAAACCCTCATCCTATTTGCAATGCGACGCACTTGCTTTGGCCGAATTGGTACGCCGCAAAGACGCCTCCCCGGCCGAGCTGCTCGATTGCGCCATCGCGAACGCGACCGCGATCAATCCAAAGCTCAACTGCATTGCGCACACGCACTACGCCGCAGCGCGAGCGCAGATCGCCGCGGGTCTTTCGCCCGGCACATTCCATGGTGTGCCCTTCATCGTCAAGGATCTCGGCATCGAACTGGCCGGAACCATCACCAGCGCAGGCAGCAAGGCCTTTTCTGATCGCATTGCGCCTTGCGACAGCGAGCTGGTATCCCGATACAAGCGGGCCGGCCTCGTCATCTTTGCGAAGTCGACGAGCCCGGAATTGGGCCTGACCTACACCACCGAATCGCAAGCATTCGGTGCCACGCGTAATCCCTGGAATTTGCATCGCTCGGCCGGAGGATCTTCGGGCGGTGCCGCCGCCGCGGTTGCCGGCGGCATCGTGCCCATGGCCCACGCATCGGATGGCGGCGGTTCCATTCGAGTACCCGCGTCGTGCACGGGCTTATTCGGCCTGAAGCCATCCCGCGGCCGAATGCCCTCCGGGCCAACGGCCACCGAGCCCTGGCTCGGTTTGGCAACTTCGCACGCCATCACCCGCAGCGTGCGCGACAGCGCCGCCCTGCTCGACGCAACCTGGGGCATCGAACCGGGGTCTCGATACAGTGCGCCGCCGCCGAAGGAAGGTTTTTTGGCGGAAATGAACCGCCCGCCCGAGAAACTGCGTATCGCGTTGATGCTGAAAACCTGGTCGGGGTCGCCGGTCGACCTCGAATGCCAAGCCGCGGCGCACGCGGCCGCCCGTCTGTGCGAATCGCTCGGGCATCATGTGCAGGAGGCGTCCCCGACGATCGATGCAGCAGCCTTGAACCGCGGGTTCGCGACCGTGATCGCGACCTCGGTCGCGCAGACGCTGCGCGATCGCGGCTCCGAGCGAGGAACGCCGGTATCGCCGGAAGAGATCGAGATCGTGACGCGAATTTGCGCCGAGCAGGGTCAGAAGGCGACGGCGCTCATGCTTGCGGATGCCAATGTCGCATTCCAAATTGCAGCCGCCTCCATGGCGAATTTCCTCGCGCAATTCGACCTGCTGCTCACGCCCACCTTGGCCAAACCGCCCGCGCTGCTCGGGATTCTGGGTCTCTCGCCCGCAGACCTGGGGGTATTCGCTCAAGAATTGGCTTCCTACAGCCCATTCACGGCGCTCGCCAACATGACCGGACAACCCTCGATGAGCGTGCCGCTCCATTGGTCGGCCGAGGGTCTGCCGGTCGGCACGATGTTCACCGCCCGGTACGGCGA
Organism: uncultured Gammaproteobacteria bacterium; assembly: GCA_963793685.1. GTDB lineage: Bacteria > Pseudomonadota > Gammaproteobacteria > Steroidobacterales > Steroidobacteraceae > Bog-1198. Next base: position 138,026 of record CAWCBJ010000004.1, on the reverse strand, counting down.
GGAAGCGATCCTGCTGCGGCTTGCGGCGCAACTAGAAAAGGCCCAGCCCTGGATTAATAAGCGCCCCGTGCTTGAATAATGTCTGCGAATCCGCTGAGGCGCCCCGCGGCTCACCCGTCCGTCGCTCGCCTCCCGCGCGAACTGCGCTTCTCCGCCACCGGTTTGCTGGATCGGACCGGGCTTCCGGCATCGCTGTCTCGGCGCTGCTCGGTGCGGCGGTCCGGATAATGCCGGTAGGTACATGTGCAGGTATGCGGCCTATCGCACTCCGCCAGCGGCAATCGGGGCGCCGCGCCCGATAGAAAGCGAGCCCCGCGGTACGAGTCGAGCGCCGGGCAGCATTTACCGCGGCCCACCAGGGTCACCGCATGCCACGGCTCGGACTTTCCCTTGGGGCTGGCAATCGACGTCTTGGGTTTCATTGAATCCTCCGCCACGGCGGCCTCATGCACGCTGGCCGCTATGCCCTGTGGTATGCCGCGAGCTTGCTATGGGTGCGAAGCATGTCCTCCGAGTTCATCGGCCCTGCTTGCGCGGATTTGTCTCGGATGAGACGTTCGAACTCGGCTGCGGGCACCGGGCGGCTGAAGTGAAACCCCTGGTACTCGTCGCAACCCACGTTCTTCAAAAAATCGAGCTGTGCGGGAGTCTCGACGCCTTCGGCCACCACCTTGAGCCGCAAACTATGCGCCAGGGAGACTATCGCACGCACGATCGACGCATCCTCCGGGCGGCTTGCAATCTCGTTGATGAATACACGATCAATCTTGAGTTTGTCGATGGGAAATCGCCGCAGATAACTCATGCTCGAGTAGCCGGTTCCGAAATCATCCACCGAAACGAGCACACCCATGGCGCTCAATTGCTCGAGAATCGCGATCGACTCCTCGGGCTCGCTCATCACGGTGCTCTCGGTCAGCTCCACTTCGAGATACTGTGGGTGTAGACCTGCCTCATCGAGCGCATCGCGTATCGTTTGAGTCAAGCCGCTCCCGCGAAACTGCGAGGGTGAAAGATTCACCGAGACCCGCAGCGGCGCCATGCCGCTGTCTTGCCAGGCGCGCGCCTGGCGGCACGCTTCGCGCACCACCCACTCGCCGATGGCACCAATCAAACCGCACTCCTCCGCCAATGGAATGAAGGAGTCCGGCGGAATCAACCCGCGTTCGGGATGCACCCAGCGAATCAGGGCTTCGGCGCTGCGCACCGTGCCGGTGGCCGTGTTCACCTTCGGCTGGTAATAGAGCTGAAATTGCTTCAAGGCAATGGCATTGTGCAGGTCGCTCTCGAGCTGAACGCGGTCTTCCGAACCGGCATTCATTCCTCCCTCGAAGCATTGAACGTTGCCGCGGCCGCGTTGCTTGGCGCAATACATTGCCGCGTCCGCATGCGCGGTCAATGCCTCGATGGTGCGACCATCGGCGGGATAGAAGGCAATGCCGATGCTCGGCGAGGTGTGCACGTCGATGCCCGCGATACGCACCGGCGCCTGCAGGACTTCGATTGCTTGGGCCGCCAGGCGCTGCGCGTCCTCGGGAATTTGGATTGAAGTGATCAGCAGTACGAATTCGTCCCCGCCAAGGCGCGCCACGGTATCGACGCCGCGCACCAACCCGGTCAGGCGCCGAGCCACCTCCTGCAGAAGCTCATCGCCCGCCCCATGCCCCAGAGAATCGTTGACCATTTTGAAGCGATCCAAATCGCATACCATCAGCGCGAACGAGCGGCCGTCGCGATCGGCATGCGCGACCGCCTGCGTGAGCCGATCGTCGAGCAAAACACGGTTCGGAAGGCCCGTGAGCGCATCGTGAGTGGCCAAGTGCCGCAGCTGCCGGTTCGCAGCCTCCAGCCCGCTGGTGCGGACCGTGATCACTTGCTCCAGCCGCTCCATCTGCTCGCGCACCAAGCGCTCGTTGTGCCACTTGCGGCTGAGCGCTGTGGCGCACTGCAGCACCTCGATCGGTTCGGCGGGCTTCCTCAGCACCAGGAGCCTATCCGAGTGCTGTAGGCGCTCCACCACCTCGGACCAGTCGTAGTCGGTGTGCGCCGAACAGATGACCACTTGCACGTCCCGGTCCACCGCCCATAACGCCTCGATGGTTTGCAAACCGTCCCAGCCTGGTGGCATGCGCATGTCGACGAACGCCATGGCGTAGGGACGCCCCGCCGCGATGGCGCTGCGAGCCATTTCGACGCCTTGCTGCCCTTGATAGGCCGAGTCGATCTCGAAATTCGGACGCGTCGCGACCTTTCGTGCCTCGCCAAAGAGACCCGCTTCGAGCACTGCAAGCTCGGTGCGCGCCGAATCCCCGGCCTCGGCGCCGAGCACTTTACGAAAATCCCCGTGAATCGCCGCATTGTCATCGATCAGCAAAATCCGGTGGTCGAAGGCGCTTTGATTAGACATGCGATCCCCTTCCCCACGGGCCGTTGCCGGCGGCTGAGGCGGGGCTTTGGTACCTTCGAGTCGAGCGTTCATGAATTCAAGCATATCGGTCCATGGCACATAAAACTGAAGCCAAGTTCACATTTACAGCCGTTTTCTAAGGTTTCTGCTGAAATCGAGGCCGTCGTGCCGCCGACATTGCAGCGAATCGGTACCCAATCGGGCCGGCCCCGGGGCCCTATAGCCGCCCCGATGACACAGGGTCGGCAAGCCAGGCTCGCGGCGGCGCATCGATGCGCAGGCTCAGCGACCATGCACCATTTGATTCTCGAAATCCTCCGCCGCCTTTTGGATGCCGGCGGCCGCCCTTTCGATCACCTCCGCCACCTGCGGCACTTGCGCTTCGGCTTCACGCCATTTTTGCTCATCCATGTATTCGCGCACGGCCGCAATCGGCTTGGCGGCGTATCCGGTGTAGGCCCACGGTGCGCCACGCAGCGCCAGTGTAACGATTCGCACCTCGAATGAGGACCCTGTATGGTTGGCTGGATTTTATAGGCGAGGCTGCGCTTTGAATTCCACGGCAATCGACCTACCGCGATCGCAAGCGCCCACGCACCTCGAGCGCTGGTATGTGCTCCTCATGATGTGCGCGATTTACGCCGTCAACATCGCGGATCGATATGTCGTGTCCACCGTGCTCGAACCTATCCGCCTCGAATTGCGATTAACCGATGCCGGCGTGGCGTTCCTCACCGGAGTTCCGCTGGCGCTGTTCTACGTAACATTCGGTCTGCCGATTTCGTGGCTTGCGGATCGCTTCAATCGCAGAAATATTCTCGCGGCAGCGCTGATTCTCTGGTCCACGTTCACGGTGATCTGTGGCCTGTCGCGCACCTATCTGCAACTCTTGCTGGCGCGCATCGGCGTGGGCGTGGGTGAAGCGGGCGGTCTGCCGCCGTCTTCTTCCATCGTGTCGGATTGCTTTCCCGCGGACCGGAGGCCCATGGCCTTCAGCGTACTGGCGCTCGGCGCACCCATCGGCGCTTGGCTCGGAGCCGACATGGCGGGCGCGGTGGCGCATGCTTACGGCTGGCGCGCGGCGTTCCTCGCTCTGGGCGTGCCCGGGGTGGCCATGGGGATACTGGCGTACCTGACCATTCGCGAGCCGACCCGCGGCAGATTGGACGCTGCGCGCGCCGACACCAGATCTTCTTTACTCGGTGCCGTGCGATACCTGTGGCGCCAAAGGGCCGCGTTCCACGTTCTCATGGGCTGCGGGGTGTGTTCCTTGTGGGGTTGGGGACTCATTTGGTGGACACCCGCGTTTCTGATGCGCACCTATCACCTCGACGTTGGTGAAGCGGGTGCCGTCACCGGACCGATTCATCTGATCGGCGGCATGGCCGCGACCGCCGGCACCGCCTGGCTCCTGTCGCGGCCTTATATGACCGCTCCACGGCGTGTTTTGTGGTTGCTCGGCGCAGGGGTGGGATTCGCGACCGTGCCCTCATTCATCGCCTATTGGACGCACACCCTGTGGATCTCGAAACTGATGCTCTGGCTGTACATTCCGGCCATCTATTTTTTCATAGGCCCGTGCATGGGTTTGCTGCAAAATCTCGCGCCGGCGCATTTGCGCTCCATGTTCATTGCATTGTCCCTGGTGGTCGGCAATGTGCTGAATTTGATCGTCGCCCCCCAGGCCGTCGGACTCGCGAGCGATTTCTTTGCGCACGGCCGTGCGACCGACGCCGCCTCGCTACGCTTGGCCTTATTGTTTCTCGCACCCACGGGATTCTGGGCGGTCGGTCATTTCTATCTGGCGGGCAGTACCGTCCTCGCGGATCTGCGGCGGGCGATCGGTCAAGAACACGCCTATCGCGGCTAGCAATCAGCGGGCGCCGGGTGTACGCGCGCCGAACGGCGGCCTCGCCAACCAAATGAAGGGGATCAGCAGGAAGAATGCGCACCCTAAGGCAAAAAACACGTCGTTGACGGCGAGCGTCGAGGCCTGGCTGCCGATCAGCCGTTCCACGTATTGATATGCACCGTCACCGCCGATTCCGTGCGCGCCGAGTTGCGACTGGTATTGACGCCAGCCGCTCGCGGAATTATTGATGTGTTCCGTGAGCACCGCGTGATGGTAGTCGGTGCGGCGATTCCAAATCCAAACCGTGACCGCGGTCGAGATGCTGCCCGACATGGTGCGAATGAAATTGCTCACCCCCGAAGCGGACGCCAGGTCGCGGGATGGAACGCCGGACAAGATGATTTGATTCAGCGGCAGAAAGAAAAAGGACAGGCCCATCCCTTGAAAGAAGCGCGGCGTGGCGAATTGACCGAAGCTCGCCTGTTCGTTCAACGTGGATGTCCAAAAGACCGCAATTCCAAATACGCAGAACGCGAAGCTCGCCGCCAGGCGCAGATTCATGCGATTCATGTTGCGTCCGACGATGGGAGCCGCCACCAACGCCAGCAAACCCACGGGCGCCACCGCGAAGCCCGCCCACGTGGCGGTGTAGCCCAGAGTCGGTCTGCAGCCACAGCGGAAATATGATGTTGACGCCCTGGAAGCCGAAATAGGCGACGCCATCACGCCGACACCGACGCGGAAATTGCGCCGGCCGAACAGATGCAGATCGATCACCGGATGCTCATCGGTCAATTCCCACGGGATCAGAAACGTCAGGCTGACGAGCGAGACGATGCCCGCCGCGACGATGACCGGCGAATTGAACCAATCCTTTTCATTGCCGTTGTCCAGCATGAACTGCAGGCTGCCGACGCCGATGACAAGCAGCACCAGCCCCACGCCATCGATGGGCAATTTCACCTTCTCGGACTCGCGATGCCGCAGAATCGATCCAGCTGGCCGCCGCGCAAAACGCGCCCACCGGCAGATTGATGTAGAACAGCCACGGCCAGGACAGATTATCCGTGATCCAGCCGCCGAGGATCGGTCCGAAGATCGGGGCGATGATGATCACCATGGACAACAGCGCGATCGCCATGCCGCGCCGCTCGATCGGATAATTGCGCAGCAAAATCGCCTGCGCCACCGACATCATGGGTCCCGATACGAAGCCCTGAATGAGGCGCGCGGCCACCAGCATCGGCAGGCTGGTGGCCAGTCCGCAGATCGCCGAGAACAGCATGAACAGGCAGATCGAGGTGACGAAGGTTCTCACTTCGCCGAAGCGCCGAGCGATCCAGCCGGTCAGCGGCTGCATGACCGCGGCCGCGAGCATGTAGGAACTGACCACCCAGGTGCCTTCGGAAGTGCTGACGCCGAGACTGCCGGAGATGGCCGGCACGGAGACATTGACGATGGTCATGTCAAGAATCTCCATGAACGCGGCGGTCGCGATCGCGGCGGTGAGAAACAGCAGCTTGCCGCCGTGCAACGGCGGATACTCGCGCGCCGCCTCGGCCGTGGGCACGATCGGCCATCTTGGGCACCGCGCGCTTAGTGTTCGAAGCCGAGATTGCGGCTCACGATCGCGTCGGCCTCGGCGTTTGCGCGCACCAGATCCTGCGTGTAAACCTGGGTATCGCCCACCGGCTTGTCGGCCGCCTTACTCGCCAGCACCGGTCCGTCTCTGTGCGTCGTATCCACGGTCACGGTGGCCGAGAGGCCGACGCGCAGCGGCGACTTCGCGAGATCCCGATCGTCGAACTCGATCCGCACCGGTACGCGCTGCACCACCTTGATCCAATTGCCCGAGGCATTTTGCGGCGGCAGCAGCGCGAATGCGGCGCCGGTGCCCGCCGACATGCCCGTGACATGTCCGTGGTATATGAATGAGCCGCCGTACAGATCGCTGCGCACCTCGGCCGGCTGACCGATGCGCAAATTTCGCAGTTGCACTTCCTTGAAATTGGCATCGACCCACAATGCATGTAATGGAATCACCGTCATGAGCGCCTGTCCGGCCTGAATGTGTTGGCCGAGTTGCACGCTTCTCTCGGCCACGTAGCCCGTCACCGGCGCAATCACGGCATCGCGTCGCGCGGCAATCCAAGCATCGCGAAACGCGTCTTTGGCCTCCAGCACGGCGGGATTGTTCTGCACCTGAGTGCCGTCGACCAAGGCATGCGCCGCGCTCGCTTGGCGTACCGCCTGCGTCACGGCCGCTTTGGCGAGATCCACCGACTCGCGCGCATGCCGCACCTCTTCGGGCGCAATGGCGTTGGCGGCCAACAGCGGCTCGCGTTTGGTCAGGTCGGCCTGCGCACGCAAGAGTTCGATCTTGCGTGTCGCAATCAGCGAATCGTATTGCTGCGCGGTCGACCTCGCCTGCCGCACCTGCCGCACCGCCTGCGCCAAGGCGCTAGCGCTTCGGGCCAGGTTGATTTGCGCATCGACCGGATCGAGCCTCACCAACACCTGCCCTGCCTGCACCAACTGTGTGTCGTCGGTGAGGACCGACACGACCGTGCCCGGAACCTGGGCCGAAATGACGACCTTATTGCCGCTGACGTAGGCATCATCGGTGCGCTCACGCTTGGTCAGGATGAGCAGCCAGTAAAGCGCCCACAACACGCCGATGACGATGAACAGCGCCGCAATGCGCAGCAGAATTCGGCGCCGCTTGCCATTGTCGGAATTTTGAACCGCGGGTGCGGGTGCGGGCTCGATGCTTGCATTCATGGTGCTGCTTGGGTCCTTTCATAACCGCCGCCGAGCGCGCGCTTCAACCCGATGTCCGCCGAGAGGGCGGCCGCATCGAGCTGCAACAGGGCATCTTGCTCGGCAATCCACGCATCGGTGGCGCTCAATTCGGTTCTCGAATCGGTGAGACCCTGGCGCACGCGTGCTGCGGCGCTGATTTTGAGTTTGAGCGCCGCATCCAGCTCGATCTCGCGCTGGGCTCTCTGCGCCGAGAGCTGCGCGAGGGTCGATGCCTGCGTCGCCACGTCGCGTGCGGCGTCGACCACCGTGTCCTGATAGACGGCCACCGCCTCATCGAGCGCCCTCTGAGCCGCGCCATAGCGCGCCTTGAGCCGGCCTGAGTCGAACAGCGGCAGATGGACCGCCGCGCCCGCGTTCGGGACGCGGCTGCCGTATTCGATGAGCGTCGACATATGGATGCTTTGGACGCCGATCAGCGCATTGATGCTCACGTCGGGAAAAAACTCGGCGCGCGCCGATTCGCGGCTGCTCTCCGCCGCTTCCACCCGCCAGCGGCTGGCCGTGATATCCGCGCGGCGCGCGACCAAATCAATCCGCACATCATCGGGCAGTGCGCCGTCGAGCAACGGCATGGGTTTCGGCGCCAGCGGCGGCAAACTGGCCGGGGCTCGACCAACGAGCGCCGCCAGCGCCACGACGCGCAGCTGCGCCGAACCCTCCAGCACCGCGATCTGTTCGCGCGCCGAAGCCAGCGCAGCCGCGGCGCGCTGTGATTCATCCTCAGAATCCAGCTCCGCGCCGATGCGTGCCGCGGTCACCGCCGCCTCGGCCTGCACGGTGATCTCGCGCTCGCGAGCGAGCGCGAGGCGGCTCTGATCCGCCTGCCAGCCGAAGTAGGCGTCGGCCACGGAACTCGCCAGCATCAGCGCCGCGGCGCTGCGATCCGCTTGGCTCGCATGGGCTTCATCCATGGCCGCCTCGACCGCGTCGCGCTGCTTGCCCCACCAATCGAAGGTATAGCTCGCCTGCAGTCCGAGGTCCATTTGGTCGTACCAGGTGAAACCCAGCAGTTGCGGCGGGAACAGCCCGTTGTCGCTGAGGCGTTGCCGCGATGCATCGCCGTTCGCCTGTAGATGCGCGCCGCTCGCGGCGCTCGCGATCCGCACCGATTGGCGCGCCGATTCGAAGCGGGCATGAGCGGTGGCGAGCGTCGGCGAGTAGCGCAACGCCATCTCGATCAGTTCATCGAGCGTCGGATCCTGATACTGCTTCCACCAATCTTGCGCGGGCCAACTGCCTCCGCCGCTCAAATCCGACAACGGTGCCTCGGTGGGCAGCGCCACCGGAGCGGGCTTCGGCGGCAGGCCGGCACAGCCTGCGATCGATGTGGACAGCAGCAGTGCCGCCCTCAATAACCCGTTCGCGCGGTTCACGGCGAGGCTTCCTGCTCCGTCACTTGATCGAGCTTTACGCCCAATCGTTTGAGCTGTCCGATCAACTGCTGCAGCTCTATGTCCGTAAACTCGCCATACATCTCTTTGAGAGGCGCATGCAGCTGAGGCAGCAACCGGCGTACCAATTCTTCACCGTGCTCGGTAATGCGCAGCACCATGCGCCGCCGGTCTTGGGAGCTCAACACGCGCGTAATGAGATCCCGGCTCACCAGCGCATCGCTGATGCGCGACATATTGGCCGGACTTTGCGAGGTTCTCGCGCACAAGTCACTGGGATGGGCGACACCCTCCGGCTGGGAGAACAGCGCGGTCAGCACGCGAAACTCCGCCTCTGCCAGCCCGAAGGGGCGAATCCGCTGTTCGAGCATCGTAGCCATGCCGCGGCCGATGTTGAGCAGCAGACGGGTCAGCAAGATCGCCGCAACGGGCGTTTCGGGCATCCGGGCTCGCAGGCGCCCGAGGCTCGCCTCCAGCATGTCAAATTGCGAGGGAGGTTGATTATTCATTAGTCCACTAATTGTTTCAGTGTGAATATTTTATTATTATATTTTATAACCTGCAAATAGTTCTTGCAAACGATAACCACTCATGTCATTTTTCGCGCCTCGCCTAAGTCCGATGGTCGAAATAACTGTTTATGGCGCGGCAAGCCGCGTCGACACTTAATCCGATGGTGGCCGGCAACTCATGATCGATCGAGCCAAGCGCCGCCTCGCGGGAATGTTCGTCTGCGCGCTCGCGGGATGCGCGGTAGGCCCCGATTTCAAGCCGCCGCCCGCACCCGAGGGCCCCGGCTTCGTTCCCACGGGCCAGCTTCCCGATCACACCGCCTCCGCACCCATGTCCGGCGGAGACGCCCAGCATTTCGTCAATGGTTTGGACATTCCGGGCCAATGGTGGACGCTGTTTCAATCCGCCGAGCTCAACCAGCTCATCGAACTCGCCTTGAAAAACAATCCGACTGTGCAGGCCGCACAAGCCTCTTTGCGCCAGGCGAATGAGAACGTGGCGGCGCAGCGCGGAACGCTCTATCCGAGCGTTTCGGCGAATTACCAAGCCGAGCGCGCGCGAGCCTCGGCGGCTCAATTTGGTCTGCCGCAACAAGGCTCGGGATTTTTGTACACATTGAACAGCGCCTCGGTGAACGTGTCGTACACGCTCGACGCCTTCGGCGGCGTCCGCCGCGAGATCGAGGCGCTGCAGGCGCAAGCGGACTACGCGCGATTTGCGCTCGAGGCAAGTTACCTCACCCTCACCGCCAATGTGGTCACGGCGGCAATCGCCGAAGCTTCGCTGCGGGCGCAGATCACCGCCACCGAAGACATCGCTCGCGCGCAGCACATGCAGCTCGACATCACGCAGCGGCGCGTCACGGCGGGCGGCGCGTCGCGCGCCGACGTGCTGCAGCAGCAGGCGACTCTGCAAGCGACTCTCGCCACCCTGCCGCCGCTGCGCACCCAGCTCGCACAGCAGCGGAATCTCCTCTCGACCTACGTGGGATCCCTGCCCGCCGACTACGCCGGTGCAGAATTCCATCTCGATTCGCTGAGCTTGCCCACCGATCTGCCGGTGAGCCTGCCGTCGAAATTCGTCGAGCAGCGCCCCGACGTGCGCCAGTATTCGGCATTGCTGCACCAGGCCACGGCGCAGATCGGCGTGGCCACCGCCAACCTGCTGCCGCAGCTCACCCTTACCGGCAGCTACGGTGGCGCTGCCGTCAAATTCGCGGATATGTTCTCACCCGCCTCGATCGTGTGGAGCCTAGCCGGATCGGTGACGCAGCCAATATTCAAGGGCGGACAGCTCGTGCATCAGCGCCGCGCCGCGGTAGCCGCCGCGCAGGAAGCGGCGGCCAACTACAAGGCCACGGTCCTGGTCGCGTTTCAAAATGTGTCCGATTCCCTCTATGCCTTGCAGGGCGACGCCGACGCGCTCGCGGCCGAAACTGCCGCCGAACGTTCGGCGGCGGGCAGTCTCGAGCTGGTGCAGGCGCAGTACAAAGCCGGCGGCGCCAGCTTTCTGCAGGTACTGGCCGCAGAACAAACCTATCAATCGGCCGCCGTAGCGCTGGTCAAGGCGCGCGCGCAGCGCTACGCGGACACCGCGGCGCTGTTTCAGGCGTTGGGCGGCGGTTGGTGGAACCGTGCCGACATCGCCGCCAATTCAACCGCATCTCCTTAAGGATCTCCGCGAACCTGTTGACCGTGATCAAGAGCGTCCGGGCCGTATTTCCGGAAATTCAATCCCAGCTGCCGCAGGGCCTGGAAGCCCGCATCGTCTATGACTCGACCGATTTCGTGAACGCATCCATCCATGAGATTGTGGTTGCTCTGGTCGAGACGATGATCAGCGCCCATCGCGCTCACGCTCTCGCCGATTGCGAATTGTCTCTTATATTCAATAAATTACCATGCTTACCTAACCTTATTGCGATACCCAGCTAATTTTAGATTAAGTAAATTACCAGCCGGATCCGGCAACCCGAGCCGTGCAAGATCGACCATTCCCCGCTCGGTATATCTCAAAACCTTGACAAAGTCCGCGTTGCGTTTTATCGAATGTCTTGTATATTCCAAACGCAGCGTATTGATTTAACAAGATTCCGAGGAAGAGGCCAACCTCGAAACTACTTTAGGTTCTAGTCTTCGTCCGTGGGGTTAACAAGATGAGCGTGTGGGAGAGTCTTCACTTTGCGACCTTGGAATTGGTTCGCTCGATCCCGATCAAGCAGCGATTGATTTCGGCGTATCGCCGCCATCTCGCATCCGTAGCCGAGGATCAGCTTCCCACCGAAGCGCGCGACTCGTTCTCACAGGTCATGCGCAGCTTGGCAGGCGTGCAACCCTTGCGCGGAGAGGATGCGGTCGCCGCTTCGGTGCGCAAAATGTCGAATCAAGAGGCAGACGACTGCGCGGCGCTCATCGTGGAAATCTTCGGGCTGACCTGCCAGGCGGAGGCGAATACAACCCGTCAGACCGCCTCCGTGGTGCAGCTGCGCAGTGTCGAGGTCGATCACACCTCGGCCGACTTCGAAATTCCGGTGCTCACAGCCGCCAGCTGACGCGGCGGAACGCCGCCTTCGACGCCCACATGCGTCAATCGAGCTTGAATTCAATCGTGTCCCAGCGCGTCGTCTCTTGATGGCGCGCCTGGCGGCGCAATGCGTCGATTAAGCTGCGCGCGGTCCACGCGCTGACCTCGTCCGCCAAATCCTTGATGGCCTTAGGCAAAGGTTCGTTGGATCCAAAATTCTCCATGGCGACGATGGGCCGATCGGCGGCTTTGGCAAAGGTCATTTGAAACTGGACCAACTCGGGCGCGGCCTGGTAGACCGTGGGCAACACAATGACCACCTCGCAAGGCGCTATTTGCCGGCGCAAATCCTCGCGCTGGCTTTCCTTGTCGATGGGCCGCTTCGCCTGCGGCTGACTGGAATTGACGTAATAAAAAGTTCCCGGCGCCTCCAGATATTCGAAGACGCGCGTGTAGTCGTCGTTCTCTTCCCAGTTGTGGGTGACGAACAAGCGAATCGGATTTACACGGCTCGACATTGGCCCCTAGTGTAGCGCGACGATGGTCATGCGCGAAACACTGAGCGCCGATACAATGCCGAAAGTGCGATTGCTGCTCTATAACATCCGCTATGCGACCGGTACCGGCCCGGCGTTCCACCTTCCGGTGCCGGGGGCCGGGTATTTGCGCTCGAACCCGCAGGTGCTGTCCGAGATTACCGAGTTCATCAAGCGTCAGGACCCGGACGTGGTGGGCCTCATCGAGGTCGACACCGGCTCAATCCGCACGGGAATGGTCAACCAGGCGGAGTTCATTGCCCGCTCGCTCGGCCATTACTCCACCTTCGAGTGCAAGTACGGCGTATCCTCGCTGAATCAGCTGGTGCCTATCGTGCGCAAGCAGGCGAATGCGTTTCTCGCCGCGCCCCGGGTGCGCGGCGAACGATTCCATTATTTCGACACCGGCATCAAGCGGCTCATCATAGAGCTTGAATTGGACGACATCGCGATCTTCCTGGTGCATCTGTCGCTCAAATACCGGCACCGGCAGTACCAACTGCGCTCGCTGTACGATCTGGTTCGCAAGACCAGTAAACCCGTGATCGTCGCCGGGGACTTCAACACCTACTGGGGGGATAACGAGCTTTACTTATTCATGCAGGCGGCGGGACTGACCAACGCCAATGCGCGCGGTCTACCCTCCTATCCGAGCAGGAGTCCGCGAAAAGAGCTCGACTTTATTCTGCACAGTGCGCGCATAGAGGTGACTCGGTTTGAAATGCCGGGCATTCAGCTATCCGATCATTTGCCGCTGATTTGCGATTTCACGATCCACGAACATGCACTTAAGGCCGCATAAGCCATGACGCAGATCGGCAGCTGGCGTATGGAAGTGGACGCCGAGCGCATCGCTTGGCTGACATGCGACGCCCCAGGGACCTCGACCAACGTTTTATCGGCGACGGTGCTTCGCGATTTGGCGACCGCATTGGATCTGCTGTCCGAGATGCGCCCGGCCGGTCTGGTGGTGAGTTCCGCCAAGGCCAATGGTTTCGTCGCAGGCGCCGACATCAAGGAATTCTTGAACATTCGCAATCCGGAGGACGGTTACGCACTGGTGCGCGCCGGGCAGACCGTGCTCGATCGGCTGGAGCAGCTGCCCTGCCCCAGCGTCGCGGCCGTGCACGGATTCGCGCTGGGCGGCGGCTTGGAGCTTGCCCTGGCCTGTCGCTATCGAATCGGCGCCGATGACGCGAAATTGTCCCTGGGGCTTCCGGAGGTGCTGCTCGGCATACATCCCGGGTTCGGCGGTACCGTGCGCACCGTTCGGCTCCTGGGCGTCCGTCCGGCGATGGAGCTGATGCTCAAGGGCAGGCCGTTCAAGGGTGCGCGCGCGCTCGAGGCCGGCCTGCTCGATGAGCTCGTAGCCCCGGCCGAACTCAAGGCGCGGGCCAAACGCCTGCTGCTGCAGCCGCCCGCGATCAAGACCGCGCCGTTCGTCGAGAAATTATTGAACCTTGACGCGGTGCGGCCGTTTGTCGCCCGTAAGGCCGCTGCCGCGTTGAGGGAAAAGGTGCCGCGCGAACACTACCCCGCTCCCTATGCAATTCTCGAGTTATGGCAGCACTACGGCGCCGCCGGTGCCGACAGCTACGAGGCCGAGGCGCGATCCATCGGCACGCTCATGTGCACACCGACATCGCGCAACCTGGTACGAGTGTTTCTGCTGCAGGATCGCCTCAAAGGGCTCGGCGGCAAGGCGCAAATCGATTTTCGGCATGTGCACGTCATCGGTGCCGGGGTCATGGGCGGCGACATCGCGGCATGGGCGGCGCTGCGCGGCTTGCGCGTGACGCTGCAGGACCGCAGCGAGGCATTGATCCAACCGGCGCTTGCACGCGCCAAGGCGTATTTCGACAAGCGCCTGAACGCGCCGGGGGCCGCCGCCGAGGCATTCGCCCGTATGCGCATGGATGTCACCGGTGCCGGCGTGACGGATGCGGATGTCCTCATCGAGGCCATCGTTGAAAATGCCGACGCCAAGCGTGCCTTGTATGCGCAAATCGAGCCGCGCCTCAAATCGACTGCGGTATTCGCGACCAACACATCCAGCATCAAGATCGAAACCTTGGGCGAAGGACTTAGCGACCCGGGCCGGCTGGTCGGGATTCACTTTTTCAATCCGGTGGCTCAGATGCAGTTGGTGGAGATCGTGCAAGGCCCCGCCACTCGGCCCGAGGTGGCGCGGATTGCGGCCTCGTTCGCTCGCAAACTCGACAAGTTGCCGCTGCCCTGCAAAAGCGCGCCGGGTTTCGTCGTGAATCGCATATTGATGCCTTACATCAACGAGGCCCTATTTGCGCTTGGGGACGGTATTCCCGCCGCGGTCATCGATCATGCCGCCACACGTTTCGGCATGCCCGTGGGTCCGATTGAACTCGCCGACGTGATCGGATTGGATGTCGCGTTGCATGTGGGCCGCGTTCTGTCAGAGGCCTTCAGGCGGCCCGTGCCGGAGGTGCTGATTAAACTGGTGGACCAGGGGAAGGTCGGGCGCAAGAGCGGAGAAGGCTTCTACGCGTGGCGGGACGGCAAACCGGTGCGCATGCGGGCGCCAAATGCCGAGATTCCGCCCGACCTCGAGGACCGGCTGCTCTTGCCGATGCTGAACGAAGCCGCGGCATGTCTTCGAGAGGGTGTCATAGAAGACGCCGATTTGTTGGACGCGGGAGCGGTTTTTGGGACCGGCTTCGCGCCTTTTCGCGGCGGACCCCTGCAGTACGCGAAGCAGCGCGGGCTGGATAAGATCACGTTGCGCCTCGCGGAACTGGAGCGGCGCTTTGGCGAGCGCTTTCGCCCCGATGCAGGATGGCGCACTCTAATCGCCTCGACGCAGCCGCCGACGTGACCCAATACGTGATCGTACATGGGTCGACGTGTGATAGCATTCGCAGCCAAAATCATAAGGGTTGTAACCGCAGGCCCCGGCACATTTCTCGATGACTGAACGACCGATCAATCTCGCAGTGTTAAGAACATTCTCGCCCCTCGACGGATTGAAGGCGGAGAACTTGACTGCGCTCGCACGCAAGACGCAGTTGCGCGAATTGGGCGCCGGCCGCACGCTGTTCAAGGAAGGCGACACCGATAAGCGCACGTTCTATCTGGTCGCCGGCAGCGTCGAGTTGCGCGCCGATGACCAGCTCATCGGGTCGGTGCGCGCCGGCAGCGCGGAGGCTCGCGCGGCGCTGGCGCCCGGCTTGCCGCGCAAATTCACGGCGCGCGCAGCCACCGACCTCGAATACATCATGATCGATAGCGACCTGCTCGACGTGCTGTTGACCTGGGATCAAACCGGCCAGTACGAAGTGTCGGAATTGAACAGCGACGGTCTCGATGTGACCGGCGACTGGATGACCACTTTGCTGCAGACGAAGGCCTTTCATCGAATACCGCCGGCCAATATTCAGGCCATTTTCATGCGCATGCAGCGCATCAACTACCGCGCGGGCGATGTCGTGATCAAGCAAGGCACCGAAGGCGATTATTTCTACGTGGTGGTCTCCGGCAAGTGCGTAGTGACCCGGGAGACTCCTCTGAATAAAGAGGGCATCAAACTCGCCGAACTCGGTTCGGGCGATAGTTTCGGCGAGGAAGCCTTGATTGCGGAGGCCAAGCGCAACGCCACCGTGACCATGTCCACGGAAGGCACATTGATGCGGCTCGGCAAGCAGGATTTTCAGACATTGCTGAACGAACCGCTGCTGCAATGGGTCACCCAAGATCAGGCCAAGGAGATCGTTGCCAAGGGCGGCAAATGGCTCGATGTGAGATTGCCGAGCGAATTCCAAAATTTTCGCATCGACGGCTCCATCAATATACCCCTGTACTTCATTCGACTGAAGCTCAACGCGCTCGACAAGAACACGCCGTACGTCGTCTGTTGCGACACGGGGCGCCGCAGTTCGGCCGCGGCCTACATTTTGAGCGAACGCGGCTTCGAAGCCCACGTCTTGAAGGGAGGTTTGGCCGCGACCGAAGCCGCTCGCGCCAACCGGGGATGAGCGATGCCGCCTAGACCCTGGGCCGCAGAAGCCTACGTTTACAAGCCCCCGTCCATGCTCGCGCAATACAAGGGCTTGGCCGTCGTATTCGCGATCCTGTGTTTGGCCTTGACGCTGTATTGCTTCATGGCGCCTCACGGCACTCGCGATTCCCCGCCCCCGAAGCAACCGATTTACGTCGACGCGGTTCCGCAATAGCGGGCGCCGTCCCCGCGGCATTGCTTAAACGCCCTGAAGTATGAGGAGATTGCTCGCGGTGTACGGCCTTCCGCGTCGCATGGACGAGCGGACTGTGCCACCATAGGAAAACGAGCCGGCGGAGCGATCCCTTCGGCCGCGACGCACAGGCAATGGGAGCACGCAATGAGTACATTGGCCGGCGAGGATGGCGGCACGCGCCGCGCGCTCGAGCATCTCAATTCGGTACTAACGGCAAACGAGACGCTCGAAGCTTGGGCGATTCAACGGCGCCTATTCGCGCTAAAGCACCGCCGCCGAGTCGTAGCGGCGACCAGCGGGCGATTCCTAGCGCTCGAGCGCGGATTGTTCGGCGGCTTCAATTTGACCGACATCCGTTGGCAGGATCTCAAGACCGTCAAAATCGATGTCGGCATTGTCGGGGCCCGACTGACGCTCGAGGCGTTCTCGAGTCCCGACCTGGCTTCAGCTTCGGCGCAAACGAGCACCGTTGTTTACGAGGGGCTGCGCAAGGACCAGGCTGAAGCGCTCTACCGCATAGCGCAGGGCCATGACCAAGCGTGGCGCGAAAAGCGCCGCATCCGGGACCTTGAGGAGATGCGGGCACGCGCCGGCGGGGTTCAGGTCGGCAACCTCGCCGGGGCTGTTCCCGACAGCACTGCGGGTGATACCGCTCAACGGTTGCAACAGGCCAAGGCGATGCTCGACGCCGGTTTAATTTCCGACAGCGAGTACGAGACCCTGAAGGCAAAGATCATCAGCCAGGTATGAGCGCGTGGCGCCGGGGCTCACATCGTGTGAGTCGGCTTATCTCCACCCAACGCGCCGGCCAAGTAATTCTCGATCTTCTTCTGCGTATTGCCGCGGTCCTGATCGCTGAACTGCACCCCGATCCCGGCGGTGCGCTTGCCCTGGGCCCCCTTAGGGGTCATCCAAATCACCCGCCCCGCGACCGGAAGCTTTTCTTCCTCGCCCATTAGGTTGAGCAGCATGAATACTTCATCGCCCAGGCGATAGTTGCTATTGGTGGGGATGAACAGCCCGCCGTTTTTCACGAACGGCATGTACGCGAGGTAAAGCGCGCTCTTGTCCTTGATCGTGAGGGTCAGCAACCCGGGTTTATTACTTGGACTTCTCAATTCCTGCTATTCCCACAAATTACTTACTTCGCCAGCGCGGCCCTACCGCCAAGCAGCAGAGCCTCCAGCGCCAGTTGTTGGTTCAACCCGGTCGCCGCTAGCCGCCGCAACTCGCGTGCGGCGTCCAACAGCTCGAATAGAGCCCTTATCTTGGGCTTAAGTAAAGCGGCAGGCAAGCGGACGGGTTCCGCACTTTGCAGCGAAGTGGCTGTACCGAGGAACGCATGTATGCGCTGTGTGATCCAGTTCTCAAGCCAAATCAGTCGAAGGTTCTGCTCGGACCTCACCCAGGCGCCCGCGATCAGGGTGACGTCCACCGCACCCGCGGCCATTTGTCGAAGATTTTCCTGCATCTCTTTCTCGAGCGCGGCGATGCCCACGCTCTCAATCTCCAAGGCCAATAGGGGCGCGCCTCCGGCCAACGCAAGCGCCGCATCCCAATTCTGGCGGTTCTGTCCACGGTCCTCCAGCCAGGCGACGGCCGCGGGCCTCGCCGGCGCACGCAACGGCAGGCGCATGCAGCGGCTGACGATGGTCGCCGGCAGGCGATGGCTCGGTGCGGCGACCATGATCAGCAGCGTATTGTCCGTCGGCTCCTCCAGTGTCTTCAAAAAGGCATTGGCGCCGTTTGCATTGAGTGCTTCCGCAGCTTCGACTATTGCGACCTTGTAGCCGCCGCGATAGCTCGAGAGGGACAACGATTCGATCAGATTGCGAATCTGATCCACTTTGATTTGCTGTGCATCCTCTTCGATTCGCACCAGGTAGCAATCCGGATGGCTTCCGGCGCGCAACAAGTGGCACGAGGGGCAGGCGCCGCACGGGCGCCGGGCGTCCGAATCGCACAGCGTTAAAGCGGCGATCCAATTCGCCAATTGCTCCGCGCCGAGACCGGGCACGCTCAAGATCAACAGGGCATGCGGCAGCCGCCGCGCCGACGCGGCCTCCCGCACCCGCTGTTGCGGCCCGTGCAGCCATGGCAGGGAATCGGCGCTCAGGAAATCCATGTTCTCGCGCGCAGCACTGAGATAATTTGCTCCGTGACCTCGTCCGTCGAACGGCCGGCATCGATCACCGCCATGCGCAGAGGCTCCGCTGCCGCACGCGCCAGGTAAGCGGCGCGCACGCGCTCAAAGAATTCCGCACGCTGCCGCTCAAAGCGATCCTCGTCGGGACGCTCGATACCGGTGCCTGCGTTGCGCCGCCGGGCGCGCTGCAATCCAATCGCCACCGGCACATCGAGCAACAACGTAAGGTCGGGCCGCCTGGCTCCCTGCACCAGCAGCTCCAGGCGGCGGACAGGGTCGTCGCCGAGGCCGCGTCCCGCTCCCTGATACGCATAGGTGGCATCCGTGAATCGATCGCACAGCACCCACCGACCGGCGGCCAAATTCGGTTCGATCAAGTGCCGAAGATGCAGCGCGCGTGCGGCGAACATGAGCAATAATTCCGCCGTATCGGGCAATGCTTCGCCGCGCGATCCTAGCACCAGCTCTCGGATCTTCTCGGCAAGAGGCGTACCGCCGGGTTCGCGGGTCATCACGTACGCAATGCCGCGATCGGACAATATTTTCGAGAGGCGGGCGAGCTGCGTGGTCTTGCCTACCCCTTCGATTCCCTCGATCGTCAAGAAACGCCCTTGCGCATCCCTCATTGACGCCTGGTCGCTCATTGCGCAGCCGCCGCCTTCTGGCGCTGGCGCGCGAGATATTGCGCGACGGCGGCGTTGTGCTTTTCGAGCGTGGCCGAAAACACATGGCTGCCATCGCCCCGGCCTGAAGCCACGAAATACATCGCGTCGGTTTGCTCCGGACGAGCGGTGGCTCGAATGGCGGCGGCGCCGACCAGGGCGATCGGTGTCGGCGGCAGACCGCTGCGCGTATACGTATTGTAAGGTCCGTCGGTGCGCAGATCGACGGTTCGCAGCTCCCCGTCGTAGAGTTCGCCCAATCCGTAAATGACGGTGGGATCCGCCTGCAATCGCATGCCGATGCGCAAGCGGTTCAAATAAAGACCGGCAATTCTCGGCAGCTCCTGGGCAAGGCCACTCTCCTTTTGAACGATGGACGCCATGATCAGCAACTCCTCGGGATCGCGCAGCGGTGTGGATGGGTCGCGATCCGCCCACGCCGCCGCCAATTCGTGCCTCAGCGCCAAATGCGCTTGGCGCAGCAGTTCAAGGTCGCTCGTGCCGCTCGGAAAGCGGTAGGTTTCGGGCAAGAACTGTCCTTCCGCATCGATCCCCGGGTCCCCCAGCTTCCCCATCAAATCCTTCGAAGACGAAGGCAGCGTCGAATCGATATCGGTATTTCTCCTCAGCGCGGCCAGCAGATCCTGTACGCGCCAACCGTCGACGATGGTGAACGAATGCAACAGCACTTGGCCGCTGACCATCTTATCGAGCAGCGCGCGCGCTGTGGTGCCCGGCTCTATTTCATACTCTCCGGCCTTGATGTCGGATGCAAGTCCCTTCCAGCGCGCGTACAGCACCCAGGCATGCGGCTGTGCGATAACCCCTCGTGAGGCGAGGTCCGCCGCGACGTGCGCGAATCGGGCGCCGACGGCCACCTTGAACCGCAGCGGGGCGGAAAGTCTCAACGGTTCGTCGAGACTGTTGAAACCGCTCCAAAATACCCCTCCCGCCGCAACGAGCAACAGCAGCGCGAACGCCGCAACGACGCGCCATGTCTTCACAGTGCCTCCAAGCGCGCGCGCAGCGCGCGCGCGCTGTCCTGGTTCTGGAAGCGAATGCGCTCGGCTCCATCCCGAAAGAGTGCAACGGACACGACACCGGCAACGGCGTTGGTCATGAATGCCTCCTCCGCCTCGACCATCTGGTTCCAGCGTAGCCGGCCTTCGAGCGGGCGCAGGCCGAAATCCTTTGCCTGCATCAATACCCAACGTCGCATGACACCCGCGATACCGCACCGATCGAGGATCGGCGTCATCAAATACGACCCGCTTCTGATGAACAAGTTCGACATGGTGCCGCAGACAATATTGCCGTCGAGATCGCGCAGCAATCCCTCCCAAACGCGTCGGTCACTCCATTCGCTGCGCGCCATCACCGATTCGAGGCGATTGAGCGTCTTGATGCCCGCCAGCATCGGGTTGATACCGAGCCGGGTGGCGCACATGCGCACCCGCACCGCCGGGTACGCCGCTGCGACAGCGTCGCGCGCAGGCGGCGCATGCAGCGAAATTACCCGTGTGCAGCGCTCCTCGCCGCTCGGTCGATAGCCGCGTGATCCGGGTCCGCGGGTCACGATCAGCTTGAGCACCGCGTCGGCGCGCATCGCCGCACGCGATTCGAGCTCCCGGCGCAGCCGCCCGGCGCTCGGCGGTTCGATCCTGAGGCGGCGGCAGCCCTCGAACAGCCTATCCAGGTGAAAGTCCAACAAGCGTACGCGGCGGCGACGCACTCGCATGGTCTCGAACACACCATCCCCGTATTGCAGGCCGCGATCGCGATAATCGATCAACTTGCGAGAGCGGCCATTGATCCACGTGTTCAAGTTTCCGCCTTCAAGGCGCGCAACAGACCTTCGGCCTTGGCGCGCGTTTCGGCGAGTTCCTGCATGGGATTCGAATCGGCGACGATTCCGGCGCCGGCGCGAAACTTCAAGGCGTTGCTTCGGGCGGTAATCGTGCGGATCAAAATGTTGAGGTCGCAACTGCCGTCCCGATTCAAATAGCCGACCGCGCCCGTATAGGCTCCGCGACCGGCGCCTTCGAGTTCGGCAATGATCTCCATGCAGCGGACTTTGGGGCACCCGGTGATGGTGCCGCCGGGAAACATGGCGCGAATGGCATCAATAGGCGACACGCCGCTGGCGCAAAAGGCCGCGGACATTGGAAACGATGTGATGCACGTGGGCGTAGGATTCCACTGCCATGTACTCATCGACCCGCACCGAACCGCCGACGCATATCCGACCCAAATCGTTGCGTTCCAGATCGATCAACATGACGTGCTCCGCCCGCTCCTTTTCATTGTGGAGCAAGGATTCGATCAGCGCCGCATCACGATCCGGGGATGCGCCGCGCGGTCGGGTTCCGGCGATCGGACGCGTCGAGACGACGCCATCGCGAATCGACAACAATCGCTCCGGCGAGGAGCTGATCAAGGCAAAATCGCCGACGCGCACCAGCGCCGCAAACGGACTGGGATTGACCGCGCGTAGCCGCTCATATATCGCCGCCGGATCGACCGGCGCGGTCGAAGATCCCCGCCACTGGCGCGATAAATTGGCTTGGTACACATCTCCCGCGCCAATGTAGTCGAGCGCGCGTTCGACCGCATGCAGAAACTGCGCCGGATCCTCCTCGTACAGCTCGAAACGCGACGCCGCGGCGCCAACCGATGCGCCGGCGCGACGTACATCCTCGGCAAAGCGTTCAATCACGAATTCCCAGCCCGATTCCGCGACAACCCAAGCCCGCTGACTGTGGCGGTCGCGGATCCACGCCGCGGGTGCGCGAATCGCGAGCGCTACGAGCGGATCGGCGCTTGGCGGCAGCCGCAAGCGCGGTTCGATTTCGTCGGCCAGTTCGTAGCCCAGATACAACAGCCAACCTCCGGTGAACGGCAAGGAGGCCGGCTCGCCCGCCGCACGCAGCGACCGCCACCAATTGTCCAACGCGCCCAAAAATCCACATGCTGCCGCGGCGTGCGGTCCGGACAGGCGGCGATCGGCATCCAGGCGCAAACACTCGCCGTTGCTGATGGGGAGGATATCGAAGCGGCCGCTGCCGGTTGCGCGGCCAATGGGAGCGCTGCTTTCGAGCAGTCCCGGATATATATCGGGAAACTGCGCGACCAGGCCCAGTGGCTCAAATTCGGCGGAAAATGAGCGAACCGTTGGTGCCACCAAAGCCGAATGAATTGGACAGCGCGTACTCGATTGCCATCTGTCTCGCGTGCTTGGGCACGTAGTCGAGATCACAGCCCTCGCCGGGCTGGTCCAAATTGATGGTTGGAGGAGCGGTTTGGTCGCGCAGCGCGAGAACGCAAAAAATGGCTTCCACCACTCCGGCGGCGCCCAGCAAGTGCCCCGTCATCGACTTGGTCGAACTCACCGCCAACTTCGCGGCGGCCGGGCCGAATGCGCGGTGGATCGCCGTGGTCTCGGCGCGATCGCCCAATTCGGTCGAGGTCGCGTGCGCATTGACATACTGCACTTGATCGGCATTGATTTTCGCGTCGGCCAATGCGTTGACCATCGACTTGCGCGCGCCCTCGCCGGTCTCGGGCGGCGCCGTGACGTGGTAGGCGTCGCCGCTCATGCCGAAGCCTCGCACCTCGGCATAGATGTTCGCACCGCGCGCCTTGGCCTGATCATATTCCTCGAGCATCATCGCGCCCGCGCCATCGCCCATCACGAATCCATCGCGGTCCTCGTCCCAGGGGCGGCTCGCCCCTTGCGGGTCATCGTTGCGTTGAGACAATGCCTTGGCCTGCGCGAAACCGCTCATGCCGGTGACGCAGGTCGCCATTTCCGAGCCGCCCGCCAGCATCGCATCCGCGTCGCCGTACTGAATCAGCCGAGCCGCGAGACCGATGGCATGCGTGGAGGTAGTGCAGGCGGTCGCAACCGCAAGATTCGGGCCCGCGAGATTGAAGGCAATCGATAAATGACCGCTCACCAAGTTGATGATGCTGGCGGGAATGAAGAACGGCGACACCTTCTTGGGCGAGTGAGTCTCCAGAAACTTGTCGTATGTTTCCTCGATCGACTCCAGCCCGCCCATGCCCGAACCCATCAGGACTCCGATGCGCGCCGAGTTCGCCTCCGTGACCGTCATTCCCGAATCGCGCATGGCCTGAACGCCGGCGACGACGCCATACTGCATGAAGGCGTCCATGCGCCGCGCTTCCTTCGGGCTCAAATATTGCGCAAGATCGAGTTCGCGGATCTCGCCGCCGAAATGCGTGGGGAAATTGGTCGTATCGAATCGAGTCACGGGAGCGATGCCGCTGCGGCCCGCGACGATAGATGCCCAAGCCGACCGGACGTCGTTTCCGACGGGGGACACCATCCCGAGACCCGTAACCACCACGCGCCGTTTGCTCAACCGCGACTCCTCAGTGGGATGCTTTGAATGCCGACAAGCGACGCGAATATCGCGCCTCGAGGCCTTGTCGCTGCGTTAGCCCCAATGGGTTTAGGCCTTACCCTTATGCGAATTGATGTAATCGATGGCTTGCTGAACGGTCGTGATTTTTTCGGCATCCTCGTCCGGGATCTCGGTCTCGAATTCCTCTTCGAGCGCCATGACCAGTTCGACAGTGTCCAGCGAGTCTGCGCCGAGATCGTCGACGAACGAGGCATCATTGGTGACTTCTTCTTCTTTAACGCCCAATTGCTCAGCCACGATCTTCTTAACCTGCTGCTCAACAGTACTCATTGTTATGGTGTCCTTTCGGGAAAACCCAGTCGGGAAAAGTAATAAACACGTGCCCAATAGCATCAAGGGCCCGTGGCCACCCTCTGGTATCGGCAGGGCGCGTATTTTATGTGAACGCGACCGCGACGGCTACCTTGAACGCGCAATTGCCCCTGGCCGGGCACAACCTGTCTTGACAATTGCCCTTTCTTGAGGGCCTGCGCTACAGACCCATCATGCCCCCTAGGCCATGTACATGCCGCCGTTTACATGCAGGGTCTCCCCCGTAATGTACGCCGCTTCGGGGGATGCCAAGAACGCGACCGCAGCCGCGATGTCCTCCGGTTGGCCCAACCTGCCGAGCGGCACCTGGGCGCTTAGGCCGGTGCGTTGCTCCTCATTCAGCGCCCGCGTCATATCGGTGTCGATGAACCCCGGTGCGATGACATTCGCCGTGATGCCGCGCGAGCCGACCTCTCGAGCCAGCGATTTGGTAAAGCCGATGATGCCCGCCTTGGCCGCCGCATAGTTGGTCTGACCGGGATTTCCGGTGAGCCCCACGATCGATGCAATGCTGATAATGCGGCCCCTGCGAGCCTTCATCATGCCGCGCAAAACCGCCTTGGAGAGCTTGAACACCGATGCAAGATTCGTCTGCAGCACCGCGTCCCAGTCCTCCGGTTTCATGCGCAGCAACAATGTGTCGCGGGTGATGCCGGCGTTGTTGCACAGAATGCCGATGGGCCCCTCGTGCGATTCGACGTCGGCGATGAGCGCATCGATCGACTCCTGACTCACGACATCGAGAACCGCGCCGCGGCCCCCGCGCGCGGCCAACGTTTCGCTGATCCGCGATGCACCCTCGGTCGTGGTCGCGGTGCCTACCACGCGGGCGCCATCCGCGCTCAAGCGTCTGGCGATGGCCGCACCAATCCCGCGAGAGGCGCCCGTCACCAACGCGACTTCTCCGTTCAGCATGGGAGACCGTTCGGCATGTGAAATTCTCCTTAAGAAATAACTAGCGCGAGCGCTTCATCGAAGGATTGCGGGTCCTCGAGCGCCAGCATTTTCAGATCTCGATTCTTGTCGATGCGGCGATTCAACGACGTCAACACCTTGCCGGGTCCGCATTCGACGATGTGCGTGGCGCCCGCGGCAATCATCGTGCGAACGGTCGCGGCCCAATAAACCGGCGTATGCAGCTGTTTGACGAGGCCGGCGCGGATCTCCGCGGGTTCGGCATGCGTCTTCAGGTCGACACCGTACACCGCGATGCCCGCGGCGGCGGCGACCGGTGCGCCGTTGAGCCGTAGTCGCAGCAGCTCGGCGGCCGGCGCCATGAGCGAGCTATGCGCCGGGACACTTACGGCCAAGGTCAGCGCGCGGCGCGCGCCCTTGGCGGTGGCGGTCTCGATGGCACGCACGACCGCGGGCGCCGCTCCGGCGATCACGACTTGCCCCGGCGCATTGAAATTCACGGCCTCGACCACCTCGCCATGCCCCGCCTCGCGACAGGCGGCTTCAACGTCGGCATCCTCCAGCCCCAGAATGGCTGCCATGGCGCCTTGACCCTTGGGCACCGCAGCCTGCATGGCTTCGGCGCGAAACCTGACCAGATCGACCGCGGTACTGAATTCGAGACTGCCTGCCGCCACCAGCGCACTCCACTCCCCTAGGCTGTGCCCGGCCATGAGGCTGGGGCGAGCGCCGCCGCGCTCGATCCACAGCCGATAGGTGGCTACGCCGGCGGTCAACATCGCCGGCTGAGTGCACTCCGTCGCATTCAAGGCGTCGACCGGGCCCTGCTGGCAGCGCTTCCATAAGTCATAACCCAGTACCTCCGAGGCTTGTGCGAAGGTCGCCTCGATGACCGGCGATATTCTTGCCAAAGCGCTCATCATACCGACCGATTGCGAGCCCTGGCCCGGGAAAACGAAGGCGAGTGACATTGCGTGCGGGCCTCTAGTTGATAGAGCGGTGGCGAATTATAGCGATACGCCACGAGAGTGCAGCCCCGACCACAAAACCGGCGGCCGAGCCGTACAAGTGGGCGTCGACGACAATCATGGGCGCCGCATGGCCGGTCAACTGTTCATAGGCCAATTTGGCGCAAAGGGCGATCAACAGAAGCCAGCGATCCCAAGCGCGCTCCGCCAAATGCTTGGCGCAGCCTGCGGCCATGACCGAGTGCAGCACGCCCGAGGCGCCGACATACCAGGTGACGCGCGGGCTCAGCCACCACAAACCGCAACTGATCGCCAAGGCGCCGGACAGAACGATTACGCACCATTCCACCGGATCGTAATCTCGAGCGAACAACGACCACATCAGCACCAGACCCAGCTCGTTCAGCAGCAGGTGATGCAAGTCGAGGTGAACCGCGTGGGCGGTGAGCAACCGCCACCATCCCCCCGCCGCGATGGCGCCGCGATCGTAACGCAGCGCCTGGCCGACACTGTCGCCAAGAGCCAACATCAGATCGAGAGTCAGTAAAATTAAAAGCAACCAAATCCAGCGGCCGCGATCCCATTGCAGAGCCTCCGCGAACGGCGCCAGCGGATTTGCTCCGTTACGCGGCATCGCGGGCGGCCAATTTGGTATCATTCATGGAATTCTTGAGGTCACTATGCACGAGCGCCAGAGCGGTTTTACCCTTATTGAGATCATGGTCGTGGTCGTCATTCTCGCAGTGTTGGGTGCGCTCGTCGTGCCGAAAATCCTCGAGAACGTCGACAAGGCCCGGGTTACCCGTGCGGCCAGCGATATTAGGGCCATTCAGACCGCACTCGACCTCTACCGCCTGGATAATTTCAAATATCCGACCACCGAACAAGGCTTACAGGCATTGGTGACGCAGCCGAACGACGCAGCGATCACCAATTATCGCGCCGGTGGATATTTGTCATCCTTGCCAAAGGACCCTTGGAACAACCCCTATCAATACGTCAGTCCGGGCCCCAATGGGCGCGACTACGAGATCACGAGCTTCGGACGCGACGGCAAACCCGGCGGTGAAGGCTACGACGCGGACATCAGCACCACGACGCTCGAACAACGGTAGGCTAGCCGCTTGCCGGCGCCACGCCATGCGCAGCAAGGGTTTCACGCTCGTCGAAATTTTGGTGGTCGTAGTGATCGCGGCGGTGGTCATCTCATTGGCGGTGCTGTCCATCGGCGTCACCGGACGCGATTCACAACTGGACGAGGAGAGCAGGCGCATCGAAGGTTTGGTTGACCTGCTGCACGAGCGTGCGGTGCTCGAGGGCCGCGATTTCGGATTGCTGATCGAGCCGACGGCGTACGAATTCTTGGTATACGAACCGGGCTCGCGGCCTTTGGTTGAGGTTCAACGACGAGCATGAATTTCGCCACCGCGAATTGCCCAAGGGCGTGACTTTTCAACTGGAATTGGACTCGCAGGTCGTCGTCCTCAAACCCATTGAGCGAAAGCCGGACAGCAATGCGGCGCCGCCTACGCCCCAAGTGGCGATCGCAGCGAGCGGCGAGGGAACGCCCTTTCGCCTGACGCTGCTGCGCGAGGCGACGCGGACCCGGACATCGGTCGACGGTAACGCGTTCGGCAAGACGACGATCGAGAATTCGAACCAGCCGGAAAAGCCCACGTGAGCCGCTTGCGAAACCGCGGCTTTACGTTGGTGGAGGTGCTGGTCGCGCTGATGATCGTCGCGATCGGATTGGCTGCCCTGATGACCGCGGTGAGCAGCACGGCTCGCACCAGCGGCTATTTGCGCGACAAAACGCTGGCACAATGGATCGCTCTCAATCGCCTCACCGAAGTGCGTCTGACGGTGAACAAACTCGGCCAAAGCGCCGACACCGGTGAGCTCGAGTTCGCTAATCGCACCTGGCACTACGATACCCGCTACTTCGATACCAGCATCACCGACATGAAGCGCGTGGTGGTGCGCGTTTGGCTTGGAAAAGCCGATACCAAGAGCAACCCCGTTGCGGAATCCTACGGTTTCATGGGAGCCTCCGTCGCCACCCCGGGCAGTTCCAATGTCGATTGGACCGCGGGCACCACCGCCGCGCCCGCGGCGCCCTGCACTCCCACAACGGGCGGGACGCAGGTCGCCGGCGCAACAGCGGCCCCCTGCACACCCTCCCCCACGCCCGCGGTCATTCCCAACACCCCGGCCCCCGGAACCGTCACTCCGCCCGGCAGCGTCCAGCCGCAATGAGCGCACCCAGCCGAAATCAGGCGCGCGCAGCGCTCGGCGGCTTCACCTTAGTCGAAGTGCTGGTGGCGCTCTTGATCCTCGGCATCATGTCGGCACTGGGCTATGGCACCTATCGGGAAGCGCGACTCTCGGCGCAACGGACCGAGGAGGCATTGCAACGTTCGCGCGAAATTGAGTTCGGCATGCGAGTGGTGACCATGGATTTCGGGCAACTGGTGCCCCGGCCGGTGCGCGATCCGCTCGGCCAGACGCGCCTGCCGGCACTGCACGGCCTTTCCGGCAACGGCACCAGCGCCGGCGTCGCGGGTGAGGTTTTCGGGAGCACATCGTCGGGTTCTTCGGCCATGCACTTCAACTCGGGTCCCGGATTCCAATCCAGTTTCAGCAACTCATCCTCCGACTCCGCGCTCCCATTGGCCGAACTCACTCGCGCGGGCTGGTCGAATACTGCCGGCCAGCAGCGCAGCACGTTGCAACGGGTGTCCTATGCTCTTGTCGGCGATGTGCTCAAGCGCAGCTACACCACGGCGCTCGACACCGTACAGGGCTCGAAACCCGTGCTTCAGGACCTGTTCGGCCAAGTAAAGACCGTCCAGTTACGCTACCTCGATACCAACCAGACCTGGCAGAACCAGTGGCCGCCCGCGACTATGCCGCAGCCCGAAGCCCTGTGGAGCCGGCCGGTCGCGGTGGAGATCACGGTGGAGTTCAAGGACTGGGGCCGCGTACGCCGACTGATCGAGGTGGCCGGGTGAGTCGGCGGACTGAGCGCGGTGTGGCGTTGATCATCGCGCTCGTCCTGGTGGCGCTTGCGGCTATTCTCGCGACCAAGCTCACCTTCGACGGCTGGCTGGAACGACGGCGCGCCAGCGGCGTCATGGCCGCGGAGCAGGCATTTGAATTCGGTATAGGCGCCGAAGCATTGGCGGCCGATGTGCTCGGTCAGATTGGGCAAAAAACGCCGACCTCTCCGGCGGGACAGACAGGCCAAAGCACGCAGAACACGCAGAACGGCTCGCAAGTCACTCTAGCCCAACCATGGGCGCAACCTACGCAACCCTTGCCCATCACACCGGAGAACGACCCCGAAGGAGAGCCGATCGGCGTAGTGCAGGGATCGTTGGAGGATATGCAGGGTCGCTTCAATTTGAACAATCTGGGCCATGTCATCCTGGTGAACGGCAAAATCGAACAGGACCCGCTGCCGCTGGCACAATTTCAACGCCTGCTGGTCGCGGTGGGATTGGAGCCTAAATGGGCCGCCATCGCCCGCGATTGGATCGATGCGGACGATCAGCCGGGAAGTCCCGATGGCGCGGAAGATGCGGTGTACACGGCGCAATCACCGCCCTACCGAACCGGCAATTGGCCGATGACCAGTCCGAGCGAACTGATGAATCTTCCCGGCTTCGGAGCAGACCGATATCGCAAGATCGCCCCCTACGTAACCGCCCTGCCGCGTGCCGACCTGCCGATCAATATATGCACCGCACCGGGACCGGTGATCGAGAGTCTCGCCGACAATCTGAGCAGCGAGTACAACAATCCGGAGTTGCTCACCAGCGCGCGCGCGAGCGGCTGTTTTCCCGATATCCAAACGTTAAACAACATTTTGGGCCCCAACGCCCAAAGTGTGTCCAAACTGTTCTCGGACCAGAGCTCCTATTTCCGCCTCACCACCCGGGTGACGCTTGGCACTACGCAGTTCACCTTGTACAGTCTTTTGTGGCGAGGTACTGGTGGCAAGGTGACGCCGCTGCTGCGCACATTCGGAACACTCTAGAGCACATGCCGCACACACTGCTATTACGCCTTCCCGCCGCCGGTCAAGAAGACGCCGAGTGGGTGAGCATCGATGAGACCGGCGCACCGACGGCTGCGAAGCAGCGCGGACCGTTGACTCTGGCGGCTGCCGTTGCTCGGTCCGCAAAAGTCGTGGTGCTTGCGTCGGCGACACAAATTTTATTGGCGGAACCGGAACTGCCCCCCGGCAGCGCAGTCAAGCTGGCGCGCGCGGTTCCGTTTGCGCTCGAGGAGCAACTTACCGAAGACATCGACCAGCTGTGTTTCGCGCTCGGGCGTCGCCAAACCGGCGGGCGTACTCCGGTTGCCGTGGTGGCGCGCAATGTGCTGCAGGGCTGGGTTTCGTCACTGACCGGCGCCGGTGTCGAGCCGTACGCCGTGTATGCGGATATTGCCTTGATCCCCGAGAATCCGGGGCAAACGGTGCTTTGGCTGGAAGGGGCGCGACTCGCGGTGCGACGCCCGGGAATGCTGCCCTTCGCCGTGGAACTCACGCCGGTCTCGGATGCGTTGTCGGTCGCCGGAGTGATACCGGACCCTCTCGAGGAAACATCGGCACCGAAGGCTTTGGAGAGTGCCATCCTGTATGCGACCCGCGAGGATTGGGCGCGAGTGCAGGATGAGTTCGCCCGGCTCGCGGATCAGTTCGCATCGCTAAAGGTACAGCTTCTGCCCGAAGGTCCGCTGCCGTGGTTGGCCCGCAATCTGGCCGCCACCGATGCCGTGAATCTTCTGCAAGGCGAGTTCGCTCGATCGACGGACTACGGCGAACGCTGGCGCCGATGGCGAACCGCCGTGCTGTTGGCGGCAGCGCTGCTCGTGGTGCACGTTGCGGCCGCGTCGCTCGAGATTCACCGAGCCAACCGCGCAACGGCCGCCCTCGACACCGAGATTGCCCAGGTGTTTTCTCAAGCGATGCCCACCGAAGCGATGCAAGATCCGCGTCGCCAGATGCAATCGCGTCTCGAGCGCATTCGCCGCTCGGGAGCGGGACCGGAATACTTTTTGCGCGCCTTGGAGGCCTTGAGTGGCGCCACATCGGCCATGCCGAACACCATCATTGATACGCTCAGCTATCGCGAACAAACGCTCGATTTGAAAGTGACGGCACCGAGTCTCGCAGCGCTCTCTCAGCTGTCTCAACTGGTGGGCAAACGAGGCTTGACGGTCGAAATACAATCCTCCACGCCGACGGGCGCCGCCATCGAGGCGCATTTACAGGTCAGGTCCGCTGCTGCGAAGGCACACTGATGAATGAGCTCATCGCCAACCTTAGGCGCCGGTACGCCGCGCTGCAGCCGCGCGAGCAACGCATGGTCGGCATCGGCGCGGTGGCCGTCGGTTTGCTGATTTTGGTGGGCGCAGTTGTGCTGCCGCTACAAACAGCCGTATCGACCGCCCTGAAGCGTGCTGAAACCAAGCGCGCGGATTTGGCGTGGATGCGTATGAACGCGCCCGAAATCCAAGCGGGCCGCGCGACCGTCATGCTCGACAGCACCGAAGCGCCGGTGGTCGTGGTCGACCGAGTGGGCCGAGAGTCGGGCCTCGGCAGCGCGTTGCGAGCTACACAGCCGAGCGGCAACGGCGTACGAGTGCAATTGGAGGCGGCGCCTTTCGATGCCTTGGTTACGTGGATTGCCTCGCTGGATCAGCGCTACGGTCTTGCAATCGAATCGATCACCATCGACCGCGCCGACAAACCGGGAGTGGTCAATGCGAACATCACCTTCGCTGCGCCGCGGCGCTAGCGGACAAACACCGGCCCCGCCGACCCCACCGGCACGCCCTATCTGGTCCTACGTTCTGCCGATGTTCGTGTTGGCGGCGCTCACCGTTGGCGTGAGCGCCCTGCCCGCCTCCCTAGTCGCGCGTTTCCTACCCGCGGCGGTGCATGCGGAGGATTTTTCGGGCAGCATCTGGCACGGCTCCGCCGGCAGGGTCACCGTGAACGCGCGGGACGCCGGTTCGGTCGAATGGCGCCTCCGTCCCGAAGCGCTGCTGCATCTTCGTGTAGCGGCCGACTTGCGCTGGGTGCGGGGCGGATTCGTGCTCGACGGCGCCGCCGGCCTCGACCGCAACAGCCTGACCGTCTCGGACGTTCAGGGCGGCGGCCCCATCGAGGATTTGCGCGGCTTGGGGCTGCCGGCGGGATGGCGCGGCAGCGCTCAAATCCACATCAACGAGCTGCGGGCGGCTTTTTCGGGAGCTGCAACCACCCTTCAAGCCGCCGTGGGCAATGTCACCGTGTCCGATCTGTCCACGCCTCAAGTGGCGCAGGGCGCGAATTTGGGAGGCTACTTGCTGCGATTCGCCGACTCGGCCCTGGGTCCCGATTCCGATGCAACCGCGCAGATCACCGACACCGGCGGTCCGCTGGGCGTCGAGGCGGTGATTCACTTCTCCGCCAAGCAACGCAGCGCCATGCTCTCGGGGACCGTGTGGGAACGCGAGGAGGCACCGGCGGCGCTGCGCCGTGAGCTGGATGATCTTGCGCGTCTGCACGCGCGCGATGCGCAAGGCCGCCTACCCGTCGATTTCGAATTCACCTTCTAGCGCTTGCGCCTGAACGACGCCGCGGCGCTGCTATCACTCTGGATTGCAGAGTGCTTGACGATACAGTGCAAACCCCTTAAATTTGCGCCGTGTAAAGCTAGATTCCGGAAGCACCTATGCGATCCGATGTCCCGGTGTCGATTCAGACCCACGCGCTCGGAACGCTGGCGTATATCCGCACGTCCATCGAATTGTCCGGCTCATTGGTCGTGCCGGGTATGGCGGGTGTGTTCATGGGCTGCGTCGGCATCATCGCCGCGATAGCGGCCATGATGCCTCGCTGGGCTTCTCACTGGCTCACGATATGGGTGTTCGCCGGCGGCGTCGCGTTCCTTTTGGGCGGTGCCCTCATGGCAAGGCAAGCCGCCCAAAGCGGGCATGCGCGCTATCTCGGGCCGGTGCGCAAGTTCCTGCTGTGCCTATGCCCCGCCCTGCTCGCCGGCGCGGTGCTGACGTTCGTCCTTTGGCGAACGGGCATGGACCGCCTTGTGCCGGGCACATGGCTTTTACTCTACGGCTGTGCGGTACTGTCGGCAAGCACGGTGACCGTTGCCAACACCATGCGGCTCATATGCATCATGGGCGCGCTGTTCGTTTTCCTGGGGTGCTGCGCGTTCGTCATGCCTCCGCAAAGCCATTCGCTGATTCTCGGCACGGGGTTCGGCGCCCTGCATATCGTTTTCGGCCTGCTCATCGGACGCTTGAGCCATGGCCAATAAACCGACAGCTGCGAAACGTAATGAATCGCCGGGTGCGGATGGGGCGCTCAAAGCGGCGCCGCGACCCGTGCCCGTACCGAATATCGCCGGCATGAACAAGGTCACCGGCTTCGATCGGCTGATCTACGAGAGGGTGCGCCTCGGCATCATGAGCGCTCTCGCCATGAACGATCAGCTCACCTTCAACGAACTCAAGTCGCTGTTCAATGCCAGCGATGGCAACCTCGGTGCGCATGCGCGCAAGCTCGAAGAGGCGGGCTACGTCGCATGCACCAAATCCTTCGAGGAACGACGGCCGAAATCTTTGTATCGCATCACGGTTCTCGGGCGCAAAGCCTTGCTACGCTACCTGGAGCACATCGAGGCCGTGATCAAGGCGACGCGGCGGGTTTAGTGCGGGACCGGAGCCGGATGTAATGCAAACTTTTTCTGTATGTTAACTTTGTAGTGCAAAGCCGCCGGTAAACCATCATGCATGTCGCGATCATCATGGACGGCAACGGGCGCTGGGCCACGCAGCGGGGTCTGCCGCGCACCGCCGGCCACGTCGAGGGCGCCAAAGCGGTGCGCAGCGCGGTCGAAGTGGCCGCGCGGGCCGGCATCGACACCCTGACGCTGTACGCATTCTCAGCCGCCAACTGGGCTCGTCCGGCGACGGAAATCGCCGCGTTGATGCGCTTGTTCGGCCAATATCTGTTTACCGAGACGCGCCGCTGCGTCGAGCAGTCGATCCGCCTCAATGTCATCGGCCGGCGCGATCGGCTCAGCGAGAGTCTGCTGCGCTCGATCGAGCAGAGCGAGCGGTTGAGCGCCGCCGGATCCGGGATGCACTTGCGCATCGCGGTCGACTATTCGTCGCAACACAGCATCATTGCGGCTGCGCAGCGGGCCAAGGACGTCTCTGATCTCGATCGTGAGGGGTTTCGGCGCTTGCTGCACGAAGTCGACCATTCCCTGTATCCCGCAAGCGAGGTCGACCTGCTGATTCGCACCGGCAGCGAACAGCGGCTCAGCGATTTTCTGCTGTGGGAATGCGCGTATGCGGAGCTGCATTTCGCCGACTGTCTCTGGCCGGACTTCGACGAGAAGCGATTCCAGCGCGCGCTCGACGACTACGCCGGTCGCCAGCGGCGATTTGGCGCGCTCAGGCGCGATTCGCGCTGATGCGGCAGCCTCAATTCTCCGGCGCCCATTCGCGCCAGGCCCGCATGAGCGGAAAATACAAGCCGGCCCGTACCGGCTCGGGACCCAATTTTCGGGCCAACAGCGCATAGCGCTGCAATTGCGGCCGATAGCGCTCGACCTCGCGATCCAAGAACTCCGCGACAGCTCCGCCGCCGTGCTGGCTCGTCTTGTAGTCGATGACCCAGCGAGTGCCGCGCTCATCGATGAAGCTGCGGTCGAACACGGCTCGTACCACTTCGCCGCGCCATTGTCCCGATACGGCGTACTCGCGAACATCGTCGCGCCCTCCCCTTCTCTGCAATATCCAGCGACCGCGAGGATCGCTGTGAACGGCAATCAATGCGTCCATGACTCGCGCGCTGGCGTCCCGCAGCAGCTCCTCGGGGACGCCATGCAGCGCCAGCCAGCGTTTGAAATGTTCACCCGCGGCGCGAATCGCCGCCTCATCCGTGCGCTCGAGATCCATCACCTGAAGTTCGGCGTGCACCAAGCTGCCGACGCGCCGGGCCGTCTCCCCGGCCCAGTCGAATACCGGGGTCTCCTCGCGCAAGCGTGCGGGCAGCGGAGCATCAGCGCCGAACTGCGCGAAAACGTTGGCCGGAGACCAGCCACCGGGTACGCGGCGCAGCGGTCCGCCGCGCGATCCGGAATCGATCGCCGTGCCGGCCAGCGGAGCATCGCGCGCCGAAGGGGAGTTCATGACCGATGAGCGCGCAGCGGCGACGAAATCCAGCACCCACGGTGGGCCACAGCACAGCGAGCAGGCTACCCGCGCGCGGCTTCCAGCGCCGCGCGCCGTCCGGCTCGTCGACCGCGTCGCCGGCCGCCTTGCCGGATCCTTCATCGGGATCCTGCTTCGCGCGAATCGATGGTCGCGGTCAAATGCAACTGCCATTTGGCGCGGGTACATGCCACGTACAGCAACCGCTCGGACTCGAGCGCCGCGGCATCCTGAGCTCGGCGGCGCAGAAATTCGAATAGTCGATCCTTGTCGGCGCCGACGGCGGGGCGCGCGGCCATCACCATGCCGTCGCGGCTGGTACGCGCAAACTGATGCACGAGCAGCAGCTGGTCGCGATTCGATCCCGGGTGCCGGTCGAGCGCCGGCAGCACCACCATATCGAATTCAAGACCCTTCGCCTTGTGGATGGTCATGATTTCAACCGCGCTCGAGCCGCCGCTATCGGCAAATAGATCGGCAAAGCTGTCTGCGAGGTCCGCCGCGTCGGGAAGCCCGCGTTGTTCGAGCTCCCGCAACCGCGCGAACACCACGCGTACATGATCCAGCTCCGACGGGTCCGCCACGCACGAGGGGCCTCCGATGACAAGCCAGGTGCGTTCCGCCCAGCGTGCGAGGGTCCCGTGGCTTTGCACGCGGAAGGCGGCCTCAAGGATGGGCCGCAGCCGTCTGCAGCGCGCCCTGCCCTGTTCGCTCAACAGCCCGAGCACCGCATCGTCGCGCAGGGCGTCCCAGACGATCGGTCCGGTGCGAGCCACGATCAGCAGATCCGCGAGTGTGAGCCCGACCCACGGGGCGCGCAGCACCGCCAACCAGGCCGTGCGATCGCCGAGATGCAGCAGCGCACAGACCAGCATGACCAAATCCCGCACCGCGTCGTGATCCTGCAACGGCTCGAGGTCCACGGCGCGAAATGCGACCCCGCGCGCGCGCAGGCAGCTCGCGATTTCGCGCGCATAGGCTCTCGCACGCACCAACACGGCAATCCGCCAATCGGGATGTTGCCGACGTCGCGTCTCGATCAATTCGGCGATCGCCAGCGCCTCGGCGCCGCGGGTCTGGTACGTTCGGAGCCGCGACCGCAGGCTCGGCGGCAGCCGGTGTCCGAACTGCCGAATCGCTCGGCCGAAAGGCGATGGCCCCCCGCTCGCGGTCGTCCGCTCGCGGCATGATTCGGGCGAAGCAGGCGTTGATCCAATCCACCACTATTCGGTCGGAGCGAAAATTGCTGCTCAGGCGCTGCACATCGAATCGCAGGTCGCCGATACCGTCCTCGGCGAGTTCCAAAAACGCCCTGACTTCGGCTTGCCGGAATCCGTAAATAGACTGCATGGGATCGCCGACGCAAAACACGCTGCGCCCGTCGCCGCGCTGCCAGCCGGCCGTAACGAGTCGCACCATTTCGAGCTGAGCGCTCGAGGTGTCCTGAAATTCGTCGAGCAAAATGTGCTGCAGCCGATAGTCGAGCCGCAAGTTAAGATCGGTGGGGGCGGCCGGGGTTCCGAGCGCACGCAATGCCGCCATTGACACGGCGGGAAAATCGACCGCACCCTGCTCGCGAAACACCCGCTCCAATTCGGCCGCGGCGAGTACTAGAACCTGCGCCACATCGCGCACGCGCTCCCAGTCGTCATCGTGGTAGTGCGGCGCCGGCAGCGCGCGAACTTCCAGAAGTGCCTGCACCGCCTCGGGTATGTTCGCGAGTTCGGCCAGCAGTTCCAACATCAACGGCTTCTCCGCAGCATTGCGGCGGGAATCCCTCGGTCTTGGTGAGCCGCTTGCGCAGCGCCGTCCCGTTCGTCAAGCACAGGGCCGCCATGGCGCGCCAACGGCCGACGTGCTTCGCGTCCGGCCGTAGCGGCGCGTTCTCGATCCGCCATTCGGCGATGTCCGAGCGTTCATCATCGAGACGCTGCGCGGCGGCGTGCAGCAAAGGCGACACGGCCGCGATTCGCTCGCCGCCCAGCGCCTCGTAGGCGCTGCGCAGCGTGCGCGTGACCAGCAATTCGAGATCTTCATCGAAGCGCTGCCGCACGCGACGCAGCTGCGCTTCATCGAGCGGGCTCGCGGCCTGTAAGCGCCCCACCAGCAGCGGCAGCCAGCGATCCCGGCTCGGCAGCATCTCCGCGATCAACTCGACCAGTCGGCGCCAGCGCTGATCGTCGAGCGCGAGCACCCGATCCACCGACGATCCGAACGAGTCCGCCGCGTCGTGCGCCAATGCGCGCCGCGCCGCCTCCGCGTACATCGGAGCGGCATTTTCCACCGTATTAAGTCGCCCTCCCGCTCCCGGCCGTGATCGGTAGCTGGGCCGCCAACCAGGCGTTGAACGCATCGATGGTCTCGATACGCAGCCTGGACGGCTGCCGTTCGATATCGATTTGCCGCGCCTGCAAATGTTGCTTTGCCGAGACGGCCATCGACCACGTTTGCCGGTTCATGGACGGCGGGCAAGCGGGGAGCGAAGCGGCCTGCAATGCTTCAAGCACGCGTTCGCGCATCTCTTGGGCGGCGCGATTGGTGAACGTCAGCGCCAGAATGCGCTCCGGCGCATCGCTCGATGCGAGCAGCGTCAAATAGCGCTGCACCAGCAGGGTCGTTTTACCGCTGCCCGCGGGCGCCTGCACCAGCACGGATCCGCTGGCCGCGACGGCCGTGCGGCGCGCAGCGCCGTCTTTGGCAACCTCGAGCGGATCAGCGGACACGACACAGGCCGTGCAAATGACAGGACTGGCATGCCTGCAAGGTCGGATCCAGCACGGCACGACCCGCGGCAAACTCCGCTGCGAGCTTCTCGATGCGCTGCGACCACACGCGCATGAGGGCCGCAAGGCTATCCATGCCCTCCATCTTGGTTCTTTGTGCGGTCCGCTTGAAAATTCCGCCGCGCTCGGCCTCGGCCACGAACGAACACTCCGATGCATTTATCCGCCCATACGCCACGGCGACCAGTGCCTGCGGAAGCAACAGGGCATAGATGGGCAACTGCGGGTTATCGGGCCGATCGCCGCGCCAATCGGCGACTGCCGCGCCGCTCTTGTAATCGATCAATACACGCGCACCATCCTCGAGCCGATCGACTCGATCGATGCGCACGTTGAACTCCACGCCGCCGAACCTTGCGCACTGCGCTCCCCCTTCCAGCCGTTCGACTTCGAAGGGCGCGCGCTCAGCCTCAATTTGCAGCCACCGGCTCAAGACGCCGTTCAGACGAATTTGCTCGCGCTCGCGCCAGCGCGCACCCGGATCGCGGCGCCGGCACAGCGCCGCGATCGCCGCACGCACGCTGCGATCGAGCAGATCCGCGCGCTGTTCTGCGCCGAGCGCCGTCAATCGCCGGGAGTCGTGCAGTTCGGACCAAACACGCTCCAAGGCGCCGTGTAATAATTCGCCGCGCTCGCGCTCATTGAAACCCGGGACGGGCCGTTCGAGAGCCTCGCTCATCAATCGGGTTTCGGCAAAGCCGCGAAATGCGCAGCGCGACTGTGCCCTGAGCGTCGACACGCCCCGCGTGCGCTCGTCCGCGGCGAATTGCGGCGCCCACTCGTCAGCGAGCACCTCGAATTCGGGTGCGCTGTTCAACTGCGCCAGCCAATGCGGTTGCGGCGCGCACATGCAGGGCGCCGCCGCGATCGACAACAGCAGCGGACTCGGCGCCGCATGCCGACCATCGCCGGAATCGGCGCAACTGAACACACAGGATCGTGCGCGTGCGCGCCAACGCCGCTGCAGATCCTCGGCAAATCGCAGCTGCGCCTGCGCGCCGGCCGCGATCACGCCATACTCCCTTTGTAACCGAACAGGCAGCAGGGGAACCGGATCGACCGGCGGCGGCCAGCGCGCCTCGTAGCATCCCGTGACCCATAAACCTTCGTAAGTGAGCCACGGATCGATCAATTGACCGCTGACCCAGATCGCGGGAACCCCGGTTTGCGTTTGGAATGCCGTATCGCGCGCCGCGCGCCGCAGGATGCTCTCGGCGGCCCCGCGTGATTGGGTGCCGAACACCGGATCGCCGGCGGCAAGCGCCGCGAGCAGTTCGCGAAACCGTTCGGCCGATTGATATTCGGCGCTCGACCACCGACGGCGCAAGCTCCACGGAGCACTCTCGAATGCGGCAATCCATAGAGAAACCCACCGGCTCATCGGATGATGGCCGCGCACCCCGCCGAGGATCCGTGCGCTCATCTGCAGGCGCTGCAATGCGCCGACCGCTCCCATGGACGCGGCGCGCGCCGTGGCTTGCGCAAGCGCCAGCCAGTGCGCGAGCAGCATCTCGCTAGGCGCACGGCTGCGCAAGGCCACATCCAGAATCGACGCCGCGCCAGCCTCGGCGGCCGACTCCTGCAGTTCCGCCGAGCGCAGCAAGGCGCTGAATTGCGTGAACGAAACCGGCCCGGCGCTCACCGTCAAAAGATCGAGCGCCGTGCGCACCGGCGAATAGGCGGCAAGCGGCGTGCCGCCTGCCACCGCATAGGGCGCGCTTGCCGCGGTCTCGTCAAGCGAAAAGCGCTGCGGTGCCATCGCGGCGTCAAAGGCATCGACCAATTCGCTTCGGCACAGAGCCAAGTCGGGCACGCATATCCAGGCGCGAAAGTCCGGACTCGCCAGCAGGCCCTGCCGCGCCCAATCGGCCATGGCCGAGAATTCCTCAGCGCGCGAGCCGGCCCTGAGCAGCCGCGATGCCTCGAGCCCGCCCGGCGGTGAAACCGCGGACGGCTCAAGTGCCGAGCCGATTTGGGCTTGCAGCCAGCGCCGCGCCACCGGGCGCCAGTGGGGACTTTCGATCCAGACAATGGACTGCGCTTGCGGATCCCGCAATCGCGAAGCGCGAGCCATGGACATTGGCAACCGGTCCGCATCGATACAGCGAACAGACCGGCAGCGTTCCTCGAATCGCTCATTCCAATCCAGAAACATTTGCGATTCTTCGCTGCCGTCTGCGGCGATCGCGCTCGAGGGTATCGCATATTCGTGCATGGTTCGCCGGGCGCGACGCGCCGCGCGCGCAGCCCCCGACGGATCCAAATACGTCTCGCCCGATTCGCGCTCGAGCACCACCGTGCGCCACAATTCACGCTCTTCCGCGTCCGTCAAGCATCGCGGCGCCGATGAGTCGGCGAATTGCCGCTCGATATGCCGTTCCCTCAACCAGCTACCGAAATCGCGCACCCGCGGCGTCGGCCATACCTCGCGGCCCGAATCGCGATGTGCGCGTTCGAGCGCATCGAACAGCGCCGCGGCGAGCTCGGTGTTAGGAGCGAGAATTGTTTGTCCGGCAGCGGCGGACTCAAACAGGGCGCGGTTCACGCAAGCGCACGCCAGCGATGACAGGCAACCGCATGCAGTTCACTTGCCTGCTCGAGCTGCGGGATCTCGCGCTCGCAAATTCCCTCCGCGTACCGACAACGGTCGCGAAATGCGCATCCGGAAGGTACTGCGTTGCCCGCCGGCGGCTCGCCGGCAGCGGTCAAATTCTCATCCGCAATCCGGGGGGCGCCCGCCGGCGCGGACGCGACGCTGTCGGGCACCGCGGCCAGCAGCGCCCGGGTGTACGGGTGAGCGGGTGCGGCAAACAACGCATCGCGGGCCGCGTCCTCGACGATTCGGCCCAAATACATGACCAGAACGCGATGGCTGATATGGCGGACAACAGCCAGATTATGGCTGATGAACAGCATCGCGGTGCCGAACTCGTGCTGCAGATCCATCAACAAATTGACGATCTGGCCCTGAATCGATACGTCCAGCGAGCTGACGGGTTCGTCGCATACCAATAGCTTCGGGCGCAACATCATCGCGCGCGCGATGCCGATGCGCTGGCACTGCCCGCCGCTGAATTCGTGCGGGTACCGGCGGGCGGCGTCGCGCGCCAGACCGACTCGTTCCAGCATCTCCTCAATCCGCGCCCGACGGTCCCGCGCCGCGAGGCTGGGTTCGAAGATCTCGAGCGGTTCCCCCAACACCTCGCCCACCGTCATCCGCGGATTGAGGCTCCCCAGCGGATCCTGAAATATCATTTGCAAGTCGCGGCGTTGTCGGCGCATGGTCGCCGAGTCGCACGATAACAGGTCCACGCCGCGCCACATCACGGTGCCGTGCGCAGCCGGTATCAGGCGCAAAAGCGCCCGCGCGAGCGTCGATTTTCCGGAACCCGACTCCCCGACCAATCCCAGCGTCTCGCCTGCGCCCAAACGGAAGCTCACTTCGCCAAGCGCGGTGAAAGCGCCGAAATTCACGCTCAAATCGCGCACCTCGAGCAAACAGCCGTTCACGGCGACAGCGGATGATGGCATGCCACTTGAACCGACTGATACAGGCTGCGCAAGGGCGGCCGTTGCGAATGGCATTGCTCGGTCGCACGCGGGCAGCGCGGCGCGAACGCACAGCCGTGCTCCTGCATGTCCGCGCCCATTGCCTGTCCCGGCAGACACGGCATACGCTCGAGCCGCGCCTCACGCAGGTTCGGCACGCACGCGAGGAGCAACGCGGTATAAGGATGATGCGCGCGCTGCAATACTTCGCTGGCAGGTGCATCTTCCACCACTCGACCGGCATACATCACGATAATTCGATCGGCCAGTCCCGCCACTAGTCCAAGATCATGACTGATCAGAATCATGGCCATCGCAGCTTCGAACTTGAGCTCGCGCAGCACATCCATGATCTGGGCCTGCACCGTCACATCGAGAGCACTGGTCGGTTCGTCCGCGATCAGCAGCTTCGGCTCGCACAGCAGGCTCATGCCGATCATGACGCGCTGGCGCATCCCGCCGGACAATTCATGCGGGTATTGTTGAAGGCGGCGTTGCGGCTCCGGCACGCGCACGCGCTCCAAGATGAGTCCGGCGGCGCGCAGCGCATTGCGCCACGAGAAGCCGCGATGAACCACCAAGACCTCCGCAAGCTGCACGCCGATCTTCAAGTGTGGCGTCAAAGAGGTCATCGGATCCTGGAAGATCATGGTGAGCTCGGAGCCGCGTATATGGTTGAGCGCCGCAGGCGTCAGACCGAGAATTTCCCGTCCATCGAAACGCACGCTGCCGCTCGCCTGGGCATTTCCCGCCAACAGACCCATGGCCGCCATGAATACCTGGGTCTTGCCGGAACCCGATTCACCCACGATACCGAGGCACTCGCCTGACGCCACCTTCAACGACACCTCGCGCACAGCCGATACGGGGCCGCCCGCAAGCGCATAGATCACCTGCAAATTCTCTATGCTGAGAGTCGGCATGGAAATGTCCTGCTGCGTCACCCGCCCTCCTTCGCGTCGAGGGCATCGCGCAGCCCATCGCCGAGGATATTCAGGCTCAGCAGCAGCAGAGCGAGAAAGCCGCCCGGCACCAGTAATATCCACGGCGCGGCCTCCATCTCTCCGGCGCCCTGCGCAATGAGCGTGCCGAGACTGGCGCGCGGCTCCTGGATCCCTAATCCGAGAAAACTCAGAAAACTTTCGAACAATATGATCTGCGGCACCGTGAGCGTGGCGTACACGATCACCGGACCCAAGACGTTGGGCACGACATGTTTGATTATGATGCGAGCGGTGCTTGCGCCGGAAGCGACCGCCGCCTCGATGAACTCTTGTTGACGTATGCTCAATGTCCGGCCGCGCACGATTCGCGCCATGGTCAGCCAGCCCACGGCGCCGATCGAGACGAACAACAGGGTCTCGCTGCGGCCGAGGATGACCGTCAAGAATATGACGAAAAAAATCAGCGGCAGCCCGCTCAGGATCTCGATGATGCGCATCATGATCTGATCGGTGCGCCCGCCGAGATATCCCGCGACAGCCCCATAGCTCACACCGACGCTCAAACTAACCGCGCTTGCCACGAGGCCGACGGCGAGCGACACCCGCGCTCCGTCGAGGGTGCGCACGAACAGATCTCGGCCCAGACGATCGGTCCCGAACCAGTGCGCATGCGCCATGCCGGGCCACGCGGCGACATGTGACCAATCGAGCGCTTCAATGTCATACGGGCTCAGCCACGGCCCGACGAGCGCCATCGATACGAGGATCACCACGATGCCGAGCGCAATGACCGCACCGGTATTCGCGCCGAGCCGCCGGCCGGGTTCGCGCCACAGGCCGCCGTTCACCGGGCGAACCTGACGCGCGGGTCGAGCCAGGCGTACAACAGGTCGGCCATCAGCCCCATGCCGATCAGCACCGTCGAGTAGAGGATCAC
Organism: uncultured Gammaproteobacteria bacterium; assembly: GCA_963793685.1. GTDB lineage: Bacteria > Pseudomonadota > Gammaproteobacteria > Steroidobacterales > Steroidobacteraceae > Bog-1198. The sequence goes on along the minus strand of CAWCBJ010000004.1, from coordinate 94,854 downwards.
CATTCCCATCACCAGCGTGTAATCGCGATTGAGCGCGCCCTGCACCAGGTAGCGGCCAACGCCAGGCAGTCCAGCGATGGATTCCACCACCAAAGAGCCCGTCATGATCGACGCGACGGCAGGCGCCAAGTACCCCACGACGGGCACCAGCGCCGGGCGCAGCGCGTGCCGCGCAATCACCATATGCAACGGCAGGCCCTTGGCGATGGCCGTGCGGATGAAGCGGCTGTGCAGCACTTCGAGCATGCCCGCACGCGTGAGGCGCGCGATATATGCCAGCGGCGGCAGCGCCAACGCGACGACCGGCAACACCAGATCTCGGATCGAATCCGGTTCCCAGCCGGCAACCGGCAGCCAGTGCAAATAAATGCCGAAAAACAGCCCTAGAAACGGCAGTGCCACGAACGAGGGTATTGCAATACCGACCACCGCCAGCGACATCGTGACGTAGTCGGCCGGGGTGTTGTGCCGCAGGGCAGCGAAAATTCCAATCGCGATTCCGAGTGCCAAGGCGAGCCCCAACGCAACCGTCCCGAGTTCCAGGGTCACGGGAAGGCCCTGACCGATCAGTTCGGTGACCGTAAAGTCCTTATATTTGAATGAGGGACCGAAATCGCCGTGTCCCAAGGCGCGCACGTAGCGGGCGTATTGCACCCAAACGGGTTGATCCAAGCCGTAGGCACTTTGCAGGTTGGCCATGATTTGCGGCGGCAACGATTGCTCCCGATCGAAGGGTCCGCCGGGCGCCGCCCGTATGAGAAAAAAAGTCAGTGTGACAATGACAAATAGCGTGGGAATCGCCCCAGCCAAACGCATGAGAAAATAGCGGGTCATCGAGGCGAGTCTATCGGTTGACCGCGAGGTGGACAAGCGCAGGCCTGACCCCTAAACTATTCGGATCACCTGATCGAGGCTTCATGGAATCAACACGCCCAATCCGCGCGCTCATGCGCGGTCTTGATGCGCTGACGGTGCTGAATATGCGCGACGGTGCGACGGTCTCCGAGGTCGCGCACGAAATCCGATTACCGCGCACGACCGTCTACAGAATCTTGGAAACTCTGTGCAATGCGGGCTTCGTGTTTCGCGACGAGGGCGACGATCGCTATCGTCTAACCCTCAAGGTTCGCGCCCTGAGCGGCGGTTTCGACGATGAGGCATGGGTCAAGCAGATCGCCAAACCGTTGATCCATGAGTTGTCCCGGGACATCGTATGGCCGGTCGCGCTCTCCACGCCCTCGGGTGACGCGATGATCGCGCGCGAAACCACCGACCACGCGAGCCCTCTCGCCAGCCTGCGCCTTTCCCCGGGCTTTCGCGCGCCGATGCTGGGGAGCGCCGCGGGTCTCGCGTACCTCGCCTTCTGCCCGGCGCCGGAACGCGAGGCGCTCATCGACGTCCTGGCGCGCTCTCCCAAGGACCAGGATGCACTTGCGCGGCCGCCGCAGACACAACTGCAAACCAAGCTGTCCGAGGTCAAAACACAGGGTTACGCGCACACATCGAGCGCGCGGCGATCGCTCGAAGAGATCAGTCTGAGCGTGCCGATATTGTTGAACGGACGCGTCTTGGCGTGCCTGTGCGTGCGATTCGCCGCCGCCGCCGTGCCGCTCCAGGGGGCGCTCGAGCGCTTTTTACCAAAGCTGCGACAGTGCGCGGCCAGGATCAGTCTTTCATTCTCGGAACAACAAGTCGCGGATCAGTCCGCCGGTGCGCACCGCAAGGGCGCGCCGCAAGCGGCTGATTAAGGAGTCATTAATGCAGAAGATCATGGTTTGCATCAAACGTGTCGTCGACTACAACGTGCGCGTGCGCGTCAAGCCCGACGGCAGCGGCATGATGCTCGATGGCGTCAAAATGAGCGTGAATCCGTTCGATGAGATCGCGCTCGAAGAGGCGCTGCGCATCAAGGAGCGAGGTTCGAATATCGAAGTGGTGGCGGTGAGCATCGGGGTGGCCGAAACGCAGCAACAATTGCGCACCGCCTTGGCAATGGGCGCCGACCGGGCGATTTTGGTGCAAACGGACCAGCCGGTGGAGCCGCTGACGGCCGCGCAGACCTTTCTCGCGCTGGCTAAAAAGGAGAATCCGGATTTGATTTTTCTGGGCAAACAGGCCATCGACGACGATGCCAACCAAACCGGACAGATGCTCGCGGCAATTTGGGAGCGACCGCAGGCCACTTACGCTTCCAAAGTCGAGATCGACGGTTCCAAAGCGGCGGTCACCCGCGAGGTGGATAGCGGCCTCGAGACCATCGAAGTGGATTTGCCGGCCGTCATCACCGTGGATCTGCGATTGAATGAACCGCGCTACGTGAAACTGCCGGACATCATGAAGGCCAAGAAGAAGCCGTTGGACGTCACGTCGCTCGATGCGCTCGGCGTAAGTGCGGGTCAACTGCTCAAGACCGTGAAGACCGAACCGCCCCCTCAACGCCAGAAAGGCGTCATGGTCAAGGATGTGGCTGAACTTGTCGATGTACTCAAGAAAAAGGGTTTGATCTAATGCACAAGGTACTCATCGTCGGTGAACACGAGGGCAAGACGCTCAATCCCGCGACGTCCAAATGCGTCACTTGCGCCAAGGCCATCCCGGAGGCCGAGATCACCATCGTGCTGTTCGGCGCGGATACCTCGAGCGTTGCGGCACAAGCCGCGGCGGTGTCGGGTGTCAAAACGGTGTTGCGGATCGATCGCGCCGAGAATGCTCATCCGCTCGCGGCCACATTGGCGCCGCAAATCGCAGCTCTGGCGGCCGGCTACAGCCACATCCTCGGGCCCTCGACCAGCTTCGGCAAAGATCTCATGCCGCGTGTCGCGGCATTGCTCGGTGTGCCCCAGGTGAGCGACCTGATGGCCGTCGAGGGGGCCTATCGCTTTCGCCGGCCCATTTACGCCGGAAATGCCATCGTGACCGTGGAAGCGGATCCGGGCCGCAAATTGATCGCGACGGTACGCGTGGCATCTTACGAAGCCGCGAGCGGCGGCGGCAATGCCTCGATCGAGCCCAAGGCCTTGAGCGTGGCCCTGCCCTCGCATACGCGCTATGTGGGCGCCAAATCCGGATCGACGGATCGTCCGGACCTGCAGACCGCATCGCGGGTGGTGTCGGGCGGCCGCGCACTCGGCAGCGCCGAGAATTTCAAGCTATTGTTCAGTTTCGCCGACAAAATCGGCGCCGCCGTCGGCGCATCGCGTGCCGCGGTCGACGCCGGATACGCTCCCAATGAAATGCAGGTCGGCCAGACGGGAAAGATCATCTCTCCCGAAATCTACATCGCCATCGGCATCTCCGGCGCCATTCAGCATTTGACGGGCATCAAGGATGCACGCACCATCGTGGCGATCAACAAGGACGGCGAGGCGCCGATTTTCGAAGTGGCCGACGTGGGATTGGTGGGCGATCTGTTTCAAATCGTCCCGGAACTCGAGCGGCTGGTCGGAACATAGGCCAGCTCTGAATTATGTCCAAATCGGGCGATCCGGGGGTCGCGGAGCGGCCGCAGCATTGATTACGCCGACCAGGCAGGACATACTGCGCCGGGGCCTGATTCACTATTCGAGGAATGCCAGACATGAGATGGGAAACGCCAGCAGCGATCGAATTGCGATTTGGGAATGGAAATCAATTCCTACGTCTCGGTTCGCTGAAGCCTTTGCGGTAGCGCCCCAAAACGTTGGGGCGCAGCCGATCCACGGTCTCGCCCCTCGTCCATAATCGCAGGATCGTGTTCATTCATGTTCTCGGCTCGGCGGCTGGCGGGGGCTTTCCGCAATGGAATTGCGCTTGCCAGAACTGCCGCGGGATGCGCGATGGTTCCATAAAGGCCACCCCCCGAACTCAATCCTCGATCGCGATCTCGAGCGATGGCGATCGATGGGTACTTTGCAATGCGTCTCCCGATCTGCATCGCCAGATCGCCGCCAATCCGCGCCTTCAGCCGCGCAGCGGGGTCCGCGATACGCCGATCGCCGCCGTGCTGCTGGTCGATGGGCAGATCGATCATACGATCGGCTTGCTGCTGCTGCGAGAGCATCGCCGGCGGCTCGAGGTCTGGACGACCGAGGCGGTCCGTACCGACTTGACCTCGGGGCTTCCCCTGCTGTCGGTGCTGCAACATTATTGCGGGGTGGAGTGGCACCCGATCGGCATCGACGGCCGGCCGTTTCAGATCCCCTCGCTGCCCGGTATCGAGATTACCGCCCTCACCGTCGAGGGCAAGGCCGGGCCCTATTCGCCCAATCGCCAGAACCCGCGGATCGGTGACAACATTGCGCTGTCATTTCGCGATATGAAAAGCAGCCGCCGCGCCCTGTACGCGCCCGGACTCGCGACCATCAGCGCATCGGTTAGCGAGGCGCTGCTCGCGAGTCAGTGCGTGCTGGTGGACGGCACCTTCTGGCGGGACGACGAGATGATCGCCGCCGGTGTATCCTCCAAGCACGCATCGGAACTCGGGCATTTGCCGCAAAGCGGCACCGGCGGCATGATCGAGACCTTGGCGCAGCTGCCGGCCGCGACACGGCGTATTTTGATTCACGTCAACAACACGAATCCGATACTCGATGAGCTAAGCGCCGAACGGGCGGCGCTTACCGACGCCGGCATCGAGGTCGCATTCGACGGATTGGAGATCAGGCTGTGAGCAGGGCATCCGGTAGGTTGGAACCCTGGAACGCGGCGGACTTCGAGCAAGCCCTGCGGGCCAAAGGCCAGGCCTATCACATTCATCACCCCTTCAACGTGGCATTGAACGCGGGCCGCGCAAGCGCCGAACAGATCCGCGGCTGGGTGGCCAATCGCTTTTATTACCAGATCAATATTCCGCTGAAAGATGCCGCGCTGATGGCCAACTGCCCCGACCGGGATGTCAGGCGCCAATGGGTGCGCCGCATCCTCGATCACGACGGCACCGATCAGGACCCCGGAGGCATCGAAGCCTGGGTCAAACTCGGCGAAGCGGTTGGAATTTCACGGGAGGATTTGTGGTCGCTGCGCGACCTCGTCCCCGGTGTGCGTTTCGCGGTCGACGCCTACGTCGACTTTGCGCGCCGACGCCCCTGGCAAGAGGCCGTTTGCGCTTCGTTGACGGAACTATTCGCCCCGCAGATCCACAAGGAGCGGCTCGCGACCTGGCCGGTTCACTATCCCTGGATCGACTCCGCGGGACTTGCGTATTTCCGAAGCCGCATTCCTCTCGCGACCCGCGACGTCGAACACGGCCTCAAGATCACTCTGGCGTACTTCACCACCCGGGAGGCGCAAGACCGGGCACTCGAGATTCTGCAGTTCAAGCTCGACATCCTGTGGTCGATGCTCGACGCCATTCAACTGCGCTTCGGACCCGCCGGTGACTGATTCGGCGCACACTGAGAAGTCGGCCCATCCCCGCGTCGCCCGACTGTATCGACTGCAGTGGGAGGAGGCCCAGCAGGCTCATGTGCTGCTGTTTCCCGAGGGCATGGTCAAGTTGAACGCGAGCGCCGGGCAAATTTTGCTTCGCTGCGACGGCACGAAATCCGTGGCCGAGATCGTCGCGGACCTCGAGAACGCATTCGCAGCCACCGGTCTTGGCGCGGATGTCGAGGCGTTCCTGAAGGTGGCCACCGACAAGGGCTGGGTCGAGTGGGTCGACCGATGAGCGCAAACCCCGTCGCCTCCGCCGCCGTCACGCCGCCGCTGTGGCTCGTTGCCGAACTCACTTATACCTGTCCTCTGCACTGCGTGTTCTGCTCCAATCCCTTGGATTTCGCGGCGCAGAATAACGAACTCTCGACGACGGACTGGATTCGGGTGCTGACAGAGGCGCGTGCCTTGGGTGCCGTACAACTCGGCTTTTCGGGGGGCGAGCCCCTGACGCGCAAGGATTTGGAAGTGCTGGTCGCCGAGGCGCACAGGCTCGGCTACTACACGAATCTCATTACCTCCGGAGCCGGCCTGAATGAGGCCCGCATCCGTTCGTTGAAGGAGGCCGGGCTCGATCACATTCAGCTTTCGTTCCAGGATTCCACTCGCGAGGTGAACGATTTCCTGTCGAGCACACGCACCTTTGATCTCAAGCGGCGCGTGGCCGAGCTGATCAAGGGCCATGGCTTTCCCATGGTCATGAACTGCGTCATCCATCGTCTCAACATCGATCATGTCGATCGCATCATCGATCTGGCGCTCGACATCGGCGCGGAATATCTGGAGCTCGCCAACACGCAGTATTACGGCTGGGCACTGCTCAACCGCGATCATCTCATGCCGAGCCGCGAGCAACTCGAGCGCGCCGAAGCGGTTGTGGCCGAGCGCCGTGCGACTCTCGGAAATCGCTTGCGGCTTCTGTTTGTCGTGCCGGATTATTTCGAAGGACGACCGAAACGCTGCATGAACGGCTGGGGAACCACCATCCTCTGCGTAAGTCCGGACGGGACGGCGCTGCCCTGTCAGGCGGCCCGCATGTTGCCCGGTCTTGCGTTTCCTTCCGTTCGCAGCTCGAGCGTTCGCGAGATATGGTTCGATGCCCCGGCGTTCAACCGATTTCGCGGCGAGGCCTGGATGCCGGAACCCTGCCGCAGTTGTCCGGAGCGCGCCAAGGACCTCGGCGGCTGCCGATGCCAAGCCTATCTTCTTACGGGCGATATCGGGGCTACCGACCCTGCCTGCGATAAATCGCCGCACCACGGCATCGTGTTGGCGGCAATTGCAGCGGGAGAAAAGGTTCCGGAGCGACCCTTGTTGTTTCGTTCGCCGGATAACTCGCGCCGCATCATGGAAGCTTCGGGGCCGCCGGCACCATCAGCGCGTTCATCGTAGTCGCACGAGGCGGGGTTCTCAGCGGCCGGTAAGGGCGGATATCCGCATCCCCCGAGCCCTTGCGCCGTGAGCCGGTCATGCACCGGCGCCGTGCGCCTCGACCACCGTCGCGGCAGCATCGAGCGCGCTGACCAACAGATCGGCGTGCTCGGCACGAAACGGCATCGGTGGCCGCAGCTTCAACACGTCGGCCTCAGGCCCTTCGTAGCCGATGAGCACCCGCGCCTGGGACGCCAGGATATTGATGATCCGCTTGGCGCGCTGGCGCGCCGGGTCAGTCGGCAGCCCGATGATTTCGAGCCCGAGCAGAAGGCCCGCCCCGCGTACCGCTCCGAAACATGGATGCCGGGTGGCCAACTCGGTCAATCGTTGGCGCAGGTACTCTCCGGTACTGTAAGCATTGGACACAAGATGCTCCCGATCGAGCACCTCGAGCACCGCAAGCCCCGCGGCTGCCGCCACGGGATTGCCGCCGAAGGTGGAAAAGAAGCCGTATTTTGCCTGGAATGCCTCGATCAGCGCCCGGTTTGCGATGACCACGCCCATCGGATAGCCATTGCCCACCGGCTTTCCGAGCGTGACGATATCGGGTTCGAAACCGCGGCGCGCGAACCCCCAGAAGTGCGACCCGGATCGGCCCAGCCCGTACTGCACTTCATCGGCCACGATGAGACCTCCGGCCGCCCGCACCCGTTCAATCGCGGCAGCAGCCCAGTCAGGCGGCGGATCGAGGATGCCGGAGCTGGTCAAGGCGGAGTCGATGAAAAATGCGGCGGGCGCGAAGCCGCGGCTCGCCAGGGTATGAATGGCGCGGACCGCATCCTGCGCCGCCGCAGCAAGCTCGGCAGGCGCCAGCGCTTCGTCCGCGCGGCAGCCCGTGGGAGGTATCGCCAGCGTCATGACCCGAGTGTCGCGCGGCTCTCCGGTACTCGGCGTGAGTGCCGCCACGGCATCCGTAATGCCGTGGTAGGCGTTTTTCATCACCAAGCCGCCCCGATGGCCGGTGGCCGATTGTGCGATCCGCCATGCGACGTCATTGGCCTCGCTGCCGGAGTTGACGAAGATGCAGGCGTCGAGATGGGCCGGCAGAGTTGCGGTCAGCCGTTCCGCATACTCGAGAATACCGCCGTGCAGATAGCGCGTGTGAGTCGACAAGATCGCCGACTGCTTCTGTATCGCCTGAACCACCGCCGGATGGGCGTGGCCCACGTGCGGCACGTTGTTGTACACATCGAGGTAGGAGCGCCCGTTCCCGTCGTAGAGCCACACCCCGCTGCCGCGCACGATGTGCAGCGGCTGCTCATAAAAGAGCTCGGCCCCGGCACCCATCAGGCGATGCCGGCGCGACAGGTCGACCGAGGCTGCCGTCCACACCCCGCTCGGCGAGGTCGAGTCCGCGGCGTCGTGCCAAGTCCTGGTCAAGGAATCGCGGCCGGCCTGCATCAAGAGATCGAGAGAACGCGCGGCAAGGGCTGCCGAGCGATCGAGAGCCGGCGCTCCGCGATCGTCCTGCCGCCCCCTGAAGGCGTGCACCAGAATGGTGATGGCGTGGCGCGCCGCGATGAGATCATAAAGAACCTCCACGTCGGCGGCTTCCAGCGGTTGGCGCTGTGTGTAACCGCGCAGCAACAACGACAGGGCGTCCAACGGCGCCAGATCATCGGTGAGCAATTCGGACATCGCAACCGCGGGCTCCAAAACCAGAGGCGCGTGAATCATGTCGCCGAAATCCAGAATACCGCTAATGCCGACCCCCTCGGCGTCGACCAAGAGGTTATGACCATGGCAATCGCCGTGAATCGCCTGACTGCGCAGCGCACGCAGCGCCGGCATCCGCTTCGCGAGCGCCGCTGACACCTCCTCGACCCTATTTCGGAGCGGCAGCGGAATCTATATAGGCGGCGAATTCGACGAGTTCGGAAAGGCGCCTGACGTCCCACGCCAAACGCTGCGCGAGCGCGGGATGGAAGAAGCCCTGCAATGCCCGATCCAGACGCGCCAGGGTGTCGCCGAGATTGCGCAGCAGCACCGCGGCGGGAGCGCGTTGCGCGAGCAGTTGCCCCGGCAGGTATCCCATGAGGCAGGTCGTGTAGATACCGTCGTCCCGTCGGATGGTGCCGACATCCTCGCCGTGCGCGGTGGCATAGATGCGCGGCACCGGCAACGCCGGGTCGGCTTCAGCCAAATGACGCAGCACGCGGATTTGGCAGTCAATTGCTTCGGGGGTGGCTTCGCGATCGAGTATTTTCAGTACGTATTCGCGCTGATCCGCGCCGCGCAGGCGAAAGTTGCTGTCGCGTTCCCCCGACAGCGGCCGCACCGAAACCGCAAGACCATAGCAGTCGCGCGCGATCCGTTCGGCCTCCGCAGCCGCGAAAACCGGCGGCGAAGTCCGCAGGGCTAGCAAGGCGCGCCTAAAGTTGCTTCAACACGTATTCCGCCGCGGACACCTTGAACTCGCCCGGCGCTTCCACGTGCACATGAGTGGCGATCCCGTTCTTGACGACGACGGCGAAGCGTTGCCCGCGCATCCCCATGCCGTGGCCGGTGGCGTTCAATTCAAGGCCGAGCGCCTTGACGTACTCGCCGTTGCCGTCGGCCAACATCAGAATCTTATCGCCGACGCCGCCGGATTTACCCCACGCATTCATCACGAACACATCATTGACGGCCGTACAGGCGATGGTGTCCACGCCCTTCGCCTTGAACCGATCGGCCAACTCGACGAAACCAGGCAAATGCTTGGCATCGCAGGTCGGCGTAAACGCTCCGGGAACCGAGAACAGCACCACGGTCTTGCCTTTGAACAATTCGTCGGCCGCAAGCTTCTGCGGCCCGTCCTTGGTCATGCGGGTGAATTTACCGTCGGGCATCTTGTCGCCGGCTTTGATCGTCATTGCAATTCTCCTCTGACCTAGCCACTCATGAGCCGAGCTTTTCGGCGTAAAGCGTCCACAACTTCAGCACTCGCGGGCTGATGTCCGGAACGAGTTTCAGGTTGGCGAAGGTGCGTTTGGCCTCCGCGAAATTCTTGAGCTGGGCCTGCGCGAGGCCGAGATACACGTACGCCTCGTCCAGGTGTTTGACCTGACCCTTTTGGATACCGCGGCTGATGGCGTCCACCGCCTTTTGATAGTCACCGAAGCCGTAGTACACCTCGCCGAGCTTGACATCGAGTTCGCCCGCCGGATTCTTGGCCGCCTCGGCATCTTCCTGCGCCAGCCCCTTTTTGTCGGCATCCGCACGGGCCTTCAAGGACGTCAGGAGGCGGTTGGTGCGCTCCTTATGGTCATCCTTGATCACGCCCGTGGACATGGCCTTTTCGAGTACCGTTTCCGCCTCTCCCGGCAGAGCGGCATCGGCCAGCAGCTGCGCCATTTCAATATAATCGGAATCCGCATTCATCGCGTTGGTGTTGTACATGATGCGGTAGATCATCAACGTATTGCGGTCGACCCGCTCGTCCTGGCGCTCTATGCGCAGCAACGTATTCCAATACGTCGTCTTATTGTTGAGGCGGATGAGATCGATAAGCACCGCGTCCATCGTCGCGGTGTCGCCCGAGTCGGAGGCACACTGCAATTTGAACAGAAAGATATTCTCCTTGGGCGTCTCGCCGGCCTTGCGGCTCGCGGCAATCGCCTTATCCGCCCACGCACTGGCGTTCTTGCAGTCCTTCAACTGGTAGTAACTCTGCGCAATGATCGCGACATTGTCGGGGGTTGCGGTCCCCGCATCGACCATCTGCTTGCCGTAATCGATGGTTTTCTGATACTGGTTGGTGCTCGCGGAGATGCTGAACAGCGTGCGGGTGGTGCTGGTGACTTCTTCCGGAGTCGCGGCGCCCGTGGCCAGCATTTTTTCGAATTCAACTTGAGCCGCCTTCAAGTTGTTGAGTCTGACGTCTGCAATGCCCTTGAAGTCGTAGATGGTCTTTTTATCGAATGCGGTGAGCGGAGATTTCGTCTCGGCCTCATCCAAATTCTTGAGCGCCTCGGCCCACTGTCCCGCTTGCAGAGCCTTCTGCGCCGCCATCATTTCCTTGGCAATGACGCGGCTGATTTCCGGTCCCTTGGGCTTGTCGGCCGCCGCAGCCGCTGAAGTCATGGCAACGCATGCTACGGCGAGCATAAGCCCTAGGCTCGCGCCGCGAGTCCAGCGCTCGAACCGCCCGGGAACCATGTGTGGAATCGATTGAGTCATGAGTGCATCCTCGCTGCTTTGCGATCTCAAATTGTGCTTGTGGGCGGCCGGTCAAACAAACGGCGCGTGAACCCACGATCTATTTAAGGGGTCGACGCGCCGAGATACCCGCTCAGGATCCTAGTTAGAAATAATCGTTGTTGACGAATCCAATCTTCTTCAGTCCGCGGTGCTGCAGGTCGGCCAGCGTCTGAGCCACGATTTCATACTTGGCGAATTTATCGACCGTGATGTGCACCTCCGGCTGCGGATCCTTGGTCGACTCTGAACTGATGTAGCTCTGCAGCGTTGCCCGATCCACCGGGGTCTTGTTCCAGAGCAATGTGCCGTCAAAGTCGATCGACAAATCAATGACTTCCGGAGGCGGCGGCGGCACGAAGTTCGGTGGCGGCGGCAACGGGTTGTCGATCTTGACCGCGTGTGTTTGGGTTGGGATCGTGATGATGAAAATGATGAGCAGCACCAGCATGACGTCGATTAACGGCGTCATGTTGATCTCCGAATACGACTGCCCTTCCGCGCTGCCAACTGCCATCGCCATGTTGGGTCTCTCCTAGGTGCCGGGGCCGAAATGATCGGGTGTGGTGATGAAAGCCACTTTGCGGATGCCGATCTGCTGAGTGGCGACGAGCACTTGTCCCACGTACTGATAGCGCACGTTCGAATCGCCGCGAATGTGCACTTCCGGCTGCGGCTCCTCGCGCGCAATGGCGCGCAAGCGCGCCTTGAGATCATCTTGGCCGCTCACTTTCTGCGTATTCCAGAAAATATCGCCCTCCTTGTCGATGGCGATGGTGATATTTTCAGGCCTGGTCTGCGTCGGCAGATTGGTGGCCTTCGGCAATTCCACCGGGATCTGCTGAATGATGACCCGAATCGTTATGATGAAAATGATCAGCAACACCAACATCACGTCCACCAAGGGCGTGACGTTGATGTCCGACATCGCTTCGCCTTCGCTCTCAGTACCGACGTTCAGCGCCATGGACTTCGATTCCTAGCGGGCCGCAGCAGGCGCGGGTTTGCCGACGGATGCGGCGGGGCCCTTTTCCATGCCCAGTCCCATCTTCACACCCGAAATCAAGTAGGCGTGCAGTTCATGCGTGAAATGGCTGACGCGTTCCTGGGTGCCCTTATTGCGGCGCAGTAGGATGTTGTAGCCCAACACCGCAGGCACGGCCACCGCCAACCCGATGGCGGTCATGATGAGCGCTTCGCCGACGGGTCCCGCCACCTTGTCGATGGACGCCTGGCCGGCCACGCCGATGGCGATCAACGCGTGGTAAATGCCGATGACCGTGCCGAGCAAGCCGACGAACGGCGCGGTGGCGCCGACCGAAGCGAGCACCGGCAAGCCCGATTGCATGCGGCTGATGACGGCGTCCGCGGTACGCTGCAGCGACTCGGTGATCCACTCGCTGGTGCCGATGGCGCCCGACAGCCGGCTCTTGTTGATCTCGTGGTATTCGACCGCCTGCTTACCGGTCTCGGCGAGCGCGCGGAAGGGATTGGAATTGCCCTTCAACTTGCTGATGGCGTCAGTCAGGCTGGTGGAATCCCAAAACTCCCGCTCCGCTTCGATGGCCTGCAGGCGATGCCGGCGTTGATCGAAAAACTTGGTGATCATGATGAACCATGTCAAAAGCGACATGATCAACAGGATGAGGAGGATCGATCGGGCGATTATGTCGCCATTAGCGATCAACGCACCAAGGCCATATGGGTTTTCAACAGCTGTCTCTTGCATTGACCAATTCCCTCTACATTTGGATTTGCGTAGTAGTAATTTAACTCTAAATCAGCGCCGACTCATTTATTTCGTGAGCTTCCAGACGATTGGCAAGGCCGCAGTCTTTTCGACCGCCTTGCCATCCTCGGTCGCCGGGATCATGCGCTGCCCGTGCACGGCCTTCAAACATGCATCATCCAAGCGCGGAAAGCCGCTGCTCGACTGAAGCGTTTCGGACTTGATCGTACCATCCGCCGCGACGGTGACTTGCACCACGCAGCGGCCTTCTTCATTGGCGCGCTTGGACGCGTCCGGATACCACTCCTCACCGATCTTGAGCGGATGCTTCGGATCCATACGCGGCGGTGTGCCGGGCCGCGGCGGCGGTGCCTGCACCACCGGTGCGGGCCTCTGCACCGTTGTAGTCTGCGTGATGGCGGTGGTCTCCTGCTGCGGCGCCTGGATATTGACGAATTCCGGTGGCGGGACATAGGGCTTGATTTCTTCGAGCTTGGGCGGCGGCGGCGGCGGCTTATCGACATCCTTCGGCTTGTCGATCTGCGCGATTTCCACCGGCGGAATTACCTTTTGTATGAGCTTACCGGCCAGGCCGGTGTAAAACGCCCAAACGATGCCCACGTGCAAAATGATGACGGCGATGAGGGCCGCGCCCCTGGTGCCCGAAAATAATCCCGGCTCTTCGAATTTATACATAAGTCTGTTTGCGACCTAGGCTCTTATACACAATCTTGTCATATGCGCCGCACGCCTGCTGGCGAAGCGCCTAGAGCCTGACACACATCCCGCCCGCACTGCAAGCAGGACTTCGGGCCAATAGCCCTCACTCTAAGTCGGTCACCGCACCCAACGAGGCGCTGCTGACTTGCCGCGCGTATTTCGCCAACGCGCCGCGCCGCGCATAGGGTTTCGGCGGCCTCCATTTCCTGCTCCGGCGTTTCAGTTCAGCCGCGCTGACACGCAAGGTGATTTCACGCCGCTGTGCATCAATCGTAATCTCGTCGCCGCTTTCGACCAAGGCCAGCGGCCCGCCCACGGCCGCTTCCGGCGACAAGTGGCCAACAACGAAGCCGTGGCTGCCGCCGGAAAACCGCCCGTCGGTGATCAACGCGACCTCAGCGCCGAGGCCCTTGCCGATGATTGCGCCGGTCGGGCTCAACATCTCGCGCATTCCGGGCCCACCTTTCGGGCCTTCATAGCGGACCACGACCACGTCCCCGGCCCGCACCTTGCCGCCGAGGATTCCCGTGAGCGACTCTTCCTCGGAATTAAACACGCGCGCCCTGCCGGTAAAGCGCAGCCCCTCCTTTCCGGTGATCTTGGCCACCGCCCCCGCAGGCGCGAGATTGCCGTACAGAATGACCAGATGACTGTCCTTTTTGATCGGATTAGTCATCGGCCGCACGATTTCCTGCCCGGGCGGATAAGGCACAACCGTACGCAGGTTCTGCGCCAAAGTCCGTCCGGTTACCGTCAGACAGTCCCCGTGCAGCAGCCCGGCGGACCACAGCGTCTTCATCAAGGGTTGAATTCCGCCGATTGCCACCAGCTCGGACATCGAGAACCGGCCGCTCGGCCGCAGGTCTGCCAAAACCGGAACGCGCTTGCCGATCCGAGTGAAATCATCCAGTTCCAGCTTAATGTTCGCCGCATAGGCAATCGCCAACAAATGCAGTACGGCATTGGTCGAGCCGCCGAGGGCGATGCATACGGTGATCGCATTTTCAAAGGCCTTGCGCGTCATGATGTGGCGCGGCCTGATGCCGCGCTGGATCAGTTCGACCACGGCGGCGCCGGCGCGCGTGCAATCCTCGCGCTTCTGGCTCGACACCGCGTCCTGAGCGGAGCTGTTCGGCAGACTCATCCCCAAGGCCTCGATGGCCGATGCCATCGTGTTCGCCGTGTACATGCCGGCGCAGGAGCCGGGACCGGGAATCGCCGTACGTTCGATGAAATTGAGTTGCTGCTCCGAGACCGTGCCTTGCGCGTAGCCACCCACGGCCTCGAACACCGACACGATGTCACGTTTGTCGGCTCCCGGCCGGATGGTCCCGCCGTATACGAATACCGCAGGTCGGTCGAGCCGCGCCAGCGCGATCAAACAGCCCGGCATGTTCTTGTCGCATCCGCCGATCGCCAGCACGCCGTCAAAGCCCTGGGCGCCGACCACCGTCTCGATTGAATCCGCAATGACCTCGCGCGACACCAGCGAGTAGCGCATGCCCGGCGTGCCCATCGAAATGCCGTCGGACACGGTAATGGTGTTGAAGGTGACGGCCTTGGCGCCCTGCGCTTCGACTCCGGCGGCGGCGAGGCGCGCGAGTTCGTCGATGTGCATGTTACAGGGCGTCAGGTTGCTCCAGGTGGACGCAATCCCGACCTGCGGCTTGGCGAAGTCGGCATCGCTGAAGCCCACGGCATGCAGCATCGCGCGGGCGGGAGCCTGTTTGAGACCGTCCACAACGGTTCGCGAATAGCGGCGTGCATCGATGGACCGTGCCCGCTTCGAAGCGCTCGCGGCTGATTTGGATTTACCTCGCATGTCTCACACCGTACCGTAGCGCTCGAGCAAGTAGCAATACACGCCGCGTATCGCCTGCGCCTCGGCGCCGACGCCGCGTCCCGGCCGCTCCCGCGGATTCCAGGCATACACGTCGAGGTGCAACCAATGCTGGGTCTCGGTGACGAAGCGTTTGAGAAACAGGGCGCCAAAGATTGCGCCCGCGAAACCCGAAGCGGCGACGTTATTGAGATCCGCTATCTTGCTCGCGAGTTCATCGTCGTATCCCATCCACAGCGGCATGGGCCACAGCGGGTCGTGGGCCGCGGCGGCGGCCCGCGCCAGATCGGCCACAACCCCGTCATCGCTGCCGAACAGCGCCGGCAACTCCGGCCCCAAGGCGACCCGCGCAGCACCGGTCAAGGTCGCGAAGTCGATGATGAGGTCGGGACACTCGGCGTCGGCCAGCGCCAGCGCATCGCAGAGCACCAAACGCCCTTCGGCGTCGGTGTTTCCCACCTCGACGGTGAGGCCTTTGCGCGACGTAAGCACGTCGCCCGGCCGGTAGGCGTTGGCGCCGATCGAGTTCTCGACCGCCGGCACGAGGATCCGAAGCTCGGCGCGGATTCGACTGCTCATGAGCATGTGCGCGAGTGCGAGCGCGAGCGCCGCACCGCCCATGTCTTTTTTCATCAACGCCATGCCGGAGCTCGGTTTGATGTCGAGGCCGCCGCTGTCGAAGCACACGCCCTTGCCGACGAGCGTCAAGCGCCGAAGCGTCCCCGACTGCACCGGTGACCAGCGAATCTCGACGAGCCGCGGGGCATCCGCGCTCGCCCGGCCCACCGCGTGAATCGCCGGAAAATTCGCCTGCAGCTCCTCGCCCACCCATTCCCGGTAGCCAGCATGGTGCCGCTCGGCCAGCTCGCGCGCCGCCGTCGCAAGTTGCGTCGGGCCGAAGTCCGATGCCGGGGTATTGATCCAATCGCGCGCCATCGTCAGCGCTTCGGCCGCCAACGCCACGAACGACCGATCGGCGTTCGGCGGCGCCTCGATGGTCGCGGCGGCTTCGGTCTTGGCCGGCCGGTACCGCTCGAAGCGGTAGGCGCCGTAGGCGAACCCCAGGCACAGTTGGGTGGCGTCGTCGGCGCTCCAGTCTTGCGCCAATCGATAGCGGCGCGGCGGCAGGCGTTCCGCGAATCCCGCCGCGTGCCACAGCGACAATGCGCCCTGGCGCTTGCCCAAACCGCCGACCGCCAACAGAAGGCCGCCGGCCGCATCCGCGGCCAACAGCACCCGATGCTTTTCGGCACGGAAATTATGCTCGCCGAGCCACTTCGCGACCTGCGCACTTTGGCGCGCGCGCCACGCATCAACTTCGTCCTCGTACAAGAGCCACAGCGGAACTGCAGCGGCGACATCGGCGGTCATGATCATCGGTCCCACAGAAGCGCGGATGGATCCGCGGTAGTCCTTGCATGATAAGAGATTCTGTGGTGCTATTTGCGGCTACTTTCATGGAGCACCACATGCGTTTGTATTCGCAAAAAGACGTCGATAAAAAGGCCCTGCGCGGAGCGCGCATCGCCATTCTCGGTTACGGCAGCCAAGGTCGTGCGCACGCGCTCAATTTGCGCGACAGCGGCTTCGACGTGGTGGTCGGGGTACGCAAGGGCGATAGCTGGAACAAGGCCAAAAAGGACGGTCTGAAAGTGCAGGAGCCGGCGGCCGCCGTCAAGGGCGCGCAACTCGTGGCAATGCTCGTTCCCGACATGGCTCAAAAGGCGCTGTATCAGGAATTGAAGCCGCACATCGAAAGGGGCGCGACCTTGCTGTTCGCGCACGGCTTCAACGTGCATTTCAAGCAAATCCGGCCGCGCAAGGATTTGGATGTGGTGCTGATCGCGCCCAAGGGTCCGGGTGATCTGGTGCGTCGCCAATACCAGCAAGGCCGCGGCGTGCCGTGCTTGATCGCGGTCGCGCAAAACCCGACCAAGCGAGCCAAAGCGAATGCGATGGCCTATGCCCACGGCATCGGCGGCACTCGCGGCGGCGTACTCGAAACGACGTTTGCCGAAGAAACCGAGACCGATCTGTTCGGCGAACAGGTGGTGCTCTGCGGCGGCGCCACCGAGCTCGTGGTCAAAGGCTTCGAGACCCTGGTCGAAGCCGGCTACCAGCCTGCGGTCGCGTATTACGAGTGCTTGCATGAGCTCAAACTGATCGTCGATCTTCTGCACGAGGGCGGCATCACCAAGATGCACCGCTTCATCAGCGAGACGGCGAAGTACGGCGACCTGACGCGCGGCCCGCGCGTCGTCAACAAGGCCACCAAGAAGGAAATGAAAAAAATCCTCGCCGAGATTCAATCCGGAAAGTTCGCGCGCCAATGGATCTCCGAGACCAGGACCGGCCGCCGAAAATATTCCAAGCTACTGAAGGCCGACCTCGGTCATTCCATAGAAAAAGTGGGTGCCACGCTGCGCGCGCGCATGCCGTGGCTGGAATCCGGCAGAGCCTGACGCAGATGGCTGCGAGCGCCCGCACGTTGTTCGACAAGGTTTGGACGGCGCACGAAGTGGTGGCGGAGACCGCCGACACCCCGGCGGTGCTCTACATCGATTTGCATCTCATCCACGAGGTCACGTCGCCGCAGGCATTCAGCCTGCTCAGGTCTCTCGGCCTGCCGGTCCGCCGCCCCGCTCGCACGCTCGCCACCATGGATCACTCGACACCCACCCGCACCGAACAGGTGTTCGGCAACGTGCCGATCGCGGTGGACGCGGCCTCCAAGCAAGTGGCCCAGCTCGAGCGCAATGCCGCCGATTTCGGCGTCGAACTGTTCGGCATGCGCGATGCGCGGCGCGGCATCGTGCACATCATCAGCCCGGAACTCGGAGCCACACAGCCCGGCATGACCATCGTCTGCGGCGACAGCCATACGAGCACGCACGGTGCGTTCGGCGCCCTCGCCTTCGGCATCGGCAGCACCGAAGTCGGGCACGTGCTCGCCACCCAGTGCCTGCTGCAGCGTAAACCAAAGACTTTCGCCCTCAACATCGAGGGCAAGCTGGCGCCGGGCGTCACCGCCAAGGATCTGATCCTCTCGATCATCGGCAAGGTCGGGGTGTCAGGCGGCACCGGCCATGTGTTCGAGTACCGCGGCGCGACCATCCGGGCGCTCTCGATGGAGCAGCGCATGACCATGTGCAACATGTCCATCGAGGCCGGCGCGCGCGCCGGCATGATTGCGCCGGACGAAACCACGTTCGCATATCTCAAGGGAAGGCCGCGCGCCCCGACGGGCACGGATTGGGAAGCCGCGCACTCCCGATGGAAGGCACTCGCCACCGATGCCGGTGCGGTATTCGACGCATCCGTCGATATCGACGCAGCGACGCTCGAACCGATGATCACCTACGGCACGAATCCCGGCATGGTGGTGCCGATCAGCGCCGCGATCCCCGACGCCGCCGACGATGCCGTGTCCGACAAGGCGCTGCGCTACATGGGGTTTCAGCGCGGTGAAGCCATGGCGGGAAAGCCGGTGAATGTGGTGTTCATCGGCAGCTGCACCAATGGACGGCTCGAGGATTTGCAGGCCGCGGCGCAAATCCTCAAAGGCCGCCGGGTGGCGGCCGGCGTGCACCTGCTCATCGTTCCGGGCTCGCAACAGATCAAACGCGAGGCCGAAGCGGCCGGCCTCGCGGACATTTTCCGCAGCGCCGGCGCCGACTGGCGCGAGTCCGGCTGCTCCATGTGCTTGGGGATGAACGGCGACACGGTATCCGCCGGCCAGTACGCGCTCAGCACCAGCAACCGCAATTTCGAGGGACGGCAAGGTGTCGGCGCGCGCACCTTGCTGGCAAGTCCGCTAACCGCCGCTGCGAGCGCGGTTCGCGGCAGGATCACCGATCCTAGAGAATTCATGTGATGGAACCCTTGAAGCGGGTGCGCTCGCGCACCATCGTCATGCCGTCCAGCAATGTGGACACCGATCAGATCATTCCCGCGCGGTTTTTGACGACGACGACCAAGGAAGGATTGGGCCGGCAATTATTCGCCGATTGGCGCTATCGGGCGGACGGCACGCCAAATCCAGATTTCGTGCTAAACCGCGCAGCGGCACACGACTGCCGCGTGCTGGTGACGGGGCGCAACTTCGGCTGCGGCTCCTCGCGCGAGCATGCGCCCTGGGCGCTTTTGGACTACGGGATACGCGCCGTCATCAGCACCGAGATCGCCGATATTTTTCGCAGCAATTCGTTGAAGAACGGCCTGTTGCCGATCACGGTGGATGAGACCACCGCGGCCTGGCTGATCGAACACCCCGGCGCAGAGGTCGACATCGATCTCGAGACCGCCCGGCTGACGCTGCCGACCGGCACCGCAGTCGCCTTTCCCATCGAGGCCTTCGCGCGCCATTGTCTGTTGAACGGGATCGATGAGCTTGGCTATCTGCGCAGCAAGCAGGGCGATATCGAACGCTATGAAACTGCCCGCAGAGGCCCCGGAGAGGGCGATTGCGCGCATTGATTGCCGTGATCGCCGGCGACGGCATTGGCGCCGAGGTCACGGCCGAGGCGGTGCGCGCGCTCGAACGCATTGCCGATCGCTTCGGCCACTCCTTTAGCTTCGAACCGGCGCTATTGGGCGGAGCGGCCATCGACGCGACGGGTGTGGCGCTGCCGGCGGCCACCTTAAGCCTCTGTCAGCGCGCCGACGCGGTGCTGCTGGGCGCCGTAGGCGGCCCGAAGTGGTCGGATCCGAATGCCAAGGTGCGCCCGGAACAGGGGTTGCTGCAGCTGCGCCAAGCGCTCGGACTGTTCGCCAATCTGCGCCCCGTGGTTCCGCATCCGGCGCTTCTCGACGCCTCGCCCATCAAGGCCGAACTGCTGCAGGGCGTCGACATCATGGTGGTGCGCGAACTGACGGGCGGGATCTATTTCGGCGAAAAGCAGCGCACAGCCACCGAGGCGGTCGACGTCTGCCGCTACTCCGTGATCGAGATCGAACGCGTGGTGCGCCTGGCGGCGCAGTTGGCCCGATCGCGCCGGGGCAAACTCACCTCGGTCGACAAAGCCAACGTTCTTGAAACCTCGCGCCTGTGGCGCACGGTCGTCGAGCGCATACTGCCCGGCGAATTCCCCGACGTGCGCTTCGAGCACGTGCTGGTGGACGCCGCAGCCATGCACCTCTTGAGGCGGCCGCGCGACTTCGACGTGATCGTCACGGAGAACATGTTCGGCGATATTCTCACCGACGAGGCATCGATGCTCGCGGGCTCGCTCGGCCTGCTGCCCTCGGCATCGTTGGGCTCGAGCGGGCGCGGCGGATTGTTCGAACCCATCCACGGCTCGGCGCCGGATATCGCCGGTCGCGGTATCGCCAATCCCTATGCGACGATACTGAGCGCGGCTATGCTGCTGCGGTACGCGCTGCAGCTCGAACCGGAAGCGAGCGCGCTGGAAGGCGCCGTATCGCGGGCCGTCGTCTCGGGCGCCTTGCCCGCCGATCTCGCCGCGACCGGAAGGACACCCGTCACGACGCGCGCCGCCGGTGATGCGGTGCTGGCTGCGCTTTAGCGGCGCGCTCGAGACCCGCGGTCACATCGGCGGCGAGGTCCGCCGCGTCCTCGATGCCGACCGACACACGCAACAACCCCGCCCCGATGCCGGCACGAAGCCGCGCCGATTCATCCATGCCCGCGTGCGTCATCGTAGCGGGATGCGAGATCAAACTCTCGACTCCGCCCAAGGATTCGGCGAGCGTAAAGCATTCGAGCCCCGCGAGAAACGCCGCCACTGCGGGCTCGCCGCCGGCGAGCTCGAAACTCAACATGGCGCCGAAACCCGTCTGTTGGCGTCGGGCGAGTTCATGGCCGGGATGAGTGGGGAGCCCCGGATAGAACACCTGCCGCACCGCCGGATGGCGCTTCAATAAGTCGACGACCGCCGCGGCATTCTCGGCATGCACGCGCATGCGTGCGTGCAGAGTGCGCACGCCGCGCAAGCTCAAGAAGCTGTCGAACGGCGCGCCCGTGACGCCGATCGCGTTGGCCCACCACGCGATACCCTCGGCGAGCTGTGGAGTAGCCGCGATCACCGCTCCGCCCACCACATCACTGTGGCCGTTCAAATACTTGGTGGTGGAATGCATCACGAGATCGGCACCGAGCGCCAGCGGCTGCTGCCACAGCGGCGAGAGAAAGGTATTGTCCGCCGCGACCAATGCGCCCACCGCATGGGCCGCCTGCGCGACTGCGCGAATGTCGACGATCCGCAGCAGCGGATTGCTCGGCGTCTCGATCCACACCAATTTCGGCTTGGCTGCGAGCGCCGCGCTCAAGGCCGCGCCGTCCGACTGATCCACGAAGTCGACCACCAGCTTGTCCTGAGCGTGCAGGGCCGCCAGCAACCGGTAAGTGCCGCCGTAACAATCGTAAGGCGCGAGTATCCGCGCACGAGAGGGAAGCGTCGAGAGGATCAAGGTGATCGCCGCCATTCCCGTGCAGGTGACCACGGCGCCTGCGCCGCCCTCCAGATCCGCAAGCGCCGCCGCGAGCTGGTCGCGCGTCGGATTGCCGGAACGGGTGTAATCGTACTTACGCGGTTTAAGGTAGCGTTCGAACGCGAAGTTCGTCGATAAGTACACGGGCGGCACGACCGAACCGTATTGCGCATCGGATTCGAGCCCCGCGCGCACCGCCCGCGTGGTCTGAGATTTAGTCGCCGGGGACTTCCCGGGCTTGTCGGCATCGCTCATGCTGTGTGCTCCGCAATGGCTTGTTTGATTATCGGCGTAAGCGCCGCACCCTCCTTCAAGAACGCGTCGTGCCCGAATATGGAATTGATTTCGATGAGTTGGCGCGGCCCGTTGAGGCGCGCGGCGAGCGCCTGCATATCGTGGAACGGCACCAATTGGTCTTCGCGCACCGCAATCAGCGTAGCCGGCGTGTGCACCTTGGTTGCGTCCATTTGATGCAAATCGATCGACTCGCTCAAGGCGAGAAAGGTTTCCGCACGATACTTTTGCACGTAATTGTCGCCGCGCGCAAACAGGTATTCCTCGATCGGGAAGCGGAACCGGTCCGCTTCGCGCACCGGCGCTCCGCGGAAGCGCAACTCGAATTCCACGGCACTGCGGTACGTCGCCATCGCCAGTGCGCGGGCGAGCTTGAGCCCCGCCGGCCCATCGCCCCGTGCGATCGCCTCGCGCACTATTTGCCGTTGTACGCTGCGCCAAGCGGTCGAGAGCACCTGGGACCTGTCGGCCGCGCTCAAGACCACGATGCGGCCCACGAGTGCGGCGTGACGCTCGGCGAAGCACAGAGCCACCATTCCCCCGTATGATGCGCCGACAATGGCGTGCAGCGATTGCAGTCCCAAATGCAGCACGATTTGCCGTAAGGCATCCGCCTGATCGAAGGAGCTCAGCGGAGGAAACCTCGAGCCGGGCTGCGGCGCCGAACTCGCGCCGGGCCCGCCCAGATAATCGATGCCGAGCACACGAAACTTCCGTGTGTCGATAGCGAGCCCCGCACCGACGATCTCAGGCCACCAGCCGGGCGCGCCGTCGATCTGTCGGTGAGCGGAAATCCCGCCCACCACCAGCACCACCGGTGCGTCCTCCGGTCCGACCAGGCGGAAGGCGATCCGCGCGTTTTGCAGCACGTCGCCATAGTGCAGCCGCCATGGACTCGGCAGAGGCAGAACCGCATCGTGAACCGGCGGCTCGCTGCGGATCGACGGGCCGAATTGCCGGTCTTGCCTCACCGCGGGTGCTTTGTTCGGGAGTCTTTTCGGCATCCGATCGTTCGCTCCTAAAAAGGTTTACATAACCCCTGAGGAGCGGCGCCGCTCTTAGGCCATTGCCGCGGCGCCGTACGCGCCGCTCAACCTGCCGCCTATCTATCGGACCCAAGGCCTAAAGCCTCGCTCCGCAGGAGTTGGCACCGTTCCTAAAGGACCTAAAGGGCCTCTCGGTGGTTGCCCCGGCTTCTAAGGGCCTTTCCCTCAGCCGGTCTAGATAAGCGAGCAAATGGTATGCAGGGCGCGCGCACCCGTCAAGCAATTTAAGCTTGCGCCGCTTCCTGTAATACATTAATGTATTAACGCATTAATACATTGTAAACGGAATGTCATGAAAACCAACCGCCCGGTGACCCTTCGCCAGGAACAGCAGCATGAGCGCGCCCTCTTTACGGCGATCTTGGCGTTGCGCAGCCTGGAGGAATGCCGCAGCTTCTTCCGCGATTTGTGCACCCCGGCGGAGTTGCAGGCCATGGCCGACCGTTGGGCCGTAGTCGAGTTGCTGGAGCGCGGGCTACGCTACCGCGAGATTCACAAACTGACCGGGGTCAGCGTCACGACCATAGGGCGCGTCGCGCGCTACTTGAGTTCGGGCAACGGCGGCTATCGCGCCGTGACCGATCGACTGAAGCTCGACGCGTGAACGCGAACGCCCTCATGCGGCTGAAGATCGCGGTCCAAAAGAGCGGCCGGCTCACCGACAATTCACTCGACCTGTTGGCTCGCTGCGGACTCAAATACACCCGCGGCAAGGACCAACTCATGTGCTACGGAGAGAACATGCCGCTCGACGTGCTGTTCGTGCGCGACGACGACATACCGGACTTGGTGCAGGAAGATGTATGCGACTTGGGATTGGTCGGCTTGAACGTGGTCGAGGAGAAGCTTCTCGCGTTTCGCGCGCGCGGCCTGACGCCCTTGTTCGAGACGGTGAAGAGCCTGGATTTCGGCCGCTGCAAGCTGTGCATCGCGGCGCCCGATGGATTCGACTACCGCGGCGCGGCCTCGCTCGCCGGCAAGCGCATCGCAACCACCTACCCGAACATACTTGGACGATTTCTCGCCGAGCGCGGCATTCGCGCCGAGGTCGTGGTGCTCTCCGGTTCGGTCGAGATCGCGCCTCGCTTAGGGAGGGCGGACCTGATCTGCGACTTGGTCTCCACCGGCTCGACACTCGCGGCGAATCATTTGCGCCAGGCGGAGGTCGTGCTCGAGAGTCAGGCGGTGCTCATTCGCACTCCGGTGCCGATCGCCGCCGAGAAGCAAGACTGGACGCGCCGGCTGCTGATGCGCATCGACGGCGTCGAACAAGTGAAGGGCAGCAAATACATCATGCTGCACGCGCCCCGCTCCGCGCTTCCCGCGATCGCCAAATTGTTGCCAGGTAGCGAAGCGCCGACGGTCATTCCTCTCGACGGGCTTGGCGACCGGGTTGCGGTGCACGCCGTATGCCGCGAAAACGTCTTCTGGGAGACTCTCGAACAGTTGAAGAGCGTGGGCGCGAGTTCCGTGCTGGTGCTGCCGGTCGAGAAAATGCTGGCCTAAACGGGCGGGCGTGAAACGCATGCGTGTTCTCGACTGGAAATCCCTCGCATTGCCGCAACGCCGGGATGCCTTGCGCCGTCCCGCGCAGCGCGATGCCGAGCGCGTCACGATCGCGACCCGCGCGATCATCGATGAGGTGCGGCGCAACGGCGATGCCGCGCTCATCGAGTTGACCGAAAGATTCGACGCGGTTCGGCTCGCCGAATTGGGCGTATCGGCCCGGGAATTCTCGGCTGCCGAGCGCAGATTGAGCGTCGCCCAGCATGCGGCGATCGACGCCGCCATAGCGGCGGTGCACAAATTTCATGCGGCTCAATCGCCGGCGCCGCTGCGCATCGAGACCTCACCGGGCGTTCTATGCGAACGCATCAGCGTGCCGGTGCGCGCCGTGGGATTGTACGTTCCGGCGGGCTCCGCGCCCCTGCCCTCCACCGCCATCATGCTGGCCGTGCCCGCCGCGATTGCCGGCTGTCCGGTGCGCATCATGTGCACCGCGCCCACCCGCAGCGGCGGCGCCGATCCCGCGGTTCTGGTCGCCGCGCGCAAGGCGGGTGTCGATCAGGTCTTCAAGGTGGGCGGCGCGCAAGCCATCGCCGCCATGGGCTATGGCACTCAAACCGTACCGAAGTGCGACAAGCTATTCGGTCCGGGCAACGCGTGGGTTGCGACCGCCAAATCACTGGTCGCCGGCGATGCCGAGGGCGCCGCGGCCGATTTGCCGGCGGGCGTTTCCGAGGTCATGGTCATCGCCGATGAGCACGCACGCGCCGACTTCATCGCGGCGGATCTGCTCGCCCAAGCCGAGCACGGTGCCGACGCTCAAGCCCTGCTGGTGACGCCGACGGCGGCGCTCGCCCACGCCGTTGCGCGCGAGGTCGAGCGGCAAGCGCGATCGCTGTCGCGTAGGGCCATCCTCGAGGAGTCGGTGGCCCATATGCGTCTGATCGTGGTCGACTCCCTCGATGCCGCTTTCGGCATCGCAAACGATTACGCGCCCGAGCACCTGCTGCTGCACATCCGCGAGCCGCGCGATTGGTTGCCGCGCGTTCAGGCGGCGGGCGCGGTGTTTCTCGGCGGTTGGTCGCCGGAGACCATGGGTGACTATTGCAGCGGACCGAATCACACCCTGCCGACGTACGGGTTTGCCAGGGCCTATAGCGGCCTGTCCCTGGAAGATTTCCAAAAGCGCATTACGGTGCAGGAGCTCTCGCCCGCCGGTCTGCGGGCCTTGAGCGACACCGCGCGTATCCTGGCGAACCTCGAGGGATTGGATGGGCATGCCGCGGCTGTGACCGTTCGCCTCGCCGCGCTTGAGGAGACATTGCCATGAATCCGGTATTGGCGCTGGCGCGACCGGAAATTCGCAGCCTGGAACCGTATTCGCACGCCGCCTGGCTGCCGTCGATGACCCGGCTGCATGCGAACGAGGCGCCTTGGCGCAGTGCGGGCGATGCCAGCATCGGCGGACTCAATCGCTACCCGGAGCCGCAGCCCTCGGCCCTGGTCGAACGTCTCGCATCGCTCTACGCGGTTCCTGCGACCTCATTGCTTGCCACTCATGGCAGCGATGCGGCCATCGACGCCTTGTCGCGCGTTTATCTGCGCGCCGGAACGGACGCGATCCTGCAATGCGGCCCCACCTTTGCGATGTATCGAGCGGCCGCGCGGATTCAAGGGGCGGACGTGATCGAAGTTCCGCTCGAGCGCGCGCAAGGCTGGAGCCTGGACCCCGGGCGGCTGTTGGCCGCATGGCAGCCCCACGTGAAGATCGTGTTCCTGTGCTCGCCCAACAATCCGAGCGGGAACCTGTTCGAGATCGAGGCACTGGAAACAATCATAAGCGCACTCGACGGCAAAGCCATCGTCGTGATCGACGAGGCCTATATCGAATGGTCGCAGCAGGCAAGCTTGAGCGCGTGGTTGAGCCGCTATTCGACGCTGGCGATCCTGCGCACGCTCTCCAAGGCTCGCGCCTTGGCGGGCGTACGCATCGGCGCGCTGCTGGCCCACGCGGAGATGATTCGGCTGGCGAGACGCGTCATCCCGCCCTACTCGCTGTCGCAACCTTCGATCGAAGCGGCCTTGCGCGCGCTCGAACCGCAACAACTCGCGATTTCCTCGGCGCGGATCGCGGCGCTGCTCGAAGAGCGCGAGTACCTGCGCCAACGCCTGGAAAATTCGCCATTGGTGGAAAAGGTGTGGCGAAGCGACGCGAACTTCCTGCTCATCGATTGCCGCGATGCCGACCGCTTCATGCGCTCGAGCATGGCTGGAGGATCGATCGTGCGCGACATGCGCGCCCATCCCGCATTGCCCACATCGCTGCGTATCACGGTCGGCACCCGAGCGGAGAATGACGCATTGCTCAACAGTTTGGAGGCCTCGTGAGCGGCTACCGTATTTTGTTTTTGGACCGGGACGGCACCTTGATCGAGGAGCCGCCGGACGAGCAAGTGGACAGCCTGGAGAAAATTCGCCTGATGCCGGGTGTGGTGCCGGCGCTGCTCGATTTGAAGCACGCGGGCTACGCCTTCGTCATGGTCACCAATCAGGACGGTCTGGGCACTTCAAGCTTGCCGCGCGAGGACTTCGAGCGCGCGCACCGATTCCTGTTGGAGTTACTCGCCTCGCAAGGCATCGACTTCGACGCCGTGTTCGTCTGTCCGCATTTCCAGCACGAGAACTGCGCCTGCCGCAAACCCAAGCTCGGGCTGTTGCAGCAGTACCTCGAGGCCCATCCGCTCGATACCGCGCGCAGCTACATGATCGGCGACCGCGATACGGATATGGAGTTCGCCGCCAACCTCGGGATCCAGAGCCTGCGCGTTCGCTTGGACGGGGCGGCGCAGGAGTGTTGGCCCGCCATCGCGAAGCGGATCGCCGGCTCGGCCCGCCGCGCACACGTGCGGCGCAAAACCAAGGAGACCGAAGTCGCGGTCGATATCGATCTGTCGAGTGAGGGACCCTGCCGAATCGCCACCGGGCTGGGGTTCTTCGATCACATGCTCGAGCAGATCGCGAAACACGGCGGCTTCGCACTGCAATTGAGCTGCGTGGGGGATCTGCGCGTCGACGAACACCACACCATCGAGGATTGCGCCCTCGCCCTGGGGTGGGCGCTGCGCGAGGCGTTGGGCGACAAGCACGGCATCGCCCGCTACGGATTTTTGCTCGCCATGGACGAGGCCGAGGCGCAAGTCGCCCTCGACATTTCGGGCCGGCCCTATTTCGTCTGGGAAGGCCGCTTCAATCGCGAGCGCGTCGGCGAAATGCCCACCGAACTCGTGCCGCATTTCTTCCGCTCCTTGGCCGAAAGCCTGGGGGCCGCGCTGCACGTTAGCGTGCGCGGCGAGAATACGCACCATATGATCGAATCGTGCTTCAAGGGCGTGGGACGCAGCCTCCGGCAAGCGATTCGGCGGGAAGGCGTCGAGTTGCCGAGCACCAAGGGCGTGTTGTGAGCAAACCCGATATCGTCATAGTCGCCAGCGGCGGCGCCAACATTGCCTCGCTGCAATTCGCCTTGGAACGGCTGGACGCACGGGCCGACGTATCGGCCGATGCTGAGCGCATCCGGGCGGCCAGCCATGTCATTCTGCCGGGCGTGGGCGCGGCCGCGGACGCCATGGCGCGACTGCGCGGCAACCGGCTGACCGAGCTGATACCCGCTTTGAGCCAACCGGTGCTCGGCATTTGCCTGGGGATGCAGCTGCTGTTCGAGGCATCCGAGGAAGGCCACGCTCAATGTCTCGGCATCATTCCCGGGCTCGCCGCGCGATTCATCGAGGCGCCGGGCCATCCGGTTCCCCACATGGGCTGGAACACGCTCGAAATCCTGCGACACTGCGCCTTGCTCGAAGGCCTGGGGAACGAGGATTATGCCTACTTCGTGCACAGCTATGCGGTGCCTGAGGGCGCTTCGACCGTCGCGATCTGCCGCTATGGCGCCCCGTTCAGCGCCTGTGTGCAATGGCGCAATTTTTTCGGAGTGCAATTTCACCCCGAGCGCTCGGCCACCGTCGGCGCGCGCCTGTTGAAGAACTTCCTGGCGCTGCATTGAAGAATTAACCGACATGCGATTGATTCCCGCCCTCGATTTGAAAGCCGGCCACTGCGTCAGATTGTTGCGCGGCGATTTCGAAGCGGAAACCCGCTATGACGCCGCGCCGCTTGTGCTGCTCGCCAAGTACCGCGATCTCGGAGCCGATTGGCTGCACATCGTCGACCTTGACGGCGCGCGCGATGGCAGCACCGCAAACCGCCCCATCATCGCCGACCTCGCCGCCCAGAATGCGGTCAAGCTCCAAGTGGGCGGAGGATTGCGCGATACCGCCGCGGTCTCGCAGATGCTCGACCTCGGCGTCGCCCGAGTCGTCGTCGGCAGCGCCGCTCTCATCAAGGCGGAACAGGTCCGAACCTGGCTCAAATACTTCGGGCCCGAACAGATCGCGCTGGCTTTCGACGTCCGCCTGGACACCGCAGGCACGCCGTGCGTGGCCACTCATGGGTGGCGCCGGCAATCCACGCTGCCGCTGTGGGACGCGGTCGCGAGTTTCGTGAATGACGATCTGCGCCATGTGCTGTGCACCGACGTCAGCCGTGATGGCACGCTGTCGGGGCCCAACCTCGAACTGTACGCCGAGGCCGTGCGCCGCTTTCCGCGCATCGCATGGCAGGCCTCCGGCGGCATTCGCGATGCGCGCGATATGCGCGCCTTGGCCGAATGCGGCGCGGCTGCGGCCATCAGCGGCAAGGCGCTGCTCGAAGAACTGATTCCCATCGAGGAGTTGCGCGCATTCTTGCCAAACGCATAATCCCCTGTCTCGACGTGCGCGATGGGCAAGTCGTCAAGGGCGTCCGTTTCCGCGACCATCGCGTCGTCGGCGACATACTGGCTCTTGCGCAGCGCTATCGCGACCAGGGAGCGGATGAGCTGGTGTTCTACGACATCACCGCGAGCCCCGAGAACCGTTCGGTGGACCGTTCCTGGGTGCGCCGCGTTGCGCGCCTATTGGACATCCCGTTCTGCGTGGCAGGCGGCATTCGATCCGTCGCCGACGCCGAGGAAGTGCTGGGTTCCGGGGCCGAAAAAATATCGCTCAATTCACCCGCACTGGAGGATCCGGAGCTGATCGACGGCTTGAGCCGGCGCTTCGGCGCGCAGTGCGTGGTCGTCGGCATCGACAGCCAATCCGTCGCCGGCGACTATCGAGTGCAGCAGTATACCGGCGACCCGGCGCGCACCCGCGATGCGGCGCGTAGAACTCTCGATTGGGTTGTCGAGGCGCAGCGGCGCGGTGCGGGTGAAATCGTGCTCAACTGCATGGCGAGCGACGGCGTGCGTCACGGCTATGACATCGATCAGCTGCGCGCGGTGCGCAGCGTCTGCGGCGTGCCTTTGGTGGCCTCGGGCGGCGCCGGGTCGGCTCGGCATTTTACGCAAGTGTTTCAGTCCGGCGGCGCCGATGCGGCGCTCGCGGCCAGCGTGTTTCATTCAGGCGATATCGCAATACCGGATCTCAAAAGACAACTGCGTGCGGACGGCATCGAGGTGAGAACATGATCGGACCCGACGAACTCGATTGGAGCAAGAGCGGCGGATTGCTGCCGGCCATCGTGCAGGATGCCGAAAGCGGGGCCGTGCTCATGTTGGCATACATGAACCGCGAGGCGCTGGCAGCGACTCAATCGAGCGGACGCATAACATTCTGGAGCCGACGCAAGCAACGGCTGTGGACCAAGGGAGAGACCTCCGGCCATTTTCTCGAGTTGCGCGACATGGCCGCGGATTGCGACGCGGATGCGCTGTTGATTCTGGCGAAACCGCACGGTCCGGTGTGTCATTTGGGCACGCCGACCTGTTTTGGCGAGGCCCCGCCGCAAGCGGTCGCCGGGCAAATCGCCTTCCTCGCGACCTTGGAAGGCGTCATTGCAGAGCGTCTGGCAACGCGGCCCGAGGACAGCTATACGGCGAAGCTAATGGCCGAAGGCACCCGGCGTGTCGCGCAAAAGGTCGGCGAGGAGGGACTCGAATTGGCGCTTGCGGGCGTGGCTCAGTCGGACGATGAGGTCGTCGGCGAAGCGGCGGATCTCTTGTATCACCTGATGCTGTTGCTCAAGGCACGGCATCTGTCCCTTCCCCGAGTCGTCGCCGAGCTCGAGGCGCGGCATGAATCGAAGTCATGAGCGCCGACGCAAACAATGTACAGATCATCGTACAAAAGCGCACACACCGTAATAATTCTTATAGAGGAAACCATAAGCGATGAAAGCCGTGCACTCCGTCGCCGTTCTGGTCGGCAGCCTTCGCAAGGACTCGATCAACCGCAAACTGGCGCGCGCGCTCGTGGCCCTCGCCCCCGAGTCGTTGCAGCTGCAGATCGTCGAGATCGGCGAACTTTCCTTGTACAACCAAGATAACGACGCCAGTCCCCCGGCGCAATGGACGGCCTTTCGCGAGCGCATCCTGGCCGCCGATGCCGTTCTCTTCGTCACTCCCGAATACAACCGCTCGGTGCCTGCTGCACTCAAGAACGCCTTGGATGTCGGATCGCGGCCCTATGGCAAGAGCGCGTGGAGCGGCAAGCCCGGTGCCATCGTGAGCGCCTCTCCCGGACCCATCGGAGCGTTCGGTGCGAATCACCATCTGCGACAATCATTGGTATTCCTCAATGTCCCTGCGATGCCGCAGCCGGAGGCCTATATCGGCGGCGCGGACAAACTCTTCGACCCGAGCGGACAATTGACCAACGATGCCATACGCGAGTTTCTGCAGCGATTCATGCAAAGCTTCGCGGCATGGATCGGCGCCAACGCCGGTTAGCGCTCGATCACATCGACAGGCTGACAACGATCGTATTCCTGCGAGATGTCCCGGTTGGTGTAATCCTTGAGCATCGCTAGATATTCTCCTGCAGACGGCCATACGCATTAGGCTAATCTCGGCCTGAGGCTGCGCACATCGCGGGACGATACCGCACTCAGCAAATGATCGTTTTCGTCGGTAATGGGCAGCGCCCGAAAGTTGTAGCGTTCGAAGAGCATCGCAGCGTCCCGCAGCGTGGCGTCCTTCGGCAACGAAATTACGTGTTCCGTCATGATATCGGCCAGTGTTTGACCTGGTTCTGCGGCAACCATATCGCGAATGTCCACCACACCCTTCAACGCACCGGCCGCGTCCGTCACGTATACGTACATCACGACCTCCTTGCCCTTCGCGAGTTCGCGATATCGGTCAAGAACCTCCGCGGCCGGCGTGCTCGGCGGTAACCGGATGAGCTCCGACGTCCCATAGAGAAGAATCTGCTCATCGTGCTTATCAATAATGTGCCCAACCTTCGAGGACTTGTCCCGATCGAGCAGCTTTAGAATCGCCCCGGCTTGGTCGCGGGGCAGAATGGCGAGGATGTCGGCCGCTTGGGCCGGAGACATTTCGTTGATCAAGAGCGCGGCACGCTCCTTCTCGATGGCACGGATCAACTCCCTTTGCACCCGCGGCTCGACTTCCTCGAGCGTATCCGACGCCTGTTCAGCGTCCAACGCATTGAACAATGCGACGCGCTGGCCGCCCTCGAGCTCCTCCAGGATGTCGGCAAGATCCACCGGATGGATTTCGCTTAGCCCCGCCTTCGGCACCTTGAGCTTGATATTGCCGGCGAAGCTCCCCAACTGCTCCGGGAGCGGCTGCACGTACAGCCAGGAGACTCTATTCTCCTGATTGCGATTGGTGAGAAGCTTCGCAAGCTTGCGCAAACCCAACCGGCGCAGCGCCCGATAGTGGCTGAAGTCCACTTCGGCCGCATACAGCTTATCGTTCTGAAACGCGAGCTTGACGTCGTAGACAATCTCGACCTCGTGGTCGTCAAGGTCCAGAATCTTCTTGTCGAGGATGTGATCCTGGAGAAGGATCAAATTGTCCTGCGGCGCCCGCTCGAATTGCGACATATCCTCGCCGATGTCGAGCACGATCTCCTGATTGGAAATGAGGCGCACTCGATCCCAGGGAACCGTCAGCGGCGGGTAGCCGAACGATCGCGAAACTACCACGTGGGTAACTTCGGGGAGTTTACCGGTTTCGGCGATCGCGAGATCGCTTAGGCGCCCGATGCGATTTTTCTTGACGAATACTCGCCGACCGAGGATCTCGCTCAGAAAGAACTCCTGCTCAATGACCGTCGCCATGGCCCTACCCTTGCGTCACTATCAGGACAAACTTGTAGATCATTAGCGCCACCAGAGCCAAAAGATACACCCTGAGGACCAGCAGCGAGAGCCGAACCGCTCCGGACATTGCAATGCGCGGCTCGCGATAGCGGGAATTTATCGCGGAGAATTTGCCGAAGAGATTGCGCATTTTGCTCATATCGGCGCTCTCACCTATTGGAACAGATTGGGGAACAACACGGAAACACCGTACAGGGTCGACAGAATGATGATCGACAGGACAATGAATCCGCCGATGAGATTCTGACGCAGTGTATTGCAGCGCCCACCCATGGTGGCGCGGTCATTCAGAAGCAAGATCAAAAACACCAGAGCCGCCGGTAGCAGCGTCACGGCGATCACCTGAACGAACAAGGTGATCAGGACCAGCGGCGCCTGCGGAATCAGGACAATGAGGCCGGCGGTTATGAGCATGAGAAAGTAGGTCGCGTAGAACCACGGCGCCTGGCGAATCTTCGTATTGAGGGAGTGCGCCCAGCCGAAGATCTCCCCGAAGGCCCAGGAACTTGCGAGGGAGATACAGATGGCGCCGAGCAAGCCCGCATCGAACAATCCAATGGCAAGCAAGGTCCCGACATAGCGGTCGGTCTTCATCAGTTCCTGAGCCGCCTGGGCGGCGGAGTCGATGTCGACACCCGGGAGCACGGTGCCGGTCACGATGACGATGAATACCGCCACGACTACGGTAATAATCGAACCGAGCAACGTGTCAAAGCGGCCCCACGGAATGTCTTTCTCGAGCATCCCCTTATCGACTACCGCGCTTTGCTGAAAAAACAGCATCCAGGGGGCGATGGTTGTTCCGATGTTGGCCATCAGGAAGAAGAACAACTGACCGTCGAAACCTCCGGCGAAATTTGGAATCAGACCTTGGCGCAGTACCTGCGCAACGGACGGGTGCACGAGAAACGCACCGGGGATGTAGACCAGGTTCAATGCGCAGAACAGTAGCGCAAGCTTCTCAAACGTCCAATATCTGCCGTTCAGCACTATGATTGCCATCAGCGCAATGACCGCGGCCACGGTAATCCAGGGGGGTACGCCGAAAATGGCGAGCGCCGCCGTCATGCCGACAAATTCGGTGACCAGCGTCAGCCAATCAACGATCAATAAATCAATTAGCGAAAACCAGCCCCAGAACGCCCCGAAGCCGTCGAAGATCGCCTCCGCATGTCCGCGTTTCGTGACGGCGCCGAGGCGCACGGTCATCTCCTGAACGTAGTAGGCAACCGGGATCAGCACCAGAAGAAACCAGATCAGGTGGTAGCCGTACTTCGCGCCGGTGGCCGCATACGTAGTAATGCCGCCCGCGTCGTTGTCCGCGACCATGACGACGATACCCGGACCCGCGATGACCAGGTAGAGTCCAACCGCCTTCCATGCCTTGCGAAGCGGGTAATAGAGTCGCGCAAAAATATTCACATCATCGTCCTTATTCTTTAAACGTACGCCCCCTTCGCACATACCGCCGCAGTCGACGGAAGGGACGATAAAGTGGCTCGACCTCCTTGGCTTTAGTTCTACTACTCCGTGCCTACTATTCCGTGACTACCTCAACCGGCCAACGGGCCGCGCGCCCTAAGCTCCCGGAAGGGAGTAGAATTGCATACACGGGTTTGCGAAGATACGCCGCGCCGCCTGCCATCCATGCATCTGAAGGTCCGCAATGATTTACCTCTTAGCGCTGCTTCCGGCGACGGCACTGACAATCGCCGGCTATTTCGTACTCTTTCTTTCCAACCGGTCCGAAGGCGCCTTGCGCGCCTTCGGCAAATACCTCGGGTTTTGGGCCTTCACATTGGCCGGCCTCGTCATCTTGGGGGCGATATTCGCTGCCGCTCACTGTCGCCATCATGGCGGTATGATGGGCGGACCCGGCATGTACGGCCGAATGCATGGCTTCTGGCCGGGCGACCCGCGGTTCCTTGGACCTCGCCGGGACCAAGAGCCGGGCGGCGCACCGGGTGCTGCTCCACCAGGCGCAGATCCAGCGGGTGCCGCTCCGCCGAGTGCCGTTCCGCCACCGGCGCATTAACGCGTGGCCAGGCGCCTTGACTTAGGGCGCAGCTGCCGACGCGCCGCGAGGCGGAAGGCTAAACTGGCTGCAAGGGCCATCATCGATTCCCGTTTCCCAAATGCTGAATGGCTTCCATCGGGCCAAATCGCGCCAATCGCGGGAACGCTCATTTGCGACGGCAGCCAACAGAAGCTGTGACGCGCCTCGTCAATCGGCGCTTGGGTCTCAGGCGGCCTTGCGACTGCGCTGCCATGCATACACGGCGATACCGAACCACACCACATTGAGACCGACCGACGGCCATGCACCATTCCAGCCGCCGTTGATGATCAATCCGACGGCCCCGATGATATTCATCCACTGGTAGAGCGGCTGATGCGCTTGCATCCTGCCGGACGAGATCAGGGCATAGGCGCCAAGTATCAGCGACGCGGCGAGCCAACCGGCAATCTCAATGCAGGTCTTCAGGAGCATGCCGAATTGTGCCATAGAGACACATCGCGCCGCCGCGCGCGCTTCGTGGTCCGCTTCTTTTTCTCGACGACGCCGGATCGATCCGATACCCTGAACACTGTGTGCACAATCGGCTCTGAACCCATCGACAAGCGCTATCCCGATATGGATGCCCTGTCGCATCAAGCCGCTGCCGACATCGCGGCACGCCTCGCACACGCGATCGCGACGCGCGGATTGGCGAGTCTGGTCGTTTCCGGCGGGCATACACCGGTCAAATTGTTCGAACAGCTGCGCATGCAGCCGCTTGATTGGAGCCGAGTCTGTGTG
Organism: uncultured Gammaproteobacteria bacterium; assembly: GCA_963793685.1. Lineage (GTDB taxonomy): Bacteria > Pseudomonadota > Gammaproteobacteria > Steroidobacterales > Steroidobacteraceae > Bog-1198. The sequence goes on along the minus strand of CAWCBJ010000004.1, from coordinate 59,224 downwards.
GCGCTCGCCGATGAGCGCTGGGTCCCGCCGACCGATGCCGACAGCAATGAGAGGCTGGTGCGCGAGGCCTTGCTGCAAGGCAAAGCCGCCGCCGCGCGTTTCCTCGGGCTGAAGAACGCCGCGCCATCCCCGGATCTAGGCGCTGTTTCGGCCTGGGAAACCTTTGCGCGCATCCCGCGGCCGTTTGACATGACGGTGCTCGGTATGGGCGATGACGGACATACCGCGTCGTTGTTTCCCGGCTCGCCCAATCTGCGCAGCGCACTCAATCCGGCCGCCGCGGCCGGATGCGTCGGCATGTGGGCGCCGAGCGCGCCCCAGCCGCGACTGAGCTTGAACGTGAGCGCGCTGCTCGATTCGAGGCGTATTGTGATTCTGATCGCCGGTGAAGCGAAGTGGCGCACGTATATGGCTGCAATCGATGCAGGCGCCGTAGAAGATATGCCGGTGCGAGCCGTGTTGCGCCAACAGCGCACGCCGGTCGAGGTACTTTGGGCGCCCTAGGAGAGCAGGAAGCGCATGGCTCGCCGCAAGGGTTCGGCGGCACCCCATAGCAGTTGATCACCGACCGTAAAGGCCGATAGATACTCCCCACCCATTGCGAGCTTGCGCAGCCGGCCGACGGGTATGATCAACGTGCCGTTGACCGAGGCGGGTGTCAGTTCCTTGATCGACGAAACGCGGTCATTGGGCACGACTCTCACCCAGGGGTTTCCGCCGGCGATCAATTGTTCGATATCGCGCAAGGGAATATCGCCTTTGAGCTTGATGGTGAGCGCCTGCGAGTGACAGCGCATCGCGCTCACCCGCACACAAATGCCTTCGACTGGCACGGGCGCCGCCTCGGTATCCATGATTTTGTTGGACTCGGCACCGGCCTTCCACTCCTCCCGGCTCTGGCCGTTGCCCAAATCCTTGTCGATCCAAGGGATAAGATTCGCAGCCAGCGGCGCGCCGAAATGACTGGTCGGAAAATCCGCGCGGCCTATGGCGCGCGTAACCGCTCGGTCGATGTCGAGAATTGCCGACTCGGGATCGCGCAACAGCTCCGCGGCCGACTGATGCAGGGCGCCCATCTGCTCGAGCAGCTCACGCATGTGCTGGGCGCCGGCGCCCGATGCCGATTGATACGTCATGGCCGTGATCCACTCCACCACGCCGGCGCGCAACAAGCCGCACACCGCCATGAGCATGAGCGACACCGTGCAATTGCCGCCGATGAAATCCTTGATGCCGCGCGCGCGCGCCGCCTGCATCACCGGCAGATTGACCGGATCGAGCACGATGACGGAAGACCGATCCATCCTCAACGTCGACGCGGCATCGATCCAGTATCCTTGCCAACCCGCCGCGCGCAGGCGCGCGTGCACCGATTGCGTGTACTCGCCGCCCTGGGTACTGATCAGCATGGGTAAGCGCGCCAATGCCGCGATATCGTTGGCGTCTTGCACAGGACCGACTTTGCGGCCGACGTCAGGCGCCGGGCGTCCCGCCTGGGACGTGCTGAAGAATACCGGTTCGACCAAATCGAAGTCCCTTTCGGCACGCATGCGTTCCAAAAGCACGGAGCCGACCATGCCACGCCAACCGATGAGGCCAATCTGGTGGGTCATTCGATCAAAAACTCCGCTGCCGGGGGCCGCCGATTATAGTTCGATGCCATGACAAAACCATAGGCGCCGCAGTTCGCGATCAACACCACATCGCCCTCCTCGGTCGGCGGAAACCAGCGATCGCTGCCAAGCTGATCGGCGGATTCGCAGATCGGACCCACGATGGTCACTTTTTGATTCAACGGCTCCGTGAGGCGAGTCAAATTACGAATGTCGTGATGCGCGCCGTAAAGCGCCGGTCGGATCAGCGAGTTCATCCCGGTCGCGATGCCGACATACTGCTCGTCGCCCTTGCGCTTCAACTGCGTCACCACCGAGACCAACACGCCCGCCCTGGCAACCAAAAAGCGCCCAGGCTCCATCCAAAAATCGATCCCGGGGAAGCGCTGCTTGAGCCGGCCAACCCCCGCATCGAGCGCGGCAAGATCGATTCCATCGTGGCCCATCTGTTCAGGAACACCGATTCCGCCGCCGAGATCGACGATGTGCGCGTCCGGAAAGCGCTGCGCGAGCTCGCCAAGCAGCGCTCCGGTCTCGATCCAATTGGCCACATCAAAGATCCCGCTCCCGGTGTGCGCGTGCAGTCCCGTTACGCGCACTTCCGCAGCCCGTGTCAACGCCACCAGTTCGTCGATCTCCGACATCGGGATGCCGAACTTCGAGTGGGCTCCCGCGGTGCGCACATGATGATGATGTCCGCGCCCGAAGCCGGGATCCATGCGCAAAAAAATCTCCGCGCCGCGGAAGATCTCGGGCCACAGTTTGAGCGGGTGCAGATTGTCCAACGTGACCCGCACACTCTTTCTCAAGCCGTATTCATATTCGGCGCGCGGGGCAAAATTCGGAGTGAACAGCACCTGATCCGGCGCAAGACCCGGCACCGAGGCAAATGCGTGCTCGAGTTCACCTTGCGACACGCACTCGAGCATGAGACCGGCCGAATGAATGCGCCTGAGGATTTCCGGGTGCCAGTTCGCCTTCATCGAGTATGCCCAACGGGCCACCGATCGCACCCGCTGCACCGCTGCAATCGCCGCGTCCAGGCTCGACATGTCGTACACAAAGGCGGCCGATTCGCGCACGGCGATGTCCTGCAACTGCCGGCGCTTGCGCGGCTCTTCCCACCAGTTGGGTACGGGCACCGCGGCGCTTTCCTTCGGCGAGAACAACTGCAACCACGTGGGTCCGAGCACCCGGTCGGATCCGATGCTCTGAATCAGCCGCTCGTGCAATTGATGCACCAGACGATCGCCCTGGGATTCGTCGATCACGAAGGTAAAATTGAGGTCGTTCGCCGCCTGACTCACCAAGTAGATCTTGTGGTCCTGAAACAATTCGAACGCGGAGCCCAACTCATGCAAAATGCCGCGGATATTGTGGCCGACGAGGCTCAACGAGGCGCACGGCCCCAGCACCTCGACTCGGCACAGTTCGCCAAGGGCCGCCGCGAGGCGCGCGAGAGCCCCTGAACCCAAGGTATTGGCGGTCGGGTCGAGCGACACCGTCACGTTGGTTTCGGAAGTGGATATGAGATCCACCGACATACCCTGCTGTTTGAAGATCTGGAAGGCATCGGCCAGGAATCCCACCTGGTGCCACATTCCGGGACTTTCCATGGAGATCAGGGTGATCCCCTTCTTGATCGCAACGGCCTTGACCTGGCCCGCGCTTCCGGCAACGTTCGCCGACACGACCGTGCCTTCAAGGCCCGGAGCTTGGGTGGCATACACATGCAGAGGAATTTGATACTGCCGCACCGGCAGCAAGCAGCGAGGGTGTAGCACCTTGGCGCCATTGCTGGCGATCTCCTGCGCTTCATCGTAGTGCAGGGATCGCAGCAAGCGGGCGGTGGGTACGGCGCGCGGGTTGGCGCTGAACATACCCGGCACGTCGGTCCAAATCTCGAGGCGTGCGGCCGCCAGTTTGGCAGCGAAGTAGGAACCGGAGGTATCGGAGCCGCCGCGGCCCAAAAGCACCGTGTCGCCCGCTTCGTCGGCCGCGATGAATCCTTGCGTTATCACGACTTGATCGAACGCGCGCCATTGCGCCTGCAGCTGCGCATCCGGAGAGAAATCGCAGGTGGCCGACAGAAAGCCTGCCCCTGAGGTCGCAGCGTGGCGCCGCTCGGCGCGCAACACCGCGCGTGCATCCACCCAGGCCGCTCTCACTCCCTGGGCGTTCAAATATGAGGCACCCAAAGAGGTCGCCAACAGCTCCCCCATCGCCATGACGCGAGCGCGCAGCCGATCGCTGATATCGCGGCTCCCGGCGGCGCCGGCCGCCAAGTCCCGAAGATGCGTGATGAACGTTTCGAAGCGCTCGTCGGGAACGATCGATAAGACGTTCGCAAGATCCCGGTGCACCGCCTCGATCTCGGCGAGCACGTTCGTGTGGGTGCCGGCCGCGGCAGCCGCCAGCAGCGACTCCAAGCGATCGGTTATGCCGGAAAGCGCGGAATGTACGACGACTGGACGCAGGCCCGCCGCAAGGCGCTCCTTGAGCACGCCGACGATGTTGCGCCAATTGCTCGCCGACGACACGCTGCTGCCGCCGAATTTGAGCACGACCCAAGGTTGGTTACGTTCGGGCATCGATCACGGTGCGCGCTGCGCATGCCGTTGAGCTTCCGGTTGTGGCTCCCAAGGGGATCAATCGTCTTCGAAAATGTCGCGCAGCTCTTTTTCCAATTGTCGCTCGGCAAGTACGTCCTCGACACGACTCCATGCCGCCTTGCCGCGCTTACCGACGGCCGCCACTTTGGGCCGCCGCTCCGCTCGCTCGAGCAGCGGGTCGAAATCATGGGAGTCTTCGGCTTCGCCAAGAAACTCATCATCGATATCGAAATGTTCGTCTGCGCGTTCGCTCATTGTTCGAGAAAAGCCCTTGAAATCAATAGGATCGATCAGCCGGGTGCATGAAGTTGCGCACTATATCGGATTTTGCAACGCATTCAACTACCACGACGAATTTCCGCATGCGGGTCCAGATCTCGATTTGAGGCAGCCCTCGGCGATTTCAATGGGAAATTGAAATTCTTTTTATTTCATAATGTTACAATATATATTTAATGTATTAATTCATGTAATCGCCAACGCTTGGCAACAATGGCGGCACGTGCAATGGGAAGAAACGCGGCTGCGCATCGTCTAAGTGCCGGTACGGGCGCTGCCGCCGCGCGCAGGCAACGCTCCTTGCGCAATGGCGCGATTCACGGCTGATAAAATCGCCAACAATGACGCCGTGATGATGTTCGGGTGCATGCCGGCGCCGAACAGGGTCCGCCGCGAGCGAGTTGTGATCTCTATATAGGAGACCGCCTTTGCCGCACTTCCTTGTCCACGCGAGTGTTCCTCATAGGACAGCACATCGAAGGGCAGCCCGACCGCCTCGACCATGGCGTCAATCGGACCGGATCCCTGCCCGAGCCAGGTCTCGGGCCGACCGTCACACTCAATTTGCAGTGACAGACGCTCGGTGTCGGCTCCGTCGGTGGAGGCCGCCAACTGATGCGAGCGATACACGATGGGCGGCCGAGGTGCGAGATATTCCTGCGTGAACAGGTCCCATAGCTCCTTGGAAGTCAATTCCTTACCAGTGATATCTGCAGCTGCTTGCACGACCTGACTGAATTCGATTTGCAGGCGCCGCGGCATCACCAATTGGTAATCGCGCTCCAACAGATAAGCCACCCCGCCCTTCCCGGACTGACTGTTGACTCGAATGATCGAATCATAGGAACGCCCGAGATCCGACGGGTCGATCGGCAAGTACGGCACATCCCAAAGGTCGCTGTCGGCGCGCGCCGCGAGCCCTTTTTTGATGGCATCCTGATGCGATCCGGAAAACGCTGTGAATACCAAGTCCCCCACATAGGGATGGCGCGGATGAATAGGCAGTTGATTGCACGACTCCGCGCAGCGCGCGACTTCGTTTATATTTGAAAAATCTAGTCCAGGATCAATGCCTTGCGTATAAAGGTTAAGACCCAGCGTCACCACATCCACATTCCCGGTGCGCTCGCCATTGCCGAATAGCGTGCCTTCGATGCGCTCCGCACCCGCCATCAGGGCGAGTTCCGCTGCCGCCACCGCCGTGCCCCGATCATTGTGCGGATGCACGCTCACGATGACGCAGTCGCGCTTGCCGACGTGCCGCGAGAACCATTCGATCTGATCCGCGTACACATTGGGCGTCGCCATTTCGACGGTGGCCGGCAAATTGAGGATGGACTTACGCCCCCGGGTCGGTTCCCAGACCGCGTTAACGGCATCGCAGATCTCGACCGAAAAATCGAGCTCCGTACCGGTGAAGCTCTCAGGGCTATATTGGAATACCCACTCGGTGCCTTTATCGCGTTCAGCATGCTCGCGAACGTGTGTCGCGCCACGGACGGCGATTTCGGTGATGCCGGCCCGATCGAGCCGAAACACGACTCGGCGCTGGGCAATCGAGGTCGAGTTGTACACGTGAACAATGACCCGCCGAGCGCCTTTGACCGATTCATAGGTGCGCTCGATGAGTTCGGGACGTGCCTGCGTCAGGACTTGAATGGTGACGTCGTCCGGAATCAGTCCCTCATCGATGATCTCCCGCACGAAATCGAAGTCAGTCTGCGAAGCGGCGGGAAATCCCACCTCGATCTCCTTGAAACCGATCTTGACCAGCATGTCGAACATGCGGCGCTTGCGCGCCGAATCCATGGGTTCGATCAGCGCTTGATTGCCGTCCCGTAAATCGACGCTGCACCAGGTCGGCCGGACTGCAATGACCGTGTTGGGCCAGGTTCTGCCACCCAGATCGACGGTGGCGAATGCACGATACTTAGTCGAAGGATTACGCAACATGCTGTTCTCTTGTTCGGTCGGTCCATGCCCTCAACGTCAGTGCCGCACAATGGGAAGCATTGCATTTGAGGAATTCGATTCGGTCTTGTGAGCGCGACCGCGCGCGGGGGTGATGGGCGCCTAGCGGCGCAGCAGCAGCGCCAGCAGGCTCACGCCACACGAATCCGGCCGCCCCGAGCGTGCGGGGCCGTGGAGAGATAAGAAAGCCCGTGAGTTCATATGGGTCAAATCTAGCATTGGCGCCGCTCGCTGCGCAAGCCGCTCCCCGTCCAGCCGGCCGGTTTGCGCATCAGCCGGCGCCATACGCTCGGTCCTTCCAATTGGCGCCCACGCCGCGCCAATGATTCACCGCCGATGCCCCGGTCGCCGCCATGTAAAAGACAGCGATCAGTGGCAAGGCGAGCGACCAGATCCAACTGCGTCCATAACGCGCCAGCGTCGGAAGGTAGGTGAGCGCCGCGAGGGCAAATGCCACGAGGCCGTACCCGCGCTCCAGGCCGTGGCCGAACACGAGCGCCCATGCGGGAACCAGCCACACCAGCGTAAGGCCGAGCAAGGTGATCGCGAGCAGCCCCGCCGAGCAGCGCAATTGCGTGAACGCGGTGCGCGAAATCATGCGCCAGATGTCCGCGAAATGCGGATACGGACGAATCGACGCGGCAAGCTTGGAGTGCCCCAGATATATGGCTCCCGAGGCCTTCACGGCCTTGGCGAGCGCGACGTCGTCGATGAGCGCATGCTTGATCGCTTCGATGCCGCCGATATGTTCGAGCGCCTCGCGGCGAATCAATACCGTCCCTCCGGCCGCGGCGGCGATGCGCGACTCCGCTGCGTTGACGCGGGCGAACGGATACAACATCTGAAAAAAATACACGAAGGCCGGCACCAAAGCGCGCTCCGCGAAACTCGCGCAGTTCAAGCGCACCATTTCGCTCACCAAATCCGCGCGGGGTGTCTGCAGCCGGGCGACAAGCGCCGATAAATGCCGCGGATCGTGCACGATATCGGCGTCGGTGAACAGCACCACCGCCGCACTGCCGCTCGCCACGCCCTGGTTCAACGCCCATAACTTCCCGGACCACCCCGCGGGCTTGGGTTCGCCGCGAATCACGCGCAGGTTCGCCGCCCTGCCGGCGCGCTCCGCCGTGCCGTCGACGGAATTGTCATCGACCAGAATGACACGGAATCTGCCGGCGTAGTCCTGAGCCAGGAGCGAAGCGATCGCGGCACCGATGCATTGCGCCTCGTTGCGAGCCGGAACCACGATATCCACGTCGGGAAACTCCGACGGCGCGGCGGGCGCCAATTCCGGCTCCGAGACCCAAAATTTACCGTGCGCCACGCACAGGTAAATCCAGACGAGCAGCGACAGGAGCGCAATCATCGCCGCGCTAGGCTCCTAAATCCAGCCCTTGAGGTGATGTTGCACGATCGATACGAGCAACTGCGCATGGCGGTCGTCATCGTTGAGTGCGGGCACCAGCGTGAGTTGCTCGCCGCCCAACTCAAGGAATTTATCGCGATATTCGATGGCCACTTCCTCGAGCGTCTCCAGGCAATCGACGGCGAAGGACGGCGACACAACGGTTAATTTACTCAAGCCACGCTTGGCGAGCGCTGCCAGCGTATCTTTCGTATAGGGCTGCAACCAAACTACCGAGCCGAAGCGCGACTGATAGCAATGCGACCACTCATCGTCCTTTAAGCCCAAACGCGACACCAGCAAGCGCGTGGTCGCCTCCGTATGCCCCTGATACGGATCCCCTTCCTTCACGTAGGCAGCCGGTATGCCGTGGTAGGAGAGAAGCAAATGCGAGCGCTCGCCGCGCTCGGCCCAATGCTCCTCGATGCGTGCGCCGAGGGCCTCGATGTAGCCCGCATCGTCGTGGTAATCGTTTACGAAGCGCGTTTCCGGCAGCCAACGGCAGCGCCGCAAGGCATCGCTGGTCCGATCGAACACCGAGCCCGTCGTCGCTGAACAATATTGCGGGTACAGGGGCAGCACCAGCAGTCGCCTCGCATTTTGCAAAGCCAGAGACTCTAGCGCGCTCGCGATGCTCGGATTGCCGTACGTCATGCCGAGCGCGACCCGCACCCCGTCTCCCGCCGTTGCGCGCAGCCGCTCGCTCATCTTGCTCGCGAGCCGACTCGAGTACACCGCCAACGGCGAGCCGCCTTGCAACCAGATCTTGCGATAATTGCGCGCGGTCCGTATCGGTCGAAGCGGCAGCACAAAGCCGTACAATATGGGCAGCCAGAGCCAGCGCGAGGCATCGATGACTCGCCGATCGCCGAGAAATTCGCGTAAATAGCGCTGGACGGCAAAATAAGAAGGCGCATCGGGGGTGCCTAAATTAACCACCAATACGCCGATTCGCTCAGGCGCCGACGCCGCCGCTTGCGCCACGGCGCGATAATAGGGCATGGATCCAGATCCTTAAAATATCCGCCGCGCCAGTATACTGCTTGACGCATGAAGCCCCACACAGTCGTATGGATTGCGTAGCATGATGTGGTTGAGCCCCGGCGAAAGCGAGGCCCTGCGCTTGAGCTTGAGCGTCGCCACCCGCAGCGTGGCCTTCAGCTTGCCTCCCGCGATCCTCGTAGCCTGGGTACTGACTCGGCGGCGATTCATCGGCCGTACTCTCCTCGACGCCGTGGTTCACCTGCCTCTGGTGCTGCCGCCGGTGGCGGTCGGTTACGTGCTCCTATTGCTGTTCGGTACCCGCGGATTCATCGGTTCCTGGCTCGAGCGGGTGTTCGGCATCGAACTCATTTTCACGCGCAACGGCGCGGCGCTTGCCACCGCGGTCATGTCCTTCCCGCTGATGGTTCGCGCCATTCGGATCTCCCTGGAAAACATCGACCGCGGGCTCGAGGAGGCGGCGCGCACGTTGGGCGCCGGCGCACTCGATCGGTTCGCCACGGTGACCATGCCGCTCCTATTGCCGGGTCTGCTCGCGGGGGCGATCACGGCTTTTTCGGCCGCATTGGGCGAATTCGGCGCCGTCATCACCTTCGTGTCGAATATTCCGGGCGAGACGCGCACCCTGCCGCTGGCGCTGTATTCCGCTTTACAGGAGCCCGGGCGGTGAATACGCCGCGGCGCGGCTCGCGGTGCTTTCGCTGGTCCTGGGGCTGGGCGGTTTGCTGTTGTCGGAATGGTTCGCACGGCGCGTGCGGCACATCCTGGGCCGCTGATGCTTCAAGTCGCGGTCGCCAAACAAATCGGTGCCTTCCGCTTGGACGTCCAGTTCGATCTGCCGACTCCAGGCGTGGCCGCGCTGTTCGGTCCGTCCGGTTGCGGCAAAAGCACGACGGTCAACATCATCGCCGGCCTGCTGGCGGCGGATAGCGGCCGAGTGGTGCTCGAGGAGACCGTGCTGTTCGACGCGCGGCGCCGAATCGACCTGGCAGCGGAATGGCGCCGTATCGGCTATGTTTTTCAAGACGCCAGGCTGTTTCCGCACTTGAGCGTCGCCGGCAACCTCCAATATGCCCTGAAGCGCGCGGTCGGCCGCCGCTACGTGAGCCTCGACGCCGTCGCGAATTTGCTCGATCTTGGAGCGCTCATGCAACGGCGCACGCACCAATTGTCGGGCGGCGAGCGACAACGGGTTGCGATCGGTCGAGCGCTGCTGTCGCAGCCGCGGCTGCTGCTGCTCGATGAGCCGCTGGCCTCGCTCGACCGCGACCGGCGCGAGGAGCTGCTGCCGTATCTGGAATCCCTGCGGGATCAGCTGGCCATTCCGATGGTCTACGTCAGCCACCAATTCGACGAGGTGCTGCGCCTCGCGACGCACATCGTGCTCATGCAGTCCGGAACCGTCATCGCGCAAGGCGGCATCGGCGCGATGAGCGTCGATCGGCATCTTCGCTCCATCATCGGGCCCGATGCCGTGGGCGCGATCATCGACGGGGTGGTGCTCGGGCGGGACTTCGCGAGCGGCCTGACCCGGGTACGCGTGGGACGGGGCGTCCTGCGGTTGCAAACCGCCGAGATTGCCCCCGGCACGACCTTGCGCGTCCAACTGCTGGCCCGCGACATTATCGTGTCGACGCAAAAACCCCAGCATTTGAGCGTGCGAAACAATCTACAAGGCAAGGTAACGGCCATCGAAGATGACGATGGCCATTCGGATCTCATCTCCATCGACATCGGCGGGGCACACATCATGGCGCGAATCACCAAGTCCGCAACGCGCGAACTCGCGCTCCAGCTGGGTTCTCCCACCTGGGCGCTGGTCAAGTCGGTTTCGCTGCGCGGCCACTCCTTCCTCGCATTTCACGACTGATGACGGCGTCGGCGCCGGGCCTAGGACGGGCGTGTCCCCAAATGCATGATTGCCACGATATGGTCCTGCGCCCGCAAACCGACCAGGGTCTTGACGTCCGGATCATAGGCCGCCGCCCCGGTCTTCCACATGACGCCGTACCCCAAATCATGCGCGGCCAAGAACAGATTTTGCGCGGCGGCCCCCGCCGCAACGACCTGCTCGATCAGCGGCACTTTGGGGTGCTCGCGCACCGCACAGCCGACGATCACAATCGTCGGCGAACGCATGATTCTCTCGCGCTCCGCGGATAGCTGCTGGTCGCTAAGAGAGGGAAGCCGTGCCCGTTTCGCCCGTGCGGCCGCCATTGCAAATCGCTCCTTGGTTGCCTGGTCCAAAACCAGCAAATGCCAAGGCTTCAATCGCCCATGATCGGGAGCGCGTCCCGCCGCATCGATAATGCGCGCCAGATCCTCGGGCGTCGGACCGGGCTCGACCAGGCGCGCGGCCGAGCGGCGGCTCTCAATGGCAGTCAATAATTCCATTAGATCCTTAGAAGTCGTTCCAATTCGGCTATGATTCGCGCCTTAAGTTCGACACCGGCGCCTTAAGGCCGCGGCGGCCCGCTTAAGCCGAATTATACTCATTCTAGTTTTAGGAGCCCTCAATGTACCGTATTGTCTTGGCGTCCCTTGTCATGCTGATCAGCACGATGAGCTTCGCGACACCCGTCACCTACGATCTGGATCCGCGCCATACCTACCCGAGTTTCGCGGCCGATCATATGGGCGGATTGTCGATTTGGCGCGGCAAATTCACCGACACCTCGGGCAGGGTCGTCTTCGACAAGGATTCCAAATCGGGTTCCATCGAGGTCACGGTGAACATGAACTCCGTGGATTTTGGCTTGGCGAAATTGGATGAGCACGCCAAGTCGCCCGAGATCTTCGACGCCGCGAAATTTCCGACGGCAACCTACTCCGGGACGTTCACTCAGTGGAGCGGTTCGACCCCGACTGAAGTGCAAGGAGCGTTGACGCTGCACGGCGTGACGAAGCCGCTGACGCTCAAGATCAATTCGTTCATGTGCAAACCGAATCCGACGACCAAGAAGGAAATCTGCGGCGCCGATGCCTCGGCGCAGTTTAACCGCAGCGACTTCGGAATCACCTGGGGCGACGCGTACGGCTTCAAGATGTGGGTGAAGCTCGAGATCCAGGTTGAGGGCAGCCCGGCAGGCTAGACGACGAACACTGAATGGGTTCCGAGCGAGCCCATCAATCGCAGGAAAAAAGGATCCGAAGATGCGTAGTACCATGGCGGTGGCAATCTGTTGCGCGGCCTCGACGTGCGTTTGGGCGAGCGCGAGTCCCGGCCCAAATCCCACAAACATCGCCCCGGGGGCCTCCCGTGCGATTGCGGCGCCCCAGGATCGCGCGTATCGCGGCGAAATACGCATTGCGGTCGATGCCTCGGATGTCGAGCGTCGAATCGTGCGCGTTCACGAGACCCTGACCGGCATCAGCGCCGATACCGTGCTTCTATATCCGCAATGGCTGCCGGGAACACATGCGCCCGAAGGCCCCATCGATCGGTTCGCGGGACTTAGGATCAGCGCGAATGGCGCACCGGTTATCTGGAAGCGGGATCCGCTCGATGTATACGCATTTCACGTGTACCCGTCCGCGGGGATCAAATCGATCGACATCGACTTCGAGTATCTGTCGCCGACCAGCACCAAAGTGGCCGACATGGAAATCAGCCGCGACGTCTTGTTTGTCGAGTGGAATACGCTGATCCTCTATCCGGCCGGATATTTCGCCCGGCAGATTCCGGTGCAAGCGAGCCTCACGCTGCCTCTCGATTGGAAGTTCGGCTCGGCGCTCGAAGTGCAGTCCGCTAGCGGCGCCCAAACGACGTTCAAGCGCCTGAGTCTCGAGACTCTCATCGACAGTCCGGTGTATGCCGGACGCTATGCATCGCGACTCGATCTTGATCCCGGCAGCGCCGTGCCGGTTCACCTCGATCTGTTCGCCGACCGGCCGGAGCTGCTCGCGGTAAAGCCCGAACAGCTGCAGGCCTATCGCAATCTCGTGCAGCAGGCGTACAGGCTCTTCGGATCCCAGCATTACGCCCACTACGATTTTCTCTATTCGCTGAGCGATCAAGTTCATCAGCAAGGTCTCGAGCACCATCAGTCGAGCGAGAACGGGAGCGAGCCCGATTCCTTCACCGAATGGGACAAAAACGCCTACGACCGGGATTTGCTGCCGCACGAATTCACCCATTCGTGGAACGGCAAATTTCGCCGCCCCGCGGATCTGTGGACTCCAAACTACAACGTGCCGATGCAGGACAGCCTGCTGTGGGTGTATGAAGGCCAAACGCAGTACTGGGGCGAGGTTCTCGCCGCCCGCTCCGGCCTTTGGAGCAAACAGCAGGCCCTCGATGCACTCGCAGAGACCGCCGCTTTTTACGAGCATCAAGCGGGCCGCCGCTGGCGTGCCCTGCAGGACACCACCAACGACGAGATCATCAATCCACGCCGCCCCATGTCCTGGCGCGACTGGCAGCGCTTCGAGGACTATTACGACGAGGGCCGGTTGATTTGGCTCGAGGCCGACACCCTGATTCGCGAGCGATCGCAGGGCAAGCGCTCGCTGGACGACTTTGCGCGCTCGTTCTTCGGCATCGACGACGGCAGCTTCGTGACGGTCACCTACAACTTCGAAGACGTCGTCAAGGCGCTGAACGCGGTCGAGCCGTACGATTGGGCCGGATTTCTGCGCGAGCGCCTCGATGGAGTCGCGAAACCGCCGCCGCTGGAAGGATTGCGCCGCGGCGGCTACAAGCTGATCTACACGGACACCCCGAGCGAGCTCGAGAAGGCGAGCGATCTCGATCGCAAGCGCATGAGCTTGCATTACTCGATTGGCATTGCCCTCGACGACAAGGACGGCACGGTGTTGCAGGTCGCCTGGGACAGCCCGGCCTTCAAGGCCAAACTCACCGAGAGCGCGCAAATTCTCGCGGTCAACGGCGCCGCCTACAGCGCCGAGGTGCTCAAGGATGCGATCCGATCAGCGAAGGGCACGACGTCGCCGATCGAGTTGATCGTCAAGACCGGCGACCGGTATCGGGTCGTCGCCCTCGATTACCACGATGGTCTGCGTTATCCGCACCTGGAGCGCGACCCTTCGGTCCCCGCGCGGCTCGACGACATCCTGGCGGCAAAAAAATAATCCCCCAGGACTTGTTCAGGTGGCAAGGGATCCGGAGGCGATGCGCGAAGCCCAGCGCTTTGCCTGAGAGATCGCGATGCGAATGGCTTTGCCTTCGTCGTAGCCGTCGGCCAACAAAGCGTTGGCGATCTCGATTGCCTTGCCGCGTACCAGCGGCGAGAGATGCAGCATCGACCGGGGAAAATGGCTGTGGCTCCACGGCATGGAATTGCCCTTGACTCGTGCGCGGCAATCAGTCGCGCCGTTCGTCGGGTGACTCGCTCTTGTGGCTCAAGAGCGCCCCCGCCAAAATCCCGACAGCAGCGGCTATACCCATGACCGTCCACACATTGTCCTGCACGTAGCCGTCCGCCGTCTTCGCGATGCGTTTGGCCTGATGCATCACGTGCCGGCGCGAGTCTTGCAAGTTGCCCTGCGCGGCGCGTAAAGAGCCTGCAATGCGTTCGCGGGCCGCGACTATCGAATCGGTCGCATTTGCTCCCAACGCCTTGATCATTTCGTCGATATCCGCGATCACCACGCCCAAATCCCGAACCAACCTGTCTGTATTGACGTGTCGCATAGAGCCTCCTCAAAGACCGAATGGATAGGTATCCGGGAGATCCGTCAATTCCTCGGCGTCTATCGGGGTTACCGCCTTGGTCTCGTCGAACCAAATATATTCGTCGAATTGCCGCGGCAGTAACGCCTCGAAATAATGACTCTGCAATTCCGTCTCCGGCCGGTAGATGACTCCGATTGCCCGCTCCAGCCGCGGCTTCAACAACTGCGCCGCACGTGACCCGGGGCCCACCTCCCGCAACGGCAGCAGAAAGCGCGGAGCGCCCGTTTCGTGGCAGAGCCGCTCATAGCTTCCGGCCAATGCCGGGCGAACCGTCTTGATCTGCATCGGCTCGTCCCAGTTCGAAGCTGCCGCGACGGTGCCGGTATTCGTTCCAAAGCCTACCGAATAGCTTGCCCGACCAAACTCCTCGCGGCACAAGTGGCCGATGTTGTATTCGTCGCGGGCCGACATCTCGGTCGCGGCGGAATCCCCCACATGCGAGTTGTGCGCCCAGACGATTCCCTTGCTTCGCGGCCCATGGAAACTCAGCAGGTTCTTCAGGGTCTCGAACATGTGCCCGTCACGCAAATTCCATGAAGCGCGCGAGCCGTAATACATGATCCGGTAATAGCGTTCGGCATTGGCGACCAGCCGCGCGTTCTGCACGGCGTCCAAGAACCGCTCGCCGTCGTGTTCGGCGTAAACTTGACGCTTCTTCAGCAGCTCCGTGAGCATCGAGGTGACCTCGTGCTCGCACGTGTGGTACTTGCCGGTGAGCGTCGCATGGCCATACACGGCCGGGTCCGATTGCCAGGGAGTCAGGCATCCGTAGCGGCGGCGCGCCACTTCGGCGGTTTTCGGATCGACGCTGTCGAGATAGGTCAAAACCGATTGAATCGAGTTGTACAAGCTGTAGAGATCGAGACCGTGAAACGCCACTCTCGCGCGCTGTTTGATGCCGCCGTTATGCCTGCGCAGCCAATCGACGAATTGGCGCACTTCGCGATTGCGCCACATCCACACCGGAAAGCGCGCGAACGCCACCCATTCGGACGGCGGAACCGCACTGTATCTGACATAGCGATCGATGCGCGCAGCGTCCGGCCAATCACCCTCGATGGCGATAAAATTAAATCCCTTGTGCTCGATCAGCTCGCGCGAGATTCGCTCCCGCATGCGATAGAACTCCGAGGTTCCATGCGTCGCTTCGCCAAGGAGCACAACGCGTGCATCGCCGATTCTCTTCAGCAGCGGCTTAAGATTGACGGAATCAATCGACGAGAATTCCTCGCAGGAGCTTAAAATTGCCCGCGCCGCCGTGCCGTCCACCGGTTTGGCGGCGCGCTGTCCCTGTGGAGTCCACCCTTCCGCGCCCACCAAGGGAACAAAGCGCACATCCGCGAGTTCCTCCGTGGTGTATTCATGCTCGCTCGCGCGCACCACGCGCACCAATTCCTGGAGGCGCCGATCGGCCCCCACGGGGATTACCAACCGCCCGCCGATCTTGAGCTGCGATTTCAGAGATTCCGGAACTTGCGGCCCGCCTGCCGCCACCACGATTGCATCGTAGGGCGCGTGGTCGGGCCAGCCGCGCGTTCCGTCCGCGTGCAGGACATGCACATTGCCGTAACCCAACTTCGAGAGAATATCGGCGGATTTCTCCGCGAGCTGGCCGATGCGTTCGACCGTATAGACATCCTTGGCGATTCGCGACAGGACTGCCGCCGCATAGCCCGAGCCGGTGCCGATCTCGAGCACCTTCTCTCCGCCTTGCAAGCTCCAACGCCTCGGTCATCATCGCGACGATATAGGGCTGCGAAATCGTCTGCCCCTCGGCGATGGGGAGCGGTGAATCGTCGTAAGCGAACTCTCTCAGTTCCACGGGCAGGAACGCTTCGCGCGGCACACTTCCCATTGCCGACAGCACCAGCTGAGAGCGCACGCCGCGATGCGCGATATAGCGCTCAACCAATTGCGCTCGGCGTTTTTCAAAGTCCATTTTGGTTTCCCTGCTTTGTCGGCTTAGATTGGACCGAGAAGACCCGCGCCGCCAATAAGGCGATACCGCAGCGCGCCGCGGTAAGTTCCCTAGGCGCGTGTGCCGAGCGGCGGCGTCGAGCGTCAAGCCGGCCGAATCTATCCTATGTACTTTATAGATAACTATTATAATTTATTGATTATATTACATAAAATACTAAGTGGCGCGTGCCTCCCCGTCAGCCGGCGGCGGCGACCGCGAGTGTTGGGTCGACCTCAGCGGCCCAGGCGAGAAGCCCCCCTTCGAGATGTCCGGGCACCGTAATTCCCGCGCGCACAGCCATCGCGCACGCGGCGAGACTGCGGCTGCCGCTGCGGCATATGAACACCGGATTCGCTTGCGGCGAAAGCTCCTTAAGGCGCCGCTGCAGCTCGGTGACCGGGATGTTGATGGCACCCTCGAGGTGACCGGCGTCGTACTCGCGCGGCTCACGGACATCGACCAGTACGAGCGTGCTGGCGGACGCGGCATGTTCGAGCAGCGTCCGCAGGCCCGTGGCACTCAGCCTGCGTACGGTTTCCGGCGCCGCATTGCTGCCCAGCTCTTGGGCATCCAGAGGCTCCGTAATCGTCGGCCGGTCGCCGCAAACCGCACAGTCGCGGCGCCGCTCAAACGGAAATTCGTGAAAGCGCATCTCAAGCGCATCATAGGTAAGCAGCCGTCCCACGAGCGGATCACCGATTCCGAGGATCAGCTTGATGGCTTCGGTTGCCTGAATCGCGCCGAGCACGCCCGGCAACGCACCCAACACGCCGGCCTGCGCGCAATTCGGCACCACGTCATCAGACGCTTGGGGAAACAGGCAGCGATAACAGGGACCGCGCCCCGGCACGTAGGTCATTGCTTGCCCTTCGAAACGATGAATGGCGGCTGCGACCAGAGGCTTGCCGAGGATCACGCACCCGTCGTTGATTAGATAGCGGGTGGACAGGCGGTCGGTGCCATCGAGAATGAGATCGTAACCGCCGAGCACTTCGCGCAGGTTGCTGGCGCGCAATTCAACCGCATGTGCGATGACCGCGATCTGCGGGTTGAGGCTTTCGAGCCGCTCGCGTGCCGCATCGGTCTTCCGCTGTGAAATGCGGGACGTGTCGAACAGCACCTGACGCTGAAGGTTCGACACCTCCACCCGGTCGCAATCGACGATGCCGAGCGTTCCAACACCCGCTGCCGCAAGATACAGCGCGGCCGGCGATCCGAGGCCCCCCGCACCAATCACGAGAATCCGCGCCCGCTTCAGCCTCTCCTGCCCCACGACCCCGATCTCGTCGAGCACCATGTGACGGTGGTAGCGGGCAAGCTCTGCGGGCGAGAGAGTCATCGCTCAGCCGCCGCTCAACGCGCAGATCACATGAACCGTATCGCCGGCGCGCACCGGTTCCGACAGCATTTTCGCCTCGCTCGTGTTGACGAACAGGCGCATGTGCGGACGGATGCGGTCCTGCTCGTCTACCATGCGGAAGCGGATGCCGGGGAAGCGCTGGTCGAGGTTTGCAAGTATCTCATGCAGCGTCACCCCGTCGGCCGTTACGCTCGCTGCGCCCAAGGTATAAGAGCGCAACGGGCTGGCGATTCTGACCGTGCAACTTACTGTGTCCATCGCCTCTACACCGCGTGCGTGACCGAATAGATTTCCGGAAGGTGCCGGGCGATGCAGCTCCAGCGCTCTCCCGCATTGGTGCTCGCCCACACCTCTCCACCGGTCGTGCCGAAATACAACCCGATCCGCGAACACTGATCCGTGCACATGGCTTGGCGAAGCACCGTGAACCACGCCTGCGAGCCGGGGAGACCGCGATCCAGACGGCGCCAGGTTTTTCCCGCATCGTGCGTGCGATACACAGCCGGCTTGCCGTCTATGGCAGTGCGAGGCCAGACGGTCCGGCCGTCCATCGGAAATACCCAGGCCGTGTCGGGATCGGTCGGATGTAGCACGATGGGAAAGCCGATGTCGCCTATCCGCTTAGGCATCGCCCTGCCCACCCGGATCCAGCATCGCTCGGGACGATCGAGGCGGTAGAGCCCGCAGTGGTTCTGGTGAAACAGGCGATCGGGCTTGAGGGGGTGCAGTGCGACACAATGAGGGTCGTGGCCGAACGGCACCGCAGGGTCCGGCAAAAAGTCCGCTGCGACTCCTTCATTGAGGGGCATCCAGTCGCTTCCACCATCTGTGGATTCGAAGATGCCTCCGATGGAGACGGCGATGTAAAGATGCTTGGGGTCGCGCGGGTCGATGAGGACGGAGTGCAGGAACTCACCGTCGGGGGTGCCGAACGTCACCCACTTCGAGCGCATCGGATGATCGTTGAAGCCTGCGACGGGGTCCCAACGCTCTCCGCCATCCTGCGAGCGAAACAGTCCCGCGGGGGAAGTCCCCGCGTACCACGTCCCGGATTCCGACCTGTGGCCCGGAGTCAGCGAGAAGACGCGCTGAACCGCACGGGCCTCCTCTCCTGCCGCTGCCTTACGAAACGCGGGAGGTTGTGCTGCCTCGCGCCACGTGCGGCCGCGGTCCACACTCCTGAACACCGTCGGTCCAAGGTGACCCGTCTTGGCCGCCATGAGCAGCACCTTGGGCTCGCGCGGATCCTGAACAATGTGATGAACGATGTTTCCCAGAAACTGCGGGCCTGCCAGTTTCCAGGTCCTGCGCTCGGCGTCGGCGCGCAGCGCGAACGCCCCTTTACGGGTGGATATCCAGATTGTGCTGGCCATAATCCCAAAGCATCCGCGCCGCGACTCCGGAATGTCAACACGGCGCAACGAAGCGCGTATTTGCCGGAAGTTGACCGGTGAGTACCGCCCTGCCCGAGGTGACCCTCGCTTATTGTGTTGAGACACGGTCGGCAGCTTTGCAACTATGTTATACGATGTTTAACTAGCGATTATAAGATATTGATTTTATGCATGAATAAATGCTGGGAAGGCTGGCCACCGAACTCTCGGTCTAATTAGTTATTGTCACAGCTATTTTATTTTCGAGGTTTCCGCAAATGCCCCCACCTGCGCTCCCTCAAAGGGTTGCCTGCCACCGCACGTAGATGGAAAAATGCTCTAGCGCGCTTTACCTTTCGGTGAACCAACGCCGGGAGGCGTGGCACATAAGATGGGATGTTTTCCCGATCAAGCGACGACGAGCAAGGAACGGCGCGCACTCTCAATTCGAAATCGCAGTACTCGACTCGCTCGGTCAGGCACGGGCCAGAGACTAGAACCCTAGTTCACGGTGCCAGCCTAAACAGACAAGCTGGAGCACATCGGAGCTTGGCTTACGATAGATGAGAACTAAGTCGGGCTTGACGTGACAGTCGCGAAAATCCTTCCACTGACCGCGTAAGGGATGAGCGACGTATTTTTCGGGCAGCGCAATGTCGGTGGCAAGTAAGGCGACGAGCGCAGGCAGTACATTGTCGAGGTCGCAATGCTTGAGCGTCGCGATCGTGCGCTGATAGTCCTTCTTGAAGGCCTTGGTGCGTTCAATCCTTCGCATTGAGCTCCGTCATTAAATCATCGACGCCCTGAAGCATGGGGCGACGGGCATTCGTCTGGTTTCCAGTGGTGGCCGGCGGAAGAACAGTGTAGCTTTGCACCCTCACCCGATCTGCGGCTGGAAATGCTCTAGCACAGTGGCGGGACAAATAAAGCGAAATCAACTTGGGAGACAATCAATGCGTTTAATTCAAGGTATCTGCGGCACCGCCGCGCTCGTTGCTGCGTCAGCGCTGACGACCCCCGTATACGCTGATGGTCGGGACTGGAACGACGGACCGGTGATCAATGTCGCTTCCATCCGCACGGTCGATGGTCATTTCGACGACTACATGCATTGGCTTGCGACCACCTACAAGAATCAGCAGGAAGCGGCTAAGAAGGCCGGACTCATTACGAGCTATCGTGTCATCGTGGTCGAGCCGCGTGGACCGAACGAGCCAGATATCCTGTTGGTCACCGAGCTCAAGAATTGGGCTGCGCTCGACCACCTCGGCAGCAAGCTCGATCAGATCAGCACCCAAATCGAAGGCTCCATAGAGGCCGCTGCCAAGTCCGAAGTGGACCGCGCCAAGATTCGCACAGTTCTTGGCTCGCGCACCGAACAAGAAGCTATCCTCAAGTAGACGATTGTGCTGGTGGGCGGCCCGGCATCGGCCGCCCACGGATTCTCCTCTAGTTCTGCGCTTGCTGGCACTACCAGCGAGCTGGTTCTCAATGTTTGGATGAGAATGATCCCGAAGTTAATTCGAAACCAAGTTATAAGAAAGAACCCAATATAGTCATCGAAAATGAAAGCAATTGAACGTTCCCTAGCACGGAAATTGATGGTACGGAAACGTGAACCCATCGCCGATGACCTGATCGATACGTTTGCATGGGCTGCGGCGGCGGACAACGAGGCCAGCGGTCTATCGCAATTCCAGGCCCCCCCGCCGCGAAGCCGACATTCAATTCCAGCGAAGTGCCATCGAATTTAATGTAATACAGGTCAGGCGGGGATTGCTTCTACAATGCTGACACTGGAGTTCGTAGGTATGACGCGGCTGAGTTTGAATCCGGCCTTTTCGAGGAGCATGCGATATTCATGCTCTGTGCGCTCTTGACCCGGAGTTGTGGCAAGCATCGTCATATCAAGCATCTTGCCTGAATGGAAGGTGTTTCCATCAGGCAGAACCATTTCGATGATGAGTAAGCGGCTATCGGGAGACATCGCGCGGCGACAGTTCCCGAGGATGCCGAGGCCCTGCGCCTCGCTCCAGTCATGAATGATGTGGGACAGTATGTAGAGGTCACAACCAGCTGGGACGTTCTCGAAGAAGCTGCCCGCGACGAAGGTCATGCGATTTGATAAACCGCGGGATCTAATCAATTCCGCAGCACCGTCCTCATTGAATGGGAGATCCAACACAGTGCCCCGGGGGCCGGGATGACTTGCGAGGATCGTGGCAAGTATATGACCCGTGCCTCCGCCAATGTCCGCGATGTGTGAGCATCCGGAAAACGTGTACGCAGCGGCGATGGCGGGTGCGTCTGGGCTGTTGATGCCGATCAGAAGATCGCTAAACATCGCGGCTTCTTTGGGATTGCTGTTTAGATAGTCGAAGAAGGGCACGCCGAAGTGCTTGTCGAACGCGGACTGGCCTGTTTGAACCGAGTAAGCGAGCTTAGACCAGGGTACGATGAATAAATCTCCGGTGATGGAAAGGATGGACGTACGCACGGAGCCGGGAATATCGGAGCGGAGCGGTTCGGCGAGCGGAGTCAGCGAGAATCGGTCGGACTCGTCCTGATTGAACACACCGATGCATGCGAGTGTGCGCAGCAAGCGGTATAGCGCAGGAGCGTGGGTGCGTGTGATTGCGGAGATCTCGCCAGCGGTCTTGGGCCCGGCGGCGAGATGATCAGCTACACGCAACTCTGCAGTAGCCCGCAGCAGAAACGGGACGGCAAAGCCCATCGCCATTTGCATGAGTTGGACCTGTGGAGGTGGCAACTGACTGGAAGGTGCTGCTGACATCTTTGTCCTCTATTGGATTGAGCCGATACTAACCAAGAATTCGGTAGACAGAAGGGATTAATTACCGGGGATATCGGTAGGCGAGGCTGCAGGCTCTCAAGATGGTCGCACGTGCGGAATCCAGTGCACAGAAGGGAAGTTCCCAGGACCGGACGTTCGCGATAGACCGGTTAGGGTCGGGAGGCGTCCTTCACCGGCAGTTCCGGGCTGTTCGTGCTCCATGTCCGGTATCGGGAGACGCATGGGGCAGATCTCAATCCGCGCTCGCAATAGGGAGATCCAGACCAATTACGGGTAGTAGGTTTCTGCGCTGGTCATCGGCCGATTGGAACTGTCCCCACCGGCGGCCAATATCGTTCCGTTCGAAAGCAAACGATATTCCTACAACTCGCCAATCCATTAGGCTTGAGACTATCCTAGTGCGACGCCAACGGATTGGGGGTTACCGATGCGGACACGAACACTTCTCGTCGTTCTAGTCTTGCTGTTGATTGTCGCCTTCTTGGCCATTAATTGGTCCGTATTTGCGGCGTCCGCGAAAGTCAGTTTTGTATTTACTAGCATCGAGGTGCCGATAGGACTGGTGATGCTTGCGATCCTAACACTGATCGCGCTCACCTTTGGAATCTATAGCGCTGTTTCTTGGAGTGCAATACTGCTCGAGTTTCGCCGACAAGCAAAGGAATTGACCGCTCAGCGAACGCTTGCCGATCAGGCAGAAGCCTCGCGCTTTACCGAGTTACGTGCTGTGATGCACGACGAATTAGAACGGCTGGCCGATCGAATGGCTCAGATGCACGATACATTTCGCGCCGAGATTCGCGACAACACAAATTCGCTTGCAGCGACAATTGGCGAGCTCGATGATCGAATTCAGAAGCTCCTCAGTGGCGATAGATCGTGATCTTTGCGCCTCTGCGAGGGCGATCAGGGACTAGAATTCGCCGCTCCGTAGCTGCCCGTCACCACGGACCGCTCGGGAGCCGTCCCTCACCGATCAGTACGGACTTCCCTTCATCCCTGGCTCCGGTTGGCTCAATTCACCCGGCCACCCGGCCGGCCAGACATGCCCTTATCGACCCGGGTCACCGCGCGACGCGCCCAGCGAAGTCCCAGCCATGTCAGCGCAAACATGAACGGGATCGCAAGGCCGTTCATCAGCTCCACATCGATCGTGAATCCGGAGCGGTTTAATCCGCGCAGAGCCATGCCGAGCAGAACGCTCAGGTAATAGGTGAGTGCGCAAATGGAAATGATCTCCAGGATGCGCTGCAGGCGGGACTGCAACGCGGCACGCTGGTCCATGTTCGCGAGAAGATCCCCGTTCTGACCTTCCAGCGCGACGTCGACCTGGGTGCTCAGCAGGCTGCTGGCACGCTCGAGCCGTCGGGCGAGTGTTTCGATGCGGGTCGACGTAGCTGCACAGGTCGCCATGGCTGGAGCCAGTCGCAGGTCGAGAAACTCGCCTATCGTCTGCAGCCCTTCAATCCGCTCCTCGCGCAGACGCTGCGTGCGTCGCTGCACCAGCTCATAATAGGCGCGCGTCGCATCAAAGCGAAAGCTCGTGCGAGCCGTGATCTCCTCGACCTCCGCCCAGAGCCGGGATAGCCGAGTCAGCATGTCGCGCGTCTCATTCAGCCCTTCGACCAAAGGCAGTCGCGCCGTTATTTCGCTCATCCCGGCCTGGATTTGACGGATCTGCGGCACCAGCTCCTGGACGAGCGGAAGTGCGAGTAGGGCCGTCATGCGGTAGGTCTCGATTTCCAGCAGGCGCTGCACGACGCGGCCCGCCTGCGTGGGTTCAAGTCTCGAACCCGTGATCAGGATCCGCGAGAATCCATCGGCATGGATGCGAAAGTCCGTCCACACCGTGGCGGCGCCGCCCGACAACCGGCTCGCCGCCAGCGAGTCCTCGTGGAAATACCGGGCGATTCTGCCGCTGGAGCCCGTGTCCATGCCGGCGGGCTCCAGTGCAAGATGCACAGCGACGAGCCGCCGCCCCGGAAGCGAATCTAGCCACTCCGAGGGGGCGTACGACAAGGCGGTGTCCTCGAACGGATGAGCGAAGTCGCTGGGGCGGAAGAAGCTATAGGTACAGAATTCCCCGTGGCGTTCCCACTTGAAGAGGAACGAGCCGAAGTCCGCGCTGAAGTGTTTCGCTGGCATTGGCGGGGCTACGCCGTGCAAGCGGCAGATCTCCCGCAGATGCGCGAAGTCCGCATCAAAACCCGCTTCCCCCGACAACATCGCGAGATGAGAGCCTCGCTGGGGCCCACGCAGCGCATGCACGGGGCGCGCGTGAACTTCGCCGGCCAGCGCCAAGCGCAACTCGTGGTCGGCCCGCAATGTCACCGAGTTCGAGATTTCGCGCACACCTGCCACCCCTCGTCTTCCTGTGCCTGTATTGTAGGACACACTGGCTGCCGCCGCTCCGACGGCAGGCCTGGTGTCGGAAAATGGCCGGCCACTCGCATGGCTGCATCCAATCGCCCGACCGATCCGTATTACTCTCCCATGAGACCCGAGGAGCTTCCGGCTTCCTGGCCACGGCCGGTTTACGTGCGCGATCGCGCTTGGCGCCTGCCGTACGTCCGGCTTTTCGACAAATTCGTACACACTGCTCGGCATTTGCAGCGCATCGTGCCAAGGAACGACGTAGCCCAATTGGTCGTGGGGTCCTTCCGGCACGGCACCTAGCAGGTAAACCGGTCGCGGTGCGTCGCTTATCCATTCGACCATACTCACGAGCGCGCGCGTCATTACCTCCTCATCGCTCACGACATGGTCAGAGGGCAGGAATACGATGGGCGTCGTGGATGGGACGCGGCCTTCGAGCTGCAGCAGGGCCAGCAACACTTCGTATGCCGTTCCTTGGTGCTTAGGCTGCACGAAGATGTTGCGATGAGCGAGGTCTTTGAACGCGCTCAACCGCCAACGCTCAGCAGGCCCCGCGATGACCGCACCAATCTTGTCGCGCGATGACACTGTAGCGGCACGCCGGAGCGTCTGGGCCAGCGGATCTCGCGTGCTCATCGCAGGCTGCCTCTGCGCAGCGCTGTGTTCATGCGCCGTTATCGCTGGGCGTGCGGCGCCGGCTCCTTTCGGAGATCTAGCACGGCTCAGTGTCGGTCGTTGAGTCGGCGAGGAAGCCCGCGCGCGGTGTATGAACGCGAATCGTTCGTGTTGCCATGAGAACGAATGCATGAAACTGACGTGAATATGTGAAAGGCTCAACAGAATATGTCATAAATGTCGAATTACAATTTTAATTATTAGCCTTTCTGACGAAGGCAGTTTGCTGAGGAGGTCGACAAGCAGCACGAGGAGCTGGTCACCAGGATGAACAGTCTTTGGGAGGCGCTGCTCGCCAAGCAGGACCACGCGTCGCTATCGCGCGGCCTGACGGCAATGACCCGCCTGCTGGAGGGACACTTCGCCACCGAGGATGCGCACATGGCCGCGCACCCGTACGCCGGCTCCGCGGCGCACCGAGCCGACCACGAACGCGCGCTCGAGACCGCACGCAGCCTCGCCGCCCACGTCGATGAGCAGAGTCTCGCGCTCGGCATCCGGTTTCTCTATGACTGGCTGCTGAGTCACATCCAGTCCTACGACGCGGAATTGCCCCGCGGCGCGGCCGGCCAATTCGTCTCCCCGCTGCAGGTTTCCAGTCGTGCGATCCAACCTGTGCGTCGAACCGCCCGCCATCCAAATAGAATAAAGACGCCGAGCGAGTGAAGCTCAGCCGCAGAGCTGTCCGTCATGATCGCCTCCTCAGGGTCGAGGCTGTGCAAAAACAAAAGCCGACCTCGCTGTAAATCAATTCTGCAAAATTCAAACTTGGAAATCTCGCGGATTTGAACCATGCTTGGAATTTTTGGCTCGTTTCGATCAATTTGCAAAAGTGCCGAGGGTCTTTACACAGCCTCGGTCGATACCGGCGGTTAGTCGCAACAGTTGCCATTTGCGCGATAGCGGAATTGCCAAATAGACTATTCGCCTCTCAGCAAGAATTGCGTTTATGTCAACCGACGCTTGGAACATCCGCGAGGATGATCTATCGAGCAGCGAAACCCGCGCGCTGGTTCGTCTGCACCTCGAAGGCATGCATGCCCACTCACCGCCAGGCGGCGTTTTCGCGCTCGACTTCGCCGGGCTAAGCGCGCCCAATGTGACAGTGTGGACAGTCTGGTGCGGCGGCGCGATTGCGGGGATTGGTGCTCTCAAGGATCTCGGCGATCGCACGGGCGAACTCAAATCGATGCGTACGCACCCCGATTTCCTTCGCCGCGGATTGGCGTCCGCACTGCTGGAGCACATTATCGGCGTGGCCCGTGCGAAAGGAATGGCACGACTCAGCCTGGAAACAGGGAGCGGTGCGTACTTCGAGCCCGCTCTGTTGCTTTACCGCCGGCGTGGTTTCGTCGGCGGAGACCCCTTTGCAGACTACACACGAAGTGCGTTCAGTCAGTTTCTGCATCTGAGGTTGTAATCGCCCCTGCGACCACCTGGGTTCTGAATTCTCACCCTCCGCGATCTGAGACGTGCCCAAATGCAAGCCCTCGCGCTCCCGGCGTCACCGCTTTGACGGTGGCCGGTAGGACATTGCGTGCACTCAATTTCATGGCGTCTTCCTCGTAAATTCCTACGGTACGGGGGCGATTGTATCCCTCAGATGCACCGAGCACTTCCGTTCTAGTGCAGGTGCGTAAAGCCGTATTTCTTGAACGTGGCGTCCCCGACCGGTCCTCGCACGTAGTCGATAAATTTGATTGCGTCCGCCGTGGCCACGGTCGTAAGCGCAATGGGATAGACAATGGGCAAGTGGGTGTTGTCGGGAAACACATCGACCACGCGTACTTTGCGATCAATCTGGGCATCGGTTGCGTACACGATCCCGAGCGACGCTTCGCCGCGATCGACCAAAGCCAGCGCCGAGCGCACGCTATCGGCGCGGACGAGGCGGGCCTCGACCTCGTTCCAAACGCCGAGATTGGTGAGCGCTTCGCGCGCGTAACGGCCCACCGGCACCGAATCCGGATCGCCCGTGGCCAACCGGCCGCTGCCCACAGTTTTGGCAAGCGCAAAGTGCGGTCCGATTTTGAGTACGATTTTACTGTCGGCCGGCGCTACGAGGACCAACTGATTGCTCAGCACATCGTGCCGAGTCGCGACCTGAATGAGCTTCTGGGTCTGAAGATAATCCATCCATTCCAGATCCGCGGAGAAAAACACGTCCGCCGGCGCTCCGTTTTCGATTTGACGAGCGAGAGCGGAGCTTGCCGCAAAGGAGAATTTCACGGGAATCGATGAATTCTTCGTAAAATCATCGCCCAATTCTTGTAGTGCATTGGTCAGGGAGGCTGCGGCAAAGACGATGAGGGGCGGGTTATCGGTCTGCGCGGCCGAGCTTGGTGCGCAAAAGAGCAACAGCCAAAGCGTCATCCCAGGTCTAAAGATTTTTTTCATGCCAGCATTCCGGTGGATAGTCGCCGTGTCACTCGCGCTCCCCGCCCCTTTAGAACCGCTTGAAAGGCCGCGGAAAGCGATCAGAAGGTGAAGCGAGCACCAATTGTCGGAGCAACGTTGTTGTTGTAGAAATAGGGGACGCCGGGCTTGTGAGGAATGGCGATGGCCATCCCGCCGCTGACGTTGGAATACGCAATGCCGGCATAGGCGTCAAAACGCTTGGTGAAGTGATGATCCACGTAGAGCGAACCCTCGTTGAGGAATCCCGAGCAGGAAGCGCGGAAACTGGTGGGCGGGCAGGCCGGCGGCACACGGAAGTCGTTCTGCCACTGATGATAGTAGGACAAAGTGATGTCGGTCTTGCTGTCGTAAGCGTATTTCACACCCGTCCAGGCGACCTGCACGATCTTGGGAGAATCAAGATTGTTGTCTTCAACGCCGCTCAAGAGATAACCGCCCTGGGCCGAGGCGCCAATGCCCAACGGATTCGACGGGTTGAACTGCTGGATGTGTTCGTAGCCGGCAAAGAATTTGAACGGGTCCCAGGTATACTTGGCGGCGAGCATAATGGCTGTGTTGTCGGTCACGATGCCATATTCGGTGTCGTTTGTTCCGATCACATTGACCCCGTTGATGGGGTTTGTATTGATGCTGTTGAGGGTCGACTGATAGGGCGCCGTCAGACTCTGGGGCCCCAGCAAGGGGTTGAGGACGCTGATCGCCTGGTTGTAATGTTGGAAGACAACGTCGGCGGAGAACTTGCCGTACTCTGCGCCGAGGTCAAATCCATAGGCGGAGTTATGCGCCTGCTCTGGGGTGCATGTGGCGGCGCTCCAAGTTGCGGAGGCGGAGTAGCAGCCGCCCGAACCGTCGACGAATTTATACATCGCGCCGAAATGGATCGGACCATAGGAGAGGCGATATTTGATGGCCTCGTCCCAACGGGTGTCCTCGGTGTCACCGCCGCCGGCCATGGTGCCGTTATACCCGATGTACGAAAAGGAGTAGGCGCCGCCGGCCGGATCATAAGCGAGCATCGCATCGGTACCGAGAGAGCGCTGACGACCAAAGGTCAGCGTGCCGAAATGCGTGGATGATGCGCCCCCATAGAATTCGTCATTGAAGGTTTGGCCCGCACGCGCACCGTCGCCGGTTTCCGAATAGGCGTACCTGGGTAGGCCGTTGTTCGTGGTGTTGGTGGCTGCCATGTTGGCGAGCTGGCCGGACTGGGGATTGATGCCGGTCGAAGCGTTGAACACAGCATACCAGTCGGCCATAAACTCGATCTTGCCCTTGATGCCCAGGCCCGTCTGCTGCAGATTGTTCGGTGCAATGACGACGCGAGAGTTATTCCCGTTCCGGTTAACCAGCGATTCGCCTTCGTAGTTATAGCCGTTTTCCGGTAAGCCGTGGCTGACCCAGCCCACACCGACGTCATACGCGCCGTACAGGGTGATGCCGTGCCAGGTCAGCGGACACGCGGTGGCGACGAACTCCTCGAAGCTCGCACAGGCTTCGGGGGTGGGTGGAGCAGCCGGAGCTGGTCCCTCCGCCGCCCGCGCGACGCCCGCGATTGCGCTCATGACTACCAACGGCAGGACTGACTTTTTCATAGTTATGTTTCTCCCTGCTAACGCTCACCGCCACTTTATTGCGTTATATTCCATCATATATAGCACGCATCGTAAAGTTCACACAGTCCGATGGGGGCGAGCTAGCAGATAAAGGTCATTGATGAGGGGGACGCGCTTGCAAGATGATTACATGGGCTCGCCTTCGATATGATGCCGTGAGGAGGGATTTATATGGCTGCTCCCGTTGTTCGATTCAGAATCGATTTCTCGCAACATTGCAGCGTTGGGCCGGGGAAAATCTGCCTTCTCGAAGCCATTCGAGACTCCGGTTCTCTGTCACAAGGGGCACGCAACATTGGGATGAGTTACCGTCGTGCCTGGCTTTTGGTGGAGAGCCTGAAACAATCCTTCCGGGAGCCCGTAACAGTGGCAAGTACGGGAGGTAAGGACGGAGGCGGCATGCTAGTCACCGAATTTGGCGACGCCCTGATCAAAAGCTATCGCGAATTGGAACAAGACTTTGCGACGTTGGCAGCTCGACGTCTCCACGCCATTATCCCAACGGTTATCCGGCATTCCAAGCCTGTCGCTAAGACATCAGTGCGCACAAAGATTGAGTAAGCAATATAGGGCGCTTTTTCTCCGGACTGACATGCCGGGAACAGCTTTGAGAATTTTCACGCGCGCAGCAGGTGAACCACGGAATTGTTCGAGGACCTTATTCGTGTGCGCTCTTTGCTGATGGAATTTATCTTCCGAAAAGCGGCCGGTGGCCACCGTGTGGTTTACTGATGTCCAGGCGGACCGGTCGCGAGCTGCGATATGAAGAATCGCCGCTTGCCGGATCGGTCGGGTGGGATGACATCTACCAAGTGCAGTTCAATTTCTACATCTCCGAGCGCTGATCTCACTGCATTCACGACACCCGCGCGATCGACTTCCGGGCGGCGTCTTGAGGGGACAATCAGCAGTTCGAAGCGCCCGATATCCGTCTGCCGCAACTGATATTGCTGTATCGAAGCGACAAACTGTTTGATTCGTCCAAAGAACCATTCCGGTGGGAGTCGTCTGCCGTCTGCCAGCACGATCAGATCATTGGCACGGCCTTGAATTACCGTGAGCAGCGGAAATGGACGTCCGCAAACACAGCGCAGCGTCGACAATCGACCGATATCTCGCAGATTGTAGCGAATAAACGGCTGCGTTCGATTTCCCAGCACCGTTACCACGATCTCCCCTTCGGATCCGATCGGCACCGGCCTGCCGTCGCGGACGATCTCCAGGACAACACTGTCGATAGCGACGTGGTAGCCGTCACGGGCCCCGCACTGGAAGGCAATGTTGTCGGTCTCGAAGGTACCGAAGATGTCGATGGCCGGTATCCCGAATGCCCGCTCGATCATCGCCCGTGCGTCCGGCATCAACAATTCTGAATCGGTAAATACCAGCCGTGGCGAGGGCCTTAAACGTTGACCAGTTTCGAGACAGTGATGCGCCAGCAGCCTCAGCGCCGAGGGATAGCCCTGAAGTACGTCAGGAGCATGCAGTCGCCACGCCTCAACGAGTTGCGCGGCATCGCTGGTACAGGCAACTTGCCATTCGCGCAGCAGCCCAAGCTTCGAAAACCAGGGAACCCGCTGCCTCGGATGGTCCGTTATCCGCAGCACCTTATCCCGCAGGCGCTGGCCGTTGCTCAAATACGGCCGCAGGCACTGAGCCTTTCGCCATTGATCGTAGCCGTGATCGATCTGAAACTCGAAAGGCTCGCCGGTTGAACCGGAAGTGCTGATTGTTACTCGATCGCGGGGCGCCTCGCATGACATAGCGGCGGCGCCTGCGGCCCGCAGAGCCTGTTTGTCCACGATCGGCAGTGATTGCAAATCACTCAACGCGTTGAATGATGCAGCGCGTACGCCGTGCCTCGCGTACAGGTCACGATAGAAGGGCACGAGCGCGGCCGAATGATGTACCAGTGCGCGCAGTTGTCGAACCTGGTTCGCGAGGAGCCTGCCGGGTGTCAGTGACTCATTGTGCAGCATGCGAGCCAAAAACAGCGCGCGCTTAAACATTTCGCCTCCGAATGGACCATACTCGCCCCAGCCCTCAGGTTCACCGCAGGAGAACTGTGATGCAGTTCTGCGCGTCGTAATTCAACTGCAGGCGACGTTCTCATTATCGGCGGTGGTGTCATCGGGCTGTCGGTCGCGCTCGAGTTGATTTCTGAGGGCGCATGATATAAGTGTTATGCACAAATGGCGGACGCCTCGAGCGGACGACATTCTTTTGATTCCCCCATACATGACGGTGGCGACCGGCAGAGAGGGGTCGATTTGAGACCCTCGGACGATGGCAGTCAACCGCGCTGCATTGCAGATTTAGGCGGCGCGCTTAAGCTATCAAGTTAAATTTGACATAGCGTGATGCGGACTGCGATAGACGCTGCGCTTTTGTATGGGCAACGTTGCCCCCAATCGATGAGCGCACGAACATCCATCCATGAATTCCATGGATGCGCCAGGCCAAGGGAATAGAACCGATGAAGATCAGAGCCGCAACTGAGGCCGCGGTCTACCGATTTACGTGGTGGGACCGTCACGCTGGAAAAGAAGTAGTCTCGCCGCGCTCCGCCACGCTAGAGGCAATCACTAGGTGCAAGGGAACGCCCATTGAGGATACACGGCTGGTTGTTAACTCCCGCGACGTGGATTCTAACGGGTTCTATTCGATACCGAATGGCTGATAGCCGGCGTCCGCACTTGCACTAGCGAAACGGATTGAATGACTGAGGCGACTCGCAATCGCCGCGGCGACAATTGCGGTGAACTGTGCTTCCCGTAAGCGGCCTGCGGCCACCGACGGCTTGGGGTCTATTCCATTGAAAAATTCTATGTGTGTGTTCAGCGTAAAAAAATCGTAGCACTTTAGAAAGCCTGCAATTTCCTCAATTCGAGAGAACAGGCGCTCTTGACGAACTCCGCCCTCAATCTTTCTCAGTCGGCCGTGCGTCGTGCTTTTCTCGGATTTTCCGCTATACTTCAATAACACTGAAAGATCGCCTCTGCACCGAGTGTCATCTGATAGGCTCTGTTCCCCCTTGGAAGCGATGATCACTATCGCCCGCTACGGAAGAACCACGCGTCCCCCCCCCGCAGCGGGCACTTGCAATGACAGTGCCGTTCGTTGTAGACATTTCGCCCGCTTGATTTTAGAGGAGACGCAGCATGGACCAATTCACGGGCGGTTGCCTGTGCGGCAATGTCCGAATTGTGGCGTCGGGACTCCCATACCGGGTCGGTCTTTGTCACTGTCTCGACTGCCGCAAGCATCACGGGGCCCTTTTTCAGGCTTTCGCGGTGTTCCCTCAGGATGCGGTGACGATCGACGGCGAAACACGCGACTACGCCGGGCGGTTTTTCTGTCCCCGCTGCGGCTCGTCCATTTTCGCACGCACCGCAGACGAAATCGAAGTGAACTTAGGATCCCTGGATGCCCCTGACCAACTGATGCCAACCTACGAAAGCTGGATCGTCCGTCGCGAATCCTGGTTGCCCCCTTTTCCGCTCACGAGACGATATGACCGCGATCGTGACGCCACGAGTCGATTTGAGGAGTAAGTCGCACGAACGGTGCGCAGGCGCCGTTACGATGTGACAGAGATGTATGGCTTGATCGACATCTCGAACCAGATGCTCGAGGACAGCGCCTTCAAAAAGAATACTCCCGCTAACCAGCAGTGCACGACAGTTTGCCGCAGACCATCAGTGTTTCGTTTCCGCAAAGCTGTCGCTGGCCAGCGTCCCCTTGGAGTCATGATGGACCATTCGACCCCAGCTCCCAGTATTTTCGCTGGCCGGCAGCTTTCTGGAGACAAATCAATCGCCTATCGGCCACAAGCGGTCGCATGCACCAATAAGCTCGTCGCCCGGTAGCCGCCATTCAGAATGCCGTGACGGCATTTGGTTGCTAACGCACGGGGAACCTGTAAACATAACTTGCGCTCGGTTCAAGGGGAGCAAACCTTGCGCAAGGCGGCGGCATCGAACACGAGAACAGGGAGAAAGAGCGGCGTCGCGGACTCAGACGCTGTCGCCGTCGCGATGCATGAGGGGCGCCGTGATCCGAAACTCGACCGCAACGCGAGTGACCGTCTCGCGCAGCAGCGGCCGCCTATCGGGCGATCAATCAAGTACTTCGAGGTACGTCATTTCGCGATAGACGCTGCGATACGCAAGCGCTACGCATACCTGACACGCAGCTGGTCAGCCGCGTTAACCGCTGGTGTGGCGCTCGCAGTGAGCACGGCCATGAGCGCTCACGCGGCTAGATGTGACGCGGCACTGGGGGAGCAGGTCTTCGAGAAATGCAGCGCTTGTCATTCACTCGTTGCTGGACAGCACATGATGGGACCGACTCTGAATGGGCTCAACGGACGGAAGGCAGGAACCGTGGACGGCTTCAAGTTCTCCGTCGCGTTGCGCGACAGCGGCATCGTTTGGAACGACGTCACGCTCAATGAATTTCTACAGAGCCCGCAGAGCTTTATTCCGGGTACGGTCATGCCATTTGGAGGAATCCAGAGTGCCACCGAGCGCGCGGCTTTGGTCTGCTACCTAGTGAGTCGTTGAAGCTGTTGGCACACGTGTCGAACAGCATTGTCTTGTGCTCTCGTAATTCCGCATTCTGATAGTGAGGACACTCGATGCCAGCTAGCAAACTGACGAATGGGGAGGCCAGGAGTGTGACCCGGCGGGACTTCATCGGCGCGGCAGGTATCGCCGTCGCTGCAGCTGGTCTCGCGCCACTCGATGCAGTCGCTGCAGATGAATCTCCAAGCGCGGCGTCGGGCGAATACGACGTGATTATCATTGGCGGCGGGTTCTGCGGCGTTACGACTGCACGGGAGTGCCGACAGGCAGGTTATCGCGTACTGCTGCTCGAGGCCCGCAACCGATTGGGCGGGCGTACGTTCACGGCGAATTTCAACGGTCGCCCTGTGGATATGGGCGGGACCTGGGTGCACTGGTCCCAGCCCCATGTGTGGTCCGAGATCAGGCGGAGCGGCCTGATGCTACGAGAGACTTCAGGTGCGGTCGCGGACAAGCTGGTCGTACACACCAGCAAGAACGATATCGTCACGCTCTCCAACGAGAAGGTTGGCACGGAAGTCGAGCGAACCACGGCCGCGTACATGGGCAACTCGCGGGAAATTCTGCCATTGCCACACGACCCGTTCGGGTCCGATGAGTACCTGAAGGTCGATGGCATCTCTTCTCAGGAGCGCCTCGCGTCACTGAAGGGAATCAGTAGCCTCTACCGCGACATACTTGACGGCAACTTCGCGGGGAGTGGTCACAACTACACCGACAAAATCGCGTGGATCGAGATGGTGCGTTGGTATGCGCTTTCAGGCCACAACTTCACCGACATGAATGATATGTCGGCGCGTTTTCATTTTAAGGATGGCACGGTGGCGCTGCTGAATGCGCTGCTGGCGGAGGGCAAACCGGAGGTCCGTCTCGGGGCATCAGTGCGCAAGGTGATTCAGGACGAAACTCTCATTGCCGTAGTGACGAACACGGGCGAGGAAATGCGCGCCAAAGCCGTGGTGTCTACGATACCACTCAACGTGCTCAAGGATATCGACTGGCAGCCAGCGCTGTTGGAGACCAAGTTGCAAGCGTCACGAGAAACACACTCCGGCTTCGGAACGAAGCTACATGCTCTCATCGAAGGTGACCATGGCAGCTTCAACGGCATTGCGCCCAGCCATTTTGCGCTCAATTCGTTGCTCACCGAGGGCATTGAGGATGGTCACACCCACGTCATCGGCTTTGGCCCGGATCCGGCGCTTCTCGACGTGAATGACACGCAGGCGGTTGAGAAGGCTGTGCGACTGTTCATTCCGGACGCGAAAGTGACCCGTACTTTCGGTTACCAGTGGACTCTTGATCCTTACTCGAAGGGAACGTGGTGCACGTTGCGGCCAGGAATGTGGTCGAAGTATTTGCGCGATCTCCAGCAGCCTCGTGGTCGGCTCATTTTCGCCAGTGCTGATTGGGCAAACGGCTTCCGGGGCTTCATCGACGGTGCTATCGAACAGGGCCTGGAGGCGGGCCGCCGCGTCAAGGCGCTATTGGCGTAGGGGCCAGACGGCGCCGCGCAGGAGAACGGTAGTCGCTGCCCAGCCCAGCCGGTGTACGCGGCCGGGTTAGGGCTGAAGGTCGCTGATCGGGCATGACCGGTCGTAGACTGAGTTGGAATTACAGCCCGAAAGCGGTCGCCCACGGCTTGGTGTAGTCTCCAACGAATGTCGTATTTTCATGCTCTTGGAGGATTTGCGATCTTCCTTGCCCTCGGCGCGATAACAATGCAGTCGCTACGACCAGCCAGGACTTTACGTAGCCGACACTACATCGCAGCGCCTCTGCTCGTTAGCGTGTGCGCGTGCACCAGCACCGCCACCCATGCTGATTGGGAGTCCCAATCTTCGGGTGACACCATCATGATGCTCGGCGAGGTGCACGATAACGCCGAGCAACATCATTTGAGACTGGAGCGTTTGCGGAAGGCCTTTGCGGAAGGATGGCGGCCGGTGATCGCCATGGAGCAATTCGATCGAGAACATCAGCAGGACATTGAACGTGCCCGCCAAGAGAGGCCCAAGGATGTGCAATACCTGCTCGATCTTGCGGCACCACGCGATTCCAAAGGGGGAAATTGGAATTGGAAGTTTTATAGGCCGTTCGTGGCGCTGGCGCTTGAATACGATGTGCCGCTAATCGCGGTGAATCTCTCGAGGCCGGACGCCGGCAAGGTTGTCAAAGACGGATATTCGGCAGTTTTCGACCCGGACACGGTGATGAGTCTTGGTTTGAACGAGCCGATTGCACTGGATTTGGAGAGCGCCCAGGAGCGCGAGATCGAGGTCGGCCACTGCCACCAGCTACCGCCATCCATTCTACCAGCCATGGCCAGAGCGCAATTCGCACGGGATGCCGTGATGGCGTCGGCCGTGAAGGCGAATGCAGGACATGGCCTGGTATTGCTGGCAGGCAACGGTCATGTCAGACGCGACATTGGCGTACCGCGCTGGCTAAGTCCGGCGCTGCGATCGCGCGTGTTCTCGGTTGGCTATCTCGAAAAAGGAAATACTTCCATTGCAAAGGAATTCGACGCTGTCGTGATCACTGCCGCCGCTTCACGGTCTGATCCCTGTCTCAAATTCGGTAAGGCGGTAACCGGTCCATAGACACCAGGATCTGCGTGGGGTAGCACTTTCGGCGATAGAACTGACATTGAAGGGCCTTGACCCAGGCGAAGAATTTCTCTCCTGAGAAGTTCAAATCCGGGGATCTATCAGACCGTGACTCGCCGCGGATGGGTTGATCGCGGAGAATGCGGACATCGTTTTGAAGTCATTATTGGTGCCACGGCAAAGGAACGCGCTGAAATTCTTCAGTTCGCCAGCACCAATTAGCCAACCAGGCGGTCACATTTGGCATTGGCGAATAACTTGCGGCCCCAAGCTCGCGCCGGGGTTTTTGTTACTGGCGGTTCCTGCCCATCGTCACCTCGCTCAGGGTCTGCGACAGTTGCCTTCCCAATAGCAGTGGTGAAGGACTGCATCGGGTTGATTTGCCGGATGCAGGCGGTCCCCGCTTCCTCGCGCTGGAATGTCGGGTTTGGAGCAGCCAATCGGTCGCTGATCGGCCATTTCCTGCCCGTGACGACCCAAGAATGGCTGCCACGAAGCGGTCGGTCAGGGCTTAGGATAACCTAGCCATTTGGAGAGAAAACCATGAAATCGGGTCGTAGATTCGCCTCTGCGAAACCATTCCGAGTATTCCTTGCAATGACTATTTTCGCTACGGCATTCGTTGCCGCGGAGTTCCTTTCATTGATCGGCTCCGGAACCTGGGGCTCCATAGCGCATCTGACCGCACTTTGTCGATACCTCCCGCCCGTTTCCATTCGCCACCGATCATCCGCGCGGCCTGCCGCCGGCAACGACGATGGGTTCTCCGAGCGCCCGCCGATATTCCTCCTCGCCGATCGCATCCACCGACCGCAGCTTCGCCAGTAGCTCGTCGATCAGCGAACGCAGCCCAGGCCCCGGCGTGCCGTGCGCGAATGAACTCTGGTATTTGATCGGCCCGGGGACGATCGCGACCAGGAAGGCCATCTCGGCCGGCGTCAGCTCTCGGGGTTCGCGACCGAAATAGCGGCGGGCCGCGGGCCGCAGGCCACGCAGGTCCGGTCCCCATTCGATGATGTTCAGGTAGATCTCAAGAATACGATCCTTGCCGAGCGCCGACTCGAGCAGGAACGTGATCGCCAGTTCCTGCAGCTTGCGTCCGAGCTGCTTGTCGCGCGACAGGAACAAGTTCTTGGCCAGCTGCTGGGTGATTGTCGACGCTCCGCGCGCGGCGCCGCCGCGCGACCAGTTGGTGAGCAGCGCGGCGGGTAGTTCGCGCAGGTCGATGCCGCGATGCCCGTAAAAGCCTGCGTCTTCGGCAAGCAGCAGAGTGCGCACGAACAGCGGCGGAACGTCGCGCAGGGCGATGAAGTCGGGGGACGCGAGCGAGACTTCGATGGGGCGGTGCGGCCCGGGGCCGTCTTCGGATCTGAAGACGAAATCGCCGCGCAGGCGCGCGACTGCCGGCGGCATCTGACGTGGCGGCCTGAAGTCGATCTTCTGGCTCACCGAGAGCGAGGCAGGGTCCGCCAGGCGTCCGCGTACACGCACGTCGATCGTGGCCGAGCCAAGGTCACGGCCGGCGCCGGGCGCCATTCCCAAGCTTTCGGGCACCGCGAGCCCGGATGCACCCAGCAATTGCGCGAAGTCCAGATGCTGCATGCCGAGTGCGAGATCGACAACCGGATCGGTGTCGAGATCGCGCAGTGTGATCGAGCCCGACAGGGCGGCACCGGCCACCGTCGCGTGGATCTCGGGGATCTCGATCGTGCCCCCGATCCGGCGCCAGGCGCCATCGAATCGTATGGTCACGTCCGTCGGATCGCCGAGCTGCGGCTCGTCGTCGGCGTTATCCGCCAGCGCTCCCAAGCGCGCGCCGCGCGCGCCCATGTCCACGTGGAAACGGAGCGCATCGGTGCTGGCCTGAAGGTCCACGCGGCCGTCCGCGATACCACCATCGAGCAGCGGGTGGGCGTCGCGCCGCACGTCGAGCAGACGTCCGACGTCGAGCCCACGTGCCTCGATGTTCCACGCGCTGCCCACCGGATACGCCAGCTTGCGGATTGACAGGCCGGCCTGTGGCTCCACCAGCGTGAGCCGGAGGTCCTCGCCGAAAATGCCCGCCATGTCCCAGGCAGTGGCCGGCGAGCTGACCCTGACCCCTGCTGGCCCCGCGAGAGTGGCGGCGCGAACTGCGAGTCGCAAGCGGCCGGGCCACGTGGCCGCGATCATGTCGGCATGCAGTCGCACTCCATGACCGAGGTCGAGATCGAATCCCTCTAATCGCAGCAACGGCCAGACGCCGACGTGTACCAGCCCGATTCGGGCAACTGCGCCATGGCGCACGGCCGCGGACTCGATCCGCGCTCGCACCGCGTGCTCGAGCATGGACCTCAGCAACAGCGCGGCCAGGCTTACGACCAGCGCCGTGGCGATCGCTCCGAGCCACCACCGTCGCCTGCGGGTTCGAAACGTAAACATCGACGCAAGGATGCCACAGCCTGATCGCGCGCCGGCTGTTGGGCGGCCTAGGGTCGCAGACGGCGTCGATCAGGTCCGCTTCAACCGGGCCCTTCGAGTCGACAGCGGTCCCCTAAACATTGGTGCCGCACCGCAACTTCGCATAATGCCCAGTGAGTTCAAACGTTAAAGTGGACTGACTGCTGCCAGCCAAGAGCCGTCGGTCGTGCCTCGTGACTGCTTCCTCCATTCCGGACATTCGCGTAGGCTTTGGCGCATGGGCGTCGAAATCAATCTAATGCCTATGCGCACGACTCAGGCACTTCTTGCCGCGTCATACCTGGCGATGCTCTCTTTCCTCGCATGGCCATTGATCGCGTATCCAAAGATGCACGGTATGCTGCCCAATATCGTAGCCATAGCGTTTCTCGGATGCTCTATGGTAGCGGTACTAATCAAGGTTCCCACCGCAGTTGCGTTGACACTCGGCGTATTGAACGCAACGGCGAGCGCAGTCGCGCTTTTCTGGATCTGCTGGGCGGTTTACACGGGGCCACCGAATGCAACCGACCGGAACATGATCCCTTTGATTGTTTATTTCACCGTCGTTGTTCCGCTTGTTTCCGCAGTCGCACTTCGCTCATCCGGTCGGAAACCCAGCACTCGAATTGGGCCGGCTCTGTGACCATCGCGGTTACATTCCAGGCGCCTCCGACAGTACCGACATCAGCCCGGCCTCCTGGGCATTGGCCCATAGCTACGCAACGTTCCAATGAATCTCGGACCTTGTTGCTGCATAACCGCCGCTCGCGATCGGCAGAAGCGGGGCACAATGTCGCATCGCAGGGAAGCTCACGGCAACTCACAGAAAACTGCGCGCAACGGAAAGGGCGCGTTCGGAGCGAGAACTACCGAAATGACAATCAAGCACAGGGCATTCTTCGTCGCGGCAGCCATTCTTGTCGGCATCGTGTGGTTGGACGTAGCCCCTGGAGGTGACCAACAAGCGCCCGTCGTGAAACCCGAGGACCGTGTCTGTACGCAAGATGCAGAATGTAAACTAGTTGAAGTGCCTTGCACCTGTGGGCAACAGCATCTGGTGGCCAATCTTCAGCACTATAAGAGCTATGAACGCCACCGCACGTGCACAAGCGCCGAGATTTCCCACTGCGCCATGGCGGGCGCATCTGTTCCGCAATCCGCTATTTGCCGAAGTGGGCAATGCTCAGTGACGAAGTAGGCTTCTATGAAGCTGCCGTTCGCGACCGTCAACAACGGGTCGAGACTGTGTAAAAACAAAAACCGACCTCGCTGTAAATCAATTCTGCGAAATTCAAACCTCGAAATCTCGCAGATTTGAATCACGCTTGGAATTTTGGCTCTTTTTGCTCGATTTGTAAAAGCGCCGAGGGTTTTTACACAGCCTCGGTCGGCACCGGAAATACAGGTCGAGATTCAATCCATCAAGCGCTGCCGATGTGTCATCTTCTGCCAAAGCGCGGGAGGTAGGCCGCTCAACCGTCGGTTTTATCGCTATTCCCGATCGGACTGCTCGTCTCGATCAGCGCAGCGTCGACGACGCACCGGCCGCGCGGATCTCAAAGCTTCTTCACGACCACGCGCCCGTTCGGGTCGACGTAGACGTGGTAGCGGTTGCCGTCGCGACAGGTTGCCGTGTAGTCGCTGTCGCCGTTTCGCTGCGCGCTGACCACCTTGTCACAGGGCAGACCGTGCAGTGCGATCGTGGCTGTGAGGTCCTTGCTGAAGGACGCGTCCTCGGCGGCGAGCGTCCCGGTGGACGCGAAGGCGCTCATGGTCAATAGGGCGAGAACGGGTGTGCGCGGGCGCATGGGGGACTCCTGTCATGGTAATCAAATTTGGGCGAACTTTTGCGGATCGGAAAGGATGCTCCAGAGGGCCTCGCGCGAAGAGGATACTGCGGCGGCGAGCGTAGCATCCCGGTCTTGCAGGACGCTGACGACCTTGATTAGCAGCAGCTCGAATCTCTGCCGCAGCTGTGTGAGCGTCGGTGGCGTTTGACCGTGGTGGAATGACTTGAACTGCGCAAGCAGGTCATCGACCTGGTTCTTTAACGAGAGCTTCGTGAAGACGCCGATGGCAGGCGTGTCGCGCAATCGCTGCTCCAGCGAGGCCAGATCGAGCGCCGCCGCCGCCTTAGCCGATTGAGCCGGCGGAGTCGCCGCCGTTGCGGGCGGCGCCGGGCCGACCGTCCCCGCTTCGGCTGCGGCGGGTGAAACCTTCGATAGTGCGGGCGGCACGCTTTTCAAGACGGGCATCGAAGCGCCCTGCTTGCCGCTTGAGACGGCTGCGGCAGGAGGCGAGCCTTGCCGGCTCGGTGTGGGGGCTGCGACCAATGGCTTCGAGGGTGCGGCCGGCATCGAAGCCGCATAGGGGGGCGGCAACGCGGGCGCGTTCGCGGCATCGCTCGCCGCGGGCGCCGCGGACTGCGGCGGTGCCTCTACGGCGGGGGCGTTGGCAGACGCTGGCGTGGCGGGCGGCGGTGGGGCGGCGGCGGAATCGGCTTCGGGAGCGACCACGCGCTGATGGACGCATCCGCCCAGCAGCATGAGCAGCGCGTACCCCGCCAAAGAGCCCCTACGCCGATACACTGTCCCTAGCCTCGCTGCCATCCTCCAAAGACCTTCCAGAGTGTGGATAGTTCGAGTCAATCCCCTTCGGGTCAGCTCTTGGCGCGTGCCACGCGCGTAGCCGGCGCAGCGGGCTCGGGCTCTGCGCCCAGCCCCGGAATAGTGATCGTGATCGACACGCCGGCGCCCACGTGCGCTGCCTCGGCAAACTTCGCCTGCCCAATAGCGGCCGGTGATGAAAGACCGCTGAGAGTTGCGGTTTCAACCGGTCGATGCAACACCTAATCTCTAACTATAGAGAGGAGGATGTTGAAAATGAAGCAGCGACCGAGGATCTATTACAGCGAAGGTCAGAAGCGGGCGCCGGCGGTGCCGAAATGACCGCTGCGAAGCCGCCGTTCGCGGCTTGAGTTTGCCAGCCAGGACTACGGATGTTAGCCCGCCACCGCGCGGCTGGATTGTACGCGGATATCGCCCAATGGCAGACGAGCTTACTCCAGCCAGCCGGCAATCGCCGTGGCGTCCCACTCTTGGATGATGGGCGGGTTGACGTTGAAATTGCTGTA
This sequence comes from uncultured Gammaproteobacteria bacterium, assembly GCA_963793685.1. Classification (GTDB taxonomy): domain Bacteria; phylum Pseudomonadota; class Gammaproteobacteria; order Steroidobacterales; family Steroidobacteraceae; genus Bog-1198. The sequence goes on along the minus strand of CAWCBJ010000004.1, from coordinate 17,287 downwards.
ACGGATCCAGGTGGGCCGCACGCGCCAGTACACGAGGCCCGGCCAAGTCTGGCGGGTGGGGCCGTCGGGGAAACGGTCGAAATAGTGGGCCTGCACGTCGGGCAACTCCGCTTCCGTGGGAATCTCGGCAATGCCTTCGTATTGCACGGTGCGATCGTGCTCCCAGCCGATAACGAACGCGACGCGGGGATTATTTACAAGATTTTGATGCTTGCGCGACTGAGTCACGGTATCGAACAGAAGTTCCCAGCGGTCCGTGACGGCGACGCCGACCACTGCCGCCTGGGGGGCACCTTGGGGCGTGACACTCGCCTCAATCGCCCAAGGCTGGGCACGCATGTAGGACAACAGCTGGGTTGGCGTGAGGGGGTGATGATGTTCGCTCATGGGGCTATTGTGCCTGATGGCTGCGCCGTCAACATTTGTGGAAAACCGTGGGCCGATGGCGGCCGGCCCTGACAGCTTGTCTCGACTCGGCGGGCTCTGCGCCGACGCATCGCGAACCGCCCCTTCGACGACCATGTGGCAGTGTTGACCCGACCGGCGCCCGGTATGATTCTGGATGCTGGTGATCACTGAGGAGGGACTGGACCGATGACGATCTCCGGGGGATGTCTTTGCCGGGCAGTGCGTTACACCGTCGCAGCGGACGCACTTGCAACCCGAGTTTGCTGGTGCCGCGACTGTCAGTACTTCGCCGCTGGAAGCGCGACGGTAAACCTTGTGTTTCCGACCGCTGCGGTCACGATGACAGGACCGCTGCGCGACTATTCAAGTATCGCGGAAAGTGGCAACCGCATGCACCGGCAGTTTTGCAAGCGCTGCGGGACGCCCGTAACGAGTATGTCTGAAGCGCGCCCGCACTTGATGATCCTAAGGGCGGGAACACTGGATGACCCTGAACTCGCGAAGCCGTCGCTCACGATCTGGACAGACTCAGCGCCGTCCTGGGCATGCGTCAATGAGGCATTGCCGCGCACGCCGCGTCAACCGCCACCGGCGGGTTGACTGCGCGGGGCGACGGTGCACGGAAATCGCGTGCGCTACTGGTCTGCCCTGACGCGGACACCCACGACTGGCTGGATCGGGTCGGTTTTGACCGTTCGACCGACGGTCTCAATTGATTTGCCAATAAATCGAGGGCGCGCGTTCAATTGGTCAGCATCGGCGGCGAGAAGACTAAAGTCAATTGATGTAAGCTTCCTAAGCTGACCCGCGTTGCCCAAATGGGCGGCAGGCCATGTACTCCGTAACCGCGGGTCTCGCAAGAGGTCACCCAGTTTGAACGCCGTGTCGAGGACGAGCGCGATGCTCGTGGCAGCGCTGCTGGGGGCATGTGCGACCACGGCGCTTGGGAAGGCGCCGGAGCCCGTCACAGCAATCGTCGGCGTCACGGTCATTCATCCCGAGCGCGCGGCAGACGCGGCGGTGGCGAAGAACAGCACCGTGATCATCGTCGGCAACCGAATCGAGACGGTCGGCCCAAGCGAGACGACTCGGCTGCCAGCCGGCGCCACGGTTATCGACGGCAAGGGCAAGTGGCTCGTGCCAGGCCTCGTGGATTCGCACATCCACTTCTTTCAGTCAGGCAACCTCTACACCCGCCCGGACGCAGCCGACTTCAGGCGCTGGATGCCGTACAAGGAGGAAGTGGCACGCAATCAGGCGCGCCTGCCGACCACCTTCAAAGTCTGGCTCGCGAGCGGCGTGACGAGCGTCGTCGATGTGGGCGGACCGTTCTGGAATTTCGAGGTACGGGACGCCGCCCGGAGGAGCCCGGCCGCGCCACGGGTGGCAGTGGCCGGTCCGCTGCTCTCGACAATTGACGATACGCCGCTGGATCTCGGTGATCCGCCGATCATCAAGGTCACAACCACCGACGAGGCGCGTGCGCTCGTGCGGCGCGAACTCGAGCGCAAGCCGGATTACATCAAGTTCTGGTTCATCTACGACAAGGGCGACGATCTGGCCGCTCGCGAGGCGATCGTCAAGGCCGCGGCAGACGCGGCGCACACCGCCGGCGTGCGGTTCGCGGTCCACGCGACGGAACTCGTCGTCGCCAAGGCGGCGCTACGCGCCGGGGCCGACTACCTCGTCCACTCGGTCGAGGACGAGCCGGTCGACGCGGAGTTCATCGCGCTCGCGAGGAGCCGCCACGCCCTGTACTGTCCAACCTTGTTCGTCGTCATGGGTTACGACTACGCGCTGTCCGGCACCTGGGAGGCAACCGAGGCGGAACAGCGGCTCGCCGACCCCGAAATTCTCGCCGTCATGCACGACCTCAAACGCATCCCGAAGGAATTCATCCCAGAGCGCGTCACCAAGCGGATGAACGAACGCAAGCCGGTGGCGCTACCGTTGATCGCGATGCAGAACCTGCGCAAGGTTTGGGATGCGGGTATTCCGGTTGCGATGGGCACGGATGCCGGCAACATCGGTACGTTGCATGGACCGGCAGTGTTCCGCGAGATGGAGCTGATGAGGGAGGCGGGGCTCACGCCGCTCGAGGTGCTCCGGTCGGCAACCGTCAACGGCGCACTCGCGCTCGGGATGGAGCGCGACCTCGGAGCAATCGCGCCCGGTAAGCTCGCCGATCTCGTAATTCTCGATGCAGATCCGCTCGCCGACGTGGCGAATTTGAGCCGCGTGAGCCGTGTGTTCAAGGACGGCAAATCGTTCGTGCCCGCAGACCTGATTCGATCGCTGCAGTAACCGCGTGTGCTGCGCGGCGCGGTAATGCGAAGCAGAATACGAACGGTTGCGACAAACCGTTCCGTACTCACCTGTGCTTCGCAAGGTTCGCGGACTGGTATCGGCGTGACCTGCAACGAGTGACGCGAATCGCCCAGGCTCTCGCTCTGAAAATAGCCTCCCCGCAACCGGCCGTTCGCCGCCGGCCGCCTGGGGTCGACATGCGCCTCTCGCCGGGGACCCTGGTTTTTCCGGGCTGACTGACGGGTTTCGGGAGAGGCATTCGGCGCTGGCCACTTTGAGACATTCAGCCATGCAAAATAGCAGCCCAAAAGCCGCCGTTCCTTTGGCACCTAAGCCCATTGTTGCCAAGCCCATTGCCATCCGCGAGCATGGCTTTAGGATGATTAGCAGAATCCTCGGGGCGGAGCCGCCGCATAAAGATCTAGCCGCACATCAGCGGCGTTGTCGCATGTATTCTACGCCACGAAGCGAGTCGAGCCTCGATAGCGGGCGACGGGCCGACCGATCAGTACTATCGATTAAGGAGGCTTCAATGCGAAAGAATACATCGATGACGTTCAAGCTCTGTGTCGTGGCCATGCTCGCGCTCGGCGCGACGGGAGTCGCGTGCGCCGACGACCTCAAGGCCACAATCATGGCCGCTGACGCGGCGTGGTCCGCCGCGTTCGCCAAAGGCGACGCCAAAGCAGTCGCGGCTATCTACAGTGTCGACGGGCAGATACTTGCCGAAGGCAGCGATCCCGTGAAGGGCACGGCGGATCTCACGAAGTTCATCCAGGGTGTTTTCGACGAGGGAGCGAGCTCCGTCGCGCTGACGACGCTCGAGGTGGTCGGCCAGGGTCGCTACGCCACCGAGGTCGGAAGCTACGTCATGAAGGACAAGGCTGGCAAAGAAATTGACCACGGCAAGTACATGGAGCTCTGGCGCCTCGAAAAGGGTGTCTGGAAGCTCCATCGCGACATCTTCAACTCAAGCGTTCCGCCGAAAAAGTAGGCGTGCGGCCAAGCGGTCGACTGTGGATGGGACCGCGGCTGAGCGGGACCTGGGAGTGCTTGTGCATCTCTCCCGGTCATGTAGCCACGATGGCCGGTATGGAGAGGGCCGTTAGGCTGCAGGCGGCCGTGTCAAAACAAAAACCGACCTCGCTGTAAATCAATTCTGCAAAATTCAAACCTCGAAATCTCGCAGATTTGAATCACGGTTGGGATTTTTGGCTCGTTTCGCTCATTTTGCAAAAGTGCCGAGGGTTTTGACACAGCCTCGGGCGGCCGGAGTACCTCCGCCCTCGTGCAGAAGCTCGAGCGGCTGGTTCCGGGAAGGGCATCCGGCGCTTCCCGGCCAAAGCCGGCAATGGCGGTACCAAAGTATCTTCCAAGAACCGGACGTTCGCGTCTTGCCGTATTATCTGGCTGCGGCAGCGGCTGATCCAAGGCAGCCGCACCCAATCCAGCGGTGCGATACTACCTCTACAGGTCGTGACGAGCTAAGCCGCCATGCAATTTCGAAGGCGCACGCAAGGAGGATTTTGATGCGTTTTCCGCGGATGGCATATCTGGGCGCATATATCGGACTGATGATCGCGGGTTGTGCCCCCGATTCGAATGTGACTGCGCAAGGTCCAGAATCGCCAGCAACGCCCGATAAAGCGCTAAATGTGTATAACTGGACTGATTTCATTGAGCCGTCGGTGATCTTGGACTTTGAAAAGGAGTTCGGAATCAAGGTTCATTACGACGTCTACGAGAGCAACGAGATGATGGAGGCGAAGCTGCTCGCAGGTCATACAAACTACGATATCGTCGTGCCGGGCGGGTCCTTCTTCGAGAAGGAAATCAAGGCCAAGGTATACCAAAAGCTCGATAAGAGGTTGCTGCCAAATTTAAAAAATCTCGATCCCGGCGCCGCTCGGGCGACAGCCGTTTTGGACCCCGGCAATCAGTACGGCGTCGACTACATGTGGCTTGAGACGGTCGGGCTCGGCTACGATGTAACCAAGATCAAGGCGCGGCTAACCAATGCGCCACTAGACAGCTGGCGCCTGATATTCGATCCCCAAGTAGTCGTCAAATTTCAGGACTGCGGGATATCTGTCCTCGACGCACCCGACGATGTGGTGAGCTCCGCGCTCGCCTACCTTGGCAAAGATCCCAACAGCGAGTCGCCCGAGGACCTGAAGTCGGCCGACAGGGTATTGCAATCTATACGTCCGTATCTGCGTTACGTCGATTCCGCGCGATACTATGCTGATCTGGCGAACGGCGACATTTGCCTCGCGTTGGGCTGGTCAGGGGATTTCGCGCAGGCTCGAAAACGAGCGCAGGAAGCGAGTACAGGTGTGGTGATTGAATATTCGCTCCCCAAGGAAGGATCATTGAATATCGTGACCGTGCTTGCGATTCCGGCAGATGCTCCACATCCGACCAACGCGCACCTGTTTATCAACTATCTGCTACGGCCGGACGTTGCGGCAAAGAACACCATGGCCGTCACTTACGCAAGCGGTGTTGCGGACTCGGTCCCGCTTGTAAGCGAGACCTTGAGGAGAAACGCGGCCGTGTATCCGCCGCCGGAGGCACGCACGAGACTCGTGCCCATGCGCGCGAAATCGCAGGAGTTTGCTCGCTCCCTCATGCGCATGTGGACTCGCTTTAAGACGGGTCAGTAATTGAAATCCAAGAACGGGTTGGTCTCACATTCCATTTCAAGAAGTCAGTGCGGCCCTTGAAGACCAGTTCTACAGTCCGTTGGCGGCATTTATCGTGCTCATTCTGGTTATTCGGATAGTCGGCATTTCGGCGCAGCGGCGGGGCAAAGTGGCCAACAGATTCTCCGCTAAATTGTTCCACCTAACGCGCCGTGAGCGGATTTCGCTTGCCGCAAAGCAGTCGCTGGCGACAGGCAGGTACGATATTTGCCGGATGCCGGCAGTCCCGGATTCTTCGGCCTGGATGGCAGCTTTGGAGAGGCCAATCGGTCGCTGATCGGCCAACTCCGGTCATATAAGCGGCTAAAATGCCTGCCTGGAAGCTGCCCATCGTGGAGGCAGCCTTAGAGTCTGTAGTGGGTCGCCAGCCAGATCTACAGGATTCGCGCGATCGGCGGCCTCTTTCGTTGCCTGAAGTCCGACCGTATGTATTTCCCACAAACTGTACGCACAATGGCCAATTGCAGACGCACGTCGGAGATCTATTCTTACCAAAAGCGCAACGGATATAATAAGCAGTGGAGCACTCCATAACATGAACAGTCAGCTGCCTCCGGAGATCGTGACGGTGCCTCCGAAGATCGTGCCCGTACCTCCGAAGATCGCGCCGGTTACCAGACCACGACCACGGCTCGAGTCGTCTAAACAGAAGCACATGCGAAAGCAAGCGATGAAGTCGCGCAAGGGCTCGGCGAAAGCAGAATCCAAACGAGACCGCTTATTTACCCATCGTCATTCGCGGGCCGAGCGCCACGCGATGGGAAAGAAGCTGAGGGACGCTTGCCCGCGGGAGGCGCAAGCCCACTGGAAAGCGCCCGCCGGTCGGCCGGACCCGGTGAGCTTGGTCTTGGAAGCCGACAAGGGGCGCATCCCTGAGTTGCTTCCCCTGCGCCACGGGCGCATGGCCCTCTCGCCCTTCACCTTTTACCGGGGATCGGCGCTCAATATGGCGGTGGACCTCGCGACCACACCGGCCACCGGCGTGCGCGTGCAATGCTGCGGAGACGCCCACTTGGGCAACTTCCGCGGCCTGGGCACCCCGGAGAGGCGCGTCATCTTCGCCATCAACGACCTGGATGAGTCCCTGCCCGCGCCTTGGGAGTGGGATCTCAAGCGTCTCGCGGCGAGCTTCGTGGTCGCCTGCCGGAACAACTCCTTAAGCGAATCCACCGCCAGGGACGTCGTCCTGTCCTGTGTCCGCTCGTACCGCGAGCACATGACGGAGTTCAGCGAGATGAATCCATTGGACCTTTGGTATTTCGCCATCCACTCGGAAATGATGATCGAGGCCATGGACGATCCGGAGGTCCGCAAAAGCGTGACCAAGCGCCTCGAAAAGGAGCGGACGCGCCTCGTCCAGGAGGATCTTTTCCCCTCTTTCAAACGAGTTGCAGACAAGGCGCCGATCATCAAAGACCAGCTTCCGACGATCTTTCACTGGAAGGGACATAAACCCGGGGAGATCCATCCGGACACCGCGGAGGGCTTCGCCCTTTATCGCGACAGCCTGGCGACATCCACTCGAGCCTTGCTCGACCGCTACGAACTGAAGGATGCGGCAATGAAGGTAGTCGGCGTCGGCAGCGTGGGCACTGCTTGCGCGGTGCTCTTGCTGATCGACGGCGATGGCAGTCCTCTGGTTCTGCAGGTCAAGGAGGCACGCGCCTCGGTGCTGGAGGCATATGCCGGCAAGAGTATCTTTCCCAACCACGGACAGCGCGTCGTGAACGGTCAGCGGCTCATGCAGCCGGTCAGCGACATCTTTCTCGGGTGGACCAAGACCAGGGCCTGGATGCCACCGCCGACGGGCAGGCGAATCAGCTGCGCGATCCCGCCATCTTCGAAGACGACGGTCGGATCTACCTACTTTACGCAGTGGCTGGAGAAAGCGGGATTGCCATAGCTGAGGTATTTCTTGACGAATAGTTTGGAACTAGTGGATGAAATCTGACGCTTGATATCTGCGCTGGGTGTCGGCATGGGGTGGATTTGCTGTTCGCCGCAATGACCGTCAGCGGCGAGGTTGCGCCGACTTCAGCCGTTCAGTCCTCCGGGCATCGAATTCAGAGGCAGCCTCGAAGCGGATTTTGACTCGTCGGAGTAGAGATGCGAATTTAGACGATACTCGCAGGTACGACCCGGAGGAGGGCCCCGAGCTTTCTGTGACGTATTGCAGGCGAATTCGTCAACAGGCTTCAAGGTCTGGCTTTCCAATACCGCGTCGTTAAAGTATCATGGCAAGCATACAGCAATTTCTCTCCCAGAATTTTGGTCATGCAGGCACACTCGTATTGATATTTGGCAGTATCTACGGAACTTTCGTCGTCTGCGACAACAATCTGTCACCGCGTGCAAAACAGGATTACGCGAATATTCTCACAACCAAAAAGTACGAAATACTTATTGCGTCTCTACCAAGTTTACTCACTACGATGTTCGAAAATTTTTTGACAACGCCATTTGTCGTGGAAATGCTGTCGACGATCGGTATATGTGTCTATTATTGCGCTAGTGATATCGCTACTCCCCGCATTATTACATTCGGACCATATCTTGTGGACTGCTGTTGTACACAATAGTTGTTTGACTGTGCCACCTCCTCAAGGGATACCATGTGGCATCTGGATAGAAAGCGACCGAAGAATTAGGGCTGTTGCTTTCGGATTGTTGGTGACGATGCCCTTCATAGATTATCTTAATCTATGGAAAACACGTGGTCTGATTAGCCTGTTTCATTATCATAAAACATCGGTTATAGTGATCGCCGTTGCGCTGGTTGATTTGGTCATTTGGTACTTTGTTTTCACCTTGCTGGCGATGATATTTCAAGTAATCCCACTCCCAGGACCAGGCGACATTCAAACTTCATACTTTTATCGTATGAGTACGGAAATTGAAGAATGGAACATCTGGGGAATGGCGTACCCCAGCGCCATGTTTTATTATTATCCATATGCGAATTATTTCTGGATCGGCATGGTGCCGGCCGTCTGGTTGTGGTTGAATGTAGCTGCGGCGGCTGTCACTATGGTCTTTGCGAAAAGCCAACGAATTTTAGGGTTTTGGTTATATGCTCTTGACATAGAAAATCATCCTCTCCGATCTGTCGGTTTCGTTGCGGCGACCAGCATAGCCGGACTATACGGAGTAGCTGTGAGCATAGCGTTTTTACTATCGGATACGTAAAGGACGTTATCATATATCCTTGGCCGATGGGGCCCGCGTTCCCTTTCAATTAAACAGACCGCCTTGGGGGCATCGGCTGTCGTCGCCGCTGAAGGAAACGATGGTCTGCTGTGGGGTGCGCCGGGAGACCGGCAAGGAGCTGATGGTGCGAGTCCATTACGATGAAGGAGTAGCGATCCACATCGGCCCCGAGTCATGCGCGGGCGGTCGTGAGGCCGTACGTGAAGCGTTGACAGGGGAGTGCGCAGGCCAGCCATTGAGCCGCGAAAAGGACGATATTCCGGGTGCCGACGCCGTCCCATACGCGGAAGGCCACACGAAGGGGCGCGCTACCGCAAGTTCCCCGACGACCCGGCGCGGTCAGAGACCCTGGCATGTGCAGACACTCTTTGTTCGGGAACCGGGAGGTCTCGTGGCTGACCAGGGCGGCATGCCGCGATTGGTCCGCATCGGGAAGGCGAGGAGCCGAAGCCGATGATGCACGGCCGCGAGAAGTCTGATCCTGCCATAGTAGCGAAGAAGCCTGCGAACAATGCCGGGCAACCGGCGGCGGAGCGGGTGGAGCGAAGGGCGGGAACCGAGGGGAACGCGGGCCAGCAAAGCACGCGCCGGGCGCAGGACCGGGAAAGCGTGTCACAGGCGCTGGGGCGCGTACGACAAGCCGCAAAGCAAAGAAGGAAGGAGCGGTTCACCGCGCTCTTCCACCACCTCAACCCTGAAATGCTCCGTACCGCGTTTTTCGCATTGAAGCGGGAGGCGGCTCCGGGTGTCGACGGGATGACGTGGCAGGGCTACGAAGCCGATCTCGATCGCAAGATCGACGATCTGTGGGATCGGGTCCATCGGGGAGCCTATCGGGCGCAACCCTCGCGGCGTCGGTACATTCCGAAGCCCGATGGGCGGCAGCGTCCGCTGGCAGTCGCCGCCCTTGAGGACAAGCTTGTCCAACGGGCCACCACTGCGCTGCTGAATGCGATCTACGAGGAGGAATTCCTCGGGTTCAGCTATGGATTCCGCCCGGGACGCGGCCAGCACGATGCGCTGGACGCGCTCCATGTCGGGATCGACAGCAGAAAGGTGAACCACATTCTGGACGCCGATATTACGGGGTTCTTCGACGCGGTAAGCCAGGACTGGCTCATCCGCTTCGTCGCGCACCGGATCGGCGACCCGCGCATCATCCGCCTGATCCGTAAATGGCTCAAAGCGGGTGTCCTGGAAGACGGGGTCGTTACGACGAGCGAGTGGGGGACGGGGCAGGGATCGGTGATCTCTCCGCTCCTGGCCAACATCTCCCTGCACTACGTCTTCGATCTCTGGGCGGCGCGCTGGCGACGGCGCGCGGCTACTGGCGACATGGTGATCGTGCGCTATGCGGACGACATCGTGGTCGGCTTCGAGCACGAGGCCGACGGCCAACGCTTTCTCGACATGATGCGCGAGCGGTTGGCGGAGTTTGCGCTGACACTGCATCCGGAGAAGACCCGGCTGATCACGTTCGGCCGCCTCGCAGCGGCGCAACGTGCCAAGCTCGGGCTCGGCAAACCGGAAACGTTCGATTTTCTTGGCTTCACTCATATCTGCGGACGGACCCGGCAGGGCCGGTTCCAAATCCGTCGCAAAAGTCGGCGGGACCGCCGATCGGCGAAGCTGCGGGAGATCAAGGACGAGCTACGCCGGCGCATATTGCAGCCCATCCCCGAGCAAGGGAGATGGCTGAAGCTGGTCCTCACTGGCTACTATGCCTACCACGCCGTGCCGACCAATTTTCGGTCGCTCCACGTGTTCCGTAAACATGTCATCAGGCTTTGGGGGCGGACGCTGCGGCGCCGCAGCCAGAAGCACGCGTTGACCTGGGAGCGGATGGGCACGGTGGCCGACGACTGGCTCCCACAACCGCGCATCCTTCACCCTTGGCCGAGCATTCGCTTTGCCGTCAACCACCCAAGGTAGGAGCCGGATGCGGGAAACCCGCTCGTCCGGATCTGTGCGGGGGGCGTCCGGAGACGGATGTCCCTACCGCGAATTGAGAATTGTCCTCCTGGAGCCCGGGTGCCAAGCGTTTGACTTGCACCACTAGCGTGGGCTATTCCGCGACGGCCAAGGTGACCTCCTCGCGGCGCCCGCGGCGGGCTTGACCAGCGCAGCTTCGACGAGGGTGCGGGGCACCGTTGTCAGACGTTAGGCGGCTTTGGCGGCGGGGCCTCGGGCAGCCGACTCGCGGGCGGCGCGGCGGATCAGTTCGGCGCCGCGCTCGGCGATCATGATCGTCGGCGCGTTGGTATTGGTCGAGGTCACCGTCGGCATCACCGAGGCGTCGATCACCCGCAGCCCTTCGAGACCGTGGACGCGCAGCTGATCGTCGACCACCGCCATCTGGTCGCTGCCCATCTTGCAGGTGCAGGTCGCGTGATAGACGGTCGAGCCTTTTTGCCGGGCATAATCGAGGAATTCGTCGTCGGTCTGGACAGCGGCGCCGGGGAGGATTTCGGCGCCGCAATATTTGGCCAGAGCCGGAGCGGCGAAGAGCCGCCGAACGAATCTGAGGCCGCCGATAATGGCGCGGCGGTCGGTCTGCTCGCTCAGATAACGGGGATTGATCGCCGGCGCTTCTCCTGGGTCATTGGATTTGGCCTCGACATAGCCGCGCGATAATGGCCGCATCTGCCAGGCCCCGGCGGTGATGCCGGGAAAATCGTCGAGCTCGCCGATCTGACCGTCCTTGAAACTGCCGGGTGCGATGCTGCACTGCACGTCCGGGGTCGCCGATTCCTCCAGCACCTTGACCGAGGCCGCGGCCAATGAGGCGCTGTAGGTCAGAATGCCCTTTCCGGTGACCAGGTAGCGCAGGATCTCGCCGGCCAGCGCCACGCCGCGCGAGCGCTCGTTGACGGTCGGCATGCCCGACACCGGGTAGCTGATACGGACGATATAGTGGTCCTGAAGGTTCTGCCCGACCCCCGGCAATGCGTGGTGGACCGGTATGCCGATGCGGGAGAGATGCTCGGGCGCGCCGACCCCGGACAGCTGCAGGATATGCGGCGAGTTGACGGCGCCAGCGGAGAGGATCACCTCATGGGCGGCATCGGCACGCTGCACGGCGCCGCCGCGCTCGTATTCGACGCCGATGGCGCGGGCGCCGTCGAACAGGATGCGGCGTACCAACGCTTTGGTCACGACTTCGAGGTTGGACCGTTTCGTCGCCCGGCGCAGATAGGTGCGCGCGGTGCTGCCGCGCCAACGGCCGCCGCGGGTCTGCTGGCACCAGCCGATGCTGTCGCCGGCGCCGGTGGGCAGGTCGTTCACGTCATCGCGGTATTCGAGGCCGATCTCGCGACCCGCCTCGATCACCGCCGCGCATAGCGGAGATCGGTCCATCTTCGAGGTAAAGAGCGGGCCGCCCTTGCCGCGGACTTCGGTTTCATCCCCCTCCCAGTTCTCGGCTTGCCTGAAATACGGCAGCACATCGTCCCAACCCCAGCCGCGGTTGCCGAGCTGCGCCCAGTGGTCGAAATCCTCGGGCTGGCCGCGGACATAGATCAGCCCGTTGATCGAGCTCGACCCGCCGAGCACGCGCCCACGCGGATAGAGGATCGCGCGCCCGGCGGTGCCGGGGTCGGGCTCGGCGTGATATCCCCAGGTCAAGGTCGGGTGATCGAGCATTTTCATGAAGCCGGCGGGGACGTGGATGTACGGGCTCCAGTCGCGCCCGCCGGCCTCGATCAGCAATACTCTGATATTCGGGTCCTCGGTTAGGCGGTTGGCGAGAACGCAGCCCGCCGATCCGGCGCCGATGATCACGTAATCAGCCTTCATTTCTTCCTCCCACTTGGCGGCTCGACCGGCGCATTTGACCGGATCGCCGTCGTCACCCTGGGTTGTGCCGATAGGCTAGCGAGACCGAACGGCGACGGCAATCGGGCAGTGCGCGGGATTGTTGCGGGTGCCGGGGCGCTTGACAGCAAGCCGATGGCGAGGGACGAAGTCCGACGCGCGCAATAATTCGACGGTGGTAGAGGAGGGGCCAATGAAGGCGGTGCTGTTCGCGGCGCATGGCGGGCCGGAGATACTGCGGCTGGGCGAGGCGCCGGACCCGGTTGCCGGTCCGGGCGAAGTCGTCGTCGATGTACACGCGGCCAGCATCAACGCGGCCGATTACAAAGTGCGGCTCGGCGGGGGCGGGTACAGCAACCTCAAATTGCCGCATATTCTCGGGCGCGACTTCTCCGGAGTGGTCAGTGCGCTCGGGCCGGGTGTGACGGATTTCAAGGTCGGCGACGCGGTGTTCGGGGTTACCGACCAGGGGATCGAGGGCTGCTATGCCGAGAAGCTCGCGATCAAGGCCGCGATCATCGCGAAAAAACCCGACCGGCTCGGCCATGCCGAGGCGGCGGCGATGGGGCTGACCAGTCTCACTGCTCTGTGGGCGGTCGAGGACACGGCAAAGCTCAAAGCCGGCGAGACCATCCTGATCCAGGGCGGCGCCGGCGGCGTGGCCGGATTTGGGATCCAGCTAGCCAAGCATCTGGGCGCCACCGTGATCACCACCGCCAGCGCCCGCAACCACGATTACGTCAAGAGCCTCGGCGCCGATCGCGCGATCGACTACAACGCTCAGGATTTCACCAAGGCGGCGGGCGATTGCGACGTCGTGTTCGACACGGTCGGCGGCGAAGTGCAGGTGCGCTCGTACGACGTGCTGAAGCCGGGCGGGCGGCTGGTGTGGATCGCGGCCGCGCCGGCGGGGTTTCAGCCCAGCCGCAAGGATGTGCAGGTATTGCGCCCGAACGTCGCCCGCGACCGCGCGCATCTCGAACGCATGCTGGCGCTCTATGCACAGGGCGCGGTCTGGCCGCCCGAGATCACCCGCTATAAGCTCGCCGACGCAGCCGAGGCGCACCGGGTCAGCGAGGGACGCCACCTGCAGGGCAAGCTGGTCCTCGAAATGCGCTGACCAGCGACAACGAACCCTTAGAAGAGGAGAGACAAATGGCAGGCAACGCACAAAAGGTTATCGACCTCGACAAGCAGCGTATGGACGCGATGGCGAAAAAAGACCTCGCCGCGTTGAACATGCTGATCTCCGACGATCTCGTTTACACCCACTCGAGCGCACGGCTCGATACCAAGAAGACCCTGATCGGAAATATGGAATCCGGGGGAACGGTCTACACTTCGCTGGTGCCGTCCGACGTCAAGGCCCAAGACCTCGGCGATACCGTGGTGCTGACCGGATCGTGCAAAATCAGCGTCATGTCGCAAGGCCGGCCCAATAGCTTTGGCGTCCGCTTCACCGACGTCTGGGCCAATAAGGGCGGCCAGTGGCAGATGGTGACCTGGCAATCGACCCGCACGCCTGATTAGGTTTTTCGGTTAGCGATGCAGCTCGTCCCTCGCCCCGATCCTCCCCCAACGAGCGGGGGAGATAAGGACCCTCGCAGTGCGAGGGCCCCAAACTGATCTCGGGGTGAGGGAAGCCGCGCAGCAGATCAGGAACATGCCCGGCTTGGAGCGCTCAGTCGAAGGCTCCGAGATGGGCTGCCGGACGATGCCAACCCAGTTTTTGGCACGGTCCCATTAACTGGGTGAAATTTCTCCGCCTCCGGTCTCAATGGCGGATCTCGACTGCTTGCATATGCTTCTCCCGTCGGGCGCGGTTGAAGCGAGTCTGCTCCGCCTCGGAAACCGTTGGGCTCAGGTAGAGCAGCCAAAGTGCCGGGAGCTTATCAAGCGGACCCAGGTTTTCAACCTTGGTCTCGTTCAGGTTGAGGACTTGCAGCGCCGCTAAGCCGGCGAGCGGATCAAGAGTCCCGACTGTTGTTCCAGCCAAGACGAGCGACTGAAGCTTTGGCAGCCCCTCGAGTGGACCGAGATTTTCGACTCTTGTGTCGCTCAGGTTTAGCGACTGAAGTGCGGTCAGACCCTTGAGCGGTTCGAGGTCCGCGACCTTTGTCCCGCTTAGGTCGAGCTGCTGAAGGCTGGTCAGGCCCGCCAACGGTTCAAGACTTTCGACTCTCGTCTGGCTCAGGTTGAGCACGCGAAGTGCCGTCAGGCCCTTGAGCGGTTCGAGGTCTTGGACCTTTGTCACGCTTAAGTCGAGCCGCTGGAGCCCGGTCAGGTTGCCGAGCGGTTTAAGATCTTCCACCGTAGTTCCACTCAGCAAAACCGCCTTCAGCCGAGTGAGACGGTCGATCGGTTCGAGGTTCCGGACGGTCGTCCCGCCGAGATCGAGTGTTTCAAGCCGATTTAGGCCTCTTATTGGCGTGAGATATGTGACATGCGTATCGACGAGGACGAGCTCCTCAAGCGCGGTTAAGCTCTCGAGCGGTTCGAGGTCCTCGACCTTTGTGTCCCCAAGGTTGAGGCGATGCAGGCCAGTCAAGTGCTTCAAGGGTTGGAGGTCGCTGACCGCTGTTCCACTCAAGCTGAGCGTATTGAGCCCGACCAAACCCTTGACCGGTTCGAGGCTCTCAACCTTTGTCCCGCTAAGGTCAAGAATTTTAAGTCCCTCCAGTTTGCCGAGGAGCCCGCCTGCCAGAGTGAAGCCGTCGCTGGTGAGGCGGTTGGGATCGGCGACCACCGAGAGTCCACCCGGCATGGCGATAACGGAGAGACCGAGTTTGGCCAAGTCGGATTGAACCCGATCTCCGCTAATGCTGTTCCAAGCGATAACGCCAGCGGCGATCGCCAACATCGCGGCCAGCAATGCGGGCGCCATATAAAAGGCGCCGCGCTGCAACAGATCACGCCGCCGTCGCCCGAGATAGCGAGCAACCGCCCGCGCGACAAAATCATGCGAAAGCTCCCAGACTTCCCCTGACGGACCAGCCGGGCGCGCGAGCGGGCGGGCGAGCGCGGCAGCGCCGAGACCGTTTAGAACGGCGCGCACGTCGCCGCGGCCGAGTTGGGTCGAGGCCGTAAGCTCGCCTTCGGAGCGTGGCCGCTTGGTGGCCTGTTCGGTCACCAGCTGTTCCAAGACCCTCGGCGCGAAATCGCGGATGGCAGGCTGCCGGACCGTCTGCTCGATGTATCGGCGTACCAGCTGCCCGGCTTCGAGCGAGGATGCTGACGTCATGCCGTTGGCCAATACATACCCGATCACGTTGAGCGTGATCGGACGCACCAATCCTGGAGTTTCGTCCAGTTCGGCGGCGCTGGTCAGCAGGCTGTTGATCGCCTCCGCTTGCAGTTTCAGCCCCGAATGAGCCAGGAAATTGTTGGCCGCTGCGAACATGAAGCGATTGACCTGATAAAGGTTCTCGCCTTGCCGCAGCGGCGGCAGACCGATGTCCTCCAGAAACGCCTGATAGTCGCTGCGCAGCACCAGCAGCATAATGAACTTTTTGACTGGATTCGCTTGTAAGTCTGCGAGCAGCGCGGCGAATTCCTGTTTTTGCTCGGGTTTGCCGAGGATTACAAACTCCTCGAACTGGTCGAGAACGAGGAGCAACTGCTCGCCGGCGCGTCGGGCTGCCGCTTCGATCAGATTACGTATAGCCGGTGGTTCCCCTTGGTGCTGCCGCCGAGCGCTCGGCTGCCCCAGCGCGTCGCGCAGCGCCGCTGCCGGATCTTGCTCGGGACGTATCTCGACGACAGTCCAGCCGCGCTTGCGCAAGACCGGCAAGACCGACGCGTTCAATAGCGAGCTCTTCCCCGATCCAGAGTCGCCGGTCAGGTAGAGCGGCACATGTTGGGACTTTTCGAGCCAGTTCAGCACCCCCTGGTGCGCCCCGTCGGCGCGGTGAAAGCTGGCCTGGTCCTCGGACGTGCTCAAATAAGGCCCGATCCTGAAGTAGCCCGATTGTTCGGCGCCGGGCTGGACAGCAAGCCCTTGTCGTGCGCGCCGGTTGCGTTCAGCCTGCCACTCGACCAGCAATTGGGCAGAAACCGCGAGGAGCGGGAGGCCGAGCAACAGCCCAAACCGCAGCCACGGCGTCGCCGACAGATCGACCCCCAGCAGCCGTTTCAATGCTTGATCGACGGCGGTGGTGGAGCCGAGGACCAACAGCACCAAGGACAACAGGGCAGCCGTACGCGAGAGCAGCTTGCCCGGCAGGAAGTGACGGACCGCCTTAAGGTCTTCCTCGTCGAGCTTCGGGAGCTTTGGAAGCGGAGCACCAAGAGCGTCGCTGAGGCTCATCGCGCTGCCTGATGGTTAATCCAACGAACGATATGGCAGTGTCAGAACATCGTCAAACTCATCATTTGAACGGGTATAGCAGCCGCCCGGGCTTGGCCGTCAGGGCTTGCCGGAAACGATGCCGGAGGTCGATCCGTGAAAGGCGATCCGCGGATCGATCGTACACTGGTGACCGATGCTCGCACGGGCCTATGAATTCAATTCGGATACCCGCAATCCGCAAAAATCCGGGTGGAGGAAACAGGGCGAGATATATTTGCTGGTCTAGAGCCTATTTCTGACCCAGTATGGCGGCAACATCCTTCGGCCCCAGCTCCACATTTGATAGGGCCGGAGAGCCCACAATCACAGGAGTGTCCTGGACAGTCGTCGTAGCCTGCTGAACGGGGGTTGCCACGTCCGGCGGTCGTAGCCAACATCCAGGACTATCCGTACAAGGCGTTCCCGGTTGCGTTTGCATTTGGCGGCCAAGCTGGAGATTAACGGAAACCGCTGCAGCTGGGCTGCTGCTCGCGATCATCTGGCCGAAGGGAAAATTACT
>CAWCBJ010000003.1:0-206138 GCA_963793685.1 uncultured Gammaproteobacteria bacterium | reverse complement strand
AAAGTTCTTCTGTAAGTTGTTGATTCTTCGTGCGAGTCTTTGGGCGGGGCAATGGAAGCAATGGGTTAGGCTGTGGAAGGAATGTCCACTTTCGAGGGGGTCTAATGCCTACTAAAGTAGACTTGACAGCCTCGTGACGTACTTTATAAGGTACGGGTCCGGCGGGCGCGAGAGGATGTTTCCGCTGACGGAAATTTGGAGCCTGGGGAGCGAACAATCGGGGAAAGTCCTGTCTGTGCCTGGGTTCTACCCACCCCGAAACTACGCGCCATTCGTCGGGGGCTTAAAGCCCAATCCAGAAGCCTGATTTACTGCAGGCCTGAAGGCCTGCTCCACCCGTTTGCTTTTCTCCGAGACTCAGCTAAACACGGTGCTGAAGCACCGCTGCTCCGCGCACTTTGGACTTCACCAACGTGGTGTATCCGAACTATAGTTGCGGGCAAAGAACTATTTCTTTGCCAGAAGCTCGTTAAGGATCTGGTTGCATTGCCGCCAGGATTTTCTTTCGCTATGCGGACTATGCCGGCCGGTTTCGACGAAGCGCATCTCGGCGCGCGGCAGTGATTTGCGCACTCGTTCCATCTCTCCGGGCTCGGTTCTTGGATCGCCTCTGCCGTGCATGAATGTCACTGGCACTTTCAATTTGCGCAACCGCCCGTCGAACAAGTCGTCGCTTGGGCGGTTGCTTTGGGCCGCGAGTTTCAGCCAGACCCGGCAATTCCGCTGGACTACCTTCTTCCATCGATCGTCATTTGTATTTTTGTATTCGCCGTGATCCGCCATCAGCAGTCTTTGCATCTTTTCTTTCACGTCCCCGGGATGCGCGGCGAATTGCTTGAAGAAACTGCGTGAGTTCGGCTTGCCCGGTTCGAAATGGAATGCTTCCAAAAGCAGGCGATCACAGCGCTCGGGCGCTGACAGGCCGATTTTCGCTGCGATCACCGCTCCGTCGCTGTGTCCCCAGAAGATCGCACGCTTGATTCCTAAGGCATCCAATACTAGAAGAGTTTCTTCTGCCGCACGCTGATGGAAGTCGACCGGCATCGGTCCGGGCAATGGCGTGGAGCGGCCATAGCCGGACCTGTCGGGGATTATGAAGCGGGCCTGGTCTTCGAATGCCTTGATCTGCCTCGTGATCGGATACACTCTATAGCCCCAACCGCCATGTAAGAAAATCACTGGGCCGGCCGCTGCCCACATCCCTGAAATGGATCTTCACGGGGCGAACTCCGGGCGCGTGCGGCGACATGGGCAATTCTAGAAAGGGCATTCGATTTAAAATTCGTCAACCACTAAGGGTACGAAGGCACTAGAGAACTTACTTTGGACTCGACTCGGCAGTATCTGGTAAGTAGAGAAATAATAATGTGACTGCATTCAGAATGAACATGCGCAGGGCCGGGGCCTCGCCGTTCCATTGGCTGGACTCCCACATCAAGAACCATTCTCCGCCAATCGTAATGAACCCGAGCGACCAGAGCAGCAATCCCAGCCAAAGACCGGCCATCGGCAATGTTTTCGCAGCTTCAAATTCCTGCTTGGAGCGAAGCGCGAAAAACAGGCGTTTCGCGCCGAGTCCGCAGATGCAGCCGGTCATGAGTTCCCATAGGATGATCGTCCAATAGGCGACGTGGTGCAGTTGAGGGCTGCGTATGGCCCGCCACTGTACATTCGCATCGGCGGGGATCGAGTCCATGCTTAAGACATGCTGGACAAATTGGAAGTTCGTGTCGTAGTCGATGATGTTGTTAAAGGCCACCAGCAGGAAGTACAGCGCCAGAGTGCTTGTGAGCAGTGTTTTTCCGAGTCTAGAAAGCAAGGTTCGGTTCTCTCCTCAATGCGACACGGTTTTCAGGAAGTCTTCCAGCACGTGGTTGAATTTCTCCGGGTCATCGACGAAGAGGGCGTGGCCGTCGCCTTCGAATCTTTCGAGGCGGAGTTTGTCACCCAGTTTTAGTTTCAGGTAGTCGGCGCTGGGTTGCGACTCGGGCTGGTACATGAAGAGCACCGGGCGACTCGTCTTCATTTCGGTGAGGCGGGCGAGACCGGGTGAGAAGTCCTTTACGGCGATCATGTTGTAGATGAGGACGACCGCGGTGTCGGCTGGGACCTGGATGGAGGCGTCGATGATGCGCTTCAGGTAGTCCTCGGGCTGGGGCTTTTTGAACATGCTGCGGACAAAGCCGTCGGCTTGTTTCTGGCGATCCTGCTGGAGTTGGTTCATCCATCCTGAGATGGGGACGAACAGATCGCTGGGCTTGTCGGTAACAAAGCCGTCGACCAAGACTATGCCGCCGATGTTGTCGGTGCCGAATTGTTCGACGTATTTGATCAGCTCGCCGCAGGCCATCGACCAGCCGACCAGGACCGGGTGCTTCAGGCCGAGTTGATCGACGAGTTCTTTATAGTCGCGGGCGCGGATTTCGGGCAGGTGGCCGTAGGTCGGTTTGTCGCTCTCGCCCTGCGAACGGGGATCGACGGCGATGACGTGATACTTCTTCGAGAACTCGTCGATTTGTTTTTGCCAGATCCAGGCGGGCATGGTCCAGCCGGGGATGAAGACGATGGGGCGGCCGCTGCCCGCTTCGAGGTAGTGGATGTTGACGCCGTCGGAAGTCTTGAAGGAACTGCTTTTTGCTGTGGGTGTGCTGCGCTATTACGCCTGGCACTGACAGGATGCACAGCAGGATGACGGCTAGTCTGGTTCTCATTTGCTTCTCCTTATTAGTCCCATGTGAATCCGAGATGAAATGGAACGCCGTCCTGTGCCCAGGACTCGGCGCAGAACAACCACACCTCTATCAGGGAACCTGCTAGCATCGGCTGACGCCAAAGGTCCCTTGAGTTTTCAAGCACGACTAGCACGCCCTTTGGGTCCAACCAGGCCAGGTCCCTGAGGCAGTCAGACAAAGCGTCCCAGTTCATTCCGAAGTAGTCCGGGAACTTCATCGCGGACGAGATCTTCGTCAGTAGTGCCTCTTGCTCCTGGACACCGGCGAGATCAACCTGAATTGCGCAGAACCCGTGTCCTCTGCACAGTTCGATCTCTTTCCTGCCTTCGAGGAGAGTTCCGAAGTGCACACACTCCCAAGTGGGTCTTGCAGTAATTCCAGAAGCAATCAATTCTTCCTCCAAACTATACTGATCGGACAGCGTGTCCAGTACTTCAGCCGCTAGCTCGTGCTATCGACGGACTGAAGCTTCGAGTCGGTGTTCCTACGCGTAAAGGAACGGGCGTTCTCCGTGGCTTCTCCAGAAGAAGGCGAGGATGATCACGCTGGCGACGGCGGCGTAGGCGCACCACAGCGAGGTGAAGGCGTAGCGTTTGACCTCCATTACAACGAGGAGGATTACCAGGTTGGCGGCGCCGAAGAGGACCATCATCCTGATCTTCGAGAAGAATAGGGATCCGCAGGTTGCGATTATATAGAGCACGGCAACCGCTTCGTTGTTGGTGGCCTGATTGATATAGACGATGCTGTTTCCCTTGACGTAGATCTGCGTTGGGAACGCAGTGAGCGCCCACAATATGTAGAGCGTGGTCGCTGCGCCTAGCACTAGAAACGGCAACATGCGCTGGCGGCTGTTGGCCGTGGGTTCGAAGAGGTACACGCTGAGCGGGAGCAGGAAAGGGAGCAAGCCCTGGGCGTAGAGCATGAAGGCAGCGCCCATGTCGTGCGCGACCGCGGGGGAGAGAATGCCATCGAGTCCGAGCCAGACGAAGCCTTCGATGAACTGGTGAATGGCGAATAACAGGGGGAGCGAGGCAAACAGCAGTTCGCGGCGGTGCTTTACCCTAGTCAGTGTCACGACGCCGACGGCGCCGAGGACTCCGCTGCCGACAAAGTTCGCTGTGGCTGAGAAACACATTGAGTCTGCTCCGTTGCGAAGATACACCTGACACCTATCGTTGCGGAACACAAAAAGAGTCTATGAGGCCGGCATGTCAGGCGGCTGAAAGGAGATTTGGAGAGAAATCGACCTGAACTCGCAAAGGCGGCTCAAGCTCGAGTTTTAAATCTAGACGATGAAAAGGGAGTATTGTGGAAGTGTCTCTTCTAGCATCTTTCCGCCGCGCCCTTTAGGGTGACGGTTCCTTGCAAAATTTGACAGCGTGTTCGCTGCGCAAGGAGCCGTTATGGCCAAGTCTAGTTCTCCCTCTGCTCGTACGATAGCTGCCTTGGGGCGTGATGGCCACGGTCGTGCGGCCGCGTCCTCAAGAAGAGATGGCGACGGGAATCACGGTTCTACAACGAAATCCTGCTGGCCCTTCCGCGCGCGGAATCCGAGGCAGTTTTGCCGAAGCTGGAATTCGTGAGAATGAAACTTCATCAAGTTCTTCATGAAGCCGGCGAGACGCTGAAATCGGTGTATTTCTGCAATTCCGGCATGTTCTCGATCCTGAATGTCATGCCGGACGGCAAGAGTGTGGAGGTTGGGCTGATCGGCAAGGAAGGCGTTTCAGGGCACGCCGGTGGTTGCAGGCTTTCGCACCAGCCACACTCGAGCAGTGGTGCAAGCCGAAGCTACTGCCTTCAGAATGGATGCCGATGCCTTGCGGGCATCGCTACCTAAGTGCCCCAAGCTGGAGCGACAGCTGAACCGGTATGCGCAGTTGCTGGCGGTGCAGGTCACGCAAATCGCCGCCTGCAACCGGCTGCACGAAGTGAACGAAAGACTGGCCCGGTGGCTGCTGATGACGCAAGACCGTGTCGGTTCCGAGCATCTTCCGCTGACGCAGGAATTCCTGGCCCAGATGTTGGGAACACGGCGCTCGAGCGTGACGGTTTCGGCCGGCACGTTGCAGAAAGCCGGATTGATCGCTTATACGCGGGGGAACGTCACCATTCACGACCGGCGCCGGCTGGAAGAAGCGGCGTGCGACTGTTACGGGCTGCTGCAACGGCAGGTCAAAGAATGGCAGAGCCAGGACGTGTAGGGTTTCTACTGAGTTGAAGGGGCCGCCGCGAGCGGATGATCGGCCGATTGCTGGCGGGCAATCTGATGCGACGTGATGTTGTTGTTCCGGTTGTGAATCCTGTTTTGAAACACTGCCCCGTTTTTGCAAACCCACCCTTTCGTGCGCATGACTTTCCGTTTCAACTGAGCCTTCTCTAACTAGAATCAGGCTGTGATTAAGGCCCACTTATGAGGATTCTGATTGCGGAAGATGATTCTGGCGCTGGCGGGCTTTGTACGCCAGGGGCTGCAAGGCGAGCACTACCAGGTGGACGTGGCCGAAGATGGGGAGCAGGCACGGGCAATGGGAGGCGAGGTGGAATATGACCTGGTGATCCTCGATCTGAATTTGCCGAAGCTCGACGGGGTGAGCGTGTTGCGGCAACTGCGGCTGAAGCGTCCCAGCCTGCCGGTGCTGGTGCTGACGCAGAGAAGCCGGGTAGAAGACCGGGTGCAGTGTCTGGACACGGGCGCCGACGACTATGTGCCCAAGCAACTCTCCTCCACTTCGTTGGACATTCGTTGACATCCGCGATGATTTAATCGCCAAGATCAAAGTGGCCGGAGAATCGCGGCATTCGAGGAATCACCTCATCGCATCGCGAAAGCCTCCTCGCGCGGTGGATCTGCCCATGAGGAGGGCATCGCACTTCTGCCTCGGCGATTGTTGCTCTTGGAATCTCGACCGGAGGCCCAAAGGCTCTGGAGGAGATTCTCCCGGCTCTTCCAGGCGACCTTCCGGTTCCAATTCTGGTGGTGCAGCACATGCCAGTCGGCTTCACGCGCCCCTTTTGCCGAGAGGCTGAACAATCTTTGCGCGATTTCCGTATGCGAAGCATCGCACGGAGAGATGGTTCAGCCGGGAGTGGTTTACATTGCTCCTGCCGGATCTCACATGACGGTGGAACGTCCGACTCACTCACAACGTTGATCTGCCTTTCTGTCGAAACCCGAAAATCAGATTACACGTTCCATCGGTCGACGTCATGATGCAATCCGTTGCCTTTGCATTTCATTCGGAGGCGATGGGGGTCATTATGACCGGCATGGGATCAGACGGTGCGCAGGGAATGAATGCCATTCATCGAGAAAACGGTTTTACGGTGGGCCAGGATGAGTCGAGCTGCGCGGTCTATGGCATGCCTCGGATTTGCGCGGAAATGGGGATTCTCGACCGGGTTGTACCGCTGTCCCAGATTCCCCACGAGATTCTGCAAGCCACGGGTTACCGCAAAATCAGCGTGAGCTAAGCCAGCGCTCCCCAATCGAACGGATTCGTGTCCAAGACCTCGCGCACCTTTCTCAAGAGCATCCGCACAGAGAAAGGCTTGGCCAGATACGTCTTGCCATACGGAGAGACCTGACACCATGCGAGTTGTCCGGCATAGCCGCTCATCAGCAGAACTCGGGCGCGCGGACACAAGCTTTCGAATTCAGCTGCCAGATCACGACCGCTCATTCCCGGCATGACGACGTCGGCAAGAAGCAGATCAACTGGCTCGGACAATTGGCGGTAAGCATCGAATGCCTCGGCGCCGCTTCGGGCAATCACCAATTTATATCCCGCTGACTCAAGCACCTCGGCAGTCACCTTCCGCACGAAGCCTTCGTCTTCTACCAGCAGAATGGTCTCGGGGCCGCCCCAGCACCCGGCTTCGACGAAGAGCGTTGGTTATCGGTTCGGACGGGCATTGTTTCGCGCGATCAGACTGTTTCCCCGACGGGGGCTCCGCTATGTGAATTCAAATTGGATCGCTCCTGAACCATGCATCCATTCAGCAGCTTGGCTGCCATCTTTTCCAGTTGGAGCAATTCTGCGCAAGTGAAAGAAGATTCAGTCACTTAAACCGCGTGAAGGCATGAATCGAGAGGCGAGCTTCTCTCGGCCTCATCGCCCGTTTCGGGACGCGCAGCGGCGAGCACGTTCCCTTTCGGGAAGAGCGATGCACTCCTGGCGAAGCGCTGCGCGATTTCTTACTTCGGACTGGTCAGGATGGTTTCGTTCGGATCCAGCAACAGCTTGTGAGTTCCGGACTGGTAGCGGACAAGTGAAACGAAGTCTCCGCCCCGTCGGCAAACACACGGCCTACCAGCACGGGAGCTTTGCCCGAGACCACTGCGTAGACTGGAACAGACGTCACCAGGTCTTCCGGCGCGTCCTTTTGCCGTATCACTCCGGTCACGATCGTGGCGTTCGCCTTCGCCGCAAACTTGACGCCCTGCAACTCCAGCCTGGGCAGAGAAGTGCCGTTCACCCAGCCCTCGAGGAACCAGTCGAGCGAAGCTTTGCCTTCATAGCGCAACGACGGCGGCAGATCCTCCGCAAAAACCTCCAGCAGTTCACGCGTGCTGATGGCTTTTCCTGCGTAACGCTCACGAAGTTTGCGCAGAGACGCACGAAGGGCTCTTCGACGCCCTGCGGCTCGATTCTTTTCTTCCAGGTCGTCAGCGTCCTGCATCATCGAGCGCAGCATGTGGAACAGCCACGTTCCGCGTCCATAGCTGATAGCTTCGTAACCTTCCGGAAAGTGAGACGAAAGCAGGCGGTTGCCCAAGGTCACAGGTCCGGCATCCTTGAGAAGGTTGCCGTCTTTATTTTTGTCGGCCAAATCCCGTCGATATTTCTCCATCACCAGCCGAAAGCCTGCCGGATTCTTCTCCTGAAGCACCATCAGAGAGCAATAATTTGCCAGGCCCTCGGAAAACCACTGATCACGGTACGTCGCCCATGTGATCAGGTCTCCCCACCACTGGTGGGCGGCTTCGTGCGCGGGGACTAGTTGTTCCAGTAGTATTTCCACCGGAGTGACGTGAAATTCTTCGCGCTCTTCCGGCGTCAGGAAAGCGTAAGGAGGACAGGAAGATCAGCCCCGGCCATCCTTGGCTCTCGCGCCCCGGCAACTGAGTCAAAGCCAGTTGACTGTAGGGAAACGGACCGAATCGGTCGGCATAGTAACGAATGGCCCGCGCTGTAACCTCGGCCACGGCGGTCGCGCTTCGTGCGCAGGAGAAGGCGCGGGTGGACCGATAGTCGCGCGTGGAACGACGAGGCGCCGGAGCAATGCCCCAGGCCGCGGCGATGGCACATCGGATTGAACTTCCGGCGGCGGAGGCTTGGGAAAGTCTCGTTCCACTCCGCCCGTCGCGTAGGTGTCCACGCGTGACATTGCCGGCTTGCGCCGTTCCTCGAACATACTTGCCAAGGTTGAACCCGGCTACGGGGATGGGCCGTTCCGAGACCCAACGCGCCGCTTGCTCGTCGCCAGCCGCTTGACGGCGCAGTATGGCTGAGGTTGAGTCGATGGCCGGGGATGGCGCTGGTTTGCCTGTCGCCAGAAGAGTCCAACCCGGTGGATAGTGGAAGGTAAGATCGAAATCGGCCATCGCCATTCCGCGATTGGGATACCATGTGCCGCGCGCACCCACGTAGAGCAGGCCCTTACCGGCCTCCGCTAACACTTCTCCGCCGTAAACGAAGCGCAGGCTGATCCTTTGTCCCTTGCGCGTCGGTTCGCGGCAGAATCACGGCCACCAAATCGTTGCCGCTGCGTGCCAGCCGTGTGCCCTCCAACGCCGGGTTCTGGATGAATTCCACCGGCTTCCCGTCCGCCTCGACGGTCTGGATCTGCAGAAAGCGCGATAGTTCGAACTCCAGGAAACGCGATCCGCCGCGCACCGCATCGAGCTGCAATTCCACCTCGGCATCGAGCTGTTTAGGTGGTTTCACGTGAGCATCAATCACATAGCTGCGCACGAAAATCGGGTCTTCCTGCGATTTCGTCTCTACCGGGAGCGTTTGTACGGTCTGTCTTGGAACGGCTTGGCGAGGTTCAGCATTGCCCGTCGAAAATGAAGTCCAGATGTCGTAATACACGCTTCCGTCGTCCCCGGTCCTGGCTTGACCCGCCTCGACCTGTTCCCCGGCCGTAGAGTCGATAGAAGACGTCGAAGACGCCGAGTTTGTTTCCCTGCAGCCGGACATGCAGCATGTGATCATCGGGATCCGTGGCTCGCGGGACGGCTGAGTCTTCCGGGATTGTCCCGCCCTGCGATCGGCAGCATTCCGCTGAAACTCGCTAGCAACCTCATGGCGTCCGCTTGCGCCAGGTTGCGCGCCGTCTGGTCCCACTGTGCGATAAATCCCTCAGCATCCTCCGGCGCTCGGAGACCCGGCTGCAACTCGGCGGCAGTGTTGTCGTTGAAGCGGAAGTAGGCGGTCGAGAAGCGCTCTTCCAGAATTGCCATTCCCGTGAACAGGCTCATGGATTTTCGTTCTACATCGTTGGGTGGGGCGAGCAGCAACTCTCCATCGCCCTCAAAGAATGCCCCGGTGATCCTGCCCAGCACATCCTTGGTGAAGGCGATGGTTCCATCTTCCAGAGTGATGTGGATCGCGGATCGGTCCAGCGCCGCGCCGCGCACTTTGAAGACCCGCGTCGAATCCAGCCCGACGTCACTCAATTGCAGATAGAGCGACTCTGCCGGTCCAGGCCGGTGAGCCGGCGCTGATGTTGCCTGCCCTGTAGTTGTCTGATCGGTAGTCGCCGGCTCACCCCAGGCTCGATGGAATCGGCCAAAGCGGCCAGACACGCGGCCAGTATCACGGCTGTTCTGCATCGCGTTGACGGTACTTTCGTCACGTAGGTGTGAGTCTCCACAGTTGCTAGAATGCGCTTCAATGCGGCTTCGTGTCACTATCCTGCTAGCTATGATGCTGATGTTCGCCTCCGCGGCGGCATCGGCGGACACGATCCATTTGAAGAACGGCCGCACCATCCTGGTCGACCACGTCCGCGAAAACGGCAACCGCTACGAATACGAAATCGGCGACGACAGCTATGCCATTCCCAAGAGTTCGGTAGAGCGCGTCGAGGCCGGCGGCATGCCTGCGCACGCTGCGTCCTCTGGCGCCAGCAAGAGTTCCGGCGATCTTCCCGCTTTTACGCCCGTCGACAGTCTCGCGAACGAGGGCAATCTTCCCGAGATAATTGTTAAGGATGGCAAGGTTGACCCCGACGCTCTGGCGAAGCTTGAAGACAAGAAAAACGCCGAGTTGAGCGCCACGGCCAACTTCATTGCCGGCAAGTTTGAGTTCGAACACGGTAACATCGATCAAGCCCGCCGCTACTTCGACAGCGCTCTCCGCTTCCAGCCCGAGAACGCGACTGTCCTTATCTACTACGCTGCCCTGCTGGTGCGTACTGGGAACGCGTCGCAGGCAGTGACCTATGGCCAGCGAGCCGTGAGCGCCGCGCCCCGGTCGCCCGACGCCTACACCGTGCTGGGCTATGCGCAGCAGGCCTCCGACCACACCAAAGATGCCGTCGCCTCATGGAAGCATTCCCTCGAACTGCGTCCCGATCCCGCTGTCCAGCAATACCTGGACAAAGCGCAGCGCGAACAAAACGTCGAGACGGATTTCGCCCAGCGCGAAAGCAGCCATTTCGTTCTGCACTACGAGGGCAAGCAGACTTCGGAAGCATTCCGTGGACAAATCCTGGCCGCGCTGGAATCGGACTACGACGATCTCGTCCGCGACTCTGGGCACGCCACCCCGCGACAACATCCTGGTGACGCTCTACACCGAGCAAGCTTTCTTTGACGTGACCCGCGCTCCGTCCTGGTCGGGAGCCCTCAACGACGGTAAACTCCGCATCCCCATCAGCGGGCTCAATTCCCTGACGCCCGACCTGGCTCGGGTCTTGAAACATGAATTAGCGCACTCCTTCATCAATCAGATTTCCGCCGGCCGTTGTCCGCTCTGGCTGCACGAGGGAATTGCCCAGCTTCTGGAGCCGAAGTCTCTCGGCGGCGATGGACGCCAACTGGCGCAGTTGTTCAAGTCGCAACGCAACATCCCG
Organism: uncultured Gammaproteobacteria bacterium; assembly: GCA_963793685.1. GTDB lineage: Bacteria > Pseudomonadota > Gammaproteobacteria > Steroidobacterales > Steroidobacteraceae > Bog-1198. The sequence goes on along the minus strand of CAWCBJ010000003.1, from coordinate 195,318 downwards.
CTGAATGGGCTGGAAGGGAGCTTCATGCGCTTCTCCAGCGCGGAAGCCTACGTTGCCTATGCGGAATCGCTGGCTGCGGTTTCCTACATCAACGATTCGTACGGGATGGGCGACATCCAGCGGATTCTGCAACTTCTTAGCCAGGGCAGTTCCACCGAAGCTGCTCTGCGTGCGACCATCCACTCCGACTACGGCCAACTCGAATTCGATCTTGCCAAGTATCTCGGCGACAAATACGGCATTAACCACAAGTATTCTGCATAAGAGAGTTGCCCCATTTGCCCGCGGTCGGCGCTTGTGCTAGTTTTCGGCTCTTGGTCTACGCAACCGGTTTACGCAACCCAGTTTACGCATCCCAATGTGCCTCTATTTAAATCCCGCGTGCCCGAGCCTTCGCCTGTCCTGGAGCCAGTCTCCAGGGAGTTCCCGAAGATTCAGCGGCGCGGAGATTGCCGCAACCACCTACGGAAAACGAGTCGCTGGAGATTTCTACGACTCGTTGCGAGTCAGCCCCGAGCGGATTCTGTTCGGCCTGCTCGATGTTGCCGGACGTCGGGAGAACAATCAGTCCGTCCTCGCGGCCGCGACGAAAATATTTCGCACTCTCGGAGCCGAACTCTTTGCCCGCCTGACATCAACGAATCCGAAGCCATGGTGACTCTTTGTATTCAACTCAACCGCGGCGTGATGGAAGCCGCCGCCGGGCGTTCACTCCTGCCCCGCATTCATCGGCTGCTATCACGAGAGATTTGGCACCCTCTGCTACACCAATGCTGGGCACACGCCCGGCCTCCTTTGCGACAGTGCTGGCGTTACCGAACTAGCCTCCACGGGCCTGCCGCTCGGCCTTTTTTCGCACGCCACCTGCGACGCTCCCACCGTTGCCCTGGAGAAAGGTGCAGTTCTTCTGCTGGTTTCGCGCGGAGTAATCGAGGGCCAGTGCAAAGATAAGAAGGTCGAAGACGAAGAGTTCGGCCTGGAGCGTGTAAGAGAGCATCTGCGGGCCGATTCTTCGCGGAGCGCTCAGACAGTTTGCCGGTCCATCTTGAACACCGTCGGAGAGTTCACCAGCGAACCCCTCGTTCGAGACGACATGACCGCGCTCGCCCTTGTACGGACGGCCTAGCACACGCGTCCCCAGCAACCTGGCAAACTCACCTGCGCATCAAACTAATCCAAGTCCGCCCATGTGCGTGGGGCCGGAAGTAGTAAAATATCGAAAAGGCTTCCGCCCGCAAGTCTATGCGGCGTGGCAGCCCAACGAAATCCTATGAAGAAATTGTTTCTGATACTGATGGCTGTGGCGTGTCTGCCCTTGTTTGCCGCGGGTCAGGTGGTCGAAGAAATTGTCACCCGGGTGAACAGCCAGATTATTACGCTTTCAGAGTACCAACGCAGCAAAGACCAGCTCAGGGATGAAGTGAAACAGCAGGATTCGGCGAATGCCGACAAGCTCTACGCGGAGCGTGAAAAAGACATCCTGCGCGATCTTATCGACCAGCAACTTCTGCTGGCAAAGGGCAAGGACCTCGACATCACCGGCGATACCGACCTGATCAAGCAACTAGACCAGATGCGCAAGGACATGAAGCTGGATTCGATGGAAGAGCTGGAAAAAGCCGCCACCTCCCAGGGCATCTCTTACGAAGACTTCAAGCAGAACATGCGTAACCGGATCATCACCCAAAAGGTGATCGGCGAAGAAGTCGGCCAGCATCTCAGCATCTCGAAGGAGGAAATCCAGCAGTTTTACAACGAGCACAAGAATGAGATGGAGCAACCCGAGTCGATAAAACTGAGCGAGATCCTGGTTGCTCCCAAGAAGACGCCAGGCGATAAGGCTGCAGCGGCTCCTCCCGCCCAGGGCGGCGCCGCCGATCCCGCCGCCGCGGGCGACAATGCAAAAGATAAAGAAGCCGCCAAGCAGGCTGAGGAGGCTGCTGCTCTGGCCGTGGCCGAAGCCAGGGCCAACGATCTGCTGAAGCAGATTCGCGCTGGGGCCAGTTTTGAAGATGTGGCCAAGAAGAGTTCCGATGGGCCCACGGCTGCGCAGGGTGGCGATCTTGGCGTTTTCAAGCGTGGCACTCTCGCCAAGGAGCTTGAGGACAAGACATTCGCCATGAAGGCCGGCGAAGTCACCGACGTGATACGCACCAAGCAGGGCTATGTCATCCTGAAGGTTGTGAGTCACCAGATGGCAGGTATTCCGCCGGAGAAAGAGATCGAGCCTCGCATTCAGGACGCTCTCTATATGCAGAAGCTGCAGCCGGCGCTCCGCGCGTATCTGACCAAGCTTCGCGAACAGGCCTACATCAACTACAAGGAGGGTTACGTCGACTCCGGCCAAAGCCCGAACCAGACCAAGCCAGTCGAAACTGACGCCGCAAAGGCCTCCGCCGCAAAGAAACTGAAAAAGAAAAAGAAGCTGGGAGTTATCTAGAATTCTAATCTAGCGACTTTTGGTACGCTCCACGACTTGCCCCGCCTCATCCACGCCGTCTGTTTGCTTTCTGATTTACACTGAAGAGAGAATGAAAGAGTTCTACATCTGCGACTGCGTCCGACACGAAAACAAGATCATCACTTCCAATTTTGTCGTGGTCAGCAAGCAAATCAAACCTAAGAAAACCGGTGAGCCGTATCTCGCTCTAACCCTTGGCGACCGCAGCGGGCAGCTCGAAGCCAAGATGTGGGACAACGTGGAAGAAGTGCTCAACGCCTTCGAGCAGGACGACTTCGTCAAGATCAAAGGTCTGGTCAATAAATACAAGAACCGTTTTCAGCTCACCGTACATAAGGTGCGCAAACTGGGCGAAACGGAAATCGACTTTTCCGACTATCTGCCCAAGACCACGCGCAATATTGACGAGCTCTGGCAGGCGCTGGCGGAGTTCGTTGCGTCCTTCCAGAATCCTCATCTCAAGGCCCTGGTGCAGGCCTTCATGTCCGATCCGGAAATTGCGGCCGCATACCGCAATGCTCCCGCTGCCAAGACGCTGCATCACGCCTATATTGGCGGCCTGCTCGACCATGTGGTTTCGCTTTTTCGTTCCTGCGATCTGGTCTGCAGAAACTATCCCCAGATTAACCGCGATCTGCTGTTGACCGGCGCATTTCTTCACGACATCGGCAAGATTCACGAACTTGCCTACAATCGCTCATTTTCCTACACCACGCGCGGCCAGCTTCTCGGGCACATGATCATTGAACTTGAGATGTTACAAGCGAAACTCGCGCTGGTCCCCGACTTTCCCGCCCGAACTCAAGACCCTGATCGAGCACCTCATCATCAGCCACCACGGTGAGTACGAATTCGGATCGCCGAAGTTACCCATGTTTCCCGAAGCTCTTCTGCTCCACTACATGGACGATCTGGATTCCAAGATGGAGGCCATGCGAGCCCAGTTTGAGCGAGAGGCCGACCTGGAGAGTCCTTGGACCGGCTATAACGCCTCCCTCGGACGCCCACTGCTGAACAGCACAAAATTTCTTGCGCCTAAAACTGCTTCTGCCCCCGACGATTCGTCCTCCGCCGCTGAGGCCGAGGCCGAGGCGCAAGCCGCCAGTGAATCCCACGAGGGAACTCCAATTTTGCCAGGCTTGAAATCGTAGCTTCCTCGATCCGAGAGATAAGCCGCCGACCATGCTCGACTTCAATCGCTTCGAAATTCTTACCTTTGATTGTTACGGTACTTTGATCAATTGGGAGGAAGGAATTCTCCGCTGCATGCACCACATCCTTGCGGCCCACGAAAAAGATAGGAACGATGCCACCATCCTCCAGCTCTACGGAGACTTCGAAGCCCGCGCCGAACGGGAAGAGTATTGCCGCTATCGCGAAGTTCTCCAGTCTGTGGTGGAGCAGTTCGGAGAACACCTTGGATTCACGCCCACCGATCAGGAAGTCCGTTCGTTGCCTGAGTCGCTGGCGCTTTGGAAAGCGTGGCCCGATACGGTAAGCGCGCTCCGCGAACTACAGACCCGCTTTCGATTGGCCATCATTTCCAATGTGGACGACGACCTTTTCGCGGCGACACAGCCTCAGCTTGGGGTGGAATTTAAGCAGGTGATCACGGCGGAACGGGCGCGAGCCTACAAGCCTTCACGGAAGATCTTCGAACTTGCGTTGAGCCTTGTCGGGGTTCCCGCCCAAAGGATCTTGCACGTAGGCCAGAGCGTCTACCATGACGTGCTCCCGGCACAAGCGCTTGGCCTGGCCACGGTTTGGGTCAATCGTCCATCCGCGCGAGCCGGCGTGGGAGCGGTCATAGCTGCGGACGCCAGCCCCGACTTGCAGGTTTCAAGCCTCGCCCAGCTTGCCGCTGCTTGCGCTCGGCCGTGAGGGCTTCCTACGCCGAATTGTCATCCCGAGTCCCCGCGAGGGACTTAATGTCTGCTGGCGGCGGCAATACTAATCGCGCAGGCAAGGACCAGGGTCTCTCGCTGCGCTCGGGATGACGGATTGTATCTGGTCCACCGTGTAGCCGAAAGCCGGCCTAGAAGTTCGCCGGAATCTTCAGAACCTTCTTCTGAATCGCCCACATCACCAGTTCGGCCTTGTTGTGAATGCCAAGCTTCCGCATCAGATTAAACTTATGCGCGTCCACAGTCTTGCTGCTCACGCCCAGAACCATTGCCGCCGCGCGCACCGTTTTTCCCTCGGCCAGCAGTTTCAGTACTTCAAGCTCGCGCGCGGTGAGAGCGCGTTCGTGCGGGAAATGTGCTTCATTCGAGCGCTGCACGTCACGTCGCGAAGGTGCTTCCCGATGATTGTTTGGAAGATGATCAGTCAGAATTCGATTTGCTGGAACGTGATTCGCTGGAGAATGATTGGCTGGAGAATGGTTCGCCGTCATGCCACAAGAGTTGCGGACCATCTCCACCAGTTCTGCCGCCGACGTCTGCCGGATCGTGCGGCTTCCCGTCGCACCCAGCAAGGCTCCAAACGGAGAAAGGCCGCGTTCTTGCGCGCTGAGCAACACTATCTTGGTATGAGGAGACTCCCGTGCCACCAGAGCCGCTGTTTCGGGCGCAGACAAATCAAACGTTCCGGCATCCACGACCAGCACATCCGGCTGGAACTCATGAAGTTTGCGCAGGCACTCCGCCGCATTGCCGGCTTCACCAACCACGTCAACGTCAGGCTCGTCCTGGAACAGACGGTGCAGGCCCTGCCGCAACAAAACATGGTCGTGCGCGAGCAAACAGCGGATCTTCTTGCCGAAAAAAACTACTTCCCTGAGATCTGTGCGTGGGGACACACATTCCTCCTTAATGTTTGGCCAGAAATCCAGCGAAACGACGCTGACGGGCGGGCAGACCCAGTACCGCAATGGAATATGACTGCCTAGTGATTGTAGCAATCATTCGAGCTCTCGGGCGGAAAAAACGCCCTAGCAACGGTTTCTTGACGTTCGTCTGCGAGACTGGATCTTTCTTTTTAATACGCAAACTTCGAAGAGGCGCCCGCATCAGGTAAAATCGAGCACTTATGCTGCGTTACTTCACAGCCGGAGAATCTCACGGCGAAGCTCTGGTCGCGTTTCTGTCGGGCCTGCCCGCTGGGCTGCGAGTGGACCAGGGTTTTCTCGACCGCGAACTCTGGCGTCGGCAGCAGGGCTATGGACGCGGCGGCCGCATGAAGATCGAAAAGGACACCGCTCACATCCTCTCCGGCGTCCGCCAAGGCATGACCATAGGCTCGCCCATTTGCGTGCAACTCGAAAACAGAGACTGGAAAAACTGGCAGGAATCCCTGCCCGTTGGCGAAGGTGACCCTGCCCGTCACAAGCGTGTAGCCTCTCCGCGGCCCGGGCACGCCGACCTGGCGGGCGCTTTGAAATACAATTTTCCCGAAGCGCGCTATGTGCTGGAGCGCGCCTCCGCCCGCGAATCGGCAGCCCGCGTCGCCATCGGAGCCCTGGCCAAGACGTTTCTGCGCGAACTCGGCGTCGACATTCTAAGCCACGTGGTTGCCGTCGGCCACGTGGTCATGCAACAGGAAGTTCCGTGGGAGCGGGTTCAGCCCCTTTACAATCAGGAAGAAATCCTGCTGAATTGTTCCGACAAAGAAACTGAACAGCGCATGAAAGATGAAGTCGACAAGGTTCTCAAGAACGGTGACTCGCTCGGCGGAGTTTTTGAAGTGGTTGCCCACGGTGTCCCGCCGGGCTTGGGAACGTACGCGCAGTGGGACGAACGGCTGGACGCGTTGCTGGCCGCCGCCGTCATGTCGTTGCAGGCTGTGAAGGCGGTTGAGATCGGTTCCGGCGTCACCGCCGCCGCTTCTCCGGGCTCTGCCGTGCACGATGAAATCGGCTACGGCCAGCCGGAAAACTTTAGCGGGTTCACTCGTACTCGCAACAACGCCGGTGGAATCGAAGGCGGCGTCTCCAATGGAGAGGAGATCCGCGTGCGCGGCTACCTGAAGCCGATCTCGACCTTGCGACGTCCGCTAAAATCGGTCGATTTTTCCACGCGCCAACCCGTCAGCGCCGCCTATGAACGCTCCGACGTTTGTGTTGTTCCAGCCGCTGGAGTTGCAGCCGAGGCCATGGTCGCGCTTACTCTGGCCCGCTGCGCGCTCGACAAGTTCGGCGGCGACTCCATGGGAGAAACCTTGCGTAATTTCCAGGGCTACTGCCTGCAACTGAAGAACTACTGATTGCACTGAAATGATTTATCCCATCGTAAAGTTCGGAGATCCCGTCCTCGAGAAACCGGCCGAGAAGGTCGCCGTCTTCGATGAGGAATTGAAGATGCTCGTCGATGACATGTTCGAGTCGATGTACGCCGCTCGCGGTGTCGGCCTGGCAGCCCCGCAGATCGGCATTCCGCTGCGCATCGCCGTCGTCGACGTCACCTTCAAGGAGGACCCCAGACGCAAAAATCGTTCTCATTAATCCTGAGATCATCCACAAAGAAGGCCGCCACACGCAAAGCGAAGGATGTCTCAGCATTCCCGACTTCCGCGAAAATGTGAATCGCGCCAAAGTGGTTACCATCCGCGCCCAGGATTTGACTGGCCAGGTTTTCGAGAAGACCGGCGAAGACTTGCTGGCCCGTGCCTTTCAGCACGAAACCGATCACCTCAACGGCAAGCTCTATATCAGCCACATCAGCGCTCTCAAGCGCGACCTGATCAAACGCAAAATCCGCAAGATGGTCAAAGCGGGAGAATGGTAGAAAACATCTTGTAATTCGGTAATTTGGTAATTGAGTAAGTTGCTGCTGCTGTTATCGTGCTTTTCAATTACCAAATTTCAAAATTACCAAATTACCAAATGTCCGGATCCCTCAATCTCGTTTTCTGCGGCACGCCGCATTTCGCGGTGCCCACACTCGAACGTCTGGCTGAGACCGGCTTCCACGTTGAACTCGTGGTCACGCAGCCGGACCGCCCTAAAGGCCGCGGTCTGGAACTCGCAGTATCGCCAATCAAGCAGCGAGCACTGCAGTTGGGACTGCCGATCGCTCAGCCCGAGAGCATCAGAAATAACGACGCATTTCGCTCCCAACTCGCCGCCCTCAAGCCTGACGCAATCATCGTGGTCGGATACGGCCGCATTATTCCCCAATGGATGCTCGACCTTCCCCCGCTCGGTAACCTCAACCTGCACGCTTCGCTCCTGCCGAAATATCGCGGCGCCGCGCCCATTCAGTGGGCGATTGCGCGCGGCGAAACCGTCACCGGAGTCACTACGATGAAGCTTGATGCTGGCCTCGACACGGGGGACATTCTTCTGCAGCAGGAAATTCCCATCGCCCCTAACGACACGGCGGAGACGCTCGCGCCGAAGCTGGCGTCTGTGGGGGCGGACCTGACTGTCGAGACTCTGCACGGATTGCAAAATGGCAAAGTTCATCCGCGTCCGCAAGATCAAGCCCAGGCTACCCTCGCACCCATCCTCAACAAAGAAGACGGGCTCGTTGATTTTTCCCGTCCAGCGACTGAGATACTGAACCGCCTGCGTGGCTTTCAACCCTGGCCCGGTGCATATTCGAAGTTTCGTGGAAAGAATCTGCAAATATGGAAGGCGGCTGCGGTCGATCGCATCTTCCCAATATCTGAGTTGAAGATGGAAGACGATCGCCTCTTTGTCGGTTGCGGCAAGAGTACGGCGATCGAACTTCTCGAAGTGCAACTCGAAGGCAAGAAGCGAAGCTCCGCCGCCGATTTTATTCGCGGGTATCGTCCCCAGCTCGGCCAAACCCTCGGAGCTTAACGTTCTACGAATTTTGGCTCCCTTCCGCCCGCTTCCGTCATACTGGCGAGAGTGAAAGCCAAATCTCAAAACTCCCAACCTGCGATTTCTCCAGCCCGAGCTGCTGCTTTCGACATTCTGCTTCGTGTCGAGCGCGAGTCTTCTTACGCCTCCGAACTGCTCCACTCCCGTGCGTACGATCGTCTAACTGCAGTCGATCACTCCCTGACGACAGAGTTGGTCATGGGTGTTCTGCGCTGGCGACCGCTGCTGGATTCGCAAATTGCCGTCAGCTCCGCGCAACCACTCTCGAAACTCGATCTCGAAATTCTCACCGCCCTTCGTTTAGCGGTTCACCAGCTTCGTTGGCTCAGCCGCATTCCCGCCCGCGCCGCCATCAATGAGAGCGTTGAACTGGTAAAGCGCGCGCGAAAACGTTCCGCCGCTCCATTTGTGAATGCGGTTTTGCGCAAGCTCCTCGTCGGTGTCTCGCAGGCTGAAAACCCTCAGCATGCAATCGGCGGTGCTTCCTCCGAAACTCTTGCCGCGAGCAGCGCTCACCCACTTTGGCTCGTTGAACGCTGGATCGAGGCCTACGGAATCGATTCCGCTCTGCGCATTTGTCAACAAGACCAGTCAGTTCCGGTAACCGCAATCCGCCTTCGTCGACCTGAAGCGGAAGAGCAACTTCGCACGGAGGGAATCGAACTCGCCCCCGGTGCCTTCCTCGCGTCGGCAAGACGAGTCGAGCATGGAGACATCACAAAGACCGCCACTCTTCGAGCCGGTCTCTGTGTGATTCAAGACGAAGCCTCACAGCTCGTTGCGGCTCTGGTCGGCCATGGCGCGGACATTCTCGACTGTTGTGCGGCGCCAGGAGGAAAAACTGCCGCTATCGCCGATCGCAATCCCAACGCAAAGATTGCCGCGGTTGAGTTGCATTCTCACCGCGCGCGTTTGCTGCGAAACCTGCTAGGGGGTGCCGATGCTGGAGCGGGCAATGTCTTTGTGGTAACCGCCGACGCGCGGAATCTTCCTTTCGCCGCACAATTCGAATGCGTTCTCGCCGACGTACCCTGCTCCGGCACAGGCACTCTCTCGCGCAATCCCGAAATTAAGTGGCGGCTCAAGCCCGAAGACCTCGCAGATCTGCAAGTGCGCCAGCTAGCGATCCTCCGTTCCGCCATGAATCAAGTTTCTGCCGGAGGCCGCCTGATCTATTCCACCTGCTCTTTGGAAAGGGAAGAAAACGAGGATGCGATCGAGCACATTCTGGCGGAAGAACTCGTCGTTCCATGGGATCGACTGCCGCACCGAACTTGCGCGCCTTCAACAGCAGGGCGAATTAATCTGGCCAGACACTTCTTCTCTCACCCGCGGCCCCTACCTGCGCACACTGCCTGGCGTCCACCCGTGCGACGGCTTCTTCGCCGCGATCCTGGAAAAAATCTAGACCAGTCTTGCATTGCTGTATCCCCTCAAGGACTGTCATCCCGAGCGAAGCGACAGATCTGGGTGCTTGTGGGGGGCAACGCCGACAGTGCAAGCAGGAACCAATATCCCTCGTTTCGCTCGAGATGACAGGATCTGCGTCGTCACTTCACTTCGAAGTTCACCACCGCTCCAGCCGGAACCTTCTGCCCTGCTGGCGGTGTCTGCACGACGATCATGCTGGCCGGCGACGGTTGAGCCGGCGGAGCAGTCGGCAGAGGGGCCGCACCAGACGCTGCCGGATTCGTCGCCGGGGGCGCGACGCTCACATTTCCAAGTCTGAAGCCCGCATCCTGCAGCGCGCGGCTCGCGGTACCCAGAGCCTGTCCCACAAAACTCGGCATCACATATGCAGCCGGATCTGCCGCCACGGTGACCAGCAGGCTTGTTCTGGGAGCTTCCACCTCGCTCGCGTTCGCTGGCGGACTCTGTGCCAGCACCTGGTCGGCAGGCGTTCCAGGCAACTGCAGTTCCGCGGTGGATGCCACTTCCAATCCGCGCCGCTGGATATTCCACTCCGCCGCCCTCGCGCTTTGCTTCGTCACATCCGGAATCACCACGCGCTGTGGGCCAAGGCTCTGCGCCACGCGCACCTGCCATCCCCGCCGAACCTTCGTCCCTGGCAGCGGCAACTGTGTCATGATCCGCCCCTCGCGAATCTGCGGACTGTAATATTGCCGCTCCACTTCGATCTGCAACCCCAACCCGGCAACCGCCCGTTCCGCCTCGAAAGGAGTCAAACCAACCACCGCGGGCACCGGGACGACCTGCCCGTGAATCGCAAATCGCATCGCCGTCAGTGCCGACACCAAGGCCACAACCACCAGCACCAGCGCCATCATCGCAAATCGAAACAGGGTCTTCATAAGAAGTCAGGGATTGATTTTGCCAATCATCGGCGAAATCCTCAGTGAAGTCGATAAATCAGCTCTTCGCTCTTAGTGCGTCTCATCCGCGCCCGGCGATGTATCCGGCGTATCCACTTTCTGCACGGTGGTCACGGGCACGTCCGGCGCCGTCTGGAATTGCCCGGGATCCTTCCCCGCCATAGCTGCATTCATGAAGTTCATCCAGATCGGCAGCGCCGCATGCGCTCCAGTCTCCTTCGCCCCCAGTGTTCTCTTCTCGTCGAATCCCACCCACACGCCGCAAGTCATCGCCGGCGAGAATCCAACAAACCACGCATCCGTGAAATCGTTGGTCGTGCCCGTTTTTCCCGCGACGGGGAAAGGCATCTTCGCGGCCGCCACTCCGGTACCGTGCAGTACCACTTCGCGCAGCATTCCAGTCATGATGCGCGCCGTGCGCGCGCTGACTACATCCCTTACATCAGGATAATCCTCTTCCAGCACTCGCCCTTCGTAGTCGGTCACCTTGGTGATGTAGCGAGGCGTAACCCGCACGCCGTCGTTCGGAAACACGCTGTACGCCGAGGTCTGCTCCATCAATGTAATTTCAGCCGCGCCCAGCGCCACCGGCAAATACGGCGGCAGCTTGGCGGTGATTCCAAATCGCTCGGCGTAGTCGATCACGGTTTTGATCCCAACTTTGTTGGCCAGCTTCAGCGCCGGAATATTCCTCGACTGCGCCAGAGCCCGGCGCAGCGTGATCGTCCCCTCAAACTTCTCGTCGTAGTTATGCGGCGAATAAGGCCCGGAGCCGGTCTCAAATGTTACCGGCTCGTCCAGAATCGTGTCGTCCGGGCTACCACCTCGGTCGATCACGGCAGTGTAAACATAGGGCTTGAAGGAAGATCCCGCCTGCCGCAACGCCTGCGTTGCGCGATCGAATTTCGATTCGCTGAAATCCCGCCCGCCCACCATCGCCTTGATGCTGCCCGTCGCGTTGTCAATCGCCACCAGCGCGCCCTGCGCGCCCGAGTCCTGCTCCAGGCTTACCCGCGCCGCTCCATTGGCGCTCAATGCCAGAATCTTTACGTAACAGATGTCTCCCGTGCGCAGCAGATCCTGTATCTTGCCCTGTGTCCAAACCACATCCGACTGTCCCAAAGCCGCTGCATAGCGCCCGAACTTCAGCGTTGCAATCCCCACCCCGGATGAAGTCACCAGCGCGTGAATATATCCATTCACTTCCGGTTCGTCATCCCAATCGGGATGCGCGTATTTCTCGATCACGCCGCCCTCCTGCCGGACGTTCTCCAGTTTTCCCTTCCATCCATGCCGCCGTTCGTACGCCGCCAAACCATCGAGCACCACCTGATTCGCGGCCTTTTGCAGATCGACGTCAAGCGAGGTATAGACCTTCAAGCCGCCTTCATGTACCTGGTCGGCGCCATATTTGTTTTCCAGATACCGCCGTATCTCCTCGACGAAGTACGGTGCCAGCGAGTTGGGATCGTGCTGCAGATGCAAAACCAGCGGCGCCGACCGTGCGTCCTCAGCCTGGGGCGCCGTGATCTTTCCGTCTTCGAGCAGCGCGTTGATCACCAGGTTGCGGCGCTTCGTCGCCTTGTCCGGATGGTTGATCGGCGAATAGATCCCCGGACCTTTAGGAAGACCCGCCAGCAGTGCGGCTTCTCCCAGCGTGAGTTTCTTAGCCGGTTTGCTGAAGTAGAACTCCGACGCAGCCTCGAACCCGTACACTCCATGGCCCAGAAAAATCTGATTGGCATACAGCGTGAAGATTTGCGGCTTGGTGAAGCGCCGCTCGATCTGGATCGCCAGCATCGCCTCCTGCACCTTGCGATGAAACGACCGGTCTGGAGAAAGAAAGAGATTGCGCGCCAACTGCATGGTCAGCGTCGACGCGCCCTGAACCTTGCCTCCGGATTCAATGTCGCGGTACGCCGCGCCCACAATGCGCCAGAAGTTAATTCCCGAATGCCGGTAGAAGTCTTTGTCTTCAATCGAAACCAGCGCGTCCCGCAGGACGGGAGCAAAGTCATCGTAGCCCGCGACCACCCGCCGCTGCAGCGCGAACGATCCAATCACACGCTCGTGGTCGTCATATAACTCGGTGATTGAACTCGGGCGGTACGCCTCCAGAGCCTCTACCTGTGGCAAATCCGTGGTGTAGACCAGCAGAAGTCCCGCGGTCGCTCCCACCAGGGCGGAAATCAACACCAGCAGGCCAAACAACACCCAGCCCACCAACTTCCGTCCGGCAATCTCCACCGGCGGAAGATCTTCATAGAGCGACTTCATGGGGAGATGTGTTCAGAATAGCAGGGCACCCAGCGCCCCGGTAGTCACAAGCGCAGATCGAAAGGGATGATCGTCGCTTGGTGATCGTCGCTGGATGCCCTCCGCGCAAGATTAAGGAAGTTGCAAAAAGAAATCGCGCAGCTTGCGCTGCGCGATAAACTCTCGATGCAAGAGCAGAAGCTAGCTCGCCCGGCTCTTCAGCACCTCGATCGCCTTGTGCAACTGATCGTCCTGCGTGTTCTTGGGCTTGGCCTCCGGTTCCGCAGCGGCAGGCTCTTGGTCCTCATCCTCCGAGATGGCATTCTCCACCTCGTCGGCCACCAGCACGTTGGGGGTCACGGCAGTTTCCTGAATGGCCTTGCCGCTCGGCGAATAGTATTTCGCCACGGAGAGAATCAGCGCTCCGCCATCCGGCAGATCGAATACTTTTGGCACCGATCCTTCACCGAACGTCTTTTCGCCCACCAGGTCGCCGCGGGCATTTTCCAGAAGCGCCGCCGCCACAATCTCAGCCGCCCCCGCCGTCCCCTTGTTTACCAGCACGGCGACCGGAAGCGTGGTCACAGCCTTCGCCGGATCCGCATTGAACGCTTCTCGCGGAAACTTCTGTCCCTGCAGATAGGTAATCGTGCCGTGGTTCAGGAAAAGGTTGGCCGTGGCAACGCCCTCACTCTCTTCTCCCTCCGACGTGTTACGCAAATCCAGGACCAGCTTCTTCGCTCCCAATTTTTCCAGGGACTTGATCTTCCCGGCAATTTCCTGCGCCTTGCCCTTGGTCAGAGCGCTCACTCGAATGTAGCCGATGCCCTCCTCGACCATCTTGTCGGAGACCGGCGGGATGCTCACTACGTCCCGCGTGATCGTCATTTTCTGGGGCTCCGCTCTCCGCGCCCGCACTACCGAAACATTTACGTTCGAGCCCGGGGCTCCTGCCAGCGCGCTGCGAATCTCCGGCAGCGACATGTCCCGCGTGCTCCGGCCTTCAATCGATTCGAAGATGTCCGTATCCTCGATCCCCGCCTTCTCCGCTGGCGATCCCGGCAGCACCGAAACCACGTCCGCGTATCCAAAGCGTTTCGAGATGGTCGCCCCAATCTCGCCCTTGGCCTCCGACTTGTGTGCTTTGTAGGACTTGTAGGCCTCTGGCGTCAGATAGCTGGAGTTTGCATCCAGAGACTCCACCAGCCCATGCAACGCCCCGTCGGTCACCTTGGGAATGTTCGGATCCTCCACGTACTCACTCTGTACGCGCGACAAGACTTCGCTGTAGACCTGCATCTGCCGGTAGGAGCCGTCATTCGAGGAGGCGTGCACGCCTCCGAGACCAAGCGAGCCGCCGGCTACAACAAACAACAACACGGCGAAGGACGAAACCAGAATCGCAGCTTTAATTCTCATGGACATCGAATTCTTCTTTTGGAAAGGAGTCACTTGCTAGAGGAACTTTTACTATTATATCTTGTAGATGCCGTTTCTTGCCTCTTGGCTGCTCTTGTTCGCCCTAATGGCAGCTTTCCGCGAGTTCGGGATCCACGCGCTAAGTTAAGACGATCCAAAGCCCGTTTCGTTACCACCCCGGCTACGCCGGCGGCTTGAAGTTCAGCGTGATCACGCTCTGCACCGACACGGCGCGGCCATTCATGAGATAAGGCTTAAAGCGCCACTGCCTTACGGCAACGATGGCGGCCCGCGCAAACATTAGCGATCCCTGCAGGAACTTTACGTCCTGAACCGCGCCGTCGCGCCCGATCAGCACCTGCAGAACCACGCTGCCTCGCTGCCCGCTGGCTCTCGCCGCGGCTGGATACTCGGCATCAAGCGGTTGCGTCAGCAGTTCGCGCGCCGCCGGCTCCGGCAGATTCACCGGCTCAATCGCTGACATCGCCGCTTCGACTGGCTTGTTCCCGCTGGCGTCCGGAGTCGAGGACGCCATCTGCGATTTCAGGCTCGACGGAATTCCTGTGCTGCTCCCCGTCACAACGGCATGCGGCGGCGCAGCAGTGCGCAAGATCGGCGTAGCCTGATGTAGCTGTGGCGAGGCAGCTTGGGGCGCCGTCGCGTCCGGCTGCACCGGAGCAGCAGGGGCGCTGGCTGGCAACGCCCCCAACGCAACTCCTGATTCAGCACCAGGGTTGGTCGCAGTCGAATTCGTGATCGGCGTCTGGCTGCTCGGACCTTGCCCAGCCTGGTTTTGCCCAGCCTGATTTTGATCCGCATGGTTTTGATCGGTTTGGCTCTGATCCGTCTGGCTTGGACCCGCGGCGTTGTTATCGCCTGTCGTCCCCTGTGCCTGACCGCCATTCGGCTCCGGAGGCTTTTCGGTTTTTGCCGTCGGATCAATGACCGGCAGCACGCGGATCTGGGAAGGGTCGGTCGTCGCATCCGGAATGTTCCCCGTCGCAGGAAGCTTGTACTCGTCACCACTCTGGCCAAAACTGTCATGCTGCGGCACAGCCTGCGGCAAAGGAGCAGGTGGCGGGTTCAACCAATTCCCTCCCGCACGCCCGGCCGTGCGATAAAACATCTGCAGGGTTTGCCGGGTTCGTGGCACTGCCGCCAGAACTACACAGGCAATCGCGAATGTGCCCACTAGGAGAAATTTGCTACGTTTTGAACCTGGCCTCTCGGCTGCTTCCGAGGATGCGTCACGTTCGCCCGACATGTAGGCGAAAAGCTCGGCTTCCGGTCCTGATTCCTCGAGTGTCTCGTTTCGCACCGGATCTTGGTCTTTGTCGGGTGCAGACGGCTGCGCCGGCGGAGCTTGATACGACGCGGTTTCCCCGTACGATAGCAATTCGTTCTTCGCCGGAGTCTCCTCCACCGGCGGCGGCACGATGGGTTTCGTCAGCCGGGCTTGCAGAGCTGCCCATCCTGTCAGCGCCGTCTGGGTTTCGGTTGGCTCTGCTACTGCGTCCCCCACTGCGGCGGCGGTAGGCTCAAGTTCCGTGAGGGCGTCAATCTCCGACGCTGCGGCTTGGTCCAGCGACTTCTGAACGTCGCATTCCGTTTCTGTGTCGAATTGCGCTCCCGGTGCGGAACCTGCCGAGGTCAGAAATTCTCCTGCGCGAAAAGGTTTCTCCGGTGCTTGGGTCACGAAGGCCGGCACTGAACCCGCGCCGGCCCCCGCTGCAGCCGCCAAAGACGTTGCGGACGTTTCCCGGGAAGCGGCAGGAACTGGAAGCGTGGAGGCTATCGGTTGCTGCGTGACAGGTGGCGACCCTGCCGGCTGCAACTTTGATCGAAGCAACTCGCACGCCGTGCTCATCGTGTCCCGCACCTGCTCCGTGCGAATCGGTTTCACCAGAACTGAGTTCGCGCCCGCTCGCAGCGCCTCCGGCAGCTTGGCGTCATTGCCAACGATGGCTAGAATCAGCGGGCGCTGCGCCGCCTTCAAATCCCGCGCCGTCTTTAACAGGAACCCAGCCTCCGGTTGGTCCTCCCAATCCGTGACCACGATTTGGAACAGCTGGGTTGTAACCCTCTCCACCGCGTCCACCGCGCTGCGGCAGTATTCTCCCTCGATCCCCAGATCGGCAAGCACCTGGCAGATGGGCTGGACCATCTCCTCATTCGACGAGAATAAGAGGCAGCGCAAGGGCATACTATTCCAGCCTATGCAGGCGGAGTAACCACGGCAAGTTACCGAGGTGGGAGGTAGCAGTGGCCGGTGGTCAGTGATCAGTGGCCAGTAAAACGCCTCTTGGTATTGGCTTTTGCTGACCACTGACCACTGACCACTGGCCACTGCTAGGCTAGAATGCTGAGTCGTTCTGACCGGCACGCATATGCAGACTGCAGAGGTCGTCATCGTCGGTGGAGGAATCGTCGGCTCCAGCATCGCTTATCACCTTACAGCACGAGGATGTCGCAACGTTCTGGTTATCGAGCGCGAATCGGCGCAGGGCAAGGGATCCACCGGCAAGAGCATGGGCGGAGTGCGGGCACAGTTTTCCACGCCCGTCAGCATCCAGATGTCGCTCTACTCGATTCCTTTCTATGCCAGCTTCGAGCAGCGCCTCGGCAACCCCTGTGACTACCGGCCGCAAGGCTATCTATTCTGCGCCACCACAGACCAGCAGATGGCTTATCTACGGACAAACTACGCGCAGCAGGTGAAGATGGGTCTTAGGAACGTGCGGCTGATGGCGGGTGATGAGATCCGAAGCATGTACCTGCAGCTGCGCGCCGACGATATTGTCGGTGGAAGTTTTTGTTCCAGCGACGGCTTCGTCGACCCCTACAGCGCCATGAACGGATTCATGACCTGGGCCACCGATCACGGCGCGACATTGTGGAAGAACACCGTCGTCACCGGCTTCACGCGCGACGAAAACAGCATTGCGTCGGTCGAGACCACGCGCGGCTCGGTCGCAACTCGCATAGTAGTAAACTGCGCCGGACCCTGGGCCGCGAGCGTGGCCAAGCTTGCGGGAGTGGACCTGCCCGTTGAACCGCTGCGCCGCATGCTGGTCCCCAGTGAGCCCTTTGACGAATTCCCTCACACCGCGCCCATGATCGTCGACATGTCCAACGGATTTCACTTTCGCCCCGAGGCTCGCGGCTTTCTCCTCGCGTGGAACGATCCCGAAGAAACGCCTGGGTTCAAAACGGAGTTCGACGCTGCCTTTGTCGAGAAGATCCTTATCCGCGCCGCAGACCGCGTGCCTTGCTTCGCCAATCTTCCAGTGAATCCCAAGCGGGCTTGGGCCGGTCTTTATGAGATGACGCCGGATCACCATCCAATTCTCGGCGAGGCCCGCGGAGCGCCTGGCTTTTTCCTCGCCAACGGTTTTAGCGGACACGGTGTGATGCACGCTCCGGCGACGGGAAAAATTCTCAGCGACCTCATTCTCACCGGGAAAACGGACCTGATCGATGCATCGTTGCTGAATCTAACGCGCTTCGCCGAAGGTCGCCTGATTCATGAAACCGCCGTGCTGTAGAGGCGATATTGCTTTGAAAGGGCGCGGCTTCAGCCGCGTCGCAAGATTGCTCTTCTAGAACAACCATGGCCCCGCAAGAACACAACTACTGGCTGACCACAACCAATTTCCCGGAGCCAGAACTCCGTCCACTCCCCTCAAGCGTAGACGTCGCCGTGATCGGGGCAGGCTTCACCGGACTCTCCGCTGCCCGCACTCTCGCCAAACGCGGCGCCAAAGTTGCGGTGCTCGAGAGCGAAACCATCGGCTGGGGCGCCAGTTCCCGCAACGGTGGCATGGTGCTGACTGGCATGAAACTGGGCGTGAACCAGCTCATCTCCATGTATGGCCGCGACCTCGCGCGCCGCATGTACGCCGCATCGCTGCAGACTATTGATCGCGTGGAGGAGATCATCCGCGAAGAAGCCATCGACTGCGATTTCTCCCGTTGCGGCCATCTCGAAGTAGCCTGCAAGCAGAAGCATTTCGACGATTACGCGCGGCAGGCCGAAGTGATTGCGCGCGAGTTTAATCATCGACTGCGCGTCGTGCCGAAAAATGAGTTGAGCGCTGAAATTGGTTCAAGGATTTACTACGGCGGCATGGCCGATGAAGTCAGCGCTGGACTGAATCCCGCACGCTACGTCGCCGGACTCGGCGCTGCTGCAATCAAGGCCGGCGCGGAAATCTTCGAGCGCACGCGCGTGGAAAGCTTGCAGCGCGAGTCAAGCCAGGGAGAAGGCGGATGGAAGATCACAACGTCGCGGGGCGCATTGTGGGCGCGCGAAGTCTTCGTCGCGACCAGCGGCTATACGGGCAAAGCAACTCCCGCGCTGCAAAAGAAACTCATTCCGATCGGGTCGTTCATCATTACAACCCAAACCCTTGACGAAGCGCTGGCGCGCGAACTCAGCCCGCGCAACCGGATGATCTACGACTCGAAGAATTATCTCTACTACTACCGCCTCACACCCGACCGCCGCATGCTGTTTGGCGGCCGCGCCGCCTTCTTCCCTGAGACCGATCGGACCATCCGGCGCAGCGCTGAAATCCTGCGCCACGGCATGATCGAGGTCTATCCCCAACTGCGCGACGCCAAAATCGAATACGTCTGGGGTGGCACGCTCGACTTCGCCTTCGACATCATGCCCCACGCCGGGCAGCTCGACGGCCTGTACTACGCCGTAGGCTACGCCGGCCACGGCGTAGCCATGGCCACGTATCAAGGGCAGAAGATGGCAGAGCTGATCGCAGGCGACAAGCCGGAGAATCCATTTATTGGAATTCCATTCCCCGGCGCCCCGCTCGGCCTGTACAACGGGAGGCCATGGTTCTTGCCATTTGCGGGGATGTGGTACAAGTTTCTGGATTGGGTGAGCTAGATCAGAACGCAGGATTCTCAGATGCCTAAATCTCGCAAAGTGTCGCGCATCCTGTACGTCGAGTCCAAAGCAGAAACTTGAACGGACCAGCACGGATCGGTCGAGTAACTTTTTCGAAGACCGGACTATCTGTTTACTACAGAGGTAAGACATTTCAGAGAGGCGAAGGCTTCAAGAAGGCGAACTATTTCGACGCGGAAACGCACGATGAGTATTGGATTTCCGGACCACGTCGCGATGGAGCTGACCGACTCTACGGCGGTAATATTCCTGTCAATATCGATGACGATGTGCGAGAAGAGTATTGGACGGAGATTCGAAAAAAGCCTGAGCTCAAGAACCGGTCTCAAACTTGAACGGGTTTCGAATGGTCAGATGCCTCTCGATCACCTGCCCGTCCTGCAAGTCCTCCGAGTACAAGATGGTGCATCGCGCTTCCAGGGCAGAGGCAACCATGAGAGCGTCATAAATTCCATAGCCATATCTTTCCGCGATGCTTAACGCCTCTTGGTGAGTATCAAGCGTGACTGCCACCGGCGAAGGAAATAGCATTCGAACCGCATCCAGCGCTTCGATCACGTTCTCCCACGGCATGCGCATCTTGCGTCGTGCAACCGCGACGAATTCATTCAAAACTTGAACGCTGATTACTCCGCCCTGCGCGACTAACTGCTGAGCCCGCTCCCTGCGGGAATCTCCGCTCACCATCGCGTAGATCAGCGCGTTGGAGTCAAAGAACGCCTTAGCCCTCATCGTCCTTGCTCCGCTCATAGATCTCGTCGCGGTCGAAGACGAAGCCGCGGGGCAAAGGACGGCTTAACTTGCGAAGAGCCTCTAGGGCGCGTTTCCGGCTTTCATCGCGGCTGACTTCTAAGTCGCGGGTACCGGCGACTCGAATCTCGATGTCGTCGCCTTCTTTCAACTTAAGCGCCTCGACGACTGCGGCGGGCAGGCGAATGGCCAGGCTGTTTCCCCATTTTGAAACCTGCATAAGAGCACCTCGCTTGGATATACATTTGAATTGTATATCTAACCCAAGAGCGGCAATCTGTCTCGTCGGGTGCACAATTTATGATGCTAACCCAGCCAAGCCCATTGTTTCCGGGCCCTTGCAGGAGGTCTAGCCTGTGCAAAAATAGGTCCGCATCTCCATCAAAACAAGGCGCTTAATACCGTGAGTTAAATCGATTGATCTCGCCCGTGGCGCGACCCCAAATCACCACCGACCTAAAGGGCTCGGCCTGCGGCTCTCTCGGTCGGGGAGGCGCCACCGGAATCGCCGCAAGGGGCATTCCTGGCAGCCGCCGCCAGGCGGAAAGAATTGTTGATTGAAAATCCTGACAACGATAGGCTTCTCAATTAGCAATCAACAATCATCAATAACTCTAGCCTACGCGGAAAATCGCGCTTTGTCGAACACATGGCCTGGAAGCTGAACAAGCCGCTGATTACCGTGGCATGCAACGAGGACATGACCGCCAGCGATCTGGTCGGGCGCTACCTGCTGGATGCTCAGGGAACGCGCTGGCTGGACGGCCCGCTGACGACGGCGGCGCGTATCGGCGCGATTTGCTACCTCGATGAAATTGTCGAGGCTCGCCAGGACACCACGGTGGTGATCCATCCGCTGACCGACCACAGGCGCACCCTGCCGCTGGACAAGAAGGGCGAGTTGATCGAGGCACATCCCGATTTTCAATTGGTGATTTCCTATAATCCGGGCTACCAGAGTCTGCTGAAGGAACTGAAACAATCCACCAAACAGCGCTTCACGGCCTTTGATTTCGACTATCCCGAGGCCGGCGTCGAGGCGGAGATTCTCAGCAAAGAGACAGGTATGGACCATGCGATATCCGCCAAGCTGGTAAAGATAGGCGCGGCGGCACGCAACCTGAAGGGGCATGGCCTGGAGGAAGGTATTTCCACGCGCCTCCTGGTATACGCGGCCACCCTGGATCAGAGGCGGGGTGCCGGCTCGCGATGCTTGCCGTATGGCTTTGGTGCGCCCGATCACCGATGATGCGGATATTCGCGAAACGCTCGATCACGCTATCGATGCCGTATTTGCTTGAAGCGACCGGCAAAAAATCATGGAAACGGTGGCAATACCCGCTGAGCTTCAAATCTATTGGGCGCTGCTTGACTGTCGTTTCCCACGCGTCAAACCGGTTTTCGCCGATTGTCCGAGCTACGCCCTGGCGACGCTTTCCAAGGAGGGAGTGGCAGCCTACATCGAGAGTGCGCGCTTCCTCGGCAAGATGGGGCGCGGTGCCGAGCCCATCCTGATCTTCCTCGAGGAATGGCCGGCAGTTGCCAAGACCCTGGGTGAATCCACGTTGCCTGCCGTGATGGATCTCGTGCACAGGATGGGGAAGTCTCCCAATGGCAGGGCGATCACGCCGTTCCTGCAATGGTTGCCGGCCATATCGCGCAAGCTGACTTCGAGTGAACAGCTAAGCGCCTTTCTTGCCATCACGCTCGACTTGATGGAGCGAACCACCGGGTCAATACACGGAATCCATCAGACCTTTCCGAGCCCCGGGTTGCCTGATTTTTTCAAACAAGCGCCGACCCTGCTTGGGCAGCTTTCCCTGAAGGGATTGAAAAACTGGGTGGATTATGGGGTGCGCTATTACCATGACCATCCTGATCAGCAAGTCGATTTTTTCAGTCTGCAGTCGGCGGACAGTCAAGCCGTGCTGCAGCGCGAGCGCAACGGCACCCTGTTAGTGAATAACGAGCGCAAGCTGGATATGTATTTGCGCGGTTTGTGGCAAGACGAGGATCAATTGATTCCCTATTCCGGCGCGTTCGATGAACTGCGCCAGCCTATTCCCTACTATGACAAGCTCGGCATACGCCTGCCCGACGTATACAGTGATGCGCATGGCATAACCGGCATCGACCGCTACCGTGCCGCATTGGCTCACATCGCCGCGCATCGCCGCTGGACCACCGCGATTTTTGCGGACAATCTCAGTCCCTTCCAGCGCATGGCAACGGAGTTCTTGGAGGACAGCCGCGTCGAATATCTTGCTATGCGCGAGTATCCCGGTTTGCGTCGGATCTTCATGGCGCTGCACCCGATCCCGGCTGAAGACGCCTGTGATCCCGAGCTTGAATCCGGCGTACGCCATCGCCTGACGATGCTGTCGCGTGCCGTGCTCGACCAAAAGCATCCCTATCACAATCCGCACGTCGTCGAATTTGCCGAGCGCTTCCACACTCTGATGCGCGAAAGCAACATGAGCACCCGGGAGATGGCCGATCTCGCGGTTTCTTTCGTGGCCAAGACGCGCCGACAGAGCGATCAACTCGCCAAGACTCACTTCAAGGACACCGTGGTAGATTACCGCGACGACAATCGCCAGATATGGAAATTCATAGAGCAAGGCGACGAGGAGAACGCGTTCGAGGAGCAGCGCAAGACCGAGCCCACCGAGGAGCTGAGCAGCCTGCCCCCGCGCCATTATCATGAATGGGATTACCACACCCACGGCTACCGTCCGGACTGGGTGAGCGTGCACGAGGCGCTGCATCCGGGCGGCAATGCGGCAGACATCGACAGGCTCTTGGCGAAGCACGCCGCCCTGGCCAAGCGTTTGAAGAAGATGCTCGACTTGCTCAAGCCGCAAGACAAGGTGCGCATCCGCTTTCAGGAAGAGGGCAGCGAGCTTGATTTGGATATCGCGCTGCGCTCATTGATCGACTACAAGAGCGGGGCGACTCCCGACCCGCGCATCAACATGAGCCATCGCACTGACGGGCGGAACATCGCGGTGATGATACTGTTGGACCTATCCGAGTCGCTCAACGAGAAAGCGGCCGGCTGCGACCAGACCGTTCTGGAGCTGAGCCAGGAAGCCGTCTCGTTGCTGGCGTGGGCGATCGAAAAATTGGGCGATCCGTTCGCCATTGCCGGGTTTCATTCCAATACGCGCCACGACGTGCGTTTTCTACACATCAAAGGGTATAGCGAACACTGGGGAGACGAGGTGAAGGCGCGGTTGGCCGCGATGGAAGCCAGTTTTTCGACGCGCATGGGTGCGGCGATGCGCCACGCCGCACACTATCTCGAAAAACAACAGGCTGACAAAAAGTTGATGCTAATACTTACCGACGGCGAACCGGCCGACATCGACAGCAAGGATGGGCGCTTATTGATCGAGGACGCCCATCAGGCTGTGAAGGAGCTGGATCAACAGGGCATTTACTCCTACTGCATCAATCTTGATCCCGGTGCAGATAAATATGTCGCGGATATTTTTGGCAAACAATACAGCATCATTGACCGCATAGAGTCGCTGCCGGAAAAGTTGCCCCAGCTATTCATTTCCTTGACAAAATAAATTCTTGGCATGGAATATGTCCGTTCACGTCGCGCGACAGGCGGACGCCATCGGGCAATGCCGCCAGCTACGTCCACAGGAACTAGGTCAAGGATTTGGGGCGCGACCTCGAACTACCAATACCATCTTGCCTCACGGCGGCGGGTTTGCCGTCGCCGAGATCGCTCCGACCGGCGATGCATCGGGAAGGCCGTTGGCGAGCGTTTGGCCGGCCCCGTTGGCGGAAACACTTGATGCGCCGCACGATCGCGCTACGCAGCAGTACCGAAGCAAGGAATATCATTCAATCATGCCACAATGGGTAACGACGGCGACCCTGATAGATTATTGACCGGCGTATCCAATATTTGCGGAGCACAGCTCCCAGTTCGTTCGTGGCGGGAAATAGCTGGAAAGCAGGAGGTTTCGCGCCGTATATGGTCGTCTGCGCTTAGGTTCCCAACCGCCTAATCCCGGCCACAATCCCCTAATGCACTACCGAGGCTAAACGGCCCACCAATTCCATCTTGAAGAATACGCACTTTCCGCGTTGTGCGGGTGTTCATCGTGTCCGTCACCGCTTCGTGCGTTTAGTGAGGGCCTTGGAACGTAGCGGTCTCTCGCCACGCATGACATAAAGAATGTATATGCTATCGCCTTCTCGTCGATAGAAAACCCGGCAGGGCGGCTCGACTATCTGCCGGTAAGCCCAACCCTTCAGCTCCTGCGGCTTCGATCCGCTATCCGGATGAGTCGCAAGCTGATCGACATGTTTAAATATTCGCTGGACCAAGTCGCGTGCCGCTGCGGGATTGCCCAGGGCAATATAATCGGCAATGGCGTCGAGATCGTTTAGTGCCGGCTCAGTCCAGATTACTTCAACCATCGTGCCATGCGTTGCTTGGCCTTGGCTTGAGTGAGTACGCGGCCTTCCTCAACCGCTCTTTCGCCGCGCGCAATACCTTCGAGCAATCCGATTCGCTTCTGCAATTTGTCGTACGTGTCAACATCGACTAGATAAGCGGCCGGCAGACCGTGCTGGGTAATTAGAATGGGGTCACGGTCGGCCTTAAGTTGCGCCAGCAATTCGGTGGCTTTTCGCTTCAACGTAGTAACGAGTTCCGTTCGCATAGAGTGATACTACAGTATCACTCTTATCAACTCAAATTCTCGCCAACACGGCCCGAGGCGGCAAGAATTCGCCGCTCAAGCAGTCGTTGTGCAATGATGACGCGCTAGGCCCGCCACCGGGCAGGGGGTGACCTACTGAAGCTCGCTGGGAAACCCCCTGCGATACGAGCTGGGGCGCCAAGGATTCGATTTATGCTTCCGGTTACTCGGGCACCCGGGCGGGTAGCCCGTCAGGAAAGAAATGGGTTCTTTTATGCCGAACCTGGCGCGCTTACTGTGCCAACTTTTGTACCAGCACTAGCAGATTTCCGCTGCTTTTAGATTACGCAAACCGCGTTCGGCGTTCGCAAGCTATTGATTGATATGGGCGGTGCCAACGACCTACGAAATCGTAATGCGTGGGTCAGGGGTTCGAATCCTCTTTGCGGCACCATCTACACGAATTCACTTGATGAGGATCACCGCGCTCTTGTGACGCTTCGCCGCCTTCGCGAGATCTTGATCAGCGGTCATTAGCGGTAGGTTCTCGGCGAGCACTACGGCCAGATGCAGACCATCCAAGGTGCGCAACGAGCTATGCGCGGAGGCGACTAGCTTGCGGGCGGTGAGGAAGTGTTCGCTGGTCAAGGCCACGCGGCGGTAAAAGCCCTCCGCGACATGGGTGCTGAAGAGGTCAAGAATGGCGCGCATTTGACGTTCCGTGAGTTCATTGAGGCGTCTTTTCCTCGACAGCAGAGAGCAAAATTCGACCTCGCTTAAGAGAGTGATGACGGGGTTTTTAGTTTGCCGTAACGCGGCTTCGGCCGCTGCACTCAAGGATTCGGGACAGTAGTAGGCGCCCAGGACACTCGTGTCGATATAGGCCGTTTCATCGGGCATTGCGTTCCTCGCGCAGCAACTGTACGGCAGGGGTGCCGGTTCGGCCGATTTCCTTTCGGAACTGTGTCAGCGACGGCAGGGCTTTGCGGGTCTTGGGCGCTGCGACGAGTTTCGCGACCGGTTTGCCTTGGCGGGTGATCATGATTTCCTCGCCAGCCTCGGCTCGATCGATCAGATCGGGGAGCTCCTGGCGGGCCTGCTTGATGCCGACGTGTTTCATGGATTGGCTCCGTATGTGTACACCATAAGTGTACACCAACGCGGCAACTGGTCAATATGGGCGCGAGGAGTGCGTCATTAATGTAGCGACTTTTGCACCGGCACAAGCAGATTTTGCCAGCTTTTGCAGACAAAAACGGGGTTTGGCGTTCGCAAGCGATTGATGGATATGAGTTGCGCTAAAGACCTACGATTTCGTAATGCGTGGGTCAGGGTTCGAATCCTCTTTGCGGCACCAACACCCACCCGCCGAGAAGATGAAGATGGGCGAACAGCATGTCCTACCGTTGGCCAGGCAAGCGCTCGTGCTGCTGCTGGAATTGCGTTCACTGACGGGGCGCGGCCGCTATGTGTTTCCGTCGCTGCGCAGCGGGTCGAGGCCGATGAGCGATAACACCGTGAATGCGGCACTCCGCCGGCCCGGTTACTCACATGCGGAGATGACCGGGCATGGTTTCCGGTCGCTCGCCTCCACGTGCTTAAATGAGCAGGGCTATCACCCCGACTTGATCGAATTGCAGCTTGCGCATGCCGAGCGCAATCAGGTACGAGCGGCCTACAACAAAGCGCTTCTCAGCTTTCAGCTGATAGATCATCGATCGGCACAAGCCGGTTACCTTACTGGCCTGCGGTAGACGCAGTATTTCAAGCGGCGGTTCGGTTGATCGGAACATCAAGTTAGCCATGGAAGACCCTTCGTGTTTTGCGGTCCCGGACGTTTGCGAACGAGCGGTCACGTGACGCAAATGATTGCCGCTGCAATATGCCGAGAAGATCAATGCGCTGAGGTCGGGGATGGCGAGAGCGGCGGCCGCCACCGGCCGCGACGAATCGGTCGCCCGCGTCATTCGTCCTTGAGACGCACCGCGGGGAAGTAGAGCCCGAGGGATCTTCGGTCCCACCAGAGATCCTTGGCCTTCTGCTCGCCGTTCGAATAGCGGTATTCATAGAACTGCGCACGCACATAGACCGGCGGCTTGTCCGGAAACGGATTCTTCTCGAGCAGCGCGATCACCGCGGGTTCATTCTTGAGCACTGTCTCGAGGAAGCGCGAGAACCACGGCAGACGCTGCGGGTCATCGAGCGCGGCGAACCACATCTGCCAATCGAGGCGCGGCTGGTGCGGGATGTTCCAGCGCGGGCGGCGCGCAAGGTCGCCGGGTTTGTAGCGGAATTCGTACTCGCGCCATTCGGTGCCATCATTCGAACCCTCGATGACGATTTCGCCCCGCTGCGTCGTCATGACCGCGAACAGGCCGTAAGCGTTGATGATGTGCAGCGGCTCGATGAGGCGGTCGATTGTCTGCGCGAAGGCAGGCGGTTCGCCACCGAAACGATCATCCATTTCTACGAGGCTGCAGAACACGATCAGCAGCGCCAGTGCGCCGACAATGATCATGACCGGTCCGCGCGGCGAATACGGCCTCGCACGTGCCGACAGCAGTCCCATCAGTCGCCGCGGCAATATCTTCTGCAGCGCCGCGTCGTCGATGAGCAGCAAACACAGCAACATCGTCTGAAGATTGAACCAGTTGTAATTGCCAGTGATCAAGATGCAGCTTTGCAGCAGCAGGATGCCGAATGCGGCGAAGAAACGCAGCCGGCGCGGGCAGAAGATCAAGAACGGCAGCAGCAGTTCGACGACGAAGGTGCCGGCGGTCGCGGCTTTCAGCACGCTAGCCGGCAGATGCGCGGCGTACCAGGCGAGCGGCGTCGGCAGCGGCTCAGTCACAAAGTGGTATGACAAGGCAGTCAGGTCCCACCAGTTGGGATCGCCGCTCAGCAGCTTGACGACGCCTGACATGAACATGAAGCGGAACAGCAGCCAGCGCAGCAACCATAGTCCGGGCACCGGAGCGACGCTCAATAGCAGCGCGAGAAAGCCCCCTTCCAACAGGAACGTGTCCCACTGGTAAGTCGTGAAGACCTGTCCGCCATAGAGCAGCGACAGATATAGCACGTACAGAACAAACAGGCTCAGGCGCGGCAGCAAATTGAAGATCAGCAGCAGCGACAAGCCCGCTCCTGCCCAGCACACGGCTTGAATCGTGACATCGCCGGCGTTCCACCAGAACAGCATCGGCATCAAGAAAAAGCGCTCCGGACCGACGCGGCTGCCGATCGCATCGACCAGTTGGGCCAGCGGCAGGATGCCATGGCTGCCGATCAGCCCCAGCGACTGTACGCCGAACGAGATGAAGGCCGACAGGTAGATCAGACCAAACAGGCGCAAGAATAAGAATGCGACCAAATCGTGTCGCGGCGGTTCGTAGTCCTTGCCCCAGAGAATCAAGCTGATCCGATAAAGGGCCGAGCGGTGCGCGGCGATCAAAGCATAAGCCCATTCCGAGAGCGCGGCGAAACCGGGCACTCGCCTATATAGCGCGAGCCAGACTCCCTTTCCGCGTGCGTGGCTCAGCGTCAGGAAGCTCGCCTCGGCGGCGCTCGCGCGGTGCCCATCGAGCCCGAAATATTGCACGGCGCGCTGAAATTCGGACAGCGGGATCGCCGGATATTGCGCTGCGATGTCCTGATACGGCCGGTAGTCGACAAGCTCGCCCGTGAGCTTGCGCCAATAGCGCGCCCAGTAGCCGCAGAAGCCGCAATCACCGTCATAGACCAGTAGCGGCCGTGGACCCAGGGCCGGCGGATTGACAGAACTCGCGGACGGATTGGCGGATGTCGCGTGCACAACTCCAATCTAAATCAAATCCTGTCCGGCGTCGTGGACGAATCGCGCAAGCCATCTCATAACCAATCGGCAGTCTGTTATGGTCAGCCGCTATTGGATCCCAAAAGGGTCAATCGGGAGTTCATATCCAGATCGAATCGGCCATACGGGTTCCCGTGCTCGCAAGCGAATTACGAGACATAGTGTGGCGTATCTTTGATCATGACTGGGAGGCTCGACCCATGATTTCCACTAATCGCTTCGCCAACTTCCTGACGATTGGCATCGCCGCACTGCTGTGTCACGCGTGTTTGGACCAAATGGAGCCGGCCAAGCAGGCGCTCGACGAGATCTCAGGTGTCTTGACGACGGCGTCGGCGGATGCGACGAAATATGCTCCGGACCAGATGGCGAGTGTCCAGAAGGAATTGGCTGACCTGAAGATCTCCTATGACAGGAAGAATTACGGGGAAGTGCTAGCCCACGCGCCAAGCGTGCTCGCCGACGCCAGGAACCTGGTCGCGGATGCGGCTGCGAAAAAGGACGATATCGCGAAGGCGCTGAACACGGAATGGAACTGGTTCGCGGCCTCCCTGCCCCAGGGGATCACCGCGGTTAAAGCTCGCGTTGACGCACTATCCAAGACCAAACGGATGCCGAAGGGCATAGATCTTCCCGCTGCTCAGTCCAGCCTGGCCGACGCGACTGACGGGTGGGCGCGCGCGCAGGCCGCATTTGCAGGCGGTAAGGTCGAGGAAGCCATAGCGATTGCCAAGGACGTACAATCCAAGACCGGGGCCGCGGCGGCGGCGCTGAAACTCGAATTGCCCGGAAGCGGCAAATAGGTATCTTGCGACCCGCTCTGGATATGCCTTAATAGTGCCGCTATGTTTTGGCTGACGTCATGATCCCGCGTGCCGGCGCGAAGCTTCTCAGCGCGCTTCTCATAGTACGCGAGCGTGCGACCAGTAATCTCCTGCGCATCCTGCGGTTTAGGCTGTTTGCGATCTATCAATGGGATCCTCGTCGGATGCCTACTCGGCGCTCGGCTCTCTATAAGAGAATTTCTCGCCGGCGATATTGGCGGCGAACATAAGGCCGCCTTTCGCGATGGTGAAGACGGCCATGCCGGTTTGATAGTCGCCATTTGTGGTTGCATCGGTCGCCGCGCGACTCGCTTCCGAGGAGAGGCGATCCGTACCGACGCTCGCCGACGCGCTTGCGGTAATGGCTACGGCGCCAGCACTGGCGTCAAATTCGAATTTACCGGATTCGAATTCATCCAGATCACGCTTGTCTTTGAAAAAGATTATCTCGCTATACGCTTGGCCGCCGGCCTGCAATCCGATACTCAACTGCGTCATCGTCGCGTCACCGACGAGTCGGTCATGCATATACACGTGACCCTTACCTCGCGCACCGCCGACAATAAAGCCGCCAGCGCCTATCGTCGGGAATACTGCATACGCATAGCAATCGTGGAAGAATACCGCACTATCTCCCGCATGCTTAAAAAGCGCGATGGTCTCATCGTATTCGCTGGCGTATGCGACGCCTGTTCCAAGGGCAAGTGCAAGGGTCACGCCCAAGAATCGAGTAGTCATCATTCTCATGTTAAATGCCTTTGGTTGATTGGAGGACCTATACCCGGGGGCTACAGGTTTGCGGTAAGCCAGCTACGGCAGTGCGCCGGCGGACCGATCGACCGGCGAGGCGCCACTGGAGTTTGACTCGGGCATGGCAGTCTCTGTCAGATATTGTAGGTTACCATCTATAGCCGCGGCGCGGGGAGTAAGTCAGACGCCGCTCCGCGGCTCGGCGACAAGCCGCCAGGAGCGGTTTATTCGGCATTTCATGCTTCACCCCTCGCTGCTTCGGAGCCGCCCTAAAGGGCGTTTGACGACGCTTCGCGCCGTCGATGCCGGCCTCGTCGTTGTTCATGCGAACGGTACGCAGGGCGCACCAATGACGACCCGGATGGTTTAGAACGGTAATCCAGGGCGTGTATCGTTAACGCGCCAATCACGGCTTCGTTAGAGTGTCGGAGGCGACTAGAGTGCGTGATGCAGAGTTGTCGGTCTGCTTGCTTATTTGATCTTTGCACGCTTTCATCGCTTCGTTGTATGAAATCGTATTGTTAGCAGACATTTGCTTCCTCATGCATCCGACCATTTGTGCGATCAGCTGGCGCTTGCTCATAGTCGGCTGACCTGTGGAGTCGACGGCGAGCGCTTGCGCGCCAATGAGCAAGCCGGTCATGGCAAGAGCAGTTAATACGTGATTCATTGTATTCTCCTACAGGTACCGTTAGTGCCAAGTTTGTAAAACTAAGCTCGAAAGATTTGCAATCTTTGCAAGCCGGCACACAGAAAAGGGCACAATTCCAACGTGATGGTTTGGGCTTGGTACATCATGGAGGCGTCATCGTGGCGCAGATTGTCTTTTGGCGCTAATAGTCGCCTGCGGCCGACAAAGCAAAGCGAGAGCTGTCGCTGACTGACTACAAAACAAGTCGCGATTCACCATCTGCGAAGACCGCAGGGTTGACCTTGAATCGGCAGTGATGCTCGTGTGCGATGCGGCGAAGGCAAGAAAAAATGCTGGGGTCCGCGACGGCGCCAAAGTAGTGGGCACTGTGTCTATATGGATCGGTCGTCGTTGTCTGGCGGCAGCACTACGAGGCGTCCATCGACCGGGAACGTCTTGAGCTCGATGGAAAAGCCCGGGTCTTCCTTGTGGGGAAAGGCGGCGCCGATGCGGGTCCATTTCTTTTGGGTTTTGCCGTTGCTCTCGTACTCCTCGACGGTGAAGACGTTGAGGCAGGTGGCCGGAGTGGGCGCGACCAACATGGGAAGCTCGTGCGGAACCTGTGGTGTACTGCCGGCAGAGCCGCTCGGCGCATGCATTGAGCGCCAGTTTTTCACGGCCAAGCCAGTGAGAGAACAGCGTTAAGTTCTGCTTAACGGGTCATCAGGTATTGCGTTTGTTGTGCGTTCTCAGGCAGCGCAGGCTATGCACTGTGTTCAATCTGCTTGAGTTTACGGAGGATGCACATCATGAAGACCACAGAATTCGGCGTCAGGGTTGCGGAAGGGCTGCTTGCCGTCGGCGTTACGATCCTTTCGGTAGCTGTTCTTGGCGCAGCTGGCAGATCGTGCCATGGGGTAGAACGTACGCAGTTTGGGGTCGCTGACGCCAGTCGGCTCATCCGGAATTTGTGATGCGGTATGAGCGCGACGTCGGTGTCATCGCCGCCGCGCGCACCGGACAACGGACTGAAGGGTGAGAGTTAATGGGTTTTGGGGTTCAAGCGGAGTTTTCGTCGTCGATCGGTGCTGGAACGTACAGACGGGCGGTCCCTGAGAGCGCGATGATTCCGATGCGCGATTTCGCCTTGGGAGAGACGATCCTGAGGGCCCTTTCGCGACCCTACGGTGCGTCATTCTTGAGAAGGATATCGATGATGATCGACGATTCGATGGATTCACAAATTCTCACGCACGAAGAGCGCGCCATCGAACTGCTGGCGCGGGAAACGCACACGTCAATCGCGACAGTGCAAGAAATCTTCTTGGTTGAGCACGCCAAACTTGCGGAGGGCGCCCGAATTCAATCTTACCTGCCGGTGCTCACCGGCAACCGCGTCCGAGTCATCTTGGATGAGCGAAATGCGGCAAAGGACAACGAAGGGCATTTAGCGGACGCCTAAGGAGGCGCTCAAATTGGATTTCGGAGATCTTGTGTCTCGAGCAAGGTTTTTGCGGGCGAGATTAAAGCGTTGCGTCCTGTTCGAGTTCTTCGAGTTCACCCATTTGTGCCGCAATGGTGCGTTTGCGGGCATCGAGTTGCTGCCAGTGTGTTTTTGCACTTTCGATGGCAAAGAGTGTCGCGCTTGGTTCGCCGATGAGTGCCAGATAATTCGCTTTGGCCGCAACCGATGCGCTTAACACGACGCGATAGCGTAATTCAAGTTTGCGTAACCGGATTTCAATATCCATGTGGATCACCTCCACTGTGATTTGCGGTAATCGTACGCGCCGAATTGGATAGTGGCGCGACGCGCGCGAAGACTGGGTAACTGTCTCATGGCGGGATGTCGTCAAGGGGCGACGCGGGCGTGAGGATGAGGTAACGGGTAAGGCGGATATCTTGCCGAGCCGGAAGGCAGGGCGAGCTCGCTCGTTCGACGGGTTACAAGTTCAATCTGCGGTATCTTTCGGATCTTCATCGTCGCGCTCGAACTCCTCAGGCGTTTCGGTGGAGTCGTTCGTCTCGCGTACCATGGCTTCGTTCTCGCTCTCATGCTCGTCAGCCGGCGCATCGTCGTCATCAACGGTGCCGGTCGTCGGGTGAGAGATCGGAAAATCCGACGGAACAGTTACCGCTAATTCGGGCGGGTCGCCTGCAGGGTCCGGAACGTTGAGTCGGCGGGCAGCGGCATGTTCTCGTGTTGCAGATGGGTTATTCATGTGGCAACCATATCGTGATTGTTTCTTATCGTCGGTGCTGCAACGCACGGACGGCAACGGAAAATGCGCTTTTTACCGAGGGCGTGCATGCCGGCGAGGGGCTGGCATAGGCATCGCAGCCGCGGTAGGCTCTCCCATGTTTATCAGCGGAGAGGTGCCAATGGCGATCAAGCGTCCAACAAAAAGCCGGGGTACGTCATTACGCAAACCGGTCGCCACAGCCCCGTTGCGCCACGTCGATGTCAGGGCGCCGCAGCAGATGGTGCCGGGCGAGCTCTACGTAGGGTGGCTGTGTAAGAACCGATCGTGCGGGATAGTGATTGCGATTTCGGCCACAGCACCGGGCGGCAAAGCGTTGACGGATTTCGATGATCAATTGACTGCGATCAAATGCCCCCATTGTGGGGATGAAAATCTGTACCGCTGGAGCGCTCGGAGCGAACAGAAATACACGCCGAAAGGTGTGGACGGAGCTCAGGAACGCCACGGCCGGACGTTAAGAATCCTTGCTCTGACAGTCGGCGCCCCTTGGTGTCCTGGTCGCCGACATGGGTAATTTCGTGGATACCAACTGCCGTGAGCTGGCGCTAGGATCACGTTGTGGCTATTCCTCGCGGGTATTACCCGCGACGATGGCAGCAGAATTGAGCATATGCCAAAGGTCTAGCGCCGACGGACGGAAGGGGTGAAATTCATGCAGGAGCGAGTGCCGACGAGAGGCGGGGAATGTAGAGACCGCGGAGCTTAGCGGGCACGGGCCGCTAATGGATCCAGAGTTGAGCTGGCGTGGCATCCTATAATAATCAATGGCTTAGATCTACCGGGTCGACTTGAGGCCTCGGATAATCTGATAATAACCCCTGTTGTGTTGTTTATTATCTATCATTATGATAGATAATAACGATATATGCTTTACCAGATCCAGGAATTACCGGCGGAGTACCTGCGAGTCGTCGAGCGGGTGGATGAGATGCGGCTGCGCCTGCGGTTTTTGTTGCAGCAGCAACCGACGCGGTGGACCGGGTTATTGCGTCGCTCGGAGTTTGCGCGCGCGATTCAAGGATCGAATTCGATCGAGGGGTTCAACGTCACGGTCGATGATGCGGTGGCGGCCGTTGAAGGTGAAGAACCGCTGATCGATGAGCGCACGGAGGCGTGGCTCGCGGTGCGTGGCTACCGTGAGGCGATGACTTATATATTGCAGCTCTCGGATGATGCGCACTTTGCTCATCACGAGGCGATGCTGCGAAGTCTGCACTACATGATGATGAGTTATGACTTGGGTAAACACCCGGGCCGTTGGCGGCCGGGTGTGATTTATGTGCGGCGCGAAAATACCAGCGACATCGTGTACGAGGGTCCGGACGCGGCACTGGTTCCCGGGTTGATGGATGAATTGGTGAGGTCGCTGAATGAGGGCAGCCGCTTGCCGATCATGGTGCGTGCGGCACTCGCGCATCTAAATCTTGTGATGATTCACCCGTTCTCGGATGGAAACGGGCGTATGGCGCGGGCGTTGCAGACTTTGGTGCTGGCGCGTGAAGGAATTTTATCGCCGGTATTCTCGAGTATCGAAGAGTATCTCGGCCGCAATACTCAAGGCTATTACGCAGTCCTCGCAGAGATAGGGCAGGGGCACTGGCATTCGGAGCGGGATGTGTTGCCTTGGATCAAGTTTTGTTTGACCGCGCATTATCGGCAGGCGGAGACCTTATTGCGTCGATCGCAAGAGGCGGGGCGCCTGTGGTCGGAGCTCGAATCGGAGATCAAGAAGCGGGATATGCAAGAGCGCATGGTCTTGGCGCTGCACGACGCGGCGTTCGGTTTTCGTGTGCGCAACACGACCTATCGAAAGGCGGCAGAGGTTTCGGAGGCCGCGGCGAGCCGCGATTTGGGCCAATTGGTGGCCGCCGGACTTCTAGTCGCACACGGGGAGAAACGCGGTCGGTTCTACGTGGCGGGCGAGTGGCTCAATAAGGTCCGGGCGGAAACGCGGTTGACCAAGGTCGCGAGCGATCCCTTCACCGGCGAGCAGGTGAGAGAGGAGCCGGCCGCCTATCAGGTCCCCATTAGGGAATTATCGTGACCCAAACTCCCGCACGCATTTTACTGACTCCGGACGCGCGCATCACGTGTCCCAACTGCGCGCACGAGTTTGCATTGGCCGACGGGTTCGCGAAGATGGCCCTCGAGCAGGTGGAGGAGGCGAGCATGGATGCACTCGCCAAGCTTCGCGAGGAGGAGCGAGCGAACGCGGACCGTCAAGCGCAGAGGATGGCGGCGGAGCGCGATGCGGCGCACGCGAAGGCGTTGGCCGAAGTGCGCGCATTGACCGCGCAGGCGTTTGCGCCGCAGATTGCAGAACTCAAGGAACAACTGGCCGCAGGCCAGACAAAGATTGCAGCACTAGATCAGAGGGAGGCAGCACTGCTGGCCCGTGAACGGAGCATTGAAAGTCGAGTCACGGAAGCGGCCGCGGCACGCGCGGCGGAGTTGGTGGCCGGCGAGCGGCAATCCTACGAGAAGCGACTCACGGAACAAAATACCAAGCTCCAAGCATTGCAATCGGAGCAATTGGCGCTTCGCGAAGAGCGGCAGAAGCTGCAGGATGAGAAGGCGGCGCTGGCGCTCGAGGTACAGAAGAAGGTCGATGCGCAGCTGCAGCAGCGGGAATCGGTGGTTCGGGCTCAAGAACAAGAACGCGCGAATCTGGAGAAGGCGGAGCTGCAGAAGAAGCTCGATGATGCCGGCGAGCAACTCGCGGCCGCGAAGCGCAAGATGGAGCAAGGTTCGCAACAGCTGCAAGGCGAAGTGCTCGAGCTCGCGATCGAGGAGAACTTACGGCGGGCGTTTTCCTTAGATACCATCGAAGAGGTCAAGAAGGGTCAGCGGGGCGGGGATGTCCTGCAGCATGTGGTGACGCGCACCGGTCAGGCCGCGGGGACGATTCTCTGGGAGACCAAACGCGCCAAGGATTGGAGTGTGCAGTGGATTCCGAAGCTCAAAGAAGACATGCGCGCCTGCGGCGCCGTGGTCGGGATTCTGGTGACGATGCCGGGCGCCTTGCCGAAGGACTGGCCGACGGGCTCCTATTTTGCGCTCTACGAAGATATCTGGGTCACTCAGGCCTCGACGGCTGTGAGTATCGCCGAAGCGCTCCGCGCCGGACTCATCGATTTGCATCGGCAACGCGCGGTATCCGCCGGCAAGGGCGAGAAAATGGAAGCCCTGTACGATTATTTGACCTCCCCCCAATTCGCGCAGAAGCTCAAAGCCGTGTACGAGACCTTTAAGAAGATGCGCGAAGAGCTCGAATCCGAGAAGAATGTCACCACCCAACGCTGGGCCCGCCGCGAAAAGCAACTGCAAGCCGGCGTGAATCAGCTGCTGGGGGTAGCCGGTGACATACAAGGGCTCGCTGTTCAGGAACTGAAGATGCTCGACATGGAAGACGCGAAGTTAGAGCAGCTCCCTGAATGACGCCGGCCATAGATAAGAGGAGAGATACAAGGGCGAGAACGGTGAATTTGGCGATGACACTCAATGTGTCGTCGACCCGTTCGAGCGCCCGGCCACGGAAGGCCGGCCGGACCGCTAGCGGAGCAGGATAGCCAGGTGCATTGAGCGTCTGGGGTGAAGAGCTTGACGACGGGCCTGAAGTTGATGTCGGGCTCGCCGCGCTCGTTTGATGTGCATTGCACGACCTAACCTCACAGCACAGGAGATCCAACCATGACGATCCAATGGACTGACAAGACTGCTGTCGTGACCGGAGGGAGCTCCGGCATTGGTCAGGCATTCGCGTCAGCGTTGACCGCCTCCGGCGCTGAGGTGGGCATAACAGGACGAGACCCCGGTAGATTGCGCGAGGCGGCGGCGCGCTGTAGCGCCGCCTGGTCGCTCGCCGGCAATCTGGCGCACCTGGATGACAGGCAAACGCTCGTCGCGAAGGTCTACTCAACTTGGCCGCGGCTAGACCTCCTTATCAATAATGCCGGCATCATGTTGCGACCCAACCTGCTCGATGGGGGCGAGAGTCTGGGCAGGCTCGAGGAGGAGATCCTCACCAACTTAGTAGCGCCGATCGACCTTTCGGTGAAACTGCTACCGCTGTTGAGCGTGAGCCGTGCCGCCGTCGTCGTCATGGTCTCCTCCGGATACGCCCTCGCCCCGTCCGATCGGGCACCGACTTACTCGGCGAGCAAGGCCGGACTGCACTCGTTCACCAAGAGCTTTCGGCGGATCGCCGCGAGCGTCGGAGTGCATGTCCTAGAGGTATTGCCACCGCTGGTGGATACTCCTGCAACATCCGCTACCTATGGAAAGAAGCTGTCAACCAAAGACGTGGTACGGCTCACGCTCGCCGGGATCGACAGGCGCCGAGACGAGATTCGACCTGGAAAGGTGCGCATGCTGCCGACGCTGCTCCGCTGGCTGCCCGCCACGGTCGAAAAAATAGTTGCGCGGACCTGATCGGGCGCACGATATAAGGGTGGCGATTTGGCGTTCGGGCTTCGAATTGCGAAGGTTGCTACAGCGCTAAAGCCGCGCCGACGGTCGCCAGCGTGATGGCGCTATTTGGCTATATCTATCAGTGGATGATGTGGATGTATGTCTTTCGCTGCGCCGCATGCGGTGCGACGCAGATTACGTATGGTGTGGCGTGGAGGCGCGTCGCGGCACGAACGCAGACGAAGTAGTCGCGTTGCGGAGGGATCGATGTAGGCCGCGAGAGTCGGACTGCGAACCATCAACGGGAATTGTCGATTCTACTCTAATTCGCCGTGGCAAATTACTGCTCTGAGTTAAATTGCAAAAATGTGTGCGACACCGTTATATAGTCGGGTTGAAGTGGGGTAAGCGATAAATCCCACCGACGGACTCAACAGTACGCAGACACGGAGGCAAGTGATGGTTACGAATAGCGTATCCCCTGGTACGAAAACAACGAGGCGAAAGGCAACTGCGGCACCCGAGCTGACGACCAGCTCGGTGATTGCGGTCCTGAAATCGGCGCGATCCTTGACGGCGGTCACCACGAGTATTGATCCGGAAGTTCGACGGCAGCTGGTGGCGGCGGAGGCGTATTTCCTCGCCGAGCGGCGCGGATTTGCGGCGGGTCATGAACTCGAGGATTGGGTAGCCGCCGAAGCGGCAGTGGACTCGCGACGGCAGGAGATGAAGGCCGCTTAGCGCAGCAGACACAATTCGCCGCGGGACATAGCAAACCGCTGGCCCAGCGGCACTGGGGAAACTGTCGCAACCAGGCGGACGCCGCGGTGCGACGGTGGTGGAACCGCCGCCTTCAAGAAAAGTGGCATGACCACGCAGACTTGGAATTCCGAGGGCTAATCCAGGAACGCACGCTTCGTCACAGATCCCGGTGCTCCGGTCCTAGAACCGCTCGCTGCGAGACTCGGCGAACACATGCTTTCTCCCGGGATCACCGATGACTTCAGCTTGGTAGCCTCCATCGGCGTAGGCGGAGATTGGTTTGTCGGCTTCGAAGTGCAGGTTCAAGAATTTCGGAAATCACTACGCTGAATACGCTAGCTGGGTCTACCGGCGGCCTGGGCGAGTGAGCCGCTGACGCGCTCGGCCCGGCCCGCCTCAGCAGGACTTGCAACCACTGGACCCACTGAGCTGTATCGGTGGGCAGGGAACCGAGCCGTAGGAACAAAAGACGCAGCAATCTCCGGGCTTGGGTCGCAAGGACATTGCGGCTTTCGGGGCGTACCGCATTGGCACCTGACTGCCTCTACACCGTTGAACAGCCACGTGCGTTTTTAGCGCGAGATTGAGTTCTTGCGAAACGCGGTCCATGCAGCCGCGGAAAACACCAGCACATTGGCGACAATGACCGGCGATGCCTTGATCAGCACGCCATAAGTCAGCCACAGCAGCGCCCCAAGCATTTGCGCGGCGCGAAGGAGTGAGGGGCGAGTGAAGAAGTACGACCCCACAAAAATGGCCGTTGCCGTCCAGCCCAAATAATCGATCCCGACTTGGCTCATGCAGCCTCTGCTGCCGCTGGCGCACTGCTCGGAGGTATTTCGCTGATCGTCACCCGATCCGTTCGATCCTTTTCCCACTCGTTCAGCGTCAGACCATAGGATTCGAATAAGGTCCGAATGTCCCCCGTGCGCCAGTGAAGCAATTGATCGAGAATCGGCACCATGATGCTGAAGGCGTTGTCGCTGAGCACCGTACTTTTGGCAATCCGCGCGAGCTGCTTGTTTTCAGAGACCGCAATCGTGAACCCGTCACGGTTATTGACATGCAGCATGACATGAACGTCCGAGCTGCCGTCGCCAACGTAAATCATGCGATCCGGCGTGACCCCCAATCGGTGCTCAAGCTCCTCGATGACCGCGACCTTGCCGTAGCCGGCGGGTACGCGCTGGATGGCACGCACTTCGCCTGAAGCCGCGTCGAATTCCAGGTCGGTTCCATAGATGTGCTCGGGAGGCACCACGCCTGCAAGGGCCGAGGCCACGATTTCGCGCGGCGCCGCGGATATCACGAAGAAGGAAAAGCGATAGCCTTCCGTGCCCCGGTTCAAGAAGTCGACCAGCGCCGGAATCGCACTCTTGAGGCGAACGCGACGCCCGGCCTCCACCAGATGTTCACGACGAACACCGCGGAATTCCGGATCGTGCCGGATCAAATAGGCCAACTCCCCGCCCTGTTGCACGAGATTGCTGCCGGCAAGGCCGGCAACACGGTCCTCGAAAGCGGAAATGCCCAGTAACTCGCTCAGCACCAGTCCCGAATCCTTGAAACTCAGGGTTTGGTCGAAATCTGAGGCCAACAGATAATGTTTAAGCGGTATCTCATTCATTGGGTGACAAACCCTCCTTTTGCGCCGCGTTAAATCGAAACGATTCAATGGAACGCTAAACCATTATAGAGGCTTCTCAATGAAGTTTCGTGACGGACGTCTAATTTGCTTTAATTATTTAAATCAATTACTTAAAAACTATATTATGTCACATGTTTGCAATGAGTGCTTCATCTTCACCGCTCGATGTTGCCTTTGTCGACGGTCTTATCCATCTTTTGCAGTGCAAAAGTTCGCCTCTTCAGGGGAATAATCGATTTCGGGTGCTAAGAGGCCAGGGATATCGTGTCAAGGGGGCTGGCAACGGACTCGCGCGCCTGCCTTGCCGGTGCCGGCCGAATATGAATATCCGAACGGCGGATCTTGACTGTTGCCGGACAAATAAAACGACTCATCGGCGCCTATCGCGTTGCCACCATTCGTAGATCACCGGGAGGAGGACCAGAGAAAGCAGCGGGGCCGTCAGCATTCCGCCCACCAACGGTGCCGCAATCCGTTTCATGACGTCGCTACCCAGGCCCTCGCCAGCCATGACGGGTAGCAAGCCGCCAACGATTACGGCGACGGTCATGGCCTTGGGACGCACGCGTGAGGATGCGCCGCGAATCAAAGCGCGAAGGTGGGCAAAGCGGCCTAGCGGCGCACCTCCGCGGCGCTCCTGCGCTTGCGCCCGCGCCTGGTCGAGGTACAGCAGCATGACGACGCCGAATTCCGTGGCGACCCCCGCCAATGCGAGAAATCCGACGGCCACGGCGACGGACAGCCGATAGTCCAACGCGTAGACCAGCCACACCCCGCCGACGAGGGAAAACGGCAGGCAGAGCAATACAAGGCCAACCCGTACCCAGCTGCGAAAGTGACCGTACAATAGCAAGGCGGCGAGCACGACCGTCGCGGGAATGAGCCAGTTCAAGCGCGCGCGCGCGTGCTGCATTTGTTCATATTGGCCCGACCAGCTCATCGTATAGCCCGGCGGCAGTGCGATCTGCGCGAGTGCACGGTTAGCAACCCTGACGTAGCCGCCCAGGTCAGTGCTGTCCAAATTCAGGTAGACGTACGCGACGAGCTGGGCGTTTTCGCTCTTGATTTCGCTCGCGCCGTCCCGCAGGGCAAGGTGGGCCACATCGCCAAGGCGGACGTTATCGCCGCGTTCGGTAACAATGGGAATTTCGGCAATCGACTGCGGCGAGTCGCGCCACGCACGCGGGAATCGCAGATTGACCGAGTACCGCTCCCGCCCGCTGATCACGCTGGCAATGTTCTCGCCGCCAATCGCGCCTTGCACGACGCGTTGTACGTCGGCCATCGTCACTCCGCGCTGTGCGGCACTGCGCCGATCCAGATCGATATCCAGATAGCGTCCGCCGCCAGTTCGTTCGGCGAAGGCGTTCCTCGTGCCGGGAACGCTGCGCAATACGGATTCGGCTCGCTGCGCCAAGCCGACGACAATTTCCTGATTGGGGCCGCTGACCTTCAATCCCAGGGGAGTGCGGATGCCGCTGGCGAGCATGTCGATTCGCGTGCGGATCGGATAGCCCCAGCCGTTCGTGACACCCGGTAGTTGGACCTGGCGGTCGAGTTTACCGAGCAACTGCTCGATACTCTCACCGTGAGGCCAATGATCCTGCGGCTTGAGGGTGATCACGGTCTCGAACATCGATAGCGGAGCCGGATCGGTCGCCGTCTGGGCGCGTCCGGCCTTGCCGTAGACCTGTTCGACCTCCGGCAACTCCCGGATCAAGCGATCGGTAACCTGCAGTGCGTGCGCGGCCTCGTCGACGGAAATCGCGGGCAAGGTCGAGGGCATGTACAGGATAATACCTTCGTATAGGGGCGGCATGAACTCGCTGCCCAATTGCCAGAGCGGCCAGGCGGTGCTGATCAAACCCAATGCGGCCAACCCCAGTGCCCAGCGCGGCCGACGCAGGGCCGCCGTGAGCGCGCGTTGATACGCCGCATGCAGCAGGCGATGGAGGGCAATTGTCTTCTCCGGAGCGATGCGGCCGCGCACCAGGTATCCCATCAGGACTGGCGTCAGGGTTATGGCAAGCAGCGCGCTCGCCGCGATTGCATAGGTCTTGGTGCTGGCCAAGGGGTAGAAGAGCCGGCCTTCCTGTCCGGTGAGCGCAAACACGGGCAGGAACGACACGGTGATGACCAGAAGAGAGAAGAAGAGCGCTGGACCGACCTCGGATGCGCTCAAGCGGACGATTTCCCAGCGGTCGGCGCCCCCTGTTGCGCGCTCGAGGTGTTTGTGCAGATTCTCCACCATGACGATCGCCGCATCCACCATGGCGCCGATTGCGATCGCGATGCCCCCGAGGGACATCAGGTTGGCGCTCGTCCCTTGCACAGCCAGCACTCCGAGCGCGATCAGAATGCCCAGCGGCAGGGTCACAATGATGACCAGCGCGGATCGGAGATGCAGCAAGAAAACGCCGCAAACCAGCGCAACGACGGCCGACTCCTCGATCAATCGGCGGTTCAGCGTTCCAACCGCGCCACGGATCAACCGGGACCGATCGTAGGTGACGACGATCTCAACCCCGGGAGGCAAGCTGCGGCGCAAGGAATCGAGACGAACCTTTACCCGTTCGGCAACGGCGAGCGCATTCTCCCCGTGACGCATGACGACGATGCCGCCCGGCGCTTCTCCCGCGCCGTCTAGATCGGTGACCCCGCGTCGCGGTTCAGCACCGATCTGGACGCGCGCCACATCTGCCAAGCGCAGGGGTTGCCCGTGCGCATCCGGCCCCAGGGGGATGTTGCGAAAATCCTCCAGCGTTGCCAGGTAGCCCTGCGCGCGCACCATGTATTCGGCGCGTCCCATTTCCAGCGTCGAGCCGCCGCTCGAGATGTTGTTGTCCTGCACGGCGCGTGCCAGCCGGCCAAGCCCCAGTCCATTGGCGGCAAGGACCGCAGGATCGACCTCGATCTGGAACTGGCGCGCCACGCCGCCGACGCTGGCGACCTCGGCCACACCCGGCACGCTCTGCAGTTCGAGCTTTAGAAAGAAATCCTGTAGAGCACGAAGTCGATCCGGGTCATAGCGATGCTGGCGATCCACCAGGGCATATTCGAAGACCCAGCCCACCCCCGAGGCGTCGGGCCCCAGTGTTGGCGTGATGCCGGGCGGCAGCCGAGGTGCCATCTGCGCCAAGTACTCCAGGACGCGCGAACGCGCCCAGTATGGATCGGTGCCAGTGCGGAAGATGACATAGAGGTACGATTCGCCGAACATCGAGAAGCCACGCACTGCGGAGACGGACGGCGCACCTAGCAATACCGATGCCAGCGGATAGGTCACCTGGTCCTCGACCGACTGCGGCGGTTGTCCAGGGTAGTTTGTCTGCACGATGACCTGTATTTCCGACAGATCGGGGATCGCATCGAGCGCAAGCTCGCGAACCCCCAGTGCACCCAGCAGCGCGATGGCTCCGGCACACAGCAATACGACGGCACGGTAGCGCAGTGACCACGCAATGACGCGCTCGACCACCTAAATCCCCTTAATACTGTCGGGTGAAGCGCCGAATTTGCGCTCTATGCGGCGGCGCCCATCATTGCATGGATTTCAATTCCACCGCCATGGCAGTCTTGGGATCGTAAGCACGCCCCAGCGTGTCGCTCAAGGAGGCGGCCGGGTCGAGCAGGAATTGAGCGTTGGATGCGACCAGAACCCCGTCCTGAATGCCGCCGCGGATCTCGATCGTGTCCTCGTTTTCTACGCCGGCATCCACCGCCACGGGCAAAAAGCCGCCCGAGCCGCGCGCCAGCATGACGAAATCGCCATGTCCGGTGCGTATGACCGCCGAACTGGGCAGTACTTGCGCCGAGTGCGCAGTTGCGCGTATCGACACATCGACCAGTGTCCCGAGGCGCAGGTCGGCCGCCGGCCGGCGCACTACCACCCGTGCATGCGTGCGAAACGAGTCCAGCAGCGGATTGATGAAATCAAGCTTGGCCTCGATCGGATCGGCCTTTCCGGCCCGGATGACGGCGTGGTCGCCCGGTTGCACGAGCGCCGACTGGCCTGCGGAAAGCGAGACGTCGATCCATACTGTGGTCGGATCGGCAAGCGTGAGGATCGGGCCCGCCGGCGAGACAAAACCGCCTTCGCGCGCGTTGATCTGGGTCACCACGCCGCTGCTCGGCGCACGCACCTGGACCACTTCAATGGTCGTTCCGGATTGCTCCAGGCGCTCGATTGTTTCGATGTCCAAGTCGTTTCGCATGAGCTCTTCGCGCTCCTTTTGCGAATCGCGCAACAGATCCATGACGTATTCGTTTTCTTGTTGTGAAACATCCCCGACGCTTTGCAGGATCTGCTTGCGCCGGGTGAGAAATTGGAAATACTCGCGTTCCTTCATCACCAGCTCGGGGGAGTAGATTTCGTACAGAACCT
The DNA here is from genome assembly GCA_963793685.1 of uncultured Gammaproteobacteria bacterium. Lineage (GTDB taxonomy): Bacteria > Pseudomonadota > Gammaproteobacteria > Steroidobacterales > Steroidobacteraceae > Bog-1198. Next base: position 151,212 of record CAWCBJ010000003.1, on the reverse strand, counting down.
GGCCGCGCTCCACGCGCTCCCCGACCGAATGCACATGGAGCTTTCGAATCCAGCCGGTGAATTTGCTGGTGACAGTGACCTGCGCCCGCTCGTCCGGAACGACCGTACCGTAGCTGCGCACCTCCTGCGCAATCTCCTTGCGTTCTACCGCGATCAACCGTACGCCGAGGTTTGATAGGGCCGTTGGGTCAACTTGCAGATCGTGTCGGTGTAAAGGTGCACCGGACTTAACCAGGTCCATTCCGCAAATTGGGCATTTGCCCGGATGGTCGGAGGTGATTTGCGGGTGCATCGGGCAGAGGTATCCTTGCGCGATCGCCGTCAGTTCTTCCGCGCTGGGTCCTTGCCGCTGTCCGGAGAGCACCCATTTGCCGAGTGCGTCATACGCGGCCGCGCCGAGGCCGCCAACCACCAAGACGGCAAACAGCGCCGGCAGCGCGGATCCTGCGCGATTCAAGTGCGGGCGGTTCAATTCGATCTCCCCGGTAAAACAGGCTGTGCACGACCGCGGAAAGCGGCGCATCCGAAAAGCCCGATGCGGACTTTAAGGATGCGCCGAGCCCGGCTTGCGCGGCCGGGGAAAGCGGAAGGCTGTCTGTTATTGAACGACAAGTTCGCCGTGGCCCTTCTTCGGATCCGCGTCGGGCTTGAACATGATGACGGTGATGGCGCCGCGCAGCGCCGCACCCATGTCGTGATCCACGATCGCGTTGTTGGTGGGCCGGTCGCTGGGCGAGACTATGTCGAAGGTGTCGCCTTCGGCCACGGCGACGTTATATGTTTGCATCCCGTACAGGATGTTCTTCGGATTGCCGTTGATGTAGACGCGGTCCCAGATCCCGCCGATCGGGTGCAGGGCAACCGGCATATTGATATTGGCGTTCACGAAGAAGATGCGCACGCGTTCGCCGGGCTTGGCTTCGAGAACCTGGGTTGCGTTCGGATCGTGCACGGGATCGTAGTGCAGGATCTTGCCGTTGATCAAGGATCCCTTCCAACCCGCATTTTCCAGCATGGCGTTGTAGTTCTCCACGTCGGGGAAGTATTGCTGCTGAACGAGCACGTATTCCCGGTCGGCCTTGGGATAGTTCGTCTTGTCCTTCGGATCGACGATGATCACCCCATACATACCGCGCGCGATGTGCTGCACCATGGGGCTGGCGCCGCAGTGGTACATGAATACCCCTGGGCTTTTGGCCTCGAACTTGAAGTGCTTGGTCTCGCCCGGTTTGATGGGCGCAAACTCGCCCAGAACATCCGCCTGCGCGGCGTGAAAATCCATCGCGTGCGAGTTCTTGTTCTCCGGCGGATTGTGCAGGGTGAAGTCGACGGTGTCGCCTTGATCGACTCGCACGACCTTGGCGGGAATCGTGCCGTCAAAGGTCCACGCGGCCATCTTCGTGCCCTTGTTGTCAATGGCGAGATCGACCTCCTTGGCGGTCATGGTGACTTCGACCGTCTTGGCCAATGCGGCCTGGGTGCCGAGGATTGCGAATGCCGCCGCCATGACGGCTGCGGTACGTTGAAACGGATGCATGGTCTTTTCTCCTTGGGTTTCCGGACCGACGCCCGGGTGTTGACTGAAATGGGTTAGTGCGGCCCCAGGTGGGTCGCGTATATCTGCGCACTTAACGCGCCGGCGGTCAGGGACTTGCGCCATAAGAGCACTTGCAAAGCTGGCGCAGGTAGGCGACAAGATCGTGTAACTCCTCGTCGCTGAACGTGTCGCCCCAGGGGGGCATGAGGACGGACTTGTCGATGGATTGCCCGCCTTCCTTGATGGTCTTGAAAATCGTATCGTCGGAGCGCCCGGACATCGCCTTGGCATCCGTGTGATCGCGCGGCTGAACCGACATGTCGCGGATATTGATACCCTTGCCGTTACCGTCCTTGCCGTGGCATTGCGTGCAATAGGTGCGGTAGTTGTCGGCGGCGGGCTCCTTTGCCATCGCCGAGAACGCGAGGCCAACGCCAACCACCAACGCCGCGCAAATCAAGCGGTTACTTGGCATTGCTTTGCTCCTTGGGCAGTTCGGCGAGGTAATGAACCAGTTTCTGAATATTCGCGTCCGATACCTTCTTGTTCGGCATCCAGATCTTGGGGTCCCACGCCTGCGGACTGCGGATGTAGCTGGCGATGAACTCGGGCTGCAGGCGCCGCCCTGCCGTGTACAACTCGGGACCCGAGAGCCCGCCGTACCCGGACTCGATTTCGTGGCAGGCCATGCAGCCGAGGAACTTGTCGAATGCCATCTCGCCCATGGTCTTTGAAATGGAACCGACCTCGATCTTCTCGGCCGCAATCAGCTCATCGTGCGCCTTGAGGCGCATCAGCGCCTGCGTCACCGCATCGGCGTCCGCCGCCGACAGGGCAAGATGCGGCTCGAGCGTAGCCGGGTCGATCTCGTCGCCCTTCTCACCGCTGCGGACGTGGTCGGCATAAAATTCGCCGGCAGGGCGAATGCGGGTGGGCTTTTGCAGCCAGGCACGCAGCCATTCGGCGCGAAACTTGTTGCCGGCGTAGAACAGATCCGGCCCTTTACGCGCCCAGAGCTCTTTCAAGGCGCGCGGTGCGGGTCCGGTCAAATTGTGACATGCGGCGCAGCGTTGCGTCAGGATCGCCGAGCCTTCATCGGCGGCGCGAGCGCCGCTTCCAACGAACATCATTATCAGCAAAATGAAAAAGGCGCCTTTCATGGCTGGCGGGGGCGTCGCGCCGTCGCGATCGGGCTTCCCACGAAATTGGCGTTGCCGAACATGCCGTAGCCCTTTTTCATCGATTCGCTGTAAAAGAAGTCCGGGTCATATACCTTTCCCGCCCACGCGTACCATGGATCCGACGGGATCTCGTCGTATTCGATCACCGTGATGGGACCGCCAAGCATCCCGCCCATGTTCAGGTGACGGTCGACGTGGTCGTGAAAAATAAAGCGACCCGGGTTGTTCATCTGCACAACGACGTCGTAGCGCTCGCCGGGCCCAACGGGAACGGTGTCCATAAAATAAGGACTGGGCATTGCGTACCCGTCCTTATGCGTGAACAGCTGGTCGTGGCCATGAAGGTGCAGTTCGTGGATTTCATCGCCCGCACCGATCATGCGAACGCGCATCACGTCGCCCTTGTGAACCCGGATCGGTTGGGTCAGAGGGAATGATCTACCATTCACGGTGAAGTAGTCCGCAACATCGGCGGGAGCTCCCCCTTTGCCGTAGTTGGTCGCATACGGCGATTCCCAGGTACTCATCATCATGATGACGTTCTTGGTGACTGACTTTTCCAGGGGACTCGGGTTTTTGGGGTCGACGATGAGCGGTCCCCACATGCCTCGAATGGCTACGTGTTCCCAGACATTGACGTGGCAGTGGTACCAGAGGCTGCCCGGGCGCTCGGCCTTCCAGTGGTATGTGAAGACCTCTCCGGGTTGTATCGCCTTTTGGGTGATGTCGGGGACCCCGTCGTTTTGCCAGGTGCCCGTCTGGTTCACACCATGCCAGTGGATCGTATGGGGCAGGGTCGTGTTGTTGGTCACGTGCACCGTGACGTCATCGCCTTCGCGTACGTGGATCAACGGGCCCGGCACCTGGCCGTTGAATGCGAACACGTTGGCATTGAAGCCCGGGGCGACGTTGATGGAGACCTCGTCGATCGTCATTTCGAATTCGCGCTTTTCCGCGTGCGCGGTCGAAACCAAGGCGATTAGGGCACTCGCGACCGTGATCCGCCCGAAAAGCACCATCCATGCACGATGGAAATTGAATTTCATTCTACCCTCGCCCAAGTTTTCCCAAAAGATGTATTATTAATACATATTACAACTCCGAAAGAGTCTCTAAGTCAATTAAGTAATTTAGGCAAATAGCTATGTAATTAAAGTAAATAGCTGACAATGACGTACAAGGTATTGATGAAAGGGCGATTGCACGTTGAAACCGGCACGTTCCGCGTATGTTATGATCTGGCGTAATCTATGCAGCTCTCTGTCTTTACCGACTACTCTTTGCGTGCGCTCATCTTTCTTGGCGCGCATCCCGATCGATTGTCCACAATCTCTGAAATCGCCGCGGCGTACGGCATCTCCGGTAATCACCTAATGAAGGTGGTCAATCATCTCGCCTCGGGCGGCTACATCGAGACGGTTCGGGGCAAGGGCGGCGGCATGCGGCTTTCGCGTGCGCCCAATATGATCAATCTCGGTGATGTGGTGCGTCACACGGAAGACCGCTTCGACATCGTCGAATGCTTTAACGCAAAACGCCAGAACTGCCCTCTACTTCCTGCGTGTACGCTCAGGTCAGTTCTTGCTGATGCGCATCGCAATTTCATGGCGACACTGGACCGCCACACGCTGCAGGATGTCCTCGGAGACTGGGTCAGCGGCAGGCTCGCGCTCGCCCGAGAGGTGCAAATTCCCATTAAGTCGGTCGCAAGGGCGCGTGCCGTTCGGTAACGGGCGGGGGCATCGACGTACTCGGAGCGATGGTGGCCTGGCAATGGGATGGCGAATTCACGGCGGCGCTCCCTCTGCGCGCAAGCAGCGCACTAAGCTGCGCAGCAAACCGAGGAAAGCCGCGGTCCAGGCCACGGCCGCGATCCCGAGGAACAGCGGCGCCAGCCATGCGAGAAGGCTCAGCCCAAGCACGCGCGACATCTCCTGTGTACTGACCGCGTACATGCCCAGCGGAAACACGGCGCCCCAATATTGCGGGTCATACCTCAGCGGGAAGCGCTTGTACACATAGCGCCACGCGGCCAGCACCAGCAGCATGGGTATCCACCACGTGCCGGTCGCCCAGTAGAGCACTGTGAAGCCTTTGAGGAACGGCAGTAGGGAATTTAAGAATGGTGCGTCGGGCGCGTTGGCGATCAACAAGGAGCCCGCCAGGGTCGAGATTGCCATCGCGCCCATATTGATCCAGTACGGAGGCGCCAGGTCGCTTGGCGAGAAATTAAAGAACATATAGCGATAGAAAATCAACGACATCATCCATATGTAGAGCATGCCGCCCCACAGCCACATTGATAGGGCGAAGAAGTTCAGTCCCAGCTTCCACGGCTGGGCGAAGCGTGTGGCTACCAGTGCACTGAGTACGGCAAGCGACTGGGTCGCCACCACGGCCAGCAGCCAGCCGCCGGTGATGCCTTTGTCCAACGTGGGCTTATTCTCCTTGATCGTGAATGCGGTGAAGATGGTGTAGGTGAGGCCCACCCAGAGCACGATCGACATCGCCCACAGCAACATCGCGTAGTAGAACTCTGCGGCAAGCAAGATCAGTTGGCAGCCGAGCACGGCGGTGGCCGCGACGGCCGTAAAGAACCCGGGACCGCGCAAGTGATCCACCAGATCCTCGACGAAGTATCGCGTATGGCGCAGCAGCCGCAGAATTGTCAGGACCCACAACACCACCCAAGCGAGGACATTCAGGCCGAACAAGGCACGCGCGAGCAAGACCAAGCCACGCTGGTGCAAGCCGATCGAGAGGATGCCGGTCGCCATGATCATCGCGAAGCTGGCAGGCGACAGCTTGGAAAGATCCATCCATGCCCGCGTCATGCGCCGCACGCGGTCGCCTGCGAGGGGTGCCATCTTGTCCTCAGGCGTCCAGACGGTGAGTAACCGACCCTTAGCCGAGTGTGCGTTCGTATCCATCAACAACACCTATGTACGGAGGGGACGCGGGAGCACGGCCAGCAAGGGTAAAAACGCCAAGTCGGCCGCTGCCGTGAGAACGGGCGGCCATAACCAGGAACTCCAAATCACGACCCGAGCGATCAACCACACAAGCGCCAACGCCACGAGCGGCGCGCCCGCGTATCCTTTCTGACCGGTCCAATTCGGCACCGCCGTCAGCATAAATCCCGCGATCGCACAAGTGATAAAGCCGAAGAGCATTTCGTGGCCATGCCATAACGTGGGCGGCCATCCTGAGCCTTGCGGTGCGCCAGCGACAAAGCTCAGAGCCCACAGCGGTACCAGGACGAGCGCTGCGAGCCCCGCCAAGAAAAAATGAGGCCGAAAGCCATAGGCAAAGAGGCTTAGCTTCATGGTGAATTCCGTCGTAGTAGCTCTACAGATATGCATTCGGAGGATGCATATCTCGCCGGTTTCATAAGAAATATTATATATGCATCTTAAGAGGCCTATTTATGTGGGTTCTACGTAGGCGCGGAAACACCGGGCAGATGACGCTTACCGTGAGACGGAAACTACTTAAGACATTGACGAAATTTCACTGCATACGCTGTTGGGACATCAATGCCAGCGCAGGGATGGATACCGCGAAGAAATAGACGATCCTAACCGCAAGCGGTTCGTCCGCGGCGGCGAGCCGATTCATGCCGAACCAGCCGGTCACGATATTCACGATCAGTCCTACGTACCACGGCCGCCGAGAGTGCTCAAGGCGGTTGGTGTGCAGAGCTCGCGGCCGGCTGACGTTGATGTCATCGTGTTAAGCGGCCCGGGTACGCGCGAGAATTCGTCCGTGCGTATTTAGTCGATAGGGGAGCGTCGGCTCCAGTCGAAGCGGCGACCGAAGATGGCTTTTACGATCAGATGATCGGTGGCGGCGGTGGCGCCAATGCCGACGCCGATATTGATTTCCCAGAGCGGTGACACATTCAGATCCGTGACGACGAAGACTTGCTGCTGTTGGTTGTGGACCGGATAGATGTTGCTGATGGCGCCATAGTCGGCATACCACTCGAGGCCTGCGCTGACGACGCGGGTGAAGTCGTAGCTGATTTTCGCGCTCGGTGCAAAGCCAAGTCCCTGATTGACGCCCGGCCCGTGCAAGGTGCGTTCAAGTGCGGGATTGACGGCGAAGTACCAGCGGCCGATCGCCTTGTCGATGATCGGTCGTATCTCCCAGGTCCACGTGTCGGGGGAGTAGGCGGCGCGCTGGAAGCCGATCTCGGTCGAGAGGCCGACGCCAACGGGCCAGTTCCAGGATTCGGGTACGCGGATGCGAGGGCGGATGTGATCGCCGACCCATTGCACGCCGTGGCCGTCTTGCTCGCTGGTGAACACGTAGAAACCGACCTCGGACCAGTCATTGAGGCCCTCGGTAAGCTCGAGGGTCTCGTGCTCCTGATGATTGGTCGGATACACGCCATCGATGGTGTTCTGCTCGCCTTCGATGGTGAAGTTTGAGTGCAACTCGACCATCAGGTTGTCCGCAGGGACGGTGTCGGCGCCGTAGACCTGAATCTCGTAGTTGGCTTGGGCATGCACGCAGCACTGGCCAAGCGGCGAGCGCCGGCAAGAATGAGCCAGCTGCGACGTGGATGGAACCGGGGTTCAGGCATACTCAAAGAGCAACATGAAGCCAAGATCCATGTGGTTCTGCTGGTGGCAATGAAACAAGGTTGCGCCGGGATTATCGGCAATGAATTCGACTTCGGCCTGAGTCTGAGAATCGATCAGGACCACATCTTTGATGATGCCCCGCATGTTTCGGGGTGCTGCACTGCGCTCCGCAGCGAGAGGCGCGCCGAGGCTGCGCAACTCAAAACTATGGCGGTGCAGGTGCAGCGGATGATCATCCATGCTTTTGTTTTTGTAATCGGGCGGAACCGATTCCTGGGCGAAGGCGCAGAATGATGGGGCCAAGCCGACAAGACCGGAGAGCTTAAGCAGGTCGCGCCGCGAAATCATCGCCTGATGATAGCCAATCGAACGCGCAGGAATTCACTCAGCCGATAATTATATCGTTGGACGCCAAACCGGGAATTATGGCCGTGCCGCGCCGACCCTCATGCCGCGGTTTTCCTGACCTCGATGGTCACATGCGACAGCGCTTTGAATTGCTTCAGTCGTGCTCGATAGAACGCGCAGTCGTGAGCATCGCTGGTGAGCACGGATACGACGGCACCCAGGTGTCCGGGACCCAAGCGCCACAAGTGCAGGTCGAGGAGCCGGTCGCCATCCAACTCGATGGCCTCACGAATCTTTGAGGTGATGCGCGGGTCGGGGTTCATGTCGAGCAGGATACGGCCGGTATCGCGCACCAAACCGTACGACCAGTTCGCGATGACGAGGGCCCCGATGACGCCCGCCAATGGGTCCATCCACATCCAGCCAAAAGTGCGCGCAAGGACGAGACCCGTAATCGCCAACACCGAGACCGCTGCATCGGCCATCACGTGTATGTACGCGGAGCGAATGTTATTGTCCCGGTGCGCCGAGCTCGAAGGGCTGTCGTTCGTGCCGTGTTCGTGGACATGTTCGTCGATCGCAACTTGGTGGGTGCCGCCGGCGAGATGCAGAAATGCGATGAATTCATGGGGTTCCGGAATAATCTCGGTCGATTCCCAGTAGCCATCACGGCGGGTGAAACGAAACCATTGACGCGTACCGTTCGGCCGCTGGGTCTCGAGGCCCACCGAATTAGCGCCGTCCGCCGGCGGCGGGGTGTCGAACCTCAAGCGAAATCGCGGCGGTTTACCCTGCTCGAAAATGGATAATTCGACGGCGCCGTGAGCGGTGGCGATTACTTGGCTCTCGCTCGCATGATCGTGTTCGAAATGCTCGTGGCCATGACTATGCCCGTGGTGGTCGCCGCTCAAGAGCCAGGCGCTCACGATATTGACCCCGAGCCCCACCACCGCGATCGGGATGGCCTCGGCGAAATGGATCGGCACCGGCGACAGGAATCGCGCGACCGCCTCGTAACCGATGAGCACCGCAATCATCGCGAGCACAATCGCGCTGCTGAAGCCTGCCAGATCGCCGAGTTTGCCGGTTCCAAATACAAAACGGTCATCATCGGCGTGCCGGCGTGCATAGCTATACGCCAAAGCCGCGATCAGCATCGCTCCCGCATGGGTCGACATGTGCAAGCCGTCGGCCACCAGCGCGAGTGAACCGAAGATGGTGCCGCCCACGATTTCCACCAGCATCATCAGGCTGCATAAGACGATCACGGCCCACGTTTTGCGTTCGTTCTGCTCATGCCCCGTCCCCAGGAAGACGTGACTGTGTCCCCCGATCGCGATGGAAGAGTGCGCACCTGTCATTGCTGGGGTCCTCGCTTGAAGTAGCTGTAGATCATCCTAATCGATAGATTAGAGATACTTCGTAACTCCTTGAAACTCTTTGATCAAATCGCGAAATTCGCGGGGTAGCGCCTCGGATGTTTCTTCCATGCAGTGATGGATGTGATCCTTGATCAGTTCCTTCTTGGCGTTGCCAATGGCCTTTTCCACCGCGTGCAGCTGCTGCGCGAGATCCATACACGGACGGCCAGATTCGAGCATCTCGATCACGGCCGCCAGGTGCCCTTGGGCGCGTTTAAGTCGTGTGCCGATCTCGGGAAACTTGTGCATGTCATTATCCTATCCTCCTAGACAGGATAAGGGAAGAGGCATACGATTTCAATTGCGAGTCCCGCCGGGTCCAACGCGGTTGTTTTCCGGCTGTAACAGTTCGCGATGAAACTGTCCCGGCCTGCTACCGATTGGTCTTATGGGGATACGTCATGCCGATACACGACCATCAGCCTTCAACTCGGGGTCGCGCCTTTTTTTGGGGGGGCGTTGGCTTAGGAGCGCTGCTGCTTGCCGCACTCTTTACTCAAGGGTTCGGCTTGCTGCGCGGTTCCGGAAGAGGCTTGGAAGAACCGGTTTCGTTGGTCCGCCAAGGAGATAAGATCTTAATCCCCGAGGGCTCGGCCTTGCGCAAACGGCTGAGCGTGATTCCGGCACCGATGCAGGCGGTGAGCCCCGAGTTGTACCTACCCGCGCTCGTCGAATCCGAACCATCGCGCACCGCGGCGGTACTGCCGGCGCTCGGCGGCCGCGTTCTGCAACTGAAGGTCACATTGGGCGATCGGGTCGTCAGAGGTCAAGCCCTCGCGGTGATTGATTCGTCGGATCTGGCGCAAGCGTTTGACGAAAACGACAAGGCTGCAGATGCATTCAGGCTGAGCGAGAAAATCCTCGCGCGGCAGCAGGAGCAATCCAAGATCGGCACGGCGTCGGAGCAGGATCTGGACCAGGCCAAAAGCAACGCCGCGCAGACCGAGGCCGAATATGTGCGAACGCAGGCGCACCTGAAAATTCTCGGCGTATCCGCCGATAGCAAGCCATCGAACCGGCTCTTGACGGTAACTGCGCCGGTCAGCGGCAGTATCACGGCGCTTTCCGTCACATCCGGCACCATGATCAATGACCCGACTCAATCGATCATGACGATTGCCGATCTCTCCACCATCTGGGTCACGGCGATGGTGCCCGAAAAGGATGTCGCCGCAATTTCCAAGAACCAGGACGTCGAGGTGAGATTGATGGCTTATCCCGAGCGGGTGTTGCACGGCAAAGTGCTGTTCGTATCCGACGTGATCGACCCCGATTCCCGCCGCAACAAGCTGCGGATCGCGTTCGCGAACAGCGATTACACACTGAAGCCGAACATGTTTGCGACGGTCACTTTGCGGGGGGCACAGCGGTCGCGCATTGTCCTGCCGAGTTCGGCGCTGCTGATGAATAACGACCGAACCAGCGTGTTTGTCGCCGTTGCACCGTGGACCTTCGAGCGGCGCACCGTCGATCCAGAGCTGGAAGAGGGGACTTTGGTCACTATCCGCTCCGGTATCAATGCCGGCGATCAGGTCGTCGTGAAGGGCGGAATCCTGCTCAATGATTGATCAATTTGTCACCTTTTGCCTGCAGCGGCGCATTGCCGTCATCGTGCTCGCCGTTTTATTGGGGGGATTCGGCATCTATGCCTGGGAGACGTTGTCGGTCGAAGCCTATCCCGAGCTGGGCGATGTCGCCTCACAGGTCACGACGCAAATTCCTGGATTGGCGGCCGAGGAAGTCGAGCAGCTGATCACTGTGCCGCTCGAACGTGTGATTAATGGCACGCCCGGAATGATACTGATGCGTTCTCAGAGCACCTTCGGTCTATCGCTGATCACCGTGCTGTTTCGCGATGGTTACGATGACTATTGGGTGCGGCAGCGCCTGGACGAGCGGATCAGTCAGGCGGTGCTGCCGCCCGGAGCATCGCCATCAACGGACCCGGTGTCCGGTCCGGGAGGCGAGATCTATCGCTACACCCTCGAGTCAGACGGCAAGAATCTTCAGGAATTGTCGGAGATCCAACGATGGAAGGTGATTCCGGCATTAAAATCGGTTCCCGGCGTCGTCGATGATGTGAATTTTGGCGGCTTCACCACCGAATACCAGCTCAATCTCGATCCCAAGCAGCTGGTGCACTTCGGCATCGGCATCGCCGATGTCATCAATGCGATCAACAGCAACAACACCAACGCCGGGGGCGGCCGGGTATCGCGCGGCGATCAGAGCTACGTGATCCGCGGTGTCGGCCTGATTCGCACGCTGGAACAGATCGGTTCGATCGTCGTCACGGAATTCAACGGCACGCCGGTATTGGTCCGCGACCTCGGCCGCACCACGCTCAGTCATCAGGAGCGCGAAGGCATCCTGGGGAAGGATCACAATCCGGACGCGATCGAGGGCATCGTGCTGATGCTGAAATATCAGAACCCGTCGGAAACGCTGCGCGGCGTTCACGCCAAAGTGGCCGAACTCAACCGCCAATTGGCTGCCGACGGAGTAAAGATTGTTCCCTATATCGATCGTGACAATCTGGTCCGAGCGACGGTGCACAAGGTTGGCCAAACGATCCTGGAAGGCATCACGCTCGTCTTCTTGATCCTGATCCTGTTTCTCGGCAGCCCGCGCAGTGCGCTGGTCGTGGCGGTGACGATTCCGCTCGCCCTGGTGGCCGTATTTTCGCTGCTCAATCTGACCCACGTGTCGGCGAATCTGCTGTCGCTGGGCGCCATTGACTTTGGCATCCTGGTCGATGGGGCTATTGTCGTGACCGAGTCGGTACTGCGCCGGCGCGAAGCCCTGCCTAATGAGGTACTGAGCGCAGACGAAGCCAAGGCCGCGACCCTGCAGGTCACTCGTCCGATTTTTTTCGCGAGCTTGATCATCATCACGGCCTATTTGCCGATGTTTTCCTTCGAGCGGGCGGAAGCCAAGCTGTTCACACCCATGGCGTATACGATGGGCTATGCCTTATTCGGTGCGCTGCTCACGACGCTCGCCTTGGTGCCCGGCCTCGCGTACATGGCATTCCGCAAACCGGGTCGCGTCTATCACAACCGCTGGCTCGAGCGGCTGACAGTGTGGTACGACCGGGGACTCGCCGCCTGCTTGGAGCAACCCCGGATCATTTATGGCGTGGCAATCTTCGCCCTGTTGGCGGTGGTCGGCCTGGGGGCCACCGTCGGCCGCGATTTCCTGCCGGACCTGGATGAAGGAGCTCTGTGGCTGCAGGTGCAGATGCCCACGGGCCTGGCCTTGGACAAAGCGGGCGATATGGCGAGCGACCTTCGCCGGGCGATCTTGAAGTATCCCGAGGTGTCCTACGTGGTCACCCAAACCGGGCGAAACGACGACGGTACCGACCCCTGGACCATGTCCCACATTGAGGCGCCAGTCGGTCTCACGGACTATGACACCTGGCCGGACCACGAATCCAAAAAACAATTCCTCGATAAACTTTCGGTTGGTCTGGCCAAGGATCTGCCCGGCTATTCGATCGGCATCAGTCAACCCATCATCGACGGCGTCAACGACATGATCGGCGGCGCCCACAGCCCGCTGGTGATCAAGATCTTCGGCGATGACCTGAATGAGCTGCGCGACGTCGGTGGCCAGATCGTGCGCGTGCTCTACACCATCCAGGGCACATCGAGCGCATCCCTCTTCCAGGAGCCGCCGATCCCGCAGATGGAAATCAAGCTGGATCGTGAAAAAGCGGCCCGCTACGGCATCAACATGACCGACCTGCAGAATGTCATCCAGACGGGGGTCGGCCAGGCGCCGGTCTCAACGGTATATGTCGCCGAGCGAACATATCCTTTGACGGTGCGGTTCACGCAGGATGCCCGCAACTCGACGGAGGCGCTCGGGAACTTATTGGTGAACATCTCGGGCGGTATGCAGGTGCCTCTGTCCCAGGTAGCCGAGGTGCGAGCGCGCACTGGAGAGAGCACCGTCACGCGCGAAAATGGCCAGCGGAATCTCACGATCCGGATCGACAACCGCGACCGCGATTTGACCTCGTACCTCGAGGAAGCGCAGAAAAAAATAGCGGCACGGGTCCATTTCGACACGAATAAAATCAGGTTGGAGTGGGGCGGACAGTTCGAGAATCAGCGGCGCGCGGAGGCGCGGTTGCTCATCATACTGGCCCTGGTGATGGGAATGATGCTGATCTTTCTCACCGTCGGGATCAAATCCTTCCGGCAGGCCGTGCTGATTTTGGGCGTGGTGCCGCTGGCGACTCTGGGAGGGCTGATCTCGTTGTATATCACCGGTCAAACCATCAATGTCGCGAGCGGCGTCGGCTTCATTGCGCTGTTCGGCGTGGCCGTGCAGAACGGCATCATCATGGTGTCGAACCTCAATCGCATGCGCAAGTCCGGCCTGGAGTTGCACGAGGCGATCATGCAAGGCGCGACCGAACGCTTGCGACCCGTGCTGATGACCGCTACGGTGGCGACCTTGGGGATGCTGCCGGCCGCGATCCACACCGGGGTCGGCAGCGACGTGCAGCGCGGGATTGCGACGGTGGTCGTCGGGGGACTCGCGATCTCGACCGTACTGACGTTGTTCGTTCTGCCCTCGATGTATCATGTCATCGAGCATTGGGCCGAGCAACGCCATGGGGAAGCACGGTGGGGTCGATGAGGTACTCACGCCTGGCAGTCGGTGTGCTCAGTGCAAGCCTCACGGCCTGTGCGGTCGGGCCTAATTTCAAGCGCCCGCCACCGCCGAGCGCAACCGATTACGGCAGTGCATCGTTACATGGCGAAACCTCGTCCGCCGAAAGCACGGGCGGCAGCACACAACGCTTCGTGACGGGCATGGATATCCCGAACCAATGGTGGACCTTGTTCCAGTCGCCAGAGCTCGATCATTTGGTCGAGCAAGCGCTGAAGAACAATCCGGACGTCGGCGCGGCGCAGGCGGCGCTGAAGCAAGCCCATGAATTGTATTCGGCCCAATGGGCGAGCTTCTTTCCGGACATCCAGGGGAACTTCAGCGGCGCTCGAGCCAAGAACGCGCTTGGGACTATTGCCAATCCAACCAGTCTTCCCCAGACGAACCCCTACTATAATCTCTACACGGCCCAGCTCACCATCAGCTATCTACCCGATGTCTTCGGTGGTACGCGGCGCGCGGTCGAATTGGCGAAGGCGCAGGAAGCGAGCACTCGGTTCCAACTCGAAGCCACGTATTTGACCTTAAGCAGCAACGTGGTGGTCACCGCAGTGCAAGAGGCATCGCTTCGGGGCCAGATTGCAGCGACGCAACGATTGCTCGAGTTGCAGCATCAGTTGACCGACAAAGTCCAGAAGCAGCGAGCGCTCGGCACCGCCAGCGATTTGGATGTGCTTGCCCAACAATCGCTGGAAGCGCAAACAGCGCAGACGCTGCCGCCGTTGCATAAGCAGCTGGGGCAGACACGCGACGCGTTGACCGCGTTGCTCGGTCGGCTGCCATCGCAGGAACCCGTCGAGACCTTCCGCCTGGATCAACTCACTTTGCCCACTGATCTGCCGGTCAGTGTGCCCTCCAAACTGATCGAGCAACGTCCCGACGTTCGCCAGGCCGAAGAGAACCTGCATGCGGCGTCCGCGGCGGTCGGTGTGTCGATCGCGAACATGTTGCCGCAATTTGCGATCAACGGGGATATTGGATCGAGTGCGCTCAAATTGCAGCAGCTGTTTACCCCCTACACGGGATTTTGGGATGCGGGTGCCTCGCTCACCCAGACGCTGTTCGATGCCGGGTCGCTCTTGCACAAGAAGCGCGCCGCGGATGCCGCTCTCGATCAGGCGGGGGCACAATATCGGAGCGCGGTCATTCTCGCCTGCCAAAATGTCGCGGATGCCCTGCGCGCACTGCAAGCGGACGGCGATGCGCTGCGTGCCAGCGCCGATGCCGAACGCGCCGCCAAACGAACCTTTGACCTCGCTCAACGCCAGCGGGACTTGGGAACCATCAGCATGGTCGCGGTGCTGAACGCAGAGCAGGCGTATCGACAAGCGGAACTGGCATTGGTTCAGGCCGAGGCCAACCGCTATGCCGACACAGCGGGACTGTTCCAGGCGCTGGGCGGCGGATGGTGGAATCGGAAGGAGGAGCCTCACTATGAACAATTTGGTTCGGCGGGAAAATAGTGGTGGCACGGCCACTCTGACAATTAATCGACCTGAGAAGTTGAATGCGCTTTCGAAGGCTGTGTTCGAGGCGCTGAACCACCACGTCGATGCGATCGCGCGCGAGACCAAAAAAATAGGTCTTGTCATCCTGCGAGGAGCCGGAGCGAATTTCTCGGCGGGCTACGATATGGAGGAAGTCCTTGCGCACGTCAAGGCGCATGCTAAGCCTCATTTCCACTCAGAGGTCATCAAAAAAATTGCGAATCTGCCGCAGCCGGTGATTTCCGCCGTACAAGGCTATTGTTCGACCGGAGCCATGGAACTCGCTTTGGCCGCAGACTTGATCGTCGCTTCTGAATCGGCGCAATTTTCCGATGTTTATGCACGTTGGGGTTTGACGCCGGTTTGGGGGCTGAGCCTGCGATTGCCGCACCGTATTGGCTACGCTAAGGCGAGCGAAATGATGTTCAGTTGCCGAAGCTATTCTGGGCGGCAGGCTGAAGCCATGCACCTCGCCAATTTTTGCTTCCCGGATGATCGCTTCGACGCGGAACTCAACGCACTGTCCGCCGACATCCTCAAAAACTCGTGGTACGCAAATCAGGTGAATAAGCGGGCGCTGATAGAGATCGACGGTTTGAGCTTGCACGATGCTTACGCATTGGAGATGTTCAAGAACGAAGGTTTGGCTCCGGATGCAAGACAACGGATTGCAAAATTCTTTACCGAGCGCGACCCAACCTCATAGTCGGAATCAGATGTCATGCGGTGCTCGGAATCGATCGCTTCGCTGAATCCGCGCCAGCCGGCGATCTGTTCAAGTATTTCGACTTCACCGTGGATACCCTCGTCGAGCAGGCCAAGAGCGTGCTGTAGGCCGTCGGCGTCGACACGTTGATTGAGGTTGACGTACCTATCACGACTCCTCGCTTCGTAAGCGGATGATTTCATTTTGGATTCCGTTCCGCGAAAAATGTCGAAATGTCCCGAGAATATAGCGCCAATTACGCGTTTTTCCATAGGCATACGAGATTACCCTGATTGACAGAATTTCCGCCCGACATATAAATGTAGGTAATTTTCGGGAGACAACTCATGCGAACGCGAGAGCGTGTTGGTTCGATGGCGCGACGCACCATGGCCTATGTGCTTGCTGGGGGTCGGGGCTCGCGACTCATGGAATTGACGGACAAACGTGCCAAGCCGGCTGTGTATTTTGCCGGCAAAAGCCGCATTATTGATTTCGCGCTATCGAACGCTCTCAATTCGGGCATTCGTCACATCGGTGTCGCGACTCAGTACAAGGCGCATTCGCTGATCAGGCACCTGCAACTGGGTTGGAATTTTTTCCGGGCCGAGCGCAATGAGAGCTTCGACATCTTGCCGGCCAGCCAGCGTGTGTCGGAAACGCAATGGTACGTAGGTACCGCCGACGCGGTGTACCAGAACATCGATATCATTACCGGCTCCGATCCCGAATATATGATCATCCTGGCGGGCGATCACGTCTACAAGATGGACTACGAAATCATGCTCGAGCAGCACGTCACTACCGGCGCGGATGTCACGGTCGGCTGTATCGAGGTGCCACGGCTGGAGGCGAGTGCGTTGGGCGTGATGCACGTGGATGCCGAAGATCGGATCCTCAGCTTTCTGGAGAAGCCGGCCGATCCGCCGGCCATGCCGGGTAAACCCGACACGGCACTGGGGAGCATGGGAATCTACGTATTTAAGACATCGTTCCTCATCGACGCCCTGCGACGCGATGCGGCTGACCCGAAATCCAACCGCGACTTTGGCAAGGATGTCATTCCGTATATCGTTCGGCATGGCAAGGCGATAGCGCATCCGTTCGGGAAATCCTGCGTGAAGAGCGATGCCGAGGCGGAGGCCTACTGGCGTGACGTAGGAACGGTCGATTCCTTTTGGGAGGCCAATATCGAGCTCACTGACTTGATTCCGTCGCTCGATCTTTATGATACGAACTGGCCCATCTGGACCTACGGGGAAATCACGGCCCCAGCCAAGTTTGTGCATCGGGAAGCCGGCCGGCGCGGATTTGCGGAAGGCTCTCTCGTTTCAGGCGGCTGCGTGGTCTCGGGGGCCGCGGTAATTCGCTCCCTGCTTTTTACCGGCGTGCGGGTGCATTCGTACACGTCGCTGGAAGGTGCCGTGGTCCTTCCCTATGTCGATGTGGGTCGAAATTGCCGTCTGACCAATGTCATTGTCGATCGCGGGGTTCGTATTCCAGAGGGACTCGTCGTCGGCGAGGATCCAGACCTGGACGCGAGACGGTTTCGGCGCACCGACCGAGGGATCTGTCTCATTACGCAGCCGATGATCGATCGGTTGAGCACGACCGTTCAGCCAGCCGCGTGAACGCACTCAAAGTTTTGATCGTAGCCTCCGAGCTGTACCCGCTCGTTTGCTTGTCCGAGCAGGCGCTGTTTAGCGATTTGCCGGCAGCCGTGCAGATCCGTCATTGATGCAGCTGCTGCTGAGTTGAGCTGCTGGCCCGCAGTGGCAGAGAAGGTCGAGCATGGCAAAAGTGGCGAATGACTTACCTGCTATAAGTGACGGGCTGCCCAATATTTGCGGTGGGGAAAGCACCATAGCGGCCGCTATTAGGAGCGCAATTGACCGCCCGGTGGCGAGCGGCGAGGGCACAGTTGATCTGTCGCGTCTCCGGAGCGCCTTTGCCATCGCACTCCACATGCATCAACCGCTTATTCCAGCGGACGGGGCGGATCCGCGTAGCGCCGGCCTCATCAGTAATCTCCGACAGATGATGGAAAGCGCAAGCGATGAGCAGCGCTACAACGCCGGCATCTTCCGCTGGTGCTACCAACGGATGGGAGAGCTTATCCCGCAACTCATCCGGGAGGGGAAACAGCCACGGGTGATGCTGGACTACTCAGGCACACTGCTTTGGGGCCTTCAGCAGATGGGTCTCGATGAAGTGCTGGGTAACCTGCGCACCATTACTTGTGAGCCGCGCTACCGCGACTGCGTGGAGTGGCTCGGATCTGCCTGGGGCCATCCCGTGGCGCCGTCGACCCCGGTGCAAGACTACCGATTGCACGTGCGTGCCTGGCAGCAGCATTTCGCCGCGCTCTTCGGCCTGGATGCACTAACGCGCGTGCGCGGCTTTTCACCCGCCGAAATGGCGCTGCCGAACCAGCCGGATGTGGCCTATGAGTTCGTCAGGACACTGAAGGAATGCGGCTACCGTTGGGTCCTGGTGCAGGAACACACTGTCGAGTGCCCGGATACCGGGGCCGGACCGGATCGGAAGCACCTGCCACATCGGCTCATGTGCCGTAACTCGCAGGGCGAGACCGCCGAGATCATCGCCATCATCAAGACTCAGGGCAGCGACGCCAAGCTCGTGGCGCAGATGCAACCTTATTATGAGGCGCGCGGACTTTCGCACTGCGATCTCGCAGGTAGACCAGTTCCACTCCTGGTGACGCAGATTGCCGACGGCGAGAACGGCGGTGTGATGATGAACGAGTTTCCGGCGAAATATATTGAAGTGGTACGAGAATGTTCCGGTTCCGAGACTCCCTCTGATCAACGTCAGCGAGTATCTTGATCACCTCTTTGCGATGGGCGTGAGGGAATCGGATCTACCGTCGCTGCAACCGGTGTTTCAGTCGCGGATTTGGGACCGTTTCAAGCCCGGAGATGGCGCCCAGAAGCTTGCCGATGTGATCGGGCAGTTGCAGCAGGAGGACTCGCGCTTCCAGGTGGAGGGGGGGAGTTGGACCAACAACATTTCGTGGGTGAGAGGCTATGAAAGGCTCGTGGGGCCAATGGAGGAGCTGAGCTCGCTATTCTACGAGAAGGTGCTCAAACCTGGCGTGCCTACTGGCGAACATCGCTACCGCAAGGCTCTGTTCCATCTGCTGGTCTCCCAAACCAGCTGCTACCGCTACTGGGGTCAGGGCATTTTCGTCGATTATGGGCGCGAGATTTGCCGCCGCGGTAGCGAGATCTTGACTAGCGACTTCTGACGTTTGTTCGCCCTGTCTGACTCCTTCTTCGTAGACACTGAGGTGTCCACAAAAAACGGGTCGACTACTTAATTCGTAGGCATATTTGCGTAGTTGTACTTAGCGGCTCGGACTCCTATGGTCTCGAACAGCATGATGCCCAACTGAAGGAGCATCCATGTAGATCTCGGCCACGGACGAGTTCATAGGGGGTCGATGCGCTCGTCTATCTGATCCGAGGTCACCGGAGATTCGACGCACCGATTGATGTCTGATCGCAACATCGCTTTAATTTATATCAATTTGGCGCGGAAAATGTTTTCAGAGTTGATCACAAGCACGGAAAAAGCAGGCGATAAAAATGAGTACGAAGCCATGCGGCAAGAACTATAGCGCGGGCGTCAACGGAATTCTGTAGCGCCGTACTGGGAACCTCGGCCCAGAGCGGCCTCACCGTCGCGCCATTTCTTCACCGTCATCGTCTCGGAGTGTCCACATGACCATCAAGATCGGAATCAACGGCTTCGGTCGCATCGGGCGTATGGTGTTCCGTGCCGCTGTTCAGAACTTCAAGGACGTCGAGGTCGTCGGCATCAACGACCTGCTCGAACCAGAGTACCTTGTCTACATGCTGAAGTACGACTCGGTGCACGGCCGCTTCAAGGGCGAGGTGGCGGTCGACGGCAACACGCTGATCGTGGGCGGCAGGAAGATTCGCCTGAGCGCGGTGAAGGACCCGGCCGAACTGAACTGGGGAGCGATCGGTGCCGACGTCGTGGTCGAGTCCACGGGTCTGTTCCTCACCAAGGACACGGCGGGCAAGCACTTGGCAGCGGGCGCGAAGAAGGTGGTCATATGCGCGCCGTCGAAGGATGACATGCCGATGTTCGTCTACGGCGTCAACGACAAGACCTACGCCGGACAGACCATCATCAGCAATGCGTCGTGCACGACCAACTGCCTTGCGCCCGTCGCCAAGGTGCTGAATGACAGCTTCGGCATCAAGCGCGGCCTGATGACCACGGTGCACGCCGCCACGGCGACGCAGAAGACCGTCGACGGCCCGAGCAACAAGGACTGGCGCGGCGGCCGCGGCATCCTCGAGAACATCATCCCGTCCAGCACCGGCGCTGCCAAGGCCGTGGGCGTCGTGATCCCCGAGTTGAATAAGAAGCTCACCGGCATGGCATTTCGCGTGCCGACCTCGGACGTGTCGGTGGTCGATCTCACCGTCGAGCTGCTTAAGGAAGCCAGCTACGATGACATCTGCAAGGCCATGAAAGCCGCCTCCGTGGGATCGATGAAGGGCGTGCTCGGCTACACCGAGGACAAGGTGGTGTCGACCGACTTCCGCGGCGAGGCCATGACCTCGGTGTTCGATGCAGACGCCGGCATCGCGCTGGACAAGACCTTCGTCAAGGTCGTCTCCTGGTACGACAACGAGTGGGGCTACTCGAACAAGGTGCTCGAGATGGCGCGTGTCGTGAGTCGCTGAAGCAAGCGCGAGGAACCCAGACCATGAAAGTGCTCCGGTTTGCCGATGTGGTGAGCAAAGGCTTGGCGGCGGGCAAGCGCGTATTTATCCGCGCTGACCTGAACGTGCCGCAGGACCATTCCGCCGCGGGTGGCGGCCGCATCACCGAGGACACTCGCATCCGCGCCTCGGTGCCGTGCATCCGGATGGCGCTCGACGCGGGCGCCGCCGTAATGGTCACCTCGCACCTGGGCCGCCCGACCGAAGGCGAATTCAAGCCTGCGGATTCGCTTCAACCCGTGGCGCGGCGTCTCGCCGAACTGCTCGACCGGGACGTGCCGCTGGTGTCGAATTGGGTGGACGGCGTCGCTGTGAAGCCCGGCCAGGTGGTGCTGCTCGAAAACTGTCGCCTAAACAAGGGCGAAAAGAAGAACGACGAAGTACTGGCACGGAAGATGGCCGCGCTGTGCGATATCTTCGTGCACGACGCCTTCGGCACCGCGCATCGCGCCGAGGCTAGCACCTATGGCATTGCTCAATTCGCTCCGCTGGCATGCGCCGGCCCGCTGCTGGCTGCGGAGATCGATGCGATCACGATGGCGCTCAGCGAGCCGAAGCGCCCGCTCGTGGCCATCGTCGCGGGCAGCAAGGTCAGCACCAAGCTCACGATCCTGCGCAGCCTGTCGGCCAAGGTCGATGGCCTGATCGTGGGCGGCGGCATCGCCAACACCTTCATGCTGGCCGTGGGCCTACCGATCGGCAAGAGCCTGGCCGAGCGCGATCTGATCAATGACGCCAAGGCCGTGATCGAGGCGATGCGGGCGCGTGGTGCTGAGGTGCCTATTCCCGTCGACGTGGTCACCGCCAAGGCCTTCGCCGCCGATGCACCGGCCACCGTCAAGGCCGCCACCGAGGTGGCCGACGACGACCTGATCCTCGACATCGGCCCGAAGACAGCGGCCCTGCTGGCCGGAAAGCTCAAAGCTGCCGGAACGATCGTCTGGAACGGCCCGGTGGGCGTGTTCGAATTCGACGCCTTCGCGCACGGCACCGAGACACTGGCGCGCGCCATCGCCGCCAGCAGCGCTTTCAGCATTGCCGGTGGCGGCGACACGCTGGCGGCGATTGCGAAGTACGGCATCGAAAAGGATGTCGGCTACATCTCCACCGGCGGCGGCGCTTTCCTCGAGATACTCGAGGGCAAGACCTTGCCCGCGTTAGAGATCCTGGCGCAGCGCGCCGGACCCTAATTGTCTGAAACGAGAGACCCACCAATTCCCTGATCTCATTGCGCCAACTACTCGACCATGCTGCCGAACACGACTACGTCATGATTGCAGATTGGCGTCCATGCAGAGTAGGGCGGCCTATTACTGGAGCCGACAACAATGCGCATCGATAAAATCGCCGTAGGCAGGAAGCCGCCGCATGACGTCAACGTCATCGTCGAGGTGCCCATCGGCGGCGAACCCATCAAGTACGAGATGGACAAGGCGGCTGGCACTCTGGTGGTCGATCGCTTTCTTTACACTTCGATGCGCTATCCCGGCAACTACGGCTTCATCCCGCACACGCTTTCGGGCGACGGTGATCCGTGCGACGTGCTGATCTGCAACACGCGCGCCATTGCCCCTGGCGCCGTTATCAGCGTGCGACCCGTGGGCGTGCTGCTCATGGAGGACAACATGGGCATGGACGAGAAGATCATCGCCGTGCCGTCATCGCACCTCACCCAGCGTTACGACAAGTGCCTCAACTACAGCGATCTGCCGAGCATCACGCTTCAGCAGATCGAGCACTTTTTCCAGCACTACAAGGATCTCGAGCCCAACAAGTGGGCCAAGATCATCGGCTGGGGCGACGCGGCGAAGGCGAAGCAGATGATTCTGGACGGAGTACAGAAGCACAGCGACGCTGCGATCGCGCAGGCGAGCGGCGAGGGCGCACCGCTCCGCACGAGCGCAATGTCGAACTCATGACAGGGCTTGGGGTGCCCCGCAATCACGTCGGCGACGGCTACTGATCGGCATTATCGATATCCACGATCGCCTTCCACTTTCCGTCGCTCTGTTTCTTCCAAATGACGACGAACTTACCGGTCGATTTGGTCGGCTTTCCTTGGCCGTCCTGGGCGCCGAGCACGTAGGTGCCGCGCTGGTATGCCAAGTCGCCGGAACCGGCCACTTCAATCTTGGCCGTCGACTCGTCGGAGGAAAAACCGGGCGTGGCGAAATCCTCCATCCAAAGCCTGCGTCGCTCATCCGCAGTGGATGCGGCGGAGCGCCCACCGGACAGGTACTGGGCGTCCGCCGCATAAAAGGACAGAGTCCTCTCGAGGTCTTTTTTGGCAATGGCCTCGAACCAAGCATTCGCCTCGGATTGAATTGATTGCGATTCGGCCTCGATGTTTGCCCCGCCGGGGCTGGAGTTCGGGTGGCATGCGGCCAGTCCAGCGAGGAGCCAAGGCGCAGCGCACGATAAGCCAAGAAATTTTGATCTTATGGTCATTTGCACGCCGGCTGCTGTTGAGTAATGCAGTGGATTCCGCCGCCGCCGCTGGCCAGCTTGGTAATGTCGATCTGGACCACCTTGTGGTCCGGAAAAGCGGCTTGCAGCACGGCGCGGGCCCGGGCGTCACCGGCAACACCGAAGCTCGGCATGACGATGCCGCCATTGGCAATATAAAAATTTACGTAGGATCGGCTGAACATGCGGTGCGGCGTCTCGACCTCGTAGGCGTCATCCATCGATATGATCTGCAGTCGGCGCCCGGACGCATCGATGGCGGTCTCGAGCGCGCGTCGGTTTTCCGCGGCAAGGCGCAGCGCCGAGCCGGTGGCGCTTGGATCGCTCTCATAAATGACCACCCCGGGCTTGACGAATGATAATAAGCCGTCCACATGTCCGTCAGTGATGTCGACGTAGACAGACTCGGGATCGCCCGGCAGCCAGATGACCCTGGTGGCCCCCAGGGCATCGCACAGTTCACGTTCAGCCGCGCTCTTGCTGATTCCCGGATTCCGGTTGGCATTCAGAACGACGGATTCCGTCGTGATCACGGTACCTTGACCGTCGGTGTGTATGCCTCCTCCTTCCAGGCAGAGACTGGATTGATACACCGGAGCCGCCGCAAAGCTCAGCACGCGTCTCGCCAGCCGTGCGTTGTCGCCGTAGTCGGGAGACTTTCCGCCCCAGGAATTGAAGCGCCAGGCGGTTCCGGCCCGCGCGCCGTCGCCGCGAGTCAGAAAAGTGGGTCCGCTGTCGCGCATCCAGGGGTCGTCGATCGGCAAGGGAATGAGTTCGATCGTCGGGCCGCAGTGATGCGCGGGCTTCGTCGATGCAGGTGGGCTCAACCACCATGCGCAGGGGCTCGAAGCGCCGTATCGCCTGCGCAACGGCGGCATAAGTTTCTTGAGCCCCGGCAAGCCCGTCGGGCCATTGATCGGCGCGGCTCGGCCACGCCATCCAGCAGCATTCATGCGCGCGCCCACTCGGCCGGCATGCGATAGCCCGACTCGGCCGGCGTCTTCAGCATGAGCACACCGCGGTCCGGCGTCTTGAGTTCGGATGTTTTTGGCAAATCATTCATGGATCAATCCCTTCGCCGCCCGCCCCAGTAGAGCGCCGGTTTAGGATATTTTGTCCTCCGCCGGAGAACAAAGGACATAAATTCACCGGATCGATGAATGATTCTAGCCGGCGGCTTTCGATGCAGGTGGCGCGACGGCGGCGGTTTCGCGAATGAACCAGTCGTAGACCCGACGGACCTGGTCATCGTCGTAGGTTCGCAGATCGCAATAGATGCGGTAAGCGGCTTGAGGGAACGCACGGCCCTTCCAAGACCTTCAGCGCACCGGTGCGCAGATACGGATCGGCACAGACCACAGCTGCCGAGTGCGACGCCATGGCCCGCGGCCGCCGCTTCGATCATCAGGGCGTGGTCGGAAAAATTAGAACCGCTGACCGTGTCCGCATCCGGCCGACCAACTCGCGCGAACCATTCGCGCCAGGTAACCTGCTCTCGTCATGCAGCAAAGGCCAGCCGGCGATTGCGGAACACTCCGGCGGTAACCCGCCCATCCGCTCGATCAATCCAGGCGATGCCAGAGCGACTCGCTGGTCCTCGATCAAGTGCGAATCGATGGTGCCATGCGCGGCAACGCCCCGGCCTGCGTAATCAGAATATCGACTTCATCGGTCTTGAAGTCGACTTTGCGTTCGCTGGTGTCCAACCACAGATCGACGTCCGGCAGTTCAGCGCGCAACTGCGCCATCCTCTGCAGGATGAAGCCTCGTGCGAACGACATGGTCGTGTAGAGAATCACCCCACTCGGTTTCTGGTAGGGAGCAAGACGCGCAACTCCATCCTCCAACCGCCGCAAAATATCCCGAACACTGCGCGCAAAGTCGTTGCCGGCATCGGTGAGCACGACGGATCTGCCGACTCGGCGGAACAGCGGCTGACCAAGTTCCTCTTCGAGCAGTTTGATCTGATGACTCACCGCGGAATGGGAAAGGTGCAGCTCATTGGCCGCTAACGCGAAGCTGGCAAGTCGCGCCGCAGCCTCGAACCCGCGCAGCGTGCTCAAGGTTACAGAAGGTCTTGCCACGCCTCATTGATGAATTAATTTAGCCGAATTGTCAAGAATTCGTCGTTTGCGTCCTGGTTCGTCCGGTGTTTTCCTTAGCAGACAGGCTGCTCTGGGGTCTGGTGCAGGAACGGGGGTGCTTCATGCCATCGAATCGTTGCGGATGTGGATGGTCGTTGCGGATATCCGCAATGGCGCTTGGCTTTGGGCTCATGGGGCAGGCGGTGCTTTTCGATACCGCCTTGGGAGCCGACGGCGATGCGGCGGCAAGCGCCACCGCCCTCGAGGAGATCGTCGTTACCGCAACGCGACGCACGGAACGGCTACAAGACATCGCAGTCAGTGCGACGGCGTTTACTCAGGAGAAGCTCGACGTTCAAGGTCTGCGCAGCATCGACGATTTGACCCGCCTGACCCCAGGGGTCACCTTTCAGCGCGACGCCACCACCGCTGCCGGTAACTTCAACGACGAAGATTCGGACATCAACATACGCGGCATCGATTCGACCGCCGGCACATCCACCGTCGGAATCTACATCGACGATACGCCGATCCAAGACCGGCACATCTCCTTCACGTCCTTCAATGCCTTTCCAGCTTTGTTCGATCTCGAGCGCGTCGAGGTGCTGCGCGGGCCGCAGGGCACGCTGTTCGGTGCGGGGTCGGAGGGCGGAACGGTGCGCTTCATACAGCCGTCGCCCGGTCTGCAAACGGACTCGATGTATGTGCGTTCGGAAGTCGCGACCACCCACAACGGCGGAACAACCTACGAACTCGGCGCCGCGATCGGTGGCCCGATCATCGATGACAAGCTCGGCTTTCGTGTGAGTGCGTCCTTCCGCGAGGACGGAGGTTGGGCGAATCATGTCAATTACTGGAATCAGGCCGTAACCGATCCGAATTCAAACTACCAGGACACCGTGGTCGTACGCGCTGCATTGAAGTGGGCGATCACCGATTCGTTGTCGATCACCCCCTCCGCCTATTATCAGGAATTGCGGCTGGGCGACACGTCGGCTTATTGGCCGTCGCTGTCCAATCCGAGCGCGATACAACTTCGAGAACGGAAATGCCCAGCGAAATACCAGCGCCGATCCGTTTTACCTGATCGCGGTCAAGGTCGATTGGAATGCCGGGTTCGCGAATCTGATATCGAACACGTCGTTTTATTCGCGCAATCAGCACTCGATTTCGGACTACACGCAGTTTGATCGAGCGCTGTTCGGGCTGACGCTGCCGCCGCCGCCCGGCGACGTCGGCACCTCGCACGATGCCGATACCCAGAACAATTTCTATCAGGAGTTCAGGCTGCAGTCGCTCGATCCCGCCGCGACTCTGGTGTGGAGCACGGGCCTCTTCTATTCGCATCTGGATGAAAACACCACCGAGACACGTCTTCGATCCGACTCTCAACGGCGAATACGACGCGGCGTACAACGGTTACCCGCTATGCACGCCCGCAGGCGCCGTGTCCGAACGGCGAGATTCTGACCCAGCCCGTCTCCAAGATCACCGACACGCAGTACGCGCTGTTCGGTGACGTCACGGTCGAGAATCGTCGAGCGCCTGGAAATTAACCGCCGGGGTTCGGGCGTCCCACATCGAGTACAGCGGGGACTTGGTGTACTACGGCCCTTTCCTGTCGCCGACCAAGGACCGCTCACGCCGCTGGTTAACACCGGGTCGAACAGTGAAAACCCGATCACGCCGAAAGCGGTGATCGCCTATCAGCCCGACCCGGACAATCTCTTGTACGTGAGCGCCGCGAAGGGCTACCGGCCCGGCGGACTCAACGGCGAATTGTCCTCCCTGTGCGGATCGAATCTCGCTTCCATCGGCCTGTCCGCCGGACCCGGGATCTACGCGTCCGACTCGCTGTGGAGCTACGAGCTGGGCGCGAAGAATTCTTTGTGGATGGGCGCATGCAGATCAATGCCAGCGCCTTCGTCATCGACTGGGACAATATCCAGCAAGCGGTCTATCTCCCGGGCTGCGGTCAGAATTTCGTCGAGAATCTCGGCAAGGTTCGCAGCGTCGGCGGCGAACTCGAGGTGCAGATGCGTCCCGTCCAGGCCCTCCTGTTGGACCTTTCCGTCGCTCACGTCGAGGCGAAATATACGCGCACGGTGTGCGCAGGTCCGACCGCGTGCACCGGAGCCAATCCGGCTGCGCAGCCGGTCGTAACGGAAGGCGATCAACTGCCGGGCGCGCCGTGGACATTTCTCGCCTCCGCGGAGTACGGCTTTCCGGTCATCGAGAACCGCAAACCGTACTTGCGGATCGACTATCAATACACCACCGCCCAAACGGCGCTGCAGCCCATCCAGGATCCGAACAACGGAGTCTCCGATCCGACCTATACCGGGCTGCCGGAAACCAAGAATTTGTCGGTTCGAGCCGGTTTGCGCTGGGCGGGCATCGATCTGTCGTTGTTCGCGCAGAATCTGACGGATTCGCATCCCGTGCTCTCTCATACGCGAGACACGAACACCTCGGATCTGTTCTTCGATCACACGGTCCGGCCCCGCACCATCGGGATCACGGCGACCTATCGCCGCTGACCGTTCTGCCGGATGAAAGTCGGAGTGAAATTGCGACCCACATTGGGGGCCTACAACGGGCAGCGTGAGTGCTCGGGAGGAGTTGAAATGAGGCCAGCAGACCTTGGATATTCGATGCCCGCCGAGTGGTCCCGGCACGCCGGTTGTTGGATGGCGTGGCCGCAGCGGGCCGAACTCTGGCGCGAGCATCTCGAGGCGGCGCGCGAGGACTACGTACGCGTTGCCGGGGCGATTGCACGCTTTGAACCCGTCACGATGATAGCGAATCCGGACCAGGTCACCGAGGCGCGCAGGCGCTGTGGTCCCTCGATCAAGGTCGTGCCGATGCCGATCGACGACTCATGGCTGCGCGACTCGGCCCCGACGTTCGTTGTTGATCCGGCTGGCGAGCGCGCAGCCGCTGCTTTTACATTTAACGCCTGGGGCGCCAAGTACCATCCGCATGACAAGGATGCGGCCCTGGGCGAGCGTATCGGCGCGCTGGCGGGGCTGCCGGTCTACCGATCCGATCTCGTGGTCGAGGGCGGCGGGTTTCTGTCGGACGGCGAAGGAACCCTGATCACCGCCGAGACCTGCGTGCTGAACCCCAACCGCAATCCGGGCTGGGGCAAGGTGCGAGCCGAGGCCGAGCTTCGCGCCATGCTTGGCGTGCAGAAAGTCATCTGGCTGCCGGGCGATGTCATGGACACCGAAACGGACGGGCATGTCGACGGCTATGTGGCATACGTCAAGCCCGGTACCGTGCTGTGCGAAGTGGTCGCCGATCCGGCGGACCCGAGGTATCCGATCATGGCGGAGAATCGGAAGGTCCTGGAGACGGAAACGGACGCGCGGGGACGCCGCTTCAACTTGTTGCCGATTGCCGAGGCGCCGCGATCGGCCGTGCCGGCCGGGGAGCAGGGCTACTGCCGCTCTTACGTCAACTTCTACATCGCCAATGGCGGCGTCATCGCTCCGGCCTACGGGATTGCCGAGGACGCGTTGGTGCTCGACACGCTGCGCCGCGCATACCCCGATCGAGCGGTCGTGCCGGTCGCACTTCGGGATCTGTTTCGCGGCGGCGGCGGCATTCACTGCATCACGCAGCAGGAGCCTGTCGCACAGGCTCGGAGAGGTGTCACTTGACTTGGGTGCGGGAAGTCAAACCGTCGGTCGCATATTTCCCTGGGTCTTCGAGAAACGTCGTCCAGCAGCCGTCGCAGCAGAAATAGTAAGAAACACCTGCGTAATTCTCGACGTGCAACGCATTGGCGCGGCTCACGGCCACTCCGCAGACGGGATTGATGAATATGCCGGCTGCGGATGCGGTGCCGAGCTCCTCCGGGCCTGCGCTCGCAGCCGCCTTGCGCTCGACGGGCTCGACTCGACCGCGCAGCGAAGCCAATACTCCGGCGATCGCCACCAAAGCAATCTCGCCCGGCGTCTTCGCGCCGGCGTCCGGGCCCGCGGGGGCCTGCAGGCGCGCAAGCTGTGCGTCGTCGACCCCGCGCATCTTCATCACGGCGCGCAGTCTGTCTGCCTTTCGCCGGCTTGCAATCATGAGTACTTGCCTGGCGGGACTGCGCAATGCGGCCTCCAGGGCCTCCTCATCGCCTTGCCCTTGCGTCGCCACAAGAACGACGGGCGCGTCATTCGGGCGGTCGGTGAGCCGGATCCTCAGCCGTTCCGCAAGGAACCGCGCCTCGTCCGCCGCGGGCGTGCGCCCGAGCACGCACAGCGCGCTGCGAAGGCTATTGGGTTGGATAAAGAGTTCGACACTACCGTTGCTGGCGCAGGACATCGTGTAGTGCTCGACGTCTTCCTCGGCGTAGACTTTCTCGTTACTGATGCGCACGAGCTTCGGTTCACCCTTCACGATGGCGCATTTCGCCGACTCGATGATGACGTCCGTCGCGCACCCGCCGCCGATCCAGCCCTTAAGTGTTCCATCGGCGAGAACGATCGCTTGGGCGCCCAGGTACGCCGACGTGGGGGCGACCGCCCGAACCACCGTGACGAGGGCAAAGGCCTCGCCGCGGCCGTTCAATTCTCGCACCAGATCGTGGAGTTCTTCGTTCGTCATCTTAAGGTCTGCAGGACCTGAGGCAATACGCGCTCGATCGACGCAAGGTCGGCGCCCGCCGCGAGCAAGTCGATGTACGGCATCGCCGCCTGCATGCCGCGGCTCTCCGGAGCGTAGCCTGGCTGATTCAACAGCGGATTCAGCCACACCAGGCACCTCGATCGACGCCGCAGCGTGGCGAGCGATTCGGCCAGCAGCGCAGGCTCGCCGGTATCATAACCGTCGCTCACGACAATCACACCGGTACGCGAATGGACCAAGCGAGCTCCGTGGTCGCGATTGAAGTCCCGCAGGCATTCACCGATTCGCGTGCCGCCGGCCCAACCGATCGCCAGCAGGTGCAGCCGTTCTTGCGATCGCCACGGATCCGCATCGCTCAAAGCCGCTCCGACGTCGGTGAGGCGCGTGTGGAAGATGAAGCAGTGCACATCGGCCAACTCGCCGCACAGCGCTCTCGCGAGGCGCATGTAGAAAAAGCTGTAGAGGCTCATCGACCGGCTGACGTCCACCAGCAGCACCAGGCGCGGGCGCACGCGGCGTCGATCCTTCCATGCGAGGCGAATTGGCGTGCCGCCGCTGGCCACGCTCTGCCGTATGGTAGCTTGTAGGTCCAGACGCCGGCCGTGATGATGGGTGGCTTCACGACGCAGGAGAAGCGGCCTCAATCGTTTGGCGAACCGCCGCATCAGCGCTTCGATGTCGTACGCATGCTGCGCCTGATTCAGTTCGCGAAAATCGGTGGAAGCCAGGGATTCTTCGTGGCTGGCTCCATGCCTCAGAAAGCCCTCATCAATGTCGCCGGCGACTGGGTGGCCGGTACCTGGCGAGGCGTCGAATTCAGCGTCGGCGCGCCCCGCATCGATGTGCTCGCGCGCGCCGCCGGCGGCCCCGCCGCTTTGCGCAAACAGGCTCTTGTTGGGCGGCAGGAAATAGGCGTCGAATAGACGATCGAAACGCCGCCACTCATCGCCCCGGCCGCACAGCAGAGCCTTCAGGCTCCAGCGCAGCACTTGCGGGTCAAGAATCCCCATTATTGCGCCCGTGTCGAGTACGGACACCGCATCGGTACCGCCGACGCCAAAGCCGTTTGCGCGCAGGAACCCGGTAAAGCCGGTGAGCCGCGCGCGCACCATCGCACCCAATTCCACGGCAAAGGCTGCCTCGCTCGTCAACATGTGGCCGCAATCCGTGCGACCACTTCGCGGGTAAAGCCGGCCCGGTCCTCACGGGTCTTGATGAGAGCGCTGAGTGTTTCGAGAATCCGCTCCGCACCGTCGTCGTCGATTGCGGATATTCCCATGCGCAGCAGAGCCGCAGTCCAGTCCAGGGTTTCCGCGATGCCGGGTTTCTTTTGCAGCTCCATACGACGCACGCTTTGCACAAAATCGACCACCTGGCGCGCCAATTGTCCGGCGGCCTTTGGCGCCCTGATCTCCACGATGGCCAATTCCTTTGCGAACGCGGGATAGTCGATGTACTGGTACAAACAGCGGCGGCGCAGCGCGTCGGACAATTCACGCGTGCCGTTCGAGGTGATGATGACCAGCGGCCTGGTAACGGCGCGCATGGTGCCGAGCTCTGGAATCGACATCTGGAAGTCCGACAACAATTCGAGGAGGTAGGCTTCGAACGCCTCGTCGGCGCGATCCACCTCGTCGATCAACAGCACCGGCGGTTCGGCGCAACTGATGGCCTCGAGCAGCGGGCGCTTCAATAGGTAGCGCTCGGAAAAGATGTCCTGCTCCTTGACGGACGCCGGGCGCTCATCGTGCTCCAGGAGCTTGATTGCCAGCAATTGCCGCTGATAGTTCCATTCGTACATCGCGGTGTGCACATCAAGGCCTTCGTAGCACTGCAGACGAATGAGTCGGGCGCCCTGCGTCAGCGCGAGCGCCTTGGCGATTTCGGTCTTACCCACGCCGGCGTCGCCCTCCAGGAGCAGCGGGCGGCCGAGCTCCAACATCAAGAGCAGCGCAGCCGCCAGCGGCGCCTCGGCCACATAGCCGACGCCCTCGAGCCGGCGCTGTAAATCGAGGATCTCGGGCATGTGCTTCACGGTATGGCTCACGCCGCCCGCTTGGAGAATAGGCCGCGCAGCCAGCCTTTAAAGAGTGTCCACGTGAGCGCAAGAACATTCAACGGCCGGGCTTCCGGTACGGGAATTGGCGCCTGAGAAGTGGTCGCGCTGCCGTCTCGAGATGCGGGCGCCGCTCGCGACGCCTGCAGTGCGCTGACTTGGGCGGCAAAGTTGTCGGCGAACTGCTTCAGTATCTGATCGGCAACCGTGCTCATCATGCGTGCGCCGAAGGCGGCCGCCTTGCCGCTCATCGACAATTCGCTCATACCCACCAAGGTGCTTGAGGCTCCTTCGGCCCCCTCGATGCGGGCGGTGAGGTTCATGGAGGCGCCGGTGCTGCCGCTGCTATCGGTTCCCTTGCCGAGCAGGCGCAATGATCGGGCGCTCGCATCGACATCGGTCATCTCCACTTCGCCCCTGAAGGACATCGTCGCGGGACCCACCTTGGTCGTGACCGTTCCCTTGTACCGGCCCGCATCGATGCGTTCGGTGATCTTCGCCCCGGGCATGCAAGCGGCAACGGCCTCGATGTTCTGCAGGAATTCCCAGGCAATCTGCGCCGAGCACGGCAGGGGATAGGTCTTGTCGATCTGGACCTTCATCGCCTATCGATGCCGAGCGCCTTGCACTGTTGCCACACCCGGAATGCGGTGTGCGGCATGTCCATGTGGGTCACTCCCAGATGCGCAAAGGCATCCACGACCGCGTTCGAGAAGCACGGGATGCCGCCGACGTGCGGCGATTCCGCCACGCCCTTTGCGCCGATCGGATGATGCGGAGAGGGGGTGACGGTGTGATCGGTTTCCCAATGCGGCGTTTCCACGGCCGTGGGCAGGAAGTAATCCATGAAGCTGTTGCCAAGGTGGTTGCCGTTCTCGTCGAACGGGATCGCCTGGCCAAAGGCCACGGCAAAAGCTTCCGTGAGGCCGCCATGGATCTGTCCTTCGATGATCATCGGGTTGATGCGCGTTCCGCAATCATCCAGTGCATAGAAACGTCGAACCTTGGTCTCGCCCGTAAACCGGTCGATATCGACGACGCAGACATAAGCGCCGAACGGGTAGGTGAGGTTGGGCGGGTCATAGTATTCCGTCGCATCCAATCCCTGCTCCATGCCTGCCGGCAGGTTGGAGGTGTGTGCCGCCATGGCGATCTCCCTCATCGTCTTCGCCTGGTTCGGGTTGCCTTTGACCTTGAATCGATCGACCTCCCATTCCAGATCACCTTCGCCCACCTCGAGCAGGTGAGCGGCGATCTTCTGTGCCTTGGCGCGGATTTTGCGGGCGGCCATCGCAGCAGCGGCACCGCCGACCGGGGTGGATCGTGAACCCCAAGTGCCGGCGCCGTAGGGCGCCTTGTCGGTATCCCCTTCCTCGATTTGGATCTCGTCCGAAGGCAATCCCAGCTCGGTGGCGATGATCTGGGCATAGGTCGTCGCATGGCCCTGGCCCTGACTCATGGTTCCGAGCCGGGCAATGGCGCTGCCGGTGGGATTGACGCGGATGTCGCAGCTGTCGAAAAGCCCGATGCCGAGGATGTCGCAGACCTTGGTGGGTCCTGCACCCACGATCTCCGTAAAGGTGGAAATCCCGATTCCCATCAGCTCACCCTTGGCGCGCTTTTCAGCCTGCTCCCGGCGCAGGCCCGCGTAATCCACGGCCTTCAACACCTTATCCAAAGCCGCATGATAATTTCCGCTGTCCATCGTCCACCCGAGGCTCGTGGTGTAGGGAAACTTATC
The DNA here is from genome assembly GCA_963793685.1 of uncultured Gammaproteobacteria bacterium. Classification (GTDB taxonomy): domain Bacteria; phylum Pseudomonadota; class Gammaproteobacteria; order Steroidobacterales; family Steroidobacteraceae; genus Bog-1198. The sequence continues at coordinate 117,506 of CAWCBJ010000003.1, read as the reverse complement.
GGCCTTGATGAAATTGCGGGCGCGGATCTCAGCCTTGTCGATTCCGAGCTTCTGCGCCAGAACGTCGATCATTCGCTCGATGAGGTACACCGCTTCGGTGACCCGCAGCGAACATCGGTAGGCCACGCCGCCGGGAGCCTTGTTGGTGAACACCGCATCGACACGGCAATAGGCCTTGGGAATATCGTAGGAGCCGGTGCAGATGCTGAACAGCCCCGCCGGCAGCTTGGTGGCCGATACATGGGAATTGAACGCGCCGTGATCGGCTAGCGCGGCAAAGCGCAACGCCTTGATCCGGCCGTCCTTGTCGGCCGCCAGTTCGCCGATGCCGTGATAGTCGCGGGCGAACCCTGTGGTGGAGATATTGTCGATGCGCGACTCGATCCACTTGATCGGAACGCCCGTCACGATCGACGCCACGATGGCGATGACGTAGCCCGGGTAGATCGGAACCTTGTTGCCGAAGCCGCCGCCGATGTCTCCGGCGATGATGCGGATCTTGCTTTCGGGAATGCCCGACAGCATCGCCACCACGGTTCGCACCAGGTGTGGGGCCTGCGAGGTCATGTAGACCGTCAATTGGCCCGTGACCTTGTCGAAGGATGCCACGCAGCCGCACGTTTCCAGCGGACAGGGATGCACGCGAGGATTCAAGATCTCCTCTCTCACGGTCACCGCCGCGTTGGCGAAGACCGCATCGGTGCCCTGCTTGTCGCCTGCTTCCCAGGTGAATATGTGATTCGGGTGAGTCCGCTTGCCGTGGCCGACCTCGTCCTTGCCGGCAATATCCTCGCGTATGATCGGGGCGTCGGGAGCCATGGCCTTGTGTGGATCGACGATGGCGGGCAATTCCTCGTAGTCCACTTCCACCGCATCCGCGCCATCCGCGGCGCAGTAGCGGTCGCGGGCGATCACCATCGCGACCTCCTGCATCTGGAAACAGACTTTCTTGTCCGCCAGCACCGCTTGCACGTCGCCGCCGATCGTCGGCATCCAGTGGAGCTTGACCGGCTTCAGATCATCGGCGGTGAGGACCGCCACGACTCCCGGCACGGCCAGGGCCTTGGCCTTGTTGATCGATTTGATGCGCGCGTGGGCGTAGGGGCTGCGCACCATGGCCCCAAACAGCATGCCCGGCAGTTTGATGTCATCCACATACGTACCCTTGCCGCGGATGAAGCGTGCGTCCTCCTTGCGCAATCGGGAGCTGCCCATTCCCTGAAGCTTGGCCTCGCGCTCGAGCGTTTCGGTTGTAGCGGTCATCGCGAAAACTCCCCTAAAGTTAGGTTCCGGTGCGTGCCAGCGACATTTTGTTTGCCGCGTACTGCACGGCCTTGACGATGTTCTGGTAGCCGGTGCAGCGACACAGGTTGCCCGCCATCCAGTAGCGGATTTCCTCTTCCGAGGGGCTGGGGTTTTCTTGGAGCAGCCGGTAGGCGCGTGTAATCATCCCGGGCGTGCAGAAACCGCATTGCAGTCCATGTTCCTGCGTAAACCCTTCCTGCAGCGCATGCAAGGCTCCGCCCTGTTCGAAGCCCTCGACCGTGAGCACCTTGGCATCCTGACATTGCACGGTGAGCACCGTGCAGGACTTGACCGACATGCCGTTGAGATCGACCGTGCACGCCCCGCAATGCGAGGTCTCGCAACCGATATGCGGACCGGTATGCTGGAGTCGCTCGCGCAGTGTATGGATGAGCAACTCACGCGGCTCAACGACCACATCGACATCCGCGCCGTTCAGTTTGAACGATACTGTTTGTTTCTTGACCACCTTTTTGCCCCCCTCATATCGAATCAGTGCCGGGCGCGCGCGCGCGCCGTGCGCAATGCCCGCCGGGTCATTTCACCGCTCATTGCGATCTTATATTCCACATCGCCACGCTGATCTGCAGCCGGATCGCAGATGCTCATCGCAAGCCGGGCGGCCTCGGCGATTGAAGCATCATTTATCGCGTTGCCCCGAAGGGAGTCTTCGGCGGCGCGCGCCCTGAGCGCGCAGGCGCCGGCGTTGGTCAGCGCAATGGCCACATCTTGAACGCTGTCTCCCTTCATGCGTAGCGTGACCGCAGCGGCCGCAGTGGCAAAATCCCCGATCTTGCGTTTGAGTTTGGAGTAGCAGTAGCCGGTAAGCGGCGCAGGAACCGGGATTCGTATTTCGGTCATGATTTCGCCCGGCGCCAGTAGTGTGGCGTAGCTTCCGACGAAGAAGCCGTCGGATGGCACCATGCGCTCGCCCGACGGGCCCTTGAGGACGAATGTTGCGCCCAGCACCAGCATCAGGGCTGGGTGGTCATTGCCCGGATCGCCGTGTGAAATATCGCCGCCGATCGTTCCCTTGTAGCGCACCTGCGGATCCGCGATCAGGCGCGCGCCCTCGACCAGCAAGGGACACTTGTCCTGCAACAGTTTCGACCAGATGATCTCATTCTCCGTAGTCATCGCGCCGATGCGCAGCATGCCGGCTTCCTCGCGTATGCCTTTGAGTTCGCCAATTCCGCCGAGATCGATCAGATGACCGGGTTGGGCAAAGCGCAGTTTCATCATCGGCAGCAGGCTGTGGCCGCCAGCGAGCAACTTGGCCTCGTCGCCGAATCGCTCCAGCAAGCCGAGGGCGTCGGAAATACTCTGGGGGGCGTGATATTCGAATTCGCGGGGGATCATGGGTCACTCCTCTATTCGGCAATCTCCTGGGCCGCCGGCAATTCGAGTTGCCAGCCAGTGCGTCGTCCCAGCCACTGCACATCCTCAAGTGTGTCCAGGTCGGTAATGAAGCGGGAATTGCTTGTTTCGTACATACTCACGAGTTCGGGTTGGCGCTCGATCAGGTGGTGGCAGGCCAAGTTCGTGGCACTGGAGAGAATCTGCGCGTGCGCTAACTCGTCGAGTAAAATAGGATTGCCTCGCTGCCCATCCACGACCGGCACCACAACATGACCCGCCACGCGCTTCTTGAAGGCCCCGATCAGCTCGGTCAAATCGCCTGCGCCAATCAGCGGCTGGTCAGAAGGCACGATGAACACCGCGTCGAAGCTCCCGCTGAGCGCGGCGAGCCCCGCTCGCACCGAGCCTTCCTGGCCCTGCGCATGCGCCTCGTTGTGCACGAGTGTTATCGAAAAACTCTGCACCTGTCGCTCGACCGCCTTACGCGCGTAACCGGTCACGACGACCACCTCGTCAACGCCGGCACCACTGAGGGCGACCAGCTGGCGGCTAATGAGCGGCACTCCCTGAAGTCGTATGAGCGGCTTCGCCACGCCACCCATGCGCCGACCTTCGCCGGCTGCCAGCAGCACCGCGCCAATGCGCAACCTTGGGTACAGCCCGCCGCCTTGTTTAAGCAAGCATCCCATAATCTTGATACCCAGCAGCCTGCGTTGTGAGGGCAAGTACGTGCATGCCAGTCAGTCGGATTTGCGTAAGCGTCCGAAAAAAGTATACGCGCATATCGCCATGGGATGCAGTGTCGTCAGCGAACCGAGCCAGCGCGTCGCCGTGGTCGCTCGCCGAACCGTCGCGGGCCAGTTTGCACCAGAGGGGTCAGTCGCCCAGAGTCGGTCCGGGTGTGCATTCTATGTCGAAAGTTTCCAAAATAGGGATGCCGATCTAAATCGCGCCAAGTCAGCTGCGTCGGCCCGACGGCCCCTAAACTGGCCAAGCGGAGGCGAGAGGGACCCTTGGAAACGGTCGCCGCGAGAAGCCCTTATCGCAACTTTGTCGCGAAGAATAACAATGTGAATAATCAGTTACTTATCGTATTAGGTTAAAAATTCCCTTATACAAGTATTAAAGTGATTATGACAAAATTTAACAGGTGTGCTGCACCAAGCTCATTGCAGCGTGATGTCGCCGTTAAATTCGACTTTCAACTTGAGGCCCGCAACCACCAGCGTCATTTTGGCCGGAAATGATTCTGTGCCGGCAATGGCGCCGGCTGCAGCGGCTTTGGCTACCGCTTGCTCAATTTCCCGCTGCGAATTGATGCCTACGGTTTTCAAGAACTTGCGTATGCTCAGGTTCAAGGTTTCTTCGTTCATTGGAATCTCCCATTTTTCGGGGATGGCGCAATTTTGCTTTCGGCATTCGTATAATAGGTTGAAGGAGATATCGAATGCCTCCGAGGCGCCGCGAATCTACGTCAGCGAGGTGCTGAACAGCGCCAACATGCGACTCCAAGCCTTCTCCGCCTGCTCGCGGTTATAGACTTGCGCGTCGGTCGGGCACCAACCGTGCAAGGTGCCTGCATAGACTTCGATTTCCGCCGGTAGGTGGGCCTTGGCGAAAGCATTGCGCAACACGTCCTTGGCTTCCGGTTGTTTGGTGTCGTCGTTTTCGGCAATCGCGATTAAAAAGTGCGCCTTCATTTGCGGGATCAACAGGTGCGGACTGTCCGGTTTGTCGGTGACGAGTCCGCCGCCGTGAAACGTCGCGCCTGCGCCGATTCGATCCGGGATCGTCGCAGCCGCGCGGAACACGAAGGGACCGCCCATGCAGTATCCGGTGGTACCTATTTTCCGTTTTCTGTCGACGGATGGCTGGCTGTCGAGAAACGAAACGAATGCCTTGGCATCGGTCACGGCAGTCTCGGGTGTTAAGGTACCCATCAGGGTCATGAGTCCCTGTCGGGTCGCCGGATCGTTGAAATCGGGGTGATCCGGCGCGGTCGGCGCTTTCTTCGTACGATAGAAGGGATTGATGACCAGGACCGCATAGCCTGACTCAGCGAGTCGCGTGGCCATTGCCTTAAAGGCCGGACGCAATCCAAATATATCGGGCCAGATGAGCACACCGGGATATTTGCCGGCCGCCGGATGCACGAAATAGGCATCGGCGACACCGTCCGGAGTTTTTATTTCTACATCCGCCCCCGTGGTCTGCGCGGCATCGGCAAGTTTCGGCAACGCCGCCGCCAATCCGGCACCGAGTGCCATGGCACCGAACTGCCGTCGAGTCAGCTCGCCCGAGCGGCGCGCAAATTCATCCAGATCGTCAAGCTCGCACATACCGGCTCCGCTGCAGGGTGTGGGATTCGCGATTTTGCGCTCATTCGGGCGATGACCACAATATCGGCGCCGCCCCTATGTGCGGTAGCGTCCCGACACAGGGGCGGTGCGCATGCTTTTATGGTTCATCGGAATAACCGGCGGAAATTCGGCGCGCGACCGCACCTACAGGAAGGCATTCATCATGCGACAGGTTTCCAAAGACTCAAGAGGCGAAGCCGGCGGGAAAACATGAGGCGCCGCACGGCTAGTCAAATCCTGGGAATGGATCTGACAGTGTGTTTCGTGCAGTTGTCCCATCGAAGATCCCTCTAAAGGTATTTCTTTAGATAGCGGCGACGCCTGTAATCCAGGCGGTGCCGTGGTTTCCGAGTCGGATATGATCGAACCTCAAGGCATCGCGGCCGAGACATCGCTTGTCACACTTCCGGCATCCCGGCTCGCAGTTGACGCGCGGGGCTTGGCGTTGGGAGTCCTGGCAGCGCTCGTCTCGATTTACGCCCTGTGGTGGGCCCGCGCCTTTGCGATACCGTTGCTCTTGGGCATCGTCATCTCTTACACGCTCTATCCGCTCGTGGCGTGGCTCGAGGCGATTAGGATCCCCCGCGTCATCGGTACGGCCATCGTGATGGCAAGCATGATGGGCGGCCTCGTGTTCGGCATGTATTCATTGCGCGGACAAATGCAAACCATCATTGGGCAGTTGCCCGAAGCGGCGACGAAGTTGTCGGCAGGACTTGCAGCTATGCAAATCGGCCGAATCGGCAGCATGCAAAAGATGCAAAGCGCCGCGAACCAGGTGGAAAAGGCGGCCGCCCAGGCGGCGGGCGGTCCCGCGGCGCCGCATCAAACCGCCACCCACGTCATCGTCGATCAGCCGAACTTCAAGTTGCGCACCTTCCTTTGGCAAAGTTCGATGGATACCCTCGGCGCCTTGGCTCAGGCGGCCATGGTGGTCTTTTTGGTGTTTTTCCTGTTGGTCGGAGGAGATAAATTCAAACGAAATCTCGTGCGCCTGACCGGACCGTCGCTGTCGAGGAAGAAAATCACCGTACACATTCTGAATGACATCAATCATTCGATTCAACGATACTTGCTCATGCTGCTCACGACGAATCTACTGGTCGGGTTGCTCACCTGGATCGTGTTTCGCTGGATCGGCCTCGAGAACGCCGGAGCGTGGGCCGCCGCCGCGGGAGTGCTGCAAATCGTGCCGTATTTGGGTCCGGCCGCGACAGCGGTGGCGACGGCGATGGCCGCCTTCATTCAATTCAATTCGCTGGGTATGGCGGCACTGGTCGCGGGCGCATCGCTTGCGATCGCCACCGTGATCGGAACCTTTGTTACCACTTGGATGACAGGGCGCATCGCGAACGTGAATTCGGCGGCGGTGTTCATATCGCTCATGTTTTGGGGTTGGCTTTGGGGCATCTGGGGAATGCTTCTCAGCATTCCGATCATCGTCATCGTCAAAGCAGTGTCGCAACACGTGGAACAGCTGCATCCGATAGCGGAATTGTTGGGAGATTCGTGATTGCTGTCCTAGGCGGCAGCCGCGCTATGTACGGTAACGAACCGCCCGAATTCGCAACTCGTGAGAGAATCGCAGCGATATCCAACTAAAGGACATTTTATGAAGACAAAACTAGCAATGACGTGCGTCGTATTCGGCGCGCTGCTCGGGTCGGCTGCGGCCATCGCGTCGGACGACGCCAATTCAGTCGGAACGGCCAGCACGGTATACGTGAAAGATTCGGCAATCACCACGAAAATCAAGACCAAGCTCGCGGCTGACCATCTGACCAGCCTGGGGCGTATTCATGTCGAGACCGACAAGAATGGCGTCGTATGGCTATCGGGTACCGCGAGGAGCCAACAGGCCATCGACCAAGCGGTTTCCCTTGCGCGTGACACCGAGCATGTGAAGTCGGTGCATAACGATCTGACGGTCAGAATAGATGATTGACGAGTTGAAGTGATGCAGATGGGCAGGGTCCTTGCGTACCGCGCGCAACCCGCGGTGCGCAAGGAACGCTGCGGCTGATGTGGTTGCGATAGCGCGCCAGGGCCGCGTCGAACCATTCTTTGCTTGTCATTGGCGCACCGCCGCACCTTACTTGGTAGGGCAGGCCGCTCAGACTGCTTTTGCTGGCGGCTTTTTCGATAAAATCTTCCGCTGTCTTGATTTGATCGCTCGCGGCCAACATATCGTACTTGGCGCGCAGATGCGCCTGTGCCCGTTGCGCATTGTACCAAGTGCCGTTGCGGAAGAACTCACAGCCGGATTGTTCGATGAGTCCGAGCAGATGGTTGATCTCGAGCTGGGCCGCTGCCGGGGCCGCGGCGCGCGCAGCCGGCAGCATGTTCAGCGCCACGATCAGTGCGAGTAAAGGCAACTTACCGACTCTCATAATTCTCCGTCGACCGGCAGCCACGACAGAAACTTGAGGTCGAACCTCTGCCACGAGCTTCGCTCGGGTTCCTGGGTGTATTCAATAGCTTCGCCGTCCTCCTGGGTATCCCACACCAGATGCGCCGGCACTGCGCCGCTCGCTTCGCGCCATGCCAGCGCGTAGACGTTATCCGGCCGCACCATGTGCTCAAAACGCGTGACCGTTTGTTGGGCGAGCTCCGGACTGTCGATGATCAGACCGATCTCGGTATTGAGGTGCTTCGAGCGTTGATCGAAATTCATCGAGCCAATAAAGACTCGCTTCCGGTCAAACACCCACAATTTGGCATGCAGACCAAAGTTGCCGTAGCTCGAGACCACCGCCGTTTCACCGCTCCCCCGGGTATTGCCCAGGAGCGATCGGGTTTCATACAGTTCCACGCCTTCCTTGACCAACACGACGCGGAACTTCATGTAGCCGGCATGCGCCACGATATCAGGGGTCGATTTGAGCGAGTTGGTCAATATCCCTACGCGGACCTCACGGGCGCGCAGCTCCTTGAGCGCCGCCATTTCGTCCGGAGACGGTACCAAGTAGGGCGTCACCATCAGCAGCTCGGATTGCGTTTCGCCGGCGGCTTTGAGTACTTGTTCGGCCATGAGGCGGCCGCCCAACTTACCGCGCTCGACGTCCTTTTTGTCCGGAGTGTCGCTGATGACCTGCGCCCGGGCCCACACCAGCGGCAGCCGGCCCGAGATCATGCCGGCATAGGGTTCATCGCTTGCCATTTTCGCCACGTAATCGACGCCGTCCGTCTTTAGCGGCTGTAACTGGCGCTCGGGGCGCTCACCCGCCCGCTCGCGTCGTTCCGCGAACGTGCGCCGCGAACGCTGGCGGCGATCAAGCGCGGCCGCGGGTACGGCGAAGCGGCTGTTCCAGTACTCATCAAAGGCCGTGGAGAGCTGCATGGCGATCGGACCCGCGGCGAAAACGTCGTCGTCGGCAAACTGGGAATCAGGGTCCATCTGAAAGTATTGATTGCCGATATTGCGGCCGCCGATGAGCGCAACGGCATTGTCGACGACCAGCAGCTTATTGTGCATTCGATAGTCGAGTCTGGAGGCGTGAAACATGAATTCGATAGAGCGCCTCAGGTTGCTGTGCCCGCGATAGACGAACGGGTTAAATATCCGAATCTCGACGTTTGGATGGGCGTCCAACGCGCTGATTTGCTCGTCGCCCGCGACCGTGTCGCCATCGTCGACCAACACCCGCACACGCACACCCCGATCGGCTGCCCGCATCAGGGCATCGGTGAGCAGTCGACCCGTTTCGTCGCCGCGAAAGATGAAATATTGAAGATCCAGGGTTTTCTCCGCGGCATCGATCATTTGCGCGCGTAACAGGAATCCGTCGACGCCGACCGAGATGATTCGAAACGCGGAATCGCCGTCCCGCTTGCGTGCGGCATTGTCAAACTGCGCGCCGAGACGAGTCTCCTCGGGATGAGCCAGCGCGACGGATGTGGACTTCGGAGCGTTGAATGCCGATGGAACCGATGAGCAAGCACCGAGCGAGAGTGCAATGGTGGCGGCCAAGAGGACGCGGGAGCGCGCGCAATGCCGCCGGCGCCGATTGAATGCGGCGATAGGCATGGAAGGCGCGAAACGTGCGAAAGGCGCAAGGCGGATCATGTGTGTGTCTGGCTTAATGATCCATGATCCCGCCATTATCGGCGTTGCATCAAAAGATTCAGTTCGTTGGCGAACATATCGGTGCATCGCAACGCCATTAATGTCGCTTTGGGTATAAGCTGTCACGTCGGCCGGCGAGAGTGTACGCCAGCGTACCGATCCTGCCGCGAATTCGGCGCAGTATCATCCCTCTATGCCAAGGAGACCGGCTCATACGCCTGCAATTCGATGACCCGGCCAAATTGATATCTCTCGTCGGTCGCGCCTTCAGGCGCCGTTCGCCCGCTTCGCCTTGGAACAGTGATGAGCTGCTGCGCGCGGAGCTTTTCAGCATCGAGCGCCTGGAGCAGCACGCAGCGAGTCTCGCCGCCGCGCAACGGGTCACGAAGCGCCGAATAGCGCGCCGCACTCTGGGGGCGCGGCTGCGGGACAACGAGGCGGTTTTACTCGCAGCCTATCGGGACATAGCCGCAGCGACCGGCGAAGGCCGCGCGATATCGCCGGCCGCCGAGTGGCTCCTCGACAACTATCACATCGTCGAAGAGCAGATCCGGGAAATCCGCGAGGATCTCCCACCGAGCTTCTATCGGCTGCTCCCCAAGTTGGGGGATGGTCCGTTTAGCGGATATCCGCGCGTATTCGGCGTGGCCTGGGCATTCGTTGCCCACACCGACAGCCGATTCGATCCTGAAACGCTGCGCTGTTTCGTGCGCGCCTATCAGCGGGTTCAGCCGCTGACCATCGGCGAGCTTTGGGCGGTGGCGATCACGCTGCGGATCGTGCTGGTGGAGAATCTGCGCCGCGCCGCGGCACGCATCGTGAGCAGTCGTGCGGCGCGCCAGGAAGCGGACGCCCTTGCCGATCGACTTCTGGGCGTCAACGGCCATAGCGGCGAACCCGACGCACTGATCGGCCGCGGCACGGATCGCGCATCCTTCTCACCGGCATTTACCGTTCAGCTCGTCCAGCGTCTGCGGGATCAGGACCCGAGAGTGACGCCGGCACTGCACTGGTTGGAGGAACGCTTGGTCGCGCAGGGCACGACCTCGGACGAGGCGGTGCGTGACGAGCATCAGCGCCAGAGCGCCTCGAATGTGACCGTACGGAACATCATCACGAGCATGCGGCTGCTGTCGGATGTTGATTGGCCGGAGTTCTTCGAGAGTGTCAGCTTGGTCGATGAGCTGCTGCGCGCCGGCAGCGACTTTGCCGCAATGGATTTTCCCACGCGTGACCTCTACCGGCGGGCGATCGAACGGTTTGCGCGAGGCTCGAACCTGACTGAACTTGAAATCACGGCCGCGGCATTGTCCACCGCCAAGGAATCTGTCGCAACGGACAGCGAGCATGGCGTTGACCGCAGGCGTGATCCCGGCTATTACCTGATCGCGAACGGCCGGGGCATCCTCGAAGCAACCATCGGCTATCGAAAGCCGCTCTTAAGCTGGCCCCGCCGTTGCGCAATGGCGAGCGGAGTTGGTGGCTACGTGGCTGCCATCGTCCTGATAGCGGCCGCCGTGCTGTCGCTGCCACTACTTGTGCTCCACACAGGGGGGATCTCGGTCGGCCACTTGGCGCTGCTCGCTCCTCTCGGCCTCATTCCTGCGTTCGATGCGGCGATCGCGCTGGTGAATCGCGCCATCATGAGGGGTTTCGGCGCAACGATCCTGCCCGGTCTTGCGCTGCGCGACGGCGTTCCCTCGCATCTGCGAACGATGGTGGTGGTACCCACCTTGCTCACCACCGCAGCCGCACTCGAAGAGCAGATCGAACGCCTCGAGATTCACTACCTCGCCTCGCCGGAAGGCGAGCTGTACTTTGCACTGCTTTCTGACTGGACAGACTCACAGAGCGAAATCGCCGCCGGAGATGAGGCGCTGCTCTCAATGGCGGGCGAGGCCATTGCGCGACTGAACCGAGTTCACGGCAAGGGCGGGGCAGGCGAGCGCTTCCTCCTGCTGCACCGTCGCCGAGTCTGGAGCGAGGGGCAGAGGCGGTGGATGGGATGGGAACGCAAGCGCGGCAAGCTGCACGAATTGAATCGGCTGCTGCGCGGAGCGGCTGATACGGACTTCCGTGACGACAAAGGGCGTCCCCCTGAGGTTCCGTCGGGCGTCCGCTACGTCATTACGCTTGATGCAGATACCAGGCTGCCGCGGGATACGGCACGCCGCCTGGTCGGCAAATTGGCGCACCCGCTGAACCACCCCCGGTTCGACGCCGAAGCGGGGTACGTGGTCGAAGGATATGCCGTACTGCAACCGCGGGTCGCGCCATCCCTGCCCGTCGGTCGTGAAGGTTCGTTCTTTCAGCGCGTATTCTCCAGCACGAGCGGCATCGATCCGTATGCCGCCGCCGTGTCGGATGTCTACCAGGATCTTTTCGGCGAAGGCTCATATGCTGGCAAGGGCATCTACGATGTGGATGCCTTTGAAGCCGCGCTCGCCGGACGTGTACCCGACGGAACGATGCTCAGTCACGATCTGTTCGAAGGAATCTTCGCGCGCGCGGGTCTGGTTTCCGATATCGAAGTGGTCGAGGAATTTCCCTCGAGGTACGACGTCGCTGCCGCACGCCAGCATCGCTGGGCGCGTGGCGATTGGCAGTTGCTGCCCTGGATTTTCGGCAGAGGAGATGCGGCAGGAGGGAAGCGGGGCAGCCGAAGCTTGCCTCTGATCGGTCTGTGGAAAATGTCGGACAATTTGCGCCGAACGCTGTCGGCGCCCGCGAGTGTCGCGGCCCTGTTCGTCGGATGGGTATTGCCCGGGAACGGCCCGCTGGTCTGGACTGGCTTTGTCGTATTGACGATTGGCTTGCCGGCGATACTGCCGATTTTTGCCGCTGTCGTGCCGCGCCGCCCTAAGGTCAAGTTACGCAGCCACTTTCGCGCCCTCCGTAAAGATATCTGGCTTGCTGCGTCCCTGACCGCCTTTCAGATAACCTTTCTTGCGCATCAGGCATGGCTGATGATCGACGCGATCAGTCGAACGCTGTTTCGTCTGTTCGTGAGCCGGCGGAACTTGCTTCAGTGGGTCACTGCCGCTCAGGCGAATCTCAGGTCCGAGCTCAATCTCTACAGCGCCTATCGCCGCATGATCGGAGGCATAGCCATCGCGATGGTTGCGGTGGCGCTGATCGGGTACGTTCGACCCGACGCTTGGGTTTTGGCGGCGCCATTCGTGATTCTCTGGATTGCCTCGCCCGCCATCGCCGTATGGATTAGCCTCTCTCCACGCGTCGCCGGGCATCTGGCGGTCACAAATGTAGATGCCCGAGCATTGAGACTGGTCGCGCGCCGCACGTGGCGCTATTTCGAGACCTTCGTTACGGCGGACGACAATATGCTGCCGCCCGATAATTTCCAGGAAGATCCGCGACCGGTCCTGGCGCATCGAACATCGCCCACCAATATGGGCCTGTACCTCCTGTCCGCCGTCAGCGCGCGGGACTTCGGTTGGGCAGGGACGATCGAGACCGTCGATCGGCTGGAAGCGGCGTTGGCGACCATGAGCCGCTTGCAGCAATATCGCGGCCATTTTTACAACTGGTACGACACACGGGATCTGCGCCCTCTGGATCCTCGATACGTATCTTCCGTGGACAGCGGCAACCTTGCGGCGCATCTCATTGCCCTCGCGAATGCGTGTCGCGAATGGATCGAGCTGCCCGCGCCTGACCGTTTGCCGTGTAGCGGCGTCGCGGACGCCATGAATCTTGCGCGCGACGCCCTGGGTGAGCTTCCCAACGAACTCAGAACGCACACCATCGCTGTTGCGCAGCTCGAACACGCCCTCGATGCACTCGGCACGGCACTTGGCGAAGAGGTGAACCCCAAGGACATGTCGGTGCAACTTGCGCGGATCGCGACTCTGGCCGCGACCCCGGCGGACATTGCGCGGGCGTTGAGCCACGAGATGGGCGACGAGGTGGGCGGGGAGACGCTTTATTGGGCGGAAGCGGCCCAAAGGTCGGTCAAGAGCTGGCAGCGGGATCTCAGCCTGACCGATGAGGGCGTCCGCGGGCTGCGGCAACGATTGGCAATCATCGAGTCGACTGCGCAGGAAATGTCGCAAGCAATGGAGTTCGGATTTTTGCTCGACCCCGAGCGCCGGCTCCTCTCGATCGGCTACCGTGCGGCCGAGGGGACGCTTGATCCGAGTTGTTATGACTTACTTGCCTCCGAGGCGCGTTTGGCGAGCTTCGTGGCCATCGCCAAGAACGATGTGCCGGCCCGCCACTGGTTTCGGCTTGGGCGCACGGTTACACCCGTGGGTCACGGAGCGGCGTTGATCTCTTGGTCCGGTTCGATGTTCGAATATCTGATGCCGTCGCTCGTCATGCGGGCGCCATCCGGGAGTCTCCTCGAACAAACCAATCGCCTGATCGTTCAGCGGCAAATTCACTACGGTGTTGAGCTCGGCATTCCCTGGGGCGTTTCGGAATCCGCCTACAATGCGCGCGACCTGGAGCAAACCTATCAGTATTCGAACTTCGGGGTGCCGGGCCTAGGTTTGAAACGGGGCTTGAGCGAAAACGTCGTGATCGCGCCGTATGCGACGGCCCTTGCCGTGATGGTCGATCCGAAACGCGCCGCGCTCAATTTTTCGCAATTGGTTGCGCTCGGCGCACGCGGTCGGTACGGCTTCTACGAGGCGCTCGATTACACTCGCAGCCGTCTGCCCGAGGGATCCCGGGTTGCCGTGGTTCGCGCCTTTATGGCGCATCACCAGGGCATGACCGTGGTTGCCATCGCCAACGTCCTTTTCGACGGGAAAATGCGCGAACGGTTTCATGCACAACCGAGCATACAGGCCACCGAACTGCTGTTGCAGGAACGCACGCCGCGCGACGTCTCGGTCGCGCATCCTCGGGCCGAAGAAGTCGGCACCGCCGCGCGAGTCAGCGGTGTGCAAATCCAGGAAACACGGCATCTCAGGACACCGCACGAGTCGACGCCGCAAACCCATCTGCTCTCGAACGGCCGCTATTCGGTGATGCTCACCAGCGCCGGCTCCGGCTCCAGTCGCTGGCGCGATCTTGGCATAACGCGTTGGCGCGAAGATCTCACCCGCGACGATGCCGGCAGCTATATATTTCTGCGCGACATCGAAAGTGGTGCCGTGTGGTCCGGGGGCTATCAACCGAGCGGTGTCGAGCCCGACAGCTACGAAGTGAATTTCACCGAAGATCGAGCGGAGTTCATTCGCCGCGACGGGATGATCGCCACGACCCTGGAAGTGGTCGTTTCTCCGGAAGACGACGCCGAAGGCCGCCGCCTATCGATTGTGAATACCGGCAATCGAATGCGCGACCTGGAAGTCACATCCTACTCGGAGCTCATGCTTGCGCCCCCCGCGGCCGATGCGGCGCATCCGGCGTTCTCCAAGCTCTTCGTGCAGACCGAGTACGTGGCGAAGGTGGGAGCGATCCTCGCGACGCGGCGGCGGCGCTCGCCCGCCGATCCGGAAATCTGGGCAGCCCATCATGCCGTCATTGAAGGCGAGGCGTTGGGCAAGCCGGAACTCGAAACCGACCGAGCGCGGTTCCTAGGCCGCGGCCGCGACATTCTGGCGCCCATTGTCATGATGGACGGACGGCGATTGTCCAATACCGTGGGCACTGTCCTCGATCCGATATTCGCGCTTCGTTATCGCGTGCGCATACCGGCGGGCGCCACGGTGCGCATTGCATTCTGGACCAGTGTCGCCGGTTCTCGCGAAAGCGTTCTGGATCTCATCGACAAGCACTATGAGCCCAACGCCTTCGTGCGCGCGGCCACCTTGGCATGGACGCAGGCGCAGATCCAACTTCGTCATCTCGGCATCGATGCCGCGGAGGCCGGTCTCTTTCAGCGTCTCGCAGGCTATGTGCTCTATGCGGACGCCTCGATGCGGCCCTCGTCCGATGCCATACGCCGAGGCGGCGGCGGGCCGGCCGCACTGTGGTCGCAGAGCATTTCCGGGGATCTGCCGATCGTTCTCTTGCGAATCGACGATGTCGAGGACATTGGCATCGCGCGGCAGTTATTGCGCGCTCACGAATACTGGCGGATGAGGCAGTTTGCCGTCGATCTCGTCATCCTGAACGAACGAGCGACTTCCTATATCCAGGACCTGCAGTTCGCCCTGGAGACGCAAATTCGAATGAGCCAGTCGCAGGCGCCGATCGGCGTGGACAACACCCGCGGCTCCGTATTTCTGCTGCGCACGGATCTGATCTCGGAGGAGACGCGCGCGCGGCTCTCTTCCGTCGCGCGCGTGGTTTTGGTCGGGCACCGCGGCAACCTGTCCGATCAACTCGATCGTCTGCGAGCACTTCCCGCGCCCGTTACGCGGCGACCGAGGAGCAGTGCACATCTCGAGGCGGAGACGATGGCTCCCGTGCCTCCCGATCTCGAATTCTTCAACGGACTTGGAGGATTCGCGGTCGGCGGACGGGAATACGTCACGCTCTTGGGTCCGGGGCAAGCGACGCCAGCTCCGTGGATCAATGTCATCGCCAATCCCGGATTCGGTTTCCAAGTCGCGGCCGAAGGAGGCGGATTCACATGGGCGCTGAACAGTCGGGAGAACCAGTTGACGCCGTGGTCCAACGATCCGGTTACGGATCGCCCGGGCGAGGCGCTGTATTTGCGCGACGAGGAGAGCGGTGAGCTGTGGGGACCGACGGCGTCGCCGATCCGGGATCACGGCGCGCACTATAGCGCCCGCCATGGGCAGGGATACAGCCGATTCGAGCACGCCTCACACGGTATAGACCTTGATCTGACGGTGTACGTGCCGATGGACGATCCCATCAAGATCTCGCGCCTGAAAATCCACAACACCTCGCAAACAGCGCGAAAACTTTCCGTCACGGCCTACGTCGAATGGGTGCTTGGGCCCTCGCGGGCCGCCACCGCGCCCTTTGTCGTGACGACCATCGACCCCGGTACGGGCGCGATGTTCGCACAAAACCCCTGGAACACGGTGTTTGGTTCGCGCATGGCGTTTGCCGATCTCGCCGGTTCTCAAACGCATTGGACTGCGGACCGGCGCGAGTTTCTCGGTCGACACGGCACGCTCGAGCGTCCGGCGGCGCTTGGTGGGCGAGCACCTTTGTCGCGGCGCGTGGGTGCCGGCCTCGATCCGTGCTGTGCCCTGCAATCCTTGGTGGAAATCGCCGCGGACGAGCGGGTGGAAGTGGTTTTCTTCCTGGGGCAAGCCGCGAGCGCGACCGACGCGCAATCCCTGCTGCTGCGGTACCGGTCGGTCGATCTCGATGCGGTCTTGCGCTCGGTGATTCAGTACTGGGACAACGTGCTCGGCGTGGTTCAAGTGAAAACGCCCGACCGCTCCCTGGATGTCATCCTCAATCGCTGGATGCTCTATCAGACGCTCGTGTGCCGGATGTGGGCGCGATCGGCTCTGTATCAAGCGAGCGGCGCATACGGATTCCGCGACCAGCTTCAGGACGGCATGGCGCTGGCGCTGTCCAGGCCGGCCCTGACACGCGAGCATTTGTTGAGAGCGGCCGGCCGACAGTTCATCGAGGGCGATGTGCAGCACTGGTGGCTGCCGGGTGGGGAGCGGTCGGCCGGCGCGGGCGTTCGCACCCGTATTACCGACGATCGGGTTTGGCTGGCGTACGCCACCGCCCACTACGTCGAGGCGACCGGGGACGTCGCGGTCTTGGATGAATCGGTGCCGTTTCTGGAGGGTCAGGCGCTGCGCGCCGATGAGCAGGACGCCTATTTTCAGCCGGTGATTTCTGACGAGAGCGCGCCGCTCTACGAGCACTGTGCGCGTGCGCTCGAGCAGAGTCTATCGGTCGGAGCACACGGCCTGCCGTTGATCGGCACAGGCGACTGGAATGACGGCATGAACCGGGTTGGGGAGATGGGGCGGGGCGAAAGCGTTTGGCTCGGATGGCTTCTGCATACCACGCTCGCGGCGTTCGCACCTTTGGCGCGGGCACGCGATCAGCGCGCTCGCGAGACCCTGTGGCTGCGCCACGCCGCAGCGCTTAAAAGCTCACTGGAGCAGGAGGCCTGGGATGGCGACTGGTACCGTCGGGGCTATTTTGACGATGGGACGCCGCTCGGATCGGCCACCGATACCGAATGCCGGATAGATTCCATCGCGCAATCCTGGAGCGTGATATCGGGGGCCGCCGACCCGGCTCGCGCCTCGCGCGCCATGGCCGCCGTGGATCGGCATCTCATTCGGCGCGACGCGGGTCTCGCGTTGCTGTTCACGCCGCCCTTCGACCGGAGCCTGCCCGACCCCGGCTATATCAAGGGCTATCCGCCCGGGATTCGTGAAAACGGCGGCCAGTACACCCACGCGGCCACGTGGTCGGTCATTGCCTACGCGCTGCTCGGCCAAGGGAGGAATGCCTGGGAGTTGTTCTCGCTCCTCAATCCCATCAACCGTACGAGCACGCGCGCCGATGTACACCGCTATAAGGTGGAACCCTATGTCGTCGCCGCGGACGTGTATTCGGTCGCTCCGCACGTCGGGCGTGGCGGCTGGACCTGGTACACCGGCTCTGCCGGCTGGATGTATCGGGCCGGCCTCGAGGGGATCCTGGGATTTCGAGTGCGCGGAACCAGTTTGTTCCTGGCTCCGTGTATCCCCGAAAAATGGCCGCGCTTCGAGATCGTATTCAAATACCGATCCTCGCGCTACGACATTCTGATCGAAAATCCTCTCGGCGTCAGTTGCGGCGTAACGCGCACCGAGTTGGATGGCGAGGCGCTTCCCTCGAGCATGCAAACGCGCATTCCGTTGGTCGATGACGGCAACGGGCACAGCATACGGCTGATCCTCGGAGAACCAACCCGTTCGACGACCTGACCGACGCGCCATAAAGATTCGATCATCGGAACGAATGTCACTAAGAAATTGGCGCCATAGCGCTTGTCACCCATGATTTAACTCAACGTAGTCGCCAAAGCCAAAGCAGCGGTGGCTATGCCATTGATTGGCAGAACTATGCTCACGGCCTGTCTGTGGCTGGGCGACCTGCCGTTCATTGCGCTCAAAATCGATCCTCTGTACGCTACCCTGCATATGAGGCGCCGTACCCTAACTGTCTGCGGCTACCTGCGATCATCGCGATGGGCTACCGCGTGAGTCCGAAGGTACTGTCGGGCCCGACAAAGGCCCCCGCAATCGATCGTCAAGCTAATCATTTGCTGGCTGCGTTGCCGGATACTGAATGGCTGCGCTGGCTGCCGGCACTCGAATCCGTCGACATGCCCTTGGGGCAAGTGCTGTACGAATCGGGCAACACGCTCAGCCACGTCTACTTTCCGACCACATCCATCGTCTCGCTGCTATACGTAATGGAGGACGGCGCCTCGGCCGAAATTGCCGTCGTTGGCAACGAAGGAATCGTGGGCATTTCCTTGTTCATGGGCGGCGGCTCAACGCCCAGCCGCGCTGTGGTGCAAAGCGCCGGCGCGGGCTTGCGGCTGCGGGCGCAAATATTGAAAGACGAGTTCAATAAAAATGGTCCGGTGCTGCATTTGCTGCTGCGCTATACGCAAGCGTTGATCACACAAATGGCCCAAACCGCCGTCTGCAACCGTCATCACTCACTGGACCAGCAATTGTGCCGCTGGCTGCTCTTGAGCTTGGATCGATTGCTTGGAAATGAGCTCGTGATGACGCAAGAACTGATCGCCAACATGCTGGGCGTGCGCCGTGAAGGGGTGACGGAGGCGGCGCTCAGTTTACAGCAGGCAGGGCTGATTCATTACACGCGCGGACGCATATCGGTGCTCGACCGCGCGCGATTGGAGAAGCGCACCTGCGAGTGCTACGCAGTCGTAAAAAAAGAATACGACCGCCTGCTCCCCGCGATGCACGCTATCTAACGTCGCTGCCACCTAAGCGCGCGGTGGCCGGCCACCGCGTAGGACGGTTGCGCCAAAATCCTCGAAGCTAAGTGCGCCAGCGTACCGACTCTGCCGTGGCGCGCGCGTAACCTCTCTTCCAAGCTAGCCGCGAGGCGTTTTGCAAATACTGGATTTGCGAGAGCCGGGCTTGCTTTTTTACTCAATTTACGTGCCGTGGCCGCTCGAGCGACCGAATGATTGGCACGCCGACACCAAGAGGACCGGAAACCGATATGCGTATGAATATTTTGAAACTGACGAGGTGCGCCGCGGCTATCGCCGTGACGGCAGTGACCTTGGCGGCATGCAGCAGCAACCCCGTCGCGGACGAGAAAATTGCGGTGGCAAAGGCATCGGTGCAGCGTGCGGAAGCGTCCGGGGCACCGGAATATGCGCCGGTTCAACTGGCGACCGCGCGCGACGAACTCGCCCGTGCCGAAAAAGAGAACGCGGACCATGATCTTCAGCCGGCCACCAATTTGGCCGAGAAGGCGAACATAGACGCGCAGCTCGCCGAGGCGACGGCGCAGCAGCAACGCTCGCGCAAGGCCGCAATGGAATCGGATTCGGGTATGCAGACCCTTCAACAAGAAACGACACGCAGCTCGCCTGCGGTTCAATGAGGCATGACATGAACGCAAAAATAGTGTTGGGAATGGCGTGGGGTCTGGCGCTGGCCGGTTGCGCCTCGACTCCTCAACCGAATGCCGCGCTCGAAAGCGCGCGCACCACAGTGCAAGCGGCGGAGGCGGATCCGAACGTCAACAAGTATGCCGCCCTGGACCTGGCAGCAGCCAAGAAGCAGCTGGATATCGCCGATGCGGCCTCGATGCATCACGATGATGCTGCAATAGCGCAGCCGGCATATCTCGCGGCGCAGAACGCACGCCTTGCGCAAGCGCATGCGGCCGCGAAAGCGGATGACGCGCGTGTGGCAGCCGGTCAGGCCGAGCGCGACAGTATTCAGCTGGCCGCCCGCACTCGCGACGTCGTGAATGCGAAGATCGAGACCAACACCGCCTTGGACCACGTAGCGAACTTACAGGCGGAGGTTGATGCGCTCAAAGCGACACCCACGCCGCGCGGTCTGGTGCTGACCCTGGGCGATGTGCTGTTCGACACGGGCAAAGCGCAATTAAATCCCGGATCGGCGCGCAAGCTCGATCAATTGGCGCAATTTCTCGCCGATCACCCCGAGCGGCGCGTACAGATCGACGGCTTTACCGATAGTGTGGGCACGGCCTCCTATAACCAGGAGCTTTCGCAACAACGGGCCGATGCAGTCAAATCGGCGCTGGTGACGCGCGGCATTGATCCCGCGCGCATTGAAAGCCAGGGCTACGGAAAGGAATTTCCCGTTGCCGATAATGCGGACTCCGGCGGACGGCAATTGAATCGCCGGGTCGAAGTGGTGATCGGCGAAGAAAATGGTGCCTCGATCGCGGCGCGCGGTTAAGGCCCCGATGGACACTTATCCAATCTTCCGGAGTAGATCATGTCACTTATAGTATGGATCGTGCTTGGGTTGATCGCCGGCTTCCTCGCCAGCAAGCTCGTCAACAAGTCCGGTGAAGGGATGTTGTTGGACATCCTGTTGGGCATCGTCGGAGCGGTTGTCGGCGGCTGGTTATTCAATGCGTTCGGCATGCATGGCGTCACCGGACTTAATGTGTATAGCGTGGCGGTGGCGGTCATCGGAGCGACCGTGTTTCTCCTCGTGTATCACACGCTGACGGCTCGAAGGGTGTAACAGCCAGCACTCCCCGCCCGCTGCGGCGCCCGTGAAAGGTAAACGCATCCTCCGGGGACTCACCGGCGCGGCCGCAATACTCGCCGCGTTGGTGGTCATGACGGCGGGGCTTGCCGGCGCGTTGGACGCGGGCTACTTTCGCGAGCCGCTGATCCGCCTTCTCGCCGCGCGCGCGGGACGTCAAATTCAGGTCGGCGGGGCTCTCGACGCGCATTTTTTCTCGTTCCATCCGCAATTAATCGCCTCGCGTGTGACGATTTACAATCCGCCGTGGATGCCTTCAGGGGTGACTGCTGAGATTGGACGAATGTCGTTGGTGTTTCGGATACCCCCGCTTGGTCACGCGTTCGGCATCGTGAGACTGGATATGGAGGCTGCCACGTTTCATTTGGTGCGCGACTCTACGGGACGTGCCAATTGGCAGATGACTGCACCGGACAAGAACGATAGCGGTGACCTGCCAATCGTTCGGGTGCTGTCGATCCCGAACGCCCATGTCATGCTTGACGATGACCTTCGCCACCTTAAATTCGACGGCACGGTTTCCGCCCAGGACGAAAGCGGAATGGGCGGCTTGCCATCACTGCGGCTCGCCGGGAGGGGGCAACTAAATGGCCGGGAAGCCTCTTTCGAGATCACCGGTGATCCGCTAGCCACCGCCAGTCACAAGCGACCCTACCACTTCGCGTTCGATCAGCGCTCGAGCGGCTCGCGCCTAACCGGGCAGGGCGATCTGCCGCGACCGTTCGATTTCGATCTGCTCGACACGAGCTTCGATGCAGCCGGCGCAAACCTCAAGGATCTGTATTTTTTGACCGGTGTGACTCTGGTCAATACCGGCATCTACCGCCTCTCCGGCAAGCTTGCGCGTCGCGGAACCAATTCCAAGTTCAGCGATCTTGTCTTGACTTCCGGACAGAGCGATATGCATGGCACCGTGTCGGTCGAATCCTCAAGCGGTCGGCCGAAACTCGACATTGACTTGAATTCGAAAAATCTGCGTATGTCGGATCTCGGCGAACGCGCGGCAGGCCTCATCTCCAAGTCCGAGACGAAAGCGCCACTGCTGCTGTCCGACGCAATGCTCGATCCCGGCACGATGCGCCGCGGCGACGCGGTGGTGACCTTCCGCGCCCACCGCATTGACCTGGGCCGGGTGGCGCTACAGGAGACCTCGGCCAAAGCCACGATCGATCACGGAATCCTCTCCGTAGCGCCGCTGTCGGCAGACGTGCTCGGGGGCAAGCTCGTTGCGACTGTCAGGCTGGATGCGAGGCCGGAGGTGCCAGCGGCGGACGTAAACCTCAAGATCTCCGACCTACAACTCGGACAAATCGATCGTAAGGATTCGGTTCAGCCACCCGTAGAAGGTCTGCTGCAGGCGCAGGTCATGATCAGCGGGCGGGGCCGCTCGATCCACCAAGTCGCCGCAAGCGCGAACGGCACGGTGTGGGCGGTGCTGCCGCATGGCGCCATTCGCACCGCACTGGCGGAACTCACCGGCGTCGATCTGCGCGGGTTGGGTCTGTTGGTCTCCAAAAGTACCCAAGAGACTCCCGTGCGCTGCGCAGTCGCGCGGTTCGAAGCCCGCGAAGGCACCCTGACTGCGCAGACCTTGGTCGTGGACACCGACCCTGTTCTGATCACGGGCGAGGGCGTGATTCATCTCGATTCCGAGGCTCTTGATTTGGCGCTGCGCGGCCATCCCAAGAGTGTGCGGCTCCTGCGGTTGCGCTCCACCGTGGCGGTGCGAGGGACCTTGGCTCATCCTTCCGTCGATATCCTGGAAGGCAAGTCTGTCCTGGTGCTGATCGATCCCGGCCGAGCCAAGGATGCAGACTGTACCGCGTTGCTTGCAGCCGCCAATCTCCGTGACCCGCGAACGAGATGATGCCGCTGAGCGGATGCCAATGTTTATTGAAAGGCCACGGCCAATGTACGCCAACGAACGGAAGCAGAGTCGCATAGGGGTGATCATGATTTGTTTATGGAGCCGGGACGCTTCGAGCGCGCAGGTATTCCAATATTGTTCAAACGGATAACGTATGGCAAAGGTGGCAAGTACGCATATCGCCAAGGGTGACGCTGGTGGCGCTGCGGCAATGCCGGATGCGCATGGACAGGACAGGCTCGACATCGCACCGACCTTGCAGCGCGCGATATTCAACAGTGCGAATTTCTCGAGTATCGCGACCGATGCCAAGGGCGTCATTCAGATTTTCAACGTCGGCGCCGAGCGTATGCTCGGTTACACAGCCGCCGAAGTCACCAACAAAATCACGCCGGCAGATATTTCGGACCCGCAGGAAGTGATCGCGCGCGCCAAACTGTTGAGCGTGGAGTTGGCCACCCCGATCGAGCCGGGCTTCGATGCCCTGGTGTTCAAGGCGTCGCGCGGCATCGAGGATATCTACGAGCTCACCTATATCCGCAAGGATGGCAGCCGGTTTCCGGCGGTGGTGTCGGTCACGGCCCTGCGCGATACCCGTGATTCGATCATCGGTTACTTGCTCATCGGAACGGACAATACGCTGCGCAATCGATTCGAAAGCGAGCAAAAGCGGCTCGATCAGCGCCTACGCGACCAGCAGTTCTATACCCGATCCCTCATCGAATCGAACATCGATGCGCTGATCGCGACAGACCCCTCCGGCATCATTTCAGACGTCAACAAACAGATGGAGGCGCTCACCGGCTGCACGCGCGACGAATTGATCGGCGCGCCGTTCAAGAATTATTTCACCGACGCCGATCGGGCCGAGGCCGGCATCAAACGCGTGCTGAGTGAAACGAAGCTCACCAACTACGAACTCACGGCGCGCGCCCGGGACGGCAAGGAGACGGTGGTATCCTACAACGCCACGACGTTCTACGACCGCGACCGCACGCTGCAGGGAGTGTTTGCCGCGGCCCGCGACATCACCGAGCGCCAAATTCTCGACCAGGAGCTGCAGGAAACAAACCTCGCATTGCAGGGCGCCAAGCTGGCGGCCGAAAAGGCCAATCTTGCGAAGTCGGATTTTCTTTCCAACATGAGCCATGAATTGCGTTCTCCGCTGAACGCGATTCTTGGGTTCGCCCAGCTCATGGAATCGGGTACGCCGTCGCCCACGCCGGCGCAACGGCAGAGCATCGATCAGATACTCCAGGCGGGCTGGTATTTGCTGGAGCTCATCAACGAAATCCTCGATCTTGCGCTGATCGAATCGGGCAAATTATCGCTGTCCCCGGAGCCTATCTCGCTTGCCGACGTGCTGGGCGACTGCCGCGGCATGATCGAACCTTTGGCATTGAAGAACGGCATCGGGTTGACCTTTCCGCGCCTCGACGACACACCTTTCGTCAAGGCGGACCGCACCCGGGTCAAGCAGGTTCTCATCAACTTGCTGTCCAACGCGATCAAATATAATCGCCCCGGCGGTAGCGTTGAGGTGATCTGCACCATGAGTGCGAACAAACGCATGCGCATCAGCGTGCACGATACCGGCAATGGATTACCTCCCGAGAAGCTGGCCCAGCTATTTCAGCCCTTCAATCGCCTCGGGCAAGAGTCCGGCACCGAAGAAGGGACCGGCATCGGCCTGGTGGTGAGCAAGCGACTGGTCGAACTGATGGGCGGGGAAATCGGCGCCGAAAGCACGGTCGGCGAAGGCAGCGTATTCTGGATCGAACTGGACTCGACGCACGCGCCGCGACTCGTCGCCGTGGCGACCGAACGTGCAGCGGCCGTTCCTTCGCACGCGCATTTCGATGCGCCGCTGCACACGTTGTTGTGCGTCGAGGATAACCCGGCGAACTTATTGCTGGTCGAGAAGCTGCTGGAGCGACGGCCGGATATCCGGTTGCTGGTGGCGAAGGACGGTATCCGTGGCGTCGAGATCGCGCGCACGGCCCGGCCGGATGTGATTCTGATGGATATCAATCTGCCCGGCATCAGCGGGCTTGTCGCACTTGGCATCCTGGCGGAGGATGCGGAAACGGCGAGCATTCCGGTCATTGCCTTAAGCGCCAACGCCATGCCGGACGACATCGAGAAAGGCATGGGGGCCGGCTTCTTCCGTTATCTGACCAAACCGATCAAGGTCCGCGAGTTCATGGACACGCTGGACAGCGCATTGGTATTGGTGAAGCAGCGTGCAGGCCGCGCCGGCGCACTTCGAGGTGCTCAATGATAGATGCCGACAAGATTTTAGCTGCGCACATTCTGGTCGTCGACGATCAGAGCGCCAACGTACAGCTGCTCACCCGCATGCTCGGTGAAGACGGGTATCGCAACGTGAGCGCGACGACGAACCCGCTGGAAGTCTGTGCATTGCACCGCAAGAATCGCTATGACCTCATTCTGCTCGACCTGCAGATGCCCGGCATGGATGGCTTCCAGGTGATGGAAGGCCTGAAAACGAACGGAGCGGACGGCTACCTACCGGTCATAGTGCTCACGGCGCAACCGGGCCACAAGCTGCGTGCGCTGCAGGCCGGCGCCAAGGATTTCATCAGCAAGCCCTTCGATCTCGTGGAAGTGAAGACCCGCATCCGCAACATGATCGAGGTGCGTTTGTTGTACCGCCAGCTCGAGAATTTCAATGCCGCGCTGGAACAAACCGTGCAAGATCGCACGGCCGAATTACGCGAGAGCGAAGCGCGTTACCGCAGCCTCACCGAGCTCGCCTCCGATTGGTATTGGGAGCAGGACGAGAGCGGTAGTTTTACCAAGGTGTCCGGCCCGGTCCTCGACATGCTCGGCATCCGCGTGGACCCGTTGATGGGTGATGCGTGTCCCAGCCCGACCGGCGGGTGGGACGAGGGGCAGCGTCAGGCGCTGCAGGCGAGGATCGATGCGCGCCAGCCATTCCTTGATTTCACCTTAAGTCGCGCCAATACCGACGGGTCGCGCCAGCAATTTCGCGTCAGCGGCGAACCCATGTTCAACACCGCGTGTCGCTTCCTCGGCTACCGCGGAATCGGCGTGGAAATCACCGGCAAGCACTAGGACGCTAAAGTCCCGAGGGCCCTCGTGCCCATAGCTCATCATCCCACTCAAAACCACCTGCTAGCCGCTCTGCCGACCGCGGAATTCGAGCGCTTGTCCGCAAGGCTGGAACTGGTCCCGATGCGCCTCGGCGACGCGATCTACGAGCCTGGCCGTCAACTCGAACATGCTTATTTCCCGGTTACCTCGATCGTTTCGCTGCTCTATGTGACGCGCTCCGGTGCATCGTCGGAAATCGCCGGCGTCGGCCCCGAAGGCATCGTCGGCATGCCGTTGTTCATGGGCGGCAACACCACCCCCAGCTCCGCGGTCGTTCGTACGGCGGGGCATGCTTTCCGGCTCGAGCGGCGCTTGCTGGCCGCGGAATTTATACGCGCCGGCGCCGTGCAGGTTCTCTTGCTGCGCTACACGCAAGCGCTGATCACGCAAATGTGTCAGACGGCCGCTTGCAATCGCCATCACACGGTCGAACAACAGCTCAGCCGATGGCTCTTGTGGACCGTAGATCGAGTGCCTTCGCAAGACATGTCCATGACGCAGGATTTGGTCGCGAGTCTGCTCGGCGTGCGTCGCGAAAGCATCACCGAAGCCGCGGGTCGATTGCAGCACGGCGGCTTCATAAAGTATCGGCGGGGGCACATCGACGTTTTGGACCGGATCGGCTTGCAGTCCCGCGCCTGCGAGTGCTACGCCGTCGTCAGGACGGAGATGAGCCGGCTACTGCCCGGGGCGCTGTCGCGCCGGGAAGTCGCGGCCGTGCACGCCTAGGGAGAGAGCGCCGAAACCGAACCCTTGTGGCCTTTCCTCACGGAGATCTGAGTAGCGATTCCGGCACCGTGAGTGCTGACACGATCCGCAACCGCATGAGCCCCGGGGCGCAGACGCAAAGTGCTCCTCGGGCTGCTCAAGGTCGACGCAGATATCCGGTCCGCGCATTGCCGGCCGCAGACATCCATCGCGGAAGGTTCCGGCGGTGCTTCAAATCTCAATGAAGTTTTCATGCAGAATCCGAGTCCCGCGAGCCGCGAACTTGCGGAATGCCTGATAGGACTCGATATCGCCATGCTAGCCGCGCGGCATGAATTTGTCGGTGCGTTGGCGCGCTTATGTTACGTAAGGGCTGGCGCCGCACGCGCACCGTCTTATTGCCGAGAAACACTTCGGGATGCGGCGCATTGGGTGCGCTGGCGTCCCGACAGGTGAGCCGCGATGTGGTCCAATCATGGTTCGAAACCACTGGCGGAGCCACTCATGCACATCGGCGACATCATCATAACGATTCTCATCGTGGCCTGCGGTCTGGGTCTGTTCGAGTCCGCCTTCGCTTTTCCGCCGCTCACTCGCGGAGGTTCATCGCCCCCCACAACGGAAGCCGTTCGATCCGTATCGGTGATCGGCAAGTCAATCGTCCGCCCAGTACCTATAGCAACCCCACTTTTGGATTTGCGGCCGCCGCAGGAGCCGACGCCGCGGACCCTCCGCGACGGCGCCGGCGCACTCGCCTCGGCATCTTTTCCCTCGGCGATACATCATTTGGCACTTGGCAAGACGGATTACGGCACAGAGGATCTGCGCGCGGATGATCGCCCGCGGCCGGCCGCCTTCGGCGCCGACGCGTTGAGTTTTCAAGAGATGAGTCAAGGGCAGGTTATTGCGCAGCGCATACGGCGCATGCATCGAGAGGGACTTCCGATCGCGCACCTATGGGAATCCAATTCGGCTGCGCTCAGCATCGGGCTCAATCAAAGGGGCAAGCCGGGACTGTGGTTCACGCAACGAATGCATTAGCATTGAATGCAAGCATTCGCATTTGCGCTGAAGGAGCCTCCATGCCCGATGATCAAATCTGTCAGGTGATGCCGCTGCGCCCGGAACATTTCAGCCGGACTGTCTGACCTCGAATGAAGATCTGAGCCGGCGCGGTCGATGTCGTAAACTCCGCTCCATGGTCAACTTGTTCTCGCGCCTGCCGATGCGGGCGCTCTATGTATTTGCCGGCTTTTTGTATCTTCTCGCGTATTACGTGGTGCGTCACCGCCAGCCCGTCATTCGCGAGCAGCTGGCCAAGGTGTTTCCGACGCTCTCGGAGGACGAGCGGAGCGCGATTCACCGGCAATTCCTCAGGAATTTTTGCGACGTCATGGTGGAAGTGCTGAAGTCGGTGTCGCTTAAGCCGGCGCACATGAGCGCGCGCATCCGAATTCTCAATCTGGAGGTGGCGCGCGCCCACTTGGACGCCGGTCAGTCGGTCATGTTCGTGACTTCGCATTTGTGCAATTGGGAGTGGCTCCTGCAGGGTGTCACGCTGCAGTTGGGCTATCCGGTAGATGCGGCCTACAAGCCGCTGCATGATGCGTGGGCGGAGCGCTTGATGCTCAAGGTGCGCTCGCGCTTCGGCGCGCGGCTGATTCCAGCCAAGGAACTGCTGGCTGATTTTCTGCGACGCCGCGCTATTGTGCGCGCGGTGGCGATGAATGCGGACCAGGCGCCCGCGTCGACGGACAAGCGCTATTGGACGCACTTCTTGGGCCAGGAAACCGCGTTTTACGTCGGTGCAGAACAAATCGCGCGCGCCACCCGATTGCCGATGCTGTACCTGGTGATGCGACGGGTGAGGCGCGGGTATTACGAGGTACAGATGCGGCCATTGTGGGACGGGCGCGAGGCGTTGCCCGCGAATGCCATCACCGAGCGCTATGCGCGGGCATGCGAGCGCGACGTGCTCGATCATCCCGCCGATTGGTTATGGTCGTACCGCCGCTGGCGCCTGAAGAAGCCGCTGTACGGGGCTGCTTGATCGGCGGCGGGCGTGGCGCCGATCGGTTCAATGCTTGAGTTTCCCCTGAAGATGCTTGGCGAGCTCGGCGACGGTCGGGTGATCGAAGAGTTCGGTGAGATCGATGAGTCCGGGGAAATCGCGATCGATGTTCTCGTGGATTTCGATGAGCTTCAAGGAGCTCGCGCCGATCTCGAACAGGTTGTCGTTCACCTCGATGCGCTTTCCCGGCAGGGCGGCTTCGCAAATTCCCTGCAGCCTCGCTTCGAGATCGGAACCCAGCACATGAGGCCCCGTGTGCGCCTCGCGCAGCGCACGCAGCTGGCTTAACTCCGCATCGAACTCGCCCGCGACATGGGCCTGCTCCAGGAGGTGCCGCTGCACCTTGCCGCTGGTGGTCTTCGGGATCCGCTTGACGGGAACGACTTGCGCGACCTCGAGACCGGTGTGCTCGTTGATCAGGCGGCCGACCGCCGCGGCGATGGGCAGGAATTCCTCGAGGCTGCCGCGATGCAGGACGAACACCACGAGCTCCTCGCCCTGGGCGCCGGGTTTGGCGACGCCCGCGGCCACCACCTTGTTGAGATCGAGCCCCGGGGCGCGCTGCGCAATGTTCTCAAGGTCATAGGGATAGTAATTCTGACCGTTGATGAAAATGATCTCTTTGCTGCGCCCAGTGATGTACAGGGCGCCTTCGTGCAGCACACCGAGGTCGCCGGTGTCGACCCAGCCGTCGGCATCGACGGCGAGCGCGGTCGCCTCCGGATCGCCGAAATAGCCGCGCGTGACGCTCGGGCCGCGGATCAAAATGTGTCCGACCTGTTCGTCCGGGACCGCCGCACGCGTGTCGTCGGCAATGCGAAGTTCGGTATTCGGGACCACCCGTCCCACGCACATCAGCTCGAGCGCATCGCGCGGATCCGTGGGGTTGATCTCGATCCTCGATCCTACCCCAAGTTTGTGCCGATTGGCGCGGATCCACCGGTAGTCGGTATCGGGCTCCGGGAAGCTGACCGCGAGGCAGGCTTCGGCCAAACCATACACGGGATACATGGCACGGTGCTTGAGTCCGGTGTAGGCAAGTTTCTGCATGAACTCGTTGCACAGCGGCACCGAGATCGGCTCGGCGCCGTTGTAGATCGACCGGATGCACGACAGATCGACGTTCTCCAAGCGGCGATCGCCCAATACCTTGAGAAAGTGGCGATAACCGAAATTCGGCGAGCAAGTGAGCGTGGCGCGTCTCTTGGAGGTCTCTTGCAGCCACAAGAGCGGCCGGCGCACGAACAGGTCCGTGGGCATCAAATGCACGTGCGCGCGATTGGCGAATTGCACCAGATAGAAGCCGATCAGGCCCATGTCATGGGTGAGCGGCATCCAACTCAAGGTCACGTCCCGATCGTTGTATTTGCCGACGGCCGTGGCACCCTCGATATTGGCGATGAGATTGCCGTGCGTGAGCATCACGCCTTTCGGTTCGCTGGTCGAGCCGGAGGAGAACTGAATGAATGCCAGGTCTTGCGGGCTCGGGCGATGCAGTTTGCCGGGCCGAGCGATATCCGTGATCGATTCGACCAAGAAGCAACGGGCTCTGAGCCGGTCGAACAGCGCGGTCTCGCCCACCTGGGCGGCCAGGGCGGCCAGGCGCTCCAGATTCTTCGCGTCCGTGTACAGGAGCGGGTCGCCGAGCTTGCGCGCCACGCGCAGCAGTTTGTGGCGATGCTCGTCGCTGATGCCGACGGCGAGCGGCACCGGCACGACGCCGCCGCAGACCGCGGCCCAGAAGCCGTCGAGAAACTGCTCGTTGTTGCCGAGGAAAATGATCATCTTGTCGCCGCGCTGCGCGCCCATCGCCTGCAGGTGGTGCAATATTCCGAACGCGCGCGAATACACCTCGCCAAAACGCACGTGCCTCTCGGAGCTCTCCCCCTCAATGTAGGTGACCGCGCGATCGACTTCGCGGTTCTCCTCGAGTATGTCCAGCAATGTCGTTCGCGTCATCGACGCACCTCTACCCGCATCATGAGACTGGAGCGCGGCCGCAAGTTGATTTGCGCCTCGAGTTCGATCGGACCCGCGTCGAGGCGCGTCAGTCGAAAGCTGCGCACCATGCGATTCAGGTGCACGAGCATCTCGAACATGGCCATGTTCTCGCCGATGCAGTGCCGCGGACCGACCGAAAACGGAAGAAAGGCGAATCGGTGCCGCTCCTTGGCATCGATGCCGGCGAAGCGCTGCGGGCGAAACTCCTCCGGATCGCTCCAGAACGCCGGGTGCCGGTGCAGCATATAGGGGCTGATGAACACATCGGTGCGCGCATCGATGGCATACCCGCCGAGCTCATCGCGCTCGATCGTGCGCCGCGTGAACAGCCAGCCCGGCGGATACAGTCTCAGGGCCTCCTGCACCACTTGGCGGGTGAAGTCGAGCGACTCGGCGGCATCGAGGCGCAGGACCCCGCCCCCGGTCCGGTCCGCTTCGGCCTCGAGCTCGGCGGCGGTCTGCGGGTGCTGGCTGATCAGATACCAGGTCCAGGTGAGGGCGGCGGCGGTGGTCTCGTGACCGGCGACGATCAAGGTCATCACCTCATCGATCAGCTCCTTGTCGCTCATCGTCGTGTGGTTGTCGCGATCGCGTGCCGCCATCAGCATGCTCAAGAAATCCTCGTGACTTGAAGCCTCGAGCCGCCGCCGGTCGATCAATTCGGCGACCAGCTTGGTGAGCGAGCGGAAGCGGAAGGCGAATTTCAAGTCGCGGTTTTGCTCCTTGGCGACGACCTCGAAGGGATTGGCGCCCAATTGCCGCTCCAGGCGCTCGAGATCAGGGCCGAAAATCGAGTGCAGCACGATCTCCAAGGTGAGTTCGCTGACATCGTCGGTCAAATTGATCGGCTCGCCGCTCGCCGCTTTGGCGGCCCAGCGCGTCGCGAATTTCTCGTTGACGTCATGGATCAATTGACCGAAGCGATCGATGACGCGACGATGAAAGCAAGGCTGCATCATGCGGCGCTGGCGTCGCCAAAAATCGCCCTCGCTGGTCATGATGCCGTTGCCGAGCAGGATCTTCACGCGATCCATGCCTTCGCCCTTGGTGTAATTGCGGTGATTCGACAGCAGGACATGCTTGACGTCGTCGGGATGATTGATCACGTAGTTGTAGACGCCGCGGCTCGGAGCGAAAACGCGGTAGACGTCGCCGTAGCGCGCGAAATACTCGCGCAGGCGCGCCAATGATTCGTCGCTCCCGCCCAAGTCGAAGCTTTCGGCAGGTCCCGGAGGAATGGCCGTGGTTTGCATCGGCGCATTGTATAGTAGGCCGGTGAAAAAACCCGCCGGCGGCCTTCGCAACACCCTCTACGATCAACAGACGCGTTCGGCTCGGCGCCTGACGCGCAGCCGCCTGTTGCTCTACAAGATGCTGGCGCCGGTGGCTCTCGGCGTCGCGCAATTGCTTTGGCGCTGGTGCCGGGTGGTGCGCGTGATCGGCGCCGAACACATCAGCGCGGCGCTCGAGCGCGCGCCGTCCTTCATTCCCGTCTATTGGCACCAACACCAATTATTCTGCGTCAAGCAACTTCTGGGGCTGCGCGCTGCGGGGGTGAAATTGGGATTTCTGATCTCTCCGTCGGTCGACGGCGAGCTCGGCGCCATGATCGTGCACGGTTTGGGCGGTGAGGTGATTCGAGGCTCCTCCTCGTACACCGGTGCCCGCGCCCTGCGCGATTACTACCAGGCGCTCGCGCACCAGGGCATCTCACCGGCCATCACGCCGGACGGCCCGCGCGGACCCCCTTGGAAGTTCAAGCCGGGGGCGCTGTTGCTGTCGCAATTGTCGCAGCGGCCGATCATTCCCATGGCCTATGCGGCCTCGCGCGCCTGGAAAATCAAATGGGACCGGTTCGTCATCCCGAAGCCGCTGGCGCGCATCGCCATCGTGGTGGGCGAACCGGTCTACGTGCCGAAGGGTCTGGATGCACCCGGCCTTGAGCGGCTGCAGCTCGAAATGGAGCAAAAATTGCAGGAACTGTACCGGGAGGCGAGCGCCCATGTTAAGTAAACCTTGGATTCAAGCCCTAAGAATACAAGTGCTTACCTTGTATTCCTGACAACTTGTGCGAGAATCCGGGTGTATGTAGCTCCTGGCGGCCAATTTTGGGAACTGTGTGGCAGATTCGTCTTTCGGCTCCTATCGAGTGGCAAACTATTGATCTGCAACCGCAATTGTAATCCGGGGACTCTCGACGGCGCATGGCGATAGCACCCAACGATCCCCGACATCCGGACCTCACCGAGTCGGATGTCTTGTCGCCGCAAACCTGGAGCAGACGCGGTCTGCGTCCCGCCGTCGGACTCGACGTCATCTGCACCAAGATAGCGGTCGACTTTCAATCCATGACCGCCGCGACCGCCGTGGAGTGCATAACGGCGAATCTTGAGCTGCTGCGCGAGGCGACGCGCACCGACACGGCGTTTCACGTCAGCCTCGATCCCGATGCGCCGCTGTTTGCCGAGGTCCAGGTGGCACGCGGCTTGTTGGCGACCGGTAACCCGGAGCAGCTGCGCGGTCAGAGCTTGGATGCGCTCCCCTGGCTGCGATCTCGGCTCGCACGGCTGCGCGTGTCGGAGATACGCGATACCTCCCATACCCGCGGCGATCAGTCCGAAGACGCAGCTCTATGGTCCAACTTGGGCATCGGTTCGGTGCTGATCATCGGCTACTTCATCCAGGGGCGGGCGGCGGGCCTCCTGGGTATTGCCGGGGCGCGGCCGCGCGATGACTGGGAAGTTCAGCTGCATCTGCTGATGAAGCTGGTCGGATGCAGCCTCTCGACCGGACTCGAGCGCATCGAAATCCAGGCGCAATTGAGCGACTTGGAGGAGCGTAATCAACTCGCGCTGCCGAGCGCCAACGATGGCCTGTGGGATTTCGACACGCTTAACAATCGGGTGTATTTGTCGCCGCGCTGGAAACAGATGATGGGCTACGATGAGGTGGACGCGGGACCAACGCCGGATTGGCGCACGCTGGTGCATTCCGACGACATGTCGCGCGTTCAGGCCGCCATCCGCGATCATGTCGCGGGCAAGACGCCGATCTTCGAGAGTCTGCACCGCATGCGTCATGCCACCGGCGAATGGCGCTGGGTCATCAGCCGCGCCAAGGCGAAGGTCGACGACAAAGGCCGCTTATTGCGCCTGGTCGGCGTCGAGCTGGATATCACCGAGCGCAAGCTGTACGAAGAAGCGCTGTTTCGCGAGAAAGAGAGCGCGCAAATCACGCTGCAGAGCATCGGCGATGCGGTCATCACCACCGACGCGAAGGGCGTGATCGACTACTTGAATCCGGTGGCCGAAGCGCTCACGGGCTGGCGGCTCGAGGACGGCCAGGGGCGGGCGATCGAGGAGATCTTTCGCGCCTTCCACGAGGAGACCTGCGAACCGCTGGAGAATCCGCTGGCGGTGGCGATCCGCCGCACCCGCTCGATCAAGTCGGTGCGGCCGATGCTGCTCATTCGCCGCGACGGCAACGAGATCTACGTGGAAAGCACGGCATCGCCCATTCGCGACGGCAGCGGCGCGGTATCGGGCGGCGTGCTGGTGTTCCACGACGTGAGCGAGGCGCGCGAGCTGAACCGGCGGCTTTCCTACCATGCGAGCCACGATGTGCTCACCGGCCTCGTCAATCGGCGCGAATTCGAAAACCGCATGGAAAGGGCTTTGAAGAGCGCCAAGGCGCGCGAGACCTCATATGCGCTGTGCTGCCTGGATCTGGATCAGTTCAAGATCGTCAACGACACTTGCGGCCACAGCGCCGGCGATGCCCTGCTGGGACAAGTGGGCGCGATGCTGAAATCGAAAGTGCGCTGGCGCGACACCTTGGCGCGCTTGGGCGGCGATGAATTCGGGATTTTGCTCGAAAGCTGCACGCTCGATGAGGCGATGCGCACGGCCGAATCGCTGCGCGAGGCGGTGCGCAATTTCAAGTTCACTTGGGAGGAGCGCACGTTCCGCTTGGGCGCGAGCATTGGAGTGGTGCCGCTATCGGCCGAGAACGCCGACGTGGCCTCCGTATTGAGCGCCGCCGACAGCGCCTGCCAGGCGGCGAAAGAGGCGGGCCGCAACCGGGTGCACAGTTTCGAAGAGAACGACATCGATCTCATGCGCCGGCGCCGCGAGATGCAATGGGCCGCGCGCATCAACAATGCGCTCGAAGAAGGCCGCTTCGAGCTGTTCCGCCAGACGATTCTGCCGCTGCAGCAGGCCGAGGCCGGCGCCCACTACGAGCTGCTGCTGCGCATGCGCGACGAAGCCGGCAAGATCGTGACGCCGGATAATTTCATCACCGCGGCCGAGCGCTACGGGATCACGCCGCAGATCGATCGCTGGGTCATCGATAACGCCTTTCGTTGGCTGGTCTCGGAAGCCGATGAGCGCGAAAAGCTCGCGATGTGCTCGATCAATCTGTCCGGACAGAGTCTCGGCGACGACAAATTCCTACCATATGTGATCGACCAATTTCACCGCAGCGGCTTGGATGCGAGCAAGATCTGCTTTGAAATCACCGAGACCGCGGCGATTGCGAGTTTCTCCCAGGCGAACCGCTTCATTCAGGCGCTGAAGGAGCTCGGCTGCAAATTCGCGTTGGACGATTTCGGCACGGGGCTCTCCTCGTTCGGCTACCTCAAGCACTTCCCGGTGGATTTCCTGAAGATCGACGGCAGCTTCGTGAAGGAAATACTGCACGATCCGATCGATCGAGAAATGGTGCGCTCGATCAACGAGATTGGGCATCTCACCGGCAAGCAGACGATCGCCGAGTTCGCCGAGAATCTCGAGATCATCGACATGCTGCGCAGTCTCGGCGTCGACTATGCGCAGGGCTACGGCGTGTCGCAGCCGCAGCGGGTGCTGAAGGCCGCGAACATCGCCTGAAGCGCACCGAGGCGTCGCGGCTGCCCGGCCGGCAAATTCTAGGGACCCCACGCGAAGCGCATCGATAGATCGATCGCGCGCACGTGCTTGGTGATGCTGCCGACGGAGACATAGTCGACGCCGGTTTGGGCGATGCTGCGAATCGTGTCTTTGGTCACGCCGCCGGAGGCTTCGATCTTCAGCGGCCGCGGCGCCGCGCGATTGATCGCGACCGCCGCCGTCATCGTCTCGAGCGGGAAATCATCGAGCATCGCGATGTCGGCGCCGGCGGCGATCGCCTGCCGCAATTCGTCGAGGCTTTCCACCTCGACTTCCACCGGAACCGCGGATCCGGTCGCTCTGGCCGCGGCCACCGCCCGGGCAATGGAACCGGCAGCCATGATGTGATTTTCCTTGATCAGAATTCCGTCATAGAGCCCGATGCGATGATTTTGGCCGCCGCCGACCCGCACCGCGTATTTTTGCGCGGTGCGCAAACCCGGGATGGTCTTGCGGGTATCGAGCAGGCGGCAAGCCGTGCCCTTCAAGAACTCCACATAGGCATGAGTGGCGGTGGCGGTGCCCGACAGCAGTTGCAGAAAATTGAGCGCGGTGCGCTCGCCGGTAAGAAGCGCACGAGCCGGGCCGGTGATGTCAAATAGGCACTGGTCCGCGATTGCGGCGCCGCCTTCCGCTACCTTCCAGTCGATCCGCACCTCGGGGTCGATGCGTGCGAAGGTGCCATCGACGTATGGAATGCCGCAAATAATGGCGTTTTCGCGGGTGATCACCGAGGCCCGCCCGCGGCAGCCCAAGGGGATCAGCGCTGCGGTCAGATCGCCGCTGCCGATATCCTCCTCGAGCGCCCGTTCGATCTGTTGCGGCAGGTCTTCGGGAACCGGTACCGGCGAATTCATTCATGTCCCTCAGGCGGGGGTGCGCATGCGGAGTCGCGCAATCTTGAAAGAATAGGGACCCCGCCCCAATACTGCAACGATGCCCGACCTGCCGCCCGCGTCCCCGTGCGTGAATATCTGCATTCTCGATGCGCACGGATATTGCATCGGCTGTTATCGTACAATTAACGAAATAGCCGCCTGGGGGCGGCCGTGTGGGGGCGCCTGAGCGCCTCGGAAGTGAACCATTTGCTGGAGATTGCCGACCATGAATGCTATCGAACGGATCAAGAGTCAATTATCGGCCGCACCGGTGGTGCTGTACATGAAGGGCACGCCCGACTTTCCGCAGTGCGGCTTTTCGGCGCAGACGGTTGGCGCCCTGCGCGCCTGCAACGCGAAATTCGCCCATGTGAATATTTTCGAAGACCCGGAAGTGCGCGACGCCCTGAAGACTTATTCCAACTGGCCGACCTTCCCGCAGCTGTATGTCAATGGCGAGCTGATCGGGGGCTGCGACATCACGATCGAGTTGTACAAGAGCGGCGAATTGAGGCAACTGCTGGCGCAAGCCGGCGCGGTGACCGCCGGCTGAGGCCGGCACACGAATCCCTTAGGGTGCCGGATCCGCCGGGGTCTCGGGTTCGACCTCGAGGGGCCCCATGGCCGCCAAGCGGCGGCGGCTCGCCTCGAATACCCCCTGGAATTGATTGCAGACCGTGCAGAAGAGGTCCGCCGTGCGTTCGGCATCGTAGGCGGCGGAATGCGCGGATGTCGAATCCCATTCGAGGCCGGCGGCCAATGTCGCGCGCATCAGCACGGTTTGTCCGAAGGCGACGCCGCCCAAGGTGGCGGTGTCGAAACTCGAGAAGGGGTGGAAGGGGTTGCGTTTGATCTGGGTGCGCGCGACCGCGGCGTTCAAGAAGTTCAAATCGAAAAACGCGTTGTGGCCCACCAGCACCGCGCGCGTGCAGTCCGCGGCGCGCACCGCATTGCGTACCTCGCGAAATATTCGATGCAGCGCGTCGTCCTCCGAAATCGCCGGCCGCAGCGGGTGATGCGGATCGATGCCGTTCACCGCCAGCGACGCAGGCTCCAGTTTGGACCCGGGGAACGGCGCGACGTGATAGCGATGAGTCTCGCCGCGCCACAAGGTCCCATCGCTGCGCATCTCGATGAGCACCGCGGCAATTTCCAGCAAGGCGTCCGTCTGCGCGTTGAACCCGCCGGTTTCAACATCGATCACCACCGGTAGAAAACCGCGGAAGCGCGTGGCGAAGGTAATGGGTGGGATCTGCGTCATGCCGGTTGCGCAGAGGCAAGACGCCATCCGACCGCTTCGCCACTGCGATAGGGGACCACCGTGCCGCCGCCGAAGCCGTACCATTGCGGAGGCACCCAGGGCTCCTTGATCAAGGTGATGGTTTCGCTGTGACGCGGCAACCCATAGAAATCCGCGCCGAAATGGCTGGCGAAGGACTCAAGCCGATCCAGACGGCCGGCTCGCTCGAACGCCTCCGCGTACAACTCGAGGGCGGCGTGGGCGGTGAACATGCCGGCGCAGCCGCAAGCGTTCTCCTTGTCCGACCGCTCGTGGGGCGCGCTATCGGTGCCGAGAAAGTAACGCGGGCTGCCGCCGGTGGCGGCCGCGATGAGCGCTTGGCGGTCTTGTTCCCGCTTCAGAATCGGCAGGCAATACAAGTGTGGTTTGATTCCGCCTGAGAACATCGCATTGCGATTTTCAAGGAGATGCTGGGGGGTGATCGTCGCCGCGACCCCCGAGCGTGCGTTCGCCACGAATTGAACCGCACGCGCCGTGGTGATGTGCTCGAAGATCACCTTGAGCTTCGTAAAGCGCTCGAGCAGCGGCGCCAGCACCGTATCGATGAAGACGGCTTCGCGATCGAAGACATCGACATCCGAGCGCGCCGTTTCGCCGTGCACCAAAAGCGGCATACCGAGCTCTTCCATGCGCGCGAGCGCCGCGTAGGTCTTGCCGATGTCGGTGACGCCCGAGTCCGAATGCGTGGTCGCGCCGGCCGGGTAGAGCTTGATGCCGTGCACAAACCTGCAGCGCGACGCCCGCTCAATCTCCGCCGGTGTGGTGGTGTCGGTCAAATACAGGGTCATCAGCGGAGTGAAGCGGTTCCCCGCCGGCAATGCATCGAGGATTCTCCCACGATAGGAGGCCGCCAGCGCGGTGGTGGCGACCGGCGGCTTGAGATTGGGCATCACGATGGCGCGGCCGAAGCGCGCGGCCGTGAATTTCACCACCGAGGCGAGCGCCGCCCCATCGCGCAGGTGAACGTGCCAGTCGTCCGGCCGCTGAATCGTCAGTGTGCTCATCGGTCTGCCGCCACCGGGGGCCATCCGCGGCGCAGCAGATCGAGCGTGTACCGCACCCCGAAGCCCGTGATTTCGGTTTGAATGTGCGCGAGTCCCCCGTGCCGCGAACCGGCGGCGAGGTCCATATGCAACCAGGCGATCGTCTTCGGGACGAAGCGGTTCAAAAAGCGCGCCGCCAAAATGTGATCGCCTTTCGAGTCCGCGTTACATTGCATCACGTCGGCCACGGCGCTTTCCAAATCCGTGTCGAAATCCTTGTCCATGGGAAAGCACCACACGCGCTCGCCGCTGCTCGCGCCGGCGGCCTCGATGAGCTCGCGCGCCTCGGGACGGTTGGTGAACGCGCCGCTATAGCGCTCGGTGAGCGCATACACGCAGGCGCCGGTCAGTGTGGCGTAATCGATCATGGCGCGCGGATTGTTGCGCGCCGCGAGCGACAGCGCGTCCGCCAGCACCATGCGCCCTTCGGCATCGGTGTGGATCACCTGAATGGTGGTCCCATTGTGCGCGCGGACCACGTCTTGCGGCTTATAGGCAAGCGGGCCGATCCGGTTTTCGGTGATGGCCAACCAGCAGTCCACCGCGGCCGGTGAGCGCAATGCGTGAAGAGCGTACAGGCTTCCGACCGCCACCGCGCTGCCTTCCATATCGATGTGCATCTCGAGCATGCCTTTGTGCGGCTTCAGGTTGGTGCCTCCGGTGTCGAAGCACACGCCCTTGCCGACGAGAGCCAGCGCCGGCGCGCGGGCGCCGCGCGGCCGATAGGCGAGACGCACAATGCCCGCATCGCGCGTTCCATTGCCGCGCGATACGGCGAGAAAGGCGCCCGCACCGAGGCGCCGCAATTGCTTCTCTCCGTAGAACTTGTATGCGAGGCCGAGCCGGCGCGCGAGGTCTTGCAGCAAGCGGCGGTAAGCCGCTGCATCGAGGGTGTTCGGCGGCAGCGCAGTGAGCCACCTGGCGATGTTGTTGCCCGCCGCCGATGCGAGGGTCAGATCGAGCCCGGGTAATTTTTTCGACGCGGCGAGGTCGATGCGCGCCAAGGACGAGCGCGGCTTCGGTTTGCTTTTGAACGTGGCGAAGCGGAACGCAGCGGCTTCGAGCGCGGCGATGGTCGCGTTGAGCGCTTCATCGGCCGCCTCTTGGGCGCATCCCTGCTGCCACATCAGGAGCGATCTCGGCTCGCAATCCATGACGATGCGCGCGAGTTTTCCGGCCGTTTGCAGCCGCTCGAATACGCTCGCCCGGGAGTGGATGCAAGCGATGAGCAATAGCGTTTCGGCACGTTCGCCGACCCGGATCTGAACGCTATCGCCTTCCTTGCGTACTTTGCGGCCATATAGATTGCGCAGCACGGGGCCGTGGGGGACCGCCGCCCAATCGCCGCGGGTGGGTTTGAGCGGCAACAGGAGGACGGCGGTGGAATATCGAGCGAGCTTCGAGGGTGAGAGCCGAGCGGCGATCGTGCGCACGGGAACCAGCAGGGTATTGAAGGGCAAGCGAGTCGGCATATCTTTGAACGGCGAGCGCAACGCACACCTGCCGGCGGCATTGCGAGCTAATCCCTTTGCTTGACCGAGAAAAACCAAACCCCGAAGATAGCGCTACCGAGGTCCCAGTGGCAGTTTGCGCAGGGGCACTGTAACGTGGCGGACATATTAACAGGACACGTGGGCGAGTGCATGGGCACGTGCCTCTCTGCAGGGTCTTACCTATGACGCAACGTTCGCCGTACGAAGACATCGATCCGACCGAAACGCAGGAATGGCTCGAGTCGATCGAGTCGGTGATGCGCGCCCAAGGCCCGCAGCGCGCGCAATTTCTGCTCGAAAAATTGGTCGACTTCACGCGCCGGTCCGGCGCCTATCTGCCCTTCAAGCCGAATACCGCCTACCTCAACACCATCTCCAAGGCGCAGGAGCCCGAGTATCCGGGCGATCGCTCGCTCGAGCGGCGCAACGAGGCGTACCTGCGCTGGAATGCGCTCGCCATGGTGGTGCAGGCGAATCGGGCGAGTTCCGAATACGGCGGACATATCGCCACCTACGCCTCGGCGGCGACGCTCTACGAAGTCGGTTTCAATCACTTCTGGCGGGCGCGCAGCGCCTCGCACCCCGGCGACATGATTTTCATGCAGGGGCATTCCAGCCCGGGCATTTATGCCCGCGCCTACCTGGAAGGCCGGTTGGGCGAAAATCAGCTGCAGCGCTTTCGCCAAGAGGTCGATGGCGGCGGTTTGTCCTCCTATCCGCACCCGTGGCTCATGCCGAACTTCTGGCAGTTTCCGACGGTGTCGATGGGATTGGGGCCGATGACCGCCATATTTCAAGCGCGATTCGTGCGCTATCTGGAGCATCGCGGCATCGTTGCGCCCTCCGACCGCAAGGTTTGGGCGTTCTTGGGCGATGGCGAGATGGACGAACCCGAATCGATGGGTGCGCTGACCATGCCGGTGCGCGAGCAACTCGACAACCTGATTTTCGTCATCAATTGCAACTTGCAGCGGCTCGACGGACCGGTGCGCGGCAACGGCAAGATCATTCAGGAACTCGAGGCCGCCTTTCTGGGTGCGGGCTGGAACGTCATCAAGGTTCTGTGGGGTTCGCGCTGGGACCCGTTGCTCGAGCGCGATCACGAAGGGCTCCTCAAGCGCTTGATGGAGGAGTGCGTGGACGGCGAATATCAGAATTTCAAATCCAAGGGCGGGGCCTACACACGCGAGCATTTCTTCGGCAAGTACCCGCAGCTGAAGGAAATGGTCGCCAACATGTCCGATGAGGAAATCTGGCGCCTGAACCGCGGAGGCCACGACCCGCAAAAGGTATATGCCGCGTACGCGTCCGCGGTCGCGAACAAAGGTTCGCCCACCGTGATCTTGGCGAAGACGGTCAAAGGTTTCGGTCTCGGCAAGGCGGGGGAAGGCCTCAATGTTGCCCATCAACAGAAAAAGGTCGACGAGCAGGATCTCAAAGCGGTACGCGATCGCTTCAACATCCAGATCACCGATGAGGAAATCGCGGGCTTGTCGTTCAGGAAGCCGGCGCCCGACAGCGAGGAGATGAAATACCTGCAGGAGCGCAGGGCCGCTCTCGGCGGCTATCTGCCGGCGCGCCATTCGACGGCGCCGCCGCTCGTCGTGCCGCCTCTCGAAGCGTTCAACGCGCTGCTCGAGGGCACGCAGGATCGCGAGATCTCTACCACCATGGCGCTGGTGCGCATGTTGACCATCCTGGTCAAGGACAAGAGCATCGGCAAGCACATCGTGCCGATCGTGCCGGACGAGGCGCGCACCTTCGGCATGGAAGGCATGTTTCGCCAGATCGGGATCTACTCGTCGGTGGGCCAGCTCTATACGCCGCAGGACGCCGATCAACTCATGTTTTATCGCGAGGATAAGCAAGGCCAGATTCTCGAGGAGGGCATCAACGAGGCCGGGAGCCTGTGCTCGTGGTTGGCTGCGGCGACCGCCTATTCGAACCACGGCGTCAGCATGGTGCCCTTCTACATCTTTTATTCTATGTTCGGCTTTCAGCGTGTCGGCGATTTCATCTGGGCGGCGGGCGATAGCCAGGCGCGCGGCTTTCTAATCGGCGGTACCGCCGGCCGCACCACCCTCGCCGGCGAGGGGTTGCAGCATCAGGATGGGCACAGCCAACTGGTCGCAACCACGGTGCCGAACTGCGTCGCCTACGATCCGACCTACGCGTACGAGCTCGCGGTGATCGTGCAGGACGGCATGCGCCGCATGTACCAAGATCAAGAGAATGTCTTCTACTACATCACCAGCATGAACGAGAATTATGTGCATCCGGCCATGCCGACCGGAGTCGCGCAAGGCATATTGAACGGGATGTACCTGCTGCAGATCGGCGGCCGCGGCAAGGTTAGGGTGACCTTGTTCGGATCGGGGACCATATTGCGCGAGGTGCTGGCCGCCGCGGAGTTGCTCGAGCACAGCTTCGGGGTGCCGGCCGACGTCTATTCGGTTACGAGCTTCAGCGAATTACGCAAGAACGCGCTGCAGATCGAGCGCTGGAATCTGTTGCATCCGACCGAGCCGTCCAAGCAGACTTACATTCAGCAGGCGCTCGGCGACCTCGAGGGCCCGTTCGTCGCCGCCACCGATTACATGAAGACCGTACCGGATCAGATTCGACAGTGGATTCCAGGCCGGTATGCGGTGCTCGGTACGGACGGATTCGGTCGTAGCGACTCGCGAGCGGAACTGCGCCGGTTCTTCGAGGTGGATCGCCACTACGTCACGATCGCTGCGCTCAAAGCCTTGGCCGATGACGGCAAGATCGACGTGCAAACCGTGACCAAGGCGATGAAGACTTTCGGCATCGATCCCGAGAAACCGAACCCGCTGTCGGTCTAGGCGAACATCGTGGCAACCCCCTTGCAGGTATTGGTTCCGGACATCGGCGGTTTCAAGGACGTGGACGTCATCGACGTGTTGGTCAAGGACGGTCAACAGATCGACAAGGAAACGCCTTTGATCACGCTCGAAACGGAGAAGGCGGCGATGGATGTACCGGCGCCCGCGGCCGGGCGCATCCGCGAGATCAAGGTCAAGCCGGGCGACAAGGTCTCAGAGGGGTCCTTAATCTTGCTGCTCGAGGTCGTTGCGCAATCCGGTGAAGTCGCGCCGGCGGCCCCGGTTCCGGCCGCCTCCGCGTCGGCGCCGGCTCCAGCGCCGACAGTGAAAGCGAGCACTGCTGCGAGACCGCCGGCAGCTCCGAGCGCCGCGGGCGGACGCGCGGCGATCGACGAATCGGCGTTTTCCAAGGCGTATGCAAGTCCTTCGGTGCGCAAGTTCGCGCGCGAGCTGGGCGCGCAACTCGGCAAGATCACGGGAACGGGACCGAAGGGGCGCATCACCCAGGATGACGTGAAAGCTCACGTGAAGAAACTGCTCACGACGGCCGCGGCGCCGGTACCGGCGATACCCAGGGTGCCGGAAGTCGATTTCACGAAATTCGGCGCAGTGGAAGTCAAGCCGCTTTCTCGCATTCAGCGCATCTCCGGTGCGCGCCTGCAGGCGAG
Organism: uncultured Gammaproteobacteria bacterium; assembly: GCA_963793685.1. Taxonomy (GTDB): domain Bacteria; phylum Pseudomonadota; class Gammaproteobacteria; order Steroidobacterales; family Steroidobacteraceae; genus Bog-1198. The sequence goes on along the minus strand of CAWCBJ010000003.1, from coordinate 73,818 downwards.
CTGGCTCAATCTGCCGCACGTCACCCAACATGAGGACGCCGATATCACGGATCTGGAGATCGCGCGGGTGGCGCTCAAGGTCAAGGCATCGCAGGAAGGGGTGCGGCTCACGCCGCTCGCATTCATCATCAAAGCCTGCGTCTTGGCGCTGAAGAAATTTCCGCGCTTCAACGCATCGCTTGACGCAACGGGCGAGAATCTGATTCTCAAGAAATATTTCCACGTGGGTTTCGCCGCCGATACGCCCGAAGGTCTCGTGGTCCCGGTCATTCGTGATGCCGACCGCCGCAATTTATTCGAGATCGCGCGCACTCTGGCGGAGTTGTCGGAAAAAGCGCGGGCAGGCAAATTGACTGCGGCCGAGATGCAGGGAGGCTCGTTCACGGTCTCGAGTTTGGGCGGCATCGGCGGCACGGCATTCACGCCGATCATCAATGCGCCCGAGGTCGCGATCCTCGGGGTGTCTAGGTCCAGTCAAAAACCGGTGTTCGACAAGGGCACATTCGTGCCGCGCCTCATGCTGCCGCTGTCCCTGTCCTACGATCATCGAGTCATCGATGGCGCGGAAGCCGCGCGCTTCGTCGTGTTTCTGAGCACTACCTTGAGCGATGTGAAGGCGCTGCTGTGAGCGTGGTGGAGATCCGGGTCCCCGACCTCGGCGATTCGAAGCAGGTGACTGTGATCGACGTGCTGGTAACGGTGGGTGCGCCGATCGATGCGGACGAACCCTTGATCACGCTGGAGAGCGAGAAGGCGTCGATGGATGTGCCGGCGCCGGTGGGCGGGGTGATTGCATCGATCGATATCAAGAAGGGTCAGGAGGTGTCCGCCGGCACCTTGATCGCGACCGTCACCGTGGCCGGGGAGGCTGCGGTCTCGCCGGTGCAAGCGCCGTCCGAGCCTGCGAAGCCGAGACCGGCGCCGACGGCGCAGCCGTCGGTTGCGCCGCCGCCGCCGGGGGCACTCGAGTTGGTCGTGCTCGGTGCGGGGCCGGGAGGCTATACCGCCGCCTTTCGCGCGGCCGATCTCGGGCTCAAAGTGACTCTCGTCGAACGCTCACCGACGCTCGGCGGTGTGTGCCTGAACGTGGGCTGCATTCCCTCCAAGGCGCTGCTGCATGCGGCCAAGGTGACCGAGGACGCGGCCGACATGGCGGCCTGCGGCATCGTGTTCGGTCCCCCGCAAATCGACCGCAATCGGCTGCGCGCGTGGAAGAATCGAGTCGTGGCCAAATTGACCAATGGTCTCGCCTTGCTCGCGAAGCAGCGCAAGGTCGACGTGGTTCGCGGCGAGGCCAAGTTCGTAGGCCCGCATTCGCTGGAAGTGCATACCGAGGAAGGTCCGAAGCGACTCGACTTCAAACAATGCATCGTCGCGGCCGGATCCGAATCGTTGCGCTTACCGGGATTTCCCGACGATCCCCGCGTCATCGATTCGAGCGGCGCACTGGAGTTGCCGCAGGATTGCAAACGTCTGCTGGTCGTCGGCGGCGGCATCATCGGCCTCGAGATGGCCTGCGTGTACGATGCGCTCGGCGCGACGGTGTGGGTGGTCGAATTGAGCGACGGCTTGATGCCGGGCACCGACCGCGACTTGGTGCGGCCGCTGCAGAAGCGCATCGAAAAGCGCTACGCGAAAATACTGCTCAAGACCCGGGTGGCCAAGCTCGAGGCGCACGCGGGCGGCTTGCGCGCCGCGTTCGATGGATCCGATGCGCCGGCGCCTGAGGATTTCGATCGTGTACTGGTGGCCGTAGGGCGCAGCGCCAACGGCAATGCCATCAATGCGGTCGCGGCCGGCGTTGCGGTCGATAAGCTCGGCGTCATCGCCGTGGATAAACAGATGCGCACCAACCAGCCGCATATTTTTGCCGTCGGCGACATCGCCGGAGCGCCGATGCTGGCGCACAAAGCCACGCACGAAGCCAAGGTGGCCGCGGAGGTGGCGGCGGGGCACAAGGCCGCATTCGACGCGCGCTGCATTCCCTCGGTGGCGTACACCGACCCTGAAATTGCCTGGGTCGGGGTCAGCGAAACCGATGCCAAGGCCCGCGGCATCGAATTCGGCAAGGGCATGTTTCCGTGGGCCGCCAGCGGCCGCTCGCTCGCGCTGAATCGCGACGAGGGCTTCACCAAGATCCTATTCGATAAACAGACCCATCGCGTCATCGGCGGCGGCATCGTCGGCACCAACGCCGGCGATTTGATCGCGGAATTGGGGCTCGCGATCGAAATGGGAGCCGATGCCGCGGATATCGGCTTGACCGTGCATGCCCATCCGACTCTATCGGAGACCGTGGCGTTTGCCGCGGAGGCGTTCGAGGGGACGCTGACGGATCTTTATGTGCCGAAGCGGTAGGATCTAAGGCGCGGCGACGCAATTCTTGATGTACGTCGTCTTTTGGTCGCCCACCAGCTTCTTCACCTTGGCATTCTTGCGGCAGGCAGTCCGCTTGGCGTGTTTGGCGGCGGCATCGTTATCGGCGGCCAGGGCGGTGGGTGTGCCCGTGGGCGCTGCGGCTGCCGGCGCCGCGGGTGCGGCCGCGGCAGGGGTGCTCTGCGGGGTAGTGGCGTGCGACCAGAGTGGCGAGAGAAGCAGGCAGGCAGTGGCGGTTGGCAGCAAGGCGCGCATATGCCGAGAATAGCCTCCGCCGGTCAGCGCACCAATGAAGCTTGCTTAACCTCGCGGGGTCACCGCCCGGCGGTTGCCGCGCGGCGGCGGGCGAGCTCCAGATAGTGTCTTTCATCCGGGGCTCGGCCGTCGCGTTGCGCTTCCCACAGGGTTTCGGCCAGCGCCTGCATCAGCGCATGCTCGGCATCGTGCGCATCGCCGAGGCGTCGCTGCAGTACGTGCAGCAATTCGCGGATGCCGGGAGGCCGGTCGATCGATATCTGCTCGCGGACCGCGAGATGCAGCCCCATATGTAAAAAAGGATTCTCTGCGACCGCGGCCTTATTGGCATCGAACGATATCGCGGTCTTAAGGTCCTCCACGACGGCGTGGTATTCGGGATGCAGTTCGATGACATCCGCGATCATCGACTGGAGCGGCGTGAGGGGCGAGCGGGCGAGGCGTTTTCGCCAGGCATCGGCGTAGCTTTGCCGCAACTGCTCGCGCGTGTGCCCGTCGCCCGCCGACGGTGGTTCAGTCATGGTTAACTGGCGTTGACTTGGTCTTGCGGCGATATTCGCACAGATCCGCGATATGGCAGCTCGCGCAAGCCGGGTTGCGTGCCGTGCACACGTAGCGGCCGTGCAGTATCAACCAATGGTGCGCGTCCTTGAGAAATTCTTGCGGCACCAACCTCATAAGCTTGTCCTCCACCGCGCGCACCGTCGCGCCGGGCGCGAGACCGGTGCGGTTGGCGACGCGAAAAATATGGGTATCGACGGCGATGGTACTTGCGCCAAAAGCGGTGTTGAGCACCACATTAGCGGTTTTTCGCCCGACACCCGGCAACTGTTCGAGCGCCTCGCGCGTATGCGGTACCTGGCCCGCGTGCTGCGTGAGCAGTGCGCGACAGGTGGCGATGATATGTTTGGCCTTGCTGTTGTACAGGCCGATCGAGTTGATGTATGGCGTGACTCCCCGAACCCCCAATGCGAGTGTTGCGGCGGGAGTATTCGCATCACGGAACAGGGTCGCGGTCGCTTTGTTCACGCTCTTGTCGGTGGCTTGAGCGGACAATATCACGGCGATCAGCAACTCGAATGGGGTTTGGTAATGCAACTCCGTGCGCGGCGCCGGATTGGCCTGTCGCAGCCGCGAAAAAATGGCGCGCCGTTTAGCCGCGTTCACGATCGGTCTTCCACGAGGCCGCCGAGGCATGCGCCGCCATGGCTGCGGCCTTCAGGGCCTCGATCTCCCGCTGGCGCTCGAGAGCTTGCCGCTGCAAGCGGCGCGTATGCGCATCGTAGCGCTCCCGGTTGAGCTCCGCCTGATTCGCCCAAGTGGCGGGAGCAGGCCGCATTTCGATGCAATCGACCGGACAGGGCGCCAAACACAGCTCGCACCCCGTGCAGCGATCGGCGATTATGGTATGCAGATATTTTGCCGCGCCGACGATGGCATCGACCGGGCAGGGCGGCAGGCACCTTGCGCAACCAATACAGCGGGCTTCGTCGATCCAGGCGACGCGCGCAGCGGATTCGGTACCGTTCGCCGGATTCAACGGCAGAATTTCGCGGCCCAGCAATTCGGCGAGCGCGTGAATGGTTGCCGCGCCGCCCGGCGGACATTGGTTGATCTGCGCCTCGCCGCGCACGATGGCTTCGGCATAGGGCAGGCACCCGGGATAGCCGCAGCGGGTGCACTGGGTCTGAGGCAGCAGGGCATCGATGCGCGCCGCGTCGCGCGCATCGCAATCCCTCCCCGTCATTTGACGCGCATACCGGGCGCAGCGCCCGAATCGGGAGAGAGCACAAATATATCTTTGCCTCCCGGACCCGCCGCCAACATCATTCCTTCGGACGTGCCGAAGCGCATTTTGCGAGGCGCCAGGTTAGCGGCTACGACGATCAAGCGGCCGACCAAGGAATTCGGATCGTAGGCGCTGCGAATGCCGGCAAAGACGTGGCGTTCGCCGAGCTCGCCCACATCGAGGCGCAGCCTGAGGAGCTTGTCGGCGCCCGCGACCAAGTCGGCCTCGATCACCTTGGCAATCCGCAGATCGATTCGCAGGAAGTCCTCGATGGAGATCAGATCCGCCGGGGCCGCGGCCGCGGCAGGCGCCGCCGCCGGGCTCGTCGCGGCCGTTGGCGCAGCCGCCGGCGAGAGCACCTCCGCGGCGTCGAGTTCGACCAGTCGCGCCACGGCTTTCGGATCCAACCGAGTGGCGAGCGCCTGGTACGGAAGGATCATCGTGCCGAGCAACGGCGTCGCGGCGCTCTCCCAGGTCCACGCGGGCTCCTGAAGGAAGCGTTGCGCCTGCGCCGCCATGTCGGGTAGAACGGGCTGCAAATAAATCATCAGTGCGCGAAAGCAATTCAACCCTTGAGTGCAGATGCCCTGCACCTCGGCGGCGCTGCCGGGCTGTTTAGCGAGGGCCCAAGGTTTGTGCAAATCGATATATTGGTTCGCACGGTCGGCGAGCGCCATGATGTCGCGAATCGCGGCCGCGGTGTCGCGAGACTCGTAGGCGGCGGCAATCGATTCGCCCGCGGCCGCGAATGTCGCGCAAAGCTCTGGGTCGGGCAGGGAGTCGCCTAGGCGCCCGCCGGCGCTCTTGGTGACGAAACCGGCGCAACGGCTCGCGATGTTCACCAGCTTGCCGACGATATCGGAGTTCAGTCGCGCGGCGAATTCCTCCAGGTTCATGTCGATGTCGTCGATGCCGGGCCCAAGTTTGGCGGCAAAATAATAGCGCAGGTACTCCGGCTTGAAGTTCTCCAAATAGCGCCGTGCGGTAATGAACGTGCCGCGGGACTTGGACATTTTCTGGCCGTTGATGGTGAGGAATCCGTGGGCGTGCACCGAGGTGGGGCGGCGCATGCCTGCGCCCTCGAGCACCGCGGGCCAAAACAGCGTATGGAAATACAAAATGTCCTTGCCGATGAAGTGATGCATTTCGGTTGTCGAGTCCGCTTCGAGGAAATCGTCGAATTGCATTCCGCTGCGCGCGCAGTGCTGCATGAAGCTGCCGAGGTAGCCGATCGGCGCATCGAACCAGACGTAGAAGTATTTGCCGGGAGCGTCGGGAATCTCGAAGCCGAAGTAGGGTGCATCGCGCGATATGTCCCAGTCCCTCAAGCCTTGTGAGAACCATTCCTCGAGCTTGTGCGCGACGCTGTCTTGAACCGTTCCGCTCTTCACCCAGGCGGCCAGGCGCGACTCGAACGCGCTCAAGCGAAAGAAATAATGTTCCGATTCGCGCCACACCGGCGCAGTGCCGCTCACCACTGAGACGGGATTCTTGAGATCGGCGGGCGTGTACGTGGCGCCGCAATTCTCGCAGGAGTCGCCATATTGATCCGCGGTCCCGCAGATGGGGCAGGTTCCCTTGACATAGCGATCGGGCAGAAACATGTGGGCCGTGGCGTCGTAGGCCTGGCTGATGATGCGCCGGTCGATATGGCCGGCCTCGCGCAGGGCGCGGTACATGCGCTCGCAAATGCTTTGGTTCTGCGGCGAGTGCGTCGAGCCGAAGTTGTCCAAGCCGATCAGCATCTCGGCCAAATCCCGCGTGTGTTCGGCGTGAACCTGCCGGATCAGCGCCTCGGGCGTGATTCCCTCGGACTGCGCCTTGAGCATGATGGGTGTGCCGTGAGTGTCATCGGCGCACACGTAGATGCATTCATGGCCGCGGAGCTTCTGAAACCGCACCCAGACGTCGGTTTGTATGGCCTCGAGGATGTGGCCGAGATGGAGCGGTCCATTCGCGTAATAAAGCGCGCTCGTGACAAGGATTCTGCGTCGTGCGGTCATTCCAAATTATGCCATGCCTCGCACGATTTGGTGGGCGGGTGTGTCAACTCGCTTGGCGGTACTGCTCGAATCTGCTCTTGCTGATAGCCTTCTTGTACGCCTCCTGTCCGGTGATCAGGCGTTGATCGAGCAGAGTCTGAATCGCGGCATCCATCAGGCGCATGCCGGATGCGGATCCGGTCTGCATTCCGTTTTCCAATTGATCCATCTTGCCCTGGCGAATCAAATTGGAAATGGCCGGAGTGTTGATCAGTATCTCGAGAGCGGCGACGCGGCCTTTTTTATCCGCCTTGGGAATGAGCTGCTGCGAGACCACCCCGCGCAGGCTGGTCGAGAGCATCGTGCGCACGTGGGGTTGCTTGTCGGCGGGGAATGCGTTGACCAGGCGATCGACGGTAGCCGCGGCGCCGTTGGTGTGCAGAGTACCCATCACGAGGATGCCCATTTCCGCCGCGGTCACCGCGATGCTCATGGTCTCGAGATCGCGCAACTCGCCGACCAGAATCACATCAGGATCCTCGCGCAACGCCGACAGCAGCGCGGTCGAAAAGGAGGCCGCGTGCACACCGATCTCGCGCTGGCTGATGAGACAGTTCCTGCGCACATGCACGAATTCGATCGGATCCTCGATGGTGAGAATATGGCCCTTTTCGCGCGTGTTGATGTCGTCGATCATGGCGGCGAGGGTGGTGGACTTGCCGGATCCGGTCTTGCCTGTGACCAGGATCAGGCCGTTGTTGATTCTGCACAGGTTGCGCACCGCCTCCGGCAACTTCAGTTCCTCGGCGGTGCGCGCTTTGGACGGAATGGCGCGAAACACCGCGCCCATGCCGTTCAGCTGGCGCATGACGTTGACTCGGAATCGAGCGACTCCCGGTATGCTGTGCGCGAAGTCCGTGCCGTCTTTCGCTTCGAAGCGCTCGACGGACAGTTTAGGCATGATCTCGTACAGCGTCGTCTTGACCATCTCGGCGTCGAGCGGCTCGGGGCTCAATGTCTTCAGTTCGCCATACTGGCGCACTCGTGGGGGATCCCCGGCCAGAAAGTGCAGGTCCGAGCCGTCGCGCTGCAAAACCTGCGTCAAATAGGCGTCTATGGCCGGCATGGCGCGATCACGAAGCGGCGGGCTCGAGCGGCGGGGCGCCGCTCATGTCGGTGACGAACCGCTGGAATGGACGCTTGTCCAATGCGTAGGAAGAGGCTTGTTCGGGATCCACTTCCTTGGCGTTGATGGCCGCGAGCAGCGCCTGATCCATCAATTGCATGCCGTATTCCTTGCCCATTTGCAACTGGCTCGGAATCTGATGCGACTGATCGGTCATGATCAGTTTGCCGATGGCCTTGGTGAGCACCATGATCTCGCATACGGCGCGGCGCGCGCGCTGATCCGGCGTCTTGAGCAGCACCTGGGTGATCACTGCGATCAAACTCGAGGCCAGAAAGCTCTTGGTCTGTTCGCGCTCTTCGGTCGGCAAGGCATCGATGATTCGATCGATGGTTTTGGTGGCGCTGGTGGTGTGCAGGGTGCCCAACACCAAATGCCCGGTCTCCGCGGCCGTCATCGCCATCGAGATCGTTTCGGCATCGCGCAACTCGCCGACCAGAATCACGTCCGGATCCTCGCGCATGGCGGCGCGCACACCCTCCGCAAACGTCGGTAAGTGAGTGCCCAACTCGCGTTGGATGACTTGGCTCGACTTGCTGCGGTGAACGAATTCGATCGGATCCTCCAAGCTGATGATGTTGAGGGTGCGCGTCGTATTCAGGTAGTCGATCATGGCGGCCAGCGTGGTGGTCTTGCCGGTACCGGTCGAGCCGGTGACCAGGATCATTCCCTGATGATAATCGCAAAGCTTGCGCACGATCGGAGGCAGCCCGAGCTGTTCGATGCTCGGCATTTGCGTGGGAATGGATCGGAAGGCGGCCCCGATACCGGTCTCCTTGCGAAACACATTGACGCGAAACCGGCCGCCTTCCGCCGATACGTAGGAGAAATCGAGGTCGTTTCCCTCGCGCAGGTGCTTTTGCTGGGACTGGGTCAGGAGCTCCGTGACGTAGCTTTCCAGTTCCGCTTCTCCCAGGTCGCGAAACTTGATCGGCATCAGGTCCCCGTGCATACGCAGCATCGGCGGAACACCGACCGCCAGATGCAGGTCCGAGCAACCCTGCGCCACGCCTAACTTGAGGAACGCGTCGATTCTTGCCATAACGCGCAAGGCTACCCGTAAGCGCTTGGATTTTCGAGCGTTTGCGCTCCGTTACCGGTCAAAACGTGAGCTGTGTCTAAGCCCGCTTGTCCGCCAGACGGTCAAATTACCGCTAAAGGAACTTCTCGAGCGATAAACGCAGTTCATCCATCGACTGTGCCCGCTTGGCCTTGTCCAAGGACATGCACTTCATCACCAAGCTGTTCAATTCCGGCGGGATGGCCTTGTTGATCTCGATCGGCGCTCGCGCCTTGCCCTGCACGTGCTGATACATGACCGACATGTGATCGCCGCGCGAATAGGGCGGCACACCGCAGATCATTTCGTACAGAATGACGCCGAGGCTGTAGATGTCGGCACGCTCGTCGACTTTCTTGCCGAGGATCTGTTCGGGCGCCATGTACTTCGGCGAACCGATGACGTAACCGGTCTTGGTCAACTGGGTGTCGCCCTGGCTTTGTGCCGCCGCGACGCCGAAATCCACGATCTTGAGCAGGCCGTCGTTGTCGATCAGGATGTTCGCGGGTTTCAAGTCGCGGTGCACGATTCCCACCTGGTGCGCCACCGCCATGCCGGTCGCGATGTCGATGCCGAATTTGACCGCGCGCTTAAGCTCGACCGGCTTTTCGTTGACGATCTCGCCGCCCAACGTATGCGACGGGAAATACTCCATCGAGATGGCGTAGTTGCCCTGTATGTACAGGAAATCGTAGATACGAATGACGTTCTTGTGCGTGATCTTGCGGCTGTAGCGCAATTCGTGCACGAATCGCTTCATCATCTCCTCGTCGGATGCGACGTTGGGGTTCAAGAACTTCAAGATCAATCTTTCTTCGACCACGGTGTCCTCTATGAGCAGCACCGTGCCGAACGCGCCCTTGCCGATCTTTTCAATGAATTTGTAGCGGCCCTCGATGACATCGCCAGGCTGCAGGGTATTGATGTCGAGTTTGGCAGCCTGCGCCTCGTTTTCTTGGATGACCTTGGCAAGCTCTTGATTGTCGATGAGCAGAGTCTTGGCGGGCTCCTGCATCTTCTGCGCGCGCTGATTGGCGGCGATTTGCTGCGGCGAAAAGCGGTTGTCGAGCTCCTGCACGGCGCGCACCACCGCCTGGCTGAGCGTTCCGTCGCCGCTGACCGAGACCGCTTGCAGCCTGTGCCGTATCGTGTCGGCGCGCCCCTCGTCGGCCAATTTGGTCAGCGCCGCGACCGCTTCGACCTTGATGGCGGTTTCGCTCCGCTGCAGCAGCGGCAGCAAGTGTTCGATGCTCTTTTGATTGCCGATCTTGCCGATTGCACGCACCACGGTCGGCAAGGATTTCGGCTCGCCGGCCCCCAGCATTTCAATGAACCGAGGCAGCGCCTCGGTGCTGCCGATCTCGGCGAGGGCGTCCACCGCGCGCTCGCTCACCCACCAGTCGCGATCCTTGGTGGCCTCGATCAATTGCGCCACCGCTCGCTCGTCCTTGGTTTGGTTCAGGATCTCGATGGCCGCGCGCCGAATGTCCTGATTCTCGTCCTTGATCAGCGTGAGAACGGCATCGACCACGCGCGGCCCGCCGATTTTGCCGAGTGCGTCGGCCGCGCGGGTGCGCACCCACCAATCGCTGTCGGCGATCACTTCAAGCAAGTGTTTGACCGACTTGGAGGTGCCGACCACATTCAATACTTCGACCGCGGCGCGCCGTGCGTATTCGTTCTCGTCTTTCAGCACCTCCACCAGGTACTTGACCGTATCGGGGTGATTGGCGCGCACCACCACGTCGACCGCCTTGTTCTGCACTTCGATCTCGGGATCGCGCAGCATTCCACAGATCAACGCCATGTCGAACGGGCCATCCATGCGCGCAAGAGCCGACAGCGCCGCCGAGCGGATCATCTTGTTATTGTCTTTGAGCTGCTTCTGCAGGGCCTGCTGTACCCTTGGAAGATTGAAGCGAGCCAATACATGGATGATGTGCAGGCGCGCAACCGGATCCTTGCCCTCGAGGCGCGCGATCAAATCATCGACCGAGGATTCGTCGGCAAGTTCACCGACGATCTTGAAGAGCCCGGTGCGCTCGATGCCTTCCTGGTTGTATGCGGCATTCAGCACCTCCCGCACGGTGAAGCGGGATTTTTGCGCCGCTATCACGTCGAGTATCGGCTGCTTCGGCATGTCCGTTTTGTTCAGTGCATCAAGGAGCGCGCTCGCGGGATAATTGCGGCTGGACGACAAGGCCCAGGCGATGCCCGACATCGCCCGCCCATTGGCATCCCCCATGGTTTTGAGCACATGCGGCAGGGTCTTCGCATCGATCAGGCGCGACAGCGCCTCGACATAGGCCATCGTCTCCTTCTTTTCGGCGCCGTTGAGCGCCGCGACGATGGAATCGATGGCGCTCGGCCCGAGAGCGACCAGTTTCTCCAGGGCCTTCTGCGCCAGGGGACCGCTTGGGTTGCCGCTCGACTTGATCTCAGCAATGAGCCGATCGGCACGGTAGTTGGCGAATAAACTCATTCAGTGCCTTAAATTTCGCAGACCTCTCGACCGTCTATTGTCACCTGAGTCGCAACGCTCACCCCGGGCCTGATTCTCAATTTCGAAGTATGCCATACCGCACGGGCCCGTCCGTATGCGTTAGAATGAGAAAATATGACCTTATCGGGCGAATTGGCTGGCGCCGTCCATGCCAAGCTAAGCACTTATGCGGATCCCTACCTGGACCAAACTCTGGCCCAGGCGAAAGCGATCGCCGCCGTATCGGTGCGAGACCATGTGGCGACCGTCGAGCTCAAGTTTGGGTTTCCGTGCGCGGATTACGCGGCCGAGTTGCAGCCGGCCCTGCAGAGCTACCTGGAGCCGGTCTTGGGGGGCGCGCGCCTCGATCTGAAGCTCACGGCCGAGATCATCGCGCATGCGGTCCAGCGCACGCTCAAGCCGTTCGCGAACGTCAAGAATATCGTCGCGGTGGCCTCGGGAAAGGGCGGGGTCGGCAAGTCGACCACCGCGGCCAATCTGGCGCTCGCCTGGGCGGCGCAGGGCGCGCGAGTCGGCTTGTTGGATGCCGATATCTATGGTCCCAGCCAACCCCAGATGATGGGATTGTCCGGCCAGCAGCCGGAGAGCACCGACGGCAAACACATCACGCCGCTGCGCGCTCATGGGGTCGAAGTGATGTCGATCGGCTTCATGGTCGACGCCGAACAGCCGATGGTTTGGCGCGGACCGATGGTCACCCAGGCCTTGACCCAGATGCTGGGCGACACCCTATGGGGGGAACTCGACTATTTGGTGGTCGATATGCCGCCCGGCACCGGGGATATCCAATTGACACTGGCGCAGCGGGTGCCGGTGAGCGGCGCGATCATCGTGACCACGCCGCAGGATATCGCCCTGCTGGATGCGCGCAGGGGCCTCAAGATGTTCGAGAAGGTGGAGGTACGGGTGCTCGGCGTGGTGGAGAACATGAGCGTCCACGTGTGCAGCAACTGCGGCCACCTGGAGCATATCTTCGGCAGCGGCGGGGGCGCTCGTATGGCGCAACAATATGGGGTGCAGTTGCTCGGCGAATTGCCGTTGGACATTCGAATCCGCGAAGAGGCGGACGGCGGCTCGCCGACGGTCGCGGCCGAGCCTGCAAGCGTACGCGCACGCGCCTATTTTCAGATGGCGCGCCGCGCCGCCGCCCGGCTTGCGACATTGAACAAGGATTACAGCTCGATGTTTCCCAAAATCACCGTGGAAGCGACTTGAGTATCAAGAGCGACCGGTGGATCCGGCGCATGGCGCGCGAGCAAGGGATGATCGAACCGTTTTCGCCGGAACAGGTGCGGGTATCGGGTGGCCACAAGATCGTCTCCTACGGCACGTCGAGCTACGGCTATGACGTGCGCTGCGCGGATGAGTTCAAGATCTTCACCAACATCAACTCGACCATCGTCGACCCGAAGAGTTTCGACGAAAAATCGTTCGTCGACTTCAAGGGGCCGGTATGCATCATTCCGCCCAATTCCTTTGCGCTGGCAAGCACGGTGGAGTTCTTTCGAATCCCGCGCACCGTGCTGACCGTTTGTTTGGGAAAATCGACTTATGCACGCTGCGGCATCATCGTGAACGTCACTCCGCTCGAGCCGGAGTGGGAAGGGCATGTGACGCTGGAATTTTCCAATACCACCCCGCTGCCGGCAAAAATTTACGCCAACGAGGGCGTTGCGCAAATGCTGTTCTTCGAATCCGACGAGGTGTGCGAGACTTCGTATCGCGATCGCGGCGGGAAATATCAGGGCCAGCGGGGCGTTACCCTCCCGAAGACCTGACTGCGACGCCCGTCACGGCCTCAAGCTCTTGATCCGCATCGCAAATTCGAGTTTGCCGCCGCGCGATCGCTCGGCCTGCATCGGCAAGTAACCCAACGAAGGCGCGAACCACATGCGCAACACACGATCGTTGCCGGTGCGGCGGCTCGAGACGATGACGGTGTCGAACTGCCCGATCGCGGTTCTCAACACGGCCGAGCCCTCTTGCGCATAATTGAAGTCCTTGATCTGGTCCTTGTCGATGATGTAAAAAACTTTGGGCAGATCGCCTTTTTTAAGATCCTGCATGACCTCGATTTGAATGGACATCAGATCTTGCGTTCCGGGCTTGAGCATGAGGTCGACCGGCTTTTCTTCCGAAAACCCGCGCGCGTGGCCGGTGGCCCAGTCGAAATCAAATATGACCCTGGAGGAGCCTTGTTCGGCCAGGTATTTTTCGGGCCGGACGTGCTCGTCGATCACCGCGAACCAGCTCTGTTGCGTCACGTCGTTCGAATAAACCAGACGAAAAATGCCGCGCGCGGAAATGGTCCATTTGTAGATATAGTGCCCGGGCTCGGCGTCGCGCTTGAGCTCAAGATCGCTGCTGCCGACGGAGATGTTCTTCCATTCGGCCACATAATGCGCGGAAAAGGGTGCAATTGCAGCATCGGTGGGCACGCGCGGGATTTCCGCCGGCGCCGTCGATGGCACCGGGGGCTGCGCCGTTGCGAGTCCCGGGCAGGATATCGCGAGCAATCCCGCGCACAAGGTTCGCGTCCGCATTCAGTGACCTCCCGGGGTTTCGATGTCGGCGTACTGTATCGGGTTTGAAAGCACGGCGCCGTCGAGCCATGCCAGGCGGTCCCGATAGCGTAGGCGGCCCTCGCAGTACCAGCGAACCGCCAGCGGATAAATTCGGTGCTCCAGGATCTGTACCCGTGCGGCCAAGCTCTCGGCGTCGTCGCCCGACCGCACTTTGACGCTTGCCTGGATCACCGCGGGTCCGCGGTCGAGTTCGGCCGTCACGAAATGCACGGTCGCGCCGGTTTGCGCCTCGTGCGCCTCGATGGCGCGCCGATGCGTGTGCAGGCCCGGGAATTTCGGCAGCAGCGACGGGTGTATGTTCAGGATGCGCCCCAAGTAACGCGCGACGAAATCCGCGGACAGGATGCGCATGAAGCCGGCGAGCACGATCAGTGCGGGCGCACATTGGTCGATGGCGGAGGCCAACTCGCGCTCGAGCGCGGCGCGTTGGGTGGATTTCAACAGCGTCAGGGCGCGTGCCGGAACGCCGAGATCGCGTGCCAATTTGAGCCCGGGGGCCGCGGGGGCATCGGACAGCACTTGCACCACCTCGTAGCCCATCGCCGCGTCGCGGCTGCGCTCCACGAGCGCGCGCATGTTACTGCCGCGCCCCGAGATCAGTATCGCGATCGGTACGCGTTGTTGATTGCTGCTCAAGTAATGACGACACCGCGCACGCCGCTGCGCACTTCACCGATGACAAGCGCCGGCTGCCCCGCATCGCGCAGCAGGGCGATCGCCCGGTCGGCATCGCGCGCCGCGATCTGAATGGTCATGCCGATGCCACAGTTGAAAACCCGGTACATTTCCTCGTCGGCGACTCGGCCTTGCGCCTGCAGCCATTCGAACACCGGTGCGCGGGGCCAGGATCGTCGCTCAAGAACCACTTCCAAGCCCTCGGGAATCACGCGCGGAATATTGTCGAGCAGCCCGCCGCCCGTGATATGCGACAGCCCATGCACGGGCAGATCACGCAGCAGCGCAAGCAGCGGCTTGACATAGATGCGAGTCGGCGCCATGAGAAGGTCGATGAGGGCAGCGCCGTCGACCACGGTCAGGGCATCGCTGCCGCTGACTTGCAATATTTTGCGGATCATGGAAAAGCCGTTCGAATGCGGCCCCGACGAAGGCAGTCCGAGCACCGCATCGCCGGCCAAGGTCGCGGATCCGTCGATGATGCGATCCTTTTCGACGACGCCGACGCAGAAACCCGCCAGATCGTAATCCTCGCCGTGGTACATGCCCGGCATTTCCGCCGTTTCCCCGCCCACCAGCGCGCATCCGGCTTGCACGCAACCGTCCACGATACCGGCGATGACGCGCGCGCCAACATCGACATCGAGTTTTCCGGTCGCGAAATAGTCGAGGAAGAACAGCGGTTCCGCCCCTTGCACGACCACGTCATTCACGCACATGGCCACCAAATCGATTCCCACCGTATCGTGGCGGCGGGTATCGATGGCTAGGCGCAATTTTGTACCGACTCCGTCGGTGCCCGATACCAGCACGGGCCTTCGATAGCGATCGAGAGGGATCTCCACCAGGGCGCCGAAGCCGCCGATGCCTCCCAATACCTCTCGGCGCATGGATCGCTTGACGCCGGGTTTGATCCGCTCGACCAGCTCATCGCCGGCGTCGATGTCGACCCCGGCCTCGCGATAGGTCACGGGCGCTCGCTCAGTCATTCGGTTCCTTACATATGCGGACGGCCGACGCGGCAGGTCGGCTGGCTGTGGTATTTTACATCAGGGAACTTAAGGGCTTACGTGATTACACCATGGCACAGGGCTACAGCGGCAATTGGCTCCGATATTTGCGTCTTGGCGCACTTATATGCTTGACCTGCGCCGCCCTGTGCCTGGCCGACGCCGGCCGTGCGCTGACCCGCGCCGAGCTTTATCAGGCGACCGCGCCGGTTGCCAATCCATCCGAGGCGGCGCGGTCGGCGGCCTTCGCGGCGGCCTTGCGGATCGTCCTCGTTAGAGTCACCGGGCGCCGTACGGCCGATGAGGATCCGGCGCTGGTGCCGCTCGTCAACAATGCCGCCCGCTACGTCCAGCAATACCGGGCGGCGCCCGACAATCAATTGTGGGTGGCGTTTGACGGCGCCGCCATTGAACGCTGGCTGACGCAAAATAACCAGCCGCTGTGGGGCCGAGAAAGGCCCGCCACCTTCATCTGGCTCGCCGTGCAGAGCGGCCCGCAAGCCGGCACGGTGGTCACGGCGGACGATACCTCCGAATTAAAAATGGCGCTGGATTCGGCTGCCGGGGCGCGCGGTGTGCCGCTGCGTTGGCCCACCGCGCGCCGAGTTGCAACAAAATCACTTGGACTATGGCGCGCTCGTCGGCGCCAGCCCGAGTACGCTTGCGGATCTCGGCCACCAGCTGGGAGGCGAGGGCACGCTGATCGGCCATGCCACCAATGCCACTGTTGCGGCCGGAGTGCACTGGATCTTCCTTTTCCAGGATCGCAGCAGCGAATTCTCCGGTGCCGTGGAAGGCGTCAACCGCGCCGCCGATACTTACGCCGGCACATTCGCCGTCAGCGGCACCTTGGGTGCGGTCGATATCGAGGTCGCGGGGGTGAGCGATATTGCAGACTATGCACTCGTCCAGGGATATCTCGAATCCTTGACCTTCATCGCTCATGTCGGTGTCGAGGCAATGAACGGCGATACGGTGCGCTTCCGGCTGACCACACGGGGCGGCCTGGAACCGTTACAGCATGCTCTTGCCTTGAATGGCCGTTTGCAGCCGATCGCCGCGGGCGACAACGGGGTTCAACGCTTCCAATTGCGCCGCTAGCCCGCCGTGTACCGATGGCTCCGCCATATCCCGAACCTCATCAGTTCCTTAAGGATCCTGCTGGTGATCCCGATCTCGTTGGCGCTGGTACACCACCAATTCAGCACGGCAATGGGACTATTTGCGGTGGCGGCGGCATCCGACGCGACCGACGGCTTTCTCGCCAAGCGCTTTGACTGGCAATCCGCGATCGGGGCGATTCTCGATCCGGCTGCCGACAAGCTCCTGTTGGCCACGCTATTCGTGCTGCTCGCCACGCTGCGGCTCGTGCCGGTGTGGTTGACGGCGGTCGCAGTGGGACGCGACATCGTCATCGTGCTCGGTGCGATCGCCTACCGGGTTTGCATCGGACCGGTCGAATGGCATCCCTCAAGCATCAGCAAACTCAATACATTGTGTCAGGCGACGTTCATCATGGCGTCATCGCCAAGGAGTGGATCGCCTTGCCGTCGGACTGGGTCGTACTGATGCTCGGCTCCCTGACCTTTGTGACGGCGGTGATCAGCGGCATCGATTACGTGCTGCGCTATGGCAGGAGCGCATGGAAAGAGGCGGCATCGCGCCGTGCAATCAATTGAAACAGCTAACGCTGAGCGTGAGACTGCGCGCCAACGCGGTATTTGCGAGCTTCTCCCCCGGGGCGAACGACGAACTGCTGTCCGCTCTGCACGGCTCCACTCGTGATCCGATCTGGCTGTGGGGCAATCGCGGCTGCGGGAAAACGCATTTGCTGCAGGCAGTATGCGCGGCGGGCGGCGCAAGCGCAGCGTATTTCCCCTTGGATCGCTCCGTGGCGCTGCCGCCGCAGGCGCTGTCGGGGTTTGAAAACTGCCGCGTGCTGTGCGTGGACGATGTTGACGCGGTGGCGGGCCACTTGGAATGGGAGCAAGCGCTGTTCCGCCTCTTCAACGAGGCATCCGAGCTGCATACACGCATGATCTTCGCCGCACGCGCCGCGCCGCGCCGCATCGACTGGCGGCTGGACGATTGGCGCTCGCGAGCCGCGGCGTGCATCGTGTATCAGGTGCGCGAACTCGACGAAGCGGGTCGTGCGCAGGCGCTCCGGCTGCGGGCCGCCCAGCGCGGACTGCAATTGCCGGCGGAGACCTTGGACTACCTGTTGAAACGCATGCCGCGCGACCTGCCCTCGCTGTTCGACATTCTCGATGAATTGGACGAAGCGTCCCTGGTGGCGCAGCGTCGCCTCACCATCCCCTTCATTCGCGACGCGCTCGAGAAGCACGCAAGAATAAAACCATAGTGCAGAACCAGCCGAAGACCAGCAGCAGGCTGATCGATGCCACCCACCGCGCAGCGGGATTCACCAAGGAGTTCGGTCATGGCAAACACGAGGTAGGGGATCGCGAACAGGGTGGCCCACGCGTACGTGCGGCGCCGACCGCGCGCCAGTCCACGCAGTGGGACGAGCAACGTCCCGACCGCCAGTGCGCAAATCGGCCAGGGGTAACCCACGGCGAACCACGACAACAAGCTCAGGGCGAGCGCTGCCCAGAGGCAGAGGGTCAAGTCCGAGCGTAGTCCTCGGAATTCAAGCGCTTCCCACGAGTCGAGAGGCTAAGGCCGCGACGCGGGCGCCCAACGCCCGGGCCAGATTCCGCTCGGTGTCGGACAATTCGCCGTGACCGCTCGTCGCCGCCACGTGGCTTGCGCCATAGGGCGTGCCTCCACCGCGGGTGTCGGTAAGGCCCCGTTCGGTATAGGGCAGGCCGACCAGATACATGCCGTGATGCAGGAGCGGCAGCATCATCGACAGCAAGGTCGATTCCTGCCCACCGTGCAGGGTCTGAGTGGAGGTAAACACGGCCGCGGGCTTGTTCACCAATGCGCCGCTGAGCCACAGCGCGCTGGTACCGTCCAAAAAGTGCTTCAATGGAGCCGCCATATTGCCGAACCGTGTCGGGCTACCGAGAATCAAGCCGCGGCAGGCAATGAGGTCATCGTGGGTTGCGAAGGGCGGGCCCTCGTCCGGCACCGACGGCTCCATCGGCGCGATGGTGGTGGTCAGCGCGGGCACGGTGCGCAATCTTGCCTGCATGCCGGACACCGTCTCGACGCCTCGGCACACCTGCCGTGCCAGTGCGGCGGTACTTCCTTGGCGGGAATAATACAGAACTAGAATTTCATTCATCGTTAAGTCCCATGGGAAATCGTGTCGGTGTTTCGCGGGTGCTGCGCCGACGCAACGGATTATTTGCAGTGATGCGCGGATTGTCCAGTGGCGCTCGTTTGACGGCCTTGCCGGCTGTTGTTAGTGTCACTGACCGTTATGTTGCGCCTCATTGCTGTCGTTGTCGGTGTCGTTTGCCTCCTTGGCTGCGCGAGCGGGCCGCCCGTTCAGGAAATGAGCGATGCCCGGCAGGCGATCGCGGCCGCCCGCACGGCCGGCGCGACCGACGCGAATTCGCCGGATTTATACGCGGCGCAGGCGGCGATAGCCCGGGCTGAAAAACACCTGGAGGCGCAGGAGTATGTGCGTGCGCGCTTGGCGGCTCAACAGGCCAAGCGTCATGCCACCGAAGCGCTCGAGAATGCGCAGCAGGCTAGCGCCGGGCACACGGTCGCGCCGGCCCCGCACTAGCGGGGTCTGCGGGCGCCACCGCGTGAAGCGAGTGCATCGTCTTGGCACAGGTGATCCGCCGCTTTCGCATTACCGGCAAGGTCCAGGGCGTGTACTTCCGCCACAGCACCCGCATGGAAGCCGAGCGGCTCGCCCTGAGGGGTTATGCCCGAAACTTGCCGGATGGGTCCGTGGAGGTGGTGGCCCAGGGGCCCGTTGCGGCGGTCGAGCGATTACACCAGTGGCTGCACCAGGGCCCGAAGATGGCGCGTGTCGAGAGTGTGCTCGAACTTGCGCTCGAGCGCGATACGCCGCCGCCGCCGCATTTTGAAATCCAGTAAAGGCCGCGGCAGTAACGCCGCCGCGGATCAGAAGCGCCAGGCCCGCTGCCAGCGCTGCATCACCAAGGCCGGATACGAATTGCGCCCGGTGCTGCCGTTGTAGCGGGCGAGTGCGCGCGACCAGTTGAGGTGTTCGGCGCGCAGGTAATAGCGCAAGATCTCGCAGCCCAGCCGGATATTGGGCGCGACGCGCACCAGTTGATTTTGCACCCCGAGTTGGCTGGGCCAAAACGGCATGACCTGCATCAGGCCGACGGCGCCGGCGGGCGAAACGGCCCATGGGTCGAAGCGGCTTTCCACTTCGATCATGGCGAGCACCAGGTCAGGCGGAAGCTGCAGCGTGGGGTCGCGCTTGGCCTCGCAATACACGTGATCGAGGATGTTGATCCGCTCCTCGTGCGATGCCACGAAGTGCTGCAGCCGCGGCTCCATCGACTTGTACCACACCTCGGATTCGTATTTGTCGACAAAGCAATCCCTGCTGCCGATGATCTTTTGCAGCAGCTCTTTCAGTTCCGGGTCGCGTTGCTGATCCGCATTCGCAGCGCCCGAGAGCGCCAAACCCACGGCCAGGGCGCCCAAAGCGAAAGCCAAGTGTTCGCGCAGCCGCCACCGCACGCTTTAGCTCCTTACATGAGTTGATCTGGCCCTTATGTAGGCTACGGCATCCGCCACGGGTAATTCCGTCGATTGGGTCTCGCGCCGGTGCCGATATTCGAGGTTTCCGGCGCTCAATCCGCGCTCGCCGATCACGATGCGGTGAGGAATGCCGATGAGTTCCGAATCGGCGAACTTCACCCCCGGCCGGGCGTCGCGGTCGTCGAGCACCACATCGATGCCCGCCGCAATGAACTGCTCGTACAGCTGGTCGGCGGCCTGCCGCACGCGCTCGGATTTTTGATAGTTGAGCGGCACCAGGGCCGCCAGAAATGGCGCCAGCGGCTCCGGCCAGATGATGCCGCTGGCATCATGATTTTGCTCGATCGCCGCGGCGACCACCCGGGTGATCCCGATGCCGTAGCAGCCCATGAACATGGTGACCGTCTTGCCTTGCTCGTCGAGCACGGTGGCCTGCATTGCCTCGCTGTAGAGTTGTCCGAGCTGGAAAATATGGCCGACTTCGATGCCGCGCGCAATTTCGAGGCTGCCGCGACCGCTCGGACTCGGATCGCCGGCTTGAACGTTGCGGATGTCTCGCGAACTCGGCTCGGGCAGATCGCGACCCCAGTTCACCCCGGTGAAGTGCGCATCCTTCTCGTTGGCTCCGCACACAAAATCCGCCAGGTGCGCGGCGGCGTAGTCAACGTAGGCCATGCCGGGGAAACCGATCGGACCGATCGAGCCGGGCTCGCTGCCGGTGACTTGGCGCACCCGCTCGGCGCTTGCCATGCGCAGAGGGGTGGCGACGCCTGGTATCTGTTGCGCCTTGACCGCGTTCAGATCGTGATCGCCGCGCAGGACGAACGCGACCAAGCCGCCTTCGCTTCCCTCCACCAACAGGGTTTTCACGCATTGTGCGGGAGCGACCCCTAGGAACGCGCACAGTTCGGCAATGCTGCGCACGTCCGGGGTCGCCACTTTGTCCAACGGCTGCGCGGCCGATGCGCGCGGTGCGGACGGCGCCACGCTCGCGGCCATCTCGACGTTGGCCGCATAATCGTCGGCGTTCGAGAAGGCGATGGCATCCTCCCCGGAATCGGCAAGCACGTGAAATTCCTGGGACACGCTGCCGCCGATGCTGCCGGCATCGGCCTGTACCGCACGAAATTTCAGACCCATGCGGGTGAAAATACGCGTGTAGGCGTCGTACATGGTGCGATACCCTTGAGCCAGGCTCGCCTCGTCGGTGTGGAAGGAATAGGCGTCCTTCATCAGGAATTCGCGCGCGCGCATCACGCCGAAGCGCGGGCGTATCTCGTCGCGGAACTTCGATTGAATTTGATAAAAATTGACCGGCAATTGCTTATAGCTGCGCAGCTCGCGCCGCGCAATGTCGGTAATCACCTCTTCGTGGGTGGGCCCGTAGGCGAATTCCCGATCGTGGCGATCCTTGAATCGCAGCAATTCCGGTCCGTACTTGCTCCAGCGGCCGGACTCCTTCCATAATTCGGCCGGTTGGACCGTGGGCATGCACAGCTCGAAGGCGCCCGCACGGTCCATTTCCTCCCGCACGATGCGTTCGACCTTCTTAAGGGTCCGTAAACCGATCGGCAGCCAGGTATAGAGACCCGCCGCCAAGCGGCGAATCATGCCGGATCGCAGCATGAGCTGATGGCTGATGATTTCCGCGTCGGACGGCACTTCCTTGAGGGTCGAGATGGGGTATTGGGATAAGCGCATGGCCGCGTATCTTACATCAGGCCCCCTGGTATTATGGCGGCCCATGATCGACAGCGAAGATCGACAAGAGCGGCGGCGAGGGGTTTATTGGCTGCCGAACCTGCTTACCACCGGAGCACTGTTCGCCGGCTTCTATGCGGTGGTGGCGGCGATCGACCTGAAATTCGAACATGCCGGCATCGCGGTGTTCGTGGCGATGATATTCGACGGCTTGGACGGGCGCGTCGCGCGCTGGACCCACACCGAAAGCGCTTTCGGCAAGGAGTACGACAGCCTCTCGGACATGGTGTCATTCGGTGTGGCGCCGGCCATCGTCACCTACCAATGGGGCGTCGCGCGCATCGCGGAGTATGGCCCGCTGTGGCGCAGGCTCGGATGGCTGGTCTGTTTTTTCTATGCCGCAGCCGCGGCGCTGCGCCTCGCGCGCTTCAATTCGCGTGCCGCAACTCAGGACAAGCATTACTTCGAGGGATTGCCAAGCCCATCGGCCGCGGCCATCGTCGCCGCGCTGGTGTGGCTGGCGAGCGATCGGGTCAACATCGGGCTGCCGGGGCTCATTCTGGCGTTCTTCGTGACCGCGTGCGCCGGGGCGCTGATGATCAGCCGTTTCGCGTTCCACAGCTTCAAACAGGTCGATGCCGGAGCCCGTGTGCGGTTCACGCAGATCGTGTTCGTGCCGCTCGCCTTCGCATTCATCTTCTTGTACCCGGCGATCACTCTGCTGCTGATCTTCGGCAGCTATGCCGCATCGGCCCCGGCCGTGTGGGCGTACCGCAAACTGCGCAGGCGTACGCGCGGGGCCGCGCCGCACGCATGAACAGCGCTCAGCGCAAGGATTACCTCGCGGCCTTGGGGCTCGAGTCTTGGGAGCTGCGGCGCGGCGCCGCGTCGCGCGCGCTTACCGCCGTGCCCGCGGCCGCTGCCGACGGGCCGGCGGCGCAGGTGCCGGATGCACTTTGCGATTGGGAGCAGCTGCGCGCCCGGGTCGCCGCCTGCACGCGCTGTGCACTGAGCCAGGGGCGCACCCAGACCGTATTTGGCGTGGGCAGCCTGCAGGCGCAATGGCTCATTGTCGGAGAAGCGCCCGGCGCCGAGGAGGACCGCCAAGGCGAGCCCTTCGTGGGCCGCGCCGGTCAATTGCTCAATTCCATGTTGCGGGCAATCGGATTGGCGCGCGAGCAAGTGTTCATCGCCAACGTCCTCAAGTGTCGGCCGCCCGGTAATCGCGATCCGGCGGCGAGCGAGAGCGCCGCGTGTTCGCCCTATCTGGAGCGGCAGATCGCCTTGCTTAATCCGCGGATCATGTTGGCGGTGGGCCGGATCGCCGCGCAAAACCTGCTGCACACCGATGCGCCGCTGGCAAAGCTGCGCCAGCAGCGGCACTGCTTCGGCAAATCGCGCGTGCCGCTGGTGGTGACGTATCACCCGGCCTATCTGCTGCGTTCGCCGACGGACAAGCGCAAAGCCTGGGAGGATCTGAAATTTGCGCGCGAGGCGTGTGCACGTGTCGAGCGTTAAGCGCGAGCGCGAATTCGCGGCAGTCGAAATTCGGCCGATGCACGAACTGGACATTCCGGCGGTCGGGGCGACCGAGCGCGCCGCCTATCAGTTTCCCTGGAGCGAGGGAATTTTTCGCGACTGTTTGCGCGTCGGCTACGTATGCCGCGTGGTCGATGTGGGAGGCGACATGGCCGGCTACGGCATCATGTCCGTAGGGGCCGGGGAGGCGCACCTGCTCAATGTCTGCATTCGCGACGAGTACCGCTGCCGCGGTCTCGCGCGCAAGATGCTGCTGTATCTTTTGGATCGCGCGCGCAGCGCCGGCATGTACGAGGCCTTTCTCGAGGTCCGGCCGTCGAATACCGCCGCGGCACGGCTGTACCAGTCGCTTGGCTTCGAGCAGGTGGGAATACGCCGCGGGTATTACCAGGCGACCGTCGGTCGCGAGGATGCCGCGGTGCTGCGCCGAATTCTGATGCCCGACGCCAAGCCGACCGTCCTGAAATGAGCGCCGCCATCTCCGATCTCGGGCGCGAGATTGCGCGCCGGCGCACCTTTGCGATCGTTTCGCACCCCGATGCTACCCTCAAAGACAGCCCACGTCACATCGCGTCAAAAATGCGAGAAATCCCCTTGAAAAATAGCCATTTCCTGATTTTCGCTGCGACATCCAAAGTCATTGAAAGACACCCCGAGACACACGTTTTGTGTACACATTTGTGTACATGAAATGAGCTTTCGTCGCCTATAATGCCCGCCATGTACACAGGACGTTTCCCATGGCGATCTACCACCCACGGCTGCGCTCCCATTCCGATCACAATCGCCATGAGCGGTGCCCTGCAGCGCACGGATCCTCGATGCAAGAATCAAGCACCGGTGAGCGCGGAGGATGCCGCGGCACTCGCGCAGCTCGGCGAGATTGTCAAGGCTCTAATGGGCGCCAAACCCGGCAAGCAATGACGGAAGTCGCCCGCGCAGCCCCAAGCGTTGGGTGGTTCGTCCCTCTTTCAGGTGATCCTCGGGTCTCGCCGTCGGAATTTAGCCGCTTGCTGTCGTACCGCCCGCCGCTTGGCGCCGCTGGAGCGCGCTAGGCGCTTCAGGACAATGCGAGTTCCGCTTGTCATTGCCAGCAGCAAATCAAGGTCGGATACGTCCTGTTCGAGCGTCCTAATGCCGACGCTCAATTCACTTCCAAGTTAGGAGGAAAGGACAGTCACCCTAGGAGGAATGGATTGTGGACAGGCGCTGCGTTTGGACGGCGGCCGGCGTCCAATATATTGATTGAGTTTGGTTTGCAGTCTGAAATGCCGGTCAATATAGGACGCCGGTTCCTGTTCACAATTGCGACCGAGAAGGGGTGGGATCTTTGACGTGTGCGGCAACGGCGGCATGAAGCGATACCGCATCTTCTTCGTCATGACTATGTTATATTACTAGTTATCATTACGGTCCAGGAGTGATGTCATATGGCTGGCAAGCGTAGCGCCGCTCACGAAAGCGTGCGGATATATCGGGCGAAGATGAAGCAACAAGGGTTTCGGCAAATCAGTATTTGGGTTCCGGACACCAAGTCAGCGAAGTTTCGTAAGGAATGCCGGCGTCAATCGCGATTAGCAAGTGCTACCGATCAATCGGCGCAGTTGGACGATTTGCTCAACGTTGCCGCGGGTTCGGTGGAAGGCTGGACTTGAAGCGCGGCGACATTGTGACGATAACGGCGCCCGGGGACTACGGAAAACCTCGGCCGGCGCTGATCATACAGGCGGACGTTTTCAACGATATTCACAGTAGCATTACAATCGTGCCGCTGACCAGTACGATTATCGATGCACCGCTGTTTCGCATCACTCTTGATCCGAGCCGGCAAAATGGCCTCAATCGTGTGTCACAAATCATGGTCGATAAGGTACTGACGCTGCCACGCGAAAAGATTGGTAAGCGGATTGGGCATTTGGGCAATACCCTCATGATTCGCGTCGGACGTGCCCTGTCCGTTTGGTTGGGGATGTCGTAGGTACGAAGCATGCCGCCTAGCAATGCTCGCGGTGATATCCCCGTTCTCGTGGTCAATCCCCCTCCTTCTTTGGACTTGGGTACGTTCGTAGAAAACTTCCTTTCCTGAGAGATCCACTGCTGTTCGAATACGTCCACCTCCATGCGGTGGCACATTTGGGGGCATTTTCTATTGAGCGAAACTGAAAAACTATAATAAATAATTGGTTAGGGTTCCGATTCGGTGGGTACACGGCCCACCATTTAAGCGACCGGCGAAGGCCTCTTGACACTGGCGTCAGGTATTCGATGGCCCGGGCGCTGGATTGACTTCGAACTCGGTCATGTCGTCTGAAATGGCCAGCCAGACATGTTTGTCTCTAGACCAAACCGATTGCGTTGGCTGAGGGAACTTGGGATCGGCAAAGGCGCCAAGTGCGACGCCGATGATGTTCGGCATGCGGCGCGGTTCCCAATAGATGTTCGACCCACAGCGAACGCAGAAGTGAAACCTGACGGAGAAGCCGCTCGCCGAATCGCGTTCGAAGCTGTTAGTAATGCCGCGTTGGACCGCAATCATGTCTCTCTGATAGAAAACCGCGACGCTGAATGCGCTCCCGGTTCGCCGTTGGCAATCGAGACAGTGGCACATCGAGATCTTTCGTGGGCTGCCATGGCACTGGAGTTCAACATCCCCGCAATGACAGCTAGCTGTACGCGATTCCATAAATTTCGACCTGGTGGTAGGTTGGGTTAATGCTCTGCACCTATCCCTATTGTGAGCATGCGTCGTTTAGTGACCGGTATTTCGGCCTGAAAACCAAACATATTCAATATGTTGCAACGCTGGTCGGCGTCCAAATGCAGCACCTGTTCACAGCTTAGGATGGTCGATCGCCAATACGAGATTCCAACCGTCTGGAGTGATGGTACTTGCACCAGGACCAACATTGTTGGCGTCACAATTGATCCCACTCACCTGCCAGATGACGCGCGGCCAGTACGAACAGCGCCGCGCTGATCAGATAGAACCCGGTGCCAGACAGAATGGCGTAACGCAGCGATTCGCTGCCATAGCGTACGGTGAAGTGATCCGATAAACGCCCGATCAACAGCGTCCCCAGTCCAAGGCCTATCAGATTATTGATGAACAGAAACAGCGCGGAGGCCAGCGCCCGCATATCGGGTGGCACCAGGTGCTGTATGGCGCAAATCGTGGGCCCGAGCCACGCGAGCGTCAGTGCAACGGGCACGACGAATACCAGCAATGACCATGGGCTCGGAGGTGCGAGCACGCCGAGCGCATATAAAGGTACCGAGAGTAGGAACGCAGTCGCCGGGACCAACGCGTAAGCCGAGCGGTTGCGGCCACCGAGGCGGTCGGCGAGCCACCCACCTAGCCAGATGCCCGTGACTCCGCCGAAAAGAATCAGTGCGCTGTAAAAGCAGGAGACCTGTACCAGGGAGTAGTGGTAGCTGCGCACGAAAAACGAAGGCAGCCAAAACAATGTTCCGTAGCCCATGATCGAGCTGGTGGCGGCGCCGAGAGACAGACTCCAGAAAGAGACTTTTCCGGCCAGTACCCTGGCGACCTCCCTAAGGCTCGGCGTCCGCCGAGACTGCGCCGGCGAATCCAATCCGCCGCGCACCGGTTCGTGCATCGCGTGGCGAAACAGGGGCGCCAGGATCAAACCGAGCGCGCCCACCACCATAAAGGCTGCGCGCCAATTCACGCGGGATGCAATGAGACCACCAAACAGGAGTCCTGCGGCGCTACCAATCGGGATGCCGAAAGAATAAATTGCCAGCGCACGCGCGCGGCGTGCTGGTGGGAAGTAATCGCTGATGAGGGAATATGCCGGCGCGACGCCGCCCGCTTCACCGATACCGACGCCGACGCGCGCCATGAACAGCTGGACGAAATTTTGTGCGAGGCCGCTGGCGGCAGAGAACGCGCTCCACAGCGCCAGAGAGACGGTCATGATCCAGACGCGGTTGAATCGGTCGGCCAGCCAGCCGATGGGAACCCCAAGCGCCGTATAGAAGATCGCGAAGGCCGTGCCACCCAACAGACCGAGCTGCGTATCCGTCAGGTACAGATCCGCCTTGATGGGTGGCACCAGAATCCCAAGAATGATTCGGTCGATAAAATTGAACGCGTAGACGAGCAGCAAAAGCCCAAGCGCATAGCGAGCATTGGACTCGGACTCCCGCGTAATCGTCATGAAGTCCTGGGTTTAGCCGGCGCTGGCCGCCGAGGGTTGGCGAGCCCTCGCAGACCAGCCGTCACATAGGGCCCCAGTCGCGCCTTCAGTGCTGCGACGTCATTCGAACGGCATAGGCCATCCGAGAGTGCATCCAGGCGACCAGTTTCCGCAAGCGAGAGGGTGAGCGCGCCGGTGAGAAAATTGTAGCCCCAGAATATATCCGCCGGCGCCGCGCCCGGGAGGGAGTCCATGACGGCTTGGATAAACTGACGCACCACACCATCGAAAGTCTTACCCATCAGCTGCCGACCCCACTCCGGCGAGTTGTTCACATAAGCGAGCAGCGAGAAGTAGCTGTGCCAGCCCGGATCGGCGTGCGCGAGCCGATCTAGAATAGGATCGAAGAAGGCGCCGACTACCGCTTCGGTACTTGGCGGCGCGGGCGCGACGCGCAGCCGCTCCTCGGTCAGACGTCGCAAGCGTTCCTCGTTTAACGGTTGGCCGCGTCGCTCGATGACCGCGGCGAGCAACTGTTTCTTGCTGCCAAAGTGATAGTTCACGAGTGCGAGATCCACCCCCGCCGCGCCCGTGATGGCACGCACCGAAGTTCCATGAAAACCGCGCCGGGCGAAGAGCTTTTCCGCGGCATCCATGATCTTTTCTTTAGTGGGACGCTTGGGCCGGGGCATGCGGAACCTTTGTGAGAAACATCGATTCTAGCCTAACGCGCTCGTCAGTTGACGTCGAGATGTGTGATCGCGCGCTGGAATAGGCCGATCCGTGGACCCGCTACTGTTCTGGTCGCATATTCGTGGACAGGATGCTTGACGTTGAACAGTCGTTGCATTATCTTCCAACGATCGTTGAAAAGTGGTACGTGAGCAACGAACTCACACGTGATCCACTGGGGAGATTTAGCCATGCGTCGCAAGACTTGCACCGCGTTGACCTTGTGTACCGTGATTGCCGCCGGTACCGCCGGTACCGCCGGTCCGGCGCAAGTCGCCGCTACGGCGCCCGGCACCTCGGCCGCCCCCGCCGACACCGGCACGATTCAAGAGGTGGTGGTTACAGCGCGGCGCTATGCCGAGGATCTGCAGAGTACGCCCCTCGCAGTCACCGCACTCAGCGCCTCTACCATCCAAGTGCAGGACGTGACGAACCTCGAAGATCTGAATAGTTTCGTGCCGAATTTCAAGATCGCCGCCGACCGCGCGACCAGCAGCACGATCAACGTTTATATACGCGGTGTGGGCCAGAGCGATCCGCTGTGGGGATTTCAACCTGCCGTCGGCGTGTACATCGATGATGTGTATCTGGCGCGGCCACAGACGGCGCTGCTCGACGTGATCGATGTCCAAGACCTCGAAATCCTGCGCGGGCCTCAGGGCACCCTGTATGGCAAGAACACGATTGCGGGCGCGATCAAGTATGTGACCCGCGACATCGACGGGCCCGCGACCCTGACTGCGTCGGCGACGGGGGGCAACTACGGCGAGCACGACGAAAAGCTCTACTTCTCGACGCCGGTGATCGACGATCACGTCTATTTCGGCCTTGCACTCGCGGATCTGCAGCACAACGGCTACGGTCAAGTAGTGGCACAGGCGGGAACCACGCCGAGCCCCTACAACAGCATCGGCCAGGATGTCTCGAATAAGGATGTATTGGCGGGCCGCGCCAACCTCACGATCAAGTGGGGCGAGAGCTCGAAGCTCAGGCTCATAGCCTTCGACATCCTAGATAACTCCAATGCCGCGGGCGGCCAGCGGCTCAATAACTATTTGGCGCCGCAGTTGAGCGACCCGTTCGACATGCGCACCGATATGCCGGTCGAGAACGACTACAACCACCGCAGCGGGGAATCGGCGACCTACACGCAGAATCTGACCGACCAGCTCGGTTTGAAAGTCGTCGGGGCTTACATTGAAGGCAGGAGCCAGCAGTTTATTAATTTCGCCGAGCTCAATGAAAATCTGTTCCAGGTGCCAGGCGCCTACCACGATCAACAGTCCTCGGGAGAGGTGCAGCTGACCTTCCATAATGACCTGGTCAAGGCCGTGGGCGGCGTGTTTTACATGGACAGCACGGCCTGCGGCTCTTATAACGCCTCGATCGGCACCTTGAGCGGCACGCTGCCCCCGACGGTCGCCCCTCCGTTGGGCCTCTACATCACCGAGCTGGTCGACGGCTGTGACCTCACGAAGAGCTCGGCCGTCTACGGTGACACGGCTTGGAAGCTGACCGATCGGCTGAACCTCGATGCCGGGGTGCGCTGGAATGAGGATCAAGTGACTGCCCGTGTGTACCAAGCCGACTACGCGAGCGTGGCGCCGACCCAATTGCTGCCAGGCCAGCAGTTTTTCAATGCCAATGCAGTGCCGACTGGGTTCTTTCCCTTTCCCGGCCCCAGCGCCGTGGTGACCAACTACACCGGCGACCGCACTTTCGTGAACGTCAGCCCGCGTCTCGGTTTGGATTACCACTTCACCGATCATGTGATGGGCTATGTGAGCTACAGCCGCGGGTTCCTGAGCGGCGGGTTCGATATGCGCGGTAACGCAGCCGTTTACCCCGCAACGCAAAACGGCTACAACTCGGAAACGGCCGATAGCTACGAAATGGGCCTGAAGACGACGCTGCTCGACGATACGCTGTTATTGAATCTGACGGCGTTCTACGATCCCTACAATAATGTGCAAATCCAATTGCAGGATTTTGTCAACTACAAGGGCGCGCCGACGAATCTCACCGCTGTACTCAATGCCGGCAAGCAGATCAACCAAGGTATGGAGTTCGAATCGGTATGGCGGCCGATCAAACCGCTGACTCTGTCGTTAAACGTCGGCTACCTCGATTCTTACTACAAGAACTTTTTGATTCCCTGCAACCCCTTCACGTACGCGCCCGGATGCGGGCCCGGCGTCACGACCGTGAACGCTGCCGACGCAAATCGGCCGCTCAATGCACCCTTCTGGAACGTATCCGAAAACACGACCTACACTTGGGATCTACAGTCGGGTACGCTGCTGGCGCGCGTCGGCTACGACTGGCGCAGCTTTACCAAAGTGGCGGTCTATACGCCGAGCCCGACCGATCAGCCGTCGTATGGGGTGCTCAACGCCGGCGTTGCCTTCACTACCACGAGCAAGGCATGGCGCTTCTCAATTGACGCCAAGAACTTGACCGACAGATACTACCGGGTCGCCGGCTACGACTTCGGACCTCCGCCGATCGCCCCTTCGAACTCCTTCATTGGTGGTGTGAGCCAGATCGGTTTCTACGCGCCGCCGCGCACCTTTGCCGGGACGGTGACCTACCACTTCTAGATGCGCAGCGCCGGCTCGTTGAGCGGCTTGCGCCCGAAGGCTGCGCACCGGCGGCAGAGGTCAGGGAGAATGCACGGCCAGTGCCGCGCCCATGGGAAAAGCCATATGAACCTCAACGCCAGCGATTACTTCTACGACAGTACCGATGGCCTGCGCCTGTACTGCCGAATCTACCCCGCGCCACGATCGGGCGCCTTGCCGGTGCTTTGTCTGCCGGGTCTGACGCGAAATAGCCGCGACTTCGTTGCACTTGCCGCGCACCTCAACGCGCAGCGCGAGGTGTTGACCGCGGATCTGCGCGGCCGCGGTCGTTCGGCCTGCGATCCGGATCCGTCTCACTACCAACTGCCGACCTACGTTAAGGACGCGTGGTTGCTGCTGGACTCCCGCGCAATACGCCGCGTGGTGGTGGTGGGAACGTCGCTCGGCGCGTTGATGGGTATGACTATGGCGGCGATGCAACCTGACAGGATTGCCGGCGTGGTACTCAATGATGCGGGTCCCGAGGTCGATCCAGCCGGTTTGCGCCGTATCGCCGGATACGCGGGCAAGTTGCCGCCGGTGTCCTCCTGGGCTGAAGCGGCCGCGCAGGCCAAGAGCACCTACGGCAGTGCCTTGCCCGGGCTGACCGATGAGGACTGGTTCGACTACGCGCATCGCGGCTACCGCGAGAATGCGGCCGGTATCCCCGTCCCGGACGTGGATCCAAAAATCAGCCAAGCCTTCACGAATCCATCGACGGCCCCCGGCGATCTGTGGCCGTTGTACGCGCAGATCAAGGGCGTGCCCATGCTGGTGATACGTGGAGCGCTCTCCGATCTGCTCAGCGCCGCGACGGTGGCGCGCATGGTCCGCGAGAAGCCGAATGTTGAACACATCACCGTCGCGAATCGTGGGCACACGCCGTTGCTCAATGAGCCCGAGTGTCTGGCGGCGATCGATACCTTCCTCGCGCGATTCGGGGAAACTGTTGCGCATGGAGAATAGGGATATGCGCCTCAAGGATAAGGTCGCCGTCGTTACGGGTGCGGCGAGCGGAATCGGCAAGGAGATTGCTCGCAGCTTTGCGCGCGCCGGCGCCAAGCTTGCCATCGCCGATCTGGATCACGCCGGCGCCCATCTGGCCGCTGCGGAGCTCAATCGCGATGGCGGACAGGCGATCGCCGTCGTCGTCGACGTGAGCAACGAAGCGCAGGTCGATCAGGCCATGACCCGCGTGGTCGAGGTTTTCGGGCGAATTGATGTGCTGGTGAGCAACGCCGGCATTCAGGTTGTTGCACCGCTCCAGGATTTCGAGTTCGCCGATTGGAAACGCGTGCTTGCGATCCACCTTGACGGCGCGTTTCTGGTCACGCGCGCGGCCCTGCAACAAATGTACAAGCAGGGGAGCGGCAGCATCATCTATATGGGCTCGGTGCATTCGAAAGAAGCGTCGCTCCTCAAGGCACCCTACGTCACCGCCAAACACGGCCTAATGGGCCTTGCCAAAGTGGTCGCCAAGGAAGGGGCGAAGCACGGTGTGCGGGCGAATGTCGTCTGCCCGGGATTCGTGCGCACGCCGCTGGTTGACAAACAAATCCCGGAGCAGGCGAGAACGTTGGGGATATCGGCGGAGGCCGTTATTCGCGATGTCATGCTCAAGGAAACCGTCGACGGCGAATTTACAACGACCGAGGAGGTCGCCGAAGCGGCACTCTTTTTCGCCTCGTTCGAGTCCAATGCCCTGACTGGGCAATCGCTCACCGTCAGCCACGGCTGGTCCATGCAGTGATTCCGAATTTGAGACCGTGGTCTGTGCGGACCTGGCACGCCGGAGGCTCACTGCGCGTCGGATCGCCTGCTTAGAAATTCCAACGCCGACTGCCAAGTCTGCGGCGAGTTCAGGATACCCAGGTGCGAGGTGCCGAGAACCAGGTCGTACTGGCCTTGCCCAACGAGATCGATCGACGGTGCGCCCGCGAGCGCCGCGCTGGCGGAAAAATCATGCGCGTGGCCGTCACGGTCCTCGGCCGGCACCGATGGGAGACGGCCGTCCGGTGCGGAAATAAAGATAAAGTCGCCGCTCACGGGCGTCGTGCGCTGGACGTTGCGGATCACGAGGTATCGCGTCGGTCCCGGCGTTTCTCCGGCGCCGTTGAGCACGGTCAGAAGCTGTGTGTGGTCCGAACCATATTCCTCGCAGATCGCGCTACTCGGTACGAACCCGCCGTTAGCCGGTAGCTGGAAATAATTGGCCGGTGATGGAGAGCAGTTGATGATCCCGTGGTTCGGCCCATCGATCGCAACCAGCGATCGGACAAGGTGGTACGCGTTGTCCTGCAATAGCCATTCCCGCGTGGCCGTAACTCCCAGGCTGTGGGCGACGATGTCGACCCGCCGCGCGCCCGTATATTCGAGTACGGCGTGCACGAAGGCGCGGATGAATGGCACTGCCGCCGCAGTACTGTGCGCGACGCCTGACTTACGCGTGATTTCCTTCGGCAAGTCGCACTGGTCGCCTTGATAGCCGAGGCCCCACAATTCTGATGGCTTGTAGCCGTGGTCGAGAAAGTACTGGGCGGCGTTATGAATGTAGCCGAATCGGTTGCACGCGGTCGGAAACGGAGTGTCATTGTTGCCGTGCAAGAAGATAACCGGCACGCGATCGATCTGCCCGCGGGCACCAAAGCCAATCACGGGTACGCCAAGATAATCGTTTTTAATCGCCGGGAAATCCGCCGGCAGGGTCGTATCCAACGACTCGGCAAAGGCCATGACCGAGAACATTGCGCTCGCCAAGCAATATGGGAGGACGAATGAAGAGATTCTATTTCGTTGCATCGATCTTCTCCGCGATACCTTTCATGGATGCTCCGTCATGATCAGAAATCGAGCGGATTGGGAAACATTCTAAGCAGGCGGTGCGCGGCGAGCAACGATGATTGGCCGTGAAACTCGCTTGTTTCGAGCGCGCCGACGGCCGGAATCAACGACAACATTGAGTGGAGGCAAATTGATGGACGA
Source organism: uncultured Gammaproteobacteria bacterium (assembly GCA_963793685.1). Classification (GTDB taxonomy): domain Bacteria; phylum Pseudomonadota; class Gammaproteobacteria; order Steroidobacterales; family Steroidobacteraceae; genus Bog-1198. Next base: position 40,003 of record CAWCBJ010000003.1, on the reverse strand, counting down.
GTTTTCCCGCACATGCTTCGCATGAGAAACCTGAAGCTGCTTAGTCAAGAGCCAAACGATTACAAACCGTTTTATCTCGCTATGCAGGCACGGGGCCCAGGGGTGTCGATCACGGCCCGCGCGTATCGGATATCAGAAATGCGGTGACGACAGGGTTTGAGCGCGGATTACTCAGAGCACCGGGGGGGACGACGAGCCTGCGGATCTGTGCCACGGGAGGACCTAGTGATCTACGAATTCAAAGCCTTATCTGCGGAGGTCTCAGAAGATTGTGGCACAGTTTTGAATTATAAGTATTTGTTATGAAAGGATAAAAAGAGTAATCGAGGTAGCTTCTCTTAATCAATTGGTCGTAGGTTCGATCCCTACACGGGGCCCACCAATTAAAACGTAACGCGGCTGTCAGGATCTGTTGATTGTTAGCTAATCTCTGGTGGAAACTTGCCGATTGCTTAGCGAGCTATGACCACGGCGTGCATTTATTGTGCAAATCCTGCGGAGGATGTCGATCACGTACCGCCGGCGTGCCTTTTTCAGCAGCCATTGCCCGGGGACCTTGTGACGGTGCCGTGCTGCGAGGAATGCAATAGGCGCTTCAGTCTGGACGACGAACATCTTCGCGACTCGCTGGCGCACTCGACATTCGAGGCGTCTGATCCGCCTGAGCTCAAAACGCTTCACGATGCGGTCCGCCGCTCACTCATGCGCAAGAAGTTTCGGCCGCCGGCGCGTGGAATCTTGGAGCGCTCTCGCGACGGATGGGCGCAGCGTCAATCGTCTGTCGCGGAGCGCGTAAAGCTACTGCCGATTGATATGAAGCGCATCGGTAGAACCGCGGAGCGCGTGGTTCACGGATTGCATTTCCATCATACCGGTAGAATGCTCCCTCCGGGCTATGAGCCAAAAGTAGTGCATGGCGGTCGCATGCCGACAGTGGCTCGCTTGGATCTTCCATTTTTTGAACGTCTCTTCGCGCCACTTGGCCAGGCGCAATGGCAATCGATCGGCGGCCGTGCGTTTGGATATGCATTCGCACCTGCTACCGATGATCCAGATGCTACGCTGTGGTTTTTGTCGTTCTTCGGAAGGCTGACGTTCTTGGCATTCACTGTTCCCGACTAAAATGTCCCATCGAAATTTATCCAAGCGGAGGAATTGGAAGGGATAGAAAAGTTGGAAATTTTGATCATTGCAACTAGTTGATTTTTAACAAGCACGCACGCGGGATGTCCGTTGCTAAACCTACGGATCCGACCAAAGAGGGTGGTCAGGTCGGATCACACGGAATGGACATTCTCGAAGCGGGGAGGGATCGGCGATGCAGAGAATCCCGATGTTGAAAGATGACGCCGGGAAGGGCGGCGGCGGACGGCGCAACGAGCCCAAGAACGTGCTGGGCGATCAACTCGAAGTCTGCTCTTTGAGCCCGATGACAGGTTTTTTTCGCGACGGATGCTGCGACACCAGCCGCGAGGACATCGGCAGCCACACCGTGTGCACCCTCATGACCGCGGGATTTCTTGAGTATTCGAAGTCCTGCGGCAACGATCTCTCGACGCCGGTCCCGGAATTCGGCTTTCCGGGACTGAAGCCCGGTGATCGCTGGTGTCTGTGCGCACCTCGGTGGCAGGAAGCGCTGCAAGTGGGGCGTGCGCCGCGCGTGGTCTTGCGCGCTACACATGAAGGTGCCTTGAGCTTCTGCTCGCTCGCGGACCTCAAGCGCTTAGCAGTCGACCTCGATTGACTCGCCGCACCCGCCGTCGCATTCATGGGTTGAATTACAGGTCGACTTCGACGCTCTAGAATTCTTAACGCGGTAGCGCCCGCACAGCATTTACGCGTACTCCGACAGCCGAATTGTCCGCGAGCGTCCTGAGACAACCGCAATGTACAACAATTTTTTCGCGCTGAAACTGGAACCGTTCTTGGAACCGTGAGCTTCGTAGACCTGGAACCGTAAGCGCACGGTGAAAAAACTCTATGAAATCAATGGTCTGGGTGACAGGATTTGAACCTGCGACTCCTACGTCCCGCAGGTTTACATCTTACTCGGCATCACGCTGATCCTTAGGGCGTCATCAATCTAGCCCGCCGTGATCTGCCGGGCAGCGTGGCTCGGTTATAATATTTGAGGGGGCTTAGGCCGAGCCGTTCCCGCCGGTGGCGCCGTGCGTGCCACCCCAACTGCGACGAGTACATTGTGTTTTGTGTACATAACTGTGTACACGCCTGGGGAAATGGCCGGTGAATGAATCTGAAATTGTCAATGAAATCAAGCGTCGACGAACTTTCGCTATCATTTCCCACCCGGACGCCGGCAAGACCACGCTCACCGAAAAACTTCTGCTGTTCGGCGGCGCCATCCAAATGGCCGGAACGGTCAAGGGCCGCAAGGCGACGCGTCATGCGACTTCCGATTGGATGCGCTTGGAGCAACAGCGCGGCATCTCGGTGACCTCCTCGGTGATGCAGTTTCCGTTCGACGATTGCATCGTCAATTTGCTCGACACGCCCGGTCATGAGGACTTTTCCGAGGATACTTATCGCACGCTGACCGCAGTCGATTCGGCCTTGATGGTGATCGACTGCGCGAAGGGCGTCGAGGAGCGCACCATCAAGCTCATGGAGGTCTGCCGCTTGCGCGACACGCCGATCATGACGTTTGTGAACAAACTGGATCGCGACGGACGCGCACCGATCGAATTGCTCGATGAGATCGAGAGCGTGCTCAAAATTCAATGCACGCCGGTCACTTGGCCGATCGGCATGGGTCGCGACTTGCTCGGCGTTTATCACTTGCTCGAGGACCGGATCTACCTGTACGTGCCGGTGGAGAAGGGCAGGGTCGGCAGCCATGAGACCATCGCAGGCCTCAAGAGCGATGAGGCGCGCGATTATCTCGGTGCGCGCTATCGCGAGTTCGTGGACGAGGTGGACCTGGTGCGCGGCGCGAGCGCCGCATTCGATCTGGAGCGATACCGCGCGGCGCGGCAGACGCCGGTGTTTTTCGGCTCCGCGGTCAATAACTTCGGCGTCCGTGAATTGCTGAGCGCGTTCGTCAAGCACTCACCCGCGCCTCTGCCGCGTCCGGCGCTCGAGCGCATCGTGCACGCCGATGAGCCGAAGCTCACCGGTTTCGTGTTCAAGATCCAGGCGAACATGGATCCGGGGCATCGCGATCGTATCGCTTTCATGCGACTCTGCTCCGGGCGCTACGCCCGCGGCATGCGTCTGCACCATGTGCGGCTCGACAAGGACGTGCGCGTTGCCGACGCACTCACGTTCATGGCCGCCGATCGCAGCCAGGCCGAGGAAGCCTACGCCGGCGACATCATCGGCCTGCACAATCACGGCACGATCAATATCGGCGATACGTTCACCGAGGGCGAGAATCTCACCTTCACCGGCGTGCCGAATTTCGCACCGGAAATCTTCCGCCGCGCGGTGCTCAAGGATCCGCTGCGCATGAAGGCTCTGCAAAAGGGGCTCTCGCAGCTGTGCGAGGAGGGCGCCACGCAGCTGTTCAAGCCTTTACGCAACAACGATTTGATTTTGGGAGCCATCGGACAACTGCAGTTCGAAGTGGTCGCGTTTCGGCTGCAGGACGAATATGGCGTGCAATGCGTGTTCGAACCCATCAATGTGGCCGCCGCGCGCTGGGTGCGGCTCAAGGACGAGAAGCGGCTGGCGGAGTTTCGCGACAAGGCTCACGCCAATCTGGCGAGGGATCATGCCGGCAAACTCGTGTACCTCGCACCCACGCGGGTCAATCTTGGGCTGACCGAGGAGCGCTGGCCGGAGATCGACTTCATGAAGACTCGGGAAAATCTCGCGGCTTGATTCGCAATCGGATTCGGTCACGCAGGCCGCAGCGCTTTATCTCATCGGCACATGCGATCCCGAAAGCGCAAGCGAGGCGAAGTTTGAATTCCTGCGCTCTTAGTTTGCCGCGACGCCTGAATTCTTCAAGGCTGCGAGGCCGCTCGTGTCGATGTTCGCGGCGGCGCGCTTCAGATCACCGATATCGGACGCCTGTCCCGAGACCTTGACGGAGAATCGATCAGCGACGAAGGTGGAGTATTCGCCGCTCTTGGTATTGTTGTTCCACTGCTCGTGAACCAATTGACCGCCGCTCTTATACGTCTTGTCATACCCCGAATCAGTTTGACTTTCCTGTTCGACTCCGGCCCAGCTGGACGCAAACCCCACCACTCCTTTCAGCGAACCGGCATCGACGATTTCCAGCTGCAGAGTGCGATTGGCGCCATCCGAATAGGTCGCCGTGGCCTTGGAGATTTGCATGCCTATCGCACCGTTGCGTTCCACCGCTTGTTGAGTGCGCTTCAGTCCATCCAGCTCCTCCGGCAGAAAGGTCTTGATTTGATCCGGTGCGAGCGACTCAACCTTTCCGCCGCTGCCCAACGCGGCGCCCATGAACTGCCCTAGGGCATTGGCCTTCGCTGCGGCATCGCCGGATTTCTGTGCGCTCTCGAGCTGCTTGGAGGCATCGTCCATTCGTTTAGCGTAATCGTTCAGAGCATTACCCGTGGCACTGTGATCGGAGAGGACGGTCGAACCGGGCGACTGCGACCGCAGCATCCCCATCAGCGGACCGCCGCCGAAAGCGCCGAAGCCGCCAACCGAGCGCACGATGAGACCTAAGACGATCGAGACGATGATGGCGACGATCACCGTCACCACGGTGTATCCGAGCGACTTCTCGGCCGGACACTTCATCGTGAAAGGCAAACCGAGATACAGCAAGTAAAGTCCGTAGATCACGCCGGCCAATGCCGACAGCAAACCCAAGCCCGGCACCATGCCGATGATCGCTGCGACCCAGGCTGCCGTGTAGGCATAGGCCACGACTTTAACAGCTTGAATGCGGTCTTTTTGGCCGCCGAAAGTCGGCGCGAGCGCATCGACGATCAGTGCGACCAGGAAGATGCCGGCCAGGGATAGGACGTAGGTGGTGATGACGATCGGGAGTACGGACACGCCAAAGAAGCGCGATTGTAGAAGCAGCTTAACGGCGGGTATTGCCGCCAAGATCATGATGTATCCGGTGTAAATTCCGCTGATGGTGTCAGGTTCCGCCGCGATTACTGGCCATTCGGTGCGCGGAGTGAGCAGAATCGATTTCGCCCGGCCGATCAGGTTGCTGATTTGCATATTTTTCTCCCTGAATTATTAAACGGAGCATCCGCCAAATCCATTGTAGCGCCTTGCCTCCAGTACTAACACGTCGGCGGGTTGACCGGTGCGCGGATTAAACCGCCGGATCGGACTAAACAGGGTGTCAGGCTGCGCTTGCTGACTGGTTTTGGCCGGTGGTCGCCTCACGACCTAGGATGTGTGATAACGCTTGTTTGCAGCGGACTTTGTATACGATACCGGCAACCTTGGGCGGCCCCCGTGCAGGGATCGGATTCAATTCGCGAGCGTACGCGCGATGTCCGCGAACGTAACTGCCACGTCGAATGACTGCACCGCAACGCCCAGCTGGCGGCCGATTTGGGTTGCCGAAAAAATGCCACGGATGCGGGTGACGCCGCTGACCGAGTCCTGCTCGGCCACTAGAGCATGCTGGCGGCCCCATGCCTCCAGCGACGCGACGATATGCCCGACGTCGGCATGCAGAACGTCCCTGATGTCGAGCACGTCGATGTCCTCGGTGCGAATCATCAGGTCGGCCACGCGCAGATCCGCATGTTTGCCGCCACGATCGTGCAACCACTGGATCGGTCGCTCGCCCTGCGTATCGCGCGCTGTGATCAGCCCGACGACCGTCTGATCAGCAGCGACGACTAGCAAGAGGCGGACATTGCGAGCCATCATCATGCGCGTCGCATCGCTCAAGGTCACCTCAGCGCCGATGGTCGCCGCAGTGACCTGGCGCAGGTCCGTCATCACGGCAATCGCCGGCGAGCTGGCGGTGACGCTGGCGAATGTACTGGGCTGCTGGTAGCCAAGCACTCTCGGGGCCTTGCGCGCGGCCAGCGGCTTGTAGTTCGTTCGTTGCATTCTCAGGCTCCCTTCTCCTGCTCACTGTTTCGATCGCCACCGCCAGTTGCACTCGACGTTGCCGGCAATCCGAGCGTATGACACGGCGTTCGTCTTCGCAAGATCACGTGCCCGGTTCATAAGCGCACGCAGTTCAGGTTAACTACCGCTGACCTTGACCCGTGCACATGCGCGATGGCGCTGGGCTGTTGCGCGAATGATAAATCTTGGCACGAATTGCCGGCCCCGTCGAATCGAAAACTTGCGCGTCGCAAAACCGAAAATTCGGCGGCGCGTCGGGGTCCTAGCGGGTGCGCTTGAGGGCTTGCGGGCGAAACGTGCGCACGCCCGCCATAAACGCGAGCTCGGCATTGCTCGGGCCGCCGGCGCGCGTACGCCTCGAGCCGTAGCGCAGTTCGGTGTAATGGCGGCATAGGACGGCGAGCGCAGCTGCCAGATCGGGACGCAGCTCCGCGACCCGTTCGGCGTAGCCTTCGGCTCCCTCATGGAGTCGGCGCGGAACCCCGATGTTCGCCATTTTGCGGCACAGGCGTCCGTAGGCGCGGACTAGGGGATCCTTCACTTCAGGCCGCATTTCCCTGCGCACCTGCCAGGTGAGCCACGAGAGCGCCAGCGTCAATCCGATTGCGAGCACCATGACGAGCTTGTGCCCATCGGGCTCGGGGATGTGCAGCATCACCAGCAGATCTTCCTGGGATGTTTGATCGAATTGCAGGATACGTCTGCGCCACTGCTGACCCAGCGCATCGATACGCAGCCGCAAGTCGGCGATCCAGGGGCTGTGCCGCTGCCAGCGGCCGGCCAGTGGCTGGTCCGCCGCGAGCGCGTCGTTCAAGCCGCGTTCAACGCGCTCGGGTGCGATGGCCGAGGTCGGATCGATGCGCACCCAACCGCGTCCCTCGATCCAAATCTCGTCCCAGGCGTGCGCATCGCTTTGCCTCAGGATCCAGTAATCGGCGTAGCCATTGAACGTACCGCCGTGGTAGCCAGTGACGACGCGGGCCGGGATGCCCGCCGCCCGCATCAGCGTCGCGAAGGCGGAGGCGTAATGACCGCAAAAGCCGTTCCTGCTTTCGAAGAGGAATTCATCGACGGAATCGCCCGTCAATGGCGGCGGTTTCAAGGTATAGAAAAACGGCTGCTCATGAAACAGCTCGAGTACCGCGCGGGCGAAGTCCATGTCGTCCGGGTGCGTGCTGCGCAGCTGCTGCGATAAGAGGATGCTTCGCGGATTGCGGCCGGGCGGGAGGCGTGTATCCCGCCGGCGCATCGCCGGATTCAATGCATCGGACGTGCGCATCTGGGTGTACGAGACGGCGAGGATCTCGGCGGGGCGCGATACGGGAGCGGACTGCACCAGCGTGTAGTCGCTCGTGAGAACAGCGCCCGGCAGATCCCAGCGTGCCGGCCAATCGAGCGCGAATAACCAGTTGTGCGGGTGCGGCTCCAGGCTCAAGGTGTATCGATACGCGCTTCCCGAGGGCACCAGCGGCGGCCCCGGTGTTGGATCCGAACGCGTACGGCGCCACGTATGCCCGTCGAAATCATGCAGCACCGGGCCTCGATAGTAGCGTTGCGGCGGCGGCGGCGGCGCATCGATGTAGTGCACCCGAAATGCGATGTCATCCGATTGCGCGAGATCCGAAATGTCGCCCGGGCTCATGCTGTCGCTCAAACCGGATTCGCCGCCTTGGCTTTCCTGCGGCATTCGCCACAGCGGACCGTCGAGGCGCGGAAAGAACAACCAAAGGATCAGAGTGAGCGGCAGCGCCTGCGCGAGGACGCGGCCCGCGCGTCGCACGCTTGGCTGCCATGGGGGCAGGGGGGTCGAAATGGTCAACCGCATCAACGCCGCGCTGGTGAGCCACGAAACGGCGATCAAGTAGCCGAGCAGCCAAAAGGAGTCGCTGTGCAGCAGCGCGGCGAGATTTAAAAAGTAAATGATCAGGATGACGATGTGAAAATCGCGATGCGATTGCAGCTCGAGCAGTTTCAAGCCCGCCAGCAAACTGAGCAGCGCGGTTCCTGCGGCCAAGCCGTTGAAGGTGCGGTACTGCACAAACAGCAGCGCGATCGACACGGCGGCGACGCAGAGCCGAATGCCGCGCGCCGGGGCGGCACGCCCGCGTGCGGCTAACGCCAAGCGAATCGCGGCGGCGGCGCACACGGTAACGATCAACCAGTGGGGTAACGCGGCGAGGTGTGCGATCAGCGCCAGCGCGAGACATGCGCACAGCCACTTGAGCTGATCGTACGTGACCTTCGTTTCCGAAGCGGCCGCTAGCTTCATCGTCGCGGCTCCACCGGCATCGCCGGCTCGGCCTGATACAGCGCCAGCGCGCGCAGGCAACGGGCGCGATGCGCGGCGCCCCATCCGGGGCTGATCTCGACGCCGGGTATCCTGAGCCCGTAGGCACGCCGATACCCGGCCTCGTTGGCCAGCACCCAGCGGCACAGCTGCGACAAGCGAGCCTCGGTCTCGAGACCCTCGAGCGCGGACCACTCGAGCCACTCGGGCTGCGCCGCCAAGCCGGTATAAGCGCGCACCGCCGCTTCGCCGCCGCGCGCCAACACTTTCCAGGCCATGTGCTTCAGCGCTACACCGGGGGCATAAGGTCGCAGTCCGACGAATTCCTCGTCGCCGTGGGCTTCGGAACGCGGTACGTTGCCCTCCGCCGCGGCGGCCGAGGGCCGCCGCTCGCCGCGCGGCTGCGGCGCGACGAACGCCGACAGCGATCCTTGCACATAGGTCCAGGCGCGAAACCAGCCAAATGGATAGCGCGTGCGCAGCTCGAACTGGCTAAAGCGCGTCACACCGCGCCGGGCCACCGCAACGTTGACCGTGATGCGTTCGTCGCTGTTCGCGCCGACGCTTTTGAGCCCTTCGGCATCGGCGGTCAAACGTATCTCAACATCGCGCCGATCCACCGCCGATGGGTTGCGCAGCGTGAATTCAAAGGCCGCATCCTCGCCGACGAAGGCATCGGCTTCGACATTCACGTCGACGCCCAATCCCAGGAGATTGCGATGACAATGATGCATGGCGACCAACGCGAGACTTGTCATCAGAAACGCGAAGGCCAGGCCCAGATTGCTGTTGTAGTTGAGTCCGGCAATCAGCATCGCGACGATGAGCGCCGCCAGCATGAGACCGAATCGGGTCGGCAGGATATAGATCCTGCGCCGATCGATGGTCACCGGCAAGGCATCCTCGCCGTGGCGGCGCGCGGCCCAGGCACGCATCCGAGTGATCGCCGCCTGCCGCCAAGTGCTCACCGGTAATGCTCGCTCAAGGGACGGGGACGGCCTCGAGCAGGCGGCTTGGCGCGGTGGGACCGGTATCGCGTGCCCCCAGTCGATGCTCAACCACGGCGGGAAATACCGCTTGCACATGCTCAGGTATGACGGCGTGGCGCCCGGCGATCAGCGCCCAGGCGCGCGCCGCGCGCAGCAAGCCGATGGCCGCGCGCGGCGACAAACCGACGCTCAGGCCGGCGGTGCTGCGCGTGTGGGCGACCAGCGCCTGGACGTAGTCGAGCAGTGCCGGCGCGACGTGAACCTCCTGAACGCTGTGCTGCAGCTTGCGCAATGCCTCCGCACCGGCGATCGCGCCGAGCGACTTGACCAGTTCGCGCCGGTCCAATCCGCTCAACAACTCCCGTTCAGCCGCCGCCGCCGGATATCCCAAGTGCACGCGCATCAAAAACCGATCCAGTTGCGATTCGGGCAGCGGGAAGGTGCCGACCTGCTCCTGTGGGTTTTGCGTCGCAACGACGAAAAACGGCTCCGGCAGCGCCATGGTTTGCCCGTCGAGAGTCACCTGTCGCTCCTCCATGGCCTCCAGCAACGCACTTTGCGCCTTGGGAGACGCCCGGTTGATTTCATCGGCGAGCACGAGTTCGGCGAAGATCGGGCCGCGCTGGAAGCGGAACTTCCCCGTCTCGCGATCGAAAATGGACACACCCAGTACGTCGGCGGGCAGCAGATCGCTGGTGAATTGAACCCGTTGGAACGACAGGCCGAAGGTCTTGGCGATGGCATGGGCGAGAGTGGTCTTGCCCACACCCGGGATATCCTCGATCAGCAAATGGCCGCGCGCCAAAAGGCAGGCGAGGCACAAGCGAATCTGCGCGTCCTTGCCGAGGATGACTCGGTTGATCTGAGCGAGGACCGCGGTCAACGTGGAGCGGGAAGCCGTCATCGATTCCGCGCCCATGGGCGTCGTATTCATGCGCCACGCAACGCGTTGACACGCGCGATTTGCGCGGCCAATTGATCGGCTTCGGTTCGCAATTCGGCGAGGCGCAACTGATCCTTGGCGATGACCTCGGAGGGGGCGTTCTTGGCAAAGTCGCCGTTCGCGAGCTTTGATTGCAGCTTATCGAGCTCGGCGTCGGTGCGGCGTTGGCGCTTGGTCAAGCGTTCGATCTCGGCCTGCGGATCGATCAGGCCGGCCATGGGCACCAATATTTCGAGCTTGCCCAACAGCGCGACAGCCGCAATGGGCGCCGCCTGGCCGGGCGCGAGGGTGCGCGGAGCCGATATGGCGGCAAGGCGCGTCAAATAGGGGTGATTGCGCGCCAAGTACTCCATATCGGTGGGGCCGGCATTTTGCAAAAGCACATCCAGCCGCCGGCTCGGCGCGATGTCCATCTCGCCGCGGATCTGCCGTACGCCGAGAATGAAATTCATCACCCAGCGCATTTCGGAATCGGCCGCCGAATCGGCATCGATGCCGCCGGCGGTCGGGAATGCCGCGAGCATGATCGATTCGCCGGTCGCGCCGGCATCGATTCGCACGCGCTGCCATATCTCTTCGCTGATGAACGGCGCGAGCGGATGCAGCGCGCGCAACAGCAATTCGAGCGTGCCGATCAAGGTGCTTCGCGCGCCGCGCTTTTGCGCCTCGCTTGCCGAATCGGACTGCAGCACCGCCTTGGATAGCTCCAGATACCAATCGCAGAATTCGCTCCAGGTGAATTCGTAGAGCGCATTGGCCACCGCGTCGAGCCGATAGTCGGCGAATCCGGATTCCACCCGCCGCAGCATCGCCGCGAGCCGCGAGCGGATCCAGCGGTCGGCAAGGCTGAATTCGAAGCCCCCGCCTGCGAGGCCGTGCCGGGGTTTGAGGTCGTGACCCTCGACATTCATCAGCACGTAGCGCGCGGCATTCCACAGTTTATTGCAAAAATTCCGATTGCCCTCGACCTTCGCCATATCAAAGCGCAAATCGCGGCTCTGTGTCGCGAGCGACGCGAAGGTCAAGCGCAGCGCATCCGTGCCGAAGGCGGGGATGCCCTGCGGAAATTGCCTGCGCGTCGCCTTTTCGATGGCGGGTTTCATCTGAGGCTGCATCAGGCCGCTGATTCGCTTGGCGATCAGTTCATCGAGCGTGATCCCATCGACGATGTCGAGAGGATCGATCACGTTGCCCTTCGATTTGGACATCTTCTGTCCGTCATGATCGCGGATCAAGCCGTGCACATAGACCGCGTGAAACGGCACTTGATCGGTCAATTTGAGACCCATCATGATCATGCGGGCGACCCAAAAAAATATGATGTCAAATCCCGTGACCAAGACCGAAGTTGGGTAATAGGTGCGCAGCTCGCGGGTCTGCTTCGGCCAACCCTGGGTGGAGAAGGGCCACAGGGCGGAGGAAAACCAGGTATCGAGCACGTCCTCGTCTTGCCGCAATGCGACCGACGCATCGAGGCCATGTGCGGCGCGCGCCTCCGCCTCGCTGTCGGCAACATACCAACGGCCTTCGCTGTCATACCACGCCGGTATGCGATGTCCCCACCACAGCTGCCTGCTGATGCACCAGTCTTTGATATTTCGCATCCATTCGTAGTAAACGGCGGTCCAATTCTCCGGCACGAAGCGGATGCGTGCGTCTTCGACCGCGCGAATCGCCGGCGCGGCCAGGGGTTTGATGTCGACGAACCATTGGTCGGTCAAAAGCGGCTCCAACACGGCGTTGGTGCGATCGCCGCGCGGCACCGTGAGTTTGTGAGGCTCGATGCGCTCGATGAGGCCCAAGGCATCGAGATCGGCGACGATGCGCGTGCGCGCGACGCTGCGGTCGAGTCCGCGATAGGCGGCTGGAGCGTTGTCGTTGAGCGCGGCTGCCGGCGTCATGATGTTGATCATGGCCAGACCGTGCCGCTGGCCGACTTCGTAGTCATTGAAATCGTGCGCGGGTGTGATTTTGACGCATCCGCTACCGAACTTCGGATCGACACAACCGTCGCCGATGATGGGTATGTCGCGCTCCGCGAGCGGCAAGCGCACTCGCCGGCCGATCAAATGGCGGTAGCGTTCGTCGTCGGGATGCACCGCGACGGCCGTATCGCCCAACATGGTCTCCGGTCGGGTGGTCGCGACGACGAGGTAGCCGTCGCCCTCGCACAGCGGGTAGCGCAGATGCCACAGGCTGCCCAGTTCCTCCTCGGCGATCACTTCCAAATCCGACAAAGCGGTCTTGAGCACCGGATCCCAATTCACCAACCGCTTGCCGCGATAAATCAGCCCTTCACGGTACAGCCTCACGAACGCCTCGGTCACCGCCTGAGAGAGCTGTGGATCCATGGTGAACTTGTCGCGCCGCCAATCGACCGATGCGCCCAGACGGCGCAATTGGCGCGCGATCGACCCGCCCGACGTGTTCTTCCATTGCCAGACTCTTTCCACGAACGCCTCGCGCCCAAGGTCGGTGCGGTTCTGTCCGACGGCGTTCAACTGCCGTTCGACCACCATCTGCGTGGCGATGCCGGCATGATCCATGCCCGGCTGCCACAGCGTGTCGAAGCCCATCATGCGCCGATGACGAATGAGCGCATCCATGATGGTGTCCTGGAATGCGTGACCCATGTGCAGAGTGCCGGTGACGTTGGGCGGCGGAATGACGATCGAATAGGCGGGCCCGGTGCCGCTGGGCGCGAAATTCCCGCAAGCTTCCCAGTGCGCATAAATGCGCGATTCGATGTCGGCGGGGGAGAAGGCTTTGTCCATGGCGATGGATTATAGCGGTCAGGGACTAAAGCGCCGCGCGGCGCGCCGGTTCTGTGCTCAATCGCGCGCCTCGTCGGGCTCACCGGCGGCGGCCGGCTGCTCTCGCATCACACGATCGACGAGTGCGGGAAGTTCGGCACGCAGGCGGTCGAACAGGTTCTCGAACCGTTTTGTGTCGATATCGCGTGCCGCCTGGCGCAAGAGCGAATCGGCCAATTTGAGCGCTTCGGCTAAAATGGCGGCATGAGCCGCATCGAAATCGCAGGGCGCCGCGTCTTCGGCGCCCGCTTCGATGGTTTCCGTCAGGATGGGAATTTCGCGAGGGTCGTGCGATTCGGATGACATGCTGGATTCAAATATCCCCGGTGACGTCCATCTGGTGAGTCTTGGGCGTGAGCTTATGCTCGCGGTACGACTTGAAGCGTTCGCGGCCTAGACGCCGTCGCTCGGGGTCGCCGTCGATGATTTCGGCTATGCGCGCGAAGCGCTCCAATCCCGCGGGCAGCCGGTCGCTCAGATTGACCAGCAATTCGGCCGCAGTGGCGGCATCCAGGGCGGTGGACACATGCACCGGTGTGTCCGCGCTCATGGACTCCTTGTCGCGGCACAATCGGTGCGGTACGAAGGACCGGTCATTGAAGGTCCAAAGCAAGTCATCGAGCGCCGCCGCATCGGCGGCGCTTGCGCTCAAGACGACCACACGCAGACCTTGCAAATATGCCTTCTCGATGAGCCGACAAGCGAAAGTGAAGCGCTCTCTCGGCGTCGGACTGTTCAATACGTAGAAATCAACCCTGTCGGTCATGTCGAGCGGCGGTCACCTCGAGCGGGTGCGATTGACCAGGAAATCGACCAGCAAGGGTATCGGTCTGCCGGTGCTGCCTTTTTGCGAGCCGCCGAGCCACGCGGTACCGGCGACATCGAGATGGGCCCACGCGAGATTGGCCGCGAATTTCGACAGGAATGAGGCGGCGGTGCACGCACCGCCCTCGCGTCCGCCGACGTTGGCCAAATCCGCGAAATTGCTCTTCAGCTGATCGACATACTCATCCGCGACCGGCATGCGCCACGCGCGATCGTCGGCACGGATGCCCGCCGCGGCGAGTTCGGCGGCCAGCGCTTCATCGTTGCTCATCAAGCCGCTCAAGTGGTGGCCGAGCGCGACCACACAGGCGCCCGTCAAGGTGGCCACGTCAATCACCGCCGCCGGCTTGAAGCGCCGGCCGTAGGTGATCGCATCGCACAGAACCAGCCGACCCTCCGCATCGGTGTTGAGAATCTCCACCGTCTGCCCGGACATGGTCGTGACGATGTCCGAGGGCTTGATTGCGGCGCCGCTCGGCATATTTTCGCAGGCGGCGATGATGACCACCAGATTGATGGGCAGCGCGAGCTCGGCGGCCGCGCGCATTGCCCCGAGCACCGTGGCCGCGCCGCTCATGTCGAACTTCATCTCGTCCATGGCGGGGGGCTCTTTGAGCGAAATTCCGCCCGAATCGAAGGTGATCCCCTTGCCGACCAGGCAAATCGGGGCGCTCGCCTTCTTGGCGCCGTGATACTCACAGACGATCAGCCGCGGCGGCTGCGCCGAGCCTTGCGCGACCGCGAGGAATGCACCCATTTTCAAGGCCTTGATGCCGTTCTCATCGATTACCTTGGTCTTGATGCGCGGCCACTCCTTGGCGAGGCTTTCGGCTCGTTGTCCGATATAGGTGGGGGTACAGATGTTGGGCGGAAGGTTCGCCAAATCGCGCGACATGGCCATCGCGCTGCCGATTGCGGCGCCGATCTTCAGGCCGATGGCGGCCGCCTTCACCGCGCGCGCATTCTCTGCGGCCACGCGGACGCTCGAGAGCCTGGCCGGCTTCGGCTTCGCACCGGACTTCAGGTCGGGAATCTTGTAGCTCTGTGCGCTGAAGATTTCGGCCACCATGCGGGCGCGGTATTGCACGTCGACACCGGCGATTCCCTCCAGCGCCAAGTACACCACGGCGTTGGCGGCACCGGTCTTGGCGAGCGCCTGAGCGCTCGACAGTAACGCCTTGCGATACTGCTTACGATCGAAGCCGGCACGCGAACCCAATCCCACCAACAGCACCCTTGCCGATGCCGCACCGGCCGGCCGCGGCAACAACAGGGTGTCGCCCGTCTTGGCGGGGAAATCTCCCCCGCTATGCAGCTGCTTGATCAGCCCGCCGGTTTGCGCGTCGATATTGCGCGCGGCGGCGCCGAGATCGCCGTTCTCGTAGACTCCGACGACGGCACAATCCGAGGGTGCGCGCGCTTTGGCATCGATGATCGCCTTGAATTCCATGTCCCGCACTCCGTTCTTGTTCTACGAGTCACCGACTCGGGTAAATTAAATAGTTTACTAGATTAACGCCAAGGCTCTAAGCTCGATGGCATGAAATGGACCATACAACGGTATGTGCTGCGCGAGGTGATCCAGACTTGGCTTGCCGTCACCGGGGTTCTGGTGGCCATTTTGGTCTCGAATCAGCTGTCCCGGGTTCTCGGCCGAGCGGCGGCCGACGATTACGGGCGGCACGTGGTACTCGATCTGATCGCACTCGGCGCCATCATGAACCTGTCGGTGATCGTACCGGTCGGCCTATTGCTCGCCATCGTGCTCGCTCTCGGCCGCCTTTACCATGACAGCGAAATGGCGGCGCTGCTCGCCTGCGGTTTCGCGCCCGCGCGCCTGTTCGTACCGCTGTTTGGATTCGCCGCGGTGATTGCGCTCGGATTGGGATGGCTCGCATTCGTCCAGGTGCCGCGAGCGGACCTGCAG
The DNA here is from genome assembly GCA_963793685.1 of uncultured Gammaproteobacteria bacterium. Taxonomy (GTDB): domain Bacteria; phylum Pseudomonadota; class Gammaproteobacteria; order Steroidobacterales; family Steroidobacteraceae; genus Bog-1198. The sequence goes on along the minus strand of CAWCBJ010000003.1, from coordinate 24,174 downwards.
GCGCAACTGCTGCGCCAATCGGCGCAGAAAGAGGCGCAGTTCGGACAACTCGACGCGGGCCGCTTCCGTTCCTTCGTCAGCGGCGGCGGCAACGGAGTGTTTTATGCGGAGCGCGTCGACGAGGAAGGGCTGCTGCACAATGTGTTCGTGCGGCGCGAGTCGGCGGATCGCATCGAGGTGGTGGTCGCCGATACCGCGGCTTATACGAAAGGTGCCTCGAACGGCGGGCATTTCGTCACGCTATTCAACGGCCGGCGCTACGAAGGGACGCCGGGGCAACGCGACTTTCGCATTATCGAGTTTGCCGAGCACGGCATCCCGGTCGCCGCACCGGAGGATGCAGTCGGCAGCACGCAGGATCCGGACACCAAGCCCACCCGCGCATTGTTGGGCTCGCGCGACCCCTCTGACATCGCTCAACTGCAGTCCAGGGCTTCGAGTCCGATCATGGCGCTCATATTGACCCTGGTCGCGGTTCCCTTGAGCCGCTTGCGCCCGCGGCAAGGCCGATACGCGCGAGTCGGCTTCGCCATTGTCGTGTACTTCGTGTACGCGAATTTGCTCTCTGCAGCCAAAGTTTGGGTGGAGAAGGGCGATCTGCCGCCGGCGATCGGCCCCTGGTGGGTGCATATCGGCATATTGGCGCTCGGCCTGTATCTCGTATTTCAGGAGGCACGCGCCGCGTGAACTTGCTCGATCGGTACTTGTACCGCACCGTGATCGTGTACACCGTGATGGCGATGGGAGTGCTGCTCACCCTCGGCGGCCTCTTTCTGTTCATCAGCCAACAGGGCGACATCGGGATCGGCGATTACGGTGCGGCGGACGCATTTGAATTCACCTTCATGAACCTTCCGCAGCAGGCCTTCGAGTTGCTGCCGATCGGCGCCATGATCGGCGCGCTGATGGGGCTCGGCAATCTCGCGGCGGGTAGCGAATTGGTGGTGACACGGGCCTCGGGTGTGTCCGTCTGGCGCATTGCCTGGCCGGTGGGTCTCGCGGGCCTCACCCTCGCCGTGCTCATGTACGGGATCGGCGAATATGTGGCGCCGCCGCTCGCGCAATTCGCCAAGCGCGAAAAGACCACCAGCAAACTGGCGGAAGTCAGCTTTGCCGGTACGAGCGGCGCGTGGGTGAAGGACGGCAATCTCATCCTGCGGGTGCAGACCGATGAAGTCCACCAGGTGTTCGGCGGTGTGTCGCTGTTCGAACTGGATGGCTCCAACCGACTGCGTTCGATCCAACGGGCGGAGCGCATATCCGTGGCCGAGCTGGGTCATTGGCGCATGCAGAATGTCGCGACCACGCGCTTTGGCGCGAATCACATCGACAGCGACGTGCTCGAGCAAGTCGATATGCGCTCGACGGTCAATCCGGACTTCTTGGGATTGGCGGCGACCGATCCGGATTTGCTGACGTTGCGCGGCCTTAAGGGATATATCGACCATCTGCGCCGCAACAATCTGGGCACTGAATCCTATGAAATCGGTTATTGGTCGCGTATCGCACGTCTGTTTGCGGTCATTATCGTGACCCTGTTATCGCTGCCCTTCGTGTTCGGGCCGCTGCGCACCACAGGCGCCGGTACGCGGACGGTGGTCGGTGTGATGCTGGGCATCATGTTTTTTCTCGTGACCCGCACCATCGAGAACGGCGGGCAGCTCTTTGGCTTGAATCCAGCGCTGGTCGGTTGGCTGCCGACCGGAGTGGTCGGCCTGTGTACGCTTTTCGCGATTTCAAGAACCCGTTAGGTGCAGCACGCGAGTCTTCGATAGCCGGTCGTGCAGGGCCAGATGTTCGGAATCGACGTACAGCCACAACACCCCGAGCGCTGCGGGCGTCCACGCGAGCAAACCGCAGACAAAACGCAGCAGCGCGGAGGCGAGGTCGAGGGCAAGCCCCGAGTCGCTGACCACGCGCAAACGCCAGGCACGCATCCCCAAGGTCTGGCCGCTGCGCGTCCAGTTGAGCACGTAGTAACCGCCGACCAGCGCGAGTTCACCGGCCCGGTATGCATACCACCAGGCGCCGGCGCTTTGTTCGGTGAGCGCGCCGTGCCGTGCGAACACCAAGACCGCGGTGTAAAGGGTGAGCAGTGCCGCGAGCAACAGACTGTCGTAGAGCAAGGCCGCAAGGCGGCGACCGAATCCGGCGCTCTTGCCGCTGATCACGTCCCCGGGGCAGGCGCGGGCTGATGCTCGGGCGTCGGTTTTGGCCCGTGTCCTGGAGCCGACGCCTTAGCCGCGGCCTTCGACTCCTTCGGCACCAGAAGCTGTTCCAGCGGGCGGAAAATGGCGTCGTAGCGGTAACTCGCCACTTCAAAAGCGCGATCCTTTGCCTTCGCGGCCAGCGCAGCATCCTTGTTGGCCGTCACTTTTATCCAATGCTTATCGGCGATCGGCATGCCGACCAGGGTGATCACATCGCCACCCGTCAGGGTGATGATCGCTCGGGCGGCATTGCTGAAATCCATGGCGTTCGCCGCCGCCACATCCTCGGCATTGAGGCCGCTGAGCAGCGTCGCCGAGGGCGCCAGGGCATTCGCATCGACGGCTTTGCGGCCCGCCGGCGTACCGTCGAGACCAAATCCCTCCTCGCCGGGCTTGAGGCGGTGAATGACATATCCCGCGCTGGTCGCGGGTTTGATCTCGACGCTTTGGATCGACTTCGTCGGCACATCGATCAGCCGTGAATCGATCCAATACCGGGGTTCCGTTTCCAACGATATCGGCGGTTCGACGAGATAGCTCTGATTCTGGCCTGTGCGGCGCGCGAAGTACCCCGGGCCGGAGGGCTTACCGACGATCACCGAGTGCTCGCCATCGCGAGCGGTTACCGTGACTTGCGCGTTCATTGCGCCGGGCTGGGTGGGATCCTCGACCCCGATGATCGAGAATTTCGCCGGACTCGAGGTCTTTTCTTCCACGATCTTGGCGTCGCCGAGCGCGAGCAGCAATTTGCGCAGTTTCGCGACATCCGCCGGATAGTCGGCGCGTTCGGCCACCGCCCACTGACCGGCCACTTTATGCACGGTCACGGCCGGCGCGGTGCCGCCCTTGCGCACGGTCAGTGCCGTCACGACGTCGAGCTCGCCGGCGAGCGTCGGGAACAATGGCAGGCCGCGTGCGTCGGGAGGAGGCGGATTGCGATTGGAGTTCAAATACAGCGCGCCCAATATGACGGCGAGCGCCCCGATCAGCAGCGAGGTGAAGCGCCGGTGGGTCATGCCGAACCCGCTCCGCTCGATTTGCGCCGGCGTCGCAGCGACAGGATGATCACACCGGCAATGGCGACCGCGAGTGGGGCGACCGCGATGTTGAGCACCTTCAACCAAGTGCCCAATCGGTCGATGTCGACATCGAGGCCGCGCTCCGTTTCGCGCAATTCCTTGCGCACACGCGCCTTCTCGGTGGTGAACCGCTTGAGTTCCTGTTCTTGTTCCGCAGTCAGCATGAGGGAAGCCTGATCGTTTCTCTTGCTTTGCAACTCCGTGAGTTTCGCCTCGGTTTGCTGCAGCTCGGACTGCAGCTCGAGCGCCTTGCTGCGCAAACGGTCGTCGGCTCGATGCTTGAGCGCCTCGACCCGCTCGAACGGGCGAGCGAAAGTGGCCCTGCCGCGTATGCTGATCAAGGCGCTGCTGCCGCTTAGATTGTCGAGCACGTTGGCGACGAAATCGCCGTTATTGGCGAATGCCTGCGCCACTCTCTGTCCCATCAATTCGCGCGTCTGCACCCACATGTAATCCATCAGTATGTCGGTGTCGGCGACCACGACGATGTTGGCGGGCACCGCCGACTGGGACAAATGAGGCGCCGGCGGACCCGCGGCCGGCTTTTGATCGGGCGGAGCCCCTTGCGGAAACGCCGATGGCAGGGGGCCGGTCAGGCGCACCGCCAGCGCATAACGGCTACCCGTTGATTTGAATCCGTCGCGCAGGCTCGAGGGATCGCTCAGCGCATTGAAGCGTTGGGCGGGAATCGGCGCAGCGCTCGCCGAGGTTCGCAGCAGCGGCTCGATCGTGGTCTTGGTGCCGGGGCTCGCCGACAAGAACCCGGCGGTGGCGACATTGATCACGTCGAGCGAGGAGGTGACGACATCCTTCGGATCCATGTCGTCGCGGCGCAAGCCGAGAATGCCGATGTGGCGGGTTGGCGGCGCTTGTAGGCTCGAGCGCACTTCGAGCCCAAGCGCCAGATCGCCGATCACCTTGGTCGGATCGTAGTCGATACCCCATGCGGACAGCAGCGGTTGCAAGTTCGAGGAATGGTTCGCCATCGCGCCCGCGAACGGATTCGACGGGTCCTGTCCGCTGGTGTCGGCGCCGCTATCCGGATCGACGAACAGCAACATTCGGCCGCCGCGCATGACGAATTGGTCGATGGCGTACAGGGTTTTCGGCGGCAGCTGCTTCGGATGCACCACCATCAGCACATCGACGTCTTTGTCGATGTGATCGATGTCTGCGGTCAGAGTGCGTACCGTGAAGAGCTGCTCGATCTGCGACAGGACCGGCCACTGTTCACCCATCTGCCCGGTCATCGGGTTGAATTGACCCTGCATGGGAAGCGAGCTCAACAGCCCGATCACCGGCTTTTTCGGTGTCGCCAGTTCGTGAACGAGCTTTGCCACATCGTATTCCAGGAACTCCTCCCGGTCGGGCTGAAAGCTCGGGATTGCGGCGCGACCGTCGGTCGAATTGGTGCCGGTCAATCCGAAATAAATCGCCTCCGAGCCCGCGCCGACCGGGATCGATTGCAATCCTGCCTCGGCCGCATGGTCTTCGTCCTCCGTGAACGGCTGCGGATCGATGACTCGCAGAAGAATCTTGCCGCCGGAGCGTGCCGCGACCTCCTCGAGAAATTCACGCACGCGGGACGCATAGGGCATGATCAGCGGCGCATGTTTCGCCGCCGCATCGCGCGAGAAATAGAAATGCAGATTGATGGGTTCTTTGAGTTCGCCGAGAACCTGCTGCGTGCCCGGACTCAAGGTATACAAGCGGTTTTGCGTCAAATCGAGGCGCATGCCGCGCAGCCCGAGATTCGACAGCATGACGATTCCCAAAAACAGCACGGCGAGCGCCACCAAGCCACCCAAGCCAAAGCCGGTTCTTTCCCAACGATTAGCGTTCACCTATTCCGCCTTTTTCATGTCGAGCACCAAAGCCGTTGCCGTCAGCCAAAAGCCGATCAAGGCAGCGAAATACACCAAGTCGCGCAGATCGATGACGCCCTTGGAGATCGCTTCGAAGTGGGTGAAGAAGCTCAGCGACGCGATCCCATCGACCATCGCCTGCGGCAGCACACCCCGCACGAAATCGAGCACCAGCGGAAATCCGGCGAGCAGGAATACGAATCCGACCAGTGCCGCCGTGATGAACGCAATGACTTGATTTCGCGTTGCCGCGGACAGGCACATGCCGATCGAGAGAAACCCGCCCGCCATCAGAAAGCTGCCCAAATAGGCGGCGACGATCGCGCCGTTGTCCGGCTTGCCCAAATAGTTGATCGTAATCCAGATCGGGAACGTCAAGGCCAAGGCGATGCCGGCGAAGCACCACGCGGCCAAGAATTTGCCGACCACCGCCTGCCACAGGGTGATCGGCAGCGTCATGAGCAGCTCGATGCTGCCGCTATTGCGCTCCTCCGCCCACAGCCGCATCGAAATGGCGGGGATCAGCACCAGGTATAGCCAGGGATGCCAGCGGAAGAACGGCTGCAGATCGGCTTGTCCGCGCTCCAACAGCCCGCCCAGCTGAAAAGTGAATACCGAGGCCAAAACCAGGAATATCACGATGAACACGTACGCCAACGGCGTCGCGAAGTAGCTCCTAAGCTCGCGGCGGAATACCACCATGGTCTTGCTCAATTCTGCGTCCCCCCGGTGTTTTCGGCAGCGCCGGCCGCGGCGCCTTCGATGGCGCGCACCGGCGGCTGCGTCAGCGTGCGGAACACCTCATCCAGGCGCCCCGATTCGAGATGCAACTCGGGCACCTGCCAATCGTGTCTGACGATGATTGCACTCACACCGGGTAGGGCGTTCTTTCCCGCGCGCGGGACCGCGGTGAGGCGCAGCTCGCGCTCGTCTGATTCGACTTCCGCCACCTCTGGAAGGGCCGCGATTTCGCGCCGCGCCTCGGCCATCTGTTCGGCTCTTTCGAAACGCAGGCTGACGGCATGATGGTATCGCGAGCGCGATTCGAGCGCGCTCGGCGTCTCGTCCGCCACGATGCGGCCGTCCGCGATGATGATGGCGCGGGTGCACACCTCGTGAACCTCTTCCAAAATGTGGGTAGAGACGATGACGAGTTTGTCGGTGCTGAGCTCGTTGATGAGCCGACGCACTTCATGCTTTTGATTGGGGTCGAGCCCATCGGTCGGCTCATCGAGGATCAAAACCTGGGGGTCGTGGATGAGCGCCTGAGCCAGGCCGACGCGACGCCTGAAACCTTTGGAGAGCGTTTGGATCACTTGGTCGATGACTGGAGCGAGCGCCAAGCGTTCGATCACAATGCCGCGTCTTTCGCGGCGCCGCGCCCCCGTCAGGCCGCGGATATCGGCGACAAATTCCAGAAATTCGTCGACCGTCATTTCGCCGTAGCTTGGGGCGCCCTCGGGCAAATACCCCATGCAGGACTTGGCCGCAACCGGCTCTCGCTCGATGTCGTGACCGCACACCGTGACCGCTCCGGCGGACGGGGCGACGAATCCGGCGATCATGCGCATGGTGGTGGATTTTCCCGCGCCGTTGGCACCTAAAAAGCCCAGCACTTCGCCGGGTGACACCGCGAAGGTGAGGTCATCCACGGCAAGTTTGTCGCCATAGCGCTTGGACAGGTTCTTCGTCGTAATCATGGCCGCCTTTGAGCGAATTTGAGCGAAAGAGGTTCCATAAATTTTTGCCGCGAGTCGCCGGCCGGCCCGTTTGTCGGCATTCGCCTCATCGGTTAGCTGCGGCCGCCTTCTTTTCAATGGCGGTCTTATGGTCTTTTAGTATACGTCGCACTTCGGGTAACGGCGGCCGATCGGCCATGCGTGCGATGAGTTCGGCGAGCTCGTACCATTTGCGTCCCCACTGCACCAACCGCGCCGCATCGGCGATGACCTGCTCGCGCGCGGTCTCGGCTGATGCCACTGCGCCGCCCCCCTGCTTCGGATGCGCCGCCGGCTTGGCGGCGGCGTGCCTTGCGGGTGCATGGAGTTTAGCCGGTTGTTTGGGCGCGGTTTTTGCCGCCGGCTTGGCGGCGCTCGGTTTTCGTTCCGTGCGGGCGACTTGGCCCGTGCCCACGGGCGCCGGGGCTTGACGTTTGGTCGCGACGAATTGCGGCATTTCGCGCGTCGCCGTCGTGGCAGTAGGCGCGGTATCCGGCGCGGGCGGCGCGGGCGCTGGCGCGCGTTCGTTCGCGGGGTCGGCCAACGGGATGAAGCGCTCGATATGTTCCGAGCCGATCAGATTCGCGAGAAAAGTCATGAGCTCGAGCGATTCGGAAAACTTCACATCGCCCATTTTGACCCGCTCCTGCACCTGGGCGCGCAGGGCCAAGGCCTTCTGCATGGCCAGTTCGATGATCCACCGGCTCGGGCGCTGATGCTCCGGCCAGGACTGAATCTTCGCGTAACTATCGGCGTCGAGGGACGAATACCTCACGTGCAGCTCAAGGCTCTGGAGCCACTTTTCCAATAGTTCCAGCAGGCGTTGGTCGGCGGGTGTTGCCATGGGTCGAGTTCCAGGCTGCACCCTAAACGAACCGCCGGCCGATGGCTAGCGGTACCTCGCCCCCTAAGGTCGCGTTAGACTGCCGGGCATGTGCGGAATCGCCGGGATCATTGGTTCGCGAGCCAGCGTTGAGACCGTCAATCTCATGACGCAGCGCCTGCGGCATCGAGGGCCGGACGGGGACGGCGTATGGAGCGAGCCGGGCGCCGTCTTGGGCCACCGCCGATTGGCCATATTGGATCTCTCGCCGGCCGGGCAACAACCGATGGTGCTGGGCCCACAGGTGCTGACGTACAACGGCGAGATGTACAACCACGAACAGCTGCGCGGCGAATTGGCCGGACCATGGCGCTCCAGCGGCGATACGGAAGTGCTGCTGCACCTCCTGGCGCGGCGCGGCAGCGCCTGTCTCGAACAGCTGATCGGCATGTTTGCGTTTGCGAGTTGGGATTCGAATTCGCGGTGCCTCTTGCTGGCGCGGGACCGGCTCGGCATCAAGCCCCTGTATTATCAGATCTTGCCGGACGGCATCGCATTTGCCTCCGAACTGAAGGCGCTTCTGGTGCTCGGCAAGCCGCAGATCGATCCGAGCGCCGTGCGCGATTTCCTGTTTCACGGCTATGTTCCCGCCCCGAAGACGATCTATCGCGGAATCGCCAAGCTGCCGGCCGGGCACACCCTGACTTGGGCTGAGGGACGCGTGCAAATCGAACGGTATTGGCGGCCGTCGACCGCCATCGAGGTCAGGACGGCGGACGAGACCTTGCGCCAGCTCGACGATTTATTGCGCGAGGTGGTACCCGCCCATACGCTGTCGGATGTGCCGGTGGGTGTTTTCCTGAGCGGCGGCATGGATTCGGCGCTTACCGCGTATTATCTGGATGCGCCGCGCACCTATAGTCTCGGGTTCGAGGCGCGCGATCGATCCGAGCTCGATGCCGCGCGCACAGCGGCGACCCATTTGAACACGGTGCATACCGAGATGACGGCGCAGGCCGCGAATTTTTCGCAGGCGCTCGATGCGATACCGGGACTGTTCGATGAGCCGTTCGGCGACAGCGGCGCATGGTCGAATTACCTGATCGCGCAATGTGCGCGCCGCGAGGTCACGGTGGCGCTCAGCGGCGAGGGCGGCGATGAAATTTTTTGCGGTTATCCGCGCTATTGGTCGAGCGTCGGCGCGCGTTCGAATGCATTGAACAGATCGCTGGCACGGCTTTTGCCGCCCCTGTCGCGCTTTGCCTCCTCGATGCAGCGTCACGCCTATGTCGGGCTGCCCGCGTTTGCGGCGGCGCTCGGCGGCATGACGGCCATTCAGATCGATGCCGTGCTGGCGAGCCGGTGGCGCGAGCCCGACTACGATTATCTGTGGTTCTATCGACAGTTTTGGCGCGAGGATTTGAGCCCTTTGGTGCAGCTGCGCTGGTTGGATCTCAACACGGATCTGGCCGAAGGGCTGTTGACCAAGGTGGACCGGAGCAGCATGGCGCACTCGCTCGAGGTGCGGCCGCCGCTGCTCGATCATCGCTTGGTCGAGTTCATGCTGAGCGTGGACCCCGCTCTGCTGGTCGATCAGCGCCGGCGCCGCGGCAAGCTGCTGGTGCGCCAACTCATGGGGCCGCGCTTGCCGGCGGGGCACCTGGATCGGCCCAAGTCCGGGTTTGGGCTGCCGCTGCATCGTTGGCTCACGCGCCATCCGAAGTTGTTGCAGGAGGCGGTGGGGCGGCTCATGGCGCGCGGCGTGCTCAAGCGTCCCGTGGGCATCGAGTTTCGCAGAGCCTGGTCGCTCCTGGTGCTCGATCGTTGGTTCGCCGCCTTTGACTGAGATCAATCCGCGTATTTTATTCGTGCCGGTGTCGGGGCCGTACGGCATGGGGGAATATGCGCGTTCGTCGGCGATTGCGCGCGCCGTGCGCCAGCGCTGGATGAACGCAGAGATACGCTTCGTGCTGAGCCGCGCGGCGCCGTACGCCGCCCAAGCAGCGTTCCCCGTAACCCTATTGCCGTCGTCGCCCACGTTTCATTCCGCGGCCGTGATCGATCTTATCCGCGCCTGGCGGCCGCACGTGGTGATCTTCGACAATGCCGGCCGCGCCGCTCAGCTCAAGGCGGCGCGACGGTCGGGCGCGCACGTCATATTCATCAGCGCGCGGCAACGCCAGCGGCGCAAGGCGTTCAGCTGGCGCTGGATGCCGTTGATCGACGAGCACTGGGTCGCCTATCCGGAGTTCCTTGCCGGCAAGCTGCGATTCCTCGAACGATTCAAGCTAAAGCTGTTGCGCGGCCCCCGTGTGCGCTATCTCGATGTGATCTTTTCGCGCGCCGCGCCGGGGGCCATGACTTCGGTGTTGTCGCGGACGGGTTTGGTGGCGCAGCGCTTTGTGTTGGTGGTACCGGGAGGCGGAACCGGGCACCCGGGGGCGCTCGGCGCGGCGGCGCAGTTCCTCGAGGCCGGCCGCACGATTGCGGCCGACGGCGTCGTGACCGCATTCGTGGGACCTGCGGCCTTGGGTGCGGCGCAATCGCCCGCCAAACCTGATTTCCGACACCTGGGCGCACTGCCGCAGCAGGATTTGGTGGAACTCATGCGCCATGCGCGCCTCATCGTGGCGAACGGCGGTTCGACGCTGCTGCAGGCACTGGCGTGCGGCGCGGCCTGCGTTGCTGTGCCCATCGCGCGCGATCAGGCTTTGCGTATCCGGCGCTGCGTGGATTTGGGCGTCGTGGTCCAGGCCAGGCTCGACGCCCACCATATCGCGGCCAGGGCAACTGCGCTGTTGGGCGATGAGCGCGCTCGCGCGGAATTGGCGCGGCGCGCAGCCGCACTCGAGCTTGCCGACGGCGCCGACATCGCGGTGTGTGCGCTCGGTAAGCTGATCGAATCGACATAGCGGAACACGAGAGCGCATCATGCCGAATGTAGTGTTACTGGGCTACGATCCGAATCAACCGTCGTTTCGGCATCGCATGCAGACCCTCGTCGCAACCTTGGAAGCGGCCGGTTGGCAGGTGCGACCAGAGCGCTTCCCGAAGGGGCGATACGGCCTGCGCAGTTGGGAACGTCGCGAATCCTTTCGCTGGGCGCACGTCGTCGTGCTCCACCAAATCAAGTTGAGCGGCGTCGAAGCGCGTCTTTTGGCCGCTTTGAGCAGGCGCCGTGTGTTCGACGTGGACGATGCCATCTATGTGCGCAAGCCGCGGCGACTCGGCGAACCCGCGGACGACTCGGTTTGGCGCCGCCGGAAATTCGCCGCCACGTGCCGCTCGGTGCATGTGGTCGCCGCGGGGAACGAGGTGCTGGCGAGTGTCGCGCGCCCGGCGGCGCGGGAAGTGGTCATTCTGCCGACCTCGATCGAGATTTCTTGCTATGCGGCAGCCACCGCCGGCGCAGATGCTGCGGCCACCATCGTGTGGATCGGAAGTCCCGAGAATCTGATTTATTTAGAGATGATCCGTCCCGCGCTGGCTCGGCTCAGCGCGCGCTACCCCGCGCTCAAAGTCAGAGTGATCTGCTCGGCGTTCCCGGATTGGCCGGAAATCCAGGTCGAGCGGGTGCCGTGGAGTGCAGCCACCGAAGCGGCCTCGCTGGCCGCGGCCCACATCGGTGTGATGCCGCTGTCGGACGATGCATGGGCGAGGGGCAAGTGCGCATTCAAATTGCTGCAATACATGGCCGCATCGCTGCCCTGCGTGGCCTCGCCGGTCGGCGCCAACACCGAAGCCGTCATCGACGGCTTCAACGGCTTTCATGCGGCGAGCCTCGAGGAGTGGGAGCGCAATTTGGAGCGGCTGATCAATTCGGCGCAATTGCGCGCGCAATTCGGCGCCAACGGCCGTCGCCACGTGGCCGAACGCTATGCTCTGCGCGCCTATCGGGATCACTATCTGGCGTTGCTGACCCGCCTCGCTGCCGATTGAAGAAGCCGGTATGCTTCCCGGCATGCATCCGTTGCATATCTACCAAATTCTGAACCATTACACGTCGCGGCAGGATCTGGATCCAGGTTTTGACGTCTTGGACAATTCGGCGAACGAGCGTCCCGACTGGTTCGAGTACTGGCCGATCAGAAGATTCCTGCTCAATGAATCGTTGAACGAGGATGCGTTTTACGGGTTCTTGTCGCCCAAGTTTCATCACAAAACCAACTTGAGCGCGGCGCTGGTCCATGATTTCATCGGCCGGGCGGCGGGTGCGACGGACGTGTTTCTCTTCAGTCCGAGCATCCACAACAGCGCCTACTTTCTCAACGTGTTTGAACACGGGGAAGCAGAGCATCCGGGGCTCGCGGGCATCGCGGCGCGGCTGTTCGAGCGCATCGATCCGGAAGTGAAATTTGATCGGCTCGTGTCGGATTCGAGAAATACGGTGCATTCGAATTATTTCATCGCGAAACCGCGGTTCTGGCGGGCCTGGCTCGCGGTCAACGAGCAGCTGTTTGCGATCGCCGAATCCGTGGACGACCCCCTCGGGAGGGAGTTGCGAATGCCGACTTCCTACCGGGGGCAGGAAGACGTGCAGATGAAGATATTCATCATGGAGCGCGTCGCCACCTGGATCCTCACCCGCGATCGAAGTTTCGTCGCGCGAGTGCGCGATCCGTTCGCGGCACGGGCGCGAATCTACAAGCTGCCGGTGGCCATCGTCTGCGATGCGCTGAAGATCGCCTATGCCACCGAAGGACGAGGCCAATACAAAGATGTGTTCTTGCTGGTGAGAAATCTGCGCAGATTCTTGAACATGCAAATCAGGCTCGGCGGTCGATTGGGGCTGCGCAGCGTGCGGCCGTCGCTGCGCGCGCTCAAATCCTACTGGCAGTCCGGCGAGCACTGAGACAATGGGAGCATTCATGTCCGCACAGCGAACCACGTGGCCGGAATTTTGGCGCGATCGCCGCGTTCTGATCACCGGACATACCGGGTTCAAGGGTGCATGGCTTTGTCTGTGGCTGCGGGTCCTGGGGGCGAAGCCGAGCGGATATGCGTTGGCGCCGGCAAGTGTACCGAACTTGTGGGACATCGTCGGGGGAGACACCTGCTCGGTGATCGCTGACATTCGCGATACCGACCGAGTGCGCGAGGCGGTGGTGGCTGCGGAACCGCAAATCGTCATTCACATGGCGGCGCAGGCGCTGGTGCGGGAGTCATACCGCGATCCGCTCGGTACCTATGCGACCAACGTCCTCGGCACCGGCGCGCTGCTGCAGGCATGCCGCGAGCTCGAGGACTTGCAGTGCGTGCTGGTCGTCACCAGCGACAAAGTCTACGAGCATCACGGCGCGAGCCGACCGTTCGAGGAGGGCGATCGGCTCGGGGGCGACGATCCGTACAGCAACAGCAAGGCATGCGCCGAACTGCTGGCGGCGGCTTTTCGCCGGAGCTTTTTCAGCGACGGGCCGCCGATCGCATCGGTGCGCGCCGGCAACGTCATTGGCGGCGGCGATTGGTCCATCGACCGCCTGATTCCCGACTGTGTGCGTGCGCTCGAGGCGGGCGGACCGGTTACGTTGCGCTATCCCGAGGCCGTCAGGCCGTGGCAGCATGTGCTCGAGCCGCTGTCGGGGTACCTTGCGCTGGCGCAGGCATTGGCACAAGCGCCGGACAATGCGCCGCGCGCTGTCAATTTCGGGCCGGATCCGGCATCCTTTTGTACGGTGCGCGAGGTGGTCGATGCGTTCAGTGCCCGCTTCGCGGGCAAGCCCGGTTGGGAGCGCGATACAGCCGTGCAACCGCCCGAGGCGCACGCCTTGACCTTGTCGTCGGGACTGGCCGAACGCGCGCTTGGGTGGCGACCCTGTCTGGGTATCGCGGAATCGTTGGCGTGGACCGCGGATTGGTATCGGGCGCACGCGGCCGGGGAGGATATGTTGCGGTATTCGGAGACACAAATTGCGCAATATCAATCCTTGAGGAACCGCGGCGGATGAAGTGCGTCGTTCTCGCCGGCGGCAAGGGAACGCGGATCGCCGAGGAATCGACCACCCGGCCGAAACCGATGCTCGATATCGGCGGGCGGCCGATCCTCTGGCACATCATGAAATTGTACGCCACGTTCGGCGTCAGAGAATTCATCGTCTGCCTCGGATACAAGGGCTATATGGTCAAGGAGTACTTTGCGAATTACTTCCTGCACCAAGCGGATGTGACTTTCGACATGGCGGCCAATCGCGTCGAGTACCATGACTGCCGCAGCGAACCCTGGAAAGTCACGCTGGTGGATACCGGCGAGGACACCATGACGGGCGGGCGGCTTTTGCAGGTCGGCAGGTACCTAAACGCGGGCGAACCCTTCTGCATGACCTATGGCGACGGATTGGCGAACATCGACATCGGCGCGGAGATCGCCTTCCACGCGCAGCGCGGCTGCAAGGCAACCGTGGCCTGCGTGCGACCGCCGGCGCGGTTCGGCCGCGTCGCGATCGAGGGTACTCAGGCGATTTCCTTCGAGGAGAAGCCGCAGGCGGAAGGCGGGTTGATCAACGGCGGCTTCTTCGTACTCGAGCCGAGCGTGCTCGAGTTGATCGACGGCGCGCAGACCGTGTGGGAGAAGGAACCCATGGAAACCCTGGCGGCGGCCCGGCAACTCGCCGCTTGGGTTCACCGCGGATTCTGGCAGCCGATGGATACGCTGCGCGACAAACAGCACCTCAATGCGCTGTGGGAAGGCGGTGCAGCGCCGTGGAAACTTTGGCAGGGATAATCGCGCGATGGTAGGGCTTGTTACGGGCTGCCGCGCCTGCGGCGGACCACTGACCGTGACGATGGCGGACCTTGGGATGCAACCTCCGTCGAACGCGTTTCTTGCCTCGATGGACGACGTCAAAGATGAGAAGCGCTATCCGCTGCGCGCCAAGGTGTGCGAGCTGTGCAAACTGGTGCAGGTGGATTACGACGTGGCGCCTGAAGAATTGTTCAGCAACTACGTTTATTTCTCCTCGTACGCCGACGAATGGCTGGCGCACGCGAAAACCTACTGCGAGATGGCGCTCCGCCGATTCGGGCTCGACTCGGGCTGCCTGGTGGTCGAGCTTGCGAGCAATGACGGATACCTGCTCAAGAACTTCGTGCAATCGGGCATACCGGTGCTCGGCATCGATCCGTCGGACACGGTGGCGGGGGCGGCGCAAAAGATCGGCGTGCCGACGTTGGTGAAATTTTTCGGCGAGCGTTTGGCGAAGGAACTCAAGAACAGCGGCCGGCAGGCCGATTTGATCATCGCCAACAATGTGCTTGCGCACGTGCCGCAGTTGAACGACTTCGTGGCCGGGATCGCGGTGCTCTTAAAGCCCGAAGGCACGGCGACGATCGAATTTCCCCATCTCCTCAAGTTGATCGAGCAGGTCGAGTTCGACACGATTTATCACGAGCACTATACCTATATATCTCTGTACGCCATCGAGCGGGTGTTCGGCCGGCATGGATTGCGGATTCACGATGCCGAGCAATTGCCGACGCACGGCGGCTCGCTGCGCATCTTCGCCTCGCATGCCAGCCGCGCCGACCTTCGGGACAGCGCGTCGCTTAAGTCGCTACGGTCGCAGGAAGCCGCGGCCGGCCTGGCCGATCTCGACACGTACCTGCGCTTCGCCGAACGCGTCGAGGTCTGTCGACGCTCCGTGCTCGCATTTTTTGCGCAGATCAAACGCGAGGGCAAGGTCGCGGCTGCCTATGGCGCGGCCGCCAAAGGCAATACCCTGCTCAATTTTTGCGGCCTGACGCGCGCCGACATTTCGATGGTTGCCGACCGCAATCCGCACAAGCAATCGAAATTCTTGCCGGGGTCGCATATACCGGTCGTGTCGCCCGAGGAGTTGATGCGAGCGAATCCGGACTACGTGCTGGTGCTGCCGTGGAATTTGCGGGACGAGATCATGCGCCAGCTCGCGCACATCAGGACCTGGGGCGGCCGGTTCGTGACTCCCGTGCCGGTGCTGAGGATTCATCCATGATATTCACGGAGTCGACCCTGCCGGGCGCATTCACGATCGATATGGTTCGATCCGAAGACGAACGCGGCTTTTTCGCGCGCAGCTTCAGCGCCGAAGAATTCGCAACGCGCGGCTTGCCGACCGAGATGCCGCAGAGCAGCGTGTCCTACAACCTACGCAAGGGCACGCTGCGCGGCATGCATTATCAGGCGCCTCCCCACGGCGAGGACAAGCTGGTGCGGTGCACCGCGGGGGCCATTTTCGACGTAATCGTCGATTTTCGAAGCGGTTCGCCGACGCAGCGCCGCTGGTTTGGAACGGAGCTGACGGCCGACAATCGGCGCGCCATTTTCATTCCGAACGGATTTGCGCACGGCTTTATCAGCTTGCGCGACGACACGGAGGTCTTGTACATGATCTCGGTGCCTTATGCTCCCGGCTCCGAGCGCGGCGTGCGCTGGAACGACCCGGCTCTCGCCATAAAGTGGCCGATCGAACCCGTAGTCATATCCGCGCGAGACGCAGCTCTTCCGCTGCTTGGCGCATCGACGGCGGCTTGAGCGCGAAGAAGCGCGTGTTGGTGACCGGGGCGGGCGGTTTCATCGGCCGCCACAGCACCGAGCCGCTGCGCGCCGCCGGCTACGAAGTGCACGCGGTTTTTTCGAATAAGCCGCTTCGCGCGAATGAGACGGCCGGCGTCAAAGGGCACCGCGCCGATTTGCTCGAACCGGCGTCGATCGATGCGCTCATCCAGGCAGTTCGCCCCACTCATTTGTTGCATTTCGCCTGGATCGCGACACCCGGGCTTTATTGGAACAGCGCCGAGAATTATCGCTGGCTTGAGGCGAGCCAATATCTGCTGCGCTCTTTCAAGGAGGGCGGCGGCATGCGCGCCGTCATGGCCGGGAGCTGTGCGGAATATGATTGGTCGCGGATCGATATTTGCCGCGAGCGCACCAGTCCGCTGGCGGGCGCCTCCGGCACGGCGGTCGGCGCCTATGCCAAGTGCAAGATAGCCATGCAGCGGGCCCTGCAGGAATTTGGCAGGGCGCATGATCTTTCCACCGCCTGGGGGCGGATTTTTTTTCAGTTCGGACCCGGTGAGCCCCCACAGCGATTAGTGGCATCCGTGATCATCGATCTGTTGTCGGGCCGCGAGGCATTGTGTTCCCACGGTCGGCAGATTCGCAGCTTTCTGCACGTGGCCGACGTCGGCCGAGCGTTTGCCGCTGTCTTGGCCAGCGATCTCGAGGGTCCGGTGAATATCGGCTCCGGCGAGCGAATTTCGATCGCTGAGCTGCTGGGACGCATCGCGCGTACCATCGGGCGTCCCGAATTGCTCAACCTCGGCGCGCGGCGCTCTCTGCCGTTCGAGCCCGACATTCTCTTGCCCGACATCGCTCGGCTGCGCGGGGAGGTGGGCTGGACGCCGAGATTGACGCTCGATCAGGGAATCGCCGACGCGATCGATTGGTGGCGGGAGCGGCTCATCGAGGGCGGCGGCCGCGTTGGGGGATGAGCACGGTTTCACTTCGGGAGTAACGGCCCCGGAGCCAAATCGTCAATAGCGCGGAACTGCGGCGCTGCGTCGATTCCACTTGGGACAATTCCATCGTCCCGGAGCATTGCAACTACGTGCGCATTCCAAATTTGTCGCCGCTCTTCGATCCGGAGTGGGAGCAGCACGGCCACACGGAAAGGGCGGTGCAAAAGACAACTCCACGCGCCGCGCGTATACTCGCCGCCGTCACGGCGACGAGAATCCGATGGGCAGCGAATAACTCGACATTACAAGGGGCGGCACATGAACAGATTCCTAGGAACCTTTCTTATCGGCACGATGCTCGGCGCAGGCGGCGCCGCGGTGTGGGCGGCGGAAGCGCCCGACGCGATCATCGGCACGTGGACCCTGAATGTGGCGATGTCCAAGTTCAACCCCGGCCCGGCACCAAAGTCCCAGACGCGAACGTATGCGCAGTCCGCGCAAGGCGTCGCGATGACCGTCATCGGAGTCGCCGCGGACGGATCGCCGGTTTCCGGACAATCGACGTTCAACTATGACGGCAAGGATTATCCGATCACCGGGTCGCCTGACTTCGACACGCTGTCGCTCAAGCGGGTCAACGGCACTACCGTGAAGGCCGTGATGAAGCTCTCGGGCAAGGTCGTGGGCTCGACCACCCGCAGCATCTCGGCGCACGGCAAGGTGATGACCTTGTCGAGCAAGGGTACGAGCGCGAAGGGCACGCCGTACGACAACGTCGCGGTGTTCGACAAGCAGTAGTCATGCGGCGCTTCATAAGCGCGAAGGCGCGTATGGATTTGGGAATTCGCGGTCGCAAAGCGATCGTCTGCGCATCGAGCCAGGGTCTGGGGAAGGGTTGCGCGCGCGCGCTGGCCGAGGCCGGCGTCTCGCTGGTGATCAACGGGCGCAATCGCCAGCTGCTCGATCAAACGGCCGATGAAATCCGGCAAGCGACCGCGGTGGACGTGTGGCCGGTGGTCGCGGATGTGTCCACTCGGGAGGGGCAGGAGGCTCTTCTGGCCGCGTGCCCGGCGCCGGACATCCTCATCAACAACAACGGCGGCCCGCCGTTCCGCGATTTTCGCGAATTGGATCGACAGGCGCTGCTGACCGGCGTGACGATGAACATGGTGACGCCGATTGAGCTCATCCAACGGGTCATCGATGGGATGGCGGCGCGCGGATTCGGCAGAATCGTGAATATCACCTCGGTGAGCGTCAAGATGCCGCTGCAGGGACTCGATCTGTCGAGCGCCGCGCGCGCCGGACTTACGGCATTCTCGGCCGGCGTCGCGCGCGGGGTCGCCGACAAGAACGTCACAATCAACAATTTGCTGCCGGGCAGCTTCGATACGGCGCGCTTGCGTGGCGGCTTGCTAGCAACGGCGAAGCGCGGCGGTATTTCAGAATCCGAGCTCGCTCGGCGGGCGCAAGAGGCGATTCCAGCAAAGCGCTTCGGTACGCCGTCGGAGTTTGGGCAGACCTGCGCATTCTTGTGCAGTGTGCATGCCGGGTACATCACCGGCCAGAACATTCTGCTCGACGGAGGAGCTTATCCAGCGGCATTCTGAAGGCGCACGCGAACCGGTGGGGCACACTCGATGAATGATCCCGACGCCCGGGCACTGCTCGAGGGCCAGCGGGCCGCACTCCGGGCCGACGGCATCGCCACCGCGCGGGTACGTCGAGATCGCCTGACTCGCGCGCTCGACCTGCTGGTCACCCATCAATCGAGAATTTGCGACGCGATCGCCGGTGACTTCACCCGCAGACCCGCGACGCTGACGCGGTTCGCGGATGTATTGCCCTCGGTATTGGCGCTCAAACACGCACGCCGCCACCTGCGCCGCTGGATGCGCCCGCAACCGCAGCGCCTCAGCTTGCCGGCGGGAGCACCCGGCGTGCGGGCCGAGATCATGCACCAACCTCTCGGAGTCGTCGGCGTCATAAGTCCATGGAACTTTCCGATCACACTCACCTTCGGCCCATTGGCCGGGATTCTCGCCGCGGGCAATCGCTGCTTGATCAAGCCGTCCGAATTGACGCCGGCGGTGAGCGCGCTCATGCAGCAATTGATGCCAAAGTACTTCGACCCACGCGAGGTGGCCGTGGTGACGGGAGATGCCGCCGTAGCGGAGGCATTCTCCCGCCTGCCGTTCGATCACTTGCTGTTCACCGGCTCCACATCGGTGGGTCGTCGTGTAATGGCCGCTGCAGCCGAGAACCTGGTCCCGGTGACCTTGGAGCTAGGCGGAAAGTGTCCGGTGTTGATCGGCCGCACGGCGGACCTCAAGCGCGCGGTCGACCGCATCTTGCTCGGCAAACTCGGCAACGCCGGGCAGATGTGCATCGCGCCCGACTACGTGTGCGTGCCGGGCGAATTGCTCGACGGCTTTGTCCAACAGGCCCGCTCCTGGGTCGAGCGCGCGTACCCCGCTACGTCCACCAGTCCCGATTACACCAGCATGGTGAGCGATCGCCACGCGGAGCGCATGCGGGCGCTGTTGGCCGACGCCGTCGCGAAGGGTGCGCGGGTGGTTGCCTTGGATCCGCACGGCGATAGGGATGCTGTGTCGACCCGGGTAATTTCTCCGGCACTCATTCTCGACGCGAGCGACGAGATGCGGGTGATGCAAGAGGAGATATTCGGCCCGCTGCTACCCTTGCGAACCTACCGGCAAATCGAGGCAGTCGATCGCGGAGATCAATTCGCGGCCGCGGCCGCTCGCGTTGTATTACTTCGGCACGGATCGAGCCGAAATGCAGCAGGTGCTCGCACACACGATTTCCGGAGGCGTGACCGTGAACGACATCGCCATGCATTTTCTGGCGGAGGAATTGCCCTTCGGAGGGGTTGGCGCGAGCGGCATGGGCGCCTACCACGGCAAACACGGCTTTTTGCGCTTCAGCCATGCGCGTGCGGTATTCCATCAGGGGCGATTCGACGTCTCGGGGCTCGCAGGATTGCGCCCACCCTACGGCGCACGCGCCGAACGCGTGCTCAAGTGGCTGATCCGCCGCTGACCCCGCGGCGCGCAGCGCTATTCGGGGTTATGCGCTTGAGCTCATGGAAGATACTTACCCGTTGCCGGCGCTCAAGGCTCTTTGCCCGCGTTCACGGGATAGCCCGCTTCCCGCCACGCCTTCATGCCGCCGTCCAGCGCCACCGCGCCGTGGAAACCCAATTGGCGCAAGGTCGCGGTCGCCAGCGTCGAGATGCGGCCGAACTCGCAGTAGACGAGAATTCTGCGGGTCGGATCGGTCAATTCCTGATTGACGCGCAGCTCCAGCTGACCGCGCGGCAGCAGCCGTGCCCCCGCGATATGGCCTTCCTCGAAGCTGTCGCGCTCGCGCACATCGAGCACGATCATGTCATCCCTGCCGGACTCGAGGCGCGCGCGAAGCTCGCCAAGCGACATGAATGGCACGATCGCGGCCGCTTCGGAGAGCATCTGAGCCACCGTCTTGCCGCCGGTCATATTCGTGCGCAGCGCCTCGGTGACGTGCGTGGGCATCGCGAGATTGAGACTGTGCATCATCTCGATGAAGGCGCCGCGGTCGCGATTCTGCAGCCGCGGATTGTCGGCGAGCTCCTGACCGATGGTCGAGTGAGAGCGTCCCTTGTACTCGTGCGCCGGAAAGACTTTAAGTGCCGGATCGAGCTTGAGCACGCCCTCGAACAGACTCTCGAAGAGCGCCCCGGCATCGCCGCTCGGCAGGTCGGTGCGCCCGGTTGCTCCGATGAGCAGCGTATCGCCGGTAAATATCCGATCCTCGACCCACAGGCACATCGAATCGTGCGTGTGGCCCGGAGTGTGGAGCGCTTGCAGCCGCAGCCGTCCGATGGCCAGCTGTTCACCGCCCTGCAAGCGCAGATTGACGAAGGGCGCGGGACTCGCGGTATGCATCACCACCGGCACGCCGAGCTGGTGCGCGAGCTGCTGAGTCGCCGAGAAATGATCCGCATGTGTGTGGGTGTCGACGAGATAGTGGATCCGCAGACCGTCGCGTGCGGCCAGCGCGAAGTAGCGGTCGATCTGACTGAGCTCCGGGTCGATCAAGGCGGCGGCGCAAGTCGCCTCGCAGCCGATCACGTAGGAGCGGCAGCCGCCCGTAGGTACGGTTTCGAAGATCATTCGTCGCTCCGTAAACGCTCGGTGCGCATGGCCCGCCGCGGGCTTGCGGCGATTATTGTCGATCAATCATACGCTATCGCGATAGTCATCATGATGGGTCTGAGCCGTCTGCTCTAGCGCTGCACGACCGCTCGGCGGCAGCTGTCCGCACAAGAAGCAAGGTGGACGCTGCGACGGCGAGTACGAAGTCCGATAGCAGCATAGAGCAGCCCTGGCATGTCCGTTGCCTTTACCATACCGCCTGGCTCGGTTTAATCCGTTGATATATTGGCGCTCCCTATGGGATTACTCGGCGCTGCGCGCCTCGCCCCTGCGGGGTCGCCCTGCGGCCGATCGCCGCCCCTGCGCGGCGTCGTCGAACCCGTGTTACAGCCTTGAGGGGGCAAAATCCAAACCCCAGGCTCTCATCCTTGATTAGTCCAGCATGATTACCTAACCTGATCAAATGTCAGACAAACTTGTAAACGTCCACGCAGCGAAGACTCGTCTATCCCAATTGGTGGCGCGCGCGGAGCGGGGCGAGCGCATCATCATCGCGAGGAACGGGACGCAATGAAAGCGTGGGTGGATAACTATTGCCACGATCACCCGCTCGAATATATTGCCGACGCAGCAGCCACTCTCGTGAAAGCACTCGCCAAGAATCCGCGGTGAGGAATCGCAAGATCAAATAATGGGTACTAGGCTAGCGCCTCGGGAAAGTGGCGCAAATACTGTACGATATCGTAATGCTCTTCGCCAAAATGGCGCAGAGGCCACTCGCGTAAGAGCGGATTGATAGTGAAATCAACTTGCCGATCAGTGAATCCCTTCGTGCATGCATAGATCTCGGCTGTCGGATGAAGGCATTTCTTCAGTGACAGCCGTTCGACATTCGTTTTTGCATATCCGAATCCCAGAAATACAAGTTTCTTTGTGCCAGAGAGTGCGATTCGCGCCTTCGTGAAACTCTCGTCCTGTGGGAGCGCCTCGTGGATGATTTTGATGCCTTGTGCGGCCAGGTTTATGTCGGAGTTGATGATACCGACCGGCGCGCAACCGTAGCTTACGATGCCGGGGCTGTGTGGCGACAACTCAGGCAGTAATCCAAGTTGACCGTGCAAATGGATGGGACCGATATTTTTCAAGGCTGCTCCGCACTCCTCTCTCGGTTTGCGGAATTTTTCGCTTAGGGCCGTCACCAAAAAAATACTCAAGCGAGCGATCATAGTTGTAGGTGACTATTGTCAGCTGGTTCGCCTGAAAATTATCAAGCGAATTGGCATCGAGCGCTGCCCATAAATCTCGATACCACTCGCCACCAGCATCTCGCATCACAGTGAGCGACGTGTTCTCTCGATTCAGTAACGCTCTTGCCATTAGCGCCTTGCCCGCCTCCACGAGATCGGGGCGGTGCTCCAACATCGCATCGAGCGACTTGTCCCCTGTGCCAGCAATCGCTTGATACAATCCTGTTGCGTGAGACCTCTCCACTGGTTTGATCATTTCGACGACACCGGCCAACCCGGCCTCGCGCGCTTCGGCAAGCAGTTGAGCGCCCGTTGGGAAGCCTTTGGAAGCGCTGGCACCAGCGCCAAGAATCAGTACCGTAGATGTAGTGATCACGCTTTGCCGCACCCTGGCGTTGTCGATCCCCAGCGCAAGAATAGCGCGGATGCGCTGTCCTTGCGGACCGCAGACGTTGGTTCCTCGGGGAACGATGGTGGTGCCGGCGGCGCGTCGCGCGGCGATCAGTCCCACCTTTTCATCTGGTTGTATGTAAAGAGAAGCATGCTTTCCCCAGTTACGCGGCCGCAGACAGAGCATTTATAGACAGCTTGCTTTTTTCCGTGGGGTTCATGCCCGAAAAACTCCATCTTGCCGCTGCAAACGGTCCTACCGTGGCTGTCAGGATGTGAACAGTCGTAGTAATGCGGGTCAGGGTGAGGGCGTTTCATGGTGTCGGACTCAAGAGAATCTGGCGCTCGAAGCTCGCGGCGATCGCAGCGATGCTCTGCCAGAAACAAGCATATAGCACGTTGGCTCCTCGGGGAGTGATCGTGGTAGCGGAGGTCGCGATAGCCTAAATCACAGTTTGTGGAGGTAGGCTTTGACCGAGTTGATTACAACCGAAAACGGTTACAACGGTATACAGACCACATATAACTCACTGATTATTAAAGACGCCGACTCACACGATGTAGCCTTCGGCCGATTTCGCTCCTGCTAGGCAGCACTCGATACCTTTCTCTTCGCAGATCGATCCGCATCAAAGCTATCAGACAGACATCGCGTACTGCCATGACGCCCAAGGGGCGAACACCAAGCTTGCGAACATGCTCAAGGCTTTGAGCTCAGAGGACCTTCCGGCTGTTCAGGATCTGGCGAAGAAGAGCCTCGCGCCCGCTGGACTCGCCGCTTGGCCGCTTCTGCAATCTGAGCAGCCGCCCTCCCCACCACAGTAGAGCCGGCCCCGGCGAGCCGCCGGTACTCGGCCTCGGTGATCTGCTGCCACCGGCCGTCCCGATATACGCTCGCCATTTTCTGCTTCATTTGACCCTCCATTCGCTCGATTTGAGCATCTTCCAAACGCGCGCGGGCGTTTTCATTTTCGGGCTCCGCGCGAAGCGCACCGGCCAACATCTAACGTATCGGTCAGAAAGCGACGCAAGCGCGAGATGATTAATAGGGAGCATTTACAACTGCATCAAGCATATTGGTTGGGACGGCCTTAAAGCACTCGGTGAATCCGCTCGTTAGAAACCTTCGGGCATCGTGCTTACTGATCCCGTACCCCGCTTTGGTCAACCGCACTTGCAATTCCTGCTCCTTAGCGTGGGCTACGCGATATTTTGGAAAGCTATACGTGGATAATATATCGATGCTCACATCA
>CAWCBJ010000002.1:0-47455 GCA_963793685.1 uncultured Gammaproteobacteria bacterium | reverse complement strand
GCCGCCCATCGGGGCACAGGTGCGCGCCATGCCCCAGACTGCCTGTGCGACGATCGCGACCGCCGCAAGCGCGAGCCCGTGCGACAGGCCCGTGGCCGTAGGCCCGCGCAATGCGCTCACGCCGCCCGCAAAAAGCACGAGTGCCGCCGCCGACGGCAAGGTGAAGCCGACCCAAGCCGCAAGCCCGCCCCAATAGCCTGCCCGCATCAGGCCGATGGAAAATCCCACTTGGCTGCTGGCGGGTCCCGGCAGGAATCGACACAGCGCCACCAGATCCGAGAAGGCTGAGTCCTCGAGCCAGCGGCGACGCATGACGAACTCTTGGCGAAAATAGCCGATGTGGGCGATCGGTCCGCCAAATGAGCGCAGCCCGAGTATGAGGAATGCCAGCAGCACCTCGACGATTGATGCGATTTTTGAGAGACGCCCGGCATGTTGGAACGATCGCGCGCCCGTCGGCCGCGTGCGGCTTCGGGACGGATTTTCTCTCTTGAATTATCCCCCGGCTCTCGACCCAAGATTTCTCTCAAGGGGCACCCGGGCGTCCGCCCGAGTGTGATTCGTGACACGTAATATTTTAGGAGCATTCGCCATGAGCAATGGAGCCCGACAAAATCCATGGAGCCTGATGCCGCGTCTACAGGATGAGATTAACCGGCTATTCGGCAACCTGAATGAAAATGACAGCAGTTCCGCCACCGCCGCCTGGGTACCGCCTGTGGATATCCAGGAGTACAGCGATCGATTCGAACTGTACGTTGACCTGCCGGGTGTCGAACCCGACAAAGTCATCGACGCTGGAGGATGGCGTATCGACGCTCTCCGGTCAGCGAACCGAGGAGACCGCCGAGGGCCGGGCAAGGCATATTCAACACCGCGTGCACCGAGCGCAGCCACGGGCATTTCGATCGGCGCTTTGTACTGCCGGACACTGCCGACAGCCAGGGCGTGAACGCGACTGGGAAAAACGGGGTACTCTACGGTCACCATTGCGAAGCATCCGAAAGCCCTGCCGCGACGGATTCAGATTTCAGGTTAAGGGCCGCGTCGGTCAGGGGCGGTGCGGTGCTTCCGCAGCGATCCCTTGGCGCCGATGCCCGATGCGCACCGTTCGGCGATTTCTCCTCGGGGAACTCGAAAGCGCCGTCACAAGACTCGAGAGGGGCGATCTATCGGATCCTGCGGTGCACGAAGCTTCGCAGGGAGTTGAAGCGGCTGCGAGCCGCCCTGCGCTTGCTGCGGCCTTGCATGGGCGCCGATGCTTATCATCGGGAGAACGCATCGGGTTCGCGACGCCGCCCGCCCTTTTACCCCGGTGCGCGATGCCGCCGTTTTGCCGCAAACCCTGCGCCGCTTGCAGACCCGGAAAGACGGGAAAAACGCCCGTGCGTTTGCGAGCTACCTTAACGGTGTGCTGCGACAAGAGCAGCACGCCGCGCGGCGGCAACTTAAGCCGAGCGTACTGCGCGCCGCGGTGCGGGTATTGCGTGCGTTCAAACGCCGCATCGAAGCACTTCCGGCATCTCGGCTCGATCGAGCGGCTCCCAGCAGCGGCCTCAAGCGCACCTACAAATCGGGCCGCAACGCGTTGGCGAGCGTTACTCTGCAATCCACCGATGAACACCTGCACGAATGGCGCAAGCAGGTCACGTATCTCGCGAATGAACTCGAGTGCATCGCGCCGCCCGATTCCAAAGGATTTAGCGCGCGCCTCGAAAGGTTCCGCCGACTGGCGCGGCGCTTGGGCGATGATCACGATCTCGCCGTATTGAACCAGAAGATATTGGAAAAGATATTGGAAATTTCCAGACTACCGAATGCCACGGCGGCAGCAACCGCGCGCCAAAACGGCGCGCAGGAATTCGCGAGCCGTGTTGCGCGCCGGCGCGAGGCGCTGCAAAGCAAGGCATTTCGCCTGGGTCAGCGGCTGTACGCCCGCCGGCCGCGCCGCATGGCGGCGACCTGGCCGCCAATCCTCCCCATCTGAGGGCGCGATCCGCGCCCAGCGCAAGCACCGGCCGAATGCAGATGTAATTCTCATTTCCCGGAATTTCCAGGCCCAAAACGCTGATTGATCAAGCTTTTTGGGACCGGCCGCACGATGGTGCGCGGCCACAATATGTAAATTCCAGGCCATGTTCAGCGCTTGCCCAAAGCGTGACGCTCGTGTGCCCGCCGGCGATGGCTCGGGCGCTCGCGCCCGTGAGTTCTGGTGGCGAGCGCTGGCGCGTGCGATCGGCCTGTACGCGGTGCTGAATTTTGGGATGGCACTGCCGGCACAGGCCAGCACCTGTGCACCGGCGGCGACCCGCGGCACGGCGCCGAGCGACTATCAAACTTACTGCTGGCTCGATTTCAGCGGTTACAACGACGCGCTCGCGCAAGCCGGCGGCCAACCATTCATTTTCACGCTGCCCGACGGCTCGACCTTGAGCCTGACGTTGAACGTCAGCACAACGCCGGCAATCCGGCGACTCAATGCCCACGCCGTGCCTTCGTGGAGGGATCCGCGATCGGCAACAGCGGATTCCTCGGGGTTCCCGGCAATCCCGTGCTCTATGAATCGCAGAACGGCTCGACAGTAACCGCCGTCCTCAACAACATCAGCGTGACACCGCCGTTAGGCAGCGGCGTGACCGATACCTATGCGATCGTCGCCGCCGACGGCGAATCGACCAACGGGGGCGAGTCGCTGCAGTTCACCACCAATGGCACCGCCTGGGCACAGGTTGCGCAAATCCCGAACGGCGGCGTTTCCCACGGTCTCGGGTGTGGGCAGCGCCACGGTGACCGAAACCGGCGTCGACGGCACCGTGGGCGCCTTCGCATTCGCCTCGGTCAACAATCCCAGCCAAATCACCGCGATCATGGTGGGCACGGACTGCAGGGCGCCATGTTCGCGGTCCGCTATGCCTCGATGTCGGTGGCCGCGCAATTCAATGGCGCACGCGCCAATGCCGCCGACCAATTCATCTACAGCATCAAGACGCCGGGCGGCACGACGCTCGCCTCGGGCACCACGACCGGCGCGGGAACCGGTCCGTTTCCGGCGGCCAGCGTGTCGCCCATCGCCGCCGGGTACCCGTTTGTCGTGACCGAGGCGCAGGCGCCGGGCAGCGTCAGCCCGCTCGCCGACTATGCCGTGTCCCTGACCTGCACCAACCAGGCGACCGGCAGCTCGACGACCGTGCTGCCCAACAATCGGCCGCCACCAGCTACACCTTTTCCGGCCTGCAATACGGCGATGCCATCAGCTGCCTGTTCACCGATACCGCCAACCGCACCAATCTCACGATAGCGAAGAGCGGACCGGCGAGCGTCAACGCGGGCGCAGCGCTCGCCTATACGCTCGTGGTCGGCACGGAGGCCGCTTAGCGCCGCGGGCGCCTTGGTGCAGGATCCCGCGGTCGCCAATTTCAGCGTCGCCGGCGTTGCCTGCACCGGCGCTACCGGCGGCGCGGCCTGCCCCGCCATGGCCCAATTGACGGTTGCCAATCTGCAGGGCGCGGGCATCGCCATTCCCACCTTGCCGAACGGCGGCACCGTCACCTTGGTCGTGAGCGGCACCGCGGGCACCGCCAACATCACCAACACAGCCGCGATCATCGCGCCTTCGGGGGTCATCAACAGCAACCCCACGCCGACATCGACCGTGGCGACCACGGTCACCGCGGCGGCGGACTTGGCGACCACGCTTGCCTTCCCGGCGAGCGTGAACGCGGGACAGCCGGTCTCGGGCACGGTGCTCTCACCAACAATGGGCCGAGCAGCGCGAGCGGCATCACCTACACCTTGAGCGTCGCCGCCAATCTCGCGGTGGCGCCGACGCTCACCGGTCTGCCCGTGGGCGCGAGCTACGCCTACGTTCCCGCCACCGGCGTGATCACCTTGAGCGGCATGCCGGCGACCCTCGCCGCAGCCGCGAACATCGGCCCGATCACCTGTCGGCTACACCCAGCCGGGAACCGCGACGTCCACGGTCAGCGCCTCGATCAACGCGACGACTGCCGACCCGAATCCCGCCAACAACGCAGCGACGGTCACGATCACCGGCGCAGCCGTCGCCGACCTCGCGACCACGCTTGCCTTCCCGGCGAGCGTGAACGCGGGACAGCCGGTCTCGGGCACGGTGCTCTACACCAACAATGGGCCGAGCACCGCGAGCGGCATCACCTACACCTTGAGCGTCGCCGCCAATCTCGCGGTGGCGCCGACGGTAACCGGTCTGCCCGCGGGCGCGAGCTTCGCCTACGTTCCCGCGACCGGCGTGATCACCTTGTCGGGCATGCCGGCAACCCTCGCCGCAGGCGCGAACATCGGCCCGATCACCGTCGGCTACACCCAGCCGGGATCTGCCACGTCCACGGTCAGCGCCTCGATCAACGCGACGACCACCGACCCGAATCCCGCCAACAACGCAGCGACGGTCACGATCACCGGCGCAGCCATTGCCGACGTCGCCGTGAAACTCGACTTTTCCGGCCAACGTCAACGCCGGTCAGCCGGTCTCGGGCACGGTGCTCTACACCAACAACGGGCCGAGCACCGCGAGCGGCGTCACCTACACCTTGAGCGTCGCCGCCAATCTCGCGGTGGCGCCGACGGTAACCGGCCTGCCCGCGGGCGCAAGCTACGCCTACGTTCCCGCCACCGGCGTGATCACCTTGGCGGGCATGCCGGCGACCCTCGCCGCAGGCGCGAATGTCGGCCCTATCGGTGTGAGCTACACGCAGCCGGGATCCGCGACATCCACGGTCAGCGCCTCGATCAACGCGACGACCACCGACCCGAATCCCGCCAACAACGCAGCGACGGTCACGATTACCGGCACAGCCATCGCCGACGTCGCCGTGAAACTGACTTTTCCGACCAACGTGAATGCCGGTCAGCCGGTCTCGGGCACGGTGCTTTACTCCAACAATGGCCCGAGCAGCGCGAGCGGCATCGCGTTCAGTTTGAGCGTCGCCGCCAATCTTGCGGTGGCGCCGACCGTTACCGGTCTGCCCGCGGGCGCGAGCTTCGCCTACGTTGCCGCCACCGGCGTGATCACCTTGTCGGGGATGCCGGCGATGCTCGCCGCAGGCGCCAACGTCGGCCCGATCAGCGTCGGCTACACACAGCCCGCATCGGGAACCTCCGTCGTGACCGCATCGATCAACTCGACGACCACTGACCCCAATCCCGCCAACAACTCCGCCACCGTCGCCATCGGCGGAACGATGATCGCCGACGTCGCGACCACGCTTACCTTCCCGGCGACGGTGAACGCCGGACAGCCGGTCTCGGGCACGGTGTCATTCACCAACAACGGACCGAGCAGCGCGAGCGGCACCACATACACCTTGAGCGTCGCCGCCAATCTTGCGGTGGCGCCGACCGTTGACCGGTCTGCCCGCAGGCGCGAGCTATGTCTACGTTCCCGCCAGCGGCGTGATCACCTTGGCGGGCATGCCGGCGACCCTCGCCGCAGGCGCCAACGTCGGCCCGATCAGCGTCGGCTACACCCAGCCCGCGTCGGGAACTTCCGTCGTGACCGCGTCGATCAACTCGACGACCACCGACCCGAATCCCGCCAACAACTCCGCCACCGTCACCATCGGCGGAGCGATGGTCGCCGACGTCGCCGTCAAACTGAATTTTCCGGCCACCGTCAACGCCGGACAGCCGGTCTCGGGCACGGTGCTCTACACCAACAGCGGCCCGAGCAGCGCGAGCGGCATCGCGTTCAGCTTGAGCGTGGCCGCCAATCTCGCGGTGGCGCCGACGCTCACCGGCCTGCCCGCGGGCGTGACCTTCGTCTACGTTCCCGGCGCCGGCGTGATCACCTTGAGCGGCATGCCGGCGTCGCTCGCCGCAGGCGCCAACGTCGGCCCGATCACCGTCGGCTACACGCAGCCGGGATCCGCGACGTCCACGGTCAGCGCCGCCATCACGACGACGACAATCGATCCCAATCTCGCGAACAACGCAGCCACGGCCACCATCACGGGCGTCACCGTCGCCGACGTCGCCGCCAAACTGAATTTTCCGGCGACCGTGAATGCCGGTCAGCCGGTGTCGGGCACGGTGCTCTACACCAACAATGGGCCGAGCAGCGCGAGCGGCATCACGTTCACCTTGAGCGTCGCCTCCAATCTCGCGGTCGCACCGACGCTGACCGGCCTGCCTGCGGGCGCGACCTACAGCTACGCGCCCGCCACCGGCGTGATCACTTTGATCGGCATGCCGGCGACGCTCGCCGCAAGCGCGAATGTCGGCCCGATCAACGTCGTCTACACGCAGCCGGGATCCGCGACTTCCACGGTCAGCGCCTCGATCAACTCGACGACCAGCGATCCGAGTCCCGCCAACAACAGCGCGACCGTCACGATTGCTGGATCGGCCGCCGCGGACCTGGCGACGAAATTGACTTTCCCCGCACACGCGAACGCCGGCCAAACCGTCGCCGGCACGGTGCTCTTCACCAACAATGGTCCGAGCAGCGCGAGCGGCATCACGTTCACCTTGAGCGTCGCCGCCAATCTCGCGGTCGCACCGATGCTCACCGGCCTGCCTGCGGGCGCGAGTTACGTCTACGTTCCCACCACCGGCGCCATCACCTTGAGCGGCATGCCGGCGACGCTCGCCGCAGGCGCCAACGTCGGCCCGATCAGCGTCGGCTACGCCCAGCCGGGATCCGCGACGTCCACGGTCAGCGCCTCGATCACGACAACGACCATCGATCCCAATCCCGCCAACAACTCCGCCACGGCCACGATCACGGGCATCACCCTCGCCGACGTCACCGTCAAACTGAATTTTCCGGCCACCGTGAATGCCGGCCAGCCGGTCTCGGGCACGGTGCTCTACACCAACAACGGGCCGAGCAGCGCGAGCGGCATCACCTTCACCTTGAGCATCGCCGCCAATCTCGCGGTGGCGCCGACGCTCACCGGTCTGCCCGCGGGCGCAAGCTTCACCTACGTTCCCGCCACCGGCGTGATCACCTTGAACGGCATGCCGGCAACCCTCGCATCCGGCGCGAACGTGGGCCCGATCAATCTGAGCTACACGCAGCCCGCCTCGGGCAAATCCACCGTGCACGCGGCAATCGCCAGCACCACCAGCGATCCCGATCCCGCCAACGGCAGCGCCACGCTCACCATAACCGGCGCCGCGGCCGAACTCACGGGCACGGTGTTCGTCGACAACAATCAAGACGGAATTTTCGATGCGGGTGACAGGCCCATACCCGGCGCCGCGGTTCAACTGTTGGCCGGCACGCGGCTGGTGGCGAGCGCGCTGACCAATGCGGCCGGCGTCTACGTGTTCGCGAACCAGGCGCCGGGTCAATACTCGGTCTCCGTCGTCCCGCAAAAAGGCTTCGTTTCGGACACGCCGTCGCCGGTTGCGGTCACGCTGGGCGGAGCTGCGCCGGCACCTGTGAATTTTGGGCTAATCCCGGCGGGCGCAGTGGGCGCGCTCGTGCTGACGAAATCCACTCCGTTGGTGAATATCTCGGCGGGGCAATCGGTCCCCTACACCATCACCGCCAAGAATTCCCAGAGCACGGCGATCCAGAACAGCGCCGTGACCGATCTGATGCCCGCGGGTTTTGGCTTCTATGCCGGAAGCGGGGCAATCAACGGCAAGAAGACTCAACCCACCGTCAGCGGCCGGGAACTCGCGTGGGCGCATCTGAACTTTGCGCCCGGGGAGACCAAGACATTCACCTTGGTGCTCACCGCAGGGTCCGGCGTCGGCGGCGGCGAATACGTCAATCAAGCGTCCGCCTACAGCGGACTCACGCACGGGCTCATTTCGAATCTGGCGACCGCCACGGTGCGCATCGTCGGCGACCCGACCTTCGATTGCCCCGATCTCATCGGCAAGGTGTTCGACGATGTCAACGCCAATGGTGTGCAGGACCCGGGTGAGAAAGGCATAGCCGGAGTCCGCCTGGTCACGGTGCAGGGATTGCTGGTGACGACCGATGCAGAGGGCCGCTACCACATAGCCTGCCCGCCGATATCGAACGATGCGCCCAGTACTAATTTCGTGGTCAAGGTCGACGAGCGGACACTGCCCTCGGGCTATCGGCTGACCACCGACAACCCCGAGACGGTGGTGCTGACCCCCGGCAAGGTCTCCAAGCTCAATTTCGGCGCCACCATTCATCACGTCGTGCGGGTCGAGGTCAACGATGCCGCCTACGACGGCAATGCGCTGCGCCCGGCGGTCGCCGAACGCCTCGATGGCCTCGTTGCATCGCTGAAGGATCAAGCCTCGATCGTGCGGCTGGCCTACGAGTCGACGAACGAATCCGACGCGCTGGTGAACGAGCGCCTAGAGGTCCTCAAGAGCGCGGTCGCTGTCTTGTGGAAGGCCAAGGACTGCCGCTATCCGCTGCGCATCGAAGAGGACATCGTGCGCAGCATCTCCCCGGCCGACGCGAGCGGGGCGCGCAAACCATGAGCGCACCCGCGGCACCTTCGCCGCACGGCGGTTCGCGCAACCGGTTGATCGGCTGCGCGATGCTGTGGCTCGCGTGGCACGCCACGGCGTGGGCCGGGACCACGGATCCGCAGGACTGCCGGCGCCTGGTGGGCGGCACCCTCGCCTGCACGCAGCAACCGGCCGGCGAGGCGCCGCCGAATACCGAACGCGCCGATCCCAACGCACCGCCCTCCGGCGCGCTGATCAAGCGTTTGACGGCCGCAGCCGCCGCCCTTCCGGCGCAGCGTCCCGACACCACTCTGCAGCTGATCGATACCTCGCAGCAAGCCAACTTCGCCTCCGGCAGCGATGCCTTGACTCCCGCGGCCGTTGCCAAGCTCGCGGCATTCGCCGCGTCCATACGCGAATCCCACCCGCAGCGCGTGCTCGTCACCGCGCATACCGATTCGCAACGCTTGGTCCGCGCGGCGCGCATCCGTTTCAAAACGAACCAAGGTTTGTCCGAGGCGCGCGCGGCGCGCGTCGCGCAGTTCCTGCAAGCGGCGCTCGGTTTGCCGCAGGACGCGTTCGCCATCGAGGGATTCGGCGCGAGTCGACCGCTCGCCCGCAACGACACCAAAGCCGGTCGCGCACGCAACCGGCGCGCCCAGGTCTACGTGTGGGTGAAGGAACCTGCGCCTCCAGAGACAGCGGCGCCCGCGCCCGCGCCTGCGCCGGTGATGCAATCGGCCTCGACCTGCATCGGCGATGCGGCGAACCAGATCGCGGCGGTGCGCATCACCGTGGACGGCGTTCCGATCGATTCCCGCGAGGGTGCCAACGAGGCGGATCGGCAGCGTTGCACTGACGTCGCACTGGCGCGCGCCGATATTCAAATCCGCTACGATCCGCTCGAGCAGCAGCCGTTCCTCAACACCATTGCCATTCCGCAGCAGGCCGTGGTCGGCAAGCCGGTGCGCTTCACGACTTATTCGAATTATTCCCGCTTCATCGCTCGTTCGGAATTGCGATTGTTCGCACCGAATCAAAGCGTCCAACAGAAGCCGCTCGCCGTCATTCCGGTCGACATCGGAGGATGGGCCGAGTGGGTTGCTCCCGCGTTCAACGATCCGCTGCGGCAGATCACGACGGCGCTCGCGAGGCCGCATTACGTGACCTACGTGCTGCGCGTCTATGACCGGGACGGACATTTCGACGAAACCCGGCCGCGGCAACTCAACCTCACCGACGTCGCCCCGGTGACGACTCCCGACTCGGAAAAATTGGCGCGGGACACGCAGCGGCTGGCCTATGGAGACAACACTCGCGTATTGAACAATATCCCGGTGCACGGCGGCGCCGTGACCGTGAGCGGCAGCCATGTTCCGCCGGGCGACACGGTGGTGGTACTGGACATGCCCGTGCCGCTCGACGATGACCGTCATTTCGTCTCCCGTCAGATCTTGCCCGGCGGTCCCCAACGAGTCACCGTCAAGATTCTGAATGACCGCGGCGAAGGATTGGAATTCGCCCGCAATCTCACGGTGGCCACGGACGATTCGTTTTTCGTGGGTCTCGCCGACTTCACCGCCGGCAGCGGCAGCGTCAGCGGACCGATCAACTTGGTGACCGGCGACTCGAACCTCGGGCGTCGCGATTTCGTGAACGGCCAATTGGCCTTTTACTACAAAGGCCTGGTCAAGGGGCAATGGCTCCTTACGGCGGCGGCCGATACGCAAGAGCAGCCGATCCACGACTTGTTCAGCAATTTCTCCAGCAAGGATCCGCAGTACCTGCTCCGGCGCATCGACCCGGATCGCTACTATCCGGTGTACGGCGATGACAGCACCACCGTGCAGGATGCGCCGACGTCCGGCAAGTTCTACGTTCGTCTCGAGAAAGGCGACAGCTCGGTGCTGTGGGGCGATTTCAAGAGCAGCCTCACCGGCACCGACTTCATTCAATACAGCCGCACGCTGTATGGCTTGAGCATTCGTTATCGCTCGCCCGAAACCACGGCCTTCGGCGAGAAGCAGCGCTCGGTGGACGCCTTTTGGGCGGAGCCGGGCACACTCGCTTCGAGGCAGGAATTGCGCGGAACCGGCGGCTCGCTCTATTACCTCCAATTTCAGGACATTTCGGTCGGCTCCGAGCAAGTGTGGGTACAGATTCGCGACAAGGACTCCGGCTTGGTGCTGTCCCAGACGCAGCTGCTCCCCGCCCAGGATTACGACATCAATTACATGCAGGGACGCATTCTGTTGCACAGCCCGCTGCCGGCCACCGCCGGCGTGGAGACGTTCGTGCACTCCGGCGCCCTCGACGGTAATCCGGTGTATCTGATCGTCACCTATGAATATGTTCCCGATTTTTCGAGCCCGAATTCGCTTGACTACGGCGGCCATGCGAGCCAATGGTTCGGCGATCACTTCGAGCTCGGTTTGTCGAGCTTCCATCAAGGCGATCCGGGCGAGGAGCAGAACCTGCGCGGTGTCGACGGCACCTGGCGCTATAAGCCCGGCACCTACATCAAGTCCGAATACGCCTATTCGAACGGCGTCGGCAATCCGACGCTGACCTCGATCACGGGCGGGCTATCGTTCAATCCGTTGACGACCACCGGCGGTCCGGCCAACGCCGAGCGCGTGGAGGCCGCCGTCGATTTGTCGGAAGTCACGGACTCGATGAAAGGGCGCATCAGCGCGTACTATCAGGATCGAGGCGCAAACTTCTCGGGCCCCGGGCAAATTACGCCGGGCGAGGCGGTGCGCCAGGACGGCGGTTCGATCAGCGTTCCGCTCAATGCCACGACCCAGATCGCCGGCAAGCTCGACGACAACGAATCGGACACGCAGACCACACGCAGCGGCGAGCTCGGCGTCGAGCACAAGCTCGACGATCACTGGCGGGTGGCATTCGGCACTCGCATCGATGATCAGCAAAACGCGGTGCCCAATGCAAGCCCCATCCTGTCGCAGAACGGCGAGCGAGTCGACGCCGCGGTGACCGTCGGTTACCAACCCAGCCCCGGCAAGGTCGCGACGGTATCCGGTGCATCGGTGGGCCCCAACGCCACGGCTGCCGCCACCGGTGTACCCTCGGCCGCGTTCGGTGTGGGAAGCGCCGGTGCGCGACCACCGTGGGACGTCTACGGTTTCGTCCAGGACACCGCGCTGCACACCGAGACCCGCCCCGAGAATGACCGCGCGGGCGCGGGCGGCAGCTACCAACTCTCCTCGGCCGCTCGCGTCGGGGCGGAGGTTTCCGACGGCGGCTTGGGATTCGGCGGCAAGCTATCCACCGACTATCACATCGACGATCACAGCAATGTGTACCTGAACTACACGCTGGCGGCCGATCAGCCCGATGCGCTGAATGTCGGTCGCGAAGGCACGCTGACCACCGGCACGCGCTACCGATACGACGACTCGACCAGCGTTTTCGCCGAAGAGCGGATGCAGACCGGTACCGGTTCGGACAGTCTCACGCGCGCCTATGGCGTCGATTTCACGCCCAACAAGCAATGGACCTATGGTTTGAAATTCGAGCACGGCACGATCTCCGATCCGCTCGCCGGAGACATCTTGCTGACCGCGGTCGGTGCCACGCTGCAATACTCGAAGGACCGGATCAAATACGGCGGCGCACTCGAATGGCGGGACAACGACGCGTCCGTGAACCCCGCCTGCACCGAGCCGGGAGGCGCTTGCGCGTCGACCAGCGAGGCCACTCCTTCGGCCAATGGGGCCGCCCCTGTGCCGACCAGTGTTGCCCTTTTGCCCGGTGCTTCCCCGTTGCCGGTCGGCGCTTCACGGACCCTGCTGACGCGCAACAGCCTCTCCTATCAGCTCGATCCCGACTGGCGCTTGTTCGGCAAGCTCAACTGGTCGCAAACCGAGGGCGTCGTCAACTCGACGCTCAATGCCGACTATCACGAAATCATCTTCGGCGCGGCGTGGCGGCCGGTGCGCAACGACCGCTGGAACACTCTCTTCAAGTTCACGGTGTTCGACGATCAGCCCTCGACCGCGCAGCTCAGCTCGCTTGGCAATACCGTCGACTATGCGCAGCAGAGCCGCGTGGCCGACATCGACACCACGTATCAAACGAACAGCTGGTTGTCCCTGGGGTTCAAGTACGCGATCCGCAACGGTGAGCTGAAGCCGACTCAAACCGTCGGCAATTGGTTTCCGAGCCAGGCGCAGTTGTGGGTATGGCGGGGCGATTTGCTCCTCGTTCATGAATGGGACGGCCTGCTGGAGCTGCGGCGCCTCACCATTTCAGAGACCAATGATGCGCGTACCGGAGTGCTGCTCGGCGCCTACCGGCACATGGGAAATAACTTGAAAATCGGCGCCGGCTATAATTTCACGAATTATTCCGACAATCTGACCGACCTTGACTATCGGCGGCAGGGATTTTTCATCAATACCATCGGCAAATTTTAGCGGGGAGCGGGCTCCGCAAGCGCGCGCCGCACCGCGAGCGCAATCGCGGCGCGTGATTCGCCGGTTCTCAAGTCATAAGTGATTTCGAGCTGCGCGCCCATCTCGCGTGATCCGCGATTGCAAATATTGAGCGGATGGCGACCCGGATACTTCTCGCTCGCCGCATCGACATCGAAACCGGCCGCGCGCAGATGCCGCGACAGTCGCGCGGTCAATTCGGCGTCGAGACCTCCGACGTGAATCAGCGATTCGCCGAGACACCCGTGCACGGCGAGCACGACCTCGCTGCGCGCCGCCAGACCTAAGCAATCCGGATGGTCAAATTGGTGACTGGTGACGTGCAAGTCGCGGTTCGCGCCGTTCGCCTTCAGTCCCTCGAAGCTGAATACACTGTATTCCGAGCCCGCGACCGAGTCGGCGATTTCGGAAGTGCCGGCTTCGATCATGCCGCCGTGAGGCGCGACGATCAGCACCGGCGAATGCGCTCTTCGGCTCGCCCTGATGCGATAATCGCGGCCCTGCACCTCGTGGCGCGCGAGTTCCGCGTACGAAGAGTATTTATTCAAACGCCGCTTATGGGTCACGGGATCACCAGCCGAGCGAGTCCATCGTACGATACGCCCAAACGGAAGGCGCCAGAAACCACGGCCTGCCGAAATAGTAGGGCCGCGAGGGGAACGGCAGATCATCGAGCGCGGCACGGCCCTGCGCGAGACCCGCCATTTGTTGTCCGATCTTCCGGCCGTAATACGGCGCGAGCGGCACGCCTTGGCCGCAATAACCCATGCAATGGAACAGGCCGTCGCGCTCACCCAGATGCGGCATGGTGTCGAACGTATAGGCAACCCATCCCATCCACGCGTGAGTGATGCGAACCGGCCGCAATTGCGGGAATATCTCGCACAACATCGCCCGCAATCTTGGCACGCAGGCGATCGGATCTTGTTCGGCCAACGCGGCGCGGCCGCCGAATACGATGCGCTCGCCGTCCGCGGAAGGCCTGAAATACACGACGATATGCCGTGAATCGACGATGTTTCGGCCATGCGGGATGAGCGAGAGGACCCGTTCCGTTCCCAAGCGTTCGGTGGCGATCTGGTAGCTGCCGATCGGAATCACCCGCCGCCGATGCCACGGCGACACCTTCCCCGGGTATCCGTTGGTCGCGAGCAAGACCATGCGCGCCTTGAGCGCACCTGCGCCGGTCAGCACTTCGAAGCCTTCGCGCGAGCGTCGGATGGCATTCACCGCGCAGCGATCGCGCACGGCGGCACCGCTTGCTTGCGCCCGCCGCGACAGCGCGATAAGGAGTTTCATGGGATCCACCGCGGCATCATCGTGGTATACGCAGCCGCCATGATAGTAATCGGTCGCGATTTCCTGCCGCTGCTGCGCCCGTGGCACTACCGTGATTCTCTGCTCCAGTCCCGGAATTTGCCGCGCTGCCTCGCGCGCCATGACCGTAAAGTGGCGCGCAGTGTAGGCGCCGTAAAAGCATCCGCTGTCGCGCCAATCGCAATCCACACCCTCGCTCGTCGCGAGCGATTTTAGATACTGTAGGGCCGCGCGGGCTTCCTCGCAAATCGCGAACGCCCGCTTCTCGCCATGGCGCGCACTCAATGTCTTAAGCGACGGTTTGAGACTGTACGCCACCTGACCGCCGTTGCGGCCGGAACATCCGGCGCCCATCGCTCCGGCATCGAGTATCAGCGTGCGCAAGCCCGCCGCCGCGGTCTCGCGCCCCGCGGAGAGGCCGGTGTAGCCCGCCCCGACGATCAGCGCATCCACCTCGGCGGGCAACGGCTCCTCGGGCAGTTGCGGCGCGGCCATTTGCCGCGCCACGACAGGGTCTTGCCACAACGGCGTCGTGGTGATGTCCGCCGTCGAATCGGCGCCGTTCACGCGGCTTAGGTTCCGCAAAAGGTCTGCAGCACCCGCTCGGCGGGTTGCGGCGCGGCCGTATACGCCGCGAAGCGCTCCTGATCCTCGTAGGGCCGCGCCAGCACGCCGAGCATCTGCTCGAAGGGTGCGAAATCGTCGCGCTCGACCGCCGCAGCGATGACTCGCTCGATACGATGGTTGCGCGGAATGAAGGCGGGATTGACCCTGCGCATCGATGCGGCGCGTTCCTCGGCGGATTGCGGCTCGCGAGCCAGGCGCGCCCGCCATCGCGCCGCCCATTCCCGGTACTCGCCTGGCTGGACGAGCGATGCGCACAACTGCGCCTCGGCGGCCTCGGCCGCCTCCCCGGACCCGACGGCCTTGCAAAGCCGCCGGAAAGTCAGCGTGTAGTCGCATTGATTGCGGTGCATGAGCTCGAGCCATGCGCTGACCAATTCCAAGTCGCCCGGTTCGCGCGTGAACAAGCCGAGCTTCGCGCACATTCCCTTGAGCCAATGCTCTTCGAACTGATCGGGGAATGCCGCGATGACCTCGCTCGCGGCGGCGACCGCGCGGCCGCCGTCGGCATCGATCAGCGGCAACAGGGTCTCGGCAAGCCGCGCCAAATTCCATTGCGCCGCCGGCGGCTGGTTGGCGAATTTGTAGCGGCCCATGCCGTCGATGGAGCTGAACACGGTCTCGGGGTCGTAACCGTCCATGAAGGCGCAAGGTCCGAAATCGATGGTCTCGCCGGAAACCGCCATGTTGTCCGTATTCATCACGCCGTGAATGAATCCGACATGCATCCAGCTCGCGACCAGCTTCGCCTGGCGCGCGGCGACCGAGCGCAGAAGTTCCAGATACGGATCCTCCGCCGTTTTCAAGTCCGGGTAATGCCGCTCGATCACATAATCCGCGAGACATTTCACGCTGCTCAAATCCCGGCGTGCAGCGAAATACTGGAAAGTGCCCACCCGGACGTGGCTTGCGGCGACGCGCGTCAATATCGCGCCGGGAAGGGCGCGCTCGCGGAACACGATCTCGCCGGTCGCGACCGCGGCCAGCGCCCGGGTCGCCGCAATGCCGAGGGCGTGCATGGCCTCGCTGACCAGATACTCGCGCAGCACCGGCCCCACGGCCGCGCGGCCGTCGCCGTCGCGCGAGTAGGGAGTGCGCCCGGCGCCCTTGAGTTGGATGTCGCGGCGCACCCCCGAACGGTCGATCACCTCGCCCAAAAGAATCGCCCGCCCATCGCCGAGCTGCGGAACGAATTGGCCGAATTGATGCCCCGCATAGGCCATGGCGATGGGTTGCGCGCGGCTCGGCATCAAGTTGCCGGAAAAAATCGACGCCAGCGCTCCGGAGTCGAGCGCCTGCCATTCGAGCCCGAGCTCCGACGCCAATTCCTCGTTGAACTTGATCAGTCTGGGATTGGCGACCGGCACCGGGCCCTGCCGCGCGAAGAAATTCGCGGGCAGCGCCGCATAGCTATTGACGAACGCGAAGCCCGGCGGCTCGCTGAAATCGGTCTGTCGCATACCCGCATGTTATCAGCGATCGCCTCAAAGGGTTCCGGCCGCACTCGGTGTGCGGCGCTTATGCTAAAAGTTCCGCATGAGATCACGAATGACATGAGATCGATGTTCTCCATTCTGTTCGGCCTCGCGCAGGGTGAGGCAGTTTGCGACAATACGGCGCATGCGGACCGATGTGCGACTGGACACCAGCCTCGAGCTACTGTTGGAGCGAGCGCCCCCCGAGCCGATCGCGCGAGTGCTCGCCACCGTGGTATCGACGGCGGGCTCCACCTACCGCAAGGCCGGCGCGCGCATGCTGATCATGGCGGACGGCAGTTACTTGGGTCTGCTCAGCGGCGGATGCCTGGAGGCCGATCTAAAGCTGCACGCGCAGCAGGTGATCGACAGCGGAGTGCCGCGCGCCGTCGAATACGATATGCGTGGGCCCGATGACATATTGTTTGGCATCGGCGCCGGATGCGAAGGGGCGATGCGGGTGCTGCTCGAGCCGGCGAACGCCGCCAGCCGTGCGGCTGCCGCTCTGGCGGCTGCGGGACGGTGCGCGAGTGCGGGTGCGCCCGCCCGTCTCATCGCGGTCCACGAATCGACGACGATGCCCTTGGGAACCTACAGCGCCGCATCACTGCCGCCCGACCTCGCCGCGGCAGCCAAAGAATCGCTCGCCGATGCCTGCTCGCGCGAGGTGCGCCGCGAGGGCGACCGCCTGCGCGCCTTCGTGCAATTTCTGCCGCCGTCCCCTCACCTGCTGATCTGCGGTGCGGGCCCGGATGCAGAGCCCGTGGCGAGCGCGGCCAGAACCTTAGGATGGCGCGTGTCGGTGGTCGACCACCGACCGGCCTACGCGGATGCGCGGCGGTTTCCGGGCGCGACGGTCATACTCGCCGATGCAGGCGCACTGCGCAGCGCCGTCGCATTGGATACTTGCCATGCCGCGGTCGTAATGAGTCACCACTTCGTGTCCGACGTGGCGTATTTGCGGGAACTGAGCTCGGCCGGAACTCCGGGTTACGTGGGCCTTCTCGGTCCGGCCGCGCGGCGCTTGAGGATCGCGCAGGAGTTGGGTGCCGCGGCCGACGGGCTGCGACTGCGATTGCGCGGCCCGGTCGGCATCGATATCGGTGCCGTGACCCCCGAGGCGATCGGGATCGCCATCGTGAGCCAGGTATACGCCGCTCTCGCGGGCCGCCCCTGTGGTGCCGCAGCCACATTTGATCGCTGAATTCTCGGTACCCATAGACCTTTGGCTTCAGCGGCGTAGAATTCCCCCTCATCGGCTGCGCAATTCTCACAACAAAGCTGGCTGACCACGAAATTCACTCTGTTTGCGCTCGTGCGTCAGTAGGGAGTTTGGCATGATCAAGATTCTCACGCCGTCGGCGCTGGTGCTGACCGCCGCGCTGCTGTCCGCGTGCGGCGGCTCCAGTTCGCCGACCGCCACGGTCGACGTTTCCACGACGCCCGGCACACTCTCGGTGAACCCGCCGCTTCGCATCGCGTCCCTGGATGCGGCGGCATTGCAGGCC
Organism: uncultured Gammaproteobacteria bacterium; assembly: GCA_963793685.1. Lineage (GTDB taxonomy): Bacteria > Pseudomonadota > Gammaproteobacteria > Steroidobacterales > Steroidobacteraceae > Bog-1198. The sequence goes on along the minus strand of CAWCBJ010000002.1, from coordinate 29,650 downwards.
GCCCTCTCGGCCACTGCGACCGGCGCACAATTGTTGCAACTGACGGATAACCCCGTTTGCGGCGTGGATTTCTACTATCTCAAATTCATGACGCTCGGCGGTGCGGGCGAGATGACCCAGTCCTCGGGTGCGCTGATGGTGCCCACCGGCGCGGCGGCGGGCTGCTCGGGTCCGCGGCCGATCGTCGAGTATGCGCACGCCCCTGCGACCAATCAGGCGGCGAACATCGCCAACATCACCGATCCGACGAATATTGAAGGAGCGCTGATCGCGGCCATGTTCGCGGCGCAGGGCTACATCGTCGTGGCGCCGAACTACGCGGGCTATGACATATCGACGCTCGGCTATCACCCGTTCCTCGACGCGGACCAGCAGTCGGGCGAGATGATGGATATCCTCGCGGCCGCGCGCACCGCGCTCCCCAATACCTTTACGCGGGGCACGAGCGACAATGGGCAACTGTTCCTGACCGGCTATTCCGAGGGCGGCCACGTCGCCATGGCGACGCTGCGCGCGCTCGAAGCCGCCGGCGCCAAAATCACGGCCGCCGCGCCGATGTCGGGTCCCTACGCCCTGGAGGCCTTCAGCGACACGGTCTTCGGCGGCGGCGTCAACTTGGGTTCGACGGAGTTCGCACCGCTGCTCGCCAACAGCTATCAGCACGCGTACTCGAATATCAATAATGACCCCTTGGGCCCCATCTTCTCGTCGACCTATCCGAATGCGGAGACGCAACTCCCCAGCACCACGCCCATCGATACGATATTCGCGGAGAATCTATTGCCCTTGACGGCGCTGTTCGACAGCGCCACGCCGACGCAAGCCGAATACCCGACGGTTCCGCCGCCATTGATCGCGGCGATGGCGGTGCCGCCCATCGATCCCAACATCCCGGTCACGGCGGTTTGGCACGCCGGCTTCGGCAATCCCTATCTCATCAACAACAATTACCGGGTGAGCTATGTGCTCGATGCGGCGGCGCATCCGGACGGCGCGGTGCCGACACCCCAGCCGGGTGTTCCGCTCGCCAAGGTCAAACCGACGCAAGGGCTGCGCCAAGATTTTTACGTCAACGATATGCGCAACGGCAAATGGGCCCCGACCGTGCCGACGCTGATGTGCGGCGGCTCGCAGGACCCCACGGTGTACTTCAGCGTCAACACCGGAACGATGGCCGCCTTCTGGCAACCCTTGGTGACAGCCGGTCTGGTGACCGTGCTGGATGTCGATCCCCAACCCCCGGCCGTACCCGCCGGCCCCTTCATCGAGATTCAACAGGAGTTCCAGGCCTACCAGCTAGCGCTCTTTAAATTTTATCAAACGGCAGCCGGCGGCGGCCTGTCCGCGGCGGCCGCGCAACAAATGATCGTCGAGGGCTATCACGTGGCCGTGTTGCCGTTCTGCAGTCGCGCCGCGCGCTCGTTCTTCAGCCTGTTCTAAGGGGATCGGCCAATGAAAAATTGCAAACTAAGCGCGCTGCCGATTCTCGCTGCGGCCTCGATCGCCCTGCTCGGCGGCACCGCGGCGTTGGCCGACGATGTACCGAAGAACAGCCTGCGATTTGGCTCCTACACCGTGTTCTATCACACCAGCGCCGACGATATCTCGGGGCCCTATGTGCCGAGCGGAGTCAACTTGGAGGCTCAGAATGTCGAGACGGCCTATTTCGGCTACATCCGCCGCCTGTCGTCGAAATTCGATGTCGAACTGGCGCTCGGGTACCCCCCGCTCGCGAAGGTGCAAGGTGCCGGGCCGGCAACGGTCGGTTCGGTGCCCTACAACGGCGTGGTGGTCTCGAGCGCCCGCTGGATTGCCCCCACCGTGTTCGTCGAATACCGATTCCTGAGCGAAAATTCCCCGTGGCAGCCATTTGTCGGGGTCGGGGTCAATTACACCACGTTCTACGACCGCAACACCACCGCGGCGGGCAATGCCGCCTTCGGCGGTCCGACGCGCCTCTCGTTGACGGCATCGGTGGGACCCGCGGCCACTGCCGGAGTCGGTTATCAGATCTCCGGGCGTTGGCATGTCTACGGCTCGTATTCCATTGCGCAGGTCAAGAGCGACCTCACCGCCAACACGGCCGGCATCGAGCGCACCACGCACATCAGTTACGGACCGCAGGTGCTGATCGTGTCGGTGGGCTACTCGTTCTAACCGCCCGCCAGGCTCTTGACCAGCACCGACCAGTAGGTCAATGCGTCGTAGAAGGCGTCGACGCGGATGCGCTCGTTGAGTCCGTGCGCGAAATCCTCGCTTTCCATGATGAACACGCCGCCCACCCCGTAGGTAGGGATGCCGGCACTTCTATACACCGCTCCATCGGTCGCATAGGAAGCCTGCGTCGGAACCACCCGGGCGCCCGGATCCGCAACGGCGACCGCGCGCGCGACCGCGCTCATGACATCGGGACGCATCGGCGAAGCGTCCGAGACCAGCGCCTCAGTGGGCTGTCCCACCTCGACTTTGGGTCCGACCGCCTGCTGCAGGATGGCTTGCACTTGTTGGGCTGAAGTGCCCGGGAAAATCCGGCAGTTAATGGTGGCGGTCGCCGTCTGGGGCAGTGCGTTTTCCGCATGCCCGCCGCTCAGCATGGTCGCCACGCAAGTGGTGCGGATCCGGCCCACAAACTCCGGATCCTTTGCGATCTCGGCTGCAGCGGCCGCATCATGGGGGTCGGCGGCGAAGCGTGCCATCGCCGCGCCGAGCGGCGCCGGAGTCACCTCGCCCGCCGCCTTGAAGTCCCCGAGCGTCCAAGCGTTCCACATCACCGGAAATTCGATGTGTTGAACCGCCTTCAGCGCATCGGCGAGTTCGTAAATCGCATTGTCGGCGCGCGGCCGGGAGCTGTGACCGCCGGGATTGCGCGTCGTCAGCAAAAATGTCGCCGAACTCTTCTCGGCGCCCTGTACATAGAATATCTGCGGCTTGCCGGTGTCCTCGCTGAGCACCCCGCCGCCGCCGTCGCCGTTGAGCGCGAATTCCGCGTCCACCAGGTCGCGGTGCTTGGTGACCAAATCCCGGGCGGTCGCTTGCTCGGTCTCCTCGTCGCCGCTGAAGGCGATGATGAGATCGCGCGTCGGCACGAAACCCTGCGCCTTCAGGGTGCAAAAGGTGGTCGTCAGCAGCGCCACTTCCTGCTTCACATCGGCGGTGCCGCGGCCGTAGAAGTGGCCCCCCTCCTCGATCAGGCGGTACGGGTCGCGCTGCCAGTCCGCACGCTTGGCCGTGACCACATCCATGTGCGCGATGAAATCGATCGGCCGGCCGCCGCTGCCGTTGCCGCGATAACGGACCACCAGCGATGCGGTCTCGCCGAGCGGCAGCACATGGATGTCGGCGGCGGGGAATCCGCACGCCTTGAAGCGACTGGCCAGATACTCGGCGACCGCCGGAACCTGGCCCTTGCCGACCGAGCTTTCGATTCCCACGATGTGCGCGAAAATCTCGCGGGCCTCGGCGCGCACGGCGGCCGGGGCTGTGGGCGCCGCGCCGGAAGCGCTGCCCGATGCGACGTTCGCACTCATCGCTGCGCTTGCGCCGACCGCGGCAACGGCCAGCGCCGGCATCAACCCCGCCAGAACAGCGGATCTAGGCATCGCTACTCTCCCCTCGTCGATCGGCCCTCGAGACAAATGCTTCGCGGATATCAGAGCACACTCGAGCGCCCAAAGCGCGCTCATTTGCGCCCCGGGTAACCGTCGGATCGAGTACATTAACGGGCTTGACAAGCGCGCCGATCCGGGGCGCTTATCTCTTCACGCGAGGCATATCGATGCGACATTGGTGGACGATATTGGCCGCGATCGCTTTGTTGTCGGGAGGCGGTTCGGCGCGGGCCGACAGTCAAAAATTGCGCATCATCACCTGGGCCGATTACGTGCCCGCGGAGCTCGTCGCCGCCTTCAAAAAGGAGACCGGCATTGACGTCGAGGTGACGCTTTCCAACAACGAAGAAATGATCTCCAAGTTGCGGGCGACCGGGGGCGCAGGATTCGATCTCGCTCAGCCGTCCCAGGACCGCATCACCTCGGTGCAGCGGGAGTTCGGCCTCTACCGGCCGTTCGATCTCGGCAAAGTCAAGATCGAGCAATTCCAGCCGGCGCTGCTCGACATCGTGAAGCGCAACGCCACTCTCGACGGAAAGCTGTACGGGCTACCCTATCTTTGGGGCACCGATGGCCTCGTCGCCAACACCAAACATGCGACGATCGCCGATTATGGCGATCTGTGCCGCGCAGACCTCAAGGGCAAGACCTCGATTCGCCTCAGGCGCCCGACGCTGATGGCGTTCGCGTTCGCCGCCGGCAAGGACCCCTTCTCGCTCTACGCGGACCCGAAGGCTTACAGCGCGCTCATGGATCAAGTGGGCGCGACGCTCACCGCGTGCAAACCGAACTTGAAGTTCTTCTACGACAACAAGGATCAGCTGTTGAACGGCATCCGCTCCGGCGAGGTGTGGGCGGCCATGATATGGGACACCGGCGGCTGGACCCTCAATCGCGACAACCCCGACATCAAATACATCGTGCCGCGCTCCGGGGCTCTCGGCTGGCTCGACACCTTTGCATTGCCGGCGCGGGGCCGCAATGAGGCCGCGGCCTATGCCTGGATCAACTTTACGATGCGCCCGGAAAACGCCGCCAAGATCATCAAGTCGGTCGGCAGTTTTTCCGCGGCCGTGGGCACCGATCCTTTTATCGATCCGCGCTTGAAGGCGCAGTTCGCGGCGACGTTTCCCGACAGCGTGCTGAAGGGCATCCACTGGTATCCGGCGATACCCCCGGGCTTGGAGGAAATCGAGGGGCGGGTGCTCGACCGAATCAAGGCCGCCAATTGAGTACGGCGGATCTGGTTGCCGACGCGGTCGTCAAGCGTTTCGCGGAGCACATCGCGGTCGACTCGCTGTCCTTCAGCGTGGCGCACGGAAGCTTTTTCTCCATCTTAGGGCCGTCCGGCTGCGGCAAAACCACGCTCCTGCGCATGATCGCGGGATTCATCGCGCCCGACAGTGGCGACATCGGCATCGGCGGCAGGAGCATGCAGGGCATCGCCCCGAACCGCCGTCCGGTGAACATGGTATTTCAACAGCTCGCCTTGTTTCCCATGATGACGGTGGGCGAGAACGTGGCGTTTGGATTGGCCCGGCGCGGCATGGCTCGCGCCGAGCGGATGCGCCGCAGTCAAGCCATGTTGGAGCGAGTGGGGCTGGGACAAGCCGCGGCGAAGCGCGTCGACGAACTCTCGGGCGGTCAGCGCCAACGGGTCGCCATCGCGCGCAGCTTGGTCTTGGAGCCCACCCTGCTGCTGCTCGACGAACCTCTCGGGGCTCTCGACCTCAAGCTGCGCGAGCACATGAAAATCGAGCTCAAACAGCTGCAGGCCGCATTCGGCACCACCTTCGTTTACATCACGCACGACCAATCCGAAGCGCTGGTGCTTTCCGATCATGTGGGGGTCATGAACCAGGGCCGCTTCGAACAGCTCGGCACGCCGCAGGACCTGTACTATCGTCCGCAGACGCCGTTTGTCGCGGGCTTCGTCGGCGCGAACAACCGCATCGTCGGCCGCGCCACGCGCCTCGACGGCGAATCGGTGGAATTGACCACCGCCGATGGTTGGAGCATTCGTGCTCTGAAACAGGGTGCGGTGAAGATCGGCGATGCGGTCGAAGGTTTCGTGCGCCCGGAAGTGGCGACTCTCGGGCGAATTCCGGCGGAGCTGCCGGCCGGGCAGCCCCGGCACTCGGGCGAGGTGCAGAGTCTTTTGTTCGACGGCGCCAATTCCGCGGTTCTGTTGACGGAGCTCGCCACCCGCCGTGAATTTCGCATCGCCCTGCCGCAGACCGGCCAATTCTCCGACTTGAAGCCGCACGAGCCGGTGCTGTTCAGTTTCGATCCCGCGCGCGCGGTGTGTTTCCCGGCACGCGCGGGAGCGTCGGGCCAGGATGGCTAGCGCGCCGATGCAGGCTAATGGCAGACAGGCCCGGTGGCATGGGCGCTTCGCGCTAGCCCTGCTGCTGGCCCCCGCCGTGCTTTGGCTCGGCGCACTCATCATACTGCCGCATGTCGATCTCGCCATCCTCTCGTTGCGCGAGCGCGTCGGCCCGCGCCAGTACGTCGTGAGCCTGGCGGAGTACAGGACCTTCTTCATGGAACCGCTTTATTGGCACGTGTTCGTGCGTACCGCGGTCATGTCGGTCGTCGCCACCTTTTTGACGCTGCTGCTGGCATTCCCGATGGCATGGATCATCGCGAAGCTCGCAGGCGGACGGGCCCGTTCGACGTTATTCATTCTATGTCTGATTCCCTTTTGGGTGAGCGAAACCGTCCGCACCCTCGGTTGGATGATCCTGCTGCGCGAGTCGGGAGTGCTGCCGTCCCTGCTGATGAAGCTCGGCATTACCGCCGTTCCGGTCGAACTTCTGTATCGCGACGCGACCATCATGGTGGGCTTGATCTATGCCTCGCTCCTGTTCATGGTCATCCCGCTCATCTCGAGCTTGGAGAGCTTGGACAATGCCCTGATCGAGGCGGCGTACGATCTTGGCGCCAGCGGCCCCGCCGTGCTGCGCACCGTTGTGATCCCGCATGCGGCCCCCGGCATCACCGCCGGTTGCATCGTGGTTTTCATGCTCACCCTCGGCAGCTATCTCACCCCGACGCTGCTCGGCGGCAAGAACTCGCAGTGGTTCACCGAGCAGATCTACACCCAGTTCATCACCCGCTTCAACTGGGAGCAGGGTGCCGCCTTCGGCTTTCTGCTCCTCGCCTTGTCGACCGCCTTGGTGATGATCGGTCTCAAGCTCTCCGGCCAACGGTTCGGTGAGGCGATGCGGCGCGCATGATTCCCTCGCTGCCGCGCCCGCCATGGCTGCGCTTCGCGACCGGAGCGTATTTGGCTGCCTTTTTGGCATTCCTGTTTTTGCCGTTGCTCATCGTCGCGCTGTTCGCGTTCAATGACGCGCCCTACCCGGCGCCGCCGTGGCGCGGCTTCACGCTCGACTGGTTTTCGGGCAACGCGCCGCTGGGGCGAACCGGACTGTTCGGCGACGGTGAATTATTGCGCAGCATCTGGACCAGTTGCATCGTTGCCTTCTGGGTCACGCTGCTGTCGGTGCTGATCGGCACCTGCAACGCGTTTCTCATCGAGCGCAGCCGCTTCTTCGGCAAGCAAGCTCTCTCCATTTTGATGTTGGCGCCCCTGGTCATACCGGGCGTCATCCTGGGTATCTCCATTCTTGCCTTTGCGAGCCGGATCGCGGATTTCGCCGACGATATCCTCGGATTGGAGTGGGATTTTTTGCGTCCCGGGTTGCCGTTGGTCGTGCTCGGGCAATTCTCCTACATCGCAACCATCGCGACGCTCACCATCGGTGCGCGCCTGAAGCGCTTCGATCGAACCCTCGAGGAAGCCGCCGCAAATCTCGGCGCCTCCAAACCCGCGGTGTTGCGCACGATTCTGTTGCCGTACCTGCGCCCGGCCCTGTTAGGCTCCGCGGCAATTTCCTTTTTGATGTCCTTTGCAGATTTTAACACCACGTTGATTCTGGTCGGGGCCGACTCGCCGTTGACCGTGATGATGTATGGGCGGATGCGCGAAAGTGCGAGCCCGGTGCTGAACGCCGTGAGTCTGTTCTTGATGCTCGCTTCGGCCGTACTCGCGCTCACCTTCATGAGCGGTGGCTCCGCCCGCAGCACGGCAACGAACGCGCCGCGCGATTCGTGAACTTGATGGTTACCCCGATGCGACCAGCCCCTTCAAGTACGGACCTTCTGTTTCGCGCACCCGCGGGCAAGGACTTGCGCCTGGCCGCGCTGGACGGATACCTGGGTGAAGATGCCGGATGGCAAATGGCAGTGTGTCGCGTCTCAAGACTCGGCTATAAAAATGTAAGAACCGCACGGTCCTCGATTAGGTGAGCGTGATGCTGACCGGGCAATGATCGCTGCCCATGACGTCCGGGTGAATATCCGCGCCCACCACCCGGCCGCCAAGTCTCGCGGACACTAGAAAATAATCGATTCTCCACCCTATGTTGCGCGCCCGCGAGTTGGCAAAATGACTCCACCACGAATAGTACCCGTTGCCCTGCTTGAAGAGTCGAAACGTATCGACGAATCCCGCGTCCATGAAATTCTGGAATCCCTGGCGCTCCTCGTCCGTGAAGCCTTTCTTGCCGCGATTCGACTGCGGATTGGCGAGGTCCTGCTCGGTGTGCGCGACGTTCAGATCTCCGCATAGAATGACGGGCTTGGTCTTGTCGAGTTGCCGGCAATAGGCGAGGAATGCGGGATCCCAATGCTTGAATCGCAGCGCCAGGCGGCTCAAGTCCTCTTTGGCGTTCGGCGTGTAGACCGTCACCACATAGAACTGGTCGAACTCGGCGGTGATCACCCGTCCCTCTTCGGCACTGTCGCGCTGCAGTTCGTCCGCAAAGGTATAGCGCTTCGCGAATTCGCGCGGCAACCCGTTGATCACACGGATAGGTTCCGGCTTCGAAAAAATCGCCGTGCCCGAATAGCCCTTTTTGACCGCCGAGTTCCAATATTCACGATAATCGGGCAGATCGATTTCCACCTGATTCCGCTCCGCCTTGGTTTCCTGCAGACACAGGATGTCGGGGCGATGGGCATGAAGAAACTCCTGGAACACGCCCTTGCGGTACACGGCACGAATGCCATTCACGTTCCAGGAATACAGCTTCATGGGAGACATAATACAAGTAAATGAATGACTTGCATGTTGCTCGAGGCTCCCGTGATGAGTCTGCTGCGGCGCGGTCGAGCCTGCGAGCTATCCGTATTGACAATCATTCGCATTCGCGTTCACAATACCCGGCATGATCGTGTGCGTGTGCAAAGCCGTCTCTGAAAGACACATCCGGGCCGCCGTCAAGGACGGTGCCAGGCAGGTGGCCGATCTGAGCCGAAATCTAGGCTTGGGAACTTGCTGCGGGAAATGCCTGCCGCAGGCCCGCGCTTCTCTAGCCGATTCCCTGCGACAGCACCAGGCGCGCGCTTCCGATTGCTTCCCCGGCACCGCCAGCGAATTCGCGCTCTGACGGCGCGGCCATTCGAGCTTACAATCCTCCGCCTCGCCGAGAGCTTTCCATGAGGGGCCGCCGCCGTGCAGGGTAATGCGAAGGTATTGGATTTTCTCAACCAGGCGTTGAAGAACGAACTCACCTCGGTCAATCAATATTTCCTGCACGCGCGCATGCTCGATAACTGGGGCCTGAAGCGCCTCGGCAAGATCGAATACGACGAATCCATCGATGAGATGCGGCACGCCGACAGCCTGATCAAGCGCATTCTTTTCCTCGAGGGCCTGCCGAATCTGCAGGACCTGGGCAAGTTGTTCATCGGCGAGGACGTGCGCGAGATATTGGAATGCGATCTGAAACGCGAAATGGAGGCGCATCCGATGTACACCGCCGCCATCGCACACTGCGAATCCGTCAAGGACTACGTGACCCGCGATCTCTTGGTACAGATTCAGAAAAGCGAAGAAGAGCACATCGATTTCATCGAAGAGCAGCTCGCGCTCATTGATAAAATGGGTTTGCAAAACTATCTGCAAAGCGCGGCCGGCGAACTGACCGAAAGCTCTTCCGCCTAGCCGGCAATCTGCGCCGATCAGGCGCACGCGTCCCGGACCGTCGCGAGTGCCGCGGCGGGCGAATACGGCTCGAGAACGTCCAACAATTCCCAGGCCCCCGCCTCGGTCACGACTTGGTAAGCGTCGTCGGGATTGCGGGCCCTGTTGTGGGCCGCGTAACAGACGCTCGCCGAAATCCTAGCCAGTATCAAGGGATATAGCACCCGCTGCTCGAGCTCGGTCAGCGCATTGTGCCGATGGTAGGCATGAATGACTGCGGCGGCGGCGGCCAGCGGATCCTTCTCATGGAGCATCGCGTACGCAAGTGCAATGGCCAAGTCGCAGACGGTGGCCGAATGAACCAGGTCGCCGAAATCGAGCAGCCCGGTCATGAGCCCGTCCTCGATGAGCACGTTGTAGTCGTTGGCATCGTTGTGGATCACGCTGCGGCGCAGGCGAGTCCATTCGATCGTTTCCCACTCGGCGAATATGCGCTCAACCCGGGTACGCCGGGCCGGCGGCAAAAGATGCGCATGCTCGCGCGCGAGCCCGGCGTGGCGCAGGTCCCACTGCAAGACTCGATGCATCGCCGGATGCGTGAAGCCGCGCAGTGCCGCGTCGATCTTGGCCATGCCGGCTCCGATGGATTCGAACAGGCCGCGGCTGCGCGGCCCGCACCTCGCCAATATCTCCCCTTGCAGCCAGGTCGTTACGCGCACGCAGTGACGCACGTCCGCCGCCGGGTCGCGGAATTCGCTCAAATCCGCGCCATCGAGCGAGCGCACGATCTCCTGCACTCGGCAATCGCACGGCGCCGCGGCAACGCGGCGCATGGCCTGATGTTGGAATTCCAATAATTCCGGCGCGTCGTCCCGATTGGCGATTTTAAGGACGAACTTTGCGCCTCGTGAATCGACGATGAGAAAATTTTGATCTCGCTCACTGGGCAGCGCGCTCACCCGCCCCTCGATGCCGTAGACTTTATGGGCGATGGTGAGCGCCTGTGCCGCGGTGAAGCGCGGAATGCTGTCGAGGGAAATCGTCATTGCGGCGCAATCGCAGCCGGATCTAGCGGGTCGCGTGATCGACGGCGAACAGTTGCCTCTCGATGTCCTGAAATGCCTTGAACTCGAGCGCGTTTCCGCTGGGGTCCAGAAGAAACATCGTGGATTGTTCGCCCGCTTGGCCCCGAAAGCGCGTGCACGGCTCGATCACGAACTCGACGCCCTTGCCCCTCAGGCGCTCCGCCAACTCGTGCCACTGTCCCGGCCGGAGCACGACGCCGCAGTGGGGCACGGGTACACCCTGCCCGTCCACCATATTGAAATGGCTCGCGAGCTTGCCGGAAGCGCCCAACTCGGGATTCAGATGGCAGACGAACTGGTGACCATAGAGGTTGAAATCGACCCAGCACGTATCGCTGCGGCCCTCGGCACAACCTAGGATATCCTTGTAGAAACGGCGCGCCTCGGCGATGTCGCGCACCTGCACGGCGATGTGAAATGGTGTCAGCGGCTCATAAGGACTCTGCATGTTTTTGCTCCGCCATGGTCAAAGCTACTTTAACCTGCATTTCAGCGAGACCCGGGTGGATCCGGGCATCGAGGATCCGGAATTGACGCCGCTCGGCGCACAGCAGGCGGCGGCCGCGGCGCGACTACTCGCCGGGGCCGTGCTGACCCGGATCATCGTTTCGCCGTACACGCGCGCACTGCAGACGGCACAGCCCGTACTCGCCCTGCATCGGGTACCGGTCGATATTATGCACGAGGTCCGTGAGCGCGCGGCTTTCGTCTGCGATGTCGGCAGTCCGCCCGAATTGCTGGCAGCGCGATTTCCACATCACGATTTCGGGCATTTGCCGCGGCAATGGTGGCATGCGGGTATCGAATCGACCGCAGCGACGAACGCGCGGGCGAACGCCTTTCGTGCCCGAATGGCCGCGCGCGACGATAGCGCCACGACCCTCTTGGTCAGCCATTGGGCTTTCATCCTGGCGCTCACTGGGAGGTCGATTGAAAATGGTGAAATACTCTGCTGGGATCCCTGATCGGCTCGGCGCCCGCCGACCGTTTGCCGCGTGCGGCGCGCTGCTGCTGTTGGTGGCGGTTCATACGGGCGACTCGGCGCGAGCGGACGACTCGGCGCGAGCGGGGAGCGCCCTGTGGCCGGGCGGCTATGCGGCGCGCGTCGCGGCACTCGCCGTGCTCGAGACACTGAATGCCGATCTGCTGAGCCACGACAGCGCCACAATAACTTTGGAGCATTGGTGCGAGGTGCATCGGCTCGCCTCTCCGCCGCTCATTGTGGCCGCACGAGTTCCCGGCGTGGATAAGCCGGCGTCGCCCGAGCAGCGTCGGGAGCTGCGGGTCGCACCGACTGAACCGCTGCGTTATCGCAGGGTGCTGCTACGCTGCGGCGCTTTGGTATTGTCGGAGGCGGACAATTGGTATGTGCCTGCTCGCTTGACTCCCGAAATGAATAGGCTCCTCGACACCACCGATGAGCCGTTCGGCAAAGTCGTGCGCGAGCTGCATTTTCGGCGCCACACGCTGTCCTCGAAGCTGCTCTGGCGGCCCCTGCCCGAGGGGTGGGAAATGAAGGCGGACGCGGGCAGCGGCGCTGCGGCCGATCTCGAGCTACCCCCCAGCCTGCTCGAGCATCGGGCGGTGCTCTACTTGCCGGACGGCACGCCGTTCAGCGACCTCATCGAGACCTATACGAGCAATGTGCTTGCGTTTCCGCCGCCGCGACTCTAACGGCGAAGATGCTATGCTGCCCGCGAACCATCGCCCTCGTTGGCTCACCGGATTACAAGAATGATGTCGCGATGCCGCTAAGCCTCTTTGGGGGCCTTCGGCCTGTAGAACCCAAACGTGCGCTGCGCGATCTGCTCGCGGGCGTGAACCTGTCATCGATAAACATCCCGCAGGTCTTAGGCTATTCACGCATCGCCGGCACACCCGTGGTCGCCGGACTTTACACTTTGTTGTTGCCGCCGGTCGCATTCGCGATATTCGGTTCCTCGCGTCACCTCGTGGTGGCGGCCGACTCGGCAACGGCCGCGATTTTCTCCAGCTCACTGTCCCGCCTCGCCGTGCCGGCGAGCCCGCAATACATGACGCTGGTCTGTGTGGTGGCCCTGCTGAGCGCCGCGATGCTGCTCGTGGCGCGAATCTTCAAGTTGGGCTTTCTGGCCGATTTTCTCTCGCGCACGGTGTTGACTGGATTTCTCGCGGGTGTCGGGCTCCAGGTCTGCATCGCGATGCTGAGCGACATGTTCGGCGTCGCAGCCAATTCGCGCTATTCACTGGTTCGTGTGTGGCAAATCATGGACGGCTTGCCGCACCTGCATTACCCGACTCTCGCGCTGTCCACGCTGGTCGCGGGGAGCATTCTGCTCGGCAATCGATTCGCGCCGCGACTGCCACTGGCCCTGATCGCCGTGATCGCGTCGATCGCGGCAAGCGCGACATTTGAATTCGCGGAGCGAGGCATCGTTCTCGTCGGACCGATCGCCGGAGGCTTGCCGTCGATCCGACTCCCCAAGGTGACCGTGAGCGAGATTCTCGAGCTGCTGCCGATATCCGTATCGTGCGTGGTGATGATCATCGCGCAGAGCGCGGCGACCTCGAGAGCATTCGGAGTCCGGTATCACGAGAGCGTCGATGAGGACGCGGACATTCTCGGTCTGTCCGCCGCCAATGCGGCCGCTGCGCTGAGCGGAGCGTTCGTGGTCAATGGCAGCCCGACCCAGACGGCGATGGCCGATCACGTGGGTGCCCGCACACAGATCGCGCAATTGGCATTGGCCGGCGTTGTGCTGCTGGTGCTGCTGGCGTTGAGCGGACCTCTGCAATACCTGCCGCGTTGCGTATTGGCGGCAATCGTCTTCAATATTGCGCTCGGCATGATCGACCTGAAATGCCTGCGCGACATACGCCGCGAAAGCCCCGGTGAGTTTTATCTTGCGATCACGACCGCGGCAACCGTGGTCGCGTTCGGCGTCGAACAGGGGATTCTACTGGCGATCGCCTTATCGCTGTTCAGGCACGTGCGTCACAGCTATCGCCCGCATACGATGATGTTGGAGCCGGATCCGATGGGCCGCTGGGTACCGGAACCCGCCACGCCGGGCAAGGTGACTGAACCGGGACTCATCGTCTACCGCTTCGGTGCGGATTTGTTTTATGCGAACCAAAACCGCTTTACCGACGAGGTGCGCGCGCTCGTCAAGCAGGCGCCGACGCCGCTGCGCTGGCTCGTCATCGATGCGGGCGCGATTACCGATATCGATTATTCCGCCGCACAGTCCCTACGCGATCTGCTGGAGGACCTGGCGCGCCAAAGGATCGGCACGATTTTTGGACGCGTCAACACCTATTTGCGCGCGGACATGGACCGCCACGGCATCACGGCAGTCGTGCGCCCGGAGCATATTTTTCAGACGCTTCACGAAGCCGTTGCGGCGGCGCGCACCGGTATGCTTTCGTCCGATTGAGCCGTCGATTCTGCCGGGCGCCCTTGCGCTCCCAGCCACTTCTCGATCACCGCCGACAGCGTCGATTGATCAACCGGCTTGCTCAGGAAATCATTCATGCCCGCTGCGATGGCTCGAACCCGATCTTCCGGAAAGGCGTTCGCCGTCATCGCGACAATCGGCACCTCGTGGTCCAATACCGCCGAGGTCCGATCGCGTATGCGCCGCGTCGCTTCGAAGCCGTCCATCTCGGGCATTTGGCAGTCCATCAAGATTAGTTGGTAGCGGGTCTTGCCGAGACGCTCGAGCGCCTCGGCGCCGGTGGTGACGACGTCAACCTGATATTTAAGCTTGGCCAGCATGTACAGGGCAACCCGCTGGTTGACGAAATTATCCTCGACCAATAGCAACTGAGCGCGTGCGCCAGCTCCCGCCGCCGCAGCAACCTCGGCCGGCCCAGTTGCCTCTACAGGCGCGGCGGCCTCGACCACCGGTCCGGCCACCTCGACCGGCGCCGCCAGCTCGACCGGCGCGGCCGGCTCTTGCGCGGAAGTGCCGGCTTGCAGCGGCAGCACGAACCAGAAAGTCGATCCGGCTCCCGGACGGCTGTGCGCGCCGATTTCCCCGCCCATGAGTTCAACCAAGGTCTTGCTGATGGCCAGACCCAGTCCGGTGCCGCCGAAGCGCCGCGCAATCGAGGTGTCCGCCTGCGCGTAGCGCTGAAACAGCGTTGCCAATTGCTCTTCGGTGATGCCGATTCCGCTGTCGGTGACGCTGATCCTCACGTGCGTCGCGTCGAGCTTCTCCGCGGCAATGAGCACCGATCCTCCCTCGGTGAATTTCACCGCGTTGCCGGCGAGATTGAGCAGCACCTGTTGAGTCCGCGCCGGATCGCCTTTGATGTATTTCGGCAGGCGCGCGTCGTACTCGATGTCCATGACGATGCCCCGCTCGAGCGCCGCCGGCTGCAAAATAGCCCGTACTCGGTCGAACACCGACTGCAGTGGCATGTCGATTTGCTCGACGGTCATGCGCCCGGCTTCCATTTTGGAGTAGTCGAGGACATCGTTGAGCACGGTCAGGAGCGCGTCACCCGACCGCTGTACGGTCTCGGCGAACTCGCGCTGTTCGGGATTCAACGGCGTATCGAGCAGCAGATTGGCGAACCCCAGAACTCCGTTGATGGGAGTTCGAATCTCGTGGCTCATGACGGCGAGCAGCTCGCTTTTGGCTCGGGACGCCGCTTGCGCGTGCAGGGCCCGAGCTTCGGCACTTTCTTTGGCCCCAGCGAGCCGCAACTTCACCACTCGATCGCGGCGCTTCGCCCGCTGCGCGGTGCGGCTCAACCGCAGAACCAAGAAACCGGCCAGCACCGACAAGAGCGCGACCGCCGCGAAAGCGATGATGCCGGCGCGGCGAATCGAGGCGATGCGCGCATCGAAGTCCCGAACCCACATGTCGATACCGACCACCCCGGCGAAACGCCCGGTCCGATCGAAGAACGGCGCATAGGCGCTCATGTAGCTGCGCACCCGCTCCGTGACGGGTTCCTCATTCACCGCAACCTCGTGCCGATACAGCGCACGGCGCAGCGTCGGATCGAAGGTGTCGTGCGGCGTCATGATCAAATCAGGCGGCTCGGAATCTCCCGCCACTCGATAAAGGTAATCGGTACCGAGGACGTAGTAGATGCGATCACGGTCGAGAACGGCCGTGTACACGTAGATGATGTCCGAAGCGGCTTTGTGAAATTTGACCAACGGCGCAAGCAGTGCCAGATGCTCGGGACTGCCGGCTTGCTCTTGCGAAGTGATGGATCGATGCAGATCGCCGTCGATCAAGGTCGCGGCCGTCCGCGCCAGTTGCGCAAGTTCGGTGCGGACCGCGTCGAGCTGCGCCGCTCGAGCCGAATGCCATACGTAGAATAATCCGAGCGACGAGATGACCAGTACGGCGGCGCCCGCCAAAATTCCATGTACCAGCGGGCGGTTGAGGCGCCGAACGAGTCGTTTCAATATGTGCAATTGATGCCCGCGCATTTTGTTCATTTGCCGTCGCTTTGACGGCTTGCCGCACGGACCCGGCACATAGAGTCCTATCCCGGCGCGGTCCGGTCAAGGCTGCGGTGCGCATATGGGCCCATGCAACAGCTGCGCCGCCCGCGGGTTGCGACTTCGGTCACAGAATCGGGATCGCGGTCCTTAAATGCGAGGGCCCTCAGTGCGCCGGCACGCAGCAGCGCGGCTGCCGTGGGCAGGCGCCGCTCCTCGGGCAAATGACGCTCGCCTGCGAGTCGAGCGCATCGGCGATCCACGAGATATTGAGCACCTGCGAGACGGCGCGAATGTTGGCGGCGGCCTCGGTCGGGATGGCGCCGTCGCCGCCGCCGCGGCGGCAGGAGTCGGCGACGGCGGCCACCACTCCTGCGCCGTCGAATCCCTGTGCATCTAGCGCCGGCAGCAGATCAACCCCGACGGACAGCACGTGCAATTCATCGAGCGCATCGCGTGTCAGCAGCGAATGGCAGCAATACAAGCGCGCGCGCTTGCCATCCTGCATCACCGAGATCTGCGACTTGGGCTTTTGCAACCCGTGCATCGCCTCCGGGGTCTGCTGCAATAGCCGGAACACCGCCCAGCTCGGGCACGGATCCGACACCAGACTCATGTTGCCCCACGGCAATGGAATGCCGTTTCCGCGATACACCGCGCGCAGGTAGCCGGGTGCGTAGGCATCGAAGAAATGCCAGTGGCGGTACGGCGCAACGGCGGTCATGCGCCGCATGACCAGCGCCGGCGTCACACCGAGTTTGTGGCAGGCCGCGACGCGGTGAGCCTCGCGAATCAAGAAGCGCCGGAAGGGAATTCGCGGGCACAACAGCGCGCCGGCAAAAAAACTGCACTCGAAATCCCGCCATGCGTACAGCACATCCTGCGCTCCCATGCCGGCCGCCGACGTCGGCGTGTCCCCATCGTGCATGGTGCTGTGCGGTGAAATGACGCCATCGCCATTGTGCAGAACCTTGTGGCCGATGAAGAACGCAAGGTCGTACTTGAGCCGCTCCTCCTGATTGCGCAGACGCTTATTGATGAGCACCGTGCCCGGTGCCTCGAATCGCGACCGCACCAGCGCGCCGCTCGGTTTGCGGCCATCGCCGTCGAACCAGCGAATCTCCAGGCCGTGGCTTTTGCACAGGTCAAGGAGTGCGTCCAAGGTAAGGGGCATCTGACGCTTGCCGCCCTCCTCCGCGGCGCGCTCGATATCCGGAAAACTGTTGTGGCGGGTCTCCTGCCAAACCCGGATCAGCAGCTGCGCGAATTGGCGCCCCGTGGTGCCGGTCTGCGACAACAGCTCCGGCAACGCGTTCTGCAGCAACTCGTTCGAAAATAGAAACGCCGGCTCCAACGGCATGGCCTCGAGTCCGCCCCTTTCGGGCTGCTGCGGAGCGACCTCGACTGCGGTGTTCTCGTCGAGAAACCAGCGCATATCCTTGCTGAATATGCCGGCCAGCATGCCGAGCAGCGCGGGGGACGGCATGCGTTTGCCGGTCTCGACCATGCTGAGATAAGACACCGACGGGGCACCCTCGGCGTCGATTTGCACGCAACGCGCCGACAGCTCATCGAGCGTCAAGCCGTTGCGCTTGCGCAAGGAGCGCAGCTTCGCGCCCAGGAAATGGCCCTGACGGATCAGCCCCGCCATCTGTGCCTCGCTCGGTGAATTTTACCTAACATGGCCAACCGTAGTGAAATTCACATTGTTAAATTTCTGTTGTGCAAATACGCCCTAATTGCACTTTAATCTTCACATGCACCCGGATGCAAGCCCGCATTCGGATAGGCAGTTGCCCCACGGCACGCATCGACCAGGAGTATTGAGAATGAGCGAAAAGGCCTCCACGAATCCGCGCTGGCGCGGTATTGAACGACCCTACACTGCGGCCGAGGTTGCCCGATTGCGTGGTTCGGTGCGCATCGAGCATTCGCTGGCGCGGCTCGGCGCCGAAAAATTCTGGCGCTTGTTGGCGAGCGAACCGGTGGTCGGTGCGCTCGGCTGCATGACCGGAAACCAGGCCGTGCAGGTCGTACAGGCAGGCCACAAGGCGATCTACTGCTCCGGCTGGCAGGTAGCCGGGGACGCCAATACCGCCGGCGAGATGTACCCGGACCAGAGCCTGTATCCGGTCGACTCCGTGCCGCGCATGGTCGAGCGCATCAACAACGCCTTGCTGCGCACCGACCAAATTCACCATATGGAAGGCAAAAAGGACATCGATTGGTTGGTACCGATCATCGCCGATGCCGAGGCCGGATTTGGCGGCAACTTGAACGCGTTCGAACTGACCAAGGCGCTGATTCGCGCCGGCGCCGCGGCCGTGCATTTTGAGGATCAACTCTCCTCCGCCAAGAAATGCGGCCATTTGGGCGGCAAGGTGCTGGTGTCGACGGCTGAGGCCATCAATAAATTGGTCGCGGCGCGCCTCGCCGCGGACGTCCTCGATGTGCCCACCGTCGTCATCGCGCGCACCGACGCGGACGCGGCCAATTTGCTGCTCACGGACCATGACTCCCGCGATGCGCCCTTTCTCACGGGCGAACGTTCGAGCGAGGGATTTTTTCACGTCCGCTGCGGAATCGATCAGGCCATCGCCCGCGGCTTGGCCTACGCTCCGTATGCGGACCTGCTCTGGTGCGAGACCTCGAAACCCGATCTCGCGGAGGCGCGCCGCTTCGCCGCCGCGATTCGTGAACGTTATCCGCATAAATTGTTGGCCTACAACTGCTCCCCCTCCTTCAACTGGCAGGGCAACCTCAATCAGTCGAGCATGAAGAGTTGGCGCGAAGACCTGGCGGCCATGGGCTATCGCTTCCAATTCATTACGCTCGCCGGCTGGCATGCGCTGAATTTGTCGATGTTCGAGCTGGCGTCCGCCTATCGAGAGGACGGCATGCTCGGCTATTCGCAAATGCAGCAGCGCGAGTTCGGCCAGGAGCGCGCCGGGTATCGCGCCACCAAGCACCAGGCGTTCGTCGGCACCGGATATTTCGATGCGGTTCAAACCGCCATCACCGCCGGAGCTCACTCGACCGGCGCGATGGCCGGAAGCACCGAGACCGAGCAGTTCACTGCGGTGGCACCACGTCCCGAGCCGAAGCGTGTGGTCGCCTAAGGATCTTGCGGCGGCGATCGCCGAGCATTTCCGCGCCTACAACGAGGAATTCGGCCGCATCACCCGTCGCGCGGCGCTGAATTTCCTCGCCGAGGATTGGCACGCCGCGCAGCACGATGCGGTCGAACGCATCGAGCTGTACGAGCAGCGTGTGACCCGCTGCGCGCGGGCGGTTGGCGGCGATTTGACCTTCCCGGCCGCCGACTCGGCCCTGTGGGCCGAGATCAAACGAGCATACGAGATGCTGGTGGCACGGCGGCCCGACAGCGATTTCTACCGGACGTTTTTCAATTCCGTAACTCGCGACCTGTTCGGCACCGTCGGCGTCAATCCGGACTTGGAATTTTGCGCCACCAGCGTCGGCCGCGCCTCGGGCGCCGTTCCGATTCGCGTGTACCGTATCGGCGGCTCGCTGCCGGCCGCGGTGCGGGAAATCATCGCGGACTTGCCGTTCGGCGCGGCGATACAGGATCAGGATGCGGCGGTCCATCGCATCAGCGCGCAGATCGGTCGCTATTTCGACACGGGGCGACAAAGCGGCGCACCCGAATCCGTCGAGCTGATCGAGCCGGTGTTCTACCGCGGCTTGCACGCCTTTGTCGTCGGCCGCCTCATTGGCGACAGCTCCATCACGCCCCTGGTGGTGGCATTCAGCAACTCGCCGCACGGCGTGCAAGTCGACGCCGTCATGCTGTCGCGCGCCGAGGTCGGCTCGCTGTTCGGCTACGCCCGCTCCTATTTCCACGTGGATTTGCCGGTGGTCAGCGCCGCCATCACGTTGCTGCGCTCCTTCATGCCGCACAAACCCATCGACGAGTTGTACACCGTCTTGGGCCGCGCCAAGCAGGGCAAGACGGAGCGCTACTTTGCCCTGCATCGCCATCTCGACACCTCCATCGACAGCTTCGTGCACGCCCCGGGCGACCGCGGTTTGGTCATGATCGTGTTTACGCTGCCTTCGCACGATTTGGTCTTCAAGGTCATTCGCGACCGCTTCGGCGAGCCGAAGAGCAGCACTCGCGCCGACGTCATGGAGCGCTATCAATTCGTGTTCCGTCACGACCGCGCCGGCCGTCTGGTCGACGCGCAGGAATTCCGGCGTCTGCGCCTGCCGCGCGCCCGCTTCATGCCGGCGCTCGCCGAGGAATTGCTGCGCGATGCGAGCGAGAGCTGCCGCATCGAGGGCGAGGATCTGATCGTCGAACACTGCTACATCGAGCGGCGCCTGCGGCCGCTCAATCTATTTTTGCGCGAGGCCGACCCTGCCGCGGCCGAGGCGGCGATCATCGACTACGGCAATGCGCTGCGCGAATTGGCCGCGAGCGATGTATTTCCGGGCGATCTCCTGCTCAAGAACTTCGGCGTGACCAGCCACGGCCGCGTGATATTTTACGACTACGACGAAGTGTCCCTGGTGTCCGACTGCGTGTTCCGCGATCTGCCGCAAGCTCGGTACGAAGAGGAAGAAACCAGCGCCGAGCCCTGGTTTCATTGCGGAGCGCGCGATGTTTTCCCCGAGCAATGGCTGCAATTTCTGTCGATTCCGCCGGCGCTGCGCGATGTGTTCATCCGCCATCATGCGGAGCTGTTGACCGCGGCCTGGTGGCGTGCTCAAGCCGCGCGGTCGGCCGATGCGTCGGTGGTGTATACATTGCCGGAATCCTTGAGCGCGCCGGCGGCGTAGCGAGTCGCCTTTACCGCGGGCCAATGGCCGCGGCAGCCGCGCGGCTCAATCGGGCCAGCGCCAATCGCGGATTTCGGGCAGGTCCTCGCCGTGACGGCGGATGTACTGCCCGTGCTCAACCAGCTTGTCCTTGAGTTGCTGCTTGAGGTAGGCCCCTTCGCTGCCGGTCTGCGGCAGGCGATCGACGGCATCGATCGCCAAGTGAAAGCGATCGAGATCGTTGAGCACCGCCATGTCGAACGCCGTGGTGATCGTGCCCTCCTCCTTGTAGCCGCGCACGTGGAGGTTTGCATGATTGTGCCGCCGATACGCCAATCGATGAATCAGCCACGGATAGCCGTGAAATGCGAATATGATCGGCTTGTCGCGCGTGAACAGCGAATCGAAATCCTCGTCGCTCAATCCGTGCGGATGTTCCGACGGCGGTTGCAGCTTCATCAGATCGACGACATTGACCACGCGGACCTTGAGCGCGGGAAGACGCTCGCGCAATATCGATACGGCGGCCAGCGTCTCGAGCGTCGGCACATCGCCGGCGCACGCCATGACCAAATCCGGCTCGCGTTGGCTGTCGTTGCCGGCCCACTGCCAGATTCCGGCGCCCTCGCTGCAATGCTTGACCGCGGCATCCATCGACAGCCATTGCGGCGCCGGATGCTTGCCCGCCACGACCACGTTGACGTAGTGCCTGCTGCGCAGGCAGTGATTC
Organism: uncultured Gammaproteobacteria bacterium; assembly: GCA_963793685.1. Lineage (GTDB taxonomy): Bacteria > Pseudomonadota > Gammaproteobacteria > Steroidobacterales > Steroidobacteraceae > Bog-1198. The sequence goes on along the minus strand of CAWCBJ010000002.1, from coordinate 8,007 downwards.
ATCACCGAAAGCAGGCAATTGGCGTCGGGCGGCAGATAAACCCGCACGATTTCGGCTTTTTTGTTGACGACGTGGTCCAGAAAACCCGGATCCTGGTGCGTGAAGCCGTTGTGATCCTGCCGCCAGACGTGCGAACTCAATAGGTAATTGAGAGAAGCAATTTTGCGTCGCCAAGGCAGCGCCGCCGTGACCTTCAGCCACTTCGCATGCTGATTGAACATCGAGTCGACGATGTGGATGAACGCCTCGTAGCAATTCATGAGGCCGTGCCGGCCGGTGAGCAAGTATCCCTCCAGCCACCCCTCGCATTGGTGTTCGCTCAACATTTCCATGACTTGACCGGTGCGAGCGAGGAATTCGTCGTTTTCCGCCATCGCCGCTAGCCACTGACGGTTGGTCACCTCGAACACGGCTTCCAAGCCGTTCGAGAGCGTTTCATCGGGGCCGAATATCCTGAAATTGCGTTGCTCGGCATTCATGCGGGCGATATCGCGAAGAAATCGCCCGAGCACATGCGTGTCGCCGATCCCTAAGGTGCCGGGCTTCGGCACCGCGACCGCGTAATCGGTGAAATTCGGCAGCAGCAAATCACGCAAGAGCATTCCGCCGTTGGCGTGCGGATTGGCGCCCATGCGCCGATCGCCGTTGGGCGCCAGCGCCTTGAGCTCGACCTTCAGCCGACCTCGCTCGTCGAACAACTCCTGCGGACGATAACCGCGCAACCACGCTTCCAGTTGCTCGAGGTGCGCGGGATTCGTGGCCGGGTCCGTCAACGGCACTTGGTGAGACCGGAATGTTCCCTCGATCGCTCGGCCGTCGATGAATTTAGGACCCGTCCATCCCTTCGGCGAGGCCAGTACGATCATCGGCCAGCGCGGTCGCTGGGTGTTGCCGTTGACACGGGCATCCGTTTGTATGGCGCGGATCTTCTCGACGATCTGATCGAGCGTCGCCGCCATCGCCGCGTGCATGGCCATCGGCTCATGACCCTCGACGTAATGAGGGGTCCAACCATAGCCGCGCAGCAGCTCATCCAGCTCCTCGCGGGATATTCGCGCCAGGAGGGTCGGGTTGGAAATTTTGTAGCCGTTTAAATGCAGGATCGGCAAAACCGCGCCGTCGGTCGCAGGATTGAGAAATTTGTTCGAATGCCACGCGGTCGCGAGCGGCCCCGTTTCGGCCTCGCCGTCCCCGACCACGCAGGCCACCAGCAGCATCGGGTTGTCGAAAACCGCGCCGAACGCATGACTCAACGAGTACCCGAGTTCGCCGCCTTCATGGATCGAACCGGGACACTCCGCCGAAGCATGACTCGGAATTCCGCCGGGAAACGAGAACTGGGTGAACAGACGTTTCAGTCCGGCCTCGTCCTCACCGATGTTCGGGTAGATTTCGCTGTAGGTGCCTTCCAAATAGGTGCCGCTGACCACCGCCGGACCGCCGTGCCCGGGACCGGATATGTAGATCATGTCGAGATCGTACTTGTTGATGATCCGGTTCAGATGCGTGTAGATGAAATTCTGGCCCGGTGTCGTGCCCCAGTGTCCGAGCAGCATGCGCTTGATGTGCCCGGGCGCCAGCGGCTCCTTGAGCAGCGGATTGTCGCAAAGATAGATCTGCCCCACCGAGAGATAATTGGCCGCGCGCCAGTACGCGTCCAACTTTCGCAGATGCTCGTTGTCTATCGGCGCCGCCGCAAAGGCGTCATCCCGCGTCACGCCGCCATCTCGCGTCATGGTTCATTCCCGTTCACTTTCAAGCCGAGCGCACCGATGGTCAACCCCGCGATCACGGACTCCTCATCGGTGCGCATGACCCGCACCGTCACCCGACCGGCATCGCTCGAGATCACCGGCGCATTGCGCGCGTTTCGCTCCTCGCGCAGCGCGATGCCGAGAAACTGGAGCCCGTCGCAGATCCGTGCCCGGATGGGCGCCGCGTTTTCGCCGATCCCGCCCGCGAAAACCAGCGTATCCAAGCCGCCGAGGGCCGCAGCATACGCCCCGATCCACTTCTTAGCTTGGTAGCAAAAAAGCGCCACCGCTTCGGCCGCACGCACGTCGCCGCGTTCGCGAGCCAGCAAATCGCGCATGTCGGAACTCGTCTCGGACAAACCGAGCAGTCCGCTTTCATGATTCGTCATGTTCTGAAAAGCCGCGGCATTCACCGCGAGGCGCGACGGGGAATCCGTTCCGGGCTCGGTCGCGGCGACCGAAAGGTTCGTACCGCCCTGCCCGATGCGCTCGATTTTTCCGTCGAGCACTTTGGCCGGCGGCGAACCCGTTCCATGGAACGAAAAACGAATGCTCGAGGAACCGGCATTGATGGAGAGCACCGACATGCCATGAGCATGCCACAGCCGCGGATTGGCGCCTAACCCGGCGCCGCCTAAGCCGCGCGATTACTCGCCGTGCCGCGCCCAACTGCGCTATATTCCAATGTATTGTCCGCTTAGGCCCAACTCGTCAGAAGGCATTGCCATGTCGCATTTTCACGCCGTTGTATGGATCGATCACCAAAAGGCCACCGTGTGGCAATTCACCCCGACCGAACAGGAAAACACGGTGGTTCACGCGCATGGCCAATCCCGGGTGCATAGCCGCAAGAGCACGCATGGCGGCCACAAATCGCCGACCGATCATCAATTCTTCGACGAAGTCGCGCATGCGCTCGCCGGCGCGCACGAAATATTGATCATCGGCCCCGCGCAAACCAAGCAGGAATTGGCGAATTTTCTACGCGCGAAACATGCTTCGCTGGGCCGCGGCATCGTGGCCGTGGAGAACGCGGATCACCCCACCGATCCCGAAGTGCTCGCCTATGCGCGGCGTCACTTCGCGGCCATCGACCGGATGTTCGTTCCGAATACTCAACCGGGACAGCCGTTGCGGCAGTAGCGGCGAACACCGGCTAATTGGCTTTGATGTTCGAGTTCTGGCGAAACAAGTTCGTCGGATCGCACTTTTTTTTCAGCTGCCGCAGGCGATCGCGGCGTCGTATTCGCCGTCGGCGGGCCCTAGCAACACACCGCGCAGATTCTGTTTCAGAGCCGCAATCGCCGAAGCAGTGAGCATGTCAGCGCCCTTGTTGCGCTATGCCTGATGCGGCCGCGAATGCCTCATCGGCCCTGACCATCCCTTTCAATCATGAACCTAGCACCGCGAGGCAACTGTCGAACGCTTGCTGCGCCGCGATGACGGAGGCATGCTGGCCGCGAACGTGCCGGCCCTGATTCTCGGGAAAGCATTCGCCGCCCTGCTTCCGATCAAAGCGATCCATTACGCGGCATCGTCGCTGTTCTTGATCCTCGGCGCACTGTTCCTGGAGCGCGCGCTATGGCATTAAATGGACGGATCTAGGCTAGGATAGCCCGCCGGCACCCTAGAGGATTTTGGGTCAATGAGCCACGTTGCAAAAGAAAAGACCAAACTGCTGAATCGCCTCAAGCGCCTGCGCGGTCAGATCGATGCCATCGAGCGCGCGGTCGAAGCCGACCATGAATGCGCCCGCGCCCTGCGTTAAGGGCTTACGCGCCCGCGGCCGCCGTGCTCGGTGCCGCCTTGACCTGCCTGCAAGGCGGGGCCCGAGCCGCGGACGACCCCGAAAGCTACGCCGTGCATGGCCAGTTCACATTCACCGAGCAGCAAACCTCCGGCTTCAACGCTCCCTACGCGGGCACCTACAGCCTGAGCCCTCACGCCAACGAGGAAACGGTGGATGCGACCCTATTCTTGGGACGACGCCTGTGGTCGGGTTCCGAAATCTGGATCGGCCCCGAAATCGATCAGGGTTTCGGCCTCGATGACACCGAAGGTGTCGCCGGGTTTCCGAGCGGCGAGGCGTACAAGGTGGGGGAAAACCACCCCTATGTGCGGCTGCAACGAATGTTCGTCCGCCAAACCCTGAATCTGGACGAGCGGCGAGAGTGGGCCGATCCGACGCAGCTGCAGCTCGGCGGCACTCGAAGCCCCAATCGATTGGTGTTGACGGTGGGCAAGATCAGCCTGGCCGACATTTTCGACAACAACCAGTATGCCCACGATCCTAAAAATGACTTTCTCAACTGGGCGGCAATCGATACCGGAACCTTCGACTACGCCGCGGATGCCTGGGGCTACACGGTGGGCGCGGCGCTCGAGTGGTATCGAAATGTGTGGGTGCTGCGATTCGGGGTGTTCGATCTCTCCAATGTGCCGAACAGTCTCCATCTGGAGCCCGGGTTCCATGAATTCCAATACGATTTCGAGGTGGAAAGGAGCTTTGAGATCGGCGGCCGGCCGGGCAAGCTGCGGCTCACCGCGTTCGATAGCCGCGGACGCATGGGGCTGCTCAATCAGGCGGTCGACCTCGCCGCCAGCACCGGCACGCCGGTGGACATCGCCGCGGTGCGCGGCTATCGAGATCGCCTCGGAGCGGGTCTCGACCTCGAACAGCAGCTGGCGGCGGATCTCGGGATGTTCGCGCGCATCGGCAAGGCGGCGGGAAATGTCGAAGCCTATGAGTTCACCGACATCGATCGCAGCGTGAGCACCGGGCTGTCGCTGCAAGGCGCGCGCTGGGGCCGCCACGAGGACAGTGTGGGGTTCGCCGCAATTTTGGACCGCATATCCGCAGACCGCGAGCGCTATTTGAACGCCGGGGGTCTCGGCATTCTGGTTGGCGACGGCAAGCTTCCCTTTCCGGGTCCCGAAAAGATCCTCGAAACTTACTATTCAATCGCCGTGCTGCCCTTCGCGCAGTTGACGTTTGATTACCAATACGTCGGCAATCCCGCATACAACACCCAGCGCGGGCCGGTTTCGGTGTATGCGGTGCGCATTCATGCGCAGTTCTGAGCGACCGCGCACGCAGCGACTTTCTCGCGCGGGCCGGCGTGCTTGGAGCCCGCCGCGGCTTGCTCGCGGGTGCGTTGCTCAGTACCATCCCGTCGACAAACCTTCAAAGGAGAGAACCGTGAGCCTGGCTTCTGAATTCAAAGAATTCGCCATGAAGGGCAATGTAGTCGACCTGGCGGTCGGCGTGATCATCGGCGCCGCATTCGGCAAGATCGTCTCTTCCTTGGTGGGCGATATGTTTATGCCGATGCTCGGCAAACTGATCGGCGACGTGAACTTCTCGGATCTGGCCATCTCCTTGGGCAAGGATCCCACCGGCAAGGAAGTGCTGATCCGTTACGGGGTCTTCCTGCAGACGACTTTCGATTTTCTCATCATCGCATTGGTGCTGTTCGTCGCCATCAGGGGCATCAACCGATTGAAGAAGCCCCCCGCATCAGTGGGCCCGCCGCCCGCGCCGCCGAAGTCCGAGGTGCTTTTGGAAGAAATCCGCGATTTACTCGCCAAGCGAGCTTGATAGCGCGCATCTGCGCTTAAGCTAAGCGCGCTGACGCGCGCTCGCGTTACGGCGCGAGCTTAACCGTCGACGCGGCGGCCGACTTCCCTTTCGGCGGCGAACCAATCCTCCAGCTCATGCCCCGGCTCGAACCCGCGGCATTGCGCCGCGAAGTACGCGGCCTCGGCGATCATCGCGAATCGATCCTGTTGCGTTGGCGGATTCAGGGGCGGCTTAGGGGCCGAGAAGCCGCGCGCCTTCTTCGTGGTTTCGTTCATGCTTACCTCCTTGCAAGCCGCTCGCAGATCAACGGTATTTTGAGCAACCGTTAAAAATTCATCCCTTGACACCCCCGGGCGTATTTCCATCGGTGCCGGCCAGCGTATCGGCGTCATCGCCGATTTCCAGGCCATCGTCGTACAAACTGTCCTCTTCGCCGTCTAAATGCAGTTCCGTATCGGGGTTGCGGGTTTTTTTGTAGCTGACGTGGTCAGCGGCAATTTTTTGATCCGCTCCTTCCAAATCAGCGCCCCGCAGACGAGATGCTTTGGCTTCGGCATCCGCACCGGTCGGCTCATCGCCCGATTCAAGGTCCTTAGGATCACTCATATGCGGAATCTCCCTGATGTGGAAATGCTAATCGGTCCCGCGATTATACGCCAGCCGGGCATTCCGCGACGGGTGATGGCTAAACCGATCAGAACGCCCGTACTCCATGCCGCAGCGCGAAAATCCAAGCCGCGGCGACGAGGCCGAGCGCGGCGGCGCCTGCACCCAGTTGCAGCCCGTAGCCACGGCTGCGCGGTACATGGTTCGATCGGCCATTCCGCTTTGATGCCCCGTTCTGCCAGCCGACCCTCAATCTGCCAGAGGAATGACCTCGACGCCCCCCGGGGCCGTTTCCACTTCGAGGTCGGGGAGCTCGGGCAGCCACCAGGCGAGGAGCGTCGCCGGCAGGAAAAGGAAGCCCGGCACAGAGGAGGGCGATCCGGTAGTCGCCCACCTTCGAGAACAGCCCGAAGACGACGGTCCCGGCCGCCGCGGCGATGCGGCCGATGTTGTAGCAAAAGCCGGCCCCGGTCGTCCGCAGCAGAACCGGGAACAGCGGCGGCAGATACATCGTGAAGAGCGCGAACAGGCCGCTCGCAGGCGCCCATGACGGGAAGAAGGACCAGCAAGGTGGTGTGGCTGCGCGGCACGATGTAGGTCGCGACCATGGACAGCAAGTAGGCCAGGCACAAGAGCGCGATCGACCGCCGGTAGCCCATCACGAGGCCAGGGCCGCCGCGAGGAAGTTGCCGACGATCGACGGCCGACCATCACCAGGAGGTTGGCGATGCTGGCCAGCTCGTTCTTCCGGGCGGGCGACAGGTCGATCACGTCGGGCAGGTTTCGCAAATGCTGCTGGTACCAGAACATGAAGGCCCAGTGTGCCGTCAGGCTCACGGAGCAGACCAGGATCGTGAGGACGGCCGTGCGGCGGACCTCGCCGCGGAACAGGTCGGCGATGCCCGGGCTCGCATCGGTCGCCTGCCGCTTGGCCGCTTGCCATTCCTCGGTCTCGGGGACCTCGCGGCGAATCCAGAACACGAGCAGGGCCGGCAGCACGCCGACCAGGAAGACCACGCGGGGGCTCTGGCCCGCCAGCAGGAACGTCGCGCACGAGGCCAGCAGGACGCCGACGTTGACGCCGCTCTGGAGCACGGCGGCGATCCACGGCCGCCAGCGGCGCGGCCACGTCTCCGACAGCAACGAGGCGCCGACCGCCCACTCGCCGCCGATGCCGAGTGCGGCCAGGAATCGGACGATGAGCAGTTGCCACCACGTCTGCGCGAAGAAGGCCAGGCCGGTGAACAGCGCGTAGGTGAGGATCGTCAGGCAGAGCGTCCGGCTGCGGCCGATCCGGTCGCCGACGCGACCGAAGAAACCGCCGCCGAGCGCCCAGCCGACCAGGAACGCAGCCTGGATCCATGAGCTGTACCAGCCGACGACTTCGTTCCGCGTGTCGGTCACGCCCGATCAGCTCGGCGACGAACGGGGCCGCGACCAGGACGTAGAGGTGCATGTCCAGGCCGTCGAACAGCCAGCCGAGCCACGCGGCGATGCCCGACTTCCACTGGTACGGCGAGAGGTCGCGCAGGCTCCGGATCTCGTCGCGATGGCGTCGTCCGATCCGTCTATCGCATGGAACCACCTGCGCGGGGTTGATCGCCTGAGAGTTCTCCGCGCCGATCAGAAGTAGCTCAGCCAGGCGTCGCGCCGGCGCCGCTTGAGCGCGGCGAACCAGCGGCAGGGGGGATCAGCAGGACGAGCACGACGATCCACATCAGGTAGACGACGCCCAGCGAGTACCCGTAGCCTTGGGGAGCGTTCCACGGCGCACCCCCGAGCAACCAGGACGCGGGTCGGCCCAGGGCAGCGTTGACGACGACGGCCAGCAGGTCGCTAGGCGTACCATTGAAGAAGGTAGAAGAAGAGCGGGACCCGGCCGAACGTCAGCAAGGGTCGGCCCAGGCGGCCGAGGCTGCGGTCTCGAAAACCGACAGCACCAGAAGCACCGGGCCGAGCATCATCAGCAGGTAGAGCAGCGAGGGAGGATACTTCTGGCAGTTCAGGAACGACAGCACGGTGAATAGCACAGTCTTGCCGCGGCGACCAGGGATGCGGGTCGCCATA
>CAWCBJ010000001.1:0-22924 GCA_963793685.1 uncultured Gammaproteobacteria bacterium | reverse complement strand
TACCAGCCATAGGCTCTGGCCCAAATCGTGCAAATTTCGCGTCATCGTCATGGTCGCACTCCAAAATCGGCCCAATCGAGAGTTCCCAGGTCGCCGATGCGTTCGATCACCCGGTCCGGCGGCGGCTGCACGGAATTCGACCCTGCGGCCAGCGCATAGTGCCCCTGACGCACGAAAACCGTGGTCAGCTTCCCGCCCATGGCGCTCTTCATCGACGCCAATAAATTGGGCTTGTCATCGATCATCACATAGTGCGCGGCTGGATAGCGCTTGCGCACTTGGTCCAATACCCGCTCCTTGTGCAGGTAAATGAGTACCCGGCCGTCGACCGCATCCCAAATTCCGGCGCGCCTGATTTTGCGCGGCTGGAATACCACGTCGCCGTCCGACAGGACGACCGGCCGGCCCAAGCCGCCCAGGTGATCGACGGCCGCCAATGCTCGCGGATAGACCAGGTCCGCGAACGGGTACTCCAACAGATACTCCGACAGGTGCAACAGCTGCGGATCGCCGTCGAGCCCGGTGCGAAACGCCTGCAAACTACCCAAGTAATCGGCGATCCCAAATTTTTCGCGAAGGGCGCCAAAGATCGCCCAATAGCGCTCGCGACCGCCGGCGCCGAACGCCAGCTCCAATCGACGCCCTAGATCCGCGCCGAATCGGTCATTGTCGAGCAAGGTGTTGTCGACGTCCAGCAAGAAGATGACGCCGTCGGTCAGCACGGCGAGGTGGTTTCCGGTTTCGGGTCATGCCAGCCCGCGTCGCCGCCCATCACCCTCGCGGCGGTCGCGGGACCCCAGCTTCCGGGCTGGTAGATCATCGCCGGCGGCGGGTCGCTCAACACCGGATCGACGACGCGCCATGCGGCTTCGACGCAGGCGTCTTGGGTGAATAGCGAGGTATCGCCGCGCACCGCATCGCCGAGCAAGCGTTCGTAGGGGGATTTTTCGCTCTGTGGGTGGTGGCGCGCAATCAGTTCGACGGGCTCGCCGCGCATCTCCTCGCCGTTGCGCTTGACCAGTGCGCCGGTGCCGATAACGACCTCGGGGCTGAGCCGAAGGCGAAAGTAGTTGCACGGCATGACGTCGGCGGAATCGAAGACTGCGAGCGGCGGTGCCTTCAGAGTGACGATGACTTCGGTGGCCGTGACCGGTAGACACTTGCCCGTGCGGATGTAGAACGGCACGCCCGCCCAGCGCCAGGTGTCGATATGCAGGCGCAGCGCCGCAAAGGTCTCCACCTGCGATTCCTTCGCCACGCCTTTCTCGGCCCGATAGCCGCGAAACTGTCCGCGCACCACTTCCCTCGGGTCCAGGGGCCTCATTGCACGGAAAAGCCGTAATTTCTCGGCCTGCCGGGCTTGATGCTCATGGCCCACGGGAGCATCCATGGCAAGGAGCGCAATCACCTGCAGCAGATGATTTTGAACCACGTCGCGGATTGCACCGACTTCCTCGTAAAAGGCGCCGCGCCCCTGCACGCCGAAGGATTCGGCCATGGTGATCTGCACGTCGTTTACGTATTGGCGATTCCAAATCGGTTCGAGAAACGTGTTGGCGAAGCGAAAGTAGAGGAGGTTTTGCACCGCCTCCTTGCCCAGATAGTGATCGATCCGAAAGATCGATTCCTCCGGGAACACCTCGTGCAGCGTAGCGTCAAGCGCTTGCGCGGTCGCCAAATCGCGGCCAAACGGCTTTTCGACGATCACCCGTGCGTTCTCCGCGCAGCCGGATTTCGCCAGCCCCTGCACCACGCTCGCAAACATGCTCGGCGGAATGGCGAGATAATGGATCGGGCGGGTGGCGAGGCCCAGCTCTTTGCGCAGCGTCTGATAGGTCTGCGGGTCCTCGTAATCGCCGTCCACATAGCGCAGCTGCGCCGCGAGCTGCGCGAAGCCTTCCGCCGTGAAATCGCCGGCATTTTCCAGACTCGCGCGCGCGCGCTCCCGCAGCCGATCGAGATTCCAGCCGGCGCGCGCCATGCCTATGATCGGAATCTGCAGCCCGCCGCGTTGCACCATGGCCTGCAGCGCGGGAAAGATCTTCTTGAACGCCAGATCACCGGTGGCGCCGAAAAATACCAGGGCATCGGATGCGAGCTCGCTCATCGGCGTTCGCTCCTGCGCTCGCGGCGCAACTGTTCGAGCTCCTCCAACAGGTCGAGAGCCAGAGCCACACCGGGCAGATTGACGCCCAAATCGCGCTGCAAACGCAGTGCGATGCGCGCGCGGCGCAGCGCCGCACCGCTGAAGCGCCATTCGGAGACATCGATTTGCAGCACGCTGATCACGCCTTCCTCCACCCATTCGACGATGTGCTGTTCGTCCACGCTCATCATGCGTGACAGATCCGCCACGCTGAGCACGACGGTTTCCTCGACGATATCGCCGGACAGTGGCTCGAGATCGGGCAATGGCATTCGCTTACACTCCGAGGCTGGCGCGGGGATTGAACGGCATGGCGGCGGCCATTGTGCGGTAAGCGGCCTTGGCCCGGTCATCGTCGGCGGCAGGCAGCGCGATCTGCAGCACCACATAAAAGTCGCCAGGCGGTGAGCTGGGGATGCCGCGAGCCTTCAGCCGCATTTTGGTTCCCGCGCGCGAGCCGGCCGGGATCTTCAAATCGACGCTGCCCGTCGGTGTCGGCGTCTTCACGGTGGCGCCGAGCGCGGCTTCCCACGGCGCCACCGGCAATTCGAGATACAAGTCGCGGCCGTCGAGCCGATACAGCGGATGCGGATCGAATTCGACTTCGATGTACAGATCGCCGGGGGTGCCCTCCCCGGACGGGCGGCCTCCTTGCCCGGCGAGTCGAATCGTCTGACCGGGGAGTATGCCTTTGGGAACCTGCACGTTGAGCACGCGCTCCTTCGCGGATATGTGCCCGGTCGCGTCGATTTCCGGAATCCGTAATGTGAAGCTTCGCGAACCGCCCTTTAAGGCCGCGTCCAGATCCAACATCACTTTGGCATGGGTGTCCTCGCCGCGTCCCGGGTCGATGCCCCGGCGGCCGCGGTGCGCCGCTCCCGCGGCGCCGAACAAGGCTTCGAAGAAATCGCTGTGATCCGCGAAACCGCCGGTGCCGCCGGCGCCGGGCCCTGGGCCGCCGAACTCAAAACCTGCGCCCCAGTCGGGGGGAGGACGGAACTGCTCGCCGGGACGAGGGCCGGTTCCCAATTGATCGTAAGCGGCGCGCTTTTCCGGAGTCCGCAGCACCTCATACGCTTCGCCGACTTCCTTGAAGCGAGCTTCAGCGTCCTTTTCCTTGCTGACGTCCGGATGGTATTTGCGCGCGAGCTTGCGATACGCCTGCTTGATTTGCGCATCGGTGGCATCCCGCGCCACGCCCATCACCTTGTAATAATCCTTGAATTCCACCCTTCACCCGCGACGTAGGTTCAGCTGCGATGCCGCAATTCCCGGCAAGCATACTCTCGCGATCCGCGGCGGATCGATAATCCGACGCAGCCGATATCCGTTGCGCCGTGACCGCCTCATAATTGATACGCAATGGTCAACAAGAGCCCTTCGCACAGATCGCGCCACAATCCCGGTGCGCGATGATCGAAGGCGTCTGCGTCCGCAAACAGTTGTTCGATCCAGCGAGCCAACCACTCTATTTCTTGCGCGCCGTAAAAAACCACCGCCGATTCATAGTTGAGCAGGAGACTGCGCGAGTCGAGATTGGGAGAGCCGCACAGGGCGATGCTCAGATCGAATACCACCGCCTTGGCATGATTCATGGTGTGCAACAGATGAATCGACACCCCCGCCTCGGCGAGCGAGCGCAGCGACCGATTGCGCGCAAAGTCCGCCAATCGATGATTGGATTTTGCCGGAATGACCAAATCGATCTTCACGCCGCGCCGCGCAGCCAGGCGCAAGGCGGCTTCCAAAACCGCGTCGGGCAGGAAGTAGGGCGTGACGGCGAGAATGCGATGCGTCGCATGGAAGCATGCATCGACGAGCAGGGCATACACCGTGTCCTCGGACTGGTCTGGCCCGCTCGGCAGGAACTGCGCCCGGGCTGCGGCCATGCCGCCGACCGGCTCGGTGCGGGCTGGGTGGCCGGCTACCGGCTGGCCGTCGGCTGAACGTCCGTCGCGCGGCGCGTCGCCGCCCGCGGCAGCCCAATCCGCCTCGAATTGCGCGGCCGCCGATGCCGCTACCGGGCCCTGAAGATCGAACGAGAGGTCGAGCCATGGCGGCACGTTTTCGTCGCCGCAGAAGTATTCCGCCGCAAGGTTGCGTCCGCCTGCCCACAAGGTCGTGGCGTCGGCAACCGCCCATTTGCGATGGTTGCGCAAATTGCGCGGACCCGGGGTGGTGCGCGCCAGCAAGGGACTGAAAACGGCCGTTTGCACGCCGGCTGCGCGCAGGCGCGCGAACCAACTCTTAGGGAGTTGAATCGCGCATACGCCGTCAAGGAGAAATCGCACCCTGACGCCGCGGGCAGCGCATGCCATCATCGCTGCGGTCGCTTCCTTGCCGAATGCGTCGTCGCCCAAGATGAAGGTGCAGATGTCCAGCCGATCATGCGCGCTACTCATCAACTCGAACAGGGCGGCACGGGCCTCGACGCCGTTTTGATGCATGCGCACCTGCGCCGGGGCGGCGGCCGGCAATCCGAAGCTCTCGATGAGATGGTCCGCCCAATGTTTGGTGTCCGGGCAGATACCCGCCTGGGGAGCGGCCTTGCGCTTGAGTTTCCTGCGGCCGAACAGCAAGTACATGGGCAAGGCGACATAGGGCATGGCAATCAGCCCCAAGACCCACGCAATCGCGATCGACGGCGGCCGGCGTTCACGCTCGGCGCGCGTAGTCAACACGTAGGTGAGGAGGCTCAATACGATGGCGAGTGAATGGACGGTGATGCGGGGGAACCAAGCGCTCACGGTCCCGCAGGCTCCAAGATACGGCGCAGTACGGCGGGCAGCAGGTCGGGCAAATCCTCGGACAGCATTCCCGGGCCAAAATCGGCGGCCGCCGCGCCGTGCAACCACACCGCCGCCGCGGCCGCGAGGTAGGCATCCATGCCCTGCGCCAGAAGTCCCAATATCAGTCCCGCGAGCACGTCACCGGATCCCGCTGTGGCCAACGTCGCCGGGGCATTGGAATTGATGATGGCGCGGCCGTCCGGCGCCGCAATGACGGTATCGGCGCCCTTGAGCACGATGACCGCGCCGCTCTCGCGCGCCGCCGCGCGCGCGCGCGTCAGTTTGTCGCCCGACGAGCCGAACAAACGCGCGAATTCACCCTCGTGCGGCGTCAGCACACAAGCGCTTCGCACCGCGTCGAAGAGTTCCCGAGGTCGATCCGCGAACACACTGATGGCATCGGCGTCGAGCACCACCGGACGACCGGATGCGAGCATCGCACGCGCCCGCTCGCGGGTCGCGTCGTTAACGCCGGCACCGGGTCCGATCAAAAGTGCCGAGATGCGCGCATCCGCCATCAGGCGCGCAAGATCATTGGGCTGCGCGAGCGGGCGCACCATGATGCTGGTGAGCGCCGCCGCATACACCGCAAGTGCAGCCTCGGCAACCGCGACGGTGGTGAGGCCGGCCCCGACGCGAGCGGCGGCGCGCGCCGCCAAGCGCGCGGCGCCGGTGGTCGGATAGCCGCCGTACAGCAATGCATGTCCGCGGGTGAATTTGTTGCTCGAGGCCGTCACCGACGGCAGCTGCGGCCGCCAAAGTGCGGGACCGTTTTCCCAGGTGTCGGTGGCGATGCGATCGAGCACGGCTGCCGGTGTGCCGATGTCGGCGACCACGGTGGCGCCGCACAGATCACGGCCCGGCAACAAGACGTGCCCCGGCTTCTTGCGGGTGAACGTGACGGTGCAGTCGGCCGCGCGCGCACCGAGCGATTCGCCGGTGTCTCCATTGACGCCGCTCGGCACGTCGACGGCGATGACGGGTAAACCGCGCTCCGCCACCGCGGCGAGCGTCGGTGCGACGTCGTCGCCGAGCGGACCGCGAAGTCCGGACCCGAACAGGGCGTCGACAATCAGTTCGGCGCCGTCGAGCACGCGCGGGTCCAGCGCCTCGACGGCGCCGCTCCAACGCGCCGCGTGGTACGCAGCGTCGCCGCGCAGGCGCTCGCGCGGACCGAGCGAGGCGACGCGCACCTTCCAGCCGGATGCCGCCAATGCGCTCGCCGCGACGAAACCGTCCCCGCCGTTATTTCCAGGTCCGCACAGAACAACGGCGGCACGAGCCGACCACCGGCGCATCGCTTCGCGCGCGACCGCGGCACCCGCATTGCGCATCAAGTCCACCCCCGGGGTACCCGCGGCGATGGTCAGGCGATCCGCTTCCTCCATCTGTGCGACACGGAGCAGGGCGGTCTCGGACGCTGCGGAACCTGAACTCAACGCGCGGCTCCTTCGGTGTTGTCGTCGGCGCCGACCTTGACAATGAGCTTGCCGAAGTTACGACCCGCCAACAGTCCAAGAAATGCGGCGGGCGCATTTTCGAGACCCTGCACCACGTCTTCCCGATACTTGATCTTGCCGGCATGCAGCCAGGCACTCATGGTCTCGAGGAATTCCGCGCGGCGGTGCTCAAATCCGTCGGAACTGATGAAGCCGCGCATACTGATGCGCTTGACCAGGATGGCGCGCATGAGAGTCTGCACCGACGCGCCGTCCAACGGCGTTTCGTTGTACTGCGAGATCAATCCGCAGACCGCAATGCGCGCGTGGGCGTTGATCAAGGGCAGCACGGCTTGAAACACCCTGCCGCCGACGTTTTCGAAATACACATCGATGCCTTTGGGACATGCCTGCGCCAATGACTCGGCGAGCTCAGCGGTCCGGTGATCGATGCACGCGTCGAACCGAAGCTGCTCGACCGCCCAGGCGCACTTGTCGGCCCCGCCGGCGATCCCGACCACCCGGCAGCCCTTGAGCTTTGCAATCTGCCCGACCACCGAGCCCACCGCACCGGTGGCCGCGGCGACCACCACGGTATCATTGAGCTGCGGTTTGCCGATATCGAGCAATCCGACATAGGCGGTGAAGCCGGGCATTCCGAGGACGCCGAGCGCGTGAGAGGGCGACCCGATGTCCGCCGGCAATTTCACCAGGCCGCCGCCGTCGG
This sequence comes from uncultured Gammaproteobacteria bacterium, assembly GCA_963793685.1. Classification (GTDB taxonomy): domain Bacteria; phylum Pseudomonadota; class Gammaproteobacteria; order Steroidobacterales; family Steroidobacteraceae; genus Bog-1198. Next base: position 15,823 of record CAWCBJ010000001.1, on the reverse strand, counting down.
AGACCGCAAATTCCTGCCAGCCGCTCGCGGCCAGCACCAGTTCGCCCACCCGAAAATTCTTATGCAGCGATTTTTCGACGCGCGCCACGGTTCCCGCCGGCATGACGCCGCCGATCGCGATCGGCGCGACGTAGGAAGGAGCTTCGCTCATGCGTCCGCGCATATAGGGGTCGAGCGATAACCAAAGCGTACGCAGCAATATCTCGCCGTCGCCAAGCGCACCGATCGGCAGCGTCTCCAGGCGAAAGCAATTCAAATCGGCCGCGCCCTTGGGTCGTGCGGCGAGGACGATGCGGCGGTTCAGCGGAACGTCCGTGGTCATTGGCGGCTCAGCCCATTGATCCGATCAGAGAGCCGACGCCCGCCGTCACGCCCATCGCCAAGGCGCTCCACACGGCCATGCGCAGCGCGCCAGTCTTCATGTCGGCACCGGCCACCGCGGCCGACAAGGCGCCGAGTGCGATCAAGCACAACAGCGAGGTGCCAACGGTGAGGGGGATGAGGTAAGGCGTGCTTGACACGGCGGCGGCCAACAAGGGGACCGCGGCGCCGGATATGAAACTCGCGGCGGAGGCGCTCGCGGCTTGCAGAGGTCGCGCGAGGGATCGCGCGGAGAATCCAAGTTCATCGCGTGCGTGCGCCGCCAGGGCGTCGTGCGCCATCAGTTGTTCGGCGACCCGTTTGGCAAGACCGGCGTCCAATCCGCGGTGCACGTAGATCTCGGTCAATTCGCGGTGCTCTCCATCGGGATCCGCCGCGAGTTCGGTACGCTCTTGATCGAGCGCCGCGGCCTCGCTGTCGGCCTGCGAATGCACGGACACATACTCGCCAATGGCCATCGACATGGCTCCGGCCACCAAACCCGCCGCCCCGCTCAACACAATGTTGGCGTGACTCGCATGCCCGGCCGCGACCCCGAGGATTAGGCTGGATACGGAGACGATGCCGTCATTGGCACCGAGCACGCCGGCGCGCAGCCAGCTCAGTCCTTCCACCTTGTGGCGCTCACGCTTGTGTCGCTTCATCGAAGGGTTTCCCGGATGTATGAACAGGCATAATGCCTATGGCCCGCCATTATGCCGCAGCGCTCACCGGTTGGGCCCCACTTCGGTCGGTCCGAGTGGCGATGCGCCCCCGACTCGGGTACTCTCGCCGTGAAAACAATAACGCTGCCGGCGCCGTCGGGCCGCCTCGAACGAAGAAGAACTTCAAGCAGTATCAACCCAATCTTGGGGGGATGAAGCGTATGCAGAGGTCGCTATCGTGGATAGAGTGGTTTGATCGCCTGAACCGCGTTCTCGAGGCCGCGCGCGCCGACGTGCGGGCCTTGGCGCGCTCGAGGAGCCCGAGGTCGCCGGCGTCCATCGAGCTTTGCAGGCGACAGCTGATCGCCTTGACCAATGATCTGCGGTTTTTGGATCGGGGCGTATTGCCCGAAAGGCCCGGGTTCGCAAGCACGGACCGGGCGGATGATTTGCAAAGGGCGCTCGATACGGCGGTATTGCAACTCGCATCGATGGCAAGCGCAGGGGCAGCCACGCCCGCTGCGGCTCGTGAGCGCCTGCTCGTCGCGATCGACAGGGCCCTGCGAGAAAGCGCGTACGAGGCCGCAGAGTTGCTGAGTCCGAGCAAACGTCGCGCTTGAGGAGCAGCGCGTAGCCGCGCCTCGCGAGCTGCACGCCGCACGGGTGCGCGGTCGTCCAAGAAAAACCAAAGAATGAACCCGACGATGGGCAGAAGAATGACCAACACGGTCCATAGCACCTTTTTGCCCGTATCCGCGCCGCTTTGAAAGATATTGACGATCGCCCAGATGTCCGCGACCAAAACGAGCAATCCCCACAGACCTCGATATTCCATGGCTATCCTTTTGATGGCTGCCTTTTCGATGGCATGGTTGTTTGCGGCAGAGCGTAAGCATAATGCATTTGCCACCGCCATCCGCCGCGGGCGGCTAAACAATTCGCTGTGGTCTGATAAAATGATAATTTATTCAATGACTTGCATCGTGCCGCGGACGCCGGCAGGGATTTGGACGTTAGAGTCGGGTCAGCAATCGCCGGTCAGTTGAGTAAAGGACCCGGAGCTTGTAGCAACATGCCGAACCTCTATCGCGACACTGCGGAGCCCGCCGTGCCGACCCCGCCGCTCGATGGAGATGCGTGCGCCGACGTCGCCGTCGTGGGCGGCGGAATTACCGGGCTATCCACCGCGCTGCATGTCGCGGAAAAGGGCGCGAAAGTCATTCTACTGGAGGCGGAGGAGCCGGGTTGGGGGGCTTCCGGGCGCAACGGCGGTCAAGTCAACGCCGGGCTGAAGCTCGATCCCGACGTCGTGGAGCGCGACCATGGCGTCGAACTCGGTCGACGCATGAATGCGCTGGCGGGCGCCGCGCCGGCGTTCGTGTTTGATCTGATCAAGCGTCAGGCGATTCGCTGCGAAGCGCGGCAAAACGGCACCTTGCGCGCAGCCGTCGGCGCGAATCACGTCACCGCAATTCGCATCTCCGGCGAGCAACTGATTCGTCGCGGCGCCCCGGTCGCGATTCTTGAAAGCGCGGCGGTGGCGCAAGCGACCGGCACCGCCCGATACCGAGCCGCCCTTTACGATCGGCGCGGCGGCGATTTGAACCCCTTGAGTTTTGCGCGCGGGTTGGCGCGCGCCGCCATCGGTGCCGGCGCCCTGGTGCACGGCGGCACTCGCGTGTCGCGCCTGGCGAGTGCGGGCGATTCCTGGAAGCTGCAGACCGATCGCGGATCGGTCGTCGCGCAGCGGGTCGTTCTCGCGACCAACGGCTATACCGACGATCTATGGCCTCGCTTGCGGCGTACGATCGTGCCGCTGTTCGGCGCGATCGCGGCGACCGCCGAACTTCCCGATGAGATTGCTCGGACCATCATGCCGGGCCGCTCGGTGCTCTACGAAAGCGGTGCGGTCACCGTGTACTACCGCGTCGACGCTCATCGGCGCTTGTTGATCGGTGGCCGCGGCCCCATGCGTGAGATCAACGCCGCGATGGCGATACCGCATTTGCTCGCATATGCGCGCAAGCTCTGGCCGATGCTCGGGAGCATAGAATGGACGCATGCGTGGAGTGGGCGCCTTGCGATGACTCGGGACCATTATCCTCACGTACACGAGCCGGCGGCGGGAGTGCTGGCGTGCCTGGGATATAATGGCCGCGGCGTTGCGCTGGCAACAGCGATGGGCTCACAGCTCGCGCAACGGCTCCTTGATGCCTTCGGTCGCCGATCGATATGCCCATAACGACCATCAAGACAATCGGACTCCATGCGCTGTGGCCGATCGCAGTGCGTGCGGCGATAGCGCACGGGCGTCTTCGCGATTATTTGGGCGTGTAGCCGGGCGCCAGGTTATCGATGACAAGCACCGCCGAACCGACCGGAACCCTCGACACCGCCCTGGCGCATACCAGGCGTTTGCTGCGCAGTAGCCCGCGGCTCGCGGCCGAACAGGCCGGTGAAATTCTCAAAGTCGCGCCGAACCACCCATTGGCCATGCTGCTGTTGGGCATGGCGCGCCGGCTGGGCGGCGATGCCGCCGGGGCCTTGCGCGTGCTGGAGCCTCTCGCCGCAACACAACCGAATTGGGCGGCTGCGCACTATGAGCGGGGGCTTGCCTTGGGTGAGGCCGGACGGCCCGAAGCCGCGTTGGCCGCCTTGCGGCGCGCGGTGGCGCTGAAACCGAACCTTCCCGATGCCTGGCGCGCCATCGCGGATCACCTGATCTTGGGGGGCGACACGCAGGGCGCCGATGCCGCCTACGCGCAGCACATCAAGGCCTCAACCCAGGATCCGCGCCTGTTGACTCCCGCATTGGCGCTGGTCGAGGGACGGATCGCTCAGGCGGAGGCGTTGCTGCGCGCGCATCTCAAGCAGTACCCGACCGATGTCGCCGCGCTGCGCATGCTGGCCGAGGTGGCAGCCCGGTTGGGCCGCAATGCCGACGCCGAAGTGCTGCTCGAGCGTTGCCTGGAACTCGCGCCCAGTTTCGATCCGGCGCGCCAGCAATATGCCCTGGTGCTGAATCGGCGCAATAAATCGGCGGCCGCACTTCGAGAGATCGATCGACTTGGAGCAACTCGATCCGCACAATTCGACGTATCGAAATCTGAAGGCGGTCATTCTGGTCAAAATCGGCAGGTACCGCGAGTCGATCGAAATATACGCGGAGGTGTTGAAAGCGCATCCCGAACATCCGAAACTCTGGCTGAGCTACGGACACACGCTGGCCACCGCCGGCCGGGAGCAGGACAGCATCGCGGCCTACCGCCAGAGCATCCAATTGGCGCCTCACTTGGGCGAGGCCTATTGGAGCCTCGCAAACTTGAAGACCTTCCGCTTCAGCGCCGAGGAAAAGCGCGCCATGCAAGCGCAGCTGGCGCGCACCGATTTGTCCGAAGAGGACCGCTATCACCTGGATTTCGCGCTGGGCAAGGCGCTCGAGGACGATCATCGATATGCCGAGTCGTTCGATCACTACTCAAGCGCCAATGAGCTCAGGCGATCCCGCTCCAATTACAATGCCGACGATATGTCCGCGTTCGTGCGGCGCTCGAAGGAATTGCTGTCGCAAGAGTTCTTCGGGGCGCGCGCCGGCTACGGGACACCGGCGCCGGATCCGATTTTCATCGTGGGCTTGCCGCGCGCGGGCTCGACCTTGATCGAGCAAATTCTGTCCAGCCATTCGAGCGTGGAAGGCACCATGGAATTGCCCGACATGATCATGATCGTGGAAACCTTGTCCGGAAAGCCCATGGGGTCGGAACAGCCGAGATATCCCGGGGTGCTCGGGGCGTTGAGCTCGGAGGATTGCCGCAAGCTCGGGCGAGGATTACATCGAGCGCACGCGGATCCAGCGCAAGACGGTAAAGCCACTGTTCATCGACAAGATGCCGAATAATTTCTCGCATATCGGGCTGATCCGGCTGGCGCTGCCGAACGCCAAGATCATCGATGCGCGTCGGCACCCCATGGCGTGCTGTTTTTCGGCGTTCAAACAGCAATTCGCCGAGGGTCATCGCTACTCTTATAGCCTGAACGATACGGGCCGCTATTATCGCGACTATGTCGAGTTGATGGATCACTTCGATCGGGTAATCCCCGGTAAGGTTCACCGGGTTTTCTACGAGAACATGATCGAGGACACCGAAGCGGAGGTGCGGCGCCTTCTGGCGTATTGCGGATTGCCGTTCGAAAGCGCCTGTCTGCGTTTCTATGAGAATGATCGTCCGGTGAGAACCGCGAGCGCGCAGCAGGTCAGACAGCCGATCTATCGCGACGGCGTGGAACATTGGCGCCACTATGAGGCCTGGCTCGAGCCCCTCAAGGATGCCCTTGGCGATGTGCTGGACTCCTATCCGCACACGCCGCGCTTTTAAATGCGCGTGAAGTATGGGATACGTGCTCGCGGCGGATAGCGCATAGAGAATATCAAGGGGATGTGTCGATGACTCGTAGCCGCAAGCGCAAACTGGCGCGCGACCGTGCCAAATGGGCCGGCGTGCCGCTGGCCTCAGCCCTCATGGCCGGCGGCGGCATGGGGCACGCGGCCGAAGCCACCGATACGACCACGCTCGAGGAAGTGGTCGTCACGGCGCAAAAACGCACGGAAGACCTGCAAAAGGTTCCCATCAGCTTGACGGTATTGACCGGTAAGGAGCTGGAGGAACATCAGGTCACGGATTTCGACGACTTCGCCAAACTGCTGCCGAGCGTGAGCTATCAATCGTTCGGCCCCGGCCAGTCGCAGATTTACTTCAGAGGCATTTCCAGCGGCAGCGATGGTCTGCACGCGGGCTCCCTGCCGGCAACCGGCGTGTACCTGGATGAAATGCCGGTGACCACCATCGGCAACACCCTGGATGTGCATATCTATGACATCGCACGGGTCGAGGCATTGGCGGGTCCCCAGGGCACTTTGTACGGCGCCAGTTCGCTCTCGGGCACCCTGCGCATCATCACCAATAAGCCCGAAATGGATGCTTTTTCCGCCGCTTACGATGTCAAGGGCGATAAATTCGGCCGCGGCAACCCCGGCGAGCAATTCGAGGGCTACGTCAACGTTCCGATCTCCGAGCATATCGCCGTTCGACTGGTCGGCTTCTACGACCACGAGGGCGGCTATGTCAACAATATAGATACCACCAACATCTACCTGCGCGGCCAACCGGCGCTCGGCATTCCGAATGACCCGATCGCCGTCAGCAACTATGGCAACCCAGCCGGGGCGGTGGAGCCCAATGTGGCGGGGCAGCGCTTCAACCCGGTGACCACCTATGGCGGACGGGCGGCGATCAAGATCGATCTCAATGACAATTGGACCGTGCTGCCGCAGTTCTTGCTGCAGAATCAAAGGGCGGACGGCAATTTTTCGTACGAACCCGCCAAGGGATTCCTGAATGTCGGCGACTTCGGCAATGAAGTGAACGTGGACAATTGGTGGCAATCGGGCCTCACGGTCCAGGGCAAGATCTCGAACTTCGATGTGCTCTATTCAGGAGGATATTTCCAACGCAACGTCCACAACGTGGTTGATTATTCGGGATACACGGTGGCCTACGACGCGTATTCCCAATACAACACCTACTCTTCCACTCGTTACGTCAATTGCGCCCAAGGGACTCCCGCGAACAATTGCAATGGCAAGGGCGGGCCTCTGGTCGATCCGACTCAGTTCGTGAACAACCACGATGATTACGAAAAAATCAGCCAGGAATTGCGCATCAGCTCGCCCGCCGATTATCGCTTTCGAGGCACCGCGGGGCTGTTCTATCAGCGCCAGAGCGATAACATTCGGGCAGCCTTCCAGATGCATGAGCTGCCGGCGTATTACGCCATCGACGGCTCGCCCAACATTTGCTATTTGACCCAACAGACTCGAGTGGATCGGGATTACGCGGTTTTCGGCGACTCGACTTTCGATGTGACCGATAAGTTCAAGGTAAGTGCCGGCATCCGACAATTCTGGGTGAACAATACGCTGTACGGCTTCTTTGGCTTCCAAAGCTACTGCGCGTTATACGGGCTCGGCTCGGTCCCCGTGGTGCCGAACTACCGGCCGTGCGTGGATACCAACAATAAGGTGGTTGAAAACGGTGAAACTCACCGGGTCACCTTGACCTACCAGGTTGATCCCGACCGCATGGTCTATGGAACTTATTCGACCGGTTTCCGGCCGGGTGGCAATAACCGCCGGCCGACGGTGGCTCCTTACAATGCGGACACACTCACTAATTTCGAGATCGGCTGGAAGACGGCGTGGTTCGACCGGCGCCTGCGCGCCAACGGCGCCGTGTTCTACGAACGGTGGAAGGACATGCAGTATGCGGTCACCGGCACTTTCGGCATTACCAGCGTCGTGAACGCCGCCAACGCCAAGACCGAGGGCATCGAAGGCGACGTGCAGTTGGCTCGCGCTCGAGAATTTGACCCTGTCGGCCTCGGGAACCTACGTGAATGCGAGAACCACGGAAAATCTCTGCAAACTGGATCTGGTGACCGAGCAGGTGGTGCACAATTGCGCCCCCGCCGATCTGACCGCACCGTCCGGGACGCAATTACCCGTCACGCCGAAGCTCAAGGGCTACGCCTCGGCGCGCTACAAATTCAACGTGGCCGATTACGAGAGCTTCGTGCAGGGAACCGTCATCCACCAAGGCGCATCGACCAGTCAACTGGAGCAGGACCTAAATAATGAAATGGGAAATTTGCCGAAATTTACCACCTTCGATTTATCGACAGGTACCGGCAAGAATAACTGGCACTTGGAGGGGTACATCGAGAATCTGTTCGACAAACAAGGTCAGCTCGGCCGTATCACCCAATGCGCATTTGCCTACTGCTATGAGAATTACCGCATCTATCCCATCAAACCCATGAATTTCGGCGTCAAATTCGGCCAGAAATTCTAGCCGCAGCTCGAATAAGAAACGCGGGATAAGAAACGAGGCGCCGAGTCGATGCGGAACCGGCGGCCGCCGCGGCCGCATCAATGAGGCACCTCAATTCTCGGTATAGAAGTGCCGCAAGCGGTGCATGTCGATGATCACATCGTAATGCTGACCGGGAGGCAATTTGGGCCCCGTCGCGAAATCATAGCGCGCATCGATATTGGCGATTTCGGGGTGCAAATCGTGCATGGCTCGCTTGAACATCTCCTTCGGCACCCATTCCGAATTCGACGACAGCGAACCGAACTCGTCGTGATAGATCGTCGCCGTGGAGATATCGGCGGGCGTCGAAGCAACGGCGAAAATGCGCGGCCGCGTCGCCGTGTTCAGGCGGACACGCTGCGCGCCCTCGAGGATCAATTGCCATTCATTGCCCTGAGGGACCGCAATGAGGGCATACGCGTGATGTTGCGCGGTAAAGAATGCGACTGCAACGAACAGCGTCGCCAGCAATTTGCGATTGATCTCGCTCCAATGTTCGGTCAGCGCGTGCACGGAACTCACCAAGAAGCACAGCAGCACCGCGGTCATCGCCAGGATCGTGCGGTACGTGGCATACCGTTCGGATGCGATCAGGCTCACCGCGCAAGCGAATACCGGCAGCGTGACCAGCCCGGTGAGCCAGATCAATCCGCGCGTCCGACCGTGGCGCCGCCATTCCAAATACCCGCCCGCCGCCAAGATCACCGCGACCAGCGCCGCGCAACCGCAATACAGCAAATGATCGCGCTGGTTATTGTCGTTCAGCACGAACATGCTGAGCGCGTTCGGCAACGGCTCCTGCAGGAACCAGTGGATTTTGTCCAGCCAATGGTGCTCGAACGCGACGCGCCCGGACTTGACGAAGACGCCCATGGAATACAGCGTCGTCATCGTGCAGTAGGCGATGCCCAGAGCGGACGCGACGAATCCGAAATGCACGCCGAGCCAACGCGTGGTCGCCGCGAATCCGCGGTGCCGGTGTGCGATCAGTCCGCCCGCCAGGGGAACCGAATAGAATAAGGCGCTCGTTTGGTAGATGAGCGCGCTCACCACCAGAAGGCTCAAGGCGACCATCGACTGGCACACCGCCCGGCGGCTGCCGGACCGCAAGCCCATTGCGAACGAGCCCTCCAGCGTAAAGAACGCGCCGATCGCCAGGAGCGCCGCCGCCGCGTACGGCCAACCGACCGCCCACGAGGCAATGACCTGTGCGGAGGGTACCAAAGCCAGCAGCACGGTAACGCACAGACTGGTGCCCTGCGACCAACCGAGGGTGCGTAGGCCGCGAAACATCACCAGGGAAATCGCGCCGAGAAGGAGCGAGGCGAAGAAACGCATCCATTGCAGGTTTTGCACGCTGCCGGTCTGTCCATACGTCGATTGCAGCAACCAGCCGTAGATGGGGCGCGCATCCGAGGCGCAGAATCGCACTACCTTGCCCGTTTCCTCATGCGCCTCGCGCAGGTTCGAATAGTCGTCGCGCAAGCCGTAATCGTGGAACGTCGCTGGCCAGTAAGTGACCAGCGGAACCAGAAATAGAAGGGCGGTCAGCACCCATTCACGCAACCCTACGGCGCTGCGCCGATCGGCTCGACTGTCGATGTAGACGATGCCGGACGAAATCGTAGTTTCGGTCAGGGACTGTGCCAGGGCTGGTTTTGGAACGCTCATAAAAACAAAAGGGCCTATAACGCTGCTGGGCGAACCAGTCCGACCCGCGTGATTCTATCTGCCCGGTCCACGAAAAATCCGTGCTGGAGCCGCAAAAGGTACGTTAAATATCCGTTATCTAGGCTCACGCTCGAGGCCGGCCCGGCGGACGCTCGAAATGCCCGCGGAAGAGTATTCGGGAGCACGCTATGTTAACTCGGGCAGTCCGTTCCTTGATGCAGGTCCCATCGGGCAGCGGCCGCTTCGCGCTAGGCTCGTGCATCAGGAAGCCGTTTCATGCCGTCGAAATCCGTCCTTTTATTCGCAGCGGCGCTGATTGCGACCGCGCTTTACGCCACGGTTGCCGAGGCGCGCTCGAAGATTTACACATACGTCGATGCCGACGGCGTCAAGCATTACACCGATGTACCGGACAACAACCGCTACAAGCTGCTGGTGTTGTCCCCGCAGGATATGACCGAGAGCGGCCAATATTACGACATGTCGCTGATGGCGCGAGCCACGCAATACGATTCGATCATCGAGAAGGCCGCGCTCTCCGCCTCGGTGGAGCCGAATCTGTTGCGGGCGGTCATCGTGGTCGAATCGGGATTCAACTCACGCGCCGTCTCCAAACGCGGCGCCGTCGGATTGATGCAATTGATGCCCGCCACGGCGACCCGCTTCGGCGTTTCGAACCCGTACGATCCCAAGCAGAACGTGCATGGCGGCGCGCGCTATTTGAAATTCCTGATCGACCGCTTCGGTCAAGACATCCGTCTGGCGCTCGCTGCCTACAACGCAGGCGAAGAGGCGGTGGATCGCAACGGTGGCCGGATTCCGCCATTCACGGAAACCATGGCGTACGTGCCGCGGGTGCTTAAGATCTATCGGATGCTGGCGGAGCAGCCGCGTACGACCTAAGGCGTGGGCGGCGCCATGCGATAATGCACGGCATGGACATTGAGCCGGCGGAGCGCGTCGCCGTGTATCGCGGTTCGCAGATGGCCTGCCGGGAATCCGGGTTGGTCTTGGAAGCGAAGGGGCTGGCGTACGATGTGAGCGAACTCGACGGCGCGTGGGTCTTGCTGGTATCGCCCGAGGCGGCGGCCGGCGCACGCGAGGAGCTCGCTCGTTATGCGGCGGAGCGCCGCATCGTGCGGGATGAACCGCCGGCCGTCATCCCCTTTGGCGGCGCCGGCTTAGGTGCCGGAATCTACGCGGCAGTGCTGTTGCTCACGGCATATTGCGCCGGAATTCAATGGTTGGGCATGGATTGGCTGGCATCGGGCGCGCTCGAGCCCCTGGCGGGCGCCGGCGAATGGTGGCGCGCCGTAGCCGCGCTGACCCTGCACCTGGATCAAGCCCACTTGCTCGGAAATCTTATTGTTCGGCGTCGGCATCGGAATTCTGGCCGGGAAAGTGTTCGGTCCCGGCCTGGCATGGGCGAGCATCGTGGGCGCGGGTGCCGTCGCCAACTACCTGGATATGTTGATCTCACCATCGACGCATCGGGCGGTGGGCGCGTCCACCGCCGTGTTTGCCGCCCTGGGGTTGCTCGCGGGCTTTGCATGGCGCCAGCGTCTTACCCTGCGGGAGCGGTTCAGGTATCGCTGGGCGCCCCTGTTCGCGGGCGTGTGCTTGTTGGGTTTCCTGGGCGCCGGCGGCGAACACGTCGACGTGCTGGGCCATGCGCTCGGATTCGCGATGGGCGTCGGGCTCGGCTGGATCTATGCGCGCGCCCATGTACCGCGCAGCCGTGGCTACGGGCTGCAACTGGGTGCAGGCGCCGCCGCGCTCGGCCTCGTCGCCGCGGCTTGGATTTTCGCGCTGCGGCATGGAGTACGGGCGTTCTGATCGGTTTAGCCATCACCCGTCGCGGAATCCCCGGCTGGCGTATAATCGCGGGACCGATTAGCATTTCCACATCAGGGAGATTTCGCATATGAGTGATCCTAAGGACCTTGAATCGGGCGATGAGCCGACCGGTGCGGATGCCGAAGCCAAAGCATCTCGTCTGCGGGGCGCTGATTTGGAAGGAGCGGATCAAAAAATCGCCGGCGTGAATTGCACCTCGCCCGAATATGTCGCCGACCTTTTGCGGCACATGCGCGAGCGCACCGACAAACCCCTGCTTGCCTATCCGAATTCGGGCGAGCAATACCAGGCGATCACCAAGCGCTGGAGCGGATCGCCTGCCGCGACACCCTTCAGCGAAATGGCCCGCACCTGGTATCAAGAGCGGGCGCTCGGCTGATCGGCGGCTGCTGCCGCACGACTCCCGATGACATTCGCGCGATCGGCGAGTGGCGCGGCGCCTAATGCTCGGAAAAATGCGGTTCCCGCTTCTCGAAGAAGGCGCGCACCCCTTCAACGCAATCATGATTCTCGAGGGTCAATTCCTGGGCGCTGCGCTCCGCGCGCAGCTGTTCCTGCAGCGAATGATCGAAGGTCGACGCATGCAACGAGCGAATCTGACCAAGCACCGCACACGGCCCGGTGGCCAGCCGGTGCGCCACTTCCTGCGCTCGTGCCAGCACTTCGGCATCCGCAACCACGGGGCTGGGTGATCCGCGCCAGCGCCGCCGCTCTGCCCCTGCGGGGTACACGCCTGACCGGGCTGGAGGCCCTCGTGAAGATACTCGTCCTGGCCAGCAAGCACGTACGGGAGCTCATGACGTACCGGGAGTGCGCCGACGTCATGCGCGAGGCCCTGGCGGCGCTGGCCCGCGGCCAGATCCAGCAGCCGCTGCGGACGGTCGTGCGGCCGCGGAAGCGACCGGCTTCATGGGCCTGATGCCGGCCTACTCGCCGGAGGCGGGCTACGCGCTGAAGGCGCTGGTCATCACGCCGGGCAACCCGGCCGTCGGCAAGGACGCGCACCAGGGCGGCGTGCTGCTGTCCGATGTGCGCACCGGGGAGCCGCTGGCGCTGATCAACGCGTCCGCCATCACCGAGGTCAGGACCGCCGCCGTCTCCGCGGTGGCGACCGACTTGCTGGCCACGCCCGGCGCGGCCGAACTGGCCATCATCGGCATCGGTGTGCAGGGCCAGGCGCACGCGCACGCCATCGCCGCGGGCCGGACGCTGACCGGGATCCGGCTGGCCGGACGCGACCTGGCCCGGACCCGCGAGGTGGCCGCCGAGCTGGACGCTAGCTGGCCAGCCGGTCACTCGCGTAGACCAGGTGCCGGCCGCGGTCACGGCGCGGACATCGTGGTGACCGCCACCAACTCGTCCGTCCCGGTGCTGCGCCGCGAACTGCTGGCCCCTGGGCGCGCACGTCAACGCGGTCGGCGCGTGCGTGCCGGGAGCCCAGGGAACTCGACACCGCGATCATGGCCGAGGCGGCCGTCTTCGCGGACAGCCGCGAGTCGGTAGCCACGAGGCCGGAGACTTCCTGCTGGGCCGCAGGGTGGAAGGCGTGATGACCCGGTCCGGGCCGAACTCGGCGAGGTCCTCACCGGGCACTGCCCCCGGGCGCGCCAATGACGGTGAGATCACCGTGTTCGAGTCGCTCGGCCTGGCCGCCGAGGACCTGGCCGCGGCCAGCTTCCTCTACCAAAGGCCGCCCCGCCTCGCACTTCGGCACCTTCGCCAGTTAGCCCCCGCCCAAGACCCCGACTCCCGTCACCACGCGCGCTAAATGCATCAGCATTCCCATCAGCCACAGCAGTACCGCGCTCCGATTCAATGAACGTGGCGCTCTACCGATTCTTCGCGGTAGAGCGCCACTTTCATGTGGTTCGCGGGCCGAGGCGGAAGAGGCCGGGACGGAGGCTCGGCGGGCTTCGCTATCGTGGGAGGTAGCGGGGGCGGGCATAACAGCGACCGATCCGGCGCTCATAGATTGTGCGGCGCTTGTGTTCCCCCGGGACGCGGAGTCCTCAAAATGTCAGACCCCCCGGCTAGCATCGCCAGGCGATCCGTATATCTACTTCCGAGCCCCTAAGAGAGCAGAGGCGCAGTGGCTGACCGGCTTGTCGTTCGCGGCGCCCGCGAGCACAACCTGAAGGATGTCTCGCTCGACCTGCCGCGGGACGCCATGATCGTCTTCACCGGGCTGTCCGGCTCGGGCAAGTCCAGCCTGGCCTTCGACACGATCTTCGCCGAGGGGCAGCGGCGGTACGTGGAGTCGCTGTCGGCGTACGCGCGGCAGTTCCTCGGCCAGATGGACAAGCCCGACGTGGACTTCATCGACGGGCTGTCGCCGGCGGTCTCGATCGACCAGAAGTCCGCCAGCCGCAACCCGCGGTCCACCGTCGGCACGATCACCGAGGTGTACGACTACCTGCGGCTGCTGTACGCCCGGATCGGCAAGCCGCACTGCCCGATCTGCGGCCGCCCGATCGCCAGGCAGACGCCGCAGCAGATCGTGGACCGGGTCCTCGAGCTCGAGGAGGGCACCAGGTTCCAGGTCCTCGCCCCGGTGGTCCGCGGCCGCAAGGGCGAGTACGGCGAGCTGCTCAAGGAACTGCAGACCAAGGGCTACTCCCGGGCGCGGGTCGACGGCACGATCATCCGCCTGGACGAGGCGACGAGCTCCGCCACTGCCCGCGCTGAAGAAGTACGAGAAGCACGACATCGAGGTGATCGTCGACCGGCTCGCGGTGAAGGACACCGCCCGGCGGCGGCTGACCGACTCGGTCGAGACCGCGCTCGGCCTGTCCGGCGGCGTGGTCGTCCTCGACTTCGTCGACCTGCCGGAGACCGACCCGCACCGCGAGCGGATGTACTCCGAGCACCTGGCCTGCCTGTACGACGACCTGTCCTTCGACGAGCTGGAGCCGCGGTCGTTCTCGTTCAACTCGCCGTGGGGCGCCTGCCCGGACTGCACCGGCCTCGGCACCCGGATGGAGGTCGACCCCGAGCTCATCGTCCCCGACCCGTCGAAGACGCTGGCCGACGGCGCGATCGCGCCGTGGAGCGGCGGGCACGTCAGCGACTACTTCGTCCGGCTGATCGAGGCGCTCGGCGAGACGCTCGGGTTCAGGATGGACACGCCGTGGGCGAGGCTGCCCGCCAAGGCGCCAAGGAGGCGCTGCTGCGCGGCTACGACGAGCAGGTGCACGTCCGGTACAAGAACCGGTACGGCCGGGAGCGCTCGTACTACACGAACTTCGAGGGCGCGATCCCGTGCGTCGAGCGGCGGCACGCCGAGGCGGAGTCGCGACTCCAGCCGGGAGAAGTTCGCCGGGTTCATGCGCGAGGTGCCCTGCCCGTCCTGTCACGGGCGCCCGGCTCAAGCCGGTCTCGCTGGCGGTCACGGTGGACGGCCGGTCGATCGCCGAGCTGTGCGGGCTCCCGGTCGGTGACCTGGCCAAGCACCTGCGGACCCTGGAACTGTCCGAGCGCGACCAGCAGATCGCGGGACGGATCATCAAGGAAGTCAACGCGAGGATGGGCTTCCTGCCCCACGTCGGGCTGGACTACTTGACCCTGGACCGGGCCTCGGCCACGCTGGCCGGCGGCGAGGCCCAGCGGATCGCCTCGCCACCCAGATTCGGCTCGGGCCGACCCGGAGTGCTGTACGTGCTGGACGAGCCGTCGATCGGCCTGCATCAGCGTGACAACCACCGCCTGATCGAGACGCTGCTGCGGCTGCGCGACCTGGGCAACACGCTGATCGTCGTGGAGCACGACGAGGCCACGATCCGCGCGGCGGACTACGTCGTAGACATCGGTCCGCGGGCGGGGGAGCACGGCGGCGACATCGTGGTGGACGGCCCGGTCGACGACCTCATGGCCAGTCCGACTCGCTGACCGGTGAGTACATGGCCGGGCGGGATCGATCCCCCTGCCGACCAGACGCGTCAGCGCAAGTCCAATCGCGGGACGCGGTAGGGCGCGACCGAGCACAACCTGCGCGAGGTGGACGTGCGGCTCCCGCTCGGTGTGCACGGTGGCCGTCACCGGCGTGTCGGGCTCGGGCAAGTCGACGCTGGTCAACGACATGCTGCTACCAGGCCTGGCCGCACGAGGTGAACGCTGCCAGGACGGTGCCGGGCAAGCACACCACGATCACCGGCATCCAGCATCTCGACAAGGTGATCGCACGTCGACCAGGGGCCGATCGGCCGCACCCCGCGGTCGAACCCGGCCACCTACACCGGCGAATTCGACCACATCAGGAGGCTGTTCGCGGCCCACCGAGGCGAAGATGCGCGGCTACCAGCCGGGCCGGTTCTCCTTCAACGTGAAGGGCGGCCGGTGCGAGGC